>NZ_JANQBD010000066.1 GCF_024722015.1 Paenibacillus radicis (ex Xue et al. 2023) | reverse complement strand
TGATTATTTTCAAAAAAAAAGACCTAATTCAATATTAGGTCTTTTTTTCTAATCATACAATGGGAACTTGTTTTTTTAACGTGGGGATTGCCCTTCCACCACATCATACAGTTGAGCTTTCTTTTTTAACGTGGGGATTGCCCTTCCACCACATCATACAGTTGAGCTTTCTTTTTTTAACGTGGGGATGCTCTACCGCCACATCATACAGTGGGCTTTCTTTTTTTAACGTGGGGATTACCCTTCCGCCACATCATACAATGAGCTTTCTTTTTTTAACGTGGGGTGCTCTTCCACCACATCAGTAGTTTTATTATATCTGTATTATTATATTCAGTCAATGAGTACCAGTTCTTTGCAGTATCGTCTAAAGTTCTGAATTTTATTACTTTTTTCAACTCCAGTGAGCTCAAGATAGCCGGTACAGCGTTTCGATTGCTGTGCTTGGATTCACGAAACGAAAAAGAAACCGTCGTCGTCGCTCCCTTTAATCTTCGTTTGGCGCGATTTTCGGCAATGACTTCCTTTATGTTCCTTTTGAAACAATTGTATAACTTCACCATTTTGTTTCATTATCAAATCCCACCTTATTTTATATCATACAAAAAAAGCTCGTTGAGATGAAGGAGCCGCGTGCAGAAACGAAAAAAGAGTCCGCTGACGCGGGCCCCTAATCATTTAATCTCTTCGGAAAGGAGCTGCAGCAACCATAAAATTCGCCTTTTGCACTTTTCCGCACAACATCGTGCTTCCGTATCTGGAGCAAATCTTTTCTATCGTTTGGCATGGCTTGCTTTACCGCCTTTACCGAAGGTGCAGCGCCTGGATTAAGTTTTAGAATCGTCTCGATAAGCTGCTCACGGTTAATTAGGCGGATTGCGATTTGATTTCGCAAGCGCATAGGCTTCATCGGTGTATTCGCGGTTCGCGATAACCCAACCCTCGGAAGCTCCATAGTGCGCAATCGATGCTTTGTACTTTTTGAACGGCTTGTCCAGTTCAAGAATCATGACACGTCCATCCTTTAAAAAATAGATATGCGCGTCTATCCCGATTTATCTGCTAATAAGAGATCTGAACATGTGCATGCTGCCAGCAAAAACCATCTCAAACACATAGAAAAGGCCCTACAATTCATTTTCTGTTTCTTCATCGAATCAAAGTTCGAAAGAAAAGCAAAAATGGAAAATTAGGGCCTTTCTGTTTGTCATATGAACATCGTTACAAAATAATCTGAGCTGCCTCCCAAATCCATTCTAAAGCCTTTGAAATAGTTCAGATGATGTAAGAGGTAATCTGTTTTAAAATCGATAATAACAACCTTTATGTTCGTATACTGACTTATTAGAGTATTGAGGAGAAGAAATGAATTATTTTCTGAAATATATTTCGTAAATATTCAAAATTATTTTTGGAAAAAAGAATTGAAAAATTTTGCATCCATAAATAATTAAAGACATCGACGTATTTTCTAGTATAATTATTATTTCTTCTTCTTTATATTATAATATCTTTAAATTAAATGGGTGATACAAAATTGATAGATAGAATCGAAAATATGTATGATTTATATCACTTAACCTGTATCACCTAACGAGTATCACTTAACCTGTATCACCTAACAAGTATCATTTAACCGTATCACTTAACAAAAACAATAGCTGCAAAAAATCTTGAATCAAAAGCTGCTTAGTTCGCATCAGGAAGGAACCAATCAATGTTTTTAACAAACTGATTTAATGTACGGCTGCCTTGGTTCATTTTGGTCGGCAAAGTACCAGCGGAAATATAATTCTGTATAGCAGTTTCAATTCGTTGCGGGCCCATTTGTTCTCCGAGCTCTATCAGCTGGCGTGCCTCTGATGGATGAAAAGTAGGAAGCTTACCGCGGCGAGCTGAGTATATTTTTTTAAACAGATCAGGCAGATCATCAGCTATCAACTCTCCATTATCCCGAGCACGCTGCTTTTCTTTTTCTTTTTCTTTTGCTTCGATCTCATTTATCTTGTGCTGGATGGATTTATTCCATTCCGCTAGATGGTCTTCATTGAATTGCACACGTTGAACTGACTCGAAACGAAGAGATCTAATCTCTGACGAGTATTTAAATAATTTCTCCCCTGACGTAAATATAAACTTTTTATGAAGTCCTTCTACTTGCTTGACCGCATTCGCAATATTAGTAAGATCTATGAATACGCTTTTTGCCAAAGCTGCAAACTTTCCTTTGCCACTTGTCTGGCATAGGTGATTAATATAGACATACATTACTACTTCTTGATGGGATAAATTGTCGTTTCTGATTTTTTGAAGCAGAACGTTAAATGTGGTCCTATCCAACCTGGAGAATTGAGCATCATCATGGATCCGGACATCTTTGTAACGAGTAGCGAGATTTTTGCCTTGCGCCCTCATCCCTGGTGTAATATTCAAAAAACTTAATTTACTCAATGTTCTCCTGGCCTGACGTATTTTGATTACACTTAGTGCCAGCGCGCCGGCAAACCAGATATCGGGTTTATAAAACTCTCCACCGACTATATTGTATTCGCTCAAAACTAACCAATAATAGAGCTTTTCAGTTGGCGTTAGAGCTTTAAAATCCGGATCATTCAAAAGTTCATTGTAAATCGGAAACCAAGAGTTCTCCATCAGTGCTCCCTCCTGCACAACCCGCTATAAAATAAATCCAGCAGGCAGTCGGGCAACTGCTTTTTGTTTCTACAGAAACTAGCCAGGACATTAAAAATATGATATCACATACTTCGATAATGTACCGTTATTAGTAAATGAAAAGGCTCGGACCGAAGTCCGAGCCTTTTCATTTACTAAAGTCTTACGAGCGACAATGTTCGGAAACAGTCGACCCACTGCGGACATGTGCTGGAATCCAGCACAGACCACGGAAATGACCTCTAACCCAATGACTATTGCGGTCATGCTGCACTACATGGATACCTTTAGGATAATGGCAAAAAATTATGTTCATCGGATTTCCTCCTTCCACTCTTTCGAGTTAAAGGAGTCGAGCAAGCAGTTAACTTTACTATATTTACATCCAATTTAAGCTTTATCCGAACAACACATATTATGTAAGGTGAAATTTTCTTGTTGCATTATGTGGTGTTTTTTTGATATGATTGGGCTCACAAATGTTTTGGATAGAAATACATATTCAGAATTTTGATTTGCGAGATCAATATTCTGTCGCAAGGTTAAAGTTGCTCTACCCTTTAACCTCTATTTGATGCTCTCTTAGAGTATCAAATTTTTTGCGTTTTGTCAATGGTTTCTGTGAAAACAAACTACTATATCTTGTGGAAACATATGCGTTACCATGCCGTAACACAACATCTTGTGTTTATTGATCTAAAAAACTAGCAACCCGCCGGGCGGGTTGCTTTCCAAGTAGCTTTATCACAAAAGCCCACAGCTTCTACTGTGGGCTTTTTGTACGATTACTTCTCGATTTTAAGGGAACCTGGGAAGGGATTCGAACCCTAGAGACTCCATAGGAGCCCTATCTGATTATCAATCAGACGCCTTAGATCACGCGGCCCCTTCTATCTATGACCACACCATATATCCATATTTTACTAAATTTAACTTCCGCGAGCTTGCGCTGAATTTTGGCTATGGTGTTCGGTGAAAATAAAGTATTAGACTGGAGTCGTTGATTTAACGAGTGTTTTTGAGTTAAAGAATCGTCAGCTTTTGAAAAAAAAGTTTTAGACTGATCTATTAAAAGAAACAGCGGCGGACCAGACTTGAAAAATAAAGTCTTAGACTGCCGCTGTTGTCATTAAACTAACGTTCGCCGTTAGTTCAGATACCACTGTAAATTATTATATATTCCCCAGAGTCAACCTTGGTTGCAAATTCAATTAGTCTGCTTAGAGTTTCAAGAATTTCTTTTCTACTGAATGATAATTTTTCATATGCCCCAGCTGTTCTGGGGTCTTCATCTTCATTCCAAGTATACCAACCCGTTAAAATTAATTCTTCGGGAGCTTCTGAAAACATTAGATACCAAGCTTTCATCAGCTTCGATAATTTTATTGCTCCCTTTTTCTCAATTATAGAGTATCCATAATAGTTAAACCCCAATTCACTTTCGTTTTTATCGGGATTTATGGTTTCAATCCATTTTAATGTATCTAGCATATATCCAAACATGTCATCAAGTAAATTAACAACGTTTTCTGAATTATTGTCTTTATAATTAAAGATTCCACTTAAAGAAATCTCTTCAAATTTACGATATGAAATAAGTATGAACTCATGAACTAAAGCTATATGGATTCCTCCTATCAGTGACTCAATTCCTTAATCATATTTCACCATAAATTTCAACTATCCTAGTTTAACGCTATCGCCAGTCTAATAGCTGCGGAGGAATTTGTAATGAGAATGAAATATGGTTTTCTTCTGGGATAATGAATCAAGCCTATCTGGGTTCTGTACTCACTGTTATTGTTTACGGTGCGAAGCTAATGGCAGGAAATAGTTACCTCCGCGTCGAATCGTTTACTATAGCGAGGTGATGACGATATGGATAACGATTTTCAAAAGTTTGAAAAGGCGCTAACATCAAAGGATATCGCCGCAATGATCGGCATAGCAGAGTCTACCGTAAGGAAATACGCTGCGGCGTTAGAAGACGCTGGATACCCGTTCACTAAAGACGGAGATGGTGAGAAAGCTCCACGTATCTTTACGGAGTCAGACGCTATGGTTATGCGCCATTTAAAGGAGTTACGCGAGAAATCAAATCTTCCAGTGGAGCAAGCCGCCCAACTCATTTCAGCTAAGCATCCAAAAGGTACGCTACAGATCGCGGCGTCCAATGCTATAGCGCCCATAACAGACTATAATACGATAATTAATGCCATTCATGAACGACATGATAAACGCTTCGATGCGTTGGAGGAAAAAATTAATGGCATTAATAAGTTTAATGAGGTGCTTTTAGAACGCTTAGACGAACGGGACGATGTGATCCGAGTATTGCAAGAAGCTCTAGCAGTACAGAAGGCACTTGCGGCCACCACAGAGTCAACGGTACAGCAACAGATTCAGAACGCTGTAGACACGGCTCTTGATCGGCATAATGAGCGGTTAAAGAGCGATAAAGCGGAAATGATCACATATATGCGGGAGCAACTGGCTACGAAACAGGAGATCGCTGCGGCCGTGGAAGAGGAACGGAACAAGTCCATTTGGAAGCGGATATTTGGCAAATAAAAAAGCCGAGGTACGTTGAGGTCGGGGCCTTTTTTATTTGGCCTTGAGGGCGAATGTAAAGGTTCGACCCGCGTATTTCGGGTGTTTTCTTTATTAGGCCGAAGATATTATGCTTTCCCTAAATCTAGCAATATGCTATAGTTTATTTTGATAGAGGAAAAATTAACTAATAACGAACTTTGACAAAATAAAAAATCACTGTTCAAGTAGCTAGAGTTTCTCAGGCTCTAAGCTGCTTCAGATCCGACGCAATCGGAAAGAAACAGGCACTCTCACAATGATTTTATTAGCTTCATTGTATCATCGAATTGCACTCTATTCAAGAATGCAATTTTGACGAATTGTGAGAAGTAATGTTGATAAACAACAAGCCCTGGTTCCCCGATAGCGGAGAACCAGGGCTTTTCTGATTTTCTTGGTTTTACTTGAGCCGGTTACGACCGGATCAATTAGCACTTATACATAGTTTCATTGAAAGAAATAACCCAATACCAGGCGTACGGGATCCTTTTTTTAAAAATGGACTTCGTAAGGCTTATTTTCCTATTGTCTTTTTTTCGAGAATGGGTTTGAGCGTGCCGACGTGGAAAGCAAAAGCAACACGTTAAACTTAGCAAGGGGAGCAGGCCCGATGCAAACTCGCTGCGTGTAATCCAATAACACGGAATCATGCCCACGTGTGGAATACAGTATATCGGGAGGACGCCGAAAAACGGTCTGGAGGTAGCCAAGCATCGAAAGATGGGTGGCCGTATCAATCACACAGGATTGGCTTTGTGTGGCAAAAGGTACGGATAGCGTACAAGCTATTGTTCGGGCATGGATGGAACGGAAACCTCAGCGCACCTAAGCTGGCGAGCCTGGAACACGAACACCTACTTTGCATCTTTACAGTTTACCTGTATTGAATGCAGGTAGGTATTCTATGCCCGTTTTCCTAGACGCGACCGATCTAGCGTGCGGTTTAAACCCTTTAAAGTCAAGCCCTTATTCATGAAAGAATACAGTTGTTTTAGCGTAAGTAAAGAACAGATAAATAGAAAAGAAGAATAAGGGCTTGATGTTAGAGGGTGCGGATGTAGCCCCAGCGGGAGCGTTCAGGAGTAGGAAAAGCGCAAATTGAACTTGATTCGAGTTCTTTTTATAAATGTTCAGTAACATCATGTTACATGATGTTACTGAATGTGAATCCCTTGGTAGGAAAGGCTTTTACATAATGTTGCATGATGTTACAGTTTCTGAATTTCATTTGGAGGGTTCCATTCATGTATGTAGATTTGCTCTGCTTGCTGAGGATCTATGGTTATAAATAATCGTTCGATTTCGAGAAGGATTGCTGTTTGATCAACTGTATGATCGAGGGAGCTAGCTTTGTTTTTTAGAGCAGCGATCACGTATCCGATGGCCTGTTTTTTTGTGATGTTTTGGTTGTGTACTGGATTATCTGCTGCTATTAGGTTTTCTTGCCTGTATTTATTCTCATCATGATGGTTATCTAAAGCACCCTCTTCTAATAGTTTGGATGCGAGTTGAAGGGTTTCTTTGTGTAGAACTTTATCTATTTTTTCTTTTACCTTTTCTTGGTTTCCGGTAAACCCCATGTATGCCCAGAATGACATGCCGAACCGTTTTTCGATACTCTGCATAGCTGAAAGTATGGAAGTGTCCGGCTGCTTTTGTTGGGGGAATGGAATGATTTTCTTCATGCACCATCCTCCTCCGGATTTGTCAGGATGATTAATTCTCCGTCAGATCCAGTTATCATGATCTTTGACCGGTGATAAGCGGCCAGTGCTTCGGAGGTTACCAGCGTCGGATTATCCGGAGCTGGTCCGCAATGCTGCTGTATGTACGCGGCTATGAATGAGCTTTGTTTTTGGTGCCCTTCCCTGGCCAGCTCCCAGCTGTTGCGATCTGGAAGGAGACAAGCGCGCATGACCTCCTCGATTCGCTCGTTACTCTCGCCAATTTCGCCCAGCATCTTCGCCGTAAAACTGGCGTTGACCATGGCTCGGTACTCGGCATCGTGCAAATCCTTGATCGTGTACAGGCGCTCGAAAATCGCGCCGATCCGAGCGAGATAGTGAATACGTTCCTCACTTAGCCCGTCCAGTGAATCCGATTCGTATGGAGTCATTGCGAGTCACCTTCCTTGCTGGCCGCAGCGTTGATCGACCGAGAGTATTCTTCTTTCGTGATTTCTCCCATAGCGACCCGGCGCAGTTGCTCGCCTTCTTCTGGGGTCAGTTCCATGCCTTCGTATCCCCAGGAGGCTTGTAGATTGCCAAAATACCGCTCGAATTGCTCTTTCTTCATGTTCATTTTAGGATCACACTCCTCTCATTATTTTATCGTACAGTTGCTATTTTGTCCTTAGCTGGTGGCAGCGTTTTTCCCGAATCCGATAGGAAAGGGCATTAATTTATTAATGCAGGATAAGGGATGCGGAGCATCTTTCCACACGTAACAGGCAAAGCCTGTTAGATCAAAGGTTGAATCGTTCCGCACATATTTCCGCATATATGGCGTTTACTCCCAACTTTTTCCGCATACTTCAGGGTATATGAGGAATTTGGCATCCTAACAGCTTCCGCTAGTATACGAACCGTTGAATCATATGACATTGGATCGTGCTAGCCAATGCGTACACGTATCCGCTTATTTTGGGATAGCCCAATCCTTATATTTAATCCCATTAATTATTAATTTCTCTTATTGTAGTTTCACCTTCTAGGGGTGAGACTACTACAAATCTGATATTACCCCAAATTCCGCCATGAGCGGCGATTTTTCTTCCGTGGAACAATGGCAAAAAAACGGCTCTGTTCGCATGTTTTGCGAAGGAGTCGTTTTTCGATTTGCTCCGGATTGCTCGAGATAGCTACCCAACTTACTAAAAAAGAGGGTTGGACATATTCACAAAATAAAGATTTTTATACAGATGTCTCTAACAATGTCGAAGAACTACAGCTTCAGGTTGCTGACATTTCGAAAACCATATACAATTGTTTTAGCAATATATGGCTTGTCTCTCTCCTCTAGTAATATAGGAGGTGGGAAACGATGCAAACGAAAGATGCGATTCAATTGATGATAATGTCGTGCATGCTCCTTCTAGCCCTTTTAACGTTCGTTTTAAAGTAAAAAACCTACCCTGGACCGGTCAAAGTCAAAGTAGGATTTTCTAAACTGAACCTGAAGGAGAAAACCAAGTCCATATTGCTATGAAAAGTCCGAGAGTTCCAGCTCTTGGGCTTTTTTTAGTGTTTATAAGTGTTAAATGGTGCTAAATGGTGTTATATGTGTTAATATATGCGATCTCAGTTTAAAGATAACACAGGTAACGTTACGCGATCAATATGAATGGAAAATTTACCGTGAAAGTCAAAGTGATTGGATATTATGTTTCCGCAAAATACATTTCTCAGTGTCTTCCTTCATTTTTTCCCGCAAGCAAGCTTTCTTCAGAAATCCCTGCAAAAGGTCTTTTTCGAAAAACCCAACTTTCTACGACAAGAAAATATCCCAATTAGGGATAAAAATATGCCTATATCAATAGACTCCGAGAGCTGGATTTATGAGCAAAACACCCTATTTTGTGTTCATGTCTACAAGAAAAACCCGTCCAGAAGCATAGAAATGGGCCTATAATCCACTTTATTTTTCTTGATCGAAGATTACTTCGAGAGAAAAGGTGAAATGGAAAATTAGGGCCTTTCTGTTTGTTAGATTACGTGGTCTGTTATTGTTGCGGACCGCGGGATCCGTCTTTATTACTGCGTTCTTTCTCTGTCTGAGCTTGCAGTTCGTCTACGATTGCTGAAGAGTTTTAAAAACGTCAAAAACGCAGCCCCGATGGAGCTGCGTTTAGATTAAGCGTGTATGGGTTTGTGTTTCGTACCCGTTCCAGTTGTTAGGTCTGTAGGATTTTTCTTGTGTGTAAACAGCTTGCGAAGGTAGGGCATCAGGTAATGGTCAATACCGAATCTACCGGTGTTTGCACCTGCCATGAACAAGATCCCGCCGATAAGAATGAACCAAGGATTCGTGCTTACGGTACCCGCGAACATGAACATGAAGTTCATCATGAGTCCAAAGAATGCTGCCGCGGTAGTCAAAACACCAAGAATCAAACCAAGACCGACTAAGAATTCGCCGAGCGGAATCATGAAGTTAATGATTTTAACATTCGGCAGAGCAAAGTTTTGTATGAAAGCGGTGAAGGTCGGATACACAAGTTCATTAGTTGCCTTGTCGATCACCGGTTTGGTGACCGCGTTATTTAAGAAGCCACCGGCATTAAATCCATCGATTAACTTTTGCCATCCGTGTGTGAGCCATTCATATCCAATGTATAACCGTATGAAAAGCAGGATTCCTGCTGCATATTTATTTTCTCTAAGCCATTTTCCTAGCATGATAATCAGCTCCTGTTTTAATTAGTGAAAACATTCACAATGTTATTCAAAAAAATATTAAGTAATCTATTTTAGCCAAGATCGGGATCGCTTCTGAGGTCTCATTTTACATCAAGTCCTTCCGTTTAATGTCTTACCTTTCTTACATCTTTAATTTAACACGTCGAGAATCAAAAGTAAGTGACGAAAATCACACCAGGTTTATTCGCTCTTCATTGCTCATACTGGATGATCACGAGCTGCCACCGTATTCCCCGCGGGATATGGGTCCAGACCGGTTTACGTATCGGTTAAGGATGCAAAGGAAATAACCAAAAAGATAGTTACGTAAAAGACGGTTGTTCCTGGCTCAGAAGAGTTGCCATTTGCGCAAATTTAATAGGGACCCCCGCCAGCTAACGGAGATCCCTATCGCATTCCAGTATTCAATTTTTATACTCCTTCCTGATACTCATGGATACCCGCGTTCTACACGCTTCGACTTACGCTTTCCCATTGGACTATCCCCTTCCGATCATTGGTCGGTTGTGAACCGGCATACCCGTTGACTGGATACGCTTCGCCTATCGGTGGCCCATCGGAATCCGTCTCCCCTCGTCTAAGTTGCGTTTAGTTTAACTTAGCTATGGTCCCATCCTGGTTACCTCCGTTTTCTGTGGGCTGTTGTTTCATGGCTTTATATTAACATATCATTAGTATTTTTGCAATATTCAGAATATTCTAAAAAAAATAATGCTTTGGGTGCATCCTCACAAAATATGTTTGATACATATGTTCAATCGTGGTGGGCTTTTTGTTTGTTTAATCGTTCGTAATCATTGAGTTCACTTCAATTTTTACGAAGTATTTTCGATATACCTAATAATCTTCTTTAAGGGAGATAAAACGGAGGGGAAGATATGATTAAAAAATCAGATAAATTAAAAAAACAGAATGTAAAAATATTGTACAACACCATGGATGAAATAAAATTATATAAAGACTATTCAAATGAAGAGCTTGAATTATTAAAAATAGATTTCGAAGCTCAAGAAAAAGCTATTCCTGTACAAGGACTTTATATAGCGGCAGGATCGGTTGTCTTAAGTGGGTTGGTCTCTAGTTTTATTAAAAATCTATTAGACGAATATTTGAAAGGACGTAATCCATTATTATTTATTATTGGGTTAATATTCGTAGCTTCGCCTTTTTTGTTTTGTTTGGCGATGATTTATATTCGATATCAAACTACATTGAAACAAGCATCAAAAAGGAAAATCATAATTGAATCGATACTGATCCAAAGAGCGGAAAGAGTTAATTTAAAGGAGAAACGATTACAGAAAAAATAGAGAGAGCGATATAAGATGAATATCCTCACAAAACACCCAATTTTGTGTGCATGTCTACAAGTTAAACCTGTTCAGAAGCATAAAAAAGGCCCTGCAATTCATTTTCTTTTTCTTGGCAGAAGGTTACTTCGGAAGAAAAGCGAAAAACGCTGGCGAGTTCTATGCCCTCTCTCAGCTCTCAACTGAAAACCGAAATGGTAACACCCAGGAGCTTCTGAAAACTGCAATTGTGAGCCTTGGAAGTCTTTATGTTCAATTAAGTGATACAAGCCTACAAAACAAAATTTCAGAACTGAAAAAAACCAAAAAACAAAGGATTAAATAAAAAAAGGCACCGTTCCGGCGAACAAAAATGCCCGAATTTGCCTTTTTCTTTTTTTCGCCTTGTATTTATCCTACCCCAAAAGAGCCTACGCTAACGCTACGGTTACGCGCTTTTTAATGAGCGATATAAATAATCATTCATTAAAAACCACGTCTGAATTTAAAATACCTTCATTTCTTGTATATCATTCGATGGATTTATAGGCAAATTACAACCAAGCTCTACATGATAATTTTTCATAGTTGAAAATCTATATTGCCTTAGAATGTGTTTATCTTGTTTTTTCACCGCTTTAATATACTTCTGTACGAATTTCTCAAAATCGATAATGATTTTGTGTTCTAATTCCACAATTTTTAAGTAGTCACTTTTATCTCTAAGCTTATAATCTTTTTCCGACAATACAAAGCGATCTTCTGTAATAATAAGCGCCTTTGTATAATCAAGCCCATGCCTAACGTTTTTCCCATCAGGGCTGTGAATTTTAGTCGTAAAATTCGCAGGATGGTTAAGATCCATTTTAGAACGCAAAGGTATAGCGAATTTATAACCTAAAACAGTCACCAGAAGCACTCCATAGCCTCGTCCCTCGTCTTTAATTGTTTCAACTAAATGAGTGTGTTCCTTATAAAAATCAGACGTTAATCGGTGAAATACAATTTTATTATCAGCCATACGAGAGAGCCCCTTGAATGATTATTTTCAAAAAAAAAGACCTAATTCAATATTAGGTCTTTTTTTCTAATCATACAATGGGAACTTGTTTTTTTAACGTGGGGATTGCCCTTCCACCACATCATACAGTTGAGCTTTCTTTTTT
>NZ_JANQBD010000065.1 GCF_024722015.1 Paenibacillus radicis (ex Xue et al. 2023) | reverse complement strand
TTTTACAACCGTAAGAGAATTCATGGTTCTTTGGGCTATGTTTCACCGGATCAATACGAGGCCATGTATTACAAAAAGGTTGTGTGATATCTCTTATTTGAGTGTCTACTTTCTTGACAGAGATCCAATTTTGTGCTTAGCAGTAGTTTTTCTTGCCATATCCGAATAGCTCACCTCCGCGGAACATTTATAAGCAAAAAAATGGGTAAAGGAATCATCCCTTCCCCATTTTTTTATCGCCGTCTACAACGGTGCACTCAAATCCACAGCTTCCATAAATTGAACAAAAGCTTTTACCAGATTTAACTCCAACGCTTCTTCGTGATAATACATCCACGTTCTTCTTAATATTGGATTGCCATTTTTATCACTAATATTGATTTTGTTAATATTCGGTATGCCTTCAAGAACGAGGCTGGGCATAATAGCATAACCTAACCCTCTAATAACCATTTCCCGGCATGTTTCGACTTTATCCACTTCCATGCCGATCACTGGAGGATGCGTGAAATTTTCTATCCACCAATCGTTTACCAGCGATTTAAACCAATAGTCCGTTTGATAATCTATCCTTGATAAGTTAGGAAGATCATTCATATTTATTTCTTTTCTGGATGCAATACAGACGGTCTCTTCAAATATAAGCTGCTTCCGGTCTCCCCAAGGGTAGTCCCCCCTGACAAAACCGATATGAACATGCTGATTATAGATCAAATTAAGTACATCCCGGCTCCAGCCTGTGACAACTTTGAATTCCACATCAGGATATTGATTTTTGAACAACTCTAAAATTCCCGGCAATTTGTTTCGCGTAAAATAATTGGAAACTCCCAGCCTTAACGTTCCTGAGACCTTATTGCGTAAATTGAGGACATGATCTTTTATTTTGTTGGTCTTTAAAAGCATCTCGTCCGCGCATTTGGCTAAGTATTCACCTTCAGGTGTAAATTCAATGCCTCTGCTTTTCCGTTGAACGATTTGAACGCCAAATTCCTTTTCCATTTGCTGCAAACGGTTTGTCAAAGCAGGCTGTGAAATAAAAAGAAGCTGCGCTGTTTTGGTAATATTACGCTGCTCGTAAAGCACCTTTAAAATCGTCCAATCTCTATCATCCATTTATATCACGAACCGGTCCATAAATTGATGGACTGGTGTTAGCTCCAATTCCTGTTGATTTAAGCACAGCTCCATAATGGCTTGCGATTGCTTGCGCGGAAAACGAGTTGCCAAGTTCGCCTCATATTTCTGTTCCAGCAGCGGAATCCCCTCCGCACGTCTCCTCTTATGGCCGATCGGAAACTCCACTTCCACCTTCTCCGTACTACTGCCGTCCTTGAAGAAAATTTGCACAGCATTAGCTATCGAACGTATGTCAGGCTCATGGTACTCGCGGGTATAACGGGCATCCTCCTGCGTGATCATCTTGGCTCTAAGCCGATCAATTCGCGGGTCGCCTGCGACCTTATCCTCGTAATGATCCGATGTTAATTCACCATAAATGAGGCCTATAGCCACCATATACTGCAAGCAGTGATCGCGGTCTGCCGGATTATGCAGTGGTCCCTGCTTATCGATAATGCGAATGGCAGACTCGTGTGTGGTCAAGACGATATGATCGATATCCTCCCATCTGCCCTTTATCTCGGGATACAGCGCAATCGCGCATTCCACTGCAGTTTGCGCATGAAATTCCGCTGGATAGGAAATCTTAAACAGCACGTTTTCCATCACATAGGAACCGTAAGAGCGTTCAAACTTGAATTCGTTTCCCTTGAATAACACGTCATAGAAGCCCCATGTTTTAGCGGTAAGCGCCGAAGGATAGCCCATCTCGCCTTTTAGAGCCATCATGGAGAGACGAACGGCCCGGCTGGTGGCATCTCCGGCTGCCCAGGATTTACGGGATCCCGTATTCGGAGCATGACGGTATGTGCGAAGCGCTTGACCGTCCAACCATGCGTTGGAAACCGCATTGATCATCTCCTCCTTCGATCCACCGAGCAGCTTCGTTACAACCGCCGTTGAAGCGACCTTCACAAGCAACACATGATCCAGCCCTACGCGGTTAAAGCTGTTATCAAGGGCAATGACGCCTTGAATTTCATGGGCTTTGATCATCAAGGTGAGCACATCCTTCATCGTCAGAGGGGCCAGCCCTTCGGCAACGTTGTTTCTGCTGATATAATCGGCAACGGCAAGAATTCCTCCAAGATTATCGGAAGGATGCCCCCATTCGGCGGCAAGCCATGTATCGTTATAATCCAGCCAACGGATCATGCAGCCGATATTAAATGCTGCCGTAACTGGATCCAGTTGATATTGGGTTCCGGGAACCTTTGCCCCGTGAGGCACCACGGTTCCCGGAACAATGGGTCCAAGGTGCTTCGCGCACTCGGGATACCTTAATGCAAGAAGACCGCAGCCGAGCGTGTCCATCAAGCATAATCGCGCCGTTCGATAGGCTTCCGGGCTATCTATCCCATAGTCGTAAACATAGTCGGCTAAATCCAGCAAAACCTGGTCCGGTTCTGGTCTATCGTTGCTAATATGAAATGCCATAGAATTACCTCCGTGTAAGCTTGGTCCGAGCATCGTACCTTGAAAAAGCACTCATTATAATAACTTTTCTTCGTCTTTTTGCTTATACAGCCTGTCAAGCTTTTGCTCATATTCATGATAATCGAGAAAATCGTATAGCTCCATACGCGTTTGCATAAGCTCCACCACGTTTTTTTGCGTCCCGTCGCTGCGAATCGACTGATAGACATTCAAAGCAGCAGCATTCATAGCCCGAAAAGCGGATAATGGGTACAGTACCAAACTAACGCCTGCTTGCTCCAGTTCATTGACTGTAAAAAGAGGGGTCTGTCCGAACTCGGTAATATTCGCTAATACCGGCACTCCGACCGCTTTCACGAACTTATCGTATTGTTCCAAAGTAAGCACGGCTTCAGGGAATATCATATCAGCGCCGGCTTCCACGCAAGCGCATGCTCTTTCGATCGCCGCATCCAATCCTTCGACCGCAAGTGCATCCGTACGCGCCATGATGACAAACGCAGAATCCGTCTTAGCATCCACAGCCGCTTTGATTCTGTCTACCATCTCCGAAGAGCTGACAATCGCTTTATTCGGACGGTGGCCGCATCGTTTGGCCGATACTTGGTCTTCGATGTGAATTCCCGCCGCACTGGCCTGAATCATCAAGCTTACCGTTCGACCGATATTAAAGGCGCCTCCGAAGCCGGTATCCGCATCGACCAACAGCGGTAATGAGGTCGCGTTCGTAATTCTTCGAACATCCTCAAGAACGTCATTCAAAGAAGTAATGCCAAGATCAGGCAGACCGAAGGAAGCATTGGCCACTCCGCCCCCGGATAAATAAATGGCACGATAGCCTACACGCTCAGCCATCATGGCTGTATAAGCATTAATGGTTCCAACTACCTGCAGCGGTTTTTCTGTTGTTATGGCTTCCCGCAACCGGGAGCCGGGTGATATTATACGGCTCACAACGTCACTCTCCCTTAGTTAAACCTGTATTTACACAAGCAGAAAGAGGCGCCAACAACGCCCCTTTCTAATAAATCTATCGCGTAGTAGCCTTTGAATCAAACGATTCTTCTATTATTTTTTTACCTTATCTACAAACTCGTTGGTGAACGTTTTGCTAAGGTCGATTTTGGCGTCTTTAAGCTGTGGAGTAGATATGTTTAAAACTTCCAACACCTTCTCCGGTCCGCCTGCAGGCATCTTTCCGTCAGTAGTGAACATAGCCAAGCTCGCTTGGAGCGATTTCACATATAAATCTTTATCGCCTGCATAATATTCCTTCGGTAATTTTTCGGCAATTTCCTCCGCTTTATGCGTGCTCATGTATCTCAATGTTTTGACAAAAGCATTCGCCAAACGCTGTACCACTTCCGGATTTTTCTTTACGTAATCCGCATCCATATACAAGCTTGGGGCTGGATAAGTGCCGCCAAGTGTTTGTTTGGAGCCTTCCTGGCTCTCCATATCCACGAACGTGGTAGCAATGCCTCTTTGCTCAAGCAATGCTGTAGTAGGCTGAGTGGCCCATGCTATATCCACCTTCCCTTGTTCCATGGCAGCGACCAAAGTTCCGCCTGCTCCTACTGCCAAAGGCACAAAATCCTTTGTCGAGTTACCGCCTTTGGTCACCAAATAGTTGACGAGAAAATGCGATGAAGCCCCAGAGCTGGTAATACCAATGTTTTTACCCTTCAAATCAGCCAAGGTTTTGTACTGATCCTTCGCTTTATTCGTAACCATCAATTTCGCTCCAGGATTCGTGGCCAGCTGTACTACCTCTTGAAGAAATTTCCCCTTCGCCTGCATATCGATCGTATGGTCGTAAAAACCGACAACCCCCTGTACTTCCCCAGCAATAAGCGCCTGCTCCGCATTGACCCCGGATGCCTGGCTCGTAAGCTCTACTTCAAGTCCTTCTTCTTTGAAATAACCTAAGCTTTCTGTCAGCTTTGCCGGGAGGTAAATAATTTTTTCCAAACCGCCCACCATAATATTTACTTTGGGAAGCTTTACCGGTGCCGGAGCAGGAGCAGGAGCAGGAGCAGGAGCAGAAGCCTGCTGATCATTTCCTTTTGGGGCCGGTTGGGAAGCCGGCTTATCCGCTGTACCGCATCCCGTTAAAATTAAACCAAGTGACATGAGCATTGCTGCACCAAGCTTTGTGCTTTTACCGAATTTCATCGCCATTACCCCTTTATATTATAAATTAAATTTGAAAAACCATAACTATTGACGAATATGCCTCCATGCAATGAAACGTTTCTCCAATTTGGAAACTGCCCAGTTAGCTGCCAAAGCCGTAACCGATAAGAGAACCATGCCCGCAAATACCCCGGTTGTGTTGAAAGCACCCTGGGCTTGAGCAATAAGAAAACCAAGTCCCTTCGTAGATCCAATAAATTCGCCAACAACCGCTCCTACGAGTGCAAAGCCGAAGCTGGAATGCAAGCTGGATAAAATCCAGGTTAATGCCGAAGGGAGAATGACGTGCTGAGCCAGCTGTCTCTTATTAGCGCCAAGCAAACGCGCATTATTCAGCAAATTTTTGTCCACTTCACGTACGCCCTGAAAAGCGTTGAAAAATACGATGAAAAAGGTAAGCGTTACGCCAAGAGCGATTTTCGAAGGCATGCCAAGTCCGAACCAGATGATAAAAATCGGTGCCAACACAACCCTTGGAAGCGCATTCAACATTTGGATATAAGGCCCGAAAATAACCGAGAGGATATCGTTTCTGCCTAAGGCATAGCCGGCGATCACTCCCAACAGCACTCCTACAATAAATGCAATAATGGTTTCCTCAAAAGTAACGACAAAATGTACATAAATAGGACCTTGGCTCGTGCCGCTTATAAACCACTCCACAATTTGCTTAAGAATGGAGTAAGGACTGGAGAAAAAGAAGGGATCGATGATTTTCTTAACCGATAAAATTTCCCAAGAGCCGAATATGGCAACGAAAACAATAATTTGCAAAGCCAAATTTCGCATTTTTATCTTTGCTGCTTTGGCTCTCATATCCTTTTTCCGAGACATAATCTCTTCCTGCGAATTAAGCATGGTTTGCGCTTGCATAACTTGCCATCACCTCATCCCTTAAATCATTCCAAATTTGCTCATGCAGCTCCGCGAACTGTCGGTCAAAACGGATTTCCGCCACATTTCTCGGCCGATCCAGATTAATTTTGTAATCTCCCTTGATGGTTGCGCCGGGGCCCGCGGTTAGTACAATAACACGGTCGCTCAGAGCAATCGCTTCCTCCAGATCATGCGTAATAAAAAAGACCGATGCAGACGTTTCTTCCCAAATTTTCAGAAGCTCGTTTTCCATCAAATGACGCGTATGCACATCAAGCGCAGAAAATGATTCGTCCATGAGCAGTATCTCCGGTTGCGTGATCAAGCATTGCGCCAAAGCAACACGCTTTCTCATTCCGCCTGAGAGCTGATGAGGATAATGACCTTCGAAACCTTTCAGCCCCACCTTCTCAATCCATCGTCTTGCCTCCTGATAAGCCTCGTTTTTTTGCATACCCTTTAGCCTTAATCCGAGCGACACATTGTCAATGACCGTTTTCCATGGAAATGCGTTCTCCGTTTGAAATACACAAGCAGCATGACGATTAATCCCTTCCAGCTGCTCTCCATGAATTCGAACTTTCCCAAGCGATGGCTTCTCAAAACCGGCAATCAGGCTTAACGTCGTTGATTTCCCACATCCCGTTGGCCCGACAATAGAACAGAACTCACCCTTTTGCACACGAAGATTAATATTGCTTAGAACGGTGTGAACCTCGCCCGAAGGCTTTAGAAACTCTTTAGTGACCCCTTGCAGATCAATCATTGGCTTATCGGACAACGGTGAGCCCATTTGATTCATTATGGTGTCTCCTTTGCAGATGTGTAATGGTAGCGCTTGCAACAAATCATAATACATCCCGTTTGGATTTGAAATATTTTAGCTATATTATGAATATTGACGGTTATTATCTATTTTGGCGATATTGTTAACGCGATGGAAAGCATTTATGTCTTTACGTCTATCCTCCATACCCATTAAACTAATGTTATGATTTCCGTTTTTATATTCTGCAGAGGGAGCCGCGTTTATGAGCCGTTTCAGGAAAATGACGCTTAGAAGTAAAATTAATGCGCTGGTTACCTTAAATATTTTGTTTGTGCTAATCCTGGTCATTTCCGCCATGTTCTATATTGTCGTGGACAAACAATTTAAGGAAACGGGCGAGCAAGCGTTAGGGGTAGCCAAAACCGTAGCCGGACTTCCGCAAATTGTGGAAGCGTTCGAACAAGCCAATCCTTCGTTGACAATCCAGCCGATCACAGAGCAAATATGGAAAAATGTCGGGGCCGACGTAATTGTCGTTAGTAATATGAACTTGATTCGATACAGCCACTCCAACCCTGCCGAGATTGGCAAGCATATGGTCGGAGACGATAATGAAGCGGTTTTAAAAGGTCATGAAAGCATTACTCAAGCTAAAGGGAGCCTTGGCTATTCCGTTCGAGGAAAAGCCCCTATCTTTGATGGCAACCATAAACAAATCGGTCTCGTATCCGTCGTTTTTTTGCTTGACAGCGTTTGGAGCCAATTATTTGTTTTGTTTGAAAAAGTACTGGTCATTGGAGCAGCCGCCCTCATCTTCGGCCTGATCGGCGCTTATCTGTTATCCGGTCATATCAAAAAGCAGATTTTTAATATGGAGCCTCATGAAATCGCTTTCGTAACCCAAGAGCAATCCGCTATTCTGGATGCGATTTGCGAAGGGATTATCGCCGTCAACAAGGAGGGAAACATCGTAACCTGCAATCGGGAAGCTAAAAAAATGCTGGGCAAGGAAGACAATGGACTGATCGGCAAGCATATTTCCGACATCATCCCGATAACCCGATTACCTGAGGTGCTGGAAAATGGGATTTCACAGAGAGATCAGCCTACCATTATCGGCAATACGCTTGTTATCGCTAACCGCGTTCCGGTTACCTTGTCCGGGCGGGTGATCGGTGCGGTAAGCACCTTCCGGGATAAAATGCAGCTGGAGCAAATTGATGAGCGGCTTGCTGATATCGGCAGGTATGTAGATACCTTGAGAAGCCAAAGGCATGAGTTTATGAACAAGCTGCATTTAATTGCCGGTCTAATCCAAATATCCGAGTATGATCAAGCTAAAGCGGTTATTCACCAAATCAATGAAGAACATCAGGACGCCATCCACTTTTATTTAGCCAGAATTCGGGATTCAGCCGTTGTCGGCATTTTAATCGGTAAAACTCATCGGGCGAGAGAACTCGGAATACAGCTGCTCGTCAGTCCGGAATCGTATATACCTGAAAAGTGCCCGCATCGCGAAATTATCGTTACCATTTTGGGGAATACAATAGAAAACTCTTTTGAAGCGATCCAGATGTCCTCGATCAAAATACAATCACCAACAGTAACGGTATTTCTCAAAGAGGAAGATGACGATCTGCTTATACATGTGAAGGACAACGGCCCCGGTGTCGATCCGGCTATTAAAGATACGCTTTTCAACGATGGGACAACAACAAAAGGAGAAGGACGCGGGTTTGGGCTGGCCTATGTATTCCGTTTAGTATCGAATCAGGGCGGGTTTCTCACCTGCGACAGCTCCTCGGACGGAACGATGATTCGCATAAGCTTGCCGATTAGGAGGAATGTACAATGAAGCAACCCAATCTGCCAGTCTTGGTCATCGATGACGACTTTATGATCGCCAAAGTACATGCCAGTTATATTGAGCAGCAGGAAGGCTACGAGCTCGCGGGAATTGCCGGCAATTACGAACAAACAATGGAGCTGGCCAGAAGGCTGAAGCCGGAGCTGCTCGTCCTCGACGTCTATTTGCCTGACCGCTCAGGCATTGAGGTATTAAGAGCCCTCCGGTCTGAAAAAATTTCTTGCGATGTGATACTAATTACCGCCGCCAAGGAGATTGATATTATTGAGGAAGCGTTTCAACTGGGGATTTTTGATTATTTGATAAAACCATTTGACCTTGATTTATTGAAGGGAACCTTAGAGAAATACAGATTATTTAAAAATCATTTGCTATCCCCTGCCAAACCGGATCAACAATTTGTGGAAGGGTTAAAAAAGTTCAGATCCGCCAAACCGATGACCGCACAGCAGCAGCAAAAAGGAATCGATCTGAGAACATTAGAACGAATCAAGCAATGCATGATGCAAACTGAGAATCTGTGCAGCGCTGAGCAAATAGCTCATTTATCCGGAGTCAGCCGCTCGACGGCGCGCTCTTACCTGGAATATTTAATTGAACATGGAATAGCGAATGAGTTCCTGCAATACGGGACGGTTGGTCGACCCCAACGATTATTTGGCCTTGTCAAATAAGTCCGCAGACAGACGCTAATATGATTTGGAATGATAAACAAATACAGTGCATTTTAAAGGAGGAAAAGCTAAGATGCTTTATGATTTACAAGGTGAAGCAACTATGTCACCCATTGTGGGAATATTATATTCCGCTGTGAAAGAAAACAACCAACGGCTACAATTAATCACGAATGGCATGTCGCAAGAAGAAGTAGATTACAAAGGTCCAACTAACAACTTCAATAGTACCGCTCAGTTAATCAAACATATCATGTATGTCGATCTTAATTGGGTTTATAGAATAAAAGGACAACCACTACCTCATTCTTTAAAAGAACAACATGGCCCCATGATAGATGCAAATAATTGGCTTCCCATGATCAAAGGGAAGTCTTTGAACAGCCTTATATCCGACTATGAAGGTGTACTGACAATGTTGAATGATGCTTGTACACAATTAACAGATGCTGATCTTGATACAATTGTCACTTTTGGACATGAAAACGAAAAGCAGGCAACCATTCGCTGGGGACTATGGCATATGGCTGACCATAGCCGCTATCATCAGGCTAATATTAATCAGCTTAGAAAGTGGTATAAAGAAAATTCTCTTTGGAATTAAAAGCTCAAAAATGAAACCAGCGTTTCACGTAGTCATTTGATCTTGTCTCCGTGCCGTGCCTGCTCAGCTGTAGACAAAACCTTAAGAACGTCAATGCTAGCACACACGACTTTATTCGAATTATTCGATTCGAAGCCATCGCCTCTTCCTAAAAACCTGCTTTTATACATCCTTTTGCCTTGCATATCGGCAGTCTTCATGAATTCATGCAAATGTGCAGTTATTTTTTCATTCTTAGCTGGACCGAAGAGTTTTTCCAAGAGAATTGATGTATTTTTGCAGGAATGTTCTCTCAGCAGCAATTTTGTTAGAAAATAACTGCATGTTTGCAGGATTTTTTGGGAACTGATATTCGGATGAGGGTCAAGCACTGATTTTGAGGTTGAGCCACAACTAAATAGACATATTCTAAAGGCAAAATGTTTGGATCAGGTAAGCCTATTTGCTCTAGAGCATGACGGCGTACTATAAGTTGAATGCTAAATATTTAATAGCATTTACTACGGCAATCTGCTCATTTTATTGAACTATAGGGGTAGTAATTTCTTACAGGAGGCTCTGATATATGAAAACAACATTTTTTCTTGTAAGGCATGCTATAAAAGAAAAAGCTATTGGGGATGTACCAATAACTCCCAAGGGTATATTACAAGCACAATCGACAGCTAAACATTTTTATGATTTACCGATAACAATCATACTTACAAGTCCACTTCGAAGAGCCAAAGAAACTGCCGAGTATATTGCATTAGAGACCAAATCAACAATTAATGAGGATAGTCGTTTGCGGGAACGTGCTAACTGGGGGGATATTCCAGAACAAACATTTGATGAATTTGTCGCAATGTGGGAGCGATGTACACGTGAACCCGAATATATACCTCCCATAGGTGATTCTGCAAAGCAAGCAGGTGAACGTTTATCCTCTTTATTATCAGAATTAGTAAAAAAACACCCTCCTGAAAGTAACATTGTAATTGTTACTCATGGTGGATTAATAACTGACTTTCTCGTCAATACATTTCCCGAGAATCAACTAAATGTTTGGCATCCTAATTTTGTAGCCGTACAAAGCGAATTGGTTCCTGAGTGCTCAATAACAACATTAATTTATGAAAACGGAAATTATAAAATAGAAGCTTTTGCGTCTATCGAGCATTTAAAATCATAAGAGTATTGCTACGCTAACGGAAAACAAGAGCTGAATAACAATAAAATGGGATTGTCACTAAAACAATCGCCTTATTATGCTCGGTTCTGATTTCAACAATTCCATAAATCTTTCAATAAAAACTACTTTTCAACGTATATATTTTTCACCCAACAAAAAAACTCTGAGATCACTTGATCTCAGAGTTTTCTTGTTTTGTTATGCGCGTAGAGGGACTTGAACCCCCACGGTCGCCCGCTAGATCCTAAGTCTAGTGCGTCTGCCAATTCCGCCATACGCGCGCTGTAAAAATGGTGAGACATGTAGGATTCGAACCTACGACACCCTGATTAAAAGTCAGGTGCTCTACCAGCTGAGCTAATGTCTCATATAATCCAAAGTGGTGGCTCGGGACGGAATCGAACCGCCGACACGAGGATTTTCAGTCCTCTGCTCTACCGACTGAGCTACCGAGCCTCATGAAGTTGGTTGCGGAGGCAGGATTTGAACCTGCGGCCTTCGGGTTATGAGCCCGACGAGCTACCGGGCTGCTCCACCCCGCGGCAAAAATGATTATGGTGGGCGCTGACGGGATCGAACCGCCGACCCTCTGCTTGTAAGGCAGATGCTCTCCCAGCTGAGCTAAGCGCCCCTATCATTGTAATAATGGTGACCCGTAGGGGACTCGAACCCCTGTTACCTCCGTGAAAGGGAGGTGTCTTAACCACTTGACCAACGGGCCTTATCTTCTAAAGAATTGCTACGGAGAGAGAGGGATTCGAACCCTCGAGACGCTTGTGACGCCTACACGATTTCCAATCGTGCTCCTTCGGCCAGCTCGGACACCTCTCCATAATGGCTCCCCGAACAGGACTCGAACCTGTGACAACTCGATTAACAGTCGAGTGCTCTACCAACTGAGCTATCAGGGAACAATAGACCACTTGAGATCAAATCGTCCACCTCCACCTGCGAGGCAACGTTCAATCAACTGAACCATAACCAAAGCCGGTAAACAAATGGTCATAAAAAAACCCACAAGTGTGGGTATTCGCTTGGCAACGTCCTACTCTCCCAAGACCCTGCGGTCTAAGTACCATTGGCGCTGGAGGGCTTAACGGTCGTGTTCGAGATGGGAACGCGTGGTTCCCCTCCGCCATCATCACCAAACGAATGTCAAGGTTTGCACCCTGAAAACTAGATCCGAAACAAGCAGCGTCGAGCAACGCTATATATTTTCACGGGGCCCCCCGCAAAGTACTCGGAGTAAGCTTCAACGCTTCTCTTCACTTTGTGGGGTTCTTTTTGGATAAGCCCTCGACCGATTAGTATTCGTCAGCTCCATACCTTACGGCACTTCCACCCCGAACCTATCAACCTCGTCGTCTTCAAGGGGTCTTACATACTGGGAAATCTCATCTTGAGGGGGGCTTCACGCTTAGATGCTTTCAGCGCTTATCCCTTCCGTACGTAGCTAT
>NZ_JANQBD010000064.1 GCF_024722015.1 Paenibacillus radicis (ex Xue et al. 2023) | reverse complement strand
GTAACGTTCCTGCTGGGATGTTTAACTCTTCTGCAATCTGCGGAACGCTCTTTGTCTGTTCTTGAATGTACTTTACTGTCTTTTCTTTAAACTCATCACTGAACCTCTGTCTCATCTCACCCACACCGGACACCTCTTCCTCTTTGTAATTTAATTATCTGCATTCTCTTATGAGGTGTCCACTTTTTATTCTAGATCTATTTTTCCAGCTAGATGAGCCCACAAGACGTATATTGGAGAAATTAGCTTGAGCTTTTCCTGTTATATTGTCGAATGCCTGTGCTGATGAGAGCGGTCTGCCGATGCTATGCCGCATGCAATAGGTAAAAAAGATAACATGTGATTCAATGTTCAACTTATGCAGTAATTAATAATATATCATCCCCCTCAGATAATTGGGAAGGAGGTGAAGCTTACATGCTGGCGAACAAATTAGCAGGAGCAAAAGAATGATCAAGCTTCGGAACATACTAATCATATTTGTCCTGGTGCTTATCCTGGAGATCATACATCCCCTCGAAGTGGAGGCCGGGCTTTTAAATTCAATTACAAACATAGTGGAGAAGGTGTCTACTCCTTCATCCAAAGCTGTAGATGCATCACCGACGCCTGCTCCCGCAGCTTCGTCAGCGTCGGCGCCATCATCACCAGCCTCGGCATCGCAAGCTTCGCCATCGCCGTCGTCATCATCGCCGGCCACGGCATCGCAAGCTCCGTCAGCATCGGCGCCATCATCGCCAGCCTCGGCATCGCAAGCTCCGCCAGCGCCGACGTCACCGTCGCCGGCCACGGCATCGCAAGCTCCGTCAGCGTCGATGTCACCATCGCCGACCACGGCATCGCAAGCTCCGTCAGCGTCGATGTCACCATCGCCGGTCTCGGCATCGCAAGCTCCGTCATCGCCGGTGTCACCATCGCCGGCCACGGCATCGCAAGCTTCGCCAGCACCGGCGTCACCACCGGCACAGGATGCGCAGCAGCCTTCTTCCGCGTCGGCGGAGAAGGATAGTCCGCTCCTCGATCTGAAGGTGAAGTCACCCTCAATTTCGCTGGATACACCGCTGGTGAAGATTGAAGTTCCCTCGCTGGAGGTGAAGGTTTCGACAGACCGTGCGACGCCAGCATCGATTGAATTGCCTGCTATCAAAGTGGACGAGCCTGCCGTCCAGGTAAAGACGCCTGAAGCGGCGGCAGAATTGCCGCTGACTGAGCTAGGGCAAGCGTCGCAAATCAAGCTCGAGACTCCATCCGTTCATGTGAACACGCCGCTTATAGATGTACAGGTGCAAAGCGCCCCTGTGAGCATTCAGCCAGAAGGAGCGATGATACCCGCCACAGAGGGGAAGACCTCGAAGAGTGGTCTACTTCCCAATCTGGAGCTAAAGACACCTGCGATTTCACTAGATGCACCACTGGTTAAGGTGGACGTCCCTTCGGTTGAGGTGAGCATTTCATCCAATCTGATACCGCAGGCAACGGTCAGCCTGCCTGTTATAAAAGTGGACACTCCGATCGTGAAGGTACAAACGCCTGCGGTTGAAGCAGAAGTGCCATTGTCGCCAATCGGGGTTCTTCCGATCCAGGTCGAGCCTCCAGCGGTTATGATTCCACCCATTCAAGTTGAAGTGCCGCCCGCTGTAGTTATCCAAGTGCCGAATACACCGGATAGTATTATCGTTAACTCAACGGAGATCCCTCTCAATAATGGAGGGAACAGAAATGGAGGGAAAAGAGCTGATAGCTGGAAGGAAGCGGGCGGAACTGGGGATTTGTTTACTTTTATAAAGAGGGGTCCTGGCCTTGGGGCTGGTCCGCCTTCCACCTTGCACGAAAATGTTCCTATAACAGATATTAAGGTAGAACCTGACCGCGCAACCCATGCAACTCAAGCAACTCATTCCGATAGTCCTGAAGCCGGTAGGGAAGGAATGCTAGCTCCGATTCCTGAACTGGAAATACCGCTTATCTCCCCTGGGGTACGATTCTCGGATCGTGAATTTCTACAGGCTAGTAGGGACGAGTCCAATGCTGCGGAGCCGACACCCGTACGTAAAGCTTTCACGAATCGCTGGTTTGCATTACCGTTTACTTTTATAAAAAGAAATGGTCCAACTGGCAGTGGCGCATTAATAGGCGCTGGCAGCGGGGAACTGGCTGGAAGCCCGGTATTTCTTTTTCCGGTTAATATGCTTCAGTATCCTCCAAAAATAATGAACCAAGACTATGGAGGATCCCAGTTTTGGGGTATCAATCAATGGTCAAGGCCGCCACCGGGTGAACCCCCGCGATATATGCTTCTTCTCAACGCTTGATCAACATAATGAGAAGGAGTGTATATGAAATGATAAATAAGAATCTAAAAGCAAAGGTTTCTCCTATGACGAGTGTTATGATCACAGGTTTGTTGTCTAGTACGCAACGAAAGCCGCGCTATTCCCGAGAGGAAGAAGAGTCCATACTCATTGAGGAGGCCATTTATGAGAAACGCCGGCAATTAAATAAATATGCAGAAGCACATGGTCATACAGACCCTGGGAGTCTTAGATACTCCATGGAGCTGGATGATTTAATTAATGCTTTTAATAGATCGCAAAAAAAGACAACTGATTAGCTCAGTTGCCTTCGAATTAATGAAAGAGCGCCCTTTCTCGGGCGCTTTTTCAATTGAAATTAAGCCATAATTTGACGCAATACCGTTTGCAGAATTCCACCGTTACGGTAGTAGTCCACATCCACCATGCTGTCCAGACGAACGATAGCTTCGAACTGGAAGCTGCTTCCGTCTTCACGTGTAACTGTGACAGGAACCTTTTGACCTGGTTGAACATCGTTGGTCAAGCCAGTAATGTCGAAAGTTTCAGTTCCAGTAATGCCTAGTGTTTTCCAGCTGGAGCCTTCGGAGAATTGAAGCGGCAGAACGCCCATTCCCACGAGGTTGGAACGGTGAATACGCTCGAAGCTTTCCGCGATTACGGCTTTTACTCCCAACAGGAATGTACCTTTTGCTGCCCAGTCACGGGAGCTGCCTGTACCGTACTCTTTACCTGCGATAACAACCAGGTTCGTACCTTGCTCCTGATATTTCATGGAAGCATCATAGATGGACTCAACTTGCCCGGTTGGCAGGTAAGTGGTTACGCCGCCTTCAGTGCCTGGAGCCACTTGGTTACGAATACGGATGTTCGCGAAAGTTCCGCGCATCATTACATCGTGATGACCACGACGTGAGCCGTACGAGTTGAAATCTTCTTTCTTTACACCATGCTCGATTAAGAATTTACCAGCAGGGCTGTCTGCTTTAATGTTACCAGCAGGGGAAATATGATCCGTTGTTACGGAATCGCCAAGCAATGCCATAGCTCTTGCGCCGCGGATATCGGCCATATCGGCAATGCCTGCGCCCAAGTTTTCGAAGAATGGAGGGTTAGCGATATAGGTGGATTTTTCATCCCACTCGTATAGCTCGCCTTCCGGTACATTGATCGCATTCCAACGCTCATTGGCACGGAACACATTCGAATATTTATCACGGTAGATATCAGGGCTCATCGCGGATGACATCGCTTCTTGAATCTCAGCGTTTGTCGGCCAGATGTCTTTCAAATAAACAGGTTGGTTCGCTTGATCATAACCGATTGGATCGTTAGCCAAATCGATGTTAACCGTTCCTGCCAATGCATAAGCAACAACCAGAGGTGGAGAAGCCAGGTAGTTCGCTTTTACTTGGGCATGAACGCGGCCTTCAAAGTTACGGTTACCGGACAATACAGCGGCAACAGTCATATCGTTGTTAGAGATAGCTTCTCCAACTTCCTCTGGCAGTGGACCGGAGTTACCAATACAGGTTGCACAGCCGTATCCTGCTACGTGGAAGCCCAGAGCTTCAAGAGATTCCAACAGGTTAGCATTTTTCAAGTAGTTAGTAACAACTAGAGATCCTGGAGTTAAGCTGCTTTTTACATAAGCAGGTTTTTTCAGACCAAGCGCTACCGCTTTCTTAGCTACCAAACCTGCACCGATCATAACGCTTGGGTTGGATGTGTTAGTACAGCTAGTAATAGCCGCGATAACAACAGCGCCTGTGCCCATTTTGCTAACGTCGCCATTAGCGTGCTTCACTTCAACAGTCTCTGAAATTTTCTCATCGCTTAAGCCGTAGCCGCCTTTTTCAATCGGCGTGCGAATGATGGAGTTGAAGGATTCCTTCATTGATGTTAATTCAATACGGTCTTGCGGACGTTTAGGACCAGCCAAGCTTGGTACAACGGATGACATGTCAAGCTCGATCACGTCACTGAATATTGGATCTGGTGTTGCATCGGTACGGTACATGCCTTGTGCTTTATAGTAAGCTTCAACAAGCGCGATTTGATCCTCTTCACGACCTGTGCTGCGCATGTAATTCAAAGATTCAGCATCTACCGGGAAGAAGCCGATAGTTGCGCCGTATTCAGGTGCCATGTTAGCTACTGTAGCGCGGTCAGCCAAGCTGATATTGCTAAGGCCAGGGCCGAAGAACTCAACGAATTTACCTACAACGCCTTTTTTGCGAAGCATTTGGGTAACAGTTAGTGCCAAGTCGGTTGCAGTTGAACCTTCAGGCAGGTTGCCAGTCAGCTTGAAGCCGATAACTTCCGGTGTTACAAAGTAAAGCGGTTGACCCAACATACCGGCTTCGGCTTCAATACCGCCAACACCCCAGCCCACAATACCAAGGCCGTTGATCATAGTTGTATGAGAATCCGTACCTACCAATGAATCCGGATATACTACGGTTTCGCCGTCGACAACTTTAGTAGCTGCAACAGACGCCAGATACTCCAAGTTAACTTGGTGAACGATACCGGTAGCAGGAGGGACAGCGCGGAAATTATCAAAAGCTGTTTGCGCCCAACGAAGGAAACGGTAACGCTCTTCATTACGCTCAAATTCATAATTCATGTTTATATCTAACGCGTCTGGGGATCCAAAAGCATCAACCATTACAGAGTGGTCAATAACAAGGTCAACGGGTACAAGTGGATTGATACGCTTTGGATCGCCGCCGGAACGCTTCATAGTATCTCTCATTGCAGCAAGATCAACAACTACAGGAACACCTGTGAAATCTTGCAATACGATACGCGCAGGAATAAAAGGAATTTCCTTGTCTTCGCGTTCTTTTGTCCAGTTAGCAATTTGTTTTACATGCTCGGAAGTAATCGCTCTGCCGTCAAATTGACGAACAGCCGCCTCCAAAAGGACTTTAATGGAAAAAGGCAATGCATTAATATTTCCGAGGCCTTGCGCCTCAAGTCCGGGCAAACTGTAGTAATGGTAGTTTTTACCGTTAACATCCAGTGATTTGCGTACGGAGTACTGATCTTTGTTAGCCATGGTTTTCGTTTCCTCCTTAAAAATGTAGTATCAGCTGAAATCTTGGTTGTTTCATACAGTGAAACGCGATTTCATAATTACTATATACTAAGTATACATCGTGCAGGACGCTTCGTAAAGGTTATATTCAATCATTTTTGCCCACATTCCCTCATATATTGGAATAATCGATAGCCCCGTATGGACAGGAGTATCTGTTATTTAATTTGAAGGTTAAGCTTTCGTTTCTTTTGTTTCGCATAACTTTGGTGAACGACTCGTGCTGAGGGACGGCGAAACCTTTTATCCTGTCTGTAAACCAACCAATTGGAGGTAGCCCACATGTCATGGAAAACAACACTCTATGATTATGTTCACCACAAAAATCAAATGGACATGGATTATTCCGTCGAACCTTTGCTTCCGTTCGTAACGGATACACAATTTCTGCAAGAACAAATCAAACGGTTGGCTCGAACTGCACATTCGGATCAAGACCGGCGCTATTTCCCTGTTAAAAATGAAACCCGGCTAACCATTGTACAATCATCTGTTCAGCAGCACAAAGTTACGGCCGATATTCGTCTCAAACGCAATTCGGTTGGAGCTATGGGGAATACCGAGCTTGAAGAGCAGCGTGTTGAAACCGAGAGAATAACGCTAGAGCAATTTGATGAGAAATGGCATATAACGCGTATCGAACTCGTTGGTGTGGAAAATTCGTTTCCTATAAATACACCGAATCTCGGAAGCTCGGTGGAGATAGAAGCGGATGAGCCGTACGTGAACCACGGGATGCGCCTTCCCTCATTGCCCTATTTGAATTATGACGTTGTCCCCTATTTGGAATCTTCCGGAAGAAGATTCAGCTACAATCGGGCTCAAGCTGTTGAATACGCCGAAACGTGGTGGGATAAAGCGAATCCCTCTTACATTGAATTTGAAGTGGATTGCAGCAGCTTTGTTTCCCAATGCCTCTTTGCAGGCGGGGCGCCAATGAACTATACTGGAAAAAGAGACTTGGGTTGGTGGTACAAGGGCAGATATAACGGACAAGAGCATTGGAGCTTCAGCTGGGCAGTTGCTCATAGCCTCCAAGGATATATGTTAAACAGTCGAACCGGACTTCATGCTGAAATTATGGCTCATGCCGATCAACTTCAGCTGGGTGATGTTATCAGCTACGACTGGGAGGGCAGCGGACGGTTTAGTCACAGTGCAATTGTCACAGCCAAGGATGCCAACGGTATGCCTTTGATGAATGCTCATACTATAAACAGTCGCCATCGTTATTGGGCTTATAAAGATTCGCTTGCCTGGACAGAGCGTACGATATACCGTTTCCTGCATATAACCGAGCTGAGATAATGCTAGGCTTACGCTTGCAAGTATTCTTCCAATCTGCTTGGATTATGCTTGTCCTGCTCAATTTTCTTTCTGAATTGCGAATTTTATAAGTTGAATAGAAGGTATAACTTTAAAACTGTGCTTTGCTGACCTGTATGAAACGTATTCGTCATTCCATTCACGGGTCGTTTATTCTTGCTTCACACTTTTTATACAGTACTTATATGCGCTTACCTATCATAGATTTTCGGAGGTTATTATGAACGACAAAATTCGAGTTGGTTTAGTATACGGCGGAAAATCCGGAGAGCACGAGGTATCGCTGCAAACTGCACTCGCTGTGATTAAAGCTTTTGACATGAGCAAATACGAAGTGGTCCCATTTTACATTACCAAGCAAGGGGAGTGGCGTTCCGGCAAGCAGCTTCAAGGACCTGTGGGAAGCGTGGCTGCACTGAAGTTTGAGAATGAACCGCAGACGGAAGAGAAGTTTGCGCTGCAGCCCTTCTTTAATACACAGCAGACAGAGGACACGAAGCTTGTAGACTCAACACCGGGACCTCAGATCGATGTAGTATTTCCATTATTGCATGGGACATTTGGCGAGGATGGGACCATTCAAGGTTTGTTGGAAATGGCTAATATCGCTTATGTAGGAGCTGGTGTATTAGCTTCCTCTGTAGGAATGGATAAAGTGATGATGAAGAAGGTTTTTGCTCAGGAAGGCTTGCCGCAATGCGTGTTCCGCCACTTCACCCGGACCCAATGGGAAAAGGATCAAGCTTTCTTCCTAATGGAAGTTGAGGTTTCTATTGGCTATCCTTGTTTTGTCAAACCGGCAAATCTGGGTTCCAGTGTGGGCATCAGTAAAGCTTTAAACCGGGAAGAGCTGATTAGAGCTATCCAGGAAGCTTTCCAGTTCGATCGTAAAGTTATTATTGAAGAGAATATTAACGCGCGAGAAGTGGAAGTGGCAGTGCTCGGCAACGATGATCCCGAAGCCTCCGTGGTTGGTGAGGTGGTATCCTCTAATGAGTTCTATGACTATAAAGCCAAATATATCGATGGTAAATCATCCATGATCATTCCCGCTGAGATTCCTCAGGAGCTGTCCGATGAAATTCGGGAAATGGCTATTCAAGCTTTTCTGGCTGTTGATGGTTCCGGCTTGTCGCGCGTAGACTTCTTCCTTAGAAAGGAAGATAACAAAATTTTTATTAATGAAATCAACACAATGCCTGGCTTTACGCCTTTTAGCATGTATCCATTGTTGTGGAAAGAGACCGGCAAGCCGTACCGCGAGCTGTTGGATAATTTAATTTCACTAGCTATCAAGCGCCATGCAGAAAAACAGCGGCTTCAATATTCTTTTGATGTTTAAATGAGATTCGTGTCAAAGAGCGGCGGAGTTGTATCCTGGCCTCGCACTTATTAATACATAGTTTGGGTTAATTCCACCTACTTGCGAACTTCTGCTGCATCACGTATGCTTAAAATATATGATCTAAAGTGCCATAAGAAAGGAGACTACGTATGGGATTTCAAACCGAATTTAATTCCGTGTGCAAGTTTAAATCCGAGCAAGAGCTATACGAGCTGCTGGAATATGGGCGCGGCAAAATGGTTAAAAAGGGCTTCCGGGTTTACCCGACAGGAGAAATGGTTATCGCCTACAGTCCGGAAAATAAAGCGATCGCGATTGTCAAAATCGTTGCTTCTATTGCAGAAATCAACTTCCAGGGAGAAGAAGTAACCCAGGTGGAGATGGAACTGATGCGCCGATTGACGGAAGAAGAATCGCGTGTTCAGACCGCATTAGCTCATGAAATGTTTTTCGGCCTTTTGCGTTGATAACACAAATCTACAACACCTTTCCTTTATTTTTTGTAGAGGGAAGGTGTTTTTCTTTTTCTAGAGAATGGAACGACCGTTTATCCTTGATAGCCAGTGATACCATTGGACAACCTATTTTCATATACCTTGGAAGCGGAGTGTGAAGGGATAGGATGATTGTCCGTCTTGGTTATGTCGCAATGTCGATGCTTGTAGCTAATGCTTCACCGTCTAAAACTATGACAGCAACTAACTTCGCCAAGCTTGAAAACCGTGAAGCTGCGATTCGCAAGCTGGAGCGGACGGCTGTTGATAACATTAATAATACACTCAGGCTGCTGAAGCATAATCGGGCCTATGACATTCAACTGTACCGCTGCTCCTCCAAGCTTATTCCTCTGTTGGGCCATGAGCTGCTGAAGGGTTGGGACCCGATGCCGGTTCTACAAGATGCTTTTGCTGAATTGGGGCAATATGCCCGTTTGCACAATATGCGCATTAGCTTTCATCCTGATCATTTTACCGTACTGAGCACACCTCGGGAGGAAGTACTGCGAAATTCACTGCTTGATTTGGATCGGCATGTCACAATGCTGGAGGCAATGGGGCTCGATGAGTCAGCCAAATGTAACATTCATATAGGCGGGGCTTATGGCAACAAAGAGACTGCCCAGGCACGGTTTGTTGAACGGTTCAGAAACCTTCCGGGCAGAATAAGCAGAAGGCTTACTTTGGAAAATGATGATAAAACCTTCACAGCACTAGAGACGCTGGCGGTTTGTGAGATTGTGAAAGCTCCTATGGTGCTTGATATTCATCATCATCAGGTTAATCATTCGGAGGAAGAGACGCCTGAAGAGGATATCAAAGCTTTATGGCCTAGAATATTGAGTACTTGGGAAGGTCAAAAGGAGCAGGATTCGGATCATCCCTTGCCCCCCAAAATTCACGTTTCAAGTCCTAAAAACGATAAGGATGTACGAAGCCATGCCGATTTTATAGATGCTCCTGTACTTATGAGATTTTTACGGTCTATTGCGTCTGTGACTCCAAGGCTCGATATTATGATTGAAGCTAAAAAGAAGGATGAAGCGCTCATCCAGCTTATGAAAGACGTGGAAGTAGAGGCTGATGTAAACGTTCTGGGGCAAGCTTCCTTCGAACTTTGAGCTGCATATATTCTTGCTTGAAATATTCGGTAAAATGGGGTACCTTGAGAAAGGGTGAAGGCTAAAGCCTCATTTTATTTTGGAAGGGGAATTTTTACATGAGCCAACTATTAAACGGTAAAAATATACTTGTAATGGGTGTAGCGAACGACCGCAGCATCGCATGGGCGATTGCACAATCCTTAGCGTCGCAAGGTGCGCGCCTTGCCTTTACATTTGAAAATGAAAGAGTCGAGGAGCGGGTTCGCAAGCTGGCTGACACTATTCCTAATTCGGTTGTACTTCCTTGCAATGTAACGGTTGATGAAGAGATTGAAACATTGGCCGGGGCTGTTAAAGAACATTTCGGTGTGCTGCACGGTCTTGTACATAGCATTGCATTTGCAAAAACGGAAGAGCTGGAAGGCTTATTCGTAGACACTTCCCGTGGAGGCTTTGCTTTAGCCCAAGATATCAGCGCATACTCGCTTGTTGCAGTGGCGCAAAGAATGTATCCGCTAATGACAGAAGGCGGCAGCATCATGACTATGACTTACCTTGGTGCAGAACGTGCAATGAAAAATTACAACGTGATGGGTGTCGCGAAGGCTGCATTGGAAGCAAGCGTGCGTTATTTGGCTAATGATCTTGGTCAGTTTAATGTTCGTGTCAATGCGATTTCAGCGGGTCCAATCCGTACCTTGGCAGCCAAGGGAATCAAAGATTTCAACTCCATTTTACGTTCCGTAGAAGAAAAAGCTCCTCTACGCCGCACAACGGAAGTAGCTGAGGTTGGTGACACAGCGATGTTCCTTATGAGTCACTTGTCCAGAGGCATCACTGGCGAAGTTATTTACGTGGATAACGGATATCATATTGTAGGTGTTTAATGTTAAAGGTTTAAATGACATTCATCCTTCTTGAAGGGGTGGATGTCATTTTTTTGTGATGCTCGAGTACGGTTCAGAGATTCTTGATCTTTGGGAGCTCTTTTGTGTTAACCCCTAATTATTTTTGGGTGAAACGCTGTAGCTTTTAAAACGTATATTCAATATACTTAGATTAAATTGTGATTTATAATCTTTGAAGGAAAAAGGGCTGATTGAAATGTCTAATGAAAGAAATCCATCCTTTACTGTCGGAAGCAAGAGCTTCACGGCGGTAGCTATAAATACGGCATCAAAAGCGGGGGAATGGATCCAAAGTAAATTGGGGGATTTCAACAGCTTACATACCAAATATTCCTCGCAGGATCTTGTAACCGAAATAGATAAAGGTGCGGAGAAGATGATCCGCAATTTAATTCAAACCCATTTTCCGCATCACTCGATACTTGGAGAAGAAGGGGTCGCGCCGGGTCCGGCGGCATCCAGTAAAGCGCTGGAGGCCTTGAAGGAAGCGGAATATTTGTGGATCGTAGATCCTTTGGATGGCACGACCAACTTTGTGCATGGTTTTCCGTTCTTCAGCGTGTCTATTGCCTTGGCTTACAAGGGTGAGGTCATTGTTGGTGTTGTTTACAACCCGATGTCGAACGAGCTGTTTGTTGCTGAGAAAGGGAAAGGCGCTTATGTCAAAGGAAAGCCGATGAACGTATCGGGCGAGAGTAAGTTAATAGAAAGTTTAATTGCTACCGGTCTTCCGGCAGATCGTGACGGGGCTTTGCCAGTTAATTTGCAGGGGTTTAACGCCTTGTGTCCCAAGGTACGAAATATTCGTATAGCCGGATCAGCTGCACTTCATTTGGCTTATGTTGCATCTGGCCGTTTAAGCGGATTTTGGGAAATTGGTCTAAACTCATGGGACATAGCAGCCGGAGCGTTGCTTGTTGCAGAGTCGGGGGGTACGGTTACGGATACTGAGGGAAACCCCTATACTTTAGGTGTTCGCAATATTTTAGCTTCTAATGGACATATTCATGATGAATTCCAAAGCGAGCTTGCGAGTGCTTCAGCCGTTGCGATTAAAGGGTAAAACAATATATGTAACGTTATACAACAGCCTCTACTTCGGACCTTATGGTTTTTTGAAGTGGAGGTTGTTATTTTTTGAGAAAATGGGTATAGTATAAAAGGTTCTGCAGCGGATGGAAAAATAAGTTGATAAAAACTTGCAATCTAATTTCATCCATGCTATATTGTTGTTCCGGCCAAAAGAGGTTCGGGATTGAAAGAAAAGAAGATTTTAACTTTCGAAAATAATGCTTGCAATGTGGTAGGCAAATGTGTTATATTATAAAAGTCGCCGCTAAACAAGTTGGCACAAAATGACAAAGAGGAAAGTCAGCAATGACGTGGCTTTGTCAACGATTGCCCTTTGAAAACTGAACAACGAGTGAGTGTTAAAATAGAGAATGTAAATTCTCGCTAGCATTACTTTTGAGCTTAAGACAAGCTTGCGTTAAACGGCCCTTGTGGCCAACTTTAATGGAGAGTTTGATCCTGGCTCAGGACGAACGCTGGCGGCGTGCCTAATACATGCAAGTCGAGCGGATTGTTCCTTCGGGAACAGTTAGCGGCGGACGGGTGAGTAACACGTAGGCAACCTGCCTGTAAGACCGGGATAACTATCGGAAACGATAGCTAAGAGCGGATAGCTGGATGGAACGCATGTTCTGTTCATGAAACACGGAGCAAT
>NZ_JANQBD010000063.1 GCF_024722015.1 Paenibacillus radicis (ex Xue et al. 2023) | reverse complement strand
GTAACGTTCCTGCTGGGATGTTTAACTCTTCTGCAATCTGCGGAACGCTCTTTGTCTGTTCTTGAATGTACTTTACTGTCTTTTCTTTAAACTCATCACTGAACCTCTGTCTCATCTCACCCACACCGGACACCTCTTCCTCTTTGTAATTTAATTATCTGCATTCTCTTATGAGGTGTCCACTTTTTATTCTAGATCTAAAATTCAAGCTATAAGACTTGGAACGCTATTTTCGGAGTAACTAACTTGACATTTTCCTGATAATTGCACGGAGTGCGCAATACTGCCATACAATGCCGTAACCGAACCATGAACCACGAGCCATGAACCCGATACCCGCGATTAGCAAGCGTTGGAAAGCTACCTCATCTTATGCGTCACTGAATACACAAGAATGTGCAAAAGAGCCTTCAACTATTAAAGTGGAATTGAGGGCTCTTTTGCAATGAAGGGTTGCCTCAAAATGTCTTTTGGGACAGCCCCGTTTGTACGTAAAATTTAATGTGCAGAACCTATATGGCTGTCTGCTGTGATACACCAAATGACTACAACTCCACCATAGCCTTAATCACTTTGGTCTCCGGCTTGAGCCAGCTGTCAAAATGCTCAATCATTTGTTCAAACGGTACTCGATGGGTGATGTAGCTCCCTACGTCGATGCTTCCGCTTTTCACTGCCTCCATAACGTTGTCAAAATCCTCCTTGGTTGCATTCCGGCTAGCCAGCAGCGTCAATTCATGCCTGTGGAACTCAGGATCATTAAAGCTAATATCCGCTTTTACCAATCCCACATACACCAGCTTTCCTCCATGAGCGACAAGCCCGAAGGAGTCCGTCATGGAACGCAGATTTCCTGTCGCATCAAATACTACCGTCGGGAAATCGCCCCCGGTAATTGCTGCCAACTGCTCCTTAGGCTGATTCAGCGCATTGACCGTATGATCGACTCCCGCCCATCTCTGGCAAAAGGCTAACCGTTCATCATTGATATCCATAGCAATGACTTGCGCGCCGCGGTGCTTTGCGAATGCCATAACTCCCAGTCCAATGGGTCCTGCTCCAACTACAAGCACAGTCTCACCGCTTTTTAGCTCCGATCTTCTTACAGCATGCGCACCAATACTAAGGGGTTCCAATACGGCGGTTTGATCAAGTGTAAGTCCGTTCGTCTGAATTAAGTGAGTAACAGGTACGGACAATAGCTCTCTCATTCCTCCATCACTATGTACGCCGAGCACCTTCAAATCGGTGCAACAATTGGTTTTACCATTGCGGCAAGCAATACATGTCCCGCATTGCATATAAGGGATAATCCCTACTTGATCACCAACCTGCAGTCCAGCTTCATTGGGTCCAACTTCTTCGATTACACCAGCGAGCTCATGTCCGAGCACACGTGGGTAAGAAAAAAAGGGCTGATTGCCTTTATAAGCATGCAGATCCGTACCGCAAATGCCGATTCTTCGAATGCGAACTATCGCTTCACCAACTGCCAAAGACGGCTCCCTCATCTCGACAAGCTTAAATTTTTCAATTTCCTCACATACAATACCCCTCATGATATTGCCTCCTTTTCGTTATACTCCGGTCTGCCGCTAACCCATGTCTGGTTGTGAATCGGTGCCAAAATAGCAAGCACTTCCTTCAGCAGTTCTTCATCGATTGGTTCTTCTGTCCAGGCAATGTTTTTGCTGATGTTATCCGGATTCGCTGTACTGACCAGTGTGGTTGGAATCTGTTCGTTGCTTGTCGAAAACTGCACAGCCAGCTTAGCGATATCCGCTCCTTGGCTTACACAATGCTCAGCTGCTTTTCGGCAAATATCCTTCAACTCTTGACTTCCTGGATGCCATTCAGGTGCGACTCTTGTTCCCAACAGCCCCATCGATAGCGGTGATGCGTTGACAAGGCCAATTTGTTGTTGCTCAATGAGCGGCAATAAGCTTAGAAGCGATGTATCGTTTAGCGAATAATGGCAATAGGATAAAATCGCATCAACCTCGATTAGAGGAAGCATCGTTTCAAATAGCTGCACCGGCAAGCCGGAAATGCCGAAATACCGGATCTTTCCTTGCTCTTTCAATTGATGAAGTGCCGGAATAGCCTCTTCTACAATTTGTTTCGAGCTGACAAACTCAATATCATGCAGAAACAGCATATCCACGTAATCCGTGTTCAGACGCTGCAGGCTTTCTTCGATACTGCTGATGATCCGTTTGCCCGAGAAATCGAACGTATCCGCACCGTATCTGCCTGCTTTTGTAGATAATAGAAATTGGTCACGCGGAAGCTGCTTGATTGCCTTACCAAGTACCGTTTCTGCCTTAGTCAGGCCGTAGTATGGTGAAACATCGATAAGGTTAATACCTTGATCTACTGCGGAATGCACCGTTCGGATTCCCTCTTCTTCATTAGCATCCCGAAAAACACTTCCTAGCGAAGATGCCCCATAGCTCAGGATGGATACATCCAATCCGGTCTTGCCCAGTTTTCTGTATTGCAAGCTGCTCACTCTCCCTCACAGGCTCAGCCCTGCTGCTTAATGACACCTTTTTTCAAAATAATGTTTGCGTATTGCGCTCCCTCGCCTGTAGCAACTACGACATAAGCCTTCTTGGCTCGCTCGTAAAATGCAAATCTCTCCGCATATTCAAAGGGCTCTTCCAGAGAAGTGTGGCTTTTCAGAATATCTTGGTACCGCTTCCAAATAGGAGTTTCAACTGTATCCCCGGGAACCTTGTCCATCAGCGCCGCTGTATGCTCCACGTAGGTGTCCAATGGAAATAATTGAAGAATGGCCTCCAGCAATTCCGGAATCGGATGCCCATCACAGCGAACCAGCCTCTGCGCGATACTTGCTGCCGGAAAGTTGGCGTCTGCTAGAACAAGCTCATCTCCATGCCCCATCTCCATCATTATTTTTAACAGTTCAGGTGAAATCAATTTGGGAATTCCGATCAGCATTTACATTCCTTCCTCTCATGAAAGAATTCATTCATACCTTAGCTCTATTTTACCAACAAATAATAATTAAAAAATAACCTATCCTTGCAAATTTATACTCTTTTTTGCTATCATTTTAACCATGATCTACTTATAGATGCAAGGTTTTTTCTTACCTTAGGAGATTAATTATGAATCCGATTCGAAAACAATTCGACTCCAACAGCACATTTCCATTTTCGTTCGTTTACAGAGGCACCAAGAGTACACAAACTGAGCTTCCCGACCATATTCACGATTGGTACGAGCTTGTCTACGTATACAGCGGGGCAGGAACCTTATTTATTGATCAAACGATCTATGACATGCGGCAGGGAGATCTCTTTGCCATTCCCGGAAACACGATCCATCGGGCATTGCCAGATAAAGACGACCCTGTTACCTCTACAGCTATCTTTTTTAGCCCCATACTGGTACAACATGCCTCTTTCGGTGACTCCTTCTCTTATCTTCATTGTTTCGAACAGCAGAGGAAACAGAAAAACTATAAATTCGAGCTTATGCCGCAACAGCAGCAGGACCTTGAATTAAGTATTGAGCAAATTCACCATGAAATACAAGCCTCAAGTCTCGGATACAGGCAAGCCATTGTGCTCCAGCTTCAAACCATCCTGCTTCTCCTGAATCGGCAAACCGGGCCGAATGGCGGCCAAAATGCTGTTGATTCATCAATCGGACCAAATTGGATGAAGGAAATTCTGCTTTATATCGATGCCCATCTATTTAATGATATCGGATTATCTACGGTTTCCCGCAAAGCATCCGTTACACCTGCGCACTTCAGCCGTGTTTTTAAACAGACGATCGGAATGAACCTGACGGAATACATCATGACGAAAAGAATCATAAGAGCCAAGGAACTGCTGAGCATAACCGATCACAATATCAGCCTTATCGCAGAAATGTGCGGCTTCGAAACATTACCTCATTTTCACCGCATGTTTAAAAGGGTGCTCGGCATAACACCAGCCGCGTACCGCAGAACGGCCAAGAAATTTTAGTAAAAACAGGGGCGCCCAGCTGTTGTCCAGGGATCTGGATCTGCCCACTGTTCTCCTGCTCTCCTGCTCTCCTGCTCTCCTGCTCTCCTGCTCGCCCGATTTCCTGCGGAACGTCGTTCCGCTAAATGTCTTGCACACCCGCTATTTCATGAAGTAGCGGAACTACGATGCGTTATTGCGCCCCCGATCGGCTGAAATCCCACATTTCAAAGAAATAAGGGATCCTTGTTCCGTTTCACATAAATGAACACGTGTGCAGATCGAAATAGCGCATCCCAGTTCCCTAAACCGCCATTTAGTGATGACCCTGCATATCCCAAACCTCAAAACCATAGAAAAATACCCCTACAGCTATGGGCTATAGGGGCTAAGTTTAGTTTCATTTTCTGGCTCATGAACCTCGATTACTTCGACGCCGAAGCGCCATAACGTCCCTCCTACAATCGCCGGCATCCAAAGAAATCCAGGCAGCAACGTCAGCATCATCCATCCTCTCCCTCATTCTTTTCCTCCGTTCTAACCTCTTTTAACAAACCCTATTCAATACGAGATAGGCCAAGTCCAACATTGTGTGAGTGTCCATACTATTTGAAAAAACAATTTTATATATTGACATGATATATATCGAACTGATATAGTAACTAACGAAGCATTATAGAAAATAATGTAAGTTTAGTTTCTCATTTGGAAAACTATCAGGAGGCTCTTTCATGAACAGTCAAGATGTTATTCTCGGAATGCTTATGGAGCGTTCGTTATCCGGTTACGAAATCAAACAATTGTTTGAAGAACTATTCTCTTACTTCTACAGCTCCAGCTACGGAACGATTTATCCCATGCTGCATCGGATGGAGAAAGAAGAGTTGTTAACCAAGGAAAATGTACCTCAAGACGGTAAACCTAATAAAATTGTGTATACCATAACAGAAAACGGAAGAAAACAGTTCAGCTCTTATCTGGATAGTCCTTTGGAAGCTGATAGCTTGAAATCGGATTTTTTGATGAGGCTTTATTTTGGCCGCTTTGTGGGGTATGACAAGGTCATTGTATGGTTGAAGCAGGTGCAGCAGCATACAGAGAAGCAGTTAGAGCAGTTAAACAAGAAGTATACACTTTATAAGGATCAAATCCATCCGACCCAGAACATATGCATTCAAATTGGGATCAAGGAATATAGCGCCAAATTGGAAATAATCCGTGAAGGATTAGAACAAATGGAACAATTAGAACAAGAAGCGAGGGGTTAGTGTGACCGGATCAGGCTCAAATAATAAGCTCATTATTCTTGCCATGGCACTTGGATTATTAATGTCATCCTTGGATAATACAATTGTTGCATCATGCATTAACAAATTAAGCGAGGATTTTAATGTTTTTGATAAAATAAGCTGGATATTTACGGCCTATATGCTGGCGGCAACAAGCACGATGCTAGTATTTGGAAAAATGTCCGATTTATTCGGCAGGAAGATGTTCTACATGATTGGAATCGCCATGTTTCTTATCGGTTCTGCGTTATGCGGAATTGCTCAGAATGTCGACCAGCTCATTTGGTTTCGTGTCATTCAAGGCATTGGCTCCGGTGCTTTATTTCCGATTAGCTTCACTATTATTTACACAATATTTAAAGATCCGAAGGATGCAGCAAAAATGTCAGGCGTATTCGGAGCGATCTTTGGCCTCTCTTCCGTTGCCGGACCGCAGCTGGGCAGTTTTATTGCTGAGCATTTGGGATGGAGATGGAACTTCTATATTAACGTACCGATCGGCCTAGCCTCTATGATTGTTTTGATGTTTGCTTTAAAGGAAACTCGTTCTGAGCGCAAACCGAAAATAGATTATATAGGAACATTATTTCTGATCATTACAACCGTTTCATTAATGCTTGCGCTTGAATGGGGAGGCAAGGATTATGCTTGGAGCTCATGGCAGGAAATCAGCTTGTTCGCCATATCAGCTGTAATCGGGACTTTGTTTATTCTAGTTGAGCGGAATGCAGCAGAGCCTGTGCTCCCGCTAACCCTATTCAAGAATAAGATGGTATTGGGAACAAGCATCATTTGCTTCTGCCAAGGCGTACTCATGTTCTCGGCGATTACTTATCTGCCCAGTTTTACGGTTGGGGTATTAGGTAATAGCAATTCTAATGGCGTATTGACACCCATGATGGCTTCGTTAATTGCAGGAGCTATACTATTCGGCTTCTTGCAGTCGAAATTCACCTTCCGTACTCTAATGCTTATCAGTATGCTCTTGACCATCGTTGTTGCATCGCTGCTATCTGTCGTTAGCGCTGATGTTTCCAGCGGTTATATGATCGCTCTTATGATTTTGCTGGGCTTGGGTGCAGTAGGGCCTTTGATGAGTGTTGCGCAGAGCGCTATTGCTGCAAATGTTGATCCCAAATACATGGGCGTAAGCTCATCCATCGTTGGCTTCTGGAGAAATATTGGCGGCATATTAGGCGCTTCAATTATGGCGACAATCGTAAATAACAATTTATATAGATTAATAACGGAGGGTGCGGCTAAAGTCGGTATTCCTGACGATAAAATCAGCTTATTAGCTAATCCCGAACTATTGATGCGTGCTGGAGGTACAATCGACCCGCAAATCCGGAGGTTTCTTCAGGAGGCGTTAGGTACCGCCATTAATCACGGCTTTATACTCAGCATTTGTGTTGGCAGTATTGGTTTGATTACAGCCATGTTTGTAGGAGCCAGCAGACTGGATTCCACAAAAAGACAACCATCCAGTGCATCGCATGTGTAAAATTTGGTGAAAGCAAAAAAAGATATAGAATCTTTTCTTCTTCTAAACTGGTACCCATATACTGACACTTTGAAAGTGTTAGCGTATGGTTACCTTTTTATTTAGAGGAAAAGTCTATATCTTTTTTATAGGTTCTTAATCAGTAACTGTTTCATTTATTCCGCTAAATTAAATTGCCATCCGATTCCGAATTTATCTTTTAGACTACCATAGCATTTACTCCAGAATGTTTCCTGAAGCTCCATACCTACAGTACCGCCATCTTTCAGTTTATTAAATAAAGATTTAATTTCCTCCACGTCATTAATAACAATTGATAGGGTTATATTGTTACCTGCAACAAACGGCATCCCCGGAAAAACATCAGAGAACATTACAGTACTACCAAGGATGTCAAGCCGTGCATGCATAATTAAATTTTTGGCTTCTTCTGGTAGGGTGAAGTCCGGGTGAGGCGGTGCTTCTTCAAAGGACATAATCTGCGGATTGGTTACGCCAAAAACCTGCGCATAATATTCTACCGCTTCACGACAGTTGCCATTAAAATTCATATAAACATCAATAGCCATTTTCTTCACTCCTAGAATTAAATTTGGATACATTTTCATATAGTATCATTTAACTATATATACCAAATTATACGTCAGGTAAATATAACCTGCCAAGCTGATGGGCAATTGCTGCTGATATAGTCCTAGGATCAGCATTTTTTGTTGAATTAGTGGCCTCTGTCGTGAATGGCCGCTTTTTTTCGCTTATTTGTGAATTTCCAGCTTGTCAAGAGATTCATCATACCCCCATGTTAGCCCGCCATCTTTGCTTGTTAGATAAATGGTTCCAATGTCTTGGAGTTCCTGATCTCTTACGGCAATAGGAAACAGGCCATCACTCCCATTGAATATAGGCGTGAGAGGGTTCTTCCTGTAATCGTTAAACTTTTCCGGCAGCGTGACGGAGAGCCTTTCCCATGACTTTCCACGATCTTTGGTCCAATAAATGACTGGCCCGTAGTCCATATAGTATCGGAAGCCTAAAAAACCAATATCTTTGTTATAAAAACCAGCAGCCGTCAACTGTTCCGAATAAACATCATTTGCGTTCCCAATTTCCTCCCACGTCATTCCGCCGTCCGAGGTTTGGTACACGTAATTCAATGAACTTCCGACCCCTTGGGAAGCGCCGCTAACAATCCAGCCATCCCTTTTCGTTGTGAAACCGATGAATTTTGTCTCAAATCCTTTTGCGCCTTTGATTTCATACTCGTTCCATGTTTTTCCTTTTTCATCAGAGATTAATACATGCAGCGGCTTTGATGCTCCATTCGCAAAACCGTACACGATGGCCGTTTTATCCTCCGATATATAAAGCCCTGTTTCATCTTTGCTCATTCCCATAACTTTCCCCGTTGTATCTAACTTCAAAGGAGCTTTCGCAGTTACGGCACCGTTTTGGTACGAAATCGATATACCGCCTCCCTGGTCAACCGAATACGAATTACCGGCATCATAGGAAACGATTTGTTTGCCGTCGAACCCGTAGGAATATACGGTGCCCGGTTTAATCGCCGAACTCTGTCCATTCACACTCATACAAGCGGAGAGCAGGCCGACCGCCCCAATCAAAAGCAAGATGGAGCAAAAAGGAACGACCCCTTTCCGTTTTTTCTTCCTATTCAAGATATTCACAAATCGCTGCCTCATGGTATGTTTCCCTCCTGAAAAGCTTTTCGATAAAACCAATTAGCCCGCATCTTTATGTTGCATCACGGATAAAATCGCTTCACCATTTTTCTTATGGCAGGTAAGGCGCTGCTGTCGTACAACCGTGTCGTCACAGTAATTTTCAATACCGGTACGGTAGTACATATAAGACGATTTTCAGGAAGTAAAAGTTGCTTGACGGATTCTTCCCAATACCCTTGCATGTCTTTGCATATTTTGGAAAATGGGTCCCTACCTCCACTAGACAGCGATTCATTGATTTTTGTTTATTTTTGGAAGAGAATTTCATTTCAGCCTCAACACATCAGGAGGTTTTCATTTTGAATTTGATCATCCCATAGCTTTTATAGAAAATTACGGCTCCAACAATTATGGCAATAACGAATACAAGCAGCAAATTACTATACAGATGGGCTTCGGTTTGCCTAACTAAAGGATTAACAGGGAAATTCAACAGCTTTTCATCCAATACTCTGCCGACCAAGGCGGTTCCTACAGCTCCCGAAATGAAGCCGACCAGATTGAATAACCCCATCCCTACGCCCGTCTGATTCATTTCCAATGTTAAGGATACACTGTTGGCCAATGCGGTTTGAATGAACGAAAATCCGATATACATAAGAACCAGTGCTGCCGACATCAACCAGGCGTTAAAACCGAGCAAAGAAGAAATCAACAGCAGACTGACCGTCAGTAGCAGAATTCCGACAGCAACTACAAAGTTATTGCCCCGTTTATCCGCCAAGCCTCCACCAATCGGTCCAAAAACTACAGCGCTGATAGCCCCTGGAAACAGAATCCAGCCAATAGCACTTGCACTCAGCCCCTTTAATCCGCTTAGCATTAACGGCATGATAAACATAATTCCCATCACGGTACAAAATAGAATAAATCCAACAATCAAACCGCTGCGGAACAGCTTGTTTTTAAGCAAATCAGGTTCGATAAAAGGCTGGTCGACTCTTCGGATGTGAATGATGAACCAAGCGAGCAGCACCAGGCTGGCCGTCAGGTAATACCAGTGAGGTATGGTGAAAAATAAAATTAAAGATGCAAGTCCGAAGCCGATCAAGCAAGCTCCCGGTATGTCTACCTTTCCGCTGCGAACCTCTTCATCAGGAAGCACCTTCCGGAAAAACGGGATGGATATGAGTGTAATCAAGGGTATCAAAAACAAGAAAGACCAGTGATAAGCGGATGAAATAAAGCCTCCGATAACCGGACCTACCCCAACGGCAAATGCTACAGCGGAATTCAGAATACCGAATACTTTGCCCCGGTCCTCTGCAGAAAAATATCTGGCAACTACAACCATGATTAACGCGGGAATGGCTGATGCGCCAGCTCCTTGTATCGCTCTTGCCACAATAACCATCGGGTACCAGGACTGGCACAGAATACCCAGAATCGATCCGACATTGTAAACGACAATCCCAATGACAATCAGCCTCTTCAGACTGTAAATGTCGGATAGCTTACCGTAAATGACGGAGCCTATTCCGAAAAAAATAATAAAGGTGGTCAATACCCAGCTGACGCCCGACGGAGTCAGCCCGTACTGTGCAGCAATATTCGGCGTGGACACATTAAACACCGTCTCGTTCAGAACAGCGAAAAAAATGATAAATATAATCCATGGTGCCGTTTTGCGTAAATCAAGCGATGAACTGTTAGCACTCGGTGAAGCATTTGAAGCGTCCAGCATAAATTCACTCCTATTCTAATATCTATTTTTATATAGTAACTATATTATTGTAAAAATTATTCCTATCAATCGGTATGGAAAGCTTTATTTAGAATAAAACCTTCCACTCCTGCATAAGGTTTAGTACCAAATACTCGGGCTTGTGCCAGTATACGCAACTGATGTCAATTACTCTAACACAATAACCTAGCCTTAGCTTACGAAGCCAGCTGTTGTTTTTCAAAAACCCAGTTCATGCTTACGAAGCCAGTTTTTGTTTCACAAAAACTTAGAGGAGGCGACCAGGATGGCTATTTCTTTAATTTCATTACACTGGGTTTATCTGTTATTAATCGTAGTAATCATCGGATTCATGGTATTTCGCAAGGACACGACTATTTTGTGTATTGCAGGCATCTTTATTTTGGGTCTGCTGGCTACTGGATCCTTAAGTCATTCCGTCAGCGGTGTCTTTTCCAGCTTTATTTATGCCATTAAGGAATTGCTCGGGACCATATTGATTATTTCCATAATCGTGTCTATGGGCAAGGTGCTGACCCAGACCGGTATTAATGAGACGATGATCGCACCCTTCGCCAAGTTGATTCGTACACCTGCACTTGCCTATTGGATAATCGGAATTGTGATGATGATCACCTCTTGGTTCTTCTGGCCATCACCCGCAGTTGCGCTCATAGGAGCTGTGCTGCTCCCGGTTGCCCTGCGGGTAGGCTTGCCTGCGCTTGGCGTTGCAGCGGCGATGAATTTGTTCGGGCATGGCATCGCGCTGTCCGGTGATTTCATCATTCAAGGCGCTCCGAAGCTAACGGCGGATGCGGCAGGAATACCGGTAGGCGATGTGCTGCAAGCGAGCATACCTCTGGTCATTGTAATGGGCGTAGTTACCACTGTAACGAGCTTCTGGCTGCTGCGGCGAGACATGAACAGCGGCAAGCTGCAGGCTGGCAGCTATGCCGATATGGAGACGGCTGCCGCTGCTGCGGATTCCTCTGCTGCGCAGGGCGAAGGAAGCTTGTCACAAGCGAGCCGCAGATGGTTCGCCTTGCTCATCCCCATCCTGTTCTTAGCAGATGTAGTAGCGATGTTCATGCTTAATCTGCAAGGCGGTGATGCAACAGCACTTGTTGGCGGCACAGCCTTATTGATTATGCTGCTTATCACGTTAATCGCCAACAAACAGAAGGGCTTGGAGAAAGCTACCGGGTATCTGGTGGAAGGCTTCCAATTTGGCTTTAAAATATTTGGACCTGTCATTCCAATTGCCGCCTTCTTCTATCTCGGCGACTCTGCCTTCATCGAAATTTTTGGCAAGGTGCTGCCGGCAAATTCCCATGGCTTGGTCAATGACCTTGGCTTCGCCTTAGCCCAAACCGTACCGGTCAACAAAGGGGTCGGAGCTGTTACGCTTACTGCAGTCGGTGCGATCACCGGTCTCGATGGCTCTGGATTCTCAGGCATTTCTTTGGCCGGATCCATCGCCAAGCTATTCTCCACCGCCATTGGCTCCGGAATCGCTACCTTGACCGCACTCGGTCAAATTGCCGCTATCTGGGTAGGCGGAGGAACATTGATCCCGTGGGCACTCATTCCCGCTGCAGCGATTTGCGGTGTTGATCCCTTCGAGCTCGCGCGCCGCAACCTGAAGCCGGTAGTAATCGGCTTGGCCGTAACTACTGTAGTGGCTATGTTTCTTATCTGACCTGACTCATGAGCTCATTGTAACAGCTAAGTATGTCATCTACTGTCATGATTAATTTAATGTTTAGTAAACTAAAATGGGGCTGCCCCTAGCCGGGCAGCCACTTAACTTTCCAAAATAGAACCTTATGAAATGATCTGCTGGTATAGCTTCACAGCTTGTTCCAGCTTCACGTTGGTTGGCTGCTGCGGACTCAATCTTGCTACCGTTCGCAAAACAAAGTTCCAACTTGGCATAGCCTTCGTTTACGAGTAACTCCGTGACAGCAGTAAAAATTTTCTCAGCAGGTCTTTCCCCGCTCGGAACAAAACCGGTAATTGTACGAAAGTCCGGGGGTTGTCCGGCATTTAACCACATGAAAGAAAGGCGATAGATGGAAATTCTCACGTTAGTCCAGCCTGGATATCGTTTGAAATCAATATAGCTGGAAAAACTCCAGCTAATACAAGTGATATGGGATCATATCAGGGTAGCGTCAAGAAGTTTGTGTAAGGTAGGTTTATCCATCGGGACGATGGATAAGAAAAGTTAGTTGTTTGAATATTCAGACGTTATAAAGGGTGAGGGTGCAGCCCAAGCGAAGGCGCGGGAGCTG
>NZ_JANQBD010000062.1 GCF_024722015.1 Paenibacillus radicis (ex Xue et al. 2023) | reverse complement strand
CTAACTGTCTACGCTTAGCACCTAACATTACTATTAGTAGCCCAAGACTCGCTATTGGCGATGCGGCTGTACATCTTACCAAGCAGGGGTTCCACCTGCTAAATTACACGACCTTGCCCGGTCGCTCGCGGAATTCCAACTTCCGCTATCTTCTTAAATTGGAGGCGGCAGATTAAATAACGGAATTTTCAGTTCCGTTCAGGACCTTTAATGCACTTTCCCCTGCTACCCAAGTATAAAAGGAACTTGTCTTATACGTAAAGACCACATTCATAGATGTTAAGAACTTAGAAGGGGTACCCCTGCTTCACACTTTGCAATACACATGTTCATCTCTTATCAAGCCTAATATTTTTCCAAAAATCTTATCAATGATGTCGGGCCATCTGCATTTCGAGAACGCGATCCCGAGTGTCTGCTGGCCGGCATTGCTTCAAGACGCCTTGATCATATGTGAAAAAAGCATAGGCATCGCTATTGCCGATTTGAATTAGGTGCTCCCCATTCTCTGTAAAGAGTGCTGAGTAAGAGGGGGCTTCGTTATCCGTATCAGGGAATAGGCTGCTCCATTGAAGAACGGTCGATTCGAAGCGGTCATGCTCTGCGACCCAACGATGAATCTCCAGTGCTGGAGGCACCCAGTCCGTCTGATTGCCAATCCATTCAGGGACACCATCATTGTCAAGATCCAACGGAATAGCGGGATGCCCTTGAAAATCGACTACATTCCAGGAATCGGAATTATGGTGATAAATAAGCAATCCCTTCTTTGCACCTATTGAGCCAAACGGGATTTCCATAACGGCACCAGACACATCCCCTGTTAAGGAGTTCAACGAATGAATCCAATCTTGATTCACATTGAAACTGGACAAGTCACCCAACTTCCATTCTGAATTCCTGCCCTTGAGATACCCGGTTAAGCCTGCGGAGTCATCGCCGCTTGTATACACCAGAACTTCCGCGTCAGACTGAGGAAGAGCAAAGCTTTTGAATAGCTTCGCACCCGTAGGAGGAGCCCCCGACTCTAAGGGTTGTCCTAAATTTTCATCGAAGGGAATAGCTGCACTCTCCGGAAACAAGTCCGGTCTATAGGCCGGTTTCTGGTTGCTATGTTCAGAGTTTGCTGTGGTCATATTGGCTGTGGTTATACCGTTGTGATGAATTACCTGATCGTTACTGCACGCGAGAGTGCCAAGCAACATCAGTATCATTATGCCGGTACGCTGGGTTATGTTCATTAATAGGTATATCCCTCGCTTCCTGTACGAATTATTATAACTAATCAGCCATCCTGTTTCCCCGGTTTAGTACCCCTTTAACTGGCATATTATCTGTCCTTATTACAAATAGTTCCATATCTTGAACGTAATCATTAATCAAATTGTTGCATTACCCCGCACATTAGCATAGAAGACAGAAGACCCAATTAAATCCTTGACCCTGACCTCAGAGGAGACATTAGAATGAACATCAGAAAGGAAGTGGATATATGCTGTATACCGTAAAAGAGATCTCTGCAATCACGAAAGTAACGATTAAGACGCTTCATCATTATCATAAAATTGGTCTCTTGATGCCTAATAAGGTAAGTGATGCCGGCTATCGCTTATATGGCATCAAGGAATTGGAGCGTTTGCAACAAATCTTGTTTTATCGGGAGCTTGATTTTTCCCTCGAACAAATCAAAGACATCCTCGAAAAGGAACCACGACGATTGCTGATTTTGTCTGATCAGAAAGAACTCCTTTCCACGCGGATGAAAAGAATGGAACGCCTGATTCAAACTCTCGATAAGTCGATTGATGCAACTTCAAAAGGAGGAGTGATGAAGATGTCAGATATGTTTAAAGGTTTTGCTACTGAACAACAATGGCTGGACGCTATGGACGAACAGAATCAGCATTTGAAAGAGAAGTATGACTACGACATGTTGGAAAACAACCCGGTTGTACTTGAATCTATGAACGAAATGGCTATAGAAGCGAAGAGCTTTATGGATAGTATGGCGAAGGCACTACAGAATGGACTGAGGGTTGATGACGAGACAGTGCAGTCTCTTATCGATGAACATATCGAGTTTTTAACTCATCATGGACATGAAATAAATAGAGTGAGCTTTGCTGAACAAACTCGGTTCTTTTTAACCGATGATTTCCATCGAAATATGCTTGAATCCCAACAGACGGGCCTAGCATACTACCTCTCTGTAGCGGCGAGCGAGCAAGCATCAACATTATAAACGAGTTCTATCTTCTAATTCCAGCCTCCTTTTTTCTTTAAAATGTTGGAGGACATTGACCCTAACAAAATATCCCACAAAGTGGGGTCTTGCTTCCAAGTTGATTCAGATACTTTGCGGGGAGCCCCGAATCATATAGATTCTGGCAAAAAAGGGTCAACCAGAAATCCCTGGTTGACCTATTAACTAAACTAGACTACTACTGCTACTTTTCAACTATCGTATCCTGTTGAATGATTGAATGATGCCTAAGGAGCTACTTGTTGCAGTAAACCCTGTGCTAGCATCGATTCAGCAAGCAGAACTGCACCTTTTCCTGCACCCATCTTCGTGTTGTGGGAGACCAAAACATATTTCACGCCCCCAAGTACAGGTTCTTCTTCCAGTCTCCCCATACTTGTTGTCATCCCGCCTCCGAGCTCGCGATCCAGGCGAGGTTGCGGGCGAAACGGATCATCAAAGATATGAATCATATGCTCTGGGGCTGAATGTAAACTGGAGCTTTTAAACGGATTGTAGCCATTGATTGCTTCTTTAATTTCAGATAAATTCGCTTGTTTCTTCAGACCGACAAACACGGATTCCGTGTGTCCATCGATCACATTTGCTCTCGTGCATATGCAATTGACGTTAATCTCAGCCGGAGTAATGCCCTCACTAGAATATTCACCGAGTATCTTTAAAAGCTCCTTTCTAACCTTCCCCTCTTCGTTCGGAATGTACGGGATTATATTATCCAGAATATCTAAAGAACGAGTCCCGGGGCTTCTTCCCGCACCGCTAAGCGATTGCATGGACACCATCAGAACATTTTGAATTCCAAAATGTTCATGCAATGGTTTTAAAGTTATCGCGAGGCCCGTGACCGTACAATTGGGAACAGGCAGCACGAAGCCTTTCCAGCCGCGTTCCAGCTGTTGTTTGCGAATTAATTCCGCATGATTATCATTTACTCCAGTAATGAGAAGTGGGGTATCATCGAAATAACGAAATGCAGATGCCGTCGAAAAGGTTGGAGTCGTTTGGGCAAACCAAGGCTCCAGCTCTTTTGCGAGATCGGATTCAATCGCTGTGAAAATAACATCAACAGAGTCTGGACGGAATTCCTTGGAGGATACAACCGGAACTTCCAGCATATCTGCGGGAACCGGCGTATTCTGCGTCCATCTCGATGATCCATTAGATTCCAGTAATGCTTCTTTGTAATTTTTCATAGTTCTTGAGGTAACCATTATGACAACTTCAAAGTTCGGATGATTGGATAACGCCTGCACAAACTGCTGTCCTGCCATTCCTGTTGCTCCTACAACTGCCGCTTTTAACCTGGACATATTGCTCACTCCTTGTTTTGTATGAATGAATATTCTTTTACGTATAACGATCATGCAAAATAAAAAAAATCCCACCCCCAAGACTGTAAATAGTCTCAGGGACGAGATTTGTATGCTCGTGGTACCACCCGGATTCGCAAATATGTCGCCATATCAGCCTCTTCGAGTACGGCATCTAAATACAAAGATGCTTATACTCTAGCTCTATAACAGGAGCTCCTGTTACACCATCCCCTTCTGGGTTCCGATGTACTGCTCAGAGGCTTTCTTCAATAAAGAATTCTTCACTCCTTTTCAGCAACCGGAGCTCTCTGTGGAAGAACGCTGTATTTACTTTTCTCATCATCGCATTTCGATTTGTTGGAAACATGATACCAAGTAATTGTAGTAGAGTAAAGATATTTTTGTGAGTATTTTGTATTTCACATTATACATTTACATTAGCATTATCAAAATAAGTTCTGATGGGGTTTCATGGCCCCGCTACCTCATCATCCTTAAGAAGCCGCTCGGTTACGCTGCCATCGGCATGCAGGCGGGTCTCCTGGATACCGTCAGATGTACCCGTATAGAGCGTATAGCCGCTGATCATCAACCCGGCTGGATCGTGATGGACGAACAGCTGCAGCTTGAGCGTACCATCGCCTAGCGCCTTCCGATCGACAGCCTCCAGCTCGAAGCCACCAGGCTTCTCAGAAGCAGCCCTCTCCTGCTGCGGCACTAATGTTGCGTCAGCCGTTTCGGTGAGGAAGCGATACTGCCAGCTTCGCGTGCCGTCCACGGCATTATAGACAACCTGGAGCTGATTGCCAAGCAGCATGCGCACTCTATCCCGTGAGACACCTGGCATCAGCTTCTCGCGGATGCGCTGGGTGACCGGCTTATTCAGATACAGCGTTTTGTCAGCCGTGTAACTGACTTGATAGCCTGCAATAGCTGCCAGCTCGTTGATCGGTGCATACAGACGTCCCTGATTCTCCACCAGTGGACTGGATAGCTGCAGCGGCTTCCCTTCGGCGCTTGATTGGACGCCATCGAGCGTATACTGCAAATAGGAGATTGTGTTTACAGGTACTCCATACAGATGCGGAGAAGGAAGCGCAGGCTGCGCGAAACGCGCTTCTTCTATGGTACGATTCGTCGTCAGTGTCAGCCTCCTGGACTGGCTATCGTATTCAGCAGTCAGATCCATAATATTCTGAATTAGCTCCACAGGGTAATAAAGAATTCCCTCATAGTTGATAGGCAGATGCGTCAAACGGGTAAACCGGCCGTCGACACGCACATTCAGATCCGGTACCACATACCCGGTGGATGAACCTCCATAGCCTTCAACCGGGTCTTCAGGCCGGTATAACGGCTCCGTTACAATAGACAGTGATTTACGCGATCGGTCCCATTCCATGCGATAACCCGTCAATGTGTTCCAAAAATCGTAAGGCACTAGCACCTGACTGTCTGCCAATACTACTGGACCGGATAGTGTGGCAATCGTATCTCCCGCTTCATTGCGTATCTCGCGTTCGCCAATCGGCACTTTCCATCGGCTTCCCCATGGGCTGATCGCCGTCACTTCCCAATCGACGCCATTCCACTTGGCATCTCCGCCTAACATCGTCATCATCCTATAGAGCGGGAAATACGCCTTATCGTCGAAATAAAGCGGCTCTCGATATTCATCCCAAGGTGCCAGCACGCTCGGCTGGCCATTCAATGACACATCCATTGGCTTGCGGCTCATCATCCTGGCTTCCAGCGGCGCCCCCGGCGATGAACGGAGTTCGCCATTATTCTGCTCCAGCATCCCCCCGACTGATGATCCATTGTAACCTTGGCCATCTGCATATTTCAGCAATCCGTTCACCAGCCGATTGAGCGCCTCCAAGTCTGGTTTTCTCGTACGCAGCACATAAGCCGCCACTTCCGCCTTTGGCCCGAGCTGATCCACCTTCTCGCTCACAACCCCCTGATCGAGCAGGAGCTGGACAGCATCAATCTCTGCTTGCGTACGTTGATCCGGTACAACCTGCTGTGCCGACGCTCCTAGCGGCACAGATGCAAGCATCGCAGCACTAATCAGCAGCGGGAGCGCAGCCTTTTGTAAGAAATTAACCAATACATCCACCTCGTCTCAATGCTTCCATTTTATACAATTAGACGCACGAGGGACGGCAAGGTTGCTCAGGTTGATTCATTTTCTACTTATACACCAAAGAAAAAGCCACTCGACCTATAAAGGGCCAGCAGCTTTGAGCATTCTCTATTAAACCTTTATACTGGTTCCTCCTGCGGTGCTTCACCTTTCTCAGAAGAGCGAAGCGGTATTTCCTTAAGAAAGAAAACCAGCAATAGTGCCAAGACCAATAACCCGGCCCCGCTAAGAAATACAGTGGACAAAGTTTCGCTCAATACAGCACGGAGCATGTCCATCAGTTGAGCAAAATAAGATTGAAGTTCTGCCGGCAGCGAGGCCTGAATTATTTTCAATTTGGGTTGATCCAATAGAACTTGCGGATTTAAAAAAGGTGCCAATTGTCTCGCATGCTCAGGATCTAATTGAGATAAATTCACACCTTTTCCTGAAGCGATTGTTTCTTCCAAATTTCTTTTAAGTATGGAGGTCATGATGGAACCAAACACGGCGATCCCAATCGTTCCCCCCAAATTTCTAAACAGGGTTGCCGTAGCCGTTACTACACCCAGCTGGTTTATCGGGACTGCATTTTGAGCGACGAGTGTAAAAACTGGCATACCTAAACCCAATCCCACACCGAACACGCACATACTCGCTACAGCTAATGCAATACTGTTCATAAATGTCATCATTAGCATACCGATAACCATGAAGGAGATACCGGCGATTGCATACCGCTTATATTTACCCGATTTGGATATCCATCGTCCGGACATACTGCTCAATACGACCATCGTCAATGACATAGGCATGTTAACGAACCCTGATTGGGTCGGACTTAAGCCCTTAACCCCTTGTACAAAAAAGGGCAAGTATACCATAGCGCCCATCATTCCAGCATTCATAAGAAAACCAACAAGATTGGAATTCGTGATGATCCAGTTTTTAAAAAGATGCAGCGGCATTACGGGGCTTTTCGCTTTACGTTCAATAAGAACCAAGATAACTGCGAAGATTACCGCCGTTATTAAAAGACCAATAATCTGTATGGAACCCCAAGAATATTTGGACCCCGCCCAAGAAAAGCCTAACAAAAGCGCAATTATGGAAAGTGACAAAAATAACGAGCCCCAATAGTCAATCGATTCCGATTCAACACGTGGCACCTTTGGAAACATCCGCAAGATCATTACGAAAGCGACAATTCCCAGAGGCAAAAACGCCCAGAACAACCATTTCCAATCCATATGATCTATCATGACACCACCTAAAGTCGGTCCAATAACACTCGAAAAACCGAAAATAGACATCATGACTCCTGTCCATTTCGCTCTTTCACGGGGCATAAATAAATCACCAACGGCCATTGTTGTAACCGACATCAAAACTCCACCGCCTAAGCCCTGAATGCCGCGATAAGCAATCATCTGAAATATATTGGTGGATAGTCCCGTAAGAAAGGCACCTATCATAAAAACGACAATCCCGGATAATAAGAATGGTTTACGTCCGTAAATATCCGATAGCTTACCGACCAGAATTGTAGCAACTGTAGATGTCAGCATATAAATCGTAATAACCCAAGAATAATAATCCATACCGCCCAGCATAGAAATAATTCTTGGCATAGCTGAACTGACAAGCGTTTGATTAATGGCTGCAAAAAACATCGAGGCCAATAAGGCGATCATAACGATAACTTTTTGCTTTTGTGACAGGTTGTCCATTCGCTGCCTCTTTTCTATTGTTCTCATGCCTGGCTGTCGGAATTATCATTAGGTAGGCAACCTATTTTAGCGAGATATACAATATTTAAATTTTCAAAACTTATTTTGAGTAAATGCCTTCATAATTATTCGCATTAATGACTTTAATTGTCAGCACTCAAACGCTAGTACTTTGTCAATAGAACTTTATCACCGGCATTTCCGTCTAGTCCTTTATTACCAGCAATAAGAATGATATACTTTTTAAAAAATGGATAGTAATTCTTCTGTATATACGATAAGAGCAAAACTAATGAAAATTAGTGACGCAAAGCTATTAGGGGCTAAGGCGAAATCATTCGCTAAGCTTGCCAGCTACCGAAGGAAGGGATCAACAACTCCCCTTGTTCATCTTATAAGGGGGGTTTTTCTTGTGTGAACGAATCAATCCGCCTACTAGAAATGTTAATAAGTAGACCCCTGAAAGGTGATAAAAATATGGCTAGACTAATGATTGCAGATGATTCTATGTTTATGCGATTGATGATTAAGAACATTCTTTTAGATTTAGGGCATGAAATTGTTGCCGAAGCCTCGAATGGGCTTGAGGCAGTCTCTCTATTCATCCAGCATTCTCCTGACCTGATTACGCTGGATATTACTATGCCGGAGATGAACGGGATTACTGCACTAAAGGAGATTAAAAGCTACAAGAGTGACGCCAAAGTAATTATGGTGTCTGCAATGGGGCAACAATCTATTGTTATTGAAGCCATCTCCATGGGAGCTAGTGATTTTATTGTGAAGCCTTTTGATAAAGACAGGGTAGCAGAAGCTATACAAAGAGCGCTGAAGATATGATGCCCATGCCATGACATCTACACTTGTTTACAGGGAACCCTTGAATATAGAATTAGCTGTGAACCAAATAAACAACAATAAATCTTCACAATTCGATCTCCATATAGCTGATATTTTTTATAAAGATACTGCTTAGAGAAAATAACAGTTAATCCGCGCATTAATCTAAGGTATAATGGTAGCCATAGACAGAAATTACAGGAGTGGATAAACGATGTATAAAATGCTGGCAATCGACATTGACGATACGCTAATTAATGATGAGAAAGAAATTACGGCAGGCACCAAGCAAGCTCTGGAGCAAGCACTAGCACAAGGAGTTACGGTTACATTGGCTACCGGACGGATGTACGCTTCAGCGAAGCAGCTGGCCTCCCAGCTGGGGCTGAATGTTCCTTTGATTACCTATCAAGGATCTCTAGTGAAAAATGCCATAGACGGCAAAATTTTATACGAACGGTCTGTGCCTGTAGAAGCAGCCCACTACCTTTTTGATTACTGTGAGCGCAACGATCTGCATTTGCAAACGTATTTTGACGACATTCTGTATGCGAAAGAGCGCAATGAAAAAATCGAAGCTTACGCCGCGCTTTCCAAGATTCCTTTTACCGTGTATCCGAATTTCAAAGAGCTGGCTGACAAGCCTTCTACCAAGCTGCTTATAATTGATGATCCCGCCAAGCTTGATGAAATTGCTATTGAGCTTCGCAAGGAAATCGGACATTTGGTACATATTACGAAGTCCAAGCCTCATTTTCTGGAGATCATCCATCACGAGGGTACGAAGGGCGATGCGCTTCGTTACTTGGCCGGTCAATACGGCTATGATATGGCCGAGGTTATATCGATCGGCGACAGCTGGAATGACCATGAGCTGCTGGAAGCTGCCGGATTCGGAGTGGCGATGGGCAATGCGGTAGATTCACTTAAAAAGATAGCCGACTATATTACGTTCAGCAATAACGAAGATGGCGTGAAGCATGTCGTTGAAAAATTCGTGCTTCAGACTTCCCTGTAAGGGAAAGCTGCTTTTATAAATACAGACTAATAAGCCGTGATTTCCTGCTAAAGGAGATTCACGGCTTTTTCATTTATAATATCGGAATCCGTTCGCCATAAAATCGTCATTTCTGTGGGAGATCCGGGTACATTGTATTCTTGGGATAACCCTTATAATGGAATTATAAGTCAGTTAATTAAGGAGGGATTTATATGACTATCCACAAACTCCAACGATCTACTCTCTGGTTTATCGCACTTACATTTCTTATATTAGCAGCAGACCTGACAGTTGTACGAACCTCATCGATTAACGAGAAAGATTGGCTGCTTGTGTATGCCGTTATGTTCGATTGTATGCTGGTGATTCCTTTTCTCTATTGGTTATGTATGTTACGGGGCAAAGGAAAATCCATCTCCAAGGTACTCCCCCTGCCTTTGCTAGGTGGGTTGGCAGCATGGCTTGTTCTTCCTGTCTCAATGCGCAATCATATATGGAATGGGATATGGCCTATAGAGCTTTTAATCATTGCTGTTGAGGTTACTTTTATTGCGTATGAGGTCAGGATTTTATACCGTTTCTTCCGGTGCTTTAGGCAGGTTGCTCGTGAAGAAGCTAATACTGGAGAAGCGCTTCGCAAGGCGGCACATGAAACGATTGGAAGAGGCAAGCTGGCCTCCTTATTGCTTCATGATGTCAGTGCAGCCTATTACCTTCTATTTTCGTGGAAAAGAGAGACGCTAGTTAAAATCGAGCATCCCGTTGAATTTTCCTACTATAGGAAAACCAGTCAAAGGCTCTATGCAGCAATTCTTTCCAAAATCCTCATCATCGAAGGCATTTGTGTTCACTTTCTGGTTCAGCAGTGGTCTGATTGGGCAGCCTGGATTTTGAGTATCTCCGACTTTTGGCTGCTGGCTTTGATCTGGAGTGACTACCGTGCCTCTGTCTTGCAGCCCGTTAAGCTTCAAGACGGTATACTAAAGCTCAGGTACGGATTACGGATTCAGGCGGATGTCCCCCTTCAGCTGATTGCCCATACAGCAACCGCACTTGAATATCAGCTGGAAAAAGAGGAGCAGCGGGATGCAGCTTTACCTCTCTTGGCCGTACCCAATATCCGTATAGAGTTGAAGGAACCGATTACTGTGGAAGGCTTGTTGTTTTTACCACGTAAGGTGACCAAGATTTTTTTGGCGTTAGATGAGCCTGAGGCATTTGTCTGTGAGATTGAAAAGCTAACCGATTCATATCTGGGCTAATCTGTGATAATTCAAATGCGGGGAAGCGACATTGCCCGATCTTAAAATTCAGCGGCGAATTTTAGCCTGCCCAGCCCGGCTCTCCGTCCATCTGCGTCTGTAAGCTTCATACTGCTGATGCGGAAGCTGGACTTCACCGCCATGGCATATGCTAACAAGCTTAGGCTTCAGCTGCGCAACAATAGCACCGCTCTCCACAGCTTGCTCCATATCCGCAGTAAAACTTGCCATCGGCTGCTTCAGCTGTCCGCGCTTAGTTGTAAACAAATCTCCTGCCAGTAGAACTTGATCCTGCTCATGGTAGTAGGCAATATGACCCGGCGAGTGACCTGGCGTCAGATAAGGAACCAATCCGCCAATTGATTGCATATCGAGCGGCTCGACAATCCCTGGCTCAACGGACTTTTGCGCTTTTTTACGCCCTGGATATGGCAATTGTCCCTCCATATAAACAATTTCTGCTTCATGTGCGTAAACCGGAACTCGATATGTTTCGCGTATTTTTTTGATGCTGCCGGTATGGTCAGAATGTCCGTGGGTTAGCACAATCCGCTCCAGCGGCAGATTCAATGCCTTTATCTGTTTCAACAGACCGCCCGCCATCCATGGAATTCCGGCATCCACCAAGGTCAGACCACGTTCTGACTTCACAACCCATACACTAATTGGGATAATTATCCATATGGTGCATTTCCAAATATGCTCCGATATTTGTGTGATTTTCATTATTTTCAACTCCCCTATCCCTCAATTTTGGACTTTTTAACCTTCTGCTTCTTATCTTTCTTGGACTTCTCTTTATCTTTTTGACCTTTCGTTTGACCTTTCAACGGGTTCTGCACTTGTTCAAGCTTATGTTTAATGCCTAGCAGCACAATCTCTATGGATTGATCCAATAACGGAATGATGCGCTCCAGCAGCGGCTCTAACGGTTCCTCGCTATTCAAATAAGTACTAACCATTCCATTCATCACAAAAAAGTACACTCGGCTGTGATTGATCCGCGCCTCCGATGTCTCTGCCGGAATAATCCGGTTGACGCTTTCGGTCAGGTGGCTGAACAAACGGTTGCGCAGCTGGTTTACCTCACCTGCCGGGTTCACTTCATCAACACGCACGGACTTTACATTGAATATGACTGTGACCATGCTTTTATGCGATAGACAAAAGCGGAGGAAATGTCGGCTGATCTCCAAGAGCTTCCCCGTAGGGTCTAACGACTTTTCATTCATAACCGAAAGAAATGCAGCCTCCAAGGTTTGCAAAGGCGGAATAGCCAGCTGCTCCAGCAGTGCCTCCTTATCCTTAAAATACAAATAAATCGTTGTATGCGAGCAATTAGCTTCTTTGGCAATTTCTCGCATTGTTACAGTATCGTAACCTCGCTCTGTAAACAAGTTGCCTGCCGCTTCGGCAATACTTCGCTTCGTTTCTTCCGAACGAAGCTCTTGCTTGGACTTCTTTATTGATTCCAACTAACAGCCCCCTCACTACAATTATAACCGACGGTTAGTAACCTATGGTTATATAATAACCGTTGGTTATAAAAATTTCAACTTCTATCTCAAAAAGCTTGTCAGTCCATAAAAATAAGGCTGAATCCCAACTCGGTACAGGTAATGAAGATAACCATATAGGTTAATGAAAGTTAACAAAAAGAGCTGCGATAAATGTTTGATCCCGTTGAGCGGTAGTGTAACCCTTTAAACTAGCACCTATCCGGTCTTTCTGTCCAGGTGGTATTATCCATAGAAATAAAATAACGAGGCTGTCCTAAAAGGGTATCAGTGAATGAAACAGTTCCAAATTATGAACAAATACACCTCCAAAACCACTATGTAAGCGGAAATGGAAGCGTCTTTTTTGAAGGGAAATTCCCCTCAGAGTGGGTGGGGGTTTGAAAATCCAAAAATGAGTTCGGCCGCTTTTTGGATGTTGCTTAAGTGATGGGGCGAGAAGCGATGTTCAAAGGCTGCTTTCAATCTAGAAGAGGCCATGATTTGTCGGGGCCGCTGCTGAAAGAAAAGAAATAGATGGAAATCCTCACGCTAATCCAGCGTGGATATCACCTTAAATCAATCTAACTGGAAAAACTAACTCTAATAGAGGGGATATGCTGGATATCGGCCAAAATACGTAGAATTAGCATGAGAAATGGATCTCTGTCAAGAAAGTAGACACTCAAATAAGAGATATCACACAACCTTTTTGTAATACATGGCCTCGTATTGATCCGGTGAAACATAGCCCAAAGAACCATGAATTCTCTTACGGTTGTAAAA
>NZ_JANQBD010000061.1 GCF_024722015.1 Paenibacillus radicis (ex Xue et al. 2023) | reverse complement strand
GTAACGTTCCTGCTGGGATGTTTAACTCTTCTGCAATCTGCGGAACGCTCTTTGTCTGTTCTTGAATGTACTTTACTGTCTTTTCTTTAAACTCATCACTGAACCTCTGTCTCATCTCACCCACACCGGACACCTCTTCCTCTTTGTAATTTAATTATCTGCATTCTCTTATGAGGTGTCCACTTTTTATTCTAGATCTAAAACTCCTGCTAATATAAGCGATTCTGATGATATCAGGCAAAATCCTTAGAATTAGCAGGAGAAATTCCAGCTATAGGGCTATGAACGCTATTTTTCGGAACAATTAACATGACATTTTCCTGTTAATTACGCGGAGATCACGATTCATAAGTCTGCTTGGACAGCAAGCCGGTTAATCTCAATAGGTGTTCCAGCGGATATAACACCAAGCCATGCTGGGCTGCCATGCAAAGCCGTAACCGAACCCCACCCCCACCCGAACCCCGCTCCCCGAGATTAAAACGCGTTGGAAAATGACCTCATCTCTAGCATTTCGCTGAGAATGCCCAAGAAGGGGCTGTTTCAAAAGGATAAATGCTAGTGAAGTGAATGAATCCAATAAGATGTGCAAAAGCACCCTTAATCCGAAAAGTGGAATCGAGGTCTTTTGCAATCCTATATTCAGGATAAAGTGGTGATGGAGCTGTCCAAAAATGACTTTTGAGACAGCCCAACCATGTGCAAACCCTTTTTCTACCAGGGTACCTCTCAACCTTTAGAAGTTTTAATTAATCTAGCATTTCCCATAAGGATACATGCGATGAGACTGATTCCTACAGAGAATAACCCCGCCAGAAACAAGGTGTTCAGGGAATGGCTGAGCACCTGCTGCAGCCCAAGCCACACTTCTTGCGGCATGGAAGCACGTGCCTCGGAATCCATCAGCAGCTGCGGATTACTATAGCGCTGCAGCTGATCTGCTGGAAGGGCAGCCAGCTTGGCGCTGAGATGAATCAAGCCCGATGTCATCTGCTGTGCCAGCAAACTGCCCAATATGCTGACTCCAATCGTTCCCCCCATGGAGCGGAAAAATTGGGATGAGGAGGTGGCAACACCACGATCTCTTCCCTCCACCGCGCTCTGTGCAGCTGTGCCAAGTGTAGGATACACGGCTCCCATACCCAGTCCGGTAATGATCATGCACAGGACAATTTGGAGCTTTGTTGTGTCCACGGTCATTTGACTGAGCAAAATAAATCCGATTGCCATCATACTCAAGCTGGGGACCAGAATCATGCGAAACGATGCTTGGTTCATCCATCGTCCGCTAGCTGTCGATGTCACGGCTGCGGATACCATTAGAGGCGTTAAAATGTAGCCGGCGATGGATGGACTTACTCCAATTACCCCCTGTACATAGAGGGGAATGTACGTGATCGCGCCGAACATTCCCGCACTCATAAAAAATCCGGCGATGCTGCCGAAGGCGATCGCACGAATTTTGAACAGCTGCAGGGGAATGATAGGCTCCTTCACTTTCGTTTCAATCCATAGAAACAAACCGAGGAGTAATGCTCCTATGCCAAACAATGTAACGATTTGCGGTGACCCCCAAGCAAAATGAATGGCATCTCCCTCCTGATTCCACCCAATACCAGCGCAAGAAGAATAGAAACGATTGCGCCGCTCAATGTAATCGCACCAAACCAATCAACAGAACGTTTCTCATTGCTCTTACTTTCTTTCAGTGCTATAGCAATTATGAAGAAAGCGGGTATGCCAATTGGAATATTCACATAAAAAATCCAGCTCCAATTCCAATACTCGACGATGGCTCCCCCAAGCGTTGGCCCGAGGATACTGGCTATTGCGAATATGGCACCGAAGAGCCCCATAAATTTGCCTCGTCGTTCAGGAGGAAGAATATCCCCGATAATCGTAAAAGCAACGGTCATTAAAGCTCCGGCCCCCAGGCCCTGCACGCCTCTGAAAATAATCAGTTCTACCATATTTCCAGCCATACCGCATAAAGCGGAGCCTGCAAGAAATATAAGCAAACCGATCAAGTATATCTTCCGTCGACCAAATAAATCGGCCAGCTTACCGTAAATCGGCATGGTTGTTGTCAACGCCAGCATATAGATGGCAAATACCCAGCTATAAAGGGGAAGTCCTCCTAGCTTTTTAATAATAGTCGGCATGGCTGTTGAAACAATGGTCTGGTCCAAAGAGGATAGAATCATTCCAATCAATAAACCCGTCGTAATTAATCCTGTTTTTCGATTTTCCATGGACATTTCTACACATTCCTTCCCTCTCAGTTAATCAACACTGTGTTGCAATTGCAATGTTGTGTTGATTATAATAAATGTTAATCAGGAAGGTCCGCAACCAACAATTTCCAAACAAACGTCGTATAATCGGCATAACCTTGCAGGATGCTGCTTAAGGTGAATATGTTAAACAAAGGAGCCATTCATGTCTAAAAAAAATGATACGCTTGATCCTCGTATTAAGCGCACCCTTAATGTCATCAGAGATGCAATGATTTCATTAATGGATGAAAAAGGTTTCGACCATACCACAGTTCGGGACATTACTGAGCGTGCGGAAATCAATCGTGCTACATTTTACCTTCACTATCAAGATAAGCATGATCTATTAGATAAAATTGTCGCCGAAATGCTGCATGAGTTTTTAGCTGCTATTCAATTGCCTCCCGCCTTTGAAGCCGATGATTTATGTATGGATGCGCATACGCCGCCTCACTCGTTTATTCGCCAGTTTGAGCATATTGCTGCCTACTCCCGGTTTTACAAGGTCATGCTAGGTGCGAATGGTTTGCCTGGCTTTGCGGTTCGTATGGAGCACGTAATTCGGGATGCGCTTTATCATAGATCCACTTTAGCTCAACCTAATGACCGTCAGCTCATGATACCCAGAGATATCATTATCCGTTACTCAACATCTGCTCATCTGGGCATCATTATGTATTGGCTGGAAAATGATATGCCTTATTCGCCTAAATATATGGCTACGCAGCTGATGCGTTTGCACATGCTTGGTCCTACAAGCGTTAGTGGGCAGTGACTCCGCTCGGTTGTTCCAGAGTGTATAGGGGGGACTTCTTCGCTCACTCCATATCGCAAAAAAACCGCCCAAATCCATTATCGGATTTGAGCGGCGGTAAGCCGGTATCTTATGGACGGAACGAAGTTCCGTCAGGCAGTCTGGCCAATGTCCATGCCGGAAGTACATTGGAGCATGGGAACTTGGCTGCCATTTTCTCGTCAATATCAACACCAAGACCTGGCTTTTCATTCGGATAGACGTAGCCATTGCGCACTTCAGGTATGCCTGAGAACACTTCATGCACTTCGTCCTTGAAGCCATTCCATTCCTGTATGCCGAAATTAATGCTGCTAACATCCAAGTGGACATTCGCCGCATGGCCTACTGGTGACACATCGCCAGGACCGTGCCAAGCTGTGCGTACACCAAATGTCTCTGCCAAGGAGATAACCTTCTTGGCCGGCGTAATACCGCCGATCTGGCTGACATGGATGCGAATGAAATCAATAAGGCGGTTTGCAATCAAAGGAACCCATTCATTCGGATTGTTAAACAGCTCTCCCATTGCGAGCGGAGTTGTACTGTGCTGGCGAATGTTTTTAAACCATTCAATTTGTTCCGGAGGCAGCGCATCCTCCAAATAAAACAATTGGAACTTTTCCATTTGCTTGGCAAAGTTTACCGCATCGATCGGAGTCAAGCGCTCATGCACGTCATGAATGAATTCTACTTCCCAACCCAGCTTGCTGCGAAGATGTTCAAACAGCCCAACAATGCTTCTCATATAGGCTTTGGGATCATAATAAGCACCGTCAAGCGCATTCTCAGGTTTCGTTATAGTGGCGCCACGGCCTCCGTACAAGCCCATCTGGCAGCGGATATAACGGTAGCCTTGCTCCATATAAGCTTTTGCATTGGCTTCCACTTCTTCCACGCTGCTGCCGTCCGCATGCTTATAAACAGCGGCTCCCTCGCGGCATTTTCCACCCAGCAGTTGATACACCGGCATCTCAGCCAGCTTCCCTTTAATATCCCATAGGGCCATGTCAACGCCGGACAGCGCATTATTCAATTCAGGTCCATTCCGCCAGTAGCCGCTCACCATCGCAGTTTGCCAAATATCCTCGATCCGTTGTACATCTTTTCCTATCAAAAACGGCTTTAAATAATTGTCCACTACGTTAGCAACCGACAAATATCTTTGTGTAAAAGTTGCACAGCCCAGACCGAAAAGGCCCGGCTCCGAGGTTTCAATTTTAACTACGACCAGATTGATTCCTTCCGGAGCAGTCAAAATGGTTTTAACATCTCTAATTGTAATCATACAGTTCTCTCCCTTGTCTTATCCTGTTGTTTATCTCTATCTGTTTATGCAGTAGTCTGTCCGACAAAAATAATTATGTGAATATGTATTCACTGCTGTGGTTATTGCAGGAAAGGGATGGCACTCCACCGCTACTCCACCCCACAAAGTGAAGATTATGCGTTGGAGAAGCTTCCGAATACTTTGCGGGGGCCCCGGGAATTAAAGTTGTCTTTAACTTACCTTGCGGCAACAACTTCATTTCAAAGGTAGGCTGCATACCCGAGCAGTCACCGAAGGTGACGACCAGGGCGGCCGTAAACTTTCCGTACCATTCCCTTATCCCTCCATAACCACATGAATACATATTCACGAAGATTAAATCGTCGGACAGGCTCCTGGTCTATTGCTTGACGGCCCCTGCCGTCAAACTGCTAATAAAGTACTTTTGCAAAAATAAGAATAAAATAACAAGCGGCAAGCTGGACACGAACGAAGCTGCCATCATATCATTCCAAACGATTTTATAGAAGCCGTTCAATTGTCCAATTCCTACCGGCAATGTTTTCATTTCTTCCGATGTAGTCAGAATCAATGCGAACATATATTCATTCCAGCCCTGCAGGAAAGAATAGATCGCCGTGGCAGCTATACCAGGCAAAGATAAAGGTAAAATGATTTGTACGAAAGTACGAATTCTACCGCATCCGTCAATGGTTGCCGCTTCATCCAGCTCCTTCGGAATGCCTTGAAAGAAGCCCATCATCATCCAGGTGCAGAATGGAATAGTGAATGATATATACACGAGAATGAGACCCATGTGAGTATCAATTAATCCCAGCGTCTTCAACACTTTATAGAATGGAATAAGCAGCATAATCGAAGGGAACATCTGCGTTACCAGCAGAAAGGTTAAGAAGGCGCTTTTGCCACGAAAACGAAACCTCGATGCCCCATAACCCGCCATGGCGGAAAACACCAACGAAATGATGGTCGCAGCAAGCACGATATATACACTGTTAGCGAAATAAGTGGCAAAAGGATAGTCATTCCAAATACGAATGAACGATTCCCAGGTCGGAGCATCCGGAATCCATTGAGGCGGGGTAACCATCACTTCGTCATTGGGCTTAAACGCTGTGGAAACCATCCATAAGGTCGGAACCAGCACGATAAGCGAGGCTACAACCATAATTAAATACATGACGCTATTGAAAACTTTGTCTTTCCTTTTAGTCATTGCCATTGTCAAACAGCCTCCTATACACAAATCCGATCAAGAAGCATACGAAAAATACAACGACGGCCATGGCAGCAGCTTTACCGAAATCAAAAAACTCGAAAGCATTTTTGAAGATGTCAATACTGACGACGTTCGTTGCGTCACCCGGTCCACCTTGCGTCAAAATCCAGATCATAGTGAAATGCTTGAACCACCACACCGTATCCAAAATCAACGTAACCATCAGGACCGGCATCAAGCTGGGAAGAGTGACATAACGGAATGACTTGAACCGATTGCATCCGTCTATCTTGGCCGCTTCGTACATATCCTGCGATATGGATTGAAGGCCCGCTAACAGCAGCATCATAACCATCGGATAGCCCTTCCATATGCAGACGATTATGATAGCCATAAAGGCATAGGTGTTATCTCCAAGCCAGGAAACCGGCTCACTGATTAAGTTCATTTTCATGAGAAAATGATTAAACAGTCCGTACATCGGATTAAACAACCACTTCCATAAAAGCCCTACCACTACTTCAGGAAGCAGCCAAGGAAGAATCAAAATCGCTCTAAAAAAAGTACGGCCAGGTAAATTCATATTTAAAACCAGGGCAAGCCCCATCCCCAACACAAAATGGCCCGCTACCGTAAAGAATGTATATTTAAGCGTCAACCAAATACGGGTGACAAAATCCCAGTTGGAAAAAATATCGAGATAATGGCTTAGCCCTACAAAATCCCATTTGTTCACTAGATTCGTATTGAAGAAACTAATGTAGGCTCCGTAAATCAGTGGATAGGTTACCAGCAAAATTAAAGTAATTGCCGCAGGCAGTATAAACCAATATCCCGCCCACTCGGTTCTGGCTATGGATTGTTTCACGTTTCCTCCTCCTAAAGAGCTTTTGCATCAGCAAAAACTTGTACCGTAAGCATAATCTTGTTTGTTCATGTTTTCGTAAGAAAAGCTTTTATTCGAAGCCCATTCGATGAAGATACATTCGTGTCTTAGCGGTAGCTTTTCTTGCAATAACAGACTTGTTCAGCTCCGCTGAAAACTTATAAAGTCTGTTATTATAAAAAAAGAGGGGGAGGAAATCCCCCTCGATCATTCAATTAGAGCTTACTTGCCCTCTTTTTGGATCAAATCGTTGGCGCGGGCAGCCGCTTTTTTAGTAGCCGCATCCACATCTCCGCCTTTAGCCAAGAGCATCTGATAAGCTTCAGCTACAATGTCTTGGAACTGCGTATAAGTAGAGAAATTCGGCACATGGAATGCGTTCGCTATGGACTTGGAAAAGCCGACCATCTCCGGCGTATTCAACTGCTGACTTTCGCCTACATCTACTCTCGTTGGCAAACGTCCGCTTACAGCGTTCCATTTTAACGAGTTTTCTTTATTAACAACGAATTTCAGGTAGTCGACAACCGCTTCTTTATTTTTGCTTTGTTCAGAGACGGAATAGCCAATCAGCCCAAAGGTAGATACATTCTTTTCCTTCTTAGGAATCGGTGCGCTATAGAGCTTACCTTTAAGACTCGGGTTTTGAGCCAGTATAGTACCGAAAGCGTTCGGACCGCTGATCAACATTCCCACCTTACCGTTAGCCATCAAAGTAGCCGCTTCCGGGAAGCCTGTTTCTGTCACGCCTGGAGGTACAACGCCATGTTTCGTGAACAAATCGCCGTAAAATTGGAAAGCTTCCTTCGCTTTAGGCGACTCCAAATCTGTTACCCATTTGCCGCTTGCATCTTGTCTTAACTCGTCCGCACCAAATGAACGCAGAACCGGAATGAAGCGTGAACCGCCAGAAGAGTTACGTGTACCTACCATACCGAAGCCCCATTGATCAGGCTTGCCGTCACCATTCGTATCCTTGGTCAGCTTCTTCGCAACAGTTACAAAATCATCCCATGTTTCTGGCGCTTTCAGACCTTCAGCTTCGAACCAATCCCCGCGATAGACCAATGCTTGCGGTGTAGCATTCCATGGGAAAAATTGGAGTTTGCCGTCAACGCTCGATTCTTCTACAATGTACGGATAAAACTCTTTTAAATATTGATCGCCCAACAGCTTGGTTAAATCCGCAGTAATATTCATTCCATATGCTGTTCTCATGAATTCAGGCGTATTCGTGAATGCATCCGGCAAATCTCCAGCAGTTGCAAGAGTTGTCAGCTTTTTAAACAAATCGTTCAAAGGCACTCCGATAAACTCAATCTTAACGTTAGGATGAAGGCGCATATATTCATCGGCCATTTCCTTCTCAGCAGGACCGTCCGGCTTTTCTGTTTGAGACACGGAGATAATTTTGATAGTTACGGGCTTTCCAGCCTGATTATCTGCTCCTGCTGCTGTTTTTCCTGTAGAAGCCTCCGGTTTTGCTCCACAACCTGTTAGACCAACAGTCAATGCCAGTGCAGAAAGCAGCCCCAATTTTGCCATCTTCTTATTCATCGTTACCCCTCCATGTATGTAATAACTTCATGCTCTATATTGTTAATGCAAGGTTCACCGGATGCCTATTTAAGGTGTTTGGAACCAAAGTTCAGTATTCTGTGGTTACCTTACAATCGCAATCGAATCATTGTATTACGTATGATGTCATACAAGTTAGTGTGAAAAAAGCTCGTTGTTTAGGGATCGTTTCTTTCCCTCAGCTTTTGTATATTTTCATTCATACCTGTTTTGATCAAAGCTTTAACGGCTTCACTGTCTCGTCTCTTTAAAGCTTCGAACTGCTCGATATGTCCTTGCACGCTTTCTTGACTGACGCCAAATACGCGATTGAGCTCCTCCAGAAACTCAGAGTAAGCATGAGTGTTTTTCACTACTTGATATAAAATTTCATTTTTGGAAGCTTTAGCAATAGCTACGTGAAATTCAATATCGGCAGCGGTATATTTTTTATAATCGCTTCGGCCTGCCACCATTTTTTCAAGAGCTTGCTCGATGGATCGAATATCCTCCTCGTCCGCTCTAAGAACAGCCAGGTCAATACATTTGAATTCAATCGTTTCCCGAAACTCCATCATATCCATAAATTCTTTTTCCGTAATATTCATGATCGGGGTCAAATCATTCAAAATCCGATCCTGAATCGATTGCGAAACAAAGGACCCTTGTCCATGTCGGGTAGTGATGATTCCAATCGCTCTCATCTTCTGAATAGCGCTTCTTACACTGACTCTGCTTACCTTGAACATTTGACATAAGTCATGCTCAGAAGGAATCTTGTCACCAGGCTTCCAGGTACCGTTTACAATATTAGTTTTAATTTGGGCATACACTTCGTCGACGATATTTTGTTTGTCAATGCTTGTTAAACTCATTTAGTTCACCACCTTACTCATAACATGTCATACAAGTTATCGCCGTAAATAATAGTATCAGCAACATGTCCAAAATGCAAGAAAAAAATCTTCTCTTTCCCTCAATTAAAGATCGTCCTTCCCGTTGTTACAAGAAAGCTCATACTGGAATTCATCAGGCGCCACCTGGCTTTGTTTCATTGAAAATGAACAAGGGTAATATAGCTCATGCAAGGTAACCCATAGGAAGGGAGCGTGAGGGTGATGATCAGCTTGCTGATAACCATCGTCATGGCAATCGTCATCGGAGCCATCGGTTCCGCGATAGCACCTGGCGGTATGCCAGGAGGCATCATTGGCTCTATGGTTGCCGGCTTTGTCGGTGCATGGCTGGGCGCGTTGCTTCTAGGTTCTTGGGGCCCCGTAATCGGCGGCTTCGCCGTAGTGCCAGCCATCATAGGAGCGGCAATCTTTGTACTCCTATTGACGCTATTATCCAGAGTCTTAAACAGCAGAACCTCGTAAATTCGAAGTAAACTATGTAAAAGGAGTGGATAGACATGGCAACTGCAGAGACAAAGAGCAATAGTTTATTGATAGGAACCATTGTGGGGGGAGCCGCAGGGGCGCTTATCGCACTTCTGCTAGCACCCAAATCGGGGCGTGAGCTGCGGGAGGATTTGAAGGACTCGCTTCATACCCTTCAGACCATGGGTCAGGACTGGATGGATCAAGCTAGAACTAAAACAGCCGATACGATCCAACGAGCAGCTGAGCAAGGTACTCAATTACTGGACAAGGCACACGAGGGAACAGACGCAGCGATATCAGTTGCTCGCAAAGCCACCGACGCCTTGTCCGAATCCGCTCATCAAATAACGGACCAAGCCGCACAAACGCTGGATAAAGCGACTGATCGTGCAGGGGATGCCGCTCATGAAGCACTGGACAATGTCCAGCAGCATCGTCCTTTTCAAAAGGCATAACGGCTTGAGCTTACATTAAACATTGTTTAATCAAGTTACTCCTAAGCGTCACTTGCTATCCATAGCAAGTGACGCTTTTCATGTGCAAGACTTTAGCCAGGAAAGACACTGTTTTGGGCATATGGGCAGCACCAGCCCCTACATACATGACAAAGTCTGCCCGAGGATCATCCTCAGACAGACTGCGTAAGCTTCGTTGCAAGACTTCCTTAGAGTATGAGAGCAAGAGCATCAGGAGACTTTCTTTCCTGCAGCAGCTGACCTACATGATGCTTGGGCTTGTCCACCTTTACAAAGTAGGCGCCCTCCAAATGGTAACCCTGCTCCTTGGCTGTTGAATACAATTTGCAGAAATGCTCAGCTGCCACTATAGCCTCCTCCAGCCTGATGAATGTCTCAATGACGTTGCCCTTACCCAATGGATTAACCTGAGCCTGAATGCTGACTTCATACGACTGAGGACCTGTCTCACGTACCAATACATCGCTGCTATCGCATGTTATACTGTGTCTGATCGTCATAACACCCACCGCCTTTTCTTGGGATAATAAGGTACATATCTCTCATTACCCGAGTCCAAATTAGTTGAATCATTTGAACCAGGGAATTAACGAAAGCCGTCTTCTCCCCAAAAAAGACCGGCAACTTAAATAACACGCCCCAATGGACGTGTTATCTATAAGCAGCTATACATCGCTCAAACCTCTGTATTCTCCAAAATATTCCTTAAGCTTGTCTAAAGCCCGCTTCTGAATCCGTGATACACTCATCTGCGATACGCCCAACACTTGAGCGATCATACGTTGAGATTGGCCTTCGACATAAGAAAGCTGAAGCACTCGCTGCTCTTCTTTTTTCAACAGCTTCATGGCCTGTTCCATGTCCAATCGATTCTCCAGCTGCCGGTACTCATCGACATCCTCGCTAAGCAAGTCCCCGATGGTCGCACCGCTTTCTTCAGCAGACAGCGGAGTATCCAACGAAACATAATGATAATATTCCCTGCCTGCCAATATTTCAATAGTTTCCTCAACCGTAAGCTCAACATCCGCTGCAATCTCCTCTACATTGGGAGACCGCTCCAATAGGACTGTCAGCCGGTCTATAGCTTCTTGAATGCGTCCGCCTTTTTCCTTAACACGCCGAGGGACCTGTACATACCACGATTTATCGCGCAAGTAATTTTTCATATGTCCAATGACGCTTTTCATCATATAGGGCTCGAATTGCTCACCCTGCTCAACGTCAAATTGCTTAAACAGCCGCAGCATCGACATTTGTCCCACTTGGTATAAATCTTCATAGAGGTCCGGACGATTGCGCGACATTTTTCCTGCAGCCATTTTTACCAAAGGCTCCAACTGCAATAATAAAGTCGTAGCTATTTCGTTACAACTCGTTTGCTGATATTCCATGATCAGCTCGCGGATATTGGGTGCCGGAATCTCCGAGTTTACCTTCATACCATTTCCTCGCTTTTGCTTAAGCGTTTGGTTAGAAGAACCTCTGTCCCACCTTCGTTGTTCACTTCAACGTCATCCATTAAAGCTTGCATCAGGTAGATGCCAAGCCCGCCCACCTGAGCTTCTTCCAACGATTTATCATGCAGCGACTGCGCCAACGGCGCTTTCTCAGAGAAATTGAAGCTGTGGCCCTGGTCCTTCACTTTAATGCGAAGTCCATGCTCTATAAGCTCAAAATGTACCTCCATCATCCCGCCTTTACCAGGCTCATAAGCATGTACAACTACATTGTTGCACGCCTCTGCCACAGCCACCTTTATATCTTCTATCTCCTCGTAAGAAAACCCCACTTTTGTGCATAATCCATACAATGTAAGACGAACCACATCAATAAACTCCGCTTCGGCAGGCAATGTCATGCTGACCGTACGATTTTCCAAGTTCATTTCACTTCTTTCCATGTCTATTTGGCCTTTCTAATTTACTTCGTTCGATGCTTGCTGGATAAACCTGGTTAGACCTGTCATATCGAATAACCTCTGAATTTTGGGTGGAATTTCCTCGACAGTTATGGGCGCATTCAAGACATGCCTTGCTTTGAGCAATGATAAGATAACCCCAATTCCCGTACTGTCGATATACTGTAAATCCTTCAAATTAATTACCAGGCTGCGGCTGGTTTCGGCGATGTAAGGATCTGCAGCAGCACGCAGCTCGGCAGCCCTTGCCAAGTCCAGTTCCCCCTTTAAATACAAAAAATGACTGTTAGGGGATACTTGTCGTTCTATTTCAAATTGATGCTGTCGATTCATACGATTATAATCCTCCTTCAAATCACCATACGGATGCTTTATCTATCTTATCATTACCCCGCTGAACTTCAAATGAAACAACGGAACATCAGATTATTTAGCTTATTTAGCGCCTGTCTGCACCTGAACCTGCCGATGCTTGAATTGCTGCCACACATCAACAAGGATAGGAATAGCCTTCAGTGCCGTTCCTATTTTACTTAGTGCAGGACTATGTACATCTTCATCCACTTTGTCCTTAATGGTCCTTGCGACCGATACGGAGGCATGCTTCACGGTTGATGTTATTTCTTCGACAGCCTCTCCTACCTGTTTCATCGAATCGAATGTTGGTTCAAGCGAATGGAGCTTATTTAAAACATCTTCCGTCACCGCATTCGTATGGCGTAGAACATCGGAGGCTTCCTTGGCAAGTCCTTTCACCTCAACCTGCAAATTTTGCATCGTGGTATGGGTTTGGGCCAGCAAAGCCGTCATCGAGCGTAAAGTAACAATCAGAAAAGCTACCAAGACAACAAAGGCCACCGCAATAACAGCTACACTAATTTGAACAACCATGTTGTTTCCCCCTTATAAAAATAATTGGTTTAAGCTTTGTTAGCTACTATTTACCCGCAGTGCTCCGAAACGAATCTGATTCACCCCACAACACCAAGGGTAAGAGGGAGCATCAACCTTTATACAATTCATGATAAGGAGTGATAACGATGGATCAGCTTAAAAACGTAGAAATTGAGAAAAAAAGTGTCGAGCAAAAGTACGATAAAGGCATGGTAGCCTCCACCTTCATTAAGTACGCCGCTTATATAATCATATTTTTCGGATTTTTGTATTTCATCGTGCGCTATGTATTCCCTGCTTTCCAGTAAGGACATGAATCGGCTGAAAAAGAAAAACCGTCAGGGATCACACATCCTGACGGTCCTAACTGTTGATGAACTAAGCCTAGTCTCAATAGTTTATTTTTCTTCTAATTCATCAACAAATTACAGCGTTAATAGCGTTGAGAGGCGTCCTGACTTTACAATCAGGCCGTTAGCAGGCAGCGTCATCCCGGGCGAGGCCTATCGCTCCAACGCGCACGGATCCCGGACGGGCTTATCGCTCCAACCCGCACGGATCCTGAGCAGGCCTAGCTCCCCAACGTGCACGGATCCCGGGCAGGCCTAGCTCCCCAACTCGCGTAGATCCCGAGTTTCGCGTTGAGGCTTAACACGGCGGTCGATCAAACCCCACGCAGTACAAGCTTCTTTTGGCCGTTGTCAGCAGAAATATGGGGACGAGGTCACCGATTACCGATTAACAGGAAAATGTCCCGTTATTTATTCCACTAAGCGGCATTTTCTGTACTTTAGATGGAAATCCTCCCGTTAACTTCCAACATACTGTTCAATATGCCAAAAACCATCCAATTTAGATGCACATTTTCCAGTTATATTGATTTTTATCAATATTCAGGTCAGATTAGCGGGAGGATTAGATCTAGAATAAAAAGTGGACACCTCATAAGAGAATGCAGATAATTAAATTACAAAGAGGAAGAGGTGTCCGGTGTGGGTGAGATGAGACAGAGGTTCAGTGATGAGTTTAAAGAAAAGACAGTAAAGTACATTCAAGAACAGACAAAGAGCGTTCCGCAGATTGCAGAAGAGTTAAACATCCCAGCAGGAACGTTAC
>NZ_JANQBD010000005.1 GCF_024722015.1 Paenibacillus radicis (ex Xue et al. 2023) | reverse complement strand
GCGTCTGTGTAGATGTTGCCTTCCAGATTCCGCATACCGTCGGCCTATCTCAATGTTAGTCAATTTCGGGGCTCCGTCACTTTTCAGGCCTACTGCCTGACTGTCTACGCTTAGCACTCAACATTACTGCTGATAGCCCAAGACTCGCTATTGGCAACGCGGCTGCACGTTCTACCAAGCAGGGGTTCCACCTGCTAAATTACACGACCTTGCCCGGTCGCTCGCGGAATTCCGACTTCCGCTATCGTCTTAAATTGGGCGTGGCAGATTAAATAACGGAACTATCTGTTCCGTTCAAGTGCCTTTAGACACATAGTTACTTCCCCATTATCCGAATATAAAATGAAATTCGCCTGATGATTGAAAAGGATACCCGTGCCGCATATTTTGGTGCAATAATGTGCAATGAATAACTTATATTTTCTGACTGATTCCCACTCTTGTTCTACTCTGTGGGCCTGCCCCTTCTTAATCGGTCATTGATCCGGTATTCATAGCCATACTTGTAGTATTCCATCCGGTATAGCCATATACCCCATTGTTATATTCCCTATGTACCTTCAAAGCTAAAGCGGTGGTGTGTCTTCATCCCCTCACTCGCATAGGAGGAAATGAGGTGCGCTATTTCATTGTTTTAACGTTATGATTCGAGTGAAACGGAACTAGGATCTCTTATTTGTTTAAAATAGGGCATTTCAGTCTATTAAAGTCGGAATAACGCATCGTAGTTCCGCTTCTTCATGAAATAGGCTGGTTTTTCAATCCATAGAGGATCGACGTTCCGTTAGTCAGCGGCATTCCTGTTAGATGGATCCAAAGACATAACATAGATGAGCGACCGCGATCATTTGCAGGTTTTCTTGCAATATTAGACTTGCTCAGCTCCACTGAAAACTGATTAGTCTAATATGATAAGAAAACCGTCTCATCCATCGGTTGCCCAAGGAAGAGACGGTTCATCATGGAGAGCACGGTTCTCGTTAGACCGCGCCCCAATTGTATCGGATTACTGCCCGCCAAGCCTTAAAATAAGCCGTTAGCTCACAACCGATTCTGCGCCTTTATAGGAAATCTTCTTCCCTGTACGGGATGATTCATATATATCCATTACTAGGCTAAACGTTTTGTAGCCTTCCGGTCCATCAATCCAGAAATGCTTGCCTTCCAGCAAATGCTCGTAAAAATCACGAATTTGCAGCTCATGGCTCACTCCCCAGTAAGACTTCTCTCCCGTATTATTTACAGGAGGCTCCGTCAGTACAGTTAACTGTCCATCCTGCTCCAAATACAAGGTTTCGCCTCTTTGAACCAGTGAGCCTTGCTCAAATACAACTTCAAGCTCCACAGGAGAGTTTTTCAAGTAAGCATTTGTAGCATAGAAAATGGCTTTTGCTCCGTTTTCAAATTCCACATAGGCGTGAACGGTGTCCTCTACCTCAATAACATCCTCCAGTGAATCATTGGAAAATGACCCTTTCACACTAGCAATATCACCGCCGAACCAATGCAGTAAATCCAAGGTATGAATAGATTGGTTGATCAGCACACCGCCGCCTTCCGTTGCCCATTTCCCTTTCCACTCAGTCTCGTAATAGCTTGAGTTGCGGTACCAGGTGACAATCCCCTTCATGCAGATCAGTTTGCCAAATTCACCTGAATCAACGGCTTCTTTAATCCTTTGCGAAGCAGCATTATAACGATTTTGGAAAATAACACCGAGCTGTACATCAGGATTCTGGGCAGCGGCTTGCAGCATGCTTTGTCCGGCAGCCTTAGTTTCAGCCATCGGCTTCTCTGTCAGCACATGTTTGCCTGCATTCAAAACATCTACCGCCATAGGAGCATGCAAATGATGCGCAGTACACAAATGAACAACTTGAATATCTTCACGCTTCAACATTTCTTTATAATCCGTGTAATAGTCACAGCCATATTCAGCGGCCACTTTCTTCGCTAAACCTTCATTTACGTCAACAACCGCCTTCAGTTCAGAGCTTTCCAATCCAACTACCGCTTTCAAATGGATGCCTGAAATAGAGCCGAGTCCGATAATTGCTGTTCCCAATGTTTTCACGGTTTCACCTGATTCCTTATAGGTTGTTGTGTGCAATCCTTAACTGACGGGACAAGCCCGTGGGCATAGGCTCACACTTTACTTGTTATAATGAAGCATAATAATAACAATTTCCTTGCATGAATTGGTCTATATATTGCTTTTTTTGCTAATAAAAGAATTCACCGTTTTTCAGCGCTACTGATTTACAGCCATTAACGAATATTTTACTCAAAAAAATCACCCTTGCCAAGAAGCGCTTCAAGACGGCAACAAACTTATGGCGTATACAGAAGTGGTGATAGTTAATGACAGCAGCATGTACAATGGGCATAGTTAGACATACAGTCTGCAATAACGTCTATAAGGATTGACGAGACCAGCGCAAATATAATAGAATTACTAATGTTTGTTAGGCTTATTTAAAAGGGTGATCTCTTGTGTTATCCATGAATTTAAAGATATTTGTTATCTGCATATATTTGCTTCTCATTTATTCCGTTTCACAGCATCTGCCTGATTTAAAGATGATTTTCTTCCCAACACTCGGCGCATTCTCTTACTTGTTCATTAGCCGTTCCTTCCATTTTAGAGATTTTGCCAAGATGATCGCCGGAGCTTCTGTTGTTTCTTTAATCAGCTCCTTGCTATTCTTATCCATGACAGGGATTATCCCTTTTTTCTTATCAACGCTATGTACGATTCTAATAATTCGGAAGTTTAATTTGAACGCGCCTCCGATTTTAGCCATTGCACTCATTCCATTCTTCTCCCAACCTACCCACTTCTGGAGTCTTCCGTTGGCGGTTCTAGTTTCCTTACTAGGCTTGCTGCTGACGCTATCCGCCGTTGAATTGGCCGTAGCATTCGCAGCTCGGAATCAATGGGTCCAACGTTTGCGCAAACGCACAGACACTTCGCTTGATACAACTATTGACTCTTAAAAGCTGATCTTTCTGTAACCGACAGAAGGATGCAGCTTTTTTTCATTTCCTGATGTCCGAAAAGAGGATCTTGTTGTGCAAAACCAATACTTTTGTCACCCGAGAAACCGAAGGACGCTCCAGTTCCCGCAGGGTTCACTCTTTACTGCTTTTCGCTCGAATAGCGGATATGGAAGATGCTCCAAGCAGCAGCAAAGGTAAGAACACCGAGAAAATGAGTGCAAAGGGACTCCAGTTTTTGGAAAGATAGTCGTTGATATAGATGGAATTGGGGTAGCACATTATGGAAAGGACGATTAACCCCAGTGCCATTGGAATGATGAGTGGCTTCTCATCCTTGATATTCATGACTTGGACAAAACCGATAATTGAGGCGTGAAAGGTAAGGACGATTTTAATAAAAATAGACAATACCCAAATAGAGATCATAATTCCTTCTACCCGCTCAAGGAAATGACCGATGCTAATATTTTTGGCAAGCGTATACGCAGGGAATAACTGATTCGCCGTTAATGTAGCTCCGAGTACGGCAATGCTTCCTACTGTTGTACAAATGAGTACTGCCCCCCCTATTACTATACCTGTAATAAAACCATTCCCTCTCCCTTTCGTCTTGGATACTAACGGATAGAATATGAGCAGCACTATCAGCTCCTGTAAGCCCCAAAAGCTAAACCCGCCACGCACAATCGGTTTTATCCCGAACTCCATGACAGGCAAAAAATTAGAAATTTCAAACTTCGGTATCAAAGGCAAAATCAGCAGCAAAAACAATATCATTAACCAAGGAAAAAAAGCTTCCGCCGCGCGTGTATATACGATAAACCCAGATCGGACGGCCATCACTACAACCAGAATAAACAGCATCTGCAATACTTCCATAGGCGTTTCCTGCATAATTTGTGATGTTACAAAATAACCAAGATCCCCAATCATAAGCGATGCCAACAAATAGAAAAACAGCACAAAGCAGAGGGAGACGGCTTTACCAAACCATTTCCCCAGTGTTGTCTCGCAATATTGAATCAATGTCTGATCACCCATACGCTTCCCTATCACGACAAATAGCACTGCATTCAAGAGATTGAAGACAACACCGACAATGCAAGCCAGCCATGCATCCTGCTTAGCCTCTAATGCAAGGCCGGTTGGTGTAATAAGAATGGACGTACCTATCATAAAAAAAATGACTAGAATCACAAACGAACGCTTGCTAATGACTCCCGCCTTCTCCATAGAGCTGCCTCCTCTTATTTGAAAATCGAATATACAGCACGTGGATAAGGTCCCAACGCCACTGCAATCCAATCGAGAGGATTCGGCAGCTCCAGGTTCAAGCTTTTTGCAGAACTTAGCGCAGTTACAGCTAGTGTTATCAGCGCCAATGTCCACAGCTCTTTATGATTTCGTTCTCTCCATAATCGTGGGAATTCCTTCAGAATAGTCCAAGCCAACGTACCAGCTACACCGATGAAAAGCCACATTAGAGTACCCCTATTCTTTGTTTGTATAATCCACCGGCTGCAGGATTGTCCCCATTCTACGAAGGATAGAGTTCACATGGGCACGTACTTTAACGGTTGTAAATACCTTGTTCCAATCTTTAATTTGATGCCAAACCTTCGGATACTGTTGGTGAAGCACTTCGCCGAACCCATAAATATCCGTACCGAGATTCTTTTGTATTTTTTGGACTGAACCTTCGATGAAGGCCTTTATTTTATTATCAGTCAGTTTTTTCAGCTCGGGAACGATGGCTGCTTGCGATAGATCTATACTGCATTCGGCATCCGATATATCCTGCTCTATTCTAAGATATACATCGAATTCCGGCTTTCCGTTCTGGATACTCGCTTTAATAAAAGTATCAGCACGGATAACCTGCATCGTAATGTTGCCTTTTCCTTTTGGGCATGGGATAAACCCGGTCGTCTGGTAAACTGAATTTTGGACATAATTTAATGCCTTTGTGTCATTTTCATCCAACCAACCTACCATCCGATCTGATTTGAAAGCCGCCATACCGGCATATTGCAATATTACGGGAGGTTCTATATATTGCCCATTCGTCGTTTTTTTCCCAATGTTTCGATCTCCAACGATTTCAAGGCCAGTTATGGAAGGGCTCTTCCCCTCCTTCCCCAAATCTTGAAGCAGGTGGTTTAGCGTCATGCTGCCGGTGGCCGACCATAGTTTATCCGAGTTATCAAGCTTTGTATAAATATTATTTGCAGGAATCGGATCCATCGGACTATTTATTTTTAACACTTCGGAAGCGTCCGTATCTCTGGCAATGACAAAAAAGAAATCAGTTCGCATCTCCATATTTCTCGACAAGAAATCAAGCTGTTTACTGATCCCCTCTCTGGCCGCCTCTTCCCCTATGATAACCATACGCAAATGAGCGAAATATAAGTGGCGTGGAGCTTTTACGGTCATTCGGGATAATGCTTCAGGAATCGTGGTGCCTACCTCTTCGTACGTAACGACCGGGCTCGCAGTGCTGATGCTTCCTTTTTTGCTGGCAACCTGACCTGGATTAACAGTTTGGACCGTAACTTTGTATTTGCCATTGGATTTATCGATCCCCATTCCAACTACAATATTCAGATCATTTAATTCATGGCGGCTCCAGCAGCCAGTCATTAGCAATAATAGGAGCATTAGTAACAAGCAGCTTGCAATAGCTCGTTTCATGTGAACTCCTCCTCACCGGCGTTTCTGGCGAACAAGATTCTTTTGGCGAAACATTTTGGGCCGGGTAATAATATTCGGGAAGGAAAATCGAAACAAGGTATCTTTTTGATCAGACAGATGAAATGGAGCCAATGAGGACATATAAGGTACACCAAATGAGTGAAGACCGCACATATGAACCACAATGGCAATAAGCCCCATAAAGATTCCGAATAGACCGAAGGTAGCGGCAAGTATCATGAGTACAAACCGGATGATTCGGATCGTTATTCCTAGGTTAAAAGCCGGAAGAACAAAGTTGGAGATGGCTGTGATGGACACTACGATAACCATAGCTGCACTAACCAGTCCCGCTTCCACTGCAGCTTGACCAACTACTAGCGTACCAACAATAGATATCGATTGGCCAACCGTCCTTGGCATCCGTACACTCGCTTCCCGTAAAATCTCGAAAGTCACTTCCATCAAAATGGCTTCAATAAAGGCCGGAAACGGAACTCCTTCTCGCTGGCTCGCCAAGTTATAAAGCAGTGTTGTCGGCAGCATCTCCTGGTGGAATGTAGAAATGGCAATATAAAAGGAAGGCGTTAAAAGCGCCAAACCAAATGACAAGAATCGAAGCAGGCGAATCAATGTGGCAAAATCAGCCCTCTGGTAATAATCCTCGCTGGATTGGAAAAATTGAGTGAACAGAGCCGGAACCAATAATACAAAGGGAGTACCATCAACCATAATGGCCACTCTTCCCTCCAGCAATCCCGCAGCAACTACATCAGGTCTCTCCGAATTGAAGATGGTTGGGAAGGGTGTAAATCCCTTGTCTTCAATCTGCTCTTCAATATAATTACTTTCCAGAACCGCATCTATATCAATGGTAGACAGCCTCTGCTTAACTTCCTTGAGCACATCCTCGGATACAATATTCTGGATATAGACAACAGCCACTTCGGTTTTAGTTACTGTACCTATGCTCATGGTTTCCATCCATAAGTGGCGGTCTTTGATTTTTCGGCGAAGCATTGCAGTGTTCCAACGAAGCACTTCTGTGAACCCTTCTCGCGGCCCCCTGACAACGGATTGCACATTCGGTTCTTCAACGGTTCGAGCTACCAGCTCTTTGGTTGAAACGGCTAATCCGTGTGAGCATTCATCGACCAGTACAATGCTATCGCCTGACAATAGAAACCCGTACAGTTCATCGAAGGTAAATATATCAGCAACCGACCCTGATGAAACTACACTCTTCTTGCAATGATCAAGCAGTTGTTCGGAAGTGAAATTATTGGTTTCGTCGCCTTCAAAGGAGGCCAATAGAGAGTGAACCATGTTATGCAGATTGGAAATTCCTTCAACATAGAACACGGCTCCTTGGACAGAGCGATTATTGCCCACATTCAATACAATATCGCGAACTGTAACATCATCGCTGTATCCAAGACCTTTCCTGATCTGCTTCAGGTTGTCTGCAAGCTTCAAGTTTAGTGACTTATCCCCATCATCATGCTCAACCATGGAATCCTCCTCAGTATGCAGCGCATAGTCCTAATGACTATTCTCTGCTCAAATTCCATATTTATGCACACATGGAAGGTATATTTACAATAGAACCCTGACATCAAGGAGAACACCTATACTACTGCTAATTTCATCTCTTTCACAAAAGGGTACTATTTAAATTTAGTACTCTTTTTTTATGTGCATTCCATGTACAATATAAATATAGAATTAGCACCTGGTATTAGAAGCCATTCAAAGACAGTCCCCATAATGAGGAGTTGATCCATATGATGTCAGTTCTTATATCATTTCTAAAGCTTTTGTTTCGGGTTTTATTCAGATTTCGAATAGCTGGATTGGAAAAGCTGGACTTCAGCCAACCCGCTATTCTCATATCCAACCACGTTTCGTTGCTTGATGCCGCCTTGCTCGCAGCCTACTTGCCGGATGAAGCCACCTTTGTAGTCAACACGACTATCGCCAAACGACTCGGCCTGCTGCTTAAGCTGCGGAAGCATATTACTGTTGACCCATTGAACCCCTATTCAGTCAGAACGATGGTTAAAACAGTGCAAAGCGGTGCTCCTCTGGTCCTGTTTCCAGAAGGTCGTATTACGGTAACCGGCGGATTAATGAAAATTTACAGCGGGATTGGATATATCGCAATGAAAACCAATGCCAGAATCTTTCCAATCGCCATCAATGGGGCAGAAAGATCCAAGCTCTCCTATATCGGACATAAAATCAGGACCGTATGGTTCCCTGCAATCGATATCCGGATTGGCGAAGCCTTCAGTATAGCCCAACAGCCGAATGTCTCGATGAAGCTGCAAAAGGAACAGGCCGCCGAGCAGATTCTCATCGTCATGCAGGAGGAGCTGCTGCAAAGCAGATTGAAGCCGGACGTCAATCTGTTCAATGAGCTGCTGCTGCAAGCTTCGCGGGGCGGCTGGCAGCGGGTCATCTGCGAGGATATGTCGCAGAAGCTGACCTACCGGAAGCTGATTCTAGCTTCCTATGTGTTCGGCCGCAAGCTGCGGCCGCTCCTGCGCGGCGATGCCGCGGCGGGCTTGCTGCTGCCTAATTCGAACGGCCATGCAATCGCGCTGTTCGCCTTGTTCCGGCTAGGAGTCACCCCGGCTATGCTGAACTTCTCCGCAGGCGCACAAAGTCTGCAGGATGCTTGTGAGACTGCTGTGCTGCGGACGATTCTTACATCACGCCAGTTCGTCGCGAAAGCCAAGCTGGAGGAGACGGTTGCGCTTCTTGCAAAACAATGCAGCATTATCTACCTGGAGGACGTCAAAGCAGACGTCCGGCTATCCGATAAATGGGGTGGCTTCACTGACATGCTGCTGCGTAGAACAGCGAATCAAGGCTTTAATGACGTCATCCTGTTTACTTCAGGAAGTGAAAGCAAGCCCAAAGGTGTTGTGCTTGGCCATGAGCAGCTGTACGCCAACATCCAGCAGGCCCGCTCGGTATTCGATTTCACTTCAGCAGACAAATTATTTAATGCACTGCCTATGTTTCACAGCTTCGGGCTGACAGCCGGCACATTACTGCCCATTCTGACAGGCATGCCAGTCATTTTATATCCAAGCCCCCTTCATTACCGTGTCATTCCGGAAGTTGTCTATGACCGGAATGCAACGATTTTATTCGGTACCTCCACCTTTCTTGCAGGCTACGGACGCGCTGCGCATCCTTACGATTTTCGTTCGTTGAGATATGTAGTGACCGGTGCAGAAAAACTGAAGGAGGAAGTAAGCGAGCTATGGAGCCGAAAATTCGGCATTCGCATCATGGAAGGCTACGGCACGACAGAAGCCGCTCCTATAGTTTCTATCAACTCGCCACTGGCTTATAAGAAGGGAACAGTCGGACGGCCTCTGCCGGGAATACGATTCAAGCTGGAATCCATCCAAGGGATCGAATCGGGTGGCAGTCTGTTGATCCAGGGACCTAATCTGATGAAAGGGTATTTGATTCACGGGAAAGGCTTCATGCCTTCCTCGGAGTGGTATGATTGCGGGGATGTTGCAGATCTCGATGAGCAAGGCTTCCTCACCATTAAATCGCGGTTGAAGCGGTTTGCCAAAATCGGCGGAGAAATGTTATCTCTGCAGGTTGTTGAGGAGCTGGCGACAGCTTGCTATGGAGACGCAGCAATGGGGGCGATTAGTATGCCAGACGGTCGTAAAGGCGAGCGAATTGTACTCTACGTCACCAAGCCCGGCTATAGCATGCAGCAGTTGAAAGCCTATATCCACGATAGAGGCTACCCTCCTCTACTGCTCCCTTCCAAGCTTGAGGTGATTGATAAGCTCCCGCTTCTCGGAAGCGGCAAGACCGATTACCTTGCTTTAAAAAAATTAGCGGAATCCCAAGTGGAGAAAGGAGCTTGATCTTATGAGTCTGGACCGGACGAATCCATCGACCACTCACGCTGTAGGGCGTGTAGAGACAACAAGCATGCTGAAACGAATGCTGAGCCCACTCACCACACTTTTGTTCACACAGTTTCTATCCGCGTTTGCCGATAATATGATTTTGTTCATCACGCTTGCCATGATCAAGAAATATGCCCTTCCCGACTTTTATATCGGCGTCGTTCAAGGCGCCTTCCTTTTCGCTTTTGTCATCCTTGCTCCTTTTGTTGGCGCTTTCGCAGATAAAAACGCCAAATCCCATGTACTTTTAATCGGTAATTTAATAAAAGCGATAGGTATCGTTTGTCTTATTGCCGGCCTTGATCCCGCTGTAAGCTACGCCATTGTCGGCATCGGTGCCGCTGTATATTCACCGGCCAAATATGGGATTCTGACTGAGCTTACAGCTTCCGAATCCGGCTTGCTATCAGCCAATGCACGTATGGAAGGATTCACCATACTTGCTATATTGACCGGTTCTCTGGCAGGCGGAACGCTGGCAGGCTACTCCATTACAGCCGCATTGGCGGTATGCTTGGCCTTGTATCTGGTTTCGCTGCTCATAACCTTCCTTATTCCCAAAGGTCCCGTCAACAGCCAGCTGCATTACGGACGCGAAATGCTAACTTTTTTTAAGGATACAAGAAGGTTGTTTGCGGATCGCAAAACCCGCTTTTCCTTAATCGGCACCGGATCCTTCTGGATGTCGTCAGCCGTATTCCGACTGGCATTGATCGCTTGGGTTCCGATCCATCTAGCTATCGATTCGTTGGACCAGATTTCCATGCTAACGGCAATAACCGGTGTAGGCATCATGATTGGTGCACTTGCAACTCCGAAGCTAATCCCTGCTGCGAAATATTACAATGCTTACCGCTTCGGGGCTGTTATGATCTTCGCTATGCTGCTGTTTCCTCTGACTTACATGATGCCACTTGCTGTTGTACTCCTGCTGCTGATTGGCTTTGCAGGAGGCGTGTTCATCGTACCGATGAATTCAGCGCTGCAGGATGAAGGCCACCGAATGATTGGATCCGGTAAAACGATCGCCGTACAGAACATGGTAGAAAATGCTCTCATGCTGGCGGGGGTCGGCATCTACACACAAATAACCAAGATGGGTGCCTCGGCCGATAATTCGATCATCGGGATTGGAATTGCACTCGCGGTTTTCGTTGTCTTCTTATCAAGCCAGGTAAAAAGATTGAAACAACTGAAAGCATAGGTATAATAGAAATACAGCAACCGCTCGGAAAGGAACGATTCCTATGCAAACCTACATGACATTAATTATTGTAACCATGCTTGCGGCACTCATCGGCACGATTCTTGTCGGTTTCTCGAAGAAAAATAAAGCAGGCGATCCCTCCTATGATCAACAATTGGTCAGTAATTGGAGACGGCTCGGCATTTATTATGTAGCTATGACTGTAATCGTGGTTGTATTGTTAATTTTTATGCTTCGCAGCTAAAGATGTTATTTTTCCAATCAAGAGGCTTCACCATCAGCACACTCAAGAGACCCACAGCTCCATGCAGCTGTGGGTCTCTTATATAAAAGAAAAGGGGGTTGAATATGATTATAGACCTGATTTCTTAAGGCCAGATTAAAATAAGATTTCATCTTTATTACAAATGTCAGCGAAGACACATTTCTCTAAACATTCGTTATAAACTCAACGATCACATTCGCCAGCTTCTCCGGCGCCTCCACCATACTCATATGACCTGCAGCCTCAATCTGCCGCTGAACAATTCGCCCCCCGCTAACCGAGAAAGCTCGATCAAGAGGAATGATCTGATCATGAACTCCAGCTACAAGCAGCACAGGTATTGAAGCATCTTCCAGCACAGCATTGCGGTCGGGGCGTGTTCTCATTCCTTCCAGGGTGCGAATTGCGCCATCAGGATTGGCGCTTTCTCCTATTGCAGTAGCTTCACGCACCTCTTCAGGCATAGACTTCACATGCTCCGGCGCAAACAGCTTGGGAATCAACCCACCTATAAAGACCGGCAGCCCTTTTTCCCGAATCGTTTCCATCCCCTTAATCCGACCTTCCTTGCCCGCATCGCTGTCTGGATAGGCAGTCGAGTGAATGAGACCGAAAGCTTTTAGCATGCCGGGATATCGTTCTGCAAAAGCCAATGTCACATAGCCGCCCAAAGAGTGGCCTAGTACAATCGCCTGCTCAACCTTGAGATGCTGTAGCAGCTGTGCCAGGTCTTCAGCGAATACTTCCATAGTATAGTCTCCATCGGGTGCTTCCGAGCTTCCATGTCCCCGCAAATCTGGAGCTATGACCCTGTAATGATTAGGCAGCAGTGGCAGCAGCTTATTCCAATAGGAGGAGCTCCCGCAAAAACCGTGCAGCAACACGACCGCCTCCCCTTCACCTTTTTCCGTGTACGAGTAACGTGTGCCCTTTTGTTCAAAATATTTCTTTTCCATCTATCCAGCTCCTTCCTTATCTAAAGGATATCCAACAGCGCCATTTTAACACAAGCTTCTAATATTACCCAAAATAAGTCAACAAAAAACACCCTGTTCCGCTTCACCTGTGGCTAGTATGCCGGAAGCAGAATCAGAGTGCAGTAAGGTATCACAACTTATCAGTAATAGATTTTTATTCCTTGAACGGGTTAATAACTGGTGCTGCCGGATCAATTACGAATCCTGTTGAATTAGTGGGGGAACCTGCTGCGTTTACAGCAATCGGCTTGTATTTGGAAGACACATAAGTTTCCGCCTTCGCCTCCGTAATCACCTGCGCATACATGCCATCCGGGTTCGGGTCGCTAAGTGTGTAGGAAATGGCTGCCGTTCCGTCTGCTTGAAAGCTAATGCCCGTAATTGCTATTCCATAACCGGGATTCGGCATTTCACCGCGGGATAGGATGACCTTGTTTACATCATCGTTCACCTTCTCCACTATGACCTTTACGTCACCCTGCTGGGGCTGCGGCTGCTTCACCGTATGCTGCTCCACATATTGTATAGCGTTGTACAGTAAGACCGCCGCTTCACCACGGGTCATCTCCTGCTTCGGATTTACCTTACGATCCTCGCCCAGCTTTGCGAGTTTATACAAATACATTCGCTGCAAAGCACCTTGGTAGGAAGGAGTTATTTGGTCGTCGTCAGCAAATATAACGAGCATTTTGATTAATGGAAATTGTCCTTTGGTCTCCATGGCCGGTATAAGCAAATTCGCATATTGCTCACGTGTGATTGCAGCATTGGGGTCAACATTTTGCGGGATATCCAGACCGTTCATCTTCGCTATAATAAAAGCCTCTGCATACCAGGCATCGTTAGGCACATTCGTGAAATAATCGCTAGCGAGCGGTTGTTTGATAAATCTGATGTTGTCGATGTTGAGATTCAGCCCTTTTACAAGTAAGCTAATACTTTGGGCAAAGCTGATTGTACCCCGCGGCGCAAAATGCTCGCTATCCACGCCCGCAACAATTCCTCTATCCTTTAGCTGAAGGATCGGTGCCTTTTCCGCTGAATCCAGATCTGAAAATGCAAATACAGAACCTGCCGACAAGCTGCAAACCAACGCAGCAGTAGTAATAACTGAAAGTAGCTTTTTCATTATTCTCATCCTTTTCATTGTGAAATTATATTTGTATGACCTTAACTTGCTCCGGAGTTATTCATATAGACGGCCATGTTCTGTAAAAGGTTGCTGACAGAGCACAAAATAATATCCTCACAAAGTGGGGTCATGCTTCGAAGTTGATTCAGATACTTTGCGGGGAGCCCCAAACATATAAATTCTATATATGCAAAAAAAACAGCCCATCCTCAGTGTGGCTTGAAGAATGGGCTTGTATTCTGTAGCTTAATCCACTTCCTGTGAGCTTACCGGTTGAATCAAATCCAGCAAAAACAACAGGTCAAACTTGTCTATTTGCTGATCTAATGTTACATCGGCTCGAGTTCTCTGCCAGCTGACAACATCATCAATTCCGATTCCGTCAGATTGTTTATCCAGCTGATGTTTCAAATCAATCACATAACGGGGTGTCATAACCGGAATTGCGCCCAGTTCGAAGCTATTCCCGGCAGCCGTGCTAAGGTTTGTTACAAACAGATGCACACTTCCTTGCCCGGCATCGTTCAGCGGTTTGGACAGCTTGAGTGTTAACAGCGTCCCTTCCCTGGCAACCGGCATTATTTGTGCGGACTGCACAATCGAAGTTGTACCAACCAGAGTAAACTGGGTACCAACGAGTGGCTGTACGGCCAGCTTCTCACGGAACATGAGCTGAATCTCATTACCTGCTTCATTGGAAGAGGCGTAAGCAAGCAGTCGGTTGATATGCAATGTGTACGTTTGAACGGTGCTGCCGTCTCTCGCTGTTACAGTAATGCCGAGCTTGCTTATTTGATCCACTTGGACTTGTACAATCCCCCCCGGCAGCTCCATATATGCCGCTCCAGTAACGGACCATTTCGCATGCGCTTCAGCTGTAGCTGGCTTTAGCCTAATACTTTTTGTCAGCGTGTCCACGAAAATCATATAATCCTTTTGTTCTTGCTTGTAAGCATCCGCTAAAACACCGCCATCCGTTACAGCAAGACCGGATAGATTGGCATTATCCGATGTGAGCACACCATAGGTTGAGAAGTGATATACCGTCGTCACAACCGTATTCCCACGAATTACAGAAGGCTGCTCCTGCCAAGCTATTCCATTATAGTAGAAAATTGCGAGACCGACCTGATTCGGATCTACGTTTGAATGAATCGGCAGTGCAAGCTCGACGCCTTGTTCACCGTTAAGGGTCATACCCTGTAGAGTAAACTCGGCCACGGCCCCAGCTGCTACCAATTGGGTACCTGCTACTGCGGGCTCTATCGCCTCCATCGTCATCGTTGCGCCTGGTGCCAAGGTAACACCGTTAAAATTCAATGAGATCCCATTGGTAAACGTTAACGGTTTGTCGGGCAGGATTGGTACTGGAGCCCCTAATTCAGCAGGTGCTTCCTTCGTCTCTATTGTCCAAAACCGCTCTGTACCGTCTTGAGCTGTCACCAGAATCGTAAAAGAATGACTGTAATCTCTTGCAAGAGCGAGATCAATGTTCATCACAGCATCGGGTGACACGCTGATCTGAGCTGTAAGCCCTATGCGGTCAAATGCATAAGGAACTGTCGCAGTAATGGTTCCTGTCTCCGCATCGATAACGGCAGGCTTCACTTCGCCACTCAAACTAAAGCTCATAATCTCCTTTTCATCCGAAGCTTTAAACAGATGGATTATATAATCGTTATGGCTTCCTCCCGTTATCGAGGCTGTAACCTTTAAGCTGACGTCATTCATTCCCATCTTCAATTCACTTGCTTTCACAACACCATTGCTGTAAACAGCTTTCGTTGCCGTATCGTTAATGGTCAAGCTCGCTGAGCTGTTGCTGAGTACCGGCGTTAACTCCAATTCGGTCGTTTGCTTTGAAAGCTTAACCGTATAATCGAATACATCAGGCGTAAATGCCGGAGTGAGCAGCCCTATGTTAGTGTCCAGCTGTGATAAGGTCCCTTCGTCGGACACATTAATCTTTTTTACTATAAGGGGGAATGACTTGGTTGTGAACGCACTATTTTTACTGATAGTCGCTGTTAAAATAACCGGTACGTCCGCTTCATTAAAGCTTGGCCGCTCTACTGTACCGTTAGAGCTTACCAATAAGCTGTTCGTTCCCCAACTAATCGCTGTGCCCTTCGTACCTGTCAACGGCAGCCTTAGGTCCGTCAGAACATTGTCCAATGCCGAATTACCATTAAGGAAGTCGTCAGGTGTCAACAGCTCCTTATCCTCGGCTACGTCGGCAAAATCACCTTGAATGACGATACTGTCGGAAGCTTCACTTGTATTGCCCAGGCTGTCTCGATACCGGACAAACACCGATTTCGTCCCTGCTCCGTAAGGTAAACGCCACGCTTTGAGAGAGGTATAGGCTTCCCACTCAGACCATTGCGCACCATCATTGGAAAATTGCATTTCCACCCCACCAACACCGGCATCAATCGCGCTAAGCTGCAGCACCACTTCATAGGATGCTGCCTGTGCTGCATTTCCATCAATTGTAATGGTACCGACAGGGGCTTGCTTATCGATATAGTCAATCCCGATAAAAGCTTCTGCAGACCGATTGCCAGCTTCGTCCATGGATTGTGCATATACCACATCGTTCACACTTAGTGAAATCGCACCTGCATATGCATTATATACACTCCCGCTTCCCAGCTTGTATTGACGGCTCTCTGCCACTGAATCAGCAGGATACAGGACTGTAACTATCACATCATCCTTGGTGGCACTTGAGGCAGATACGCTGAAGCTTGCCGGATCAGGTCCCTTCGTATCCAAAATAATGGAGTCGACCGCTAAATCGGCATCCGAACCCTCATGGCCTACCGCATCGCGGTACTGCACATACAGCTTCTTCAAGCCATCCCCCACGGAGAAGGACCATTCTTTTGTAGAGGTAAAAGACTCCCAGGCATCCCAGTCCAATCCATTTAATGAAAAACGCATTCCGGTCACACCGGATTCGCCATCGCTTGCCGTGAGCTGCAGGGTTACCTGCCGATCTTTGGTTAACGCGGCACCTCCGTTAATTTGAATGGTTCCCTTAGTTGGAGGCGTCTTATCGATTTTTGTTATATTCAATGCAGTCTCTGCGGACCAATTCCCTGCAGCATCTCTGCCCTTAGCATAGACGGTACCGTTCACTGTGATTGATAAAGGAGCCACATAATTAACATAACCGCCTAAATCGATCCTATATACTTTCTCAACCGCATCCATTGGATAAACGATCTCAACCCTCACATCATCTTTCGTATATGAAGTTTGATTGGCTGTCGCCACTGGTGCAGCAGGACCTAATGTATCCAAAATAATGCTGGCTTGGATGATATCTGTGCTAATATTGCCTGCGGTATCCTTATATTGCACATAGACCGTCTTTAATCCGTCTCCCTCAATCAAGCTCCAACCAGCCTTGGTTTCCTTATAAGCTTCCCAATCCGACCAGCCTAAAGAATCATTTGAAAACCGCATCATCCCCATAAGAGCTCCACCCGTGTCTGTAGCGGTAAGAAGCAGATCCACCTGCAATTGATTCGTTAATCCGACTCCATTCCCGTCAACGATTTTCACCGTTCCGACAGGAGCAGCACGATCAATGTTGGCTATGCTCAGCTGAGTCTCTGAAGACCAGTTGCCTGCGGCATCTTGGGCTCGTGCATATACGATATCGTTAGCTGTTAACGAAAGAGTACCTGTATAAGCTGCAAAACGTCCTACAGAACCGAGCTTAATCTGTTTGATAATGGCATCCGCAGGATAATAAACGTCGATGGTTACTGAACCGTTAGTCCAGCTTGTCGGAGCAGCAGCGATCAATAGACCTTCCGGTCCTACTCTGTCAAGCACCAGTGAAGCATAAACAATGCTGCTTACATTCCCGGCTGCATCTCTGAATCTGGCTTGTGCGGTTTTCGTGCCATCACCGCCTAGAAGGCTCCAGCTTTTACTCGCCGAGTAGTTCTCCCATGAAGTCCAGCCTGCTGTATCGCTCAGGTTAAACTGCATTTGCAATCCGTTTGAACCGCCGGTATCCTTTGAATCCAACAAGAGTCTCACTTCAGATAAATTTGTGGGCGCTCCTTCCACTATACCCGCAATGGAAAGTGAAGCGCTTGGTGCTTCCTTATCGATGTTATTTACCGTATAGCTTGTAGTTACGGAAGGATGAATCCCGTCTGAGCTAACCGCAACAATAGTCGTATTGCGGTTTAGTATGATTGAACTGGAATAAGCAGCTTGAGTTACAGTAGTTCCATCATACGAATAATCTCGGGATGTTGCGCTTAATGGAAAATCAATAGTAACCGTTACATTCTCATTTGTATATTCCGTCAGATCAGAAGTAAACTTCGCCCCCAGAATAGCAGGATCATAGTAAACTGAACCTGTTACGGTAGAGCTTTGGTTGCCCAAGCTGTCCTTGAACTGGGCATGTACCGTCTTAATTCCAGGTACATCGGTAAGCGTCCAGCTTCTAGATGGCTTATAATGTTCCCAATCACTCCAGGTCGACTGGTCATTGGAGAACCGCATTTGAATGCCTCCAGCTCCGCTGTCCGTTGCCCATATATTCAATGAAGTGTATATACTTCCGGTCACTCCCAGCCCGTAGACGTTACCGCTCACACTATACACATTACCCGTCACCTGAGCTCCGCTATTCACCGAAATGCTGCCTGTGGGAGCTGTTTTATCAATATTGCTGATTACGATATAGGCTTCCAGCGAACGATTGCCAGCCGCATCGTAGCCCCATGCGTATACAGCCTCGTTTACTGACAGCATGAGAGGCGATTCGTAAGCTTGAAGATTCCCCGCTGAGCCCAACTTATATTTTTTATCAACCACATCCAATGGATACGTTATGGTTATACTCACATTTCCACTGGTATATTCGTTGGGTGAAGCCGTAAGCTCTGGACCCGCCGGAGCTGCCCTATCCAGTACTAGGGTACTGCTGTAGGGCTGGCTGATATTACCAAGGCTGTCTCTAAAGCGAACATAGACTGTTTTCGTACCGTCACCTTCCGAAAGCTCCCAGCTGCGCGTAGCCTGAAGAGATTCCCATGCACTGCTTCCCCATTCACCATCGTTGGAAAGCTGCATTTCAATTCCGCCTGCCCCAGCGTCAGTTGCGCTCAACAGCAAGGTAATAGTTCTATTGCTGGTCGCCCCCGAAAGAATAGAGGTGGCAATAGCTCCCACAGGCGCGGTTCTATCAATCTTGTTCATATTGTACTGTGCTTCCGTAGACCAATTGCCTGCAGCATCCTTGCTTTTGGCATAAATGGTTTGATTCGAAGTTAATACAATCGGCGCTGTGTAATCCATGTAAATACCACTGTAATCAAGCTTAAACTGCTTCTGCACAGCATCCGCCGGAAACTCGATGGATAAGCTTACATTGCCTGTTGTATGGCCGCTCGGAGTCGATGTGAACACTGCCGGAGCAGGCTCTGTTGTATCAAGCATAATACTATCGCTGTATACCGGACTCGTGTTACCCAGACTGTCTTTATAGCGAATGTAAACCGTCTTCGTCCCATCGCCACTTGCCAATGTCCGGCTGAGACTCGGGCTGAATGCTATCGGCGCACTCCAGACAGACCCATTATCGGACAGCTCCATTGTAATGCCGCCAACGCCAATATCGGATGCAGTCAGCTGCAGGATTGCGTTTACATTGTTCGTTGCTGCCGCTCCACCATTGATCGATATGCTTCCGATTGGCGCAGTTGTATCAATATTGCTTACCGTGTAAGATGTCTCCACCGACATATTGCCAGCCGCATCCATGCTGCGGGCATATATCGTTTTATTTCCGTTAACTGTAAATGGTCCTGTATATTTGTCATACAATCCGTCAGCTGCCAGTTTATACTGCTTCTGCACAGCATCTGACGGATATACAATTGTCATCGTTACATTACCGCTCGTATAAACAGCCCCTCCTGGACTTGCGGTCAATGCAGCAGGCAGCGGCGCTGTTCTGTCTAAAATGATGCTCTTGGTATAAATCAAGCTTATATTGCCAACGCCATCCTTGAATCGAACCGAAATGGATTTCGAACCGTCGGTTGGCGTTAATGTCCTCGCTTTTGTAGTAGAAAAGGTTTCCCAGGTTGAAGACCAAGTACTTTCCCCATCATAAAGAAATTGCATTTGAATACCGCCTACACCTATGTCAGAAGCAGTAAGCTGGAGCGTAACTCCAAGTGTATTCGTTATTTCTGCATCATTGCTAAACTTCAAAGAGCCGATTGGAGGCGTCTTATCAATATTGCTGATTGTGTAAGGAGCTTCCGTTGACCAGTTTCCAAAAGCATCCTGCCCCCGTGCATATACCACAGTGTTTGCTGCGATTGTAACCGGACCTGTATAATCACTGTAGACTCCGCTAGCTCCCAATTTGTATTTACGGGCAGCCGTTGCATCAGCAGGAAAATGGATGGTCAGTTGTACATCGCTGTTTGTATTAGTAGTCAGGCTGGGCGTAAACGATGGCGGCGCCGGCGGCGTCAAATCTTGTTCGATTGTAGCGGAATACACTTGGCTTACTGCTCCAGCGCTATTCTTGAAACGTACTGAAACGGTTCTCGTACCGTCCCCCGTTGTAAGATTCCATGCTTTCACTGCTGCAAAAGACTCCCAAGCCGACCAGGAGGTTCCCCCATTATTAGATAAGCTCATCTGAATCGAACCGGAATAGGCGGGTTTTATTTGCAAATTCACGGCAGTCGTGTTGGTTCTTAACTCTCCGTTATTAATCAATATCGAGCCGGTATCCAAATTGAGATCAAATGCCGCGCTTAAGCTTCCAGCTGCTCCGGGAACGGGCAGCGTCCGTACAGCTGTAAATCCATTACTGTCGGTTATTCCGCCTGTCAATGCATTAGCTGAAGCATAATCCAAATCCGTAACATACTCTCCTTGTTGGACCGTATAATTGAACGTTATCGTATTTGTACCGCTGCCTCCTGCATAAACAGCTGTTTTTCCCGTTTTCATACTTAACTGTGGCGGGGCGGAAGCATTGATTGTTACCGTATCATTAAATTTCACCTTGATCGGAATCACGTCGCCGATTCTATAGGTGCCGCTTTGTTTATCTGAAATGATAGATTCTACCGATGCCGGTTTAGAGATTACAACATTATCAATATACTGCGTATTGTAGTAATAGCCTGTACTCGCTGTAAACCCTATTCCGCTGTAGGTTTGATCCAAAGTACCTGTCCAGTTGACTTTCGAAGAACCGTCCATAAATACTTGCACAGACCCGGGATTAACAATAACCTTTACATCATGCCAGTTGTTATTCTCTATTGTGTTGTCCTTCACCTGACCAATGAGCGATCCAGCTACTCTATGGTCAGGGGTACTTTTGAATAAAGAAATATGATTGCTGCTTGGATCCCACTCATTGGAATAGGAGTCAAATTCCACCCCATACCCATTCCCAACCTCAAACCCCATACCTCCTCCACTGACCGGCGAAGTATTCTGAAGCTTATTGAACATGAATACAATACCATCCGCACCATCTGTTACATTTGTTGAAGGCGAAGGTCCCGGACCTGTCATCCAATATTTGAAAGTGGCTACATAAGGAGGAGCCAAAGTCTGCTTTAGCCAGACCGTACCCACCTTATTTTGTGCAGACGGTGTAAGCATCATCAAGCCATTTGATGTACGTTGAGCGGAACCTATGTAATTCCACAAGTTAGTATTAGCTGTGAAATCATCCTGCACTACTGTGTTTGCAGCTTCCGCTGTCGAGGCAGGTAAAGAAATAGCCGCGGTAAAAAGCAGCAGCGTAAACCATAAAATAATGGCATTATTCCATTTTCTTTTCAAGAAAAATGTACCTCCCTGACATCCCAATTCCTTTCTAGTATTTACACGGAGTATTTCTATAGGAATTTCGACATTTTTCTTTCAATTATATCACTACTATTCTAATTTCCTACAAAAATTAATGGATTTTTCTGCAGTTTTGTGATGATATTTACAAAAAAAAGACCGTTCATCCATCCCCTGACTTCTAAGGGAGAATGAACAGTCTTTTTTTAAAACTATCCTTTCAAAGCACCAACCATAACCCCTTTTACAAAGTATTTCTGTACAAAAGGGTACACGCACAGAATAGGTATTGTTGCTACCATAATAGTAGCGTATTTGATCGTTTCACCGAGCTGGAACTGGTCGCCCGCACTGGAGCCTGCAGCCATGCTGTCCGTCTGATTGGCAATCAGAATTTCGCGGAGTATCAATTGAAGCGGGAACAGCTCCCGGTCCTTAATGAATATCGAGGAGTAGAACCACCCGTTCCACTTATCAACCGCATAATACAAGATCATTACGGCGATAACCGGCATCGACAGCGGCAGAATGATACGAAACAAAATGGTGAAATGATTAGCTCCATCGATCTTGGCCGATTCCTCAAGGCTGTCCGGTACAGACATGAATGCAGTCCGCATAATAATTAGATTAAAAGTACTGATAGCAAACGGAATGATTGGCGCCCATAAGGAGTCGATCAAACCAACGCCTTTTACAACCAGATACATGGGAATCAACCCGCCGTTGAAAAACATCGTGAGCACAATAACAAAAATAAATACTTTGTTCCACATAACATTTTTACGTGATAAAACATAGGCTCCCAAAGCAGTCATAAATAAATTAAGAGTAACTCCCACGACTACTATAAAAAGAGTATTGCGGTATCCTGTTAAAATACCCGGATTTTTAAATACACTTTTGTAGGCTTCAATACTGAATCCAAGCGGTCTATATAGCAGGCCCTTGTGAGAAATCAGCTGATTAGCATCACTAATGGACGCAAAAGCGACATATAGCAGTGGATAAAGGGTTACTACTACTAAGGCTGTCAGTATTAGATATAACAATATATCAAACGATTTGCTGGAAACACTTTGATCTCTCGTCATGACTTAAGTCCCTCCTTTACTTTACCACAAGCTGCTCTCATTCACCTTGCGGCTTATATAGTTAGCTGTAATTAACAGAATCAGGTTGATCACGGAATTGAATATTCCGACAGCCGAGCTGTAGCTCCAAGCAAACTCCAGCAAACCTTTCCTATATACGAAGGAGGAGATGACATCTGCCGTCTCGTAAGTAACCGGATTGTAGAGCAGGATGATTTTCTCAAAGCCTACATTTAATAGATTACCCATCCGCAAAATGAACATGATGGCAATAGTCGGCATAATTCCCGGCAATGTAATATTAAGAATTTGTTTCCAGCGGTTGGCACCATCCATACGAGCAGCCTCATACTGCTCCTGATCGATCCCCATCAATGCCGCAATATAAATAATCGACTCCCAGCCGATTTTTTGCCAAATTTCAGAAATAATATAAACGCTTCGGAATAACTCAGGTTTTTGCAATATGGCCTTGCCGTCATAACCAAAATAAGTAAGAAAATTGTTAATAATACCGTCAGCATTAGTAAAATCGCTGATCATACCGCAAATGACAATCATAGAAATAAAAAAGGGCATATAAGTGATAGATTGAACGACTCGCTTGAACATCTGATGACGAACTTCATTAATCATAATTGCCAAAATAATCGGAGCCGGAAATTCAAAGCACAGTGAATATACGCTGATTAGAACGGTATTTTTTAAAATACGCCAAAAGTAATAGCTGCCAAAGAAGTCTTTAAAGTGAGCCAAACCGACCCATTCACTACCCAAAATGCCTTTTATAGGGGTATAGTCTTTAAAGGCGATTATAGCTCCATACATAGGGGCGTAGTGAAAAACACCATAATAGACAATGACGGGAATCATCATTACATATAAATATTTATTTAACAGAAAATCTCGGATAAACCGCCTCATAAAGGTTGGTTTAGTATTAGTTGCTGATCTGGTAGCCGATATTTGTACTGTTTTTGCCATCTCATACCCCTCCTTCCACAAAATAGTTTGTCTCTATACATCCGGATTCTTCTCTAAAAAAGGGAGGGCTTCCCGGCCCTCCCCCGCGGTTAGCATGAAAGATTAACGTTTGTTATAACGATCCAAAGCTGCCTTTTGAATTTCAATAGCGCGGTCGATTTTAACGGATTTCAGCTTATCCATATACTTCTCGAAGCTATCCAACGGTTCTGCACCCAAAATGATTTTTAATGTCATTTCATCCACCAATGTATTGACATCCGTCATGATTTTAGCGAATTCAGAGCTTTCCTCCGGTGTTGGTGTAACTGGAGGCATTTGGTATTTAGCCATTTCCGTCTTAGCCCAGATACCAATGGCGTCACGTTGTGTTGGAAGTGCTAAATATTGTTCGATATAACGCTTATCTTGAACGAACGGTCCGTTATAGTTTGCACGAGTATACAAGGAAAGTGTTTGTGCTGGAGCCAATTTATCCGGGTTCTTCATTACGATATCCGAATATTTCGGATAACCGTTCTCCATCTTATAGCTCACGCCTTCGGTTCCGAAATTGAAGTACATATGTCCTTCTTCGCCGTAACCATAATCGAGCATCTTAACAGCCAATTCAGCATTTTTCGATTTAGCTGTCACCGCTACCATACCGCCAAATGAATAAGGGATATCTCTTTGTCCGAACTTGGCTGTATCGCCTTTTTTCAAGACCGGTTGAGGGGTAGCTACCAGCAAAGCTTTAGGATCCTTAGCTTCAACGAGCGGCTGCCATTTACCGATTCCGCCTCCTGCATTACCAACTGTTGCGCCTGATGCGCCGGAAGCAATGTTAGAATCCCATGCCTTCTGGTCAACGGTAGCGATGTTCTTATCCAGCAAGCCTTGTTCGTACCAGCTGCGGTATAAAGCAAGGAAATCTTTGTAGCCCTTCTCGGCTGGCCCGAATTTGATCTGACCGCCTTCCATGTAGAAATCGCGAGTAACACCGTAAGCTCCCATGAAATGTCCGTTGTTGAAATCATTAAATACACGCGGTTTACTGTTCGTTGTGAATGGCGCTGTTGCACCTTTCTTTTCTTTAAATGCTTTTAGCATAGCGGTCCAATCATCGATTGTTTGCGGAATTGGCAATCCCAGTTCATCGAGCCAGTCTTTACGAACTATAGGACCTTGGAACACCATCAAGGCTTCATCGCCGCGAATAAATGGAAACGCATAGTAACTGCCGTTATCTGTCTTGACCATCTTGTCAACATCTGGATGTTCCTTTAAATACTTTTTAAGATTAGGTGCATTTTTATCGATAAGATCATTCAATTTCAGAATGTAGCCGTCTTTAATCGCCTTTTCCGGTCCTCCCGGGAAATCCTTAAGGAAGTTGAATTCGATCATATCAGGAAGATCGCCAGATGCCAGCATTACGTTTAAAGCTTCCTTCGCTTGGTTGGTTGGAGGCGCGCTAAACTTTAATGGAACACCGGTTCTCTTTTGCCATTCAGTGAAAAATGGAGTATCCGCATGGGTTGATTTTACGCCGGTCAAGTTGCCGGGAAGCTCGCCCCAGTAGGTTAAGGTTTTGTCTGTCTTCATAGGATATGTGGTTGCAGTTCCAGTTGTGGCTGCAGGTGCAGGGGTCTTGGTGTCTGAAGCAGGCGCCGGTGTTGTTGTAGAGCAAGCCATAACCATCGTGCTCATTACAGTAGTTACAACAATTGTAGAAGCGATTTTCTTCTTTCTCTTCATAAGTGGAAGACCTCCTTGATATTTCGGCTTAACCGAATTTCGATTCGTATGAGACATTTCTCATGACTTGATTATATGACAGCGCTTCCAAATTTGTAATCGCAATTATTGCCAATCTCATCTGCAAAAACAATTATCAGACTATTCAAAACATACAATTTAATATGCAAAATGCGTAAAAACACAAAAAAAGCCCATTTTGGGCAAGAAAAAAAGCCGCTTGAGGCAGCTCATTGATCTTTCATTTCCTTGTATTTACCGGGAGTAATCCCTTCATATTTCTTAAATGTACGGATAAATGCGTTAACATCATTGAAACCTACATCTATGGCAACGTCACTTATATTCTTTTTACGATCCGCTATTAAATGTTTGGCTTTTTCAAGCCTGGTTTTATTAATCGAGTCCAGCAAGCCTTCCCCTGTATGATCTTTGAACAGCTTGGACAGGTATGCGGGCTTCATGTCAAAATGGCTCCCAATCATGGAAATGTTAAGGTTCGGATCGTTGAAATTCTGATTAATGTATTCAATAATTTGGTGAATTCTCTCATCAAGCGTCCGCTGCCGGGATTGCTGAATATTTTGCTGACGTTTGTTAGCGGTATATTCACATACTTTTCCTAGAAACTCCGTTATCTGCACTTGCATCTCTTTTATCGTTTGGCAGGTCGTTATTTGTTCAATCCATTTCTCGATTCGTCTCGGATTCCTTATCAAAACACTGTCCTGAAAATCACCCAGCTCACTAATCGTTTTAATCATTGTGCTGACCAAATTCAGCATTAAGCAGCGGGCTATCGGCACCGACATGAACGTTCGGTTAAAATTACGTTCGATGATTTCATCCAATGTTTGACGCGCCATCGTAAAGTCACCGATTTTGACATAATTAATTAATTGCTGCTCAACCTGCAACGGATAATAATAGCCTGTATCTGAATCTTCCGCGGCAACACTCTGATGAATTTCATCATAGGATAAAATCTCTTTGCTTCCCATAACCAGCTTGTATTCCATCGCATCGAGCGCCTCCAAGTAGGCTTGGGAGATCCCTGCCAATTCGCTGTGTATGCCGCTGATAGAAAGCGTTAAGCCGATATGGTACTTCGTCATCAAAAATGATTGCGCCTCGCGGGCGATCGCAACCAACTGCTGCATACGATCCTCATTAGTCCCAGGTGAGAAGTTGATTAAGCAAACCAAAGTCTCTTCAATTTCTGTAACAAAGCCTTGATGATGCTGTAAAGCTAATTCTTCTATGACGTTGGTAATAATAAACTGCATTAGCTTCTGCGGATCTGTTGGGCCTATCTGCTGGATTCTTTCATGAAAAGAACTGCTTTCCTGAACATACAGCAAAATAACAGCAAAATCATCAGTAATGAACCGCATATTAAAGGTTGCCAATGATTCGTCTACAGGAATTTGGTCCAATTTCCCCTTTAATAAACGGCCTACAAAATTCGAACGCAAAATATGATGTTGTTTTTTTCGTTCAGACATAATTTTTGCCAATTCAACCAAAGTGTTATCAACGGCTTGTTGAATGAAGCTGAATTCATCATGTCCCGGTTTTTGGAGAACATCTGACTTTTCCGAGAATGCACGGACCAGCCTGCGGACCGGATTGTAATTTTTTCGCAGAAAAAAGTACGTTAGCAGGCAGCCGCCAAGCAAGCTAATAATAATACTCATATAAGTAAGCTTGCGGATCTGCTCAGCCTTCTCCCAGAACAGCAGGCTTGGAATGATGGACAAATATTTCAGCTTGGAGCGATCGGACTGGATATAAGTAATCTCATACTTTTGCCCGTCCTTTTCCCAGAAAAAAAACTTCGATCCCGGCATTTCTTGGCCGAATGGAATATCATGCAGCAAACGTTCGCTATCGTTTGAGCTTGAAACGAGAAGCTCGTTGGCTTCGTTCAAGATCAGTACATGCCCTTTATTGAACAGCTCCATATTCTCAATGGCTCTAAGAATACGAGACTGATCGATCATAATAACGTTGGTTCCTTCGGTTTCTCCCGACTCTATGCGATAGCGGCTAATATAAGCTACCGTCTTCCTTTGTTTACCGTTTTCATCCACACGAACCATTGGGATAAAGCCTTTTTTTTCCTTTTGATTCAAAGTATTGATCCATTGGTCATATGAAAAAGAATTCGTCTTATGCATCAATTCGTAAGCAAACGGAGCATCCCTATAGAGATCGGGTAAAAGAACCTTGTTGGGTCCGGATAAATAAATATAGAACAAATCAATTAGAGAATAGGAAGTTTTGTACATAAGAAGATCTTGAGTAATCTGATGCAGATCATATAAATATTCATTAGGGTAAATTTGATATTTATTAGAGAACAGCTGCCGAACTCTCATATTCCAGGTCAGCTCGAAATTGAGACGCTCCATAGTTGCGAATTGATTGTCCATAACCTCACGAACTTGCTTCAATAGAGATTCATTTGCCTGGTGTATTTCATTAACCAAGGTATCACTTGATTTAATGTATACGATTACACTCATAGCTACAGGCAGCAGCAAAACAGCCAGGTAGGATAGAAGCCAGGTTAGCAGAACACTGCGCCTGTTGATTTTGAACTTTCCCAGCATCAAACTCCTCCTCGGCTACAAATGAAAATATATGCTGATGCTAACTACTATTGTACCTGTTCCAGGAGGGTGAGTATACAAGCAAATACTAAAAAATCTTATAGAATTGAAACCCGCAAGCCCGCTATCCCTCTGCTGTGACAGGCAAAGTTATATCTACTACCGTGCCCCTTCTGCCGGCTTTATAGATATGAATTTCACCGTTATGCTCATGAATAATCTGATAGCTTATCATTAAGCCAATCCCGGTCCCCTTATCCTTGGTGCTGTAATAGGGCTCCCCTAGCTTATTCTGCCACTCATCGGGAATTCCAACGCCTTGGTCAGTGAATCGAATCTGAACCTTGTCGTCGTCTACAAAGCATATTTGTACGTTAATATCCCCCCCATCATTCATAGATTCTATCGCATTTGCTAATACATGGTTAAAAACATGTCTGATTTTATTCTCATCACAAAAAATCCAAGGCGTATCTGTTTCGTACTCAACCAAAATATGGATGTTGCTCAGAAGCGCCCGTGCATCCATCTGCATGACAATATTTGTTAGGATCTCATGCAGATTGCTTGTTTTAAACTCCCCGGGATTAGCCAGCAATAGAAATTCAGACAGGATGGATTCAATCTGTCCCATTTCGCTGAGCATAAGATCAAAGTAGCTCTGTTTAGAGATACCCTCCCTTATCAATTGAGTCATTCCCCTAACGGTAGTTAACGGATTTCGGATTTCATGAGCTATTCCAGCGGCAAGCTGCCCTGCCATGGCAAACTTCTCGGCCCTCCGCAGCCGCTCCTCGTTACGCTTGCGCTCTGTTATATCCTTGGCTATGGCAAACACTCCAATAACTTTTTTCCTGAAAATGATCGGAATGGTTGTCACACTGAATTCCATAATAAAGCCTTGTTTATGAATGGAATGGATTTCATAGTTTTGCGGCATGCCATGTTTTACATTCTCAAACAGCTGCTCGAACTTTTCTGATTCCTCAGGCACAATGAATTCCGTACTCATCCGTTCTTTTAGCTCATCTTTGGAATAACCGAGTAGCTTTTCAGTCGCTCCATTAGCAGAAACAATTTTTCCTTGCAAATCGATCGAGCATACAATATCCGGACTGTGTTCAAAAAGCGATTGAAAATGAAGCTCGTTTTTACTTGCCGCCTCATAAGCCAGCCTTCTATCTAAGTGAGCACCGAAACATACACAACCAACTAGTAAAAATAAAGCGGAGCATACTACGTAGGATAAGCTCGTAGTTTCCATAACGTAGCTCATCAGTTGAGCAAAAAGCGAATTACCAGGAGGTGAATGACTCGTGCCCACGGTAAAGTGCATAGCGCTCATTCCAGTATAATGCATGCCCGAAATTCCTATCCCCAATAAGAGTGCGTTCGCCAATTTGCCCCAACCGTCAAGGAAATCCTGAAACATTCGGAACATGGATATGAAAGATACCCCAATTGGGATAAAAACGGATACCGCAAACAGTAACGGATCATATTTAATGGAATATGAGCTTTCTAAAGCGGCCATTCCAATATAATGCATGGAGCTAATACCCATACCCATGCAAAAGCATGCAAAAATAAACCTGTACGTCTTCAAACGGCTGGCAAGCCTGAAAGCAATAAACGAAGTAAGGATGGGTATGACAAAAGAAATGCCTGTGAGCAATAGATTATAGGAAACCGGAAAATGTGTATGAAACGCTAACATCCCAACAAAATGCATAGTCCAAATCCCGATCCCCAAGGAAAAGGAGCTGTAAATCAAGAACAAGTTCCGGGTCTTTCGGTTCGAGGATGAACGTGCTTTATGAGATAAGTCCAGTGATACATATGATGAAAAGATGGCAATTACAATGGATAAAACCACAAGTGGTACCGAGTAAAAGTTGCCTTCATTTACCCCCATTAATCATCCCCCATTACACTAGATGTCATAAGGCTGTATATCTTGTAACAGGCTTCTTGTTACCACGAATCCGTTAAGATTTGGTATTCTACAAGGTCAAGTCATTTTCCTGCTTTTAACATAAAAAGGCCACGTACCCAGCATTGTTCCAGTACGTGCCCCTAAATAATTATTTGTTAATGAATCAATAAAATTATTGCCAGGTTGGTGATGTTGTGACAGGTTGATACGGGTTGCCCTGCTGCACAGCTTTTTCCTGATTTTCGGGCTGGGAAGCACCGTTTTCCATCTTACTCATCCCTTGGAACATACCACCTTCATCGATAATAAGCGACTGGGCCGTCGTATTTCCAAACAGCTTGCCTGTTGAACGGATGGTCAGCTTGCCTTTGCACAGCACATTGCCATTCACAGTTCCCGCCAGAATAACATCTCTCGCAATAATGTTCGATTTGACCACTCCAAGCTCTCCTACGGTAACATCACCCGCACATTCCACATCCCCGTTAATTTGACCCTCGATACGAATGCTTGCTTCCGACTTGATTTTCCCCTCAAATACAGTACCTTCGCCAATTAGCGTATCGGTTGTATGGAGGTCTACCGCATGTTTTTTCCCTTTAAACATAAAGCAACCTTCTTTCACACTATTTTAAAAACGGTTTCGGATCAATACTTACACCGTTTTTCAATACTTCGTAATGCAAATGATTGCCTGTGCTTCTTCCGGTTGAACCGACAAGCCCGATTACCTGACCTTTTTCTACCTTTTCGCCTTTATCCACATTAATTTTATTCAAATGCATATACCAGGTCTGCAATCCGTCAGAGTGGCTTACAACAATATTGTTGCCATGCAGCGAATCACTTCCTGTAGACTGAACAACACCATCCGCGGTAACATGAACCTTGGAGTTTAGCGGCGCACTAATATCGAATCCGCTATGAAAGCTGGGACGAAATGTAAACGGATCCTGCCGTAGCCCAAACCCGGAGGTAATAGTCCGGCTATCTACAGGCCAAATTGTAGGGGTGACGCGCTGCTTCTTCTGAACAGCCAACGCTGCCTCTTTGGTATTAACAATGCTGTGTTTCAGTTTGTCCACTTCTTCATTCATGTCAGTCAGCAGCGTTCGGGTCTGTTCAAGCATATCCTGAACCTCGTCATCAGTCGCAGGACGATTGGTCCCTCCCATTGCTAATCCGCTAGATGCCGAATTTACCGCAGCTGTGGTCTTGTCAGACCCCGTGATAGTCCGAACTTCATCTTCCAGCTTTCGAATATCATCGATTTGGGTCTTCATATCCGAAGTTTGCCGGGATAGATTGATAACCTCGTTTTGCAGCTGCTCAATCGTTTGATTCTTCTCCTGAACCGTTGTTGCGTATAAGGTATCCTGACTTTTTACACGCGTCTGCAAATCACTCGCAACCATTGCTGTTCTTGCATGAAGAACATACAAAGTCAAGGTTACGATAACTAAACTTAATAAACCTGCACCGGCGATGTAAGGGATCAGCTTGGGCACCTCGAAACGACGAACAGAGCTGTTAGCATCAGGAATGATGACGAATGTATAACGCTTTTTGCCCCATATCAATTTCTTGTCCGCCCTTTCTAATTGGCACAAATTTACAATCCTCGCTAGAATATGATATTATTCGTCACATTGGACGAAAAAACCTTCTCATCTGACGGCCACTTATAGAAAATAGTTCTAAAGTACGAAGGGATTTCCAACGTACGAAGCGAATTTAGTACTAAATAAGCAGGTGGATTTGACAGGAGGGAATTCATAGATGAAGTTGGCAGGAATAGATATCGGTAATGACAGTATCAAGGTAGTACTGGATGGTGTTCGTGACCCATTAACGGTTCCAAATATTGTAGCGCCCGGATTTGAACGGCATATTTTGCAGGAGGAGGATTCTCCCCTCAAGGCACTCGATGTGGTCGTACATAGTCCAAGACTATCCAGAAATAATCAACGTTATTTCGTTGGTATGCTGGCCATGGAAAATGAGGATAGTGTGGAGCTGGAGGAGACGGATAACAAAGCCGTATCGGATCAATCCTTGATCGTCGCTTTGACCGCACTGGCTTATGCGGCCATCGTCAGTCAATCCGTGACAAATACCGGCTACAACAATACAGAAGAAGCAGAGTATGTAATCGGAACAGGACTGCCTGTCCGGACCTACTCCTACTATAACAAAACATTCGAAGATCGCTTGGTAGGTGAACACGAAGTAACTTTCCTGTCCACGCCGAATATGCGCAATCGCAAGGTCAAAGTGTCCATTCGCCGGGCTATTGTATCCATTGAAGGCGCTGCAGCCTTGTTCCACATGGCGACCCATGAAAGTCTGCAAGTAAAAGATGAGGAGCTGTACAACGGCTGCATCGGCATTTGCGAAATGGGCGCGTTAACAACCGACTTTCCTGTTGTGAACAAAATGAGCATCGATAATCAATTCAGCACAGGAGAGCAAATGGGTCTTGCTACCTACCTGGATAACATTATCCGGGATGTGGAGGATCAATTCGGATACCGTTTCCCAAGTCGCGCCAAGCTGGTTCAGCGTATCAAACGCAATGACTTCACTATACGCCGCATGGGCGAAGGGCAATCGACCATGAAACCCGTCATCGATATGTATTTCAATAGAGCAGCTTCCAAAATCGTCGATTTAATTAAAAAGCGCTGGAAGAAGCATCCTGACATTCAATGCTTCTATGTAATTGGCGGGGGCGCTGCTGCACTTAAACCTTATATTATCGATGCGGCCGGTCCGATCAAGCTTCGTTTTGTTGATGATAGTGAAATGCTGAACGTACAAGGCTACTTGAAGCTTGCCAAGAGCAAAATGAATCAGGCTTCATTTGTTTAAGTAATACTCCCATTAAAAAAGCTGTCCTCAAGTAGATTTATCTACCTTAGGACAGCTTTTTTCTATTTCAAATTAATCGCTGACAGGCTCTTGATCGCCCAATCCTTTTTATTTCTTCTGTATTTTAGCAAATTCTTGGCCAAACTCAGCGATAACCTTGTCTCCGCCTTTGCTGCGCCATTGCTCGATCGATTTCTGCCACCCGGCATCATCTATCGCACCCATAATATATTTGGTTTTGGCATCCAAAACCATCTTATCCAGCTCATTACCTACCTCAGAGTAGGTCTGTGAAATCAATGGAGCAGATGGATCGGCTACTATATTCGGTAAATTTTCTTTAAACATTTTTGTATACTTTTCTACTAAATCCACGGTTTTAACCGGACTCATGTTTTCGGCATAGTTTAATGGAAGCTGGAAGTATTTACGAGGGCCGTTGACGTAAGCCTCCACTTTCTCAGGTATAATTTGCACAACATTGCCTTCTAATTTGTAATGCTCTCCTTCAACACCATAAGCAAGTAAATCCTGCATCTTCTGATCTTCCAGCTTGTCGAAGAAGTTCAGCGCTTTTTTCAAGTCCCCTTCGGTCTTCAGCTTTTCCTTGGAGAAGAAATACATGCCGTTCCAACCGGCCGTCGGCACAATCCTTACGCCTTTAGGCCCCTCAAGACGGCTGAATATATCCACCTTCGCATTGGGATTCAGCTTGATTAAATCTCTTGTTCCTGTGTAGCTGTCCTCCAGTGATGTGTAGAAAATGCCGGCCTTCCCTTTATTGTAATTATCCGAAAGATTCGATTTGTTGGCAACGGCAAAATCACTGTTCATAAGACGCTCATCAAACAATTTTTTGTAAAATTTAAGAGCTTCCAAGTACTCCTTCGTCATGAAGGCCGGAGTGAATACACCTCCAGCTTCTCCCCAGCCGTATGGCGCCCCAAGTGTAACTGCAAAGGCATCAAGCGACATTAAAGCATTGTGCTCGGACAAGCCGTAAGTATCGTTTTTACCGTTTTTATCCGGATCGTTTAATGTAAATGCTTTCAACACATTGTAGAATTCATCAGGCGTCTTCGGCTCCTTCAATCCTAGATTGTCAAGCCAATCCTTACGGAATATGTAACCGGAACGAGCCATTACTCTGCCACGGTACAGACTGTATGTTTTACCGTCGTACGAGGTGTTGTATTGAACTATTTTATTGATTTGATTTAAATTTTTGAAATCCTTCAAATAAGGTCCCAGCTCCCAGAACATGCCGGAACGGACAGATTGTACAACGCTTGGGGCTTTGTTGTTAAGAGCGACAATACCGTCGGGCAAGTCATTGGATGAAAGTGTCACATTAAATCGATCCTCATAGTTCACACTAGGAATCCAGATCGCGTTTAATTTCGTACCGGTGTATTCCTCGATAGTTTTTAAGGTAGGATTGTTAGGCTCCGGCGGCTCTGTAGCATAGTAAGGCAGCATTAATGATAATGAAAACGGTTTGTCGGGTGCTGATTGTACGTTTGTGTTCTTTCCGGGATCACTTCCTGAGCAGCCGCTTAAGACCACACCGGTCATTATTAATGCGGTAGAGGCTGCAGTGAGCACCCGATACTTTTGTCTCAAATCCATGAATTTGTAAACCTCCTCTTTTGTGGTAATGCGCAGTTTCATAATACATTCAAAGTATAGAAGCCGCTTTATGCACCGTCTATAATCACTTCATCATGTACTAACAGCGCCGCCAATGCTGGGGATATCCTATGTAATAATCATTAGATAACATCGCTTGCTAAGTCGTAATGCCAGTCCTGCCGCGGTTTTTTCAAGCAAGAGGTTAGTAGATGATTATTGTATTTCATGGTAACGGTTCCTAGAATTGAGTATATGAAACCTATCATGCACCATCAAACATACTATGTGATCGGAGTGAATATCTCAATGAGCAGCCAAACAGCAAACAGACCAATTGATCTAAGACCTATAATGGAAATGGAGGTGGGACAACCCCTTGAATATTTCCGAACCGTACCCATCAGGTTAGGGGAAGGCCAGCCAAGAGCCTTCTTAACTGTATACAGCGCAGATTTTGATATTGATTCAGGCTATAAAATGTTCAGCTTTCCTACAGATACCTTGAAGATGATGGTGTATACAGATAAAGGGGAAATTTTGTGGCGCCGTGATTTTGGACCGGGTGTTGTTCCCGGAACGTGCTTTACCAACTTCTTCGCATTCGATCTGGACGGGGACGGAGTAGAGGAAATCTGGTTTGTCAATAATTTGGACACTATCCACCCGTTTAATCTCTACGAATATGTACTTGAACGGATCAATCCACTGACAGGCGAGGCGACTGGACAATGGCCTTGGCCGAACAACAATCCGAACCAAAGTCCAAGCCTTGCATTCCGTCAGCATATATTCGCAGGATATGCTAATGGAGAGCCTGTACTTATTACAGCTCAAGGCACGTACGGGCCAACGTATATTCAGGCATGGAATGTCGATATGACGTATCGTTGGACGAAATCGATCATCCCTGGCGAGGACGGCCCTCAAGGCAGCCACGTGTTTCCTGTTGTTGATATTAACAAGGATGGAATTGATGAATTCATGTGGGGTGAACGTTGTATTTCCGTAGATACGGGAGACGAAATATTCCGCTGCGACGGGGTTGACTGCTGGAGCGGACACTCCGACATGATTCAGCCTATCTTGAATCCGGCGGATGGCCGTTGGTACATTTATATCAATAGAGAGAAGCTGGAGGATCAAGGACCGCGCGTGCTTCTATATGATGATCAGGGCAACCGGGTATGGGGACAAGTCGCTGCGGGACATATCCATAAAGGATGGATTGGCCGTATTGGTCCTAATGGTGAGATGATCGCTACAGCAGGGGAAATTGGAGCTCAGGCACGAGATTTGCAAGGTCGTTATTATACGGGAATTAAAGAATATAGCTTCGATGCATGGAGCGGCGATCCTGTCCAGCTTCCTTACAGCACCTTCGATACGGCGCCCATTGATTTGAACGGTGACGGGTTCCATGAAATCGTATACGGAGTTTCGGCCGGAAATGCACGCGTAATTGATCGGTTCGGCAACCCGATTAAAGAACTAGGCGGTCGTATAGTTATGGCGTCTAAAATTATTGATCATCCGGGCGAGCAGCTGTTGGTTTATCATAAGAGCGGCAAAGTGCAAATCTGGGGTGACGTTAACGCGCAGGATACACCGGAAGCATTGGAACGCTATGCGAATCCGTTTTATAAATTTAATCAGAAATATCCGACCAAGGACTATGTCATGTGCATGCTTGGCGGTGTTTAGATTCATATGTTTCGTAAAATTATGTTAGAATGACCTCTTAATCTTAATGATGCGGGTTCCTGTTAACCGCATCATTCCTTTTTGATCATTTACATAGATGGAGGATGAATGTTTTGCAATTGTGGCTAAGACAATCTTGGTTAAAGGTAGCGAAGCAAAGCTACTTGTGGAAACTTTTCGCTTTTGGGATTTTCTTAGGAACATTACCGGTACTGATTCTGGGGTTCTTCGCTTATATAAAAGCTTCTGAAATTGTTCAGGATAAGCTCAACGAAAGCAACCGGCAAATTTTGCAGCAGGTCCAATTAAACGTGGAGCAGGTCCAGAAAAATATTGATTTAGCTTTAACCCAGTTCGCCGATTCTCCCGCAATCGTAAAATCTATTCATACCCCTGTTGATGTAATGAATTTTGAAAGCGTCGCGATGGTGAATAATCTCGCTGCCGATTTGACGAGACTTCAGAGACTCGGAACTAACATTTTTGATATTCGCCTAATCAGCTTGGATTATAGATGGAGCATAGGCTATAAGGGCTTCCGATTTCTGGATGGCGAGGACAACTCGCTTGAGCTTGATTTGCCGATATACGCCGGAATCGATCGAAAGCCGCGCTGGTCCGTTGCGCAAACCGCAGCCAATACTGAGGGGCAGCAAGTGCAGCGGATTCATTTTCTAAAAAGCATTCCCATAACATCAAACAAACCATCTGGGATACTCGAGGTTGAAATCCTCAATTATGAAATCAACAAGCTGATTTCCAACAATACCGCAGCGGGAACCATTGTTATTCTGGACAATCAGAACAAGCTGGTTGCCAAGCAGGAAGCAGAGAATGCAGATAACCTGCGATTGGACAATTTTATTGAAGCGATGGCAGCTGCCCGGCCAAATCACACAGGGCATTTCAAGCTAGACTACAATAGATCCAGCTGGGGAGTATCCTACCTTGAATCCGGGTACAGCGGCTGGATGTATGCCTATATTGTATCGGTTGATGAAATTAATAACGCTTCCAGCTCCTCCATCGGTTTGCTGACCCTGCTGGTCTGTCTCGGTACGCTGATCATTTTATTTTTTCTAGCTTTTTTGGGGTCGAAAAAAATGTACTCTCCGGTGAGAAAGCTATATGACTCTGTTAACCGGGGGGCATTCAATAAAAAATCGGATAACCGGACCAACGATGAATTTCAGCACATCGGCCTGTTTTTGAACAAAATCATTGTGGAACAAACGGATTCCTTAAAAGAATATTTCATACAGCGGCTTCTACAAGGACAGGTCCGCAAAGAGGAATTATTTGAAAAGCTCGATTTATACGGATATCCGAACCAGCATCAGTGGCTCTGCTTATTCGTCATTCAAATGGATACCTTGGATCATTCCCGGTTTCAAGAAAATGATCAGGATTTGGCTTTGTTCGCCATTAATAACATTGTAAGAGAATTGATTCCTGAGGGTTATCGCATTGAAACCTCAATTGTTGGCGAACATCAGGTCACACTTCTCAAATCCGTTGCCCTAACACAGAAGGAAGCTCTGGATCATGTGTTCAATCTTGCACAGCACATTCAAACCGTGATAGACCAATATTTATCTGTCCAAATCAGTGTGGGAATAAGCCGCTTTTACGAACAGTTTCATGATTCACAGAAGGCATACCAGGAAGGCCTCGAAGCATTGAAGTATCGCATACGATTATCCGAGGGCGGCATTCTCTACATTGACAATATTCAGAGCAATTACCATGCAGAAATTATGTTTCCTGAACAAATGATCACTAAACTGGTCGATGCGGTAAGGCTCGAAGACGAGGCAATGGCTGGCCGGCTGCTCAATCAGATAATCAGTGACCTGTCCAAGCGGCAGTTGAATGTTCACTCCTATCAGCTATTCCTGTCCAAGCTTCTGTTGCGTATGCTCGATTTATTGCAAACTATAGGCAAAACTTCCTTTGACCTGCCAGGTCAGGGCCCCACAGGCAAATCATTATTCGATCAATTACTTGAGCTAAAGACACTGCCTGACGTGGAACATTGGTTTATATCAGCAATCATTAAGCCAAGCATTCAAATGTTTGCCGAGCAAAGTAAAAACCAGCATGTCAAGATCGCACAGGAAATTGTGAATATGATACTGCAGGAATACAATACAGATTTGAGTCTGGATTTATGCGCTTCTCGACTGCATTACCACCCTAATTATGTGAGCCGGGTTTTCCATCAAGTGACCGGATCCAGCTTTAAGGACTATTTAGCCATGTACCGTTTGGAGATATCCAAGCAGCTTCTGATGGAATCCGAGAAAACGGTCACTGAAATTAGCCAAATTTTAAAGTACAATAATCCGCAAAATTTTATCCGTTATTTTAAAAGCATCGAAGGTATCACCCCTGGGCAATTCCGGGAAACGAACAGGACTATAGAGAAGTCTGTTTCCCAAAAATAATCGAGCCGAAATGGATGAAAAGAGGAAGCCTATATGCAATCTATGACCAAACCACATCTGTCGGGTGTCTCTACCCGGCGCAATGATCTCCTATATTGGAGTCGGCGAATAGCCCGAAACCGATGGCTTTACTTGATGGCGCTGCCTGGATTTTTTTATTTTGTCATTTTTAAATACATTCCTATGTGGGGAGTGATGATTGCTTTTAAAGATTATCGTCCTTTTCTGGGGTTCAGTCAAAGTCCTTGGGTAGGCATGAAATATTTTGATCGTTTTTTTAACGATCCTTCGTTTTTTCAGCTCCTGAGCAATACGTTAATATTAGGACTGTATAATCTGATCTTCTTTTTTCCAGCACCCATTATTATTGCATTGCTATTAAACGAACTGCGCAGCGAAAGGTTCAAACGGTTTGTGCAGAGTATGATTTATGTACCTCACTTTGTTTCGTGGGTTGTTGTAATAGGGATCGCCTACGTGTTCTTGACAACCGAGGGAGGCCTTCTTAACGATATAATTGCATCCTCAGGCGGGACCAAGATCAATTTCCTGGCTAGTGAAGAATGGTTTAGACCTATGATTATTTTAGAGGTTGTATGGAAAGAAACAGGCTGGGGGACGATCATTTTCCTTGCAGCATTAGCCGGAGTCGATCCGCAATTGTACGAAGCGGCACGTATCGATGGAGCGAACCGCTGGCGGCAAATTTGGCATATTACTTTACCGGCCATCCGAAGCACGATTATCATTTTATTGATCTTACGTTTGGGTCATTTCCTTGAAACCGGATTTGAGCAAATATGGCTCATGCTGAATCCATTGAATCGCAGTCTCGGTGAGGTCTTCGATACCTATGTTTATACATCCGGTATCACACAAGGACAGTTCAGCTACAGCACGGCCGTTGGATTATTCAAATCATTCGTCGGGCTTTTGATGGTCATGGGGGCGAATTGGCTGGCAAAGAAATTCGGAGAAGAAGGAATTTATTAATTGCTCATTAGAGAAACATCATCTGAGGGAGGTCTTGTCCGTCATGGTTCATGATAAAACATGGGGCAACCGATTGTTTGATTGGAGTAATATCGCAGTGCTTTTTGGGATTGCGATGGTTACCATAATTCCATTCATTTACTTGATTATAGGTTCATTCACTTCGTCAGCGGAGCTGCTTCAGAAAGGCTTTGTGCTTTTCCCAAGTGATTGGTCGCTTGATGCTTACATCTATATCTTTTCCACGCACACGCTGATGCGGAGTATGATGGTATCCATATATATCACGATTGCCGGAACTATCATTAATTTGCTGCTCACCACACTTCTCGCTTATCCGTTAGCGCGTAAAGATTTTGACGGTCGAAAGGCATTGACGTTCATGGTCGTATTCTCGATGCTTTTTAGCGGTGGAATTATTCCTACCTATTTGGTTGTAAAAGAACTGGGACTCTTGAATTCGTTTTGGTCTTTATTGTTGCCCGGAGCGATCAATGCATTTAACCTGATCGTCATGAAGAGCTTCTTCCAACAGCTGCCCGATGGGCTGGAGGAATCGGCAAAGATCGATGGATGTAACGATCTGGGCATTTGGTTTAAAATAGTACTGCCATTATCGCTGCCAGCTATCGCGACCTTTTCCCTATTTTATGCAGTGGGCCACTGGAACACATTCTTCAACGCCATTCTGTACATTAATGACAGCACGAAGTGGCCTGTTCAAGTACTGCTTCGTCAAATCGTCATCATGTCACAAGGAGGTATCGGCGACACCTCGGCATTTGCCGAAGGCTTTGTACCCCCTTCACAATCGATTAAAATGGCGGTTATCATTGTATCTACAGTGCCTATTCTGCTCGTTTATCCTTTCTTGCAAAAGCATTTTGCCAAAGGTGCCTTGCTCGGCTCTGTTAAAGGATAAAAAACCGTATAGATAAACTAGAATCAGCCGGCTCCAGTCATTGAATTATTTCAAGTAGGTAAGCTGTTTTTAAGCTTAATGATTCATTAGTTAACTTTAAGTAACTTAATATGAATTTTTTCACTCCTTCTCATGCCATGGATGATTATCTATAATTGAAGTAATAGATGATCGGAGGTGAACGAATAATGATCTACGAATTGAGAATTTATACGATTTTTCCGGGAAAAATCGATGCGATTCGAAAGCGCTTTTCTGATCATACGTTAGGTATTTTCGACAGACTTGGCATGGAAGTGTGTGATTTCTGGGAGGATCTAGAGGAACAGCCCAAACTGTACTATACGATGAGATACGAAAGCATGGAGGAACGGAAACGGCAATGGGAAGCTTTCTCGCAGGACCAGGAATGGAATGAAGTGAAACAAAAATCCGAGCAGGGTGGAAAAATTGTCGAGCGCGTCGAACAGGTATTTATGAAACGGGCTGACTATTTCTCTGCAGGGTATCCAACCATTCTGGATTAGCCGCCAGTCCTATCGACGGTTGCTTCCTAAAGAACTTTAGGCTTAATGAAACAGTTAGGGGAGTATTTATAATGAACAAGCCCATACAATTCAGCATCATCGGCGGAGGGTTCCGATCGGAGTTTTATCTGAGAATCGCAAGGGCGATGCCCGACAAATTTCAAGTAACTGGCATGGTGGTACGAGATGAAGGCAAAGGAAGCGAAATGGAGCGGAAATGGAATGTTTCCACATACCGTACATTAGACAGTCTGCTGGAGCGGGAACGCCCCGAGTTTGCAGTCGTGTCGGTAAGCCGCTCGGCTTGTCCTGGCTTCTTATTCGAGCTGGCCGAAAGAGGCATCCCGGCGCTGGCGGAAACACCGCCTGCTCCGGATTTGGACGGTTTGTTGGCACTTCATGAGCTTACATTAAGCGGTGCCAAAATCCAGGTGGCTGAGCAGTACCATTTCCAGCCTGTCCATGCGGCACAACTGGCGATCATCGATTCGGGTATGATTGGTTCAGTAACCCAGGCTACCGTGTCGGTCTCACAAGCTTATCACGGAATGAATATGATCCGAAAATTGCTGGGTGTCGGATTCGAGGAAGCCAAAATTCGAGCCATGCGTTTCGAATCTCCTTGGGTGGCTGGCCCCAATCGCAGCGGTCCGCCCGTCGAGGAAAAAATTGTCACGTCCAAGCGTGAAATCGCTTGGATCGACTACGGTGATAAATTAGGCATCTATGATTTCACGAGCGATCAGCATCGTTCCTGGATTCGCTCCAATCATGTTTCAGCCCGAGGTGTTCGTGGTGAAATATTCGATGATCGTCTGAAGATGCTTGCCGATTTCGCGACACCGCTTCAGATAGATTTGAAGCGGATCAACCGGGGAGAAAACGGTAACCTGGAAGGATATTTTCTCAAAGGCATTATAGCCGGAGAGCGTTGGGTGTATGAGAATCCGTTTGCCCCGGCCCGGCTGTATGACGATGAAATAGCTATCGCGGTATGCTTGGACAAGATGGCCGCTTATGCTGCAGGAGGACCGGGATTTTATGGACTGCCGGACGCTTCCCAGGACCATTACCTGGGTCTTTTGCTCGAAGAGGCTGTTCAAACAGGAGAAACCGTAACGGCTGTTCGACAGCCATGGAGTGAATTTCATTAATGGTATTCATTTAAAAGAAGGCAGAAAGAACAGCTCTATCGAGGCGCCTTCAGTGATGAGCGACCGCGATTCATTTGGAGGTTTTCTTGCTCCCTCGATGAAGATACTTTCGTGTCATAGCATTGGCATTTATAAGAAAAAGCCGTCTCCCCTACATCAAGGGATTGACGGCTTACTTGCCTTGCTTCAAGTCTTTTTCTATAGCCTCAAATAAAAAGGATTGCCCATTGCGATAAAAACGGGGATCATACAAGCCAATCTGCTTCTCATTATCAACAAGAACAACGAACGGTGACCACTCGTACAAAGTTTTAGCTTTCGGATTTGCTGCAAACAGCTTATCGAGATCGGCGCTCTCCTGTGATTTCAGCTCTACCTGCAGCTTCGGTTCTGTAAACGCGGTTGCATTGCTTATTTCGACTACCCCGTTCTTTTTACCGATCATTTGAAACTGACCAGGAACAAAACCCGCCGAAAGCGCAAACTGTTCATAACGTCCCGCATGCTGCTCATACAAAGCATAGCCTTGTGCGGATTGGGCAATGAAATGGCATGCCATCAGCAGCCATACCAGCTTATAGACACGATGAGGACGGCTGATCTTGCGCAGCTTGGCATACAGCAAACCTCCGAGCATGATCGCCCATAAAGTTAAATCGACAATTGGAATCGTACCGAAAGTGATTCTTTGAGTCGAAAAAGGCTCCAGATAGCCCGTCCCCCAAGCATTAAACAAGTCGCTGGTATCGTGAATCAATACGGCCAGAACACCAAGCCCATACAGCTTCCATCCCTTGACCTTCCAGAACAGCCAGCTTATTGCCGAGAATAGGGCTGCCCAAATCGGCACCAGAAATACCGAATGTGTAAGACCCCGATGCCACATTTGATAACGCCCCGCCGTGTCCCACCATGAAGAAATAACGTCGATGTCTGGAATTTGCGAGCCACCAACGGCAGTTACGAAGAAAGCTGTTTTTTCCTTGCGGCTCCAGCCTTCCTTCTTCACAGCCGCGTATAATGTTAATCCAAAAAAAGTGTGAGTAACCGTATCGATTATAAATCCCTTCTTCCCCTGCAAATACAAGCACTCATCAGCTCCATGAGTACTTCCCAATCAAGCTGCTAAGCCTCTCCTTGCTCCAGCTCCGGCCGAATCCCGCTCATGCGGAAAAGCGGGATCATTAGCAGAGCCCCAATAACGAACAAAACCGCCGCGGCTTCATACATGATAACAATATTGAATACCCCTTTCAGCCAGCCGGCCATACTCATCGTTAAGACCATAGCCCCCATAAACATCGGACTTAAAATTCCGTTGACCCGGCCAACAAAGGATTCCTCTGTATTTTGCAAAATCATTGTGTTGATGCCAATCTGAATCGCAGGCAGTACAAATCCGCCGATAAACTGCGCTCCCAATGTCAGCCACAAGGAAGTGGATAAACCAGTCACAATCATACTGATTGCACTGACGACCATTCCGATAGCCAGCAGCGTTTGTGGAGCTAACTTTTTAGTTAAGCCCATGGTCAAGCCGCCGCCTGCTATCATTGCCAAGCCGTTAGCCATCATTAACCATTGAATATATTCCTTGGGCAAACTTAATCGTTCCGTAACCAGAAAAACACCAAGGGGTTGAATCAGCCCAAGTGCCAGCCCAGCTGCCATAAAGCAGCCGCCGAGCGTTTTCAATGCTTTCTTGGATAACACATAGTGGAAGCCAGCGGCCATTTCCTGGGACAGCGTAGTTGTCTTTTGCGTTTCCTCAAGCTCTTTATCAGGCGGCAAAAACATCAATACGGCTGCTGATAAAATGAAAGCGACTCCCATGATTCCAATTGCAACTTCAATACCATACCGTTGGTACACAAACGTTCCCATTATGGGTCCGAGTACCATAAAGATGGCAAACATCGTCTGATACAACGACATCCCCAGCTGCATCAGTTCACCCGGAACGTGAATTTTAAACAATCGCATACCGGATGGCTGGGAAAACTGCGACAAAATAGCCGAAACCAGTGTCGCAAAAAACACCGCTTTCCAAGTGCCAAAGGACAATGTCAGCAGCACAGCTAAAATCGACACCGCACTAAGGACATCACACCATATCATAGTCCGTTTAGGTCTCCACCGGTCTGCAAATGTGCCTCCAATAAAGGAAAAAATAAAAATCGGCGCAAATTCCGCCACAGAAATCATAGAAACTGCGAATGGATCCCCATTCGTCTTATCCATTACAAAGAGCAGAATAGCAAAGTTTCGTACCCATATTCCAATCTGCAAAAAAAGTCCCGACAGTAAAATCGACTGCACAAACCGGTTGCGGAGCAATCCCGCCACTCCCGGCGTTGTTGATGCCATAGCTATATCATCCTTTCATTATGCTGACTTCAATATTGAATCTCATGATACTGCTTCCGCACGCACTCAACTACTGCACTTACCTATTTAGTTACGGATTCGAACCGGCGCACCAGATGCCGCGGAGCGGGTAGCCGCGTATGCGACCTCCTGCGTTTTCACTGAATCTGCATAAGGCGATAATATGCCTGAGCCGTCTCCTGTTCTAACAGCATGTAGAAATGCTTCGTGCTCACGAACATACGGATTATTAACATTTTTGTGCTCAATTACGAAGGATTTACCTAGTTCCCTTATGCTATCCCTGGTAATTTCCAGCAAACCTTGATCTGTATATATTTGAAGCCCTACCGGTCCATCCCCTGGCAGAATGCAAGTATTCGATATCGTTGCAACAGCCCCGCTAGCCAGCTTAACCGTAACTGTACCTACATCGGGAACCGTCACTCCATCCTCCACCTCATGCATTACACGATTCGCATAAGCTGCATATACTTCCTCAACATCGCCCATTAAGTAACGCATCAGATCAATAATATGGGAAGTCTGTTCGATGAATTGTCCGCCAGAACCATCCTGCTTCCGCCACCAGCCTACCTTAGGCATACTGCCCATCCAATGTCCAAGCGCCATACCTGTTTTTCTTTGCTCCAGAAGCTCTACTGCGCGTTTGGTGGAATCCATATAACGGAAATGATAACCGACGGATGTAATCAGCTTTTGTGCGTTTATCCTGTGCAAAATCTCCGTAGGAAGCTCGATATCAAGACCCAGCGGTTTTTCAACAAAAAAAGGAATTCCACGCTCGATCAAAGCAAATTCGGTTGCTCCATGAGCCATAGGCGGAACACAAATGTATACAGCATCCAAGGCTTGCGCGTCCAGCATGGTTGCGAGTGAATCGTAGCCTTTGGCCCCATTCCATGACGATGCAGCTTTCTCCGCCTTATCCAAGCTTGTTCCACAAAATGCTGTCACTTCGACATCTTCCATCTTCGAAAGCAGATTACAGTGAAAACGAGTAAATGAGCCGGTACCAACAAAACCAATTTTTAAAGACATCGCATATCTCTCCCTTAATACGAGTTTATAATAGCTTGCTGGCTTTAAAGCTGATAATTACTCCCCGCTTACGGTATACATCCGGCATGTTGCTGTCCATACTGCACCTGGCACGAGCAATTGAAATCCTGTGGCTTCATCCGATTGCAGCACATTAGGTGCATTGATAGCCCATGTTTGCGGCTCAGGGCAAATAAATCGGCTTTGTCCATCATCATTCCATATCGTCCAATGCTTAAACTCTTGGTCCACCTCATACACAAGGCTTATATTCCGTTCAGTATCCATGAGTTCCGCACCATGGAAGCTTTTTCCGTTGCGCTCTACAGCTTTGCTGGTCAAATGCTTCGCATAAGGCTTACCTGTTGGCTGAATGCCATCCAGAAGCAGCTGCTGATCCTGTTCATCAAGCGGCAGCAGAGCTCCTGTGGGTACAAACAACGGCGTAAGCTCCCACTCCTCGCCCACCGACACCTTTAATCGATAATCCTTCTCTTGTCCCTCCGCATGGAAAGGCACCCGAAAAGCGGTATGAAAGCCTACTCCAAGCGGCATGGGCTCCTCACCGTAGTTTTCAATGCGAACCTGCTGCTCCAGCCCTCTTTCGGACAAAATATAAGTTAGCTCGTAGGAAAATTCATGAGGAAAATAAGCATACATTTCTCCATGTTTACCCATATCCATAAAGAGAACAATCCGGGCTGCTCCATCATCGCGAACGCCATATTCTTTGACTTCCCAAGCCCTTTTATGAAGAATGCCATGCATAAAATGCTTTCCATCCGAACTGTTCAATGGGAGCACGTAATCGCGCAAAGGAGTTGAGAATTTTCCTCCCTCTATTCGGTTAGGCGGAAATAAAGGCGGAATCCCATACCGCTGTCCTGCTGTGCGCAGCTGCTCTGAGCTCTCCGGTGTACGTAAAAAGCTTAAGTTCTCTTCCGGTCGGCTCAATTCCACCATATTGCTCCCAATTTCAGGAACGATAACTGCTCGATAGCCTCCAGAGATTAATTCGATCGCAGGTACATCGTAAAAAGATATTTCTTTGGCTGAAGCTTGTTCCATTATTATCCCTCCAACAGGTTATTTGCAGAAACTTATTAGGCAATTGCCAATCCAACCCTTTCCATTATCCAACAAATCAGACTCAAGCGCAAAACCTAGTTCCGTTTATACTAATAGTTTGATAGAACTAAAAACATAGTAAGCCCACCATCTTAGAAAATGGCAGAAATCGCTTTATGGTATGCCAGGTAAACCTATACGACCTGATCCATAGTCAAATGTGCTTCGCATGGAGTTCGACCGACCGCCATGCAACGCCGCAACGCACGCCCGGGATTCGTGCGCGTTGCGGCGTTGCATGGCGGGAGATCGGATTACATTAAACCTACATCTTGGTATACCGTGGATCTCCGTATCGGCATCCTGTAGTTTGCTTGAGAAGTGCGTCATTCGGCTATATGAATTGCACTCTTTAATGCTTCACTCGACTTGTCCGTACACAGTAAAATTCATCATATTCGAATATACCAGTCCGCATTGTAGAAAAAAAACCATCTAAATAGGCTCAACTTCAAAATCAGTGCACCACCTCCACCGACAGCTCGAACAAAATCATGCAAAAATACAGTTATTTTCTATTGAAATTAGCTATCGAGGGAATACCTGCAAAAATACAGCAACTTTCATAGAAAACGGCCGGGTTCAGCCAAGAATGATAAAAAAGATGTACTTTTTACATGAATTCAAGAATACTACCGATAAAAGACCAAAAAGGCTGTATAAACGCAGTTTTTTGGACAGGAATAACTTATTTCGAATTATGTCTTAAGCGCTGACAGTAGTCGTTGTTCTTAAGGTTTTGTCTAGGGCTGAGCTGGATATAGAGCAGGATATAGATCTGAAATCTAATAACTCCGTCAAGCGCTGATTTTAGGTTTTGAGCCTGCAAAAATAACGTTTTTTCTCTTTCTCCATACTTTTCTCAAGAACAAATTGTTACTTTTATATTTCCAGCAATTTAGTAAATGTCTTATTCCGAAATAAAGATGAAATTTTGCGAATATTTAACAAGTCAATACCTAATGGTAAAACCCTACCAAGCATGCTATCATCTTATTATCTTCGACAATTTTCGCTAAAATCATTGCCGTGCCATACAGCTTAGGGGAGTGTCATCTTGTGTCTATCAAAACGAAACTATCTTTGTGGATCTCCTTCATCGTAGCTATTATATTATCTTTAAATATATCTATTTATTACTACTCCTCCCGCACTGAGCTGCAAGCCAATGCAGAGCGTCAAATGGCCGCCATTGCCAAGCAAATTGGAGCCAAAATAGAGGTTTCTCAGAAAGGGAAGCAACTTCTTGAAGATATGGTCGGAGATAAACTTCGGATGGCAGCGATTGCGGCGCAGAACAAATTAGACCCGGATATTAACAAGGTGACCAACGACCAGCTGGTTCAACTTAGCCAAGCCTTGGGGATCGATCATATTACTCTCTGGAAGCAGCTTGACAACGATATACTGGCTCTTAAATCATCCAATCCAAAGGAAGTCAACATCAGCTCCAAAACCTGGGATTACTGGTATACAGCTTTTGGGCAGCTCTTTACTGAAGGGAACGTCTCAATTCCTTATGGTCAAAAACTGCCACATTACTGGTCAGGCCCCATTAACTTTGCTACTACCGATCCTTCCGTTATAAATAAGTGGGGCTACTATTACGATGGAACTACGAATTATATGATTAATCCCTATTTAAATGCTCAAATGCTCCTGCAATTCGAGAAGAGCTTTGGGACAGATGCTTTTTTGCATACCATGCTTCAGGATAACAGCAATATTCTGGAGATTACCGGGTTCGATCCGCAATTTTTTGGCCAAAAACCTATTATTAAAATTAAAAACGGTATCCCTGTCTACAATCTGGATGTTCGCGATGTTATATTCGGACAATACACCTTCCAACATGAAAATGATCTCAATCAAATCAAGCAAGCTACGCAATCCGGCAGCATATTTACAATCAATGAGACTATTAACAACAGACAGGTTATCAAAAGCTTTATTCCTATAAACGGAATCAAGCCCTACGTTATTGGAATCACATTTGACCAAGGGGCTATCACCCATGTACTGGATAAACAACTGCTGCTGCATATCAGTATTTCTGTGGGGCTTATTCTAATTACTATGGTAGCAAGTTACTTCATAGCAGGCTTTATGCTGCGGTCCTTAAATCAAATCATCCGCAAGGTGACGGAAGTGTCCTCAGGTAATTTCGGTACCCAAATGACGGTTCACAGCGATGATGAGCTAGGTCAGCTGGCTTCAAAGATTAACACGATGTCCACTAATTTAAGCACGTATACCCAACAGTTAAAGGATACAGCCATAGAGCTGCAGGAGACCAAAGAGTATCTGGAATCGTTCGTCAACCACACCTCAGATGCCATTCACGTGATGGATTTACAAGGGAATGTGCTACTAACTAACAAAGCGTTCGAGACGATATTCGGTTGGAGCGAGGAGGACACCGTTGGCAAACAAATCGAGCATATCCCCCCAAGCTATGAACATGAGTTCGAACGCATACGTCAATCCATCCTGCTAGGTGAACCCATCGCGGATTACGAAACGGTTCGCAGCACGAAAGACGGAAGATATATCGATGTCAGCACCACCATATCTCCGATCCGTAATGGACAAGGGGACATTGTTGCCATTGCTTCGATCTCAAGAAACATTACTTTGCGTAAACAAACAGAAGAGCTGCTGCGCAAATCAGAAAAGCTTTCCGTTGTCGGCCAGCTCGCGGCCGGTGTTGCCCACGAGATTCGCAACCCGTTAACGACGATAAGAGGTTTCGTCCAGCTGCAAAAAAACAGAGGGCCGCTCGCGACCAGCCATCTCGATATTATGCTGTCGGAGCTGGATCGAATTAATTTTATTGTCAGCGAGTTTTTAGTTTTGTCCAAGCCTCAAGCCAGCTTGTTTGAGCTGGGCGATGTTCAGGCTATCTTACGAGATATTGTTCTTTTGCTGGATTCACAAGCCAATATGAATAATGTACAAATCGAAATGCAAGTAGAGGAGGACATTCCCAATATCTTCTGTGAGCCCAATCAGTTAAAGCAAGTTTTTGTGAATGTGCTTAAGAATGGTATGGAAGCCATGCCGGATGGTGGAAAACTCCTCATTCATATCGAATACAACCCTGAGGGCAGCATTATTGTCCGTATCATCGATCAAGGCCACGGCATCTCAGAGGAAGATCTTCCACGGCTGGGCGAGCCCTTCTTTACAAATAAAGAATCCGGCAATGGCCTGGGACTCATGGTTAGTCAACGTATTATTGCCAATCATAAGGGGAGTCTCCTGATTCAAAGCGAGCTTGGGAAGGGAACCTGCGTGGAGATTCGCTTGCCGCTGTAATGCTGAAGGGGAGCACAATAGAAAAAAGAGGGACAGGTTTCTTGCCTGCTCCTCTTTCTGGATCGATTGGAAGTATTATAAGAAAAGCTTTTATTCGAAGCTCTCTTGAAGAAGATACATTCGTGTCTTATCGGTTGCTTTTCTTGCAATATTAGAAAGGTGAACCTCCGGTTCAAACTTATACTTTAATATTATAAAAAAGTCATTTTATCACGATGAGGTGTTCTGGCAGTGGCTGCTGCTTCATCAGCCGGATAGCCGATAAACAGAGTACCCACTACCTGCTTATTTTCAGGCGAGCCGATAAACTGATGCATACGTTCATCATGAACAAGACCTATTCCACGGGTTCTCCATACGAGCCCAAGCCCCAGCTCTCCTGCAGCGAGCCACATCGAATGAATCGCACAAGCTGTGGCATACTCATTATCCTTGGATGAGGCACTGTCATTCGGAATAACATCCGAGGTAACCACAATAACCAAAGGCGTAGCCGTTAACACCTTCAACGATTCCTTCACCAGATTCGGTTTTGTAGGGAAACGTTCCTCCAAATATTGTAATGCCAGAGCTTCGTAACGAAGCTTCGAATCTCCACGGATGATATAAAAATGCCAAGGCTCACGAAGTCGATCGTTCGGCGCAAGTGTAGCCGCTTCAAGAAGAGCATGAATTTTCTCCTCTTCTACTTCAACCGGCTGAACATTTCTGACAGCTCTGCGCTGCTGCAAAATTTTTATAACAGACATGGGCTATAACTCCTTTTTGTATAAAAGATTTAACGATTCGCTTTGTAGTCCAGACATTTAGTAACCCATCGCTGCACCAGCTCAGGCTCCGAGGCAAAATGAATATGCGTATAGCCCGCTATAAGATTGCCTTGTTCATTGCGGTAGCCTTCCTGCTTAGCTCCACGCATTCCCTTAGTCTCATAGGCATATGGATTCTCGGTATTTGGCAGCGGATGATAAGTGGAGTAGTGAAACTCATGCCCTTTTGCTTTATCTGCTGGCCCCAGCAGGAAGTTTCCTTCCGTGCCGGTGATATCACGATATCCAAGTGCCGCTAATTTGGACTGCATTCGCACAAAGCCAGGGACAATTCCCAGCATGGGGAAGCTCTGACCCTTGGTGTCCTCGATAGCTTCCGTGAGGTACATGAAGCCGCCGCATTCGGCTAGTGTTGGAAGCCCTCGCTGGATTGCGCTGCGGATCGACTCCTTGACGGTTTCATCTGCTGTTAAACGATCAGCAAATTCCTCAGGAAAGCCGCCGCCTAAGTATAGGCCATGAACGCCTTCGGGCAGTGATTCTCCGGCTAATGGAGAGAAAAAGACACATTCAGCGCCGTACGCTTCCAACAATTCAATATTTTCTTGATAATAGAAATTGAAAGCTGAATCTTTCGCTATGGCAATCTTGATTGCCTGACTGCCCCGATGACGGAACAAGCTGGAGCTGCCTGCATCTACATCAGGCAGACTAACGGCTGGGGATTCCGCCAGCTCCCAGATTCGCTGCACATCGATAGTAGCGGTGATAAGCGCAGACAGCCGATCAAAGAACGGCTGCAGCTCTCCGCGTTCCACCGATGGGACAAGACCCAGATGCCGCTCGGGCATCTGGATGTCGTCATTGCGCAGCAGGAATCCCACTACAGGGATTCCACATTCCTGCTCTATGGCGTCGCGGACGATGCGGAAGTGGCTTTCACTTCCGCATCGGTTGGCTATGACGCCAACGATACGTGCGCGGGGTTCCAGTACCTGGAACCCTTTGACAATAGCAGCGGCGCTCCGCGCCATGCTCTGGCAGTTGACCACCAGCAGCACAGGAGCCTCCAGCTGCATGCTGATTTCCGCCGTACTGCCTTCATTGGTTTTCGGATTTTTACCATCATAGAAGCCCATAACGCCTTCAATTATCGAAATATCTGCATCAAGGCTGGCTCTCGTGTACAGCTCTTTTACTATATCGTGAGACAGCATATAGCTGTCGAGATTGCGTGAGATGCGGCCGGTAACCGCAGTATGGTAAGTCGGGTCGATATAATCGGGCCCGCATTTGAAGCCCTGCACCTGATGACCCATACTGCGAAGCGCTGCCATCAGCCCGATGGTCAGCGTAGTTTTACCAACACCGCTGCCTGTTCCGGCGATTACCATTTTTCTTACAGTCATTGGATTCTCCTTATAAGAGCTTAATTAAAGATATATCCTTTACCCTTTATTCAATAAATCGGCTTCTTATTCCCTTAAGTAAACGGAATGACAGCAACGGAAACCGTGACATTGCCGGATTTTTTCTTAACAAGCGCAAGCGTTGAAACACCGGAGTAAAGCTTTGCAGCGGGCTCACTTACCGCGTACGCACCGGTGAATTTATACACGGTTTCTGATGGGTCATCGATAGGCACCTCGTTCAGCTGCTCCGGCGTATAAGTTTCGAACACCCAGCCATACTTTTGTACGACCGCGAGCAGACCCTCCTCGTCCTTTTTCAGGTCGATTGTGCAGAGCGCCTTCACGCTGCTCAGCGAAAACTTCAGCTCCGCCAGCGTTTCCGTAATCACAGCTTCGATCTCCTCGGCGGATGTACCGCGGTTGCAGCCTACGCCAAGGGCAAGCACCTTCGGCCGATACAGCACACCGTTGGCGAGGATCGCTTCCTCATCAGGGGTCAGCACCCGATGTGTGACCACTAGCGCTGCCTTCGGCTGTGAGGCAATCGCCTCGGCTACCGATGCGTAGACATGGATATTCGCAGGCAGCGGCGTATTATAAAGCCACCAGCCGGTTTCGCCTGACTCCTGCACGACGGCAACCTGCTCCTCGTTGACGACGGATGCGCTAACCGGAGTCAGCTTATCCGCCGATTCCCACACCCAGCCGAAGCGGCGTCCGAACAAATCAACGGCAATGGTCCCTTGCACATCAGAAGCCGTTGTAATGACCGCTCGGGCATCAAGGGCAGCTGCCACCTCACGTGTCAGCTCATTGGCACCGCCCAAATGTCCGGACAACACGCTGATTACATGCTCTCCTTTATCGTCGATGACTACGATGCCGGGATCTTTCTTTTTATCCTCCAGTAAAGGAGCAATCATACGGATAACCGCACCCAATGAAATAATGATAATAAGACCTTTATAAGATGGAAATAACGCAGGAAATAACATTCGCACGCTTCCCTCGAACATTTGAATGCCGCGAGCCGCTTCATCTCCACGCTCGAATTTAGACATATAATATAAATCCGAATGAGAGAAGGAGCTTTGCAGCTTTCTTGCCATCTCGACACCGTGCTTGGTAATAGCAATAATCGCATAATCGCCGCGTTGTTCAATAGATGGCATGACGCCTTCGCTCAGCGTAATCATGGTTTCACCCCTCTGCGGAAGCGGTGAGTAAATTCCTTATCATACAGCTTGGAGCGGTATTCCTCGTTGCTGTGAATTTCAGGATCAAGCGCCCAGCCTGCCAAAATCATAGCATGAGAGCGAATGCCGTTCTCCTTCATATCTTTCTCGAGATTTGCAAGCGTTGTACGTATAATAAGCTGATCCGGCCAAGTCGCCCGCTGTACGACAGCAACCGGCGTATTCTCGCTCCATCCAGCATCTGTCAGCTCGGTAACAACCTTCCTCGTCAAGGTTGCACTTAGAAATAACGCAATTGTGCAGTGATGCGCAGCCAGGTCCTTCAGCTTCTCTAGCTCAGGTACCGGTGTCCGGCCTTCCGCACGGGTTAGAATCAGCGTCTGGGTTAATTCCGGAATAGTCAGCTCCGCACCAACAGCCGCTGCCGAGGCGAATACCGAGCTCACACCTGGAATGATTTCGTAGCCGATGCCTTCCTTTTTCAAAAGAGCAATCTGCTCCATGATCGCCCCGAACACAGCAGGATCCCCCGTGTGAACTCTCGCCACCATTTTGCCTTCCTTGACGCGATCCACCATCACCCGGACCATTTCCTCCAGATCCATCCCTGCGCTTTTCAAAATTTCAGCCTCAGGTTTAGCCTTGGCGATCAGCTCCTCATTCACCAACGAATCCGTATACAACACAACGTCAGCCTCCTGCAAAATACGAAGACCTTTTACCGTAATCAAATCAGGATCCCCCGGACCCGCACCTATAATATAAATTTTCATTATTTTCTCACCACCATTAACGTAAGATATTCCAGCTCACGACCCTTAAGCTCCATAATATTGCGCCAAATCTCTTCCTCCGAGGAGGTAACCTTCGTCAGCACCGCTGCTTTGTCCACCAAACCAAGATCACTTAGCACCCGTATCATCAGATCGATTACCTTGGCTACCTTGATGAAAACAATACAATCATGAGACTCAATCGCATGCCGCATCGTGTCATAATCATCCGTTGCAGGGACAATGGCAATCTGCTCATCGCCATCAGCCATCGGGATGCCCAAACGGGATGCAGACGCATTGATCGAGGAGATACCCGGTATGGAAATTATATCCACCTCCGGATGACGCTCCTTCATAAGCCGCATCAAATGAATAAATGTGCTGTATATCATCGGATCGCCTTCGGTTACAAAAGCAACGTTCTTCCCCTGCCGAATATGCTCCCAGACGGAATCCACTGTCTTATTCCACTGCATCTCCAAGGCTTCGCGATCTCTGGTCATCGGGAAGGTCAGTCCGATCATTGTCTTTTCTTCCGTATTTACATAAAGCTCCGTAATAGCGAGCGCGTAGCTCTTGGCTCCCTTTTTTTTGCGAGGGTAGGCAATCACTGGCGATTCCTTCAAAATTCTAAAAGCTTTGACAGTAATCAATTCCGGGTCGCCTGGACCAACGCCCAAACCATATAAAACACCTAAATTACTCACCTGCTTTAGTCTCCTTTTCCCCAGTCGTACTGCTGTCGGGCTTTTTATGCTGTGCCGTTATAATATAAATAGGATTCAAGCCTTCGAATCGGGTCATATCCAAAATAGGTTTGCTGCGCGATATTTGCGCCAAAGTAATGCTTGTAGCAAAGCCTTCCTCAGCGAACGTCCGGTTTGCTTCATATAAATTTTCTATAGTTGCCGCATTCAGCACAATTCTGCCGCCAGGCTGCAATCGACTGCAGCATACGTGAAGCAGCTCTTTCATTTCCCCTCCGCTGCCGCCAATGAACACGGCATTCGGGTCTGGAAAAGCTTCCAGCCCTTGAGGTGCACGCCCCTGAACAGCTGTGATATCCGTACGAAAACGATGCATATTTTCCAAGCAATTTTGTAGGTCGCCTTCATTTTTCTCAATGGCATACACTTCACCCTGACGCGCAATTCTCGCTGCCTCAATAGCAACCGAGCCTGTGCAGGTGCCGATGTCCCATACGATACTATTCGGCCGAAGCCCCAGCTGCGCAATACTCAGCACACGGATTTCTTTTTTCGTGATTAAGCCTTTATCCGGCTTGCGCTGCGCAAACAGCTCGTCATCAATCCCAAGCGGCCAATCTGGCAGCGTGGAGGCTGCATCGGCTTTATGTTTAAGAATGACCACATTTAATGAGGAGAAGGCCCCCGCTGCCATGGCTGCCAGCTCCTGCAATCCGTACCAGCCGGTGCGTTCTTCAGAACCATCCAAATTTTCTGCAACAAAAACCTCATATTCCGTCATCCCAAAAGAAAGCAAATAAGCTGCAATAGCCGCAGGATTATTAGTGTCGTCGGTTAATAAAGCTACCTTCCGTTTCCCATCTATACGCTGAGCCAGCCCCTTGATGCTTCGCCCATGAACACTGATGAGCTCAGCATCCTGCCAGCTTTCACCCATACGTGCAAAAGCCAATTGAATCGAGCTCAAATTAGGGTACACTTCAACCTCAAGCTTGGAGCTCAAATACCCGCCTATTCCATAAAATAACGGATCACCTGAAGCTAACACAACCGTTCTTCGCCCCTGCTCCGCTCCTGCCTTTAGTTGGGATGCGAGCTCTTTCAAGCCGCCCTTCAGCACTACCTTCTCTCCCTGATACTCAGGAAAAAATTCGAGCTGACGCTCCCCGCCTACAAGCACCTCGCTTTGTGCTATCCAATCGAGATACAGCGGCAGCAAGCTGTCTCGGCCGTTATCTCCGATGCCTATGACCTTTGGCTTACTGTTACTTGCCTTGCCACCACCCGGCACGTACTGTTGATTCATCCTGTCCATTCCCCCCAATCCACTACAAACACTTTATCGCTTTATGACCGATCCCGGACACCGATCTCAGACAAATTAACAGGAAAACATGCAGCTATTTCAGCTGTTTTACGCTTCATTATCTGTTTAGCTGGAAAAGCTCCCTCTAATTGCATCAATTTCAGTCATTTCTCTATAAAAGTAGAAAATTACCAGGACGTTTTCCAGCTAATCTTCTATCTATGGGAAATCTATCTGAAATAGCAGGAGGTTTTCCTGTTACTTTTTTTTCTGTTACTTTTATTCCTGTTACTTTTCCGATTCCGAGCAGCACCCAAAAATTCCCATCATAAATCACCTCGCCGACTGTTCCAATCCCTCACCAGCTCAAGCAGGTCTCTTATAACCAGCCCAGGAGTATTTTCCAACGCGCGAGAATCCCAGGTGCGCATTGCGGCATTGCATGGCGGTCAGTCGAACCCCATTCACTTGCAATATTTCGTTGGTCAGGCTTCAATTCGTGCGCTTCCCAACAAGTTGGCCTTCATGGAAATAATTACGGTTTCGATTTCCATGCCGCCTCCGACTTCCCGCAGGCCAGCGTCACAGCAATAGGTACACAGGAGCTCAAAAAAGTCGCTGTAGCCCCATTCCTGCATCCAATCGCCAACCAATGCGGCAGTATTGGCGCCCAGAATGGCGTCTGCTTGCTCTTGGGATGCCCCTGCTTCTGTTGCAACCTGCGCCAGGAAACCGAAGTCTATGGGCGCGCTTTTACTATGCACCATCATAACGCCCTGTGCTACCTTCGAGAATTTCCCCATCATTCCAACCAGAGTAACTTTTCGGATTCCTTGTCTTCTCGCTTGCTGAAGAGCAAAACCAATAAAATCCCCCATCTCGACAAACGCTTCCTCTGATAAATCCGGGTACATGTCCATCCCATACTTCTCAGTACGACCACCTGTAGACAGCACCAAATGACTGCATCCGCAAGTAACCGCGACACGAATAGCTTGGGCGACGCTTGCTTTATAGGCAGAAGTGGAAAAAGGCACCACAGTGCCTCTTGTACCAAGGATCGAAATCCCACCAAGAATTCCAAGTCTTCCATTCAATGTCTTTTTGGCAATTTCCTCACCATCCGGCACGGAAATAACAACCCGAACTCCCCTGTCTAACCCATACTGGTTAAGTACAGCTTCTGTAGCTTGCCGAATCATTTTACGCGGTACAGGGTTAATGGCAGCTTCACCGACTGGCACGGGTAACCCCGGCTTCGTAACTCGGCCTACACCGATTCCCCCATCAAGCTCGATGCCTGGCTCAGAACGCCAGCTGACCTCGGAAATAATTCTCGCTTTATGTGTTGCATCCGGGTCATCGCCGCCATCCTTGATAATTTCTGCTTCTGCGCGCTCCGCTTCATACTCACAGCGAACAATTTCGAAAGTCACAATCTCACCAATCGGTATTCGAATTGTCGCATGCAGCTGGCTCTCCTGCAGGATTAATGCTGTTAGTGCCGCTTGCGTCGCCGCCGTCGCGCAGGAGCCTGTTGTATAACCATGCCGTAACGGCTTCTCTTCTTTGGCTGCGCTATCTTCTGCTTGGTTTGATTTTCTTGGGTTTACAGCCTTATCAGACTTTTTTGATTCGCTTGGTTCGCTTGCATCGTCTAACTTTTTTGATTCGCTTGCATTATCTGACTTACTTGGTTTGCTTACCTCATTTGAAGACTTGTCTGACTCCATTGCTAAGTCCATATTCCCAGCTTTATCCGGATTGTCTGCCTTGCCCGTTTTATCAGCTGTCATAGCAGTTTACCCTAACCGTTCCGCCATTAAGGAAATCGCATTGACCGTTGCAACGGCAACCGGACTGCCACCTTTACGTCCGATATTCGTAATAAACGGAATGTCCAGCTTAGCCAGTTCTTCCTTCGACTCCGCTGCAGATACGAATCCAACGGGAACGCCGATCACCAGGCCAGGCTTAGCAGCGCCTACCTTAACTAAGCGGATTAACTCCAGCAGCGCTGTCGGTGCGTTGCCGATTGCATAAATAGCGCCGTCGGATTCAAGAATCGCTTTGCGTATCGAAATGATAGCTCGCGTCGTATTCAGGCGTTTAGCTTCTTCCATTACATCAGGGTCAGATATATACACCTTAACGTCCCCGCCAAACTTGGCTAAACGCGGCTTGCTAATACCTACCTGTACCATTTGTACGTCTGCTACAATGGGTTTTCCAGCTCGAACCGCTTGAATCCCCGCTTGAATAGCATCTCTATGGAAAACGAGACTGCGCCCCAGATCAAAATCTGCGGATGCATGAATAACCCGCTGAACGACAGGGTACTGCTCCTCTGTGAAAGGATGCTCGCCCAATTCGTCCGTAATCATACGGAAGCTTTCCTCCTCAATCTCTTGCGGTTGAACCGTCAATGGCTTAAACTCCGTACCAAAATCCATATATTACGCCTCCTGTAGAAGTTCGTTTAATTTATTTACTACACTGTCGAAATCGCCAAAGTGCAAACCGTACTCCACTGACGGGCGCCCAATAATGATAGATTCAATCCCCAGCTCAAGTGCCGACTCCAGCTTTTCATCCACCGCGCCGACCTTTCCGCTTTCCTTTGTTATCATCAATGTCACATTGTAATGTGAGTAAAGCGCCTTATTCAGCTCCTTGGAAAAAGGCCCCTGCATTGCTACTATATTTTTTTGCTCAAGTCCGAGCTCTTCACATTTCTCCATATTATCCCTGCGCGGAAGCATCCGCGCAACCAACGTCGTGTCCGGCAGACCGAGCAGTCGCTTGGCAAAAATATGCAGCGTCTTGCTACCCGTTGTCAGCATAACAACGCCTTTACGCGCTGCTGCCTGCTCTGCCGCTTGCTCATAATCATCTACGAATGTAATGAGCGGATGCCCTTCAATCGTCAAACGGTCGCGCTCATAGCGGATGTACGGCACTCCTGCTTCTTGAGCTGCGGCTATTGCATTTTTGGACGCTTCTTCGGCAAATGGATGCGTTGCGTCAACGATGGTACGGATTCCCTTCTCCCGTACCAATGCAGCAATAGCTTCGGCAGCCAGACGTCCGATGAGAACCGGCAAGCCTGCTTCCTCCATCGATTTGGCAGCACTGTCAGTTACTACAGTAGTCAGCAAAGTATAGCCTGCCTGATGAATGCGCAACGCCAACTCGCGGGCATCACTAGTTCCGGCCATAACCAGTATCATGAAAGTCCCTCCTTGCGATTATTTAAGTACAGATGCAGTTTTATCGCTTTTAAACAGCGTATTATTACTTTGATTTATTATTACTGGAGTCATGTGCGTGAACATGCTCATGTTTGTGATCATGATCGTGGTTGTGGTTGTGCTCGTGACTGTGATTATGACCATGCTCGTGACTGTGCTCGTGATCATGACCGTGCTCGTGACTGTGCTCGTGATCATGACCGTGCTCGTGACTATGATCATGCTTGTGATCATGACCGTGCTCGTGCTTGTGGTCGTGATCATGACTGTGGTCGTGATCGTGATCATGACTGTGCTCGTGACTGTGCTCGTGACCGTGGTGGTCGTGACTGTGATCATGACTGTGGTCGTGACTATGATCATGACCATGATCGTGGTGATGGTCATCGTCATGATGATGGTGATGATCGATATGCTCCATCGCTGCCAATCGATATTGGCACATGTCACAGTTCATTTTGGACTCACCCTGGACAGCTTCAAGCGCTCTCTCCTGCAAAATATTTTTCAATGTCGGATGAAAGCCGAAATAATCAGCCAGTGCAAATTCGAGCTCAGGATAACGCTCCGAGTACTGCTCTAACATGTTCTCCATCCTTTTAATTAATACACCTGTGAATAAGAAATAAGGTAAAATAATAACTCTGCGCGCCCCCAGCTTCAAGCATCGCTCTACACCTTCATCCATTAAAGGAGCCGTTACCCCGATAAATGCCGTTTCAACCCATTTTACCTTTAATTTTTCCCAAAATAGTCGGGAGATTTTAAACAAATCACTGTTTGCATCAGCGTCACTGCTGCCCCGGCCAACTACAAGTACAGCTGTTTCCTCAAGACCTTGCTCCTGATTAAGCCCAAGTTCGTTCAAAGGACCTACAGATTCAAGTCTGGAAGTGAGGATATCTAGCACCTGCTGATGGACTCCAATGGGTCTGCCATATGTAAATTCAATAGCCGGGTAACGCAATTTAGCATCGTCTATCGCCGCAGGAATATGGATTTTGGCATGCCCCGCAGAAAATAATGTGATAGGGACAACCGCTATCCTTGACGCTCCTTGTCTGACGCATTTATCTATTCCTTGCATAATAGTTGGAGATTCAAACTCCAGGAAACAAGTCTCCACCATCAAATTCTCAAGTCCTTCAGCCACTGATCTTACAAAAACACGGATTTCCTCGTTCCCCTCCGCATCCTTGCTTCCATGTCCCACAAATAATACCGCGTTCATCCGCAAACTCCTCCCGTGTTACTGCATGCTAGCTTTAATCCCCACAAATCGCATTTTCTATTGTAAAAGCAGGCATATCCTGATGACGGTAGCCTTCAAGTTCCTTCGCTCGTTTAAAAAATTTATGGAATCGTTCGTTGGGATGTCCTTCTTTAATAAACCGATGTACAATACGCTCAATTGTCTCCACCAAACGGTCAGGATCAATTCCTTCCGCTACAGGTTGCGCAGGATGTACATTACGGCCTACGGTTTTGCCCCCCAGGAACAAGTCGAACTTCCCTTTGCGATATACGATGCCGATATCTTCATTCACAGCCCCATAGCACGCCATTCCGCAGCCATTCAACCCGATCCGCAGCTCCTTGGGCACTTTCATGCCACCGAGCTTTTGCTGCAGTGATTCTGCATATGGTATAGCCTCGCCCTTCTCTCCATTGCAAAAATCACAAGCTTTAATTTGCGCCACATCTCCGATTGGAGCCAAGAGAAACCCTTCGCCGCGCAGTCTTGCCGTAATTTCCTCAGGATTTTCCGTAGGTATACGCAAAATCATTTGATGATGCGGGGTATATTCCATCGACCCCTTCTCACCTACAACATCAGCCAATGTAATCATCTGCTTGGCTGTAAACTTCTTGTCGGCTACGCCCGGGCTAACCGCCAGCTCAAAAATCGACTGCTGCCGGAATAATCCGGCCAACGCAGCAGCTCCCCCAGCCGCAGCTTCAACGCTGCTGTCCACGGCTTCGCCCTTGCCGCGCGCCGCAAGTTGCAGCGCCTCCAGCGCCAGCAGCAGCGGCGTTGCAGCTGCTGAACCGCTTCCGCGTCCAGGCACCGCCTCGCGCTCTGCCCCTACCGCTAGCGTACCGCCTGCGCTACCGAGCGTGGCCTCACGCTCCGCAGCAGCCACCGCTACCGCACCGCTTCCGCGTCCAGGCGCTGCCTCGGGCTCAGCGCTTACCGCTAGCGTACCGCCCCCGCCACCAGGCGTGACCTCACGCCCCGCAGCAGCAGCCGCTACCGTACCGCTTCCGCGCTCCGGCGCTTTAACGACCGCCTCTGCCTCATCGGCATCGTCGTCCTCCTCAAAGGCCCAGTCCTCATCGCCGTCATCGACTGGCTCCGAATCCCACTGCTTCAGCGCCCAAGGCTCCGCCTCCTGCTGCAGCCGTTGATGCGGACGGAGCGGCTGTACATCCGCTCCCAAAGTATACTTGCGCTGGTATCCGCGCGGTGTAATCATCAATCCATCATACACTGTGGTAGAAGAGTTCCCGATGATAACCGTAGTGAGCATGCCGATATCATGATCAAGCATATCGCGCAAATTCGTCACCACTACATGCTCCCGCTCCCGGTAGGCGCTTTTCACAATCCCTACAGGTGTTTCCGGCGAACGGTACTTCAGCAAAATTCGCTGCGTCTCTACAATTTGCCGGGTACGCCTGCCGCTGCGCGGATTATACAAAGCAATTACGAAATCGGCCTGACCTGCGGCATCGACGCGTTTCGCAATAAGCTCCCATGGTGTCAAGTGATCGCTCAGACTAATGGTGCAGGCATCGTGCATGACAGGTGCTCCGAGCAATGAAGCAGAGGAGTTGATTGCTGAGATACCCGGAATAATCTCAACTTCAACGCCGCCCTCTCTACGCCAGCCTTGTTCCATCAACACCTCATACACAAGTCCGGCCATCCCGTACACACCTGCGTCACCACTGGAGATTACAGCAACCTTTTTCCCCGCTTCCGCCTGTCTTACCGCCTCTTGAGCACGGCTAACCTCTTCAGTCATCCCTGTACGGACAATCGCCTGATCGGTCAACAGCCCGCGAATCAGGTCCACATAGGTGTTATAGCCAATAATTACCTCGCTCTCCTGGAGCGCTTCACGAGCCCGTTTGGTAATATGCTCAAAGCTTCCCGGCCCGAAGCCGATAATAAGCAATTTTCCCGCCATCCAACACACATCCTTTCCTTAATTATATAATCATCTGGAACTGACAAGTCTTTTAAATTCACACCGGCAGCAAATCTTTATTTCTTTTAGAGGCGGTTCAATAAGTCCCCTTTTCTTCACGAAGTATCTCAGAAAGCTTGCATTCACCTTCGAAGTCCGGTGCTCATGTAGATACTGCCCAAACTCCGCTCTCCTTCTTCAGGTTCTTGCAAATTTCTTAATTTTAGATAAGCCCTCGGCACCTACGGACATCAGCTTGTAACGTTTTCAGAAACGACAAAAAAAGCATTTCCAACATATGTGTTAGAAATGCTTGGGCATCGCAGACCATAAAAAACACCAGACGATAACAGTGCCTTATTTACAAAAGGTAAGCGGATTTCTAACACCTCCCCAAATCCTCGTAGGTCAACAGTGTTTTCAAAGCAGGCAGGTCTCCTGACTTAGAACAGCATCCTCCGACTACCTTCCCGGATTATTGGCCCGATGGGCTCCAGTGGCAACATTATCGGAACATGTACCGACTCATCCGAATCGGTGTTCTTACAGTGGCGGGTCCGTGCCGGATTCTCACCGGCTTCCCTATTAAGCTGTAGAAGAAAAAACTGTCTACATACAGCACCTCTTTTAATAAAATATTGAGTTGTCCAGTGCAATCATATCATTCAAGACAAAGCTTTGTCTATAACACTATGAAGCTATGAGAGGACAACTCGCATTATGTATATTATTTGGCATGATGCAGCTGCTGGCAGCTCAGGCTTTCTGCCGGCGAAGCGAAGGCTCTGTTGAATTCCAGGCATCAGGGTATTGTAGTGAGAGCGGCTCTGTCTTGCTAGTATGATCCATGCGATTCCACTGCTCATATTTTTCAATTGGAATATTAAGCTGCTTCAGAATTAAGCGGATATCTAGACTCGTCTTTGTTCGTTCCATTGGCTTCTCCACTCTCCATCTTTGAATTACTTAATGATAAGAATCTTTTAGACACTATTATAACGAACGCACATAAAAAAAAGTGTCACTTGATGGGATTGGTTTAAACTTAATTGCTATTATTTTTGTCGAAACTATAACCTTTCACAAATACATATTTGTCCATCTCATCAGGAAAAAATCAGCCTAAATCATCATTTTTCCTTATGTACAGCCACTTCTTGCAGTTTGCTCAACAGTTCTATATAGAGTATTATTTTCCAAATCAAGTACCCATATCTCTCAAACATTCGGACCCTTCCGTAGTTTCGTCAAGCTTCCACAGAAGGGATAGTTAATATATCGACATAATTCCCCCATTACGTTTCCATGTTTATTGATTAGAATGCAAAAAGTAATGTATAATTAGTGATAAGATTACCTTATAGGTTAGGAGGTACAACGTGAACTTCGGTAATCGAATCGTCGAGCTTCGTAATGAAAAAAAGCTGACTCAGGAAGAACTAGCGCGCAAATTAGAAATTACCCGTGCCTCTCTTTCCCATTATGAAAATAACCGCAGAGAGCCCGACCATGAAACAACGCAAAAGCTGGCCAACTTCTTCAACGTATCTGTTGATTATTTATTGAGTCGAACCAAGGATCCCAAAGCGTCTGTGTACCTCGAAACCAGTGCTTTCACTGACAGTCTGGAGTTATCCGATCAGGAAATTTTGAAAAGATTCAATTTAACTATTGACGGTAAAGCATTAACTATAGAAGAAGCGCGACGTTTCATTGCATTTATTCGTGCGGAACGATCCATGGGTTAACTATCTTTTTACAAAACCAAACAAGAGGCTGTTCCTGCTAAAGGGATCAGCTTTTTTTCATTTGTCAGTTGCCTAACTTTTTTGAAAAATGATTGAAATTCAAGTCATTTCATGCGAGAATATATTGATACAAAAAGTATCATTATTCGTAAAAAACTAAGATTGTGCGCTCTAGAGATACATAAGGTATCATAATAAACCAATCAGATATTGCTCAAATGGGGGTCATATCAAGCGATGAAAAGGATCGGAAAGAGGGGGATTTTCATTCTCAGTAATAAAGATATCCAAACCTTTGTGAAACGGTTGGCATTTTCGGATGATCACCTATTAGAAGAGTTTACTCTCACACTGGATGGTCGCGAGCTAAGCCATGAGGATGCCAGAAAGTTCATAGCTTTTATTCGTGCAGAACGTTCTTCAAACAGAACCTGATTATTTCCTCATATTTCTGCATTCGCCGCTTATGTTATACGGTATAATGGTGAAGAAACTATCACCCGCCGGAGGAATGTACGAATGAGGAAAATCTCGCTGCTAGTTGCCTCTTTGTTTGCTGCTTATATTGTGTACATTGTACAGTCCCATCTAAATAAAGATTCGGTTCCATTGATTAGTCCACTGATTGAAGCCGAACCCATTGCGGTTAGTGCAGCTACCCAAACGTTAGCTTGGTGGGATCAACAACTGGCGGATACGGTGAGTAAAAACGAATGGCGTGCAGCGGCCGATTTGGTCAGCCGCAAAGCCGCTTATCATAGAAGCGTAAATGAGCTGGAGCAAGCCATTGCTGCTGATCAGCTAAGCAATCAATACTTGGCTCGCGATTCCTCCTCAGCAGCGTCGACTGCTTTCGAGCCAACTGCGGCTGAACTGCAGGCGGTTACGCTAGAGCCTTACGTTAGCGTCCCATCAGCAGCGTCCCCTACGCCTGCCAAATTCGAACCACAATCCGGTGTTTACTTAGGTATGCTCGGGGCAGATAAACGCGTTGCGTTTAATATGAACAACATTGAATCCGTCTATGGGCGCAAGCACGCGATTTACTTATCCTATGTTGGATGGAGGAAGGTTCAAACCAACCCTACCTCCTATTTCCCGGTAAAAACAGCTGAAACGGTAAAAGCATTGGGCGGCGCCTTACAAATAGGTTGGGAGCCTCGATATGGACTGGACGATGTGCAAGACGATGAATATGTGAGAACCTTCGCTCGAGAAGCCAAGGCATCCGGTATTCCAGTATTTCTTCGCTACGCTTCGGAAATGAATGGAGCTTGGGTGCCATGGCACGGTAATCCAAAGAAATACATTGAGAAATTCCGCCTCATCCATAAAATTATGAAAGAAGAAGCGCCGAATGTCGTTATGGTTTGGTCGCCAAATTTCATGCCTATGGACAATATCGATGACTATTATCCTGGTGACGAGTACGTTGATTGGATCGGCTACTCACTCTATGCAGTTGGAGGCCCTGGGGATACAGTGAATGACAAGAGCGGATTCCTTCAATCGTTTCAACCGCTAAGCGGCAAATTTCCCGGCAAACCTATTATGATCTCGGAAGGAGCCGTCTCGCATTATAATTTGACGACCAACCAAAGCTATGAGCGTTGGGCGGAAGGACAGCTTGGGGACCTCTATGGTTATTTAGCCCGGATGTACCCTCGGGTAAAAGCTATCACTTATTTTAACTTCGGCAAGGAACGTGCCATTCGCAGCAAGATGGATGCGGTTTACGATCTTGGAGAGAACCCTTTTGCGGACCTGCTCTACAGGCGATCCATCCAAGACGACCTATTCTTGAGCCACGTTGAAGAGGGTGCGCGTACCAATGAAAATGTGAACTACATTCCATGGTCCCAAGCTTCAAAGCTGCAGGGCAAGCATACGGTGTTTACCCATGTATCGATGCCTCAGAGCAAGCATCCGTTTGCCATCGCCTATTATCAGGACGGAAAGCAACTGGGCATAACGTACGAGCTGCCTTGGGAGATGGAGCTTGATTTTTCCAAGCTTGATCCATCCCAGCCGTTGGCTATCACCGCTTTTAACCGAAGCATGGAAAAGCTTGCGGAAGCGAGCATCCCCTTGCCCAAATAAACAAGCACAAAAAAACCTCTCATCCCGTGGAAAAAGCGGAAGGAGAGGTTTTTTCGATTATTATTTCCATAAACGCTTTTCAAAATAGCATTTGACGCATTCGAAGGCAAGCCATGCTGCAGCATCATTAATCATCCGCTTCGTCTGTTCCTGCTCCTTCTGAACCTTCTGTTCAAACTGGTTTTCAAACGTATCCCGTATATAATTACGTGTCTCCTTAACTAAGGCTACATAGGATGAATAGTCGAATAAATAATCATCTACCCTGTCGTGGCTTTGATTTAAAACCCAGGCCGATTTGCTATCGGGAATATGATAGGTTTCCTTCAATAAATCGTTAACTCCATCCAAAATACGAGTGTACTCAGCATCCGTTACTAAATCCTGTACCGTAGTCGTCATACGATCCGTCTCCTTTTGGATAATCACATCATTGTGAACGCAGCTCCCCCATACTGTCCTTTCACAACATGGTGCTAATGGAATGGATTACCGTTTCTGCCTGGAGCGGCGTTACTCATAGAATAACAAATTTCAATGGTGTACAGTTATATTTGATTGTGTCAAAATAGTACTGTGTTGCGATGTTTTTATATCATTGGGAGAGGATGCGGTTATTTTGCTGTTGGCGCAATTTCAGCTGGATAAAAACCCGTTTTATCTTCAATATAAAAATTACTGCGAGGAGTACATAGGGTTCTATCATTACCATCAAGGCATCGAATTGCTGATCGTTCATCGTGGCCGGGGCCATGCGGTATTAAATCAAAAGATGTATACCCTCGAAGCAGGCAGCATTCTGTGCCTTCAGCCGTTCCAGCTGCATAGGGTACATTTTGAAGTGAGCAAAGATTGTCCTTATGAACGCTCCGTGCTTAAATTTGAGCCTACCGTCTTGGTAGCTTATATAAAAATGTTCCCTGCCGTAAACCGATTTTTCGAGCATTTATGGAAAGGCACTCTTACTAATCAAGTGATTACCGCAGATGAATCCGACGAAGCATTTATTCTGCAAATTCTCAGTCACTTCTTCGACAAACACTTAAGCCAATCCGACACAGAGTATTACGAGGCTGCATCGCTGATGACCATACAAATATTAGACCGAATCCGCAGATTATGGCATGAAAATGCACTTACAGAAAACGCTCCCATCCGTTCTGAACGTCACTCCGAGAAAATCATGCAATGGATTGAAATGAATTATACGGCTCCTTTTGATCTCGATATATTGGCCAAAGAACTGCATTTATCCAAGCATCATGTCTCTCATCTATTCAGTTCCGAAACCGGCAGCAGTATCACCGATTACCTCATGTCGCGTCGGATCCGTCAGGCATGCTGGCTGTTAAACACAGAAACAACCCCAATTGAGCAAGTTGGAGTTAGTGTAGGTATTCCTAATTTTTCGTATTTTTGCAGATTGTTTAAAAAGATTACCGGATTTTCGCCTCTTCAATACCGTTCTCATTCTTTTATGCAGAAATAAGCGCTATTGTAGTAAATGAGGCAGCGCCTCAACAAGCATCCAGCATTCACATGTGTTGGAAGTCTATTCTATGTAATACCTATACCTCATGTCCAGACAGACCGTACAGCCCTATTCAGGGTATGGGACTACTGCTTGGACATGATTAGCGTGCCGTTTAGTGCTTGTTATTTTTAGCTAATTCGCATTCCATTGTGCAGGAGCATAAAGCTTTCTGAACCGAACACCAGGAGCGTTTGGCATAATAAATCGGAACATCCTGTTCCTTGGCTTGTTGTTTAATTACTTTAGTCAAATTGTGATTGATATAGTCGGTCAGCACCAGCACGGCATTGATCCGGTCGGGAATACCTTTACGAACCATCTGGCATTTACGTCCTGACATATGCATAACCTCATCAAAACCTATATTAGCTAATTGCTCTGGCATATTTCCTAAATGATCGGCCCCTACTACCAAAATCGCCGGCATGTACATTCCTCCTAAGGGTTTCGCTATATCGAAACCAGCATCGTAAGCAACTCCATGTTCCGCTTTAACGGAACCAGCATCATAAGCTAGTTATGACTGCTTGCAAATGTTCCTTACACTTTAAATGATAATGGTTATCATTATCATTGTCAAGAACTGCTTTTTATTATGTCCGAAATAATACAAAAAGCACCCTGCTCGTGGACGAGATTTAGACATAATCTCTCCCTACTGTAGAAGGATGCTCTTTTTTCAGTATGATTATTGGTCTGTCGGCTTATACATCAAATAAGGATACAGTAAAACCAAACCAATTAAATAGACTAGAAAGGCAAAATAGGCCGGTAGAAGATGGATGAAATCTGTATAGTTAATATGCCAATGAACACTGAAGCCTGCAATAAAGCCGGGCATGCCGCCGATCAAAAAAGCCCACCACAACCAGCGCCGGCCCTGGTTCACCCCCCATAGCGCCGCAGTTAATATAGATAAAGCACTGGCGAATAACGCTCCGCCGAAGCCAGCCCTATCATGTGCAATCAGAGGAAGCAGCCTTTCATTAATCGCTTGCAGCATTTCAGGTGAGGCGCATAAATAGGCCAGATCCTGCGGGACAAATACCTTCGTTATCCCAACGAGGGCAATAACTATACCTCCGATAGCCAGTGAGAAGCCCAGCACAACAAACATCAGCTGCCCCCATTGTGCTTGCTTCCAAAGCCGGTTATTCAATACATTCGGAGGATCATAGGAGGGCAGCTCCACATTTCTTCGCATTGACAGTATGAACATAGGCAGCAGAATAGCCGCAGCCAGTGCATGAAGCGGATCAAAGTAACCATACCCCAAATATAGAAAAAAACTGCTGAACCCGAACAAACAGGAGGTCATCAGCGCTGTTTTGGCCCAGTGAAGCCCCTTGCGAAGACCATGTCGGGATAACTGAAAGTACATGACACCAATGGATATCATCGTTCCGGCTAAAGTAACCCGATCATGAGACATGAATTGGAGCACGAATGGATTGGCTTCTTCCAGTGCGGAGACAGCCATGCCAAGAAAAGAAACATCGTAAGGAAGGACGACACTCGTTGCCGCTATAATCCAGGCCAGCAAGCCGCCGATTATCATACCGATTCCCAGCAGGCACATCCAACCCCAGTTGAACCAGAAGGATGGACTTTCAGGCGGCTGCGTATTTTTGATCTGCTCATAGATCACAGCTTCATTGATCCGTTTCGGAAGTCCCGGACCTGCATACACCAAGCCGCTGTGCAGCTGGACATAAGTAGCTCCCGCCTGTCTTAGGTCAAGCGCATCCTGCGGCTCATGAATACCTCCGGTTGCAATAACGGGCAGATGTTGACCCCATAATCGGCGTATGAGAGCCACCTTATCCATGCATAGCGGTTTACTCTCTTTTCCAGTCACATACCCTTCTATCGTTTTGCGCATGTCCCCAATGACGATCCCGCACCATCTATCTATGCGGAGCAAGCTCAGCAACATGTGCAGCTCTTCGTTGGGGTAATCGAGCGGGATATACAGAAGCATCGGCTTCGGGTCTGAAAGCGAATCGCCAAGCCTCAAAACCGCTTCTAAATATGTGGCGGTCTGTTCTGCCGCTCCATTCGTACAGCTGTGAAGCTCAATATAAAATGCGGAAGCATATGGCGAAAGCTTCTCCATAAGCAGCCGCTGCTCCTCCAGTGCTTCCTCTGGCAGCAATCCAGGCGCGCTTCTAATGCGAAACATTAGCGGAAGTGTATGTCCCTGATTCTTTCGCATCGCTTGTATAGTGGTGTCAAGCCCTTCATTAACGCTATCATCAGGGTAGAGGATCGCTTCCTTCTCCACATCACGCAGGATTTGTTGGTCTGAAACCGATAGTTGTATAGTAATCGGCCCAATCTCGATAAAACCGAAGCCGAACTGCGCTAATGCTCTATGTGCAGTTCCCCGAGTATCTAAGCCTCCTGATAGCCCTACAGGATATTTTAGCGTTATCCCCGACAGCTTTGTTTCCAAGAGAGGCTCGGTTTCCATATGTCCCAACGTCCGGATCACAAAGCTTCCGCTTGGAAGCCGACTTAGGGCACCCATTGCATTCAACGTGAAATCACGTGCCAGCTTGGATGGCAGTTGAAACAAGACAGGGCGAAATAATGTTTGATAGGACCAATCCGGCATGCTCAACACCTCAAAACGGTAAAATATTATTATAAAAGTTAACGAGTACAAACTTGATTATTCGCTGTACATTAACTTAATGGTATTCCACAGACAGCGTGGTTATCCTTTTTTTCCTGCTAAGGTTTAATCACGGCGGCGCCTTGCAATGGACCCATGAGTAGCTGGAAAACCTCCAGCTATTATAGTGCAAAGTCGGTCCAACGGGTCAAGTAACGGGAAAACCTCATGCTAATTTCATCACCCACGGCATTTTCACTCAATGACGCTGTATATAGATGGAGCTTTTCCTGTTAAGCTCCTTAATAGGGATATGAAACGGAGAATTAACTCCAGAAATTCCAGCTAACCATCACTACCGCTATCTCCCACGCTCGGTCAAACATAGTTTTCTACTCGAAACTATCGAGGAGATACATTCGTGTCTTAGCGGTGGTTTTTCTTGCAATATTAGAAAGGTGAGCCTCCGGTTCGAACTTATACTTTCTGGCTAATGTTATAAAATAAATCGCCAGGAAATTGACGGTCCTTTTATGTTTAAACCTCCTACGTGGGTGTGCTGGGGAGGAAACGGGTGTGGGTATCCGCGCGACCACTCTTGAAATTGTGTTCATTGGATTGGTAGGCTTGTAGCGGTAGGAACACGTATCTTTCCAACGTGCGCGGCTCCCGAGCGCGCGTTGTGGCGTTGCATGTGATCAGTCGAACCCCATAGGGCGGACACTCACGTTTCTCCACCCCATACCGATTCCCCCTCTTGTTCTACGCGGTGCGGCCTGCACCTTTTTTCTTACCTAATCGTTCTTCCATCCGGTATTCACAGCCCTACCCATCGTAGTATTCCATATGTACCTTCAAAGCTAAAGCTTTGGCGTGCCTTCATCCCCTTTAGTACAGCCAATCACTCGCTAGACGGAAGTGAGGTGCGCTATTTCATTGTTTTCACGTTATTATTCAAGCTAAAGGGAACTAGGATCTCTTATTTGTTGTAAATATGGCATTTCAGTCTATTAAAAGTCGGAATAACACATCGTAGTTCCGCTACTTCATGAAATGGGATGGGTTTTCAACCCATAGAGGATCGACGTTCCGTTAGTCAGCGGATTTCATGTTAGATGAACCCAAAGACATAGAAAATTTAAGGGGTAAGCTACGCTCACCCCAAAACATGCAAATTATTCAAAAAGACCATGCCCCCAAGGGCACGGCCTTCAACATGTGTTATTAAAGCGGAAGCATCTCAGGTCAAAAGAGCACGTAAACAATCAAACAAAATCGAGTTTCCCTCAAATCTCTACCTCTTCACCCCGCAACAGCGGACCTGTTCCATTGGAGCTTTCTACTTGCTAATAGACAGAGGGCAAAAACAAACAGAAGAATGGCTGCAATCCCACCCATATAAACAATCGCGCTGTTTCCTTGATTCGCTACTCCTATGGCAATAAACGCCCATACAGGTACTAGAACATAAGCAGGATCCGTGTAGAACCAGCCCACAGCAAGAGTAAGAATCGATGCCAAAAGTATTAAGAACACCGTCCACACCGTACCGGACATGCCGAACCCGTCCCATTGCGCCGCATAGAGAGCAGCTGCAGCATTAACTATGGCTGCAACAGAAATCCAGCCCAAATATATGCTGAATGGAACTTGTAGCAACCATAGAACCAACGGCTCCGACGACCATCCGAACGGTCTTGTACATAAATAGACGGCTATTAAGGAGACCACCAGGCCCAGCATCACAAATACAGAGGTAGTGATATATAAATAATGCCACACCAGAATCCAACTCACATTGAACAAACAGCTAACCGCAAACCACGGTCCGATACTTTTCACCTCTGCACGTTCCCTTAGCTTAGGCATCCATTGAACGATGACAAAACCGATTAGCAGAGCATAAATCAGCCCCCAAATCGAAAAGGCATAAGGCGCTGGTGTAATCTGTACGGGATACATAGCCGATATTTGCCCAGTAGTTAATCCGTTGATAGGCAACGCATCCGCAAGCCAATTCACCACAAGCACTCCGAGAAGTGAAAGCGTGTTCAATATGCGCAGCAAAGACTGTTTCATTAACAAAACCTCCCGTCCAAATATTGAATTAGTCCGTTAACATATGCAGTTGTTAGCAGTATATGCTTGTCCATATCGCACTATACTTGTCCTTGTAAATAATTCCTCACAAGGTACTATAACCCCATTCAGATGATAGCCAACCTATTGCGCGAATATATTCGTGTCATGGACTTAAATTAATTTAAATGCAAAACAACCGCACACTTGAGCCAACTAGTGGCTGCATGAGAGCGGTTGTTTGCAACAGAAGATTATGAGCACAAGATGATATGACGCGAAAAGTTCCCTTTCTTAACGACACACCGATCAGTTAGTGTGAATCCGGCTTGCATAATGGCCGAATCGATGGTATCCGTAGCGATGATCACCACTCTGCGCGCTAATCGACGCGCGCTTTGGAGCATTTCCAGCTGCTCCTCTTGGGAAAGCTTAGAGCAAAGATTATACGGCAGATCAACAATTGCCGCATCATAGCTGCCAGTCAACGCTCGGATATCTCCGATCGCCACTGTATCCGCGAAGCCGTAATGCAGTAGATTCGCCCGCGCGCCGCGCACTGCCAGCGGGTTAATGTCTCGACCGACTATATCGATGCCCATCGATAGAGCCTCAATCAGCACGGTCCCGATGCCGCAGCAGGGATCGATTGCCTTCACGCCCGCCGGCTGCGGCACGGCGATATTCGCCACTGCGCGAGCCACACGTGTGCTTAGCGCGGTGGAATAATGCTGCGGCTTCGCATTATGCCGCAGCCATACGGCTTCGCTGCTGCGGCAGTCGCCGAACAGCCAGCGCCCTTCCGCGTAAGCCACGCCGAGCAGGCGCTGCGGCTTACGCATATCGGCCTTGCCGCGAATGCGCGCGCCAAGCTGCCGCTCAATCGACCGCTGCTCCTCGTAGGCAGCAGCGCCCTCAGCTTCGACATAAGTAACCTTGAATGTCGAAGTCCCCAGCTCCAGCGCTTCTGCTTGATGCGCTATTTCTTCGAGGCTGCCGCCACTGTACATCACAGCAAGCCGCTGCTTGATGAAGGGACTGCGGCTCGGATCAATGGACCGGTCCGATTGAATATAACCGGCTCGGGGCTCGGCTCCAAACAGGGTGCGCAGCTCCAGGCTGCACAGCTCTCTCTCATCCTCATGGCATATAAAGGTGTATACATTCACTCGATGGCTCCATCCTTACTTTCAAAAACATAGTCCCCTCCAGTTTAACATTATTGAGGACTGTTTAAAAAGGAAGCCAATGCTCCTTGCCGTCCGAGCTTAGCTCGTAGGCATGGTCGATGGACGCTTCTTGTATATATTCATAATTTCCATGCTGCAGCGGAACATCGCTCCACTTCTGCGCTGCTCCTGACAGAGGAAGCCTGCCTAGCAAACGACTAAGAAGGGTGACGGCTTCGGCACGGGTTACAGCTTCAGTCGAATTTCGGCCCAGCATTTTCTCCACCTCATCCTTGCGGATGTTTAAACGATCTACGATAATGGCTATTTCCGCATGAGAGACGCTTCTATCCGGTACGAAAGCATCATTCTCGTAGCCTTGCATCAACCCCATTCTAGTCACCTTGTCTATCGCTGCTTTTCCCCAATACCCGGACTCGACATCCGTATATACTTTTGCTGCTGCTTGATCTTCCTTATCGAATACTCGAGACAATAGGGTTGCTATCTCTGCACGTGAGACGCTTTTATCCGGTCTGAACGTGCCATCGGGAAATCCCGATATGTAGGCTTTGTGCTGCAACACAGCTGGGGCAGAAGGGACTGGCGTGACGGATGCGGAAGCTGCGGACGAGCTGGAAGTACCGGCTCCATTAGTCGCTGTAACCGTGAACGTGTAGGCCGTTCCATTGTTTAGCCCTGTAATCGCAATCGGGCTATCTGTCCCGCTTGCTGTCAAGCCGCCTGGACTGGATGTTACGATATAGCCAGTAATGGCACTGCCTCCGTTGCTAGTCGGCGGTGTAAAACTTACGACGGCTGAGCCGTCACCCGCTGCTGCGCTTACTTCTGTTGGCGCCCCAGGTGCAATAATCAAAGGAGAGCCTGATGACTTGGATGAAGACTTGGACGGAAACCTTGGTGTTACGGATGCTGAAGCAGAGGATGGTGCGGATGTCCCTGCCCCATTGGTTGCTGTTACCGTGAACGTGTAGGATACTCCATTATTCAGCCCGTTAATCGTGATAGGACTGACGTTGCCGCTTGCCGACAAGCCATCCGGATTCGATGTAACGGTATATTTGGTTATTTCACTGCTTCCGTTATTGAGAGGCGGTATAAAGCTTACTGTTGCCGATTGGTTGCCTGCAGCTGCGCTTACCCCTGTCGGCGAATCCGGCACTATTGCCGCAGGACCTCCTGGCGACACAGCGCCTGAAGGCGTTGACGGGATCGATGTGCCTATTCCATTCGTCGCTGTCACCGTGAATGTATACGCAGTTCCATAGGTTAATCCCGTAACTGTAATCGGACTTCTAGCTCCACTAGCCGTCAAGCCTTCTGGATTGGATGTAACCGTATAACCCGTAATGGCGCTGCCCCCATCATTAGCAGGAGGTGTAAAGCTTACCATTGCCGATTGGTTGCTTGCCGCTGCGCTTATCCCCGTCGGCGGATCCGGCACGGTTGCTGTTGAGTCTGGAGTTACGGAACCAGAAGGTGCTGATGGCACAGAGGTTCCGGCTTCGTTCGATGCCGTCACTGTGAACGTATATGCCATCCCGTAGGTAAGCCCTGTTACCGTAATCGGGCTAGCTGTCCCGCTTGCCACGAAGCCACCCGGACTGGATGTGACCGTATAGCCTGTAATGGTGCCACCTCCATTATTAGCAGGAGGTGTAAAACTTACCGTCGCTAAGCCTTTGCCTGCAGCCGCGGTAACTCCAGTCGGCGGGTCCGGCTTGGTCACGACCGGATCTGTGCTGCCTGTAACCCATTTGGCCATATAATTGGCTGGGATGCCGCCTGCTACGGTGAATTGTCCACCTACGTAAATACCTGTCGCGGATTTGGTCACAGCGTATGCGAATCCTGCCTCCACATCCGTACCAAGGCCGCCTATACTTTCCCACGCAGCGGTTGATCCGTTCCATTTGGCAACACTTTTCACACGAAGCGGTCCCGCATTCATAAAGACTCCTCCGGCATATACATCCTTGCCGGATACTGCAAGGTCCCAAACCGTGTCGCTTAGACCGGTCCCCAGACCTTGCCAGGTCGATCCATCCCATTTGGCAATATGGCTTAAGGGCACATCTCCTGCTCCAGGAAAATTACCGCCGACGTATACATCAGTTCCGGATATCTTGATCGTTTCCACGCGAACGTTGGGTCCATCATTGAATCCGGAGCCAACGTTATGCCAGCTTGAGCCATCCCATCTGGCAATGTACTTGGCCGGGCTGCCGCCTGCAGTAGTGAAGAATCCACCTACATATACATCGGTTCCGGATACCGCGATCGCACGAACCTCGCCATTGAGGCCGCTGCCCAAGCTTTGCCAAGCTGATCCATTCCATTTGGCGATATAGTTAGCCGTACTTCCTCCCGCTGCAGTGAAGGTTCCGCCCGCGTATACATCGGTTCCGGATACCGCGATAGCTTCAACGGTTCCAGCGGTACTGCTGCCCTGACTGAGGTACAGGCCACTGCCAAGGCTTTGCCAGACTGATCCATTCCATTTGGCAATATGGCTTGCCGGGCCTCCTCCCGCATTCACGAACAATCCTCCGGCGTATACGTCGCTTCCGGATACGGCAACAGCATGAACCGCTCCATCTACACCGCTGCCCAGACTGCTCCAGGCAGTGCCATCCCACTTGGCAATAAACTTCGTCTGCATGTCCCCATTTGGAACGAAATGTCCACCTATATAGATGCTGCTGCCGGAAACCGCTATATCGTCAACTCTTCCTTCGACACCTGTACCAAGGCCTTCCCAGTAGTTGGAAGCATGCACATGATCGGATGCCCACGGAACGCTGTATTGCAGAAGCATGATGATTAAAATCATGATGCTCGAATTTCGGAATAAACCTGTTTTTTTCCAACTTCGAATCTGGACATACTTGGCATCCATTTGATTTTCATTCCTCTCATACAATTAAAATAGAAAAATGATCGAAACCTTTCTTTGTTAAATTTTGGTACAAATCGTATACTTTAGACCTCAATATAAGATACGTAATGTATCGTGTCAAGGGTGGCTTTATACCTAATCTGGAAGATAACAGGTCAGGGAAAGTGGCGTATTTGTTGGAATTTCCCGAATGGTGGAGGGGGGAGTAACGGTGCTCTTGATTTACCTTCGACTTGCAGGAAGACGGGGTACTATAGATGGGACATCATAGTCCATAATTTCAAGGTTTGATCCTGCTCATGCTATAATCAATCCTACAGTCCTAACACTTTCGTTCATTAAAGGGGGTTCGCCAAAAGTGGCATTCGGAATTTCTAGAAAAGAGCTGCAGCAGTGGAAAGACGCCGTGACACGGGGAGAGCTTGCTTTTATTACCCATTATTGGATCGATCCGCGTTTTCCAGACATGAAAACCGTAACCAAAGTGGGATGCTCTAATCTGCATATTTTATCGGAGTGGTGTGCCGCTAATGGACTCAACCCTGCATATATCCATCAGCGTCCTCCGTTCCCCCACTTTGATCTTATGGGCTTAAAGCAAATAGAAATTTTACAAAAGGAACAGCTTTGGACCCACCTGGAACGGTTCGGGCTTGCTGCTATTGCTCCTCATTCGGAACGACCATTGCTTTGATGGCTTCAAAGGAAATAGGCGTATAATCCCAATGCTCCACACAAACGTTGATGTATTGACTGCCTTCATATTTCTGCCCGTGAATGTGACCATGAATATTAACATAAGGCATATGCTTGTTCATATACATAGGCTCGTGAGACAGGAAGAAGAAGCCTCCATATACAATTGCATGCTCGCTCACTTCATCAAACCCTGCCTCAAGCCACCAACGTCTCGTTCTACCCCTGTCATGATTGCCCATAATTAAGCTTTTATAGCCGTTAAGCCTCGACACAATGCTGGCGGTCTTTTCCTTGTTCAAAAAGGAGAAATCGCCCAGATGATATACTTTATCCTCTTGGCGCACGATGGCATTCCATTTCTCAATCATCGTTTCGGTCATCTCTTCTGCGCTGGAGAATGGTCTCGATTCAAAATCAATAATAGAAGCATGACCAAAATGATGATCTGAAATCAAAAAAACGTTCGACATAGGCAGCTCTCCTTTACTTTACGTGGGTTGGCCACATTTGACGATTGTAGGACATATCCCAGAACATATATTCATAACGAGTCGTGTTCTGAAAAATTTCCTCCAGCTTGGCTAGCTCAGCTTCGGATTTTCCTTCTGCTAATCGATCCATCAGACCTATGCACCAACGGGCCAAGGAACCGAATTCGTCCGAGCTGTACATGCTGATCCATTCTCCATAAAATTCATGCCCGGAGGAGCCTGGTATTTGATTCAGCTCTTTGCCGATCTCCCAATAGCTCCACATGCATGGAAGCAACGCTGCAGTCAGGTCGGCGAGCGAACCATTCTGTGCAACATGGAGCATATAGTGGGAATAAGCCAATGTAATAGGAGAAGGCTTAGCCTGCTCCAGCTCTTCCTTCGAAATATCGAATTTAGCGGCATAGGCGCGGTGAAGGGACATTTCTTCATTCAGTGTGGAGTCCAAAAGCGCGGCAAATTTCCCCATCGTTTCGAGGTCATCCGCTTTTATCGCCCCTAATGCAAACAGCTTAGCATAATCAATTAAATACAAATAGTCTTGGATCATGTAAAAACGGAATTTTTCCTTATCCAAAGTCCCTTTACCCAGCTCCTGTACAAAAGGATGCTCGTAGGTTTGACGCCATTCCAGGTGGAACTTCTCCAATAAATGCTCGGTAAATTTCATGCTGCTTCCTCCAAATTCATTTTCATTTTTTTACTGGTAAACGTAGCTGTGCAGCTGATTATTTGCTCGTATGACCCCACTCATAAATAAACTTCAGAATGACCTTGGTGAAATTCACCAGCTGCTCAATAGAAACCTGCTCATTGACTGCATGCGCATTTCGTAAATCCCCAGGCCCATATATGGCCGCTGGGATGCCTGCATCTCCGAACCAGCCTCCGTCCGTTACAGTGGGAGATACATCGACAGTCGCTTGTTCACGAATTATGCTTTCATGAGAGCTCATTAATGCAAGCACAGCGGGATGATTCGAGTCTACCTCCAACGAAGGGAAGATTTCACCACGGTCCTCAATCATCGAAGAGCCTCCCCATTCAAACTGCGGCGGATTTTCTCTTAGCCATATATCACCTTGGGCCACCTGCAGAAGATGCGCTTCAATTTCCTTCGCGACCTGCTCATAGGTTTCATTCGGGTAAAAATGGACGGTAATCCACAGCCGGCATTCATCGGCAATAAAAGCAGCATGCCTTCCTCCCTCGATGACAGCAGGATTGATCGTATTGGTTCCTGGGGCATACCCCTGGTAGCTCTTCATGACCGCCCAGTGCCTTTCCAATTCCTGAAGCCCCTGAATGATTTTCATCATTTTCTCAATCGCACTTGCACCCAACAGCTTGCCTCCCGGATGAATCATGCTTTTTCTGGTGGCATCATGGAAAGTTTGCTTGCTTTTGACAGTAATCCAACCGGTTATAACGCCGCCCTGACCTTGAATATGCAAGTCACTCGTATCGACCACGACTGCAAAATCCGCGCTATAGCCGCGTTTGCAGCACTCCAGCGTTCCCGCTTCGCCTACTTCCTCACCAATTACGGATTGAAATGTGAGGTCACCCGGCAGCTCGATACCGGCTTCATGCAGCAGTTGAATAGCGAACAACGCACCAGCGAGACCGCCTTTCATATCCGAAGCGCCGCGCCCGATGATAACCCCATCTCTTACTAGCGGCGTGAACGGCTCCTTTTCCCAAGGCTCATCCTCATTAACCTCCGCTACATCCACATGGCCGTTAATAATAAGACTTTTATAAGCATCCCCTGCCTGCCCCTTTAAGACACCAACGACATTAGGATCTCCCGGATACACATCCCATTTATCTATAGCAAAGCCCTTCTCTTGTAAAAAAGAAGCGATAAACTGCTGGGCTTCCTCCGTATTTCGTGCAGGCGGTGCCGGTGTACGGAATTGAATCAAACGCTCTAGCAGACCGATCAGCTCATCTTGACGAGCATCCACTTGACGGATCAATAGGTCCAGCTTCTCATTCATAGCATGTTCTCCTCTCTCAATGTTTCTCTATACAAAAGCGATTACTCTGAGCATTCGTTGAATGCTTACGTTAGTACACGTCAACGGCAAATAAACCGCTTCCGAATGAAAGCGGCTAACTGCACAGACATTCCCTGTGCAAGCCAAGCCACTTCCCTTCGCCGGCATTATCCGGATCAGGTGTTAAAGGGTTAAGACTTTAGGTCGTCTCTCTCAGCTTAAACAGCACCCCTAGTGTTCAGTAAATATTCAATTGCGGTTATTCAAATAGTACCATATGATGCCTTGCTAACTCAAACTCCAGTCGTCTCTAACATTTACTTAATTCCCGAATGAATGAAGCTGTTCATAAACTGGCGCTGGAACAACAGAAATCCGACCATTAGCGGGGCAATAACCAGCAGTGTAGCTGCACTAACCTCCGTCCACTGGGCGCCAATCTCATAGGACTGGGCGAATATCGCGAGTCCCACGGTCAAAGGCCTGTTTTCAACAGAGTTCGTAACGATAAGAGGCCACAAAAAGTTGTTCCAATGAGTACTGACCGAGATAAGTCCAAACGCAATATAGGAGGGGCGGGACAATGGAAAATAAATTTTCCAAAGAATTTGCCACTTGGAGTAGCCCTCTATCATGGCGGCTTCGTCCAGCTCCGGCGGGATTGTCATGAACATTTGACGCAGCAGGAAAATGCCAAAGGCTGAGGCGAAATAAGGTATCATAATGCCAAGCTTCGTATCGAGCAGTGACAATTCCTTCAGCACCGTGTAATTCGGAAAAATGAGCACATCCGCCGGCACCATAATTTGCACGAGAAACAGCAGAAACACCAAGCTTTTGGCATAAAATTTAACCCGGGCAAAAGCAAAAGCAGCCATTGTAGCGGTAAGCATTTGCATACCAAAGATACAGACTACGATAATGATGGTATTGATGTAGTATTGGGCGAATGGCGCAGCAGACCACACGGTGGCAAAATTTTGGAGTGTGAACTCCAGCGAGAACGATGGCGAAAGCGCGATCTGCTTGGGGCGGAATGCCGTCACGGTCATCCAAAGCAGCGGCACAAGCCATAATGCAGCGAATATATATAGGAGCCAGCGGCTAATGTTCAATTTCGATAGCAGCATAGGAATCGCCTTTCTTAATGATAATGAATTTTTTTATCCAAACCGAAGAAATTCAAAGCGGCGAACAGCAGCAGAACCGCTATCATCACCACAGTCAAGGTAGAGGCTACGCCCTGATCCCAGAAGCTGAAGGCCGTTTCATAAATATAATAAAGCAGCAGATTACTCGCATTGTTCGGCCCGCCTTTGGTCATAATCATCAAATGATCAACCAGCTTGAACGAGTTGGTCAATGCCACAATAGTTACAAACAAGGTAGTAGGCATCAGCAGCGGAAACGTAATTTTGCGAAAAACCGTCCAGCGGCCTACGCCGTCCACATGAGCCGATTCGTATAAATCAGGAGAAATGTTTTGCAGCCCTGCCAAGTAAAATATCATGAAATAGCCGGCTTCCTTCCATATCACCATAAAGACCATGGCCCACATAACCATCTGAGGTGATCCGAGCCAGTTGATATCGCCTGCACTGAAGCTTTTCATCACTCTGCTCAGCAATCCATACTGGGGTGTATAAATAAACAGCCAAATATTTGCAACAGCAATCATAGGTATCATAGTAGGGTAGAAAAAGGCAGTACGTACCATGCCAGTCCCCCTAAGTGCTTTGTTGGCGAAAATCGCCATCAGTATAGCAAGTGCTATCGAGGTTGGCACCGTTCCGAGCGCAAACCAGAAATTGTTGTACATGACCTTCCAAAAGATCGCGTCATCCATCAGGTTGGAGTAATTGTCCAAGCCTATGAACAGCGGCACCTGGGTTGCCAAATCAGCTTGGTAGAGACTTAAGCGGATCGTCTTGGCAATCGGGTAAAAGGTGAACAGAAATAAAAAAATTAACGAAGGCAGCAGCAGCAGCCATGCAAAAATGTTCGTTTTCCAAAGATTTATTTTTGTGACGCCCAAGGGGGAGCCTCCTTCTTACATGAATGTCTTAATCCCACTATCAAAAGTATCGATCCAGTTAAGAAAAAAAGAGGAGCACATCCCGGACTGGTGTTACAAATGGCATCTAGTCCAACCTCAGCCACACCTATCCGCCGTGCTCCCCCAATTCATCGAAAACTAATTATTTATTAAATGGAGCCAAAGCTTTATCCGCTTCTTCCTGCGCTTTTTGCAAAGCCTCGGCAGGAGTCAATGTGCCTGTCAGTACAGCCTGTACCTGGTCATTCAATGTCTTCATAACTTTACCGTTATTATGGGTGGACAGCTCAGCCGATGCGTACTGAAGCTGATCGCGGGCTACAAGAGCTGCCGGGAAATCAGCGGCATATTTCTTCATGCGGTCGGTTTCATAAGCCGATTTCTTCACAGCTACATAACCTGTATCGATACTCCATTGCGCTGCGCGTTCCGTTTCAGTCATGAACTTCACAAACTTCCAAGCCGCTTCCTGCTTCTTCTTGTCAATATCCTTGAAGATATAGAAGTTGCCTCCGCCTGTCGGGCTGCCAAAGTTTTTATTTTGGGGAAGGAAGCCTACGCCAAAGTCGAATTTGGCATTCTTCTTAACATTAGACAGGTTTCCGGTCGTATGGTACATCATCGCTGTTTTGCCTTCCAGGAAGTCGGACGGCACGGTTCCCCAATCCGTAACTCCCTCAGGCATCGATTTGTCCTTCTTGGACAAGTCGCTCCAATATTGCATGCCCTCTACATTTTCAGGTGTGTTGAACATGACCTTTTTGCCATCCTCAGTCATCAGGTTTTTACCGTTTTGCAGAGCAAAGGTTTGCAGCATCCAGTATCCGTAGCCCGTTACAGGGATCTCCAGCCCCCAAGTGCCGTTCTTGGTCAGTTTCTTGGCGTAATCCTTCATTTCTGCCCAGGTTTGCGGCGCCTTTTCCGGGTCCAGTCCCGCTTCCTTAAACAGTGCTTTGTTATAATAAAGAACGATAGTACTTCGTTGGAAAGGAATGCTGTATGTATTGCCCCCGGTTTGAGAGTTGGACATAAACGCCGGGTAAAAATCAGAAAGGTACTTATCTCCGCCCTCTTTAGCGATAAAATCATTTAAAGGAATAATGGCATTCATATCCAGCAAGCTGAACAGCTCTGTCGATTGCAGTACAGCCACATCAGGGGGCTGCTTGCTTTGTACTCCAGCTTGCGTCTTCACAGCGGTATCTGCGTAGCTGCCTGTGTAAACAGGCTTAACGGTAATATTAGGATTCTGCGCCGTAAAATCTTTGGCCATAAGCTCAATAGTAGATGTCAAAGGGCCTCCAACTGCGATTGGGTAATAGAAGGTCAGCTCGATTTTCTCTTCTGCTTTGGTTTCAGCAGGAGCTGCTGCCGGTGCTGCCGTGTTAGGGACGGAAGCGGTTTTGCCGCAAGCAGCAAGTGTGGTGCAGCATAATGCGATACTAATCATTTTGGATGTAAGGGAACGCATGGAATTCTCTCCTTTAAAAGTAGTTTGGTATGCAGTCTTGCTCCACTGCTTGCAATTCCACTCTAACAGATAAATGTAAAGCGGCGATTACAGCAGTGTGAAGCAAGTTTAAATAAATCGTCAGTTTGCTTGGTACATCAGTACGAAATCATTCAGCGAAGTCCATACATAATCCGGTTTAATGGGAGATTGCTTCATATCGTGCTCAGAGGTGACTCCTGTAAGCACTAAAGCTGTACGAAGACCGTTGTTGGCACCGAACAAAATGTCGGTCTCCAGCCTGTCGCCTACCATCAAACAACGCTCGCCAGGCAGCCCGCTTCTCTCCAGCACCTTCGTACCGTAGTACTTCGATGGCTTGCCGATAACCGCAGTCGCAGTAACACAGCTCGCTGTTTCAATCGCTTTAACCATCGACCATGTGTCAGGGATGAGATCGCCGACGACGGGGCAATTCGGGTCAGGATTAGCTGCTATCAGAGCCGCTCCATTGCGCACGGCCTTCATCGCTTGATGCAGCTTGTCGTAGTGGAAGCTCATGTCCATGCCAACAAGCACATGGGTAGCTGCCAGCGGATCCGTCGTATGCTGAAGCTCTTGCTCCTCGAGTTCGTGGACTAGCGCCAGCTCTCCGACCACGAACACAACAGGCTCTTGGTGGCTTTCACGCAAGTAAAGCGCCGAGGTGAATGCCGCCGTAATGATCTCCTCCAGATGCACCTCCAGGCCAAGCTTCTGCAGACGAGTCTGGCATTCTCTTCTCGTTCGTGTTGTTGTATTGGTGAGGAACAGGATCTTCTTGTCTGCTTGACGCAATACCTCAAGAGTTTCCAGAACACCCGGAAGCAGTTGTTCTTCCAGCAGAACCGTTCCGTCCAAGTCAAAAAAATAGCCCTCAAAATCGATCACATCCGGCAATGTCTGTGCCCCTCCTGTAAACAAGAATATTCGGCTTACCTGTCCTTAACGGACCGTATCGTTCGACTCTATGCTACAAAAACATCTAGCTGCAAAACTTGTACCAACCGAATAACAGCACAAAAAACCCTCTATCCATCAAACGGATGCACTCGCCTAAACAGGCTGTCCGTCTGCTGCATAAAAGGGTTTTCTCCTCATCTCGTACCCTTGTTATCCAATTGTTACTTACTCCCTTACTATAACAACCGAATGTTATCTTACGATCAACTACGCGTGAATATTTTGTAAATGTTCCAGAAGTAACCTGTTAAGCTTCATTAATTGGATTCGTTAAAGTTCATAATGATCCCGCCTAAAAAAAACTGCCTGGCTCTCAATGTACATACAGAGAGCCAGGCAATTTTTTATTAGAGCATACAGCTGCTAATTAATAAAGTTTACTTTGCTTAAAAACCGTTTCAACAATACGGCAGATTGTGCACGAGTCGCGTGGCTGCCTGATTCCAAGGTATCAGCCGTCATTCCGTTCATCAGTCCTGACTGAATCGCTGCAGCTATCTCGGTTTTCGCCCAAACGATTTTGCCTGCATCCTTGAACGGTGCCAGGATATCCCCAAGCTTATTTTGGGCTTGGATCATACCTGCATCAACACCCGCATAAGTCATTGCGCGAATGATCATTGCCGCCTGTTCCTCACGCGTGATTTCCTTATTCGGACGGAATGTACCGTCTTCATAGCCGCTTATAATGCCTGCGGACACAGCTGTTGCTACCGCTTCAGCATACCAGTCAGCATCTTTTACATCGCTGAAGCTTGCTTTAATAGCCGCAGGGTCCATTGCTAAGGAACGGACCAGAAGGGCTGCAAATTCTGCCCGAGTGATAGAGCGGTCTGCTTCGAAGCGGCTGTCACTGACTCCATCAACGACAAGCTTATTCGCTAACAGCTCAATATCTTCCTTGGCCCAGTGATTCGCCAGATCAGCGAAGGTTTTGTTATTTTCAACTACCGTATACACACTGTTTCCATTACGCTTCATTATAGCTGTTGTAATCCCGTCCTTTGTAAAGAAGAGGGATGGTACGAATCTAAGCTCATTCGAGCCAGGTATAATCCGTACGCCCGTCGCTTTCTTAGGATCAATCGCCTTATTTACAGCAATTTCTCTAGATACATACGTAGCGCCTAAAGTAATACGTACCGTTTGCCCAGCTTTGTTAATCGCCTCCACTTCAAAATGCACGGCATCAGCAGCTTGCTTGCCTCCCATTGCTGCTATAGCATCTTGAACTGCGGCTGCTTCGCTTCCGCTCAGCTTTTGAAGTATGAATTGGATGGACAAATCATCCACACTCACTCCCAGCTGCTGCGCCAAAGTCTCAAGCTTCAATATAGATAACGGCATCGTATAGGTCGCGTTATCACTTGTAACAACCAGCAGCTTGCCTGCATCCTTGCTGGCTTCGGCAAGACTCGCTGCAGGAACCATCAGCTTATCCCCGGTTAATTTCACCTGTACTTTGGAATAGTTGTTTAATGATTCCTTAAGCTTGGAAAGATCAACCGTACCATCTTTGGCTTCAATTAAATCTGTCGATTGATTGGTAGCGCCTGGTTGGTTAACATCCGTACCCGTTGAACTCGAACCGCCGCCCCTGCTGTGATTCCCACTATTTCCTGCAGTAGGTGCCGCACTTGCTTGGTCCGAGTTCGCACTTTCGCCACTCGCATTCCCTGCTGTCACGACATAGTAATAAGTCGTTCCATTCGTTAAGCCTGTGTCTGTGTATGTCGGATTGCTCACACTACTTGCTACTACAGTATATGGACCACCGCTCGTTGTACCGCGTTTCACAGCATAATAGGTTGCTTCCGTTACACTGCTCCAGCCCAACGTTACTTGAGTGTTTCCTGCTGTTGCCGTCAGTCCCGTTGGAGCTGCTGGAATCGTGATCACTGCTGCTGGTGTTGCACTCACCTGCGTTGCATCGGCGCTTTGCCCAGCTGCATTCCCTGCTGTCACCACATAGTAATAAGTCGTCCCATTCGTTAAGCCTGTGTCTGTGTATGTCGGATTGCTCACACTGCTTACTACTACAGTATATGGGCCACCGCTCGTTGTACTGCGTTTCACAGTATAATAGGTTGCTTCTGTTACACTGCTCCAACTCAACGTCACTTGAGTGTTGCCTGCTGTTGCCGTCAATCCCGTTGGAGCTGCTGGAATCGCTCCTGCCACTTGCAATGTGACAGGCTGAGTGTAAATATCGTAAGTGTTGTTCGCTTCCATTGAGGAAGTATATCGTAGCAACAGATGCGCAATTCCAGCCTTCTTCGCAGTGATGCTGCTGCCGTTCAGTTCGATTACATCTTGTCCATCCAATACAATAACATCTGGATCGATAGTTTTTTCTTTTCCCTCATAAGACTTAACAACTGCTTTTAAGGAGAGGCTCTCATCTTTAGCCAGATCATACTGATCCTTCTCCGGCTTAATGGAAGCAGCCCAATCAGAAGCCCACAAAGCATAATCGGTTGTAATACCGAAGACGCCAAGCTTCATATAGGTCATAAAATCATTTTTATTATTAAAAGTCCATGGAGAAATAATAATTCCTCTGTGTTTAGCCGCCTCCGTGAAATTTTTGCCTAAACCGCTATAGCTGGTGTTATACGAGGCATTCAAGCTTTGGAGAAGCTTTATGGTCTCCCGCAATGACTTATTAACATTCGTTTCACTCGCATAACCTCCAGTCAGTAAGCCTAATGGCATTTCAGGCATCAGCTCTGCCATTCGCTTTAGCTGGTTCATATCAAACGACATTGTATCCACAAGCGCTTCGGCATTCATATCCTTGATGAGTTTGACATATGCGTCTACTGCGGCAGGTGTAGAGGTCTTGATTTCTGCCATAACCATTGCGCCTTTTTCTCTGGCCAGGTCGATTTGCTCATCCAAAGTAGGAATCTTTACATCAGGGAATCCCTTTGGAAAAGGCTTGTTAGCATTGAGCTTTTTTAATTCTTCCATTGTGTAATCTTCTATGTTGCCGGTTCCGTTCGTTGTTCTTTCCAAGGAACCATCATGAAGAATAGCGATACGTCCGTCTTTGGTAAGGTACATATCATTCTCGATAAATTCAGCACCCGCCTCCAAGCCCATTCTGTTGCTTTCTATCGTGTTCTCAGGAGATTCAGATGGCATCCCCCTGTGTGCAATAATATAAGGTTTGCGGATAAGCGTAGTATTATTGGAATACACCTTCAAGGCACTCAACGCCGTGGCTGGTGTGTCCGTAACAATTCCGTTCACGCCTGTTGTAATCAGTTGGTGCATGTTGATGTTTTTATCCGCTTGACTGGACACATCCTTCGTCCATACCATAATCATACGTGCCTGCAAATAAGAAACATTGTCTCTAGTAGAAACACTCTGCGGTAAAATTGCGATTCTTGCAAGGCTCGCCGCCGTTTTTCTGCGGACCTCCAGCAGTTTATCCTTGGACAGATCTGATGCCGCACTAAAATCCACAATACCGCGGATAACCGGGTACGCTGTTCTCGCACGCTTGATTAACTCTCCATTATCCGAAACAACTGCGGCATCCTCCCAATTGTTTGATTTCAAATACTCCACTAACTGGTCTACCGTTGACTCGTCCTTCACGTAAAAAGTTGGGATGATGCGCCCTTCAATCGAACCGAGCAGCGATTCCAGACTTCCGATTTCCGTTTTCCCTGTAGAATCGGTCACTTTTAATCCCGGAGCTACATGTAGGATGACAGTTGAAGGAAGTGAAGAACCGCTCAGTTTTGCTAAATCTCCAGCGCTTTGCAGCTCAGTCACAATCGAAGCTGCCGCAGCAATGCGTGTATCCGGTTCCGCTACCGTAACGAAACGGCCGTTCGGTATTGGAGGCAACGCATCCTGCTGCAGCGTGACACGGATATTGTCCACTTTCATTTTACTTCCGTTGGATTGCAATCCGATTTCGCCCTTCGTGTAGGCTGTGGCTGCATCCGTATCAACGATGATACGGTTGTTGATCGATTCCTGAACCCGATTTCCGTGGACCTTCACGGTATAATGATACATTTTAGCTGGATCAATAGCTTCTGTATTCGAACCACGATCTATGACGTTCCAGGCATTGGCAGGAGTTCGCTCTGCAAACTCGATTCCGTTAACCGCCGTTGCGTCCTGCCTAACAGCCATTTGGTAATACGGGAAATCATGATTCTGAATCCGGTACATGATAGAGTGCCATCTTGCAGTATCATTGGCTGCCAAATGAGTCACATCGGCTTCAATCTTATAATTGCCGAAGCTGCCCAAGTACGAAGGAAGCAGCACCCGGGAAGGATTATCGGGAGATGCACTGGCATTTATCTCGAACGCGCCTGATTTCACAACAGCCGCGGAGGCGGTTGTTCCTTCTTTTCTTGTCCAGCCTGCTGGCAGTGTACCTGCCGCAAGATTATCAAAGTTCTCCTCATACAGCACATACTCTGCATCTCCAGCGTCTTTAGCAACAACCATTATCGACACTGTTGCACGATCCTTTGTTCCGGTGATGGTATAGATGCCTTTTTTCTTGACGACTATTTGTCCGCCAGTAATCACGATGTCTGAGCTTGTCGAGGTCCAGGCCACTTGGTCGCCGGTAACCGTCCCCGTGGACAAGTCGTTAAATTCAGCTTTCAGTGTGATCGTATTAGGATTGATTGCTTGGTCTGTGACAGTCAATATATATCCCTCATCATGCTTAAGCGATACTGCCTTAACCCCTGACAAGGATGGTGTCACGGTAATTTCTTTTGACGTGTCTGCATTTGCGTACACAGCCTTGATCGTTACTTTACCTGGCTTAAGCGGATAAAGCTTATTATTGCTGATCTTGATTATGCTCTCGTCCATCGAATACAGCTTTACTCGATCCGCTGGCGGAGCCTCGGTAATCCCATCAGAGAAGTACACGCTGCTTGTTACGCTCGTCTCTCCGCTTAATGCTTCGAGAGTAGCAGGCATTGTCACATCCAGCCGGTCAGCGGTAATTCTTGTTACCTTCAAATTATCAAATGAAGCTTTGCTCTGATCCACTTGAAAGCCAACCTTACCTCTTTCAAGCAAATTGGCATTGAAATTTTGATCCATAAGCTTGGTGTAGGTTGGAGATGACTTCGCTTTAATGTACTCTTTGACATTATTATCGAATACTCTGACCTTCAACGAGTAATCCGTGTTCATAGTTAGCTGCTGCCACGTTCCACTCACAGGTGTCGGACTAGCCCAATTGTTGTCAGCCATCCGATAAGCAAGCTCATAAGTACCATTCCGGCGGACGGCCATTTGATTGTACGGATTTTTTCCGTTAGAAGCCCCCCGGAACATAATGGAAGCCCATCTCGCATCATTCAATACACCTTCGAATCTCAAATCGGCTTCGATCACATAGTTGTCCCACTGCACAGGAGCTGTAATTCGGCTCTGCTTATTAGCAGCATTCCCGCTAAAGGACATCCGACCATTACCATAAGTATCCTTAACAACGGTAAAAGGATCACTTCCCGCATTCACATCGGATATCCAGTTAGGAGGCAGCGTACCTGCTGCGTAGCCGTCGAAGTTATCCTCCAGAAGTACAGGATTTACAGAACCGCTAACCGGATTGCTGTCAACCAGAGTAAGGCTTCCATAACCTGATGTATCATTCCAGAACGACATGGAGTTGTAGGCGCTCCAGTAGCTTGTTCTCTGCTCGGCGGCATCTGCTCCATACCGGTCTGTCGCACTAATTTCGAGCCCCAGCTGCTTCTTAAGCTGCGGGTTGAAATTCAACATATCCCAGGGTACCGCTATTTCGGACGCCCAGCCCGTAGCTGTCTTGCTAATGGCTCTAAGAATCTTCTTCTCGTCCTTGCCGCTATGATTGTTTAGTGCAGCGCCAAAATGGAATTCCGGCGTAGTTGTATTCGGCTGGTACACAAAACCTATTTGCATATCATCTTTAGCAAAAGGTCCTGATTGATGCTGCGTAGGATCGAAAAATAGGTTGATGTTATCTTGTTCAAACCAATTGCCTGAAGCGCCGGAGATCAGATTATCATCATCCGCTTTTACACCGATATACAAGTATTGGTTATCCCACAGCAGGCCGAATTTGGAATCCTTGAAGGTTCCTTGTCCAACCTTGGCAGTTAACGGCTGGTCAATCTTCCAGAGGGATTCATCCAGCTTGCCGTCAATTATGGGTGCCGTTAATGTTTTGTTGACTTCCAGCGATTTCCTCCCCGCATCGGCCGCGTGAGCTTGTGGCAGGTAGGCTGCCGGTTGAAACAAACTGCTGATCAAAGCGGCTATGGTTGTCATTTGTAAAAGCTTTGCGATCCTTTTTTTCATGGTTGTCCATTCATTCCTTCCATAGGGTTATGTATGATTCATGAAACATGCTTATTTATTAATCCCGGATATATAAAATCCCCCATCCCCCCTCAAGTTCGGTAGCAAGAAAACACAAAAAACCCTTCTATCCATCAAACGGAAATCTCGCGCCCAACAGGGCTATTCCATCTGCTGCATAAAAGGGTTTTCTCCTCGACTCGTACCCTCGTCTATTCATTTGTCACCTACTACTGTTACTTTATCAGCGTTTTGTTATCGGAACATCAACCACATATGAAAAAATTGTAAAATTATTCTCTCCTTCATCGCGACCTACGTCCAGAGCCGCTTGCTTCCCATGGATACAGCGCTGGCCCCTGCCTGCAACGCGATTTCAATTTCAGATGGCTCCTGAATTAATCCCCCTGCTATAATAGGCAGTGAAATGGTATCCTTAAGTCTTGTAATAACACTCGGAATAAGTCCCGGCATAATCTCAACCGCATCCGGCTCGCTCTGCTCAATATTATGGATTCCATGCTCCAATGCTGAAGTGTCTATCAGAAATAACCTCTGAATGGCCAAAAGCCCATTTTTTTTAGCATGCTTTATAAAATGGCTCTTGGTTGAAATAATACCTGTAGGGCGTACCCGCTCGGCAATATACTTCATAACAATCGGATCTCCGCCCAGTCCCGTTATAAAATCTACGTGCAAGAACACATTCTTGCCTGCCCGAAGCGCTCGGCTTACATAATCCTCCACTGTAAACAAATCACCGATCAGCAAAAATACGACCGGCCAGTCACCACGGCATGCCGCCTGCAAATCCTCTGGCTTCCGCACGGCAGGAATGATTTTTCTAGTTCCCCAATAATTATGCAAATTCTGCTTCATAGTCCTGTTCCACTCCTCTTAATAATTTCATTTCATTGCCTGCGCTTTATTAACTTAACAGACAATTGTTATTGGAATGTTAACCTGACTTATAAAATAATAATTTATGTACAACCCCCGAAAATGCCAAACAGCCTTGTACTTAGTTGCTCAAGGCCAGGGTGTAATACTATTATTCAACAGCTTCATTCTTTTTTGAAGGGAGGATCAAGCGCGCCAACGTCTAAGTATGAAAAATGATGAGGAGGGAACACAGATGGGTAAGAGCATGATAAGAGCGCTCGTTATTGTATTGGCCCTAGCGATAAGCGCTTACGCATTGATTCAGTACGGGTTGTTCGACCCTCAAAAAGCCGGACTCGTTTCGATCAAGCTAAGGAACCCGGATTTTCACTTGAATCCGTGGATCTATGCCCTTTATACCCACATTGTGACGGCTGTACTGGCGCTGGTTATCGGTCCGTTCCAACTTTTTTTGAAACCAAGGAGCACCAAGCGGCTTATTCGCCACCGATTGCTTGGCTTCGTCTATGTTGGGTCCATTACAATCAGCGGGCTCGTCAATCTTTATTTGTCCCTGCAAGCTACAGGCGGATGGGTTTCAGCGCTCGGCTTTTTGCTGCTGGATATCGTGTGGGTTGGAGCCACGTGGATCAGCGTATTCAAGATTTTAGGCAATAATGTTCAAGCCCACAAGGAATGGATGCTGCGCAGCTATGCACTAACCTTTGCAGCCGTCACACTAAGGATATGGCTGCCCTTGCTGATCGTCATTTATCATGGCAACTTTATTCAAGCCTATCAAGTCGTGGCTTGGCTATGCTGGATTCCGAACCTGCTCTTCATCGAAGCGTTGATTCGTCTGCGCCCCAAACGTAGCGGCCGGTTGTCCGGTTAGCATTGTAAAAAATCATTTATACAAGAAAATTATCTGTTCTCATACTACACTCTTGTTGTAGATTAGATTACGCAATTATGCAAATACGATGAAGCCAAGGAGGCTATGCCATGTCCGAGAATCACGAAACTTCAGGAGCTTCCCTCGACAGCAACCGCCTCCGTCTTCAAGCTGACTGCGAGAGCTGCTTCGGCTTATGCTGTGCTGCGCTGCCCTTCGCAGCTTCGATAGACTTCGCCATCGACAAAGACGCCGGGCAGCCCTGCCACAACCTGCAATCGGACTTCCGCTGCGGTGTTCACAACAACCTCAGGCAGCTGGGCTTTCGAGGCTGCACGGTTTATGACTGCTTCGGCGCTGGACAAAAGGTCTCCCAAGATACTTTCGGTGGCCACGACTGGCAGCAAGTCCCGGAATCCGCGGGGCAAATGTTTAATGTATTTCCAATCATGCGGCAGCTGCACGAGCTCCTCTGGTATTTGACCGAGGCGCTGACGCTGCAAGCTGCAAGCTCGATTCATAATGAGCTCAGATTGGCACTCGAAGAGACGGAACGCCTCACTCATCTCAATGCCGGCTCAATCCTGGAGCTTAATGTGGCAGCACATCGGGCAGATGTCAATGCTCTGCTCCTACGAGCCAGCGTGCTTGCGCGAGCCGAAGTGCTTCGTTCGGTGAAGGGCTCCTCAAGCCGTCGGAAGACCTTCACCCGCGGGGCGGACCTTATCGGTGCGAAGCTGAGAGGGGCGGACCTGAGAGGTGCCAACTTGAGAGGGGCCTACCTCATTGCCGCTGATCTCAGAGACGCCGACCTGAGAGGGGCTGACCTCATCGGTGCTGATTTCCGAGACGCTGATCTCAGGGGTGCGGACCTCACCGATAGTATTTTTCTCACCCAAGCCCAGCTCAACGCAGCGAAAGGGGATGTCCACACAAAGCTGCCGCCGCCATTGGCTCCCCCAGAGCACTGGTCACTTTCGGAGCATAAGGCGAGCATTTGATGACTATGGCAAGTCACTCAGATGCTGGTATCGGTTTGTTCGTGCTCAAATACATCTAAGCATTTACTTTATTCCTCTATAACGGTTTCACTCTTGAATCCTGTTAGCATATGGGAAATAACTCTCATTGTAGCCTCTAGTGATTGCTGGTAATCCGGCATTTGTGCAATCCAGAGCGCTGATTCGTTCAATGAGCCTGAAAGACAATGGGTCATTGCATCAACGGACACAGGCTTCAAGCATCCTTGCTGCTCCATCATTTGAAGCTGTCCCCGAAGCAGCCGCATCGAGTTGTGCTCGTCCATCATTCGCCAAGTCTCCCATCCCAAGACTGCCGGACCGTCTATGAGCATGACTCGCTTGTTCTGAGGTTCAACTGCTGCTGCAACAAATGCGCGGCAGCCCAAAAGCAATTGCTCCCAAACGTCATCACTTTTTGCCGCCTCTGTTTCAATCCGTTCCGCAACTTCTTTTTGAACCGATTCCAGCACAACGTGGAAGAGACCTTTTTTATTTCTGAAATGATGATATATGCTCCCGCGTGTTAATTCAGCCTCATTAGCGATATCCTCCAAAGTTGAATCCGCATAACCGTGTTTGGTGAAATAGCTTCTGGCGACATCAATAATCTTATTAATCGTTTCAGTAGTTTCTTCTTTATTTCTTTTCATAACCGGCTATAATCCCCTATCCTTGCTCCCTTACTTCTTACTACACAGAGCCTCAAAGTTTTTCCAATATTGCTAACGCCTCTTCATCCATGCTTTTGGCCAGTGATCTTAAAGAATGTCTAATCATCCATGAGGTATGCTTCCCGCCACCATCCAACCGCTCACGCAGCCAATTAACCGAAATATCCTTATGGTCCTTCGTTAAATCATTCAAATGATTGGCAACCGATTTTCTCACATAAAAAGAAGGATCATCCCATAAAGGCTCAAGCAATGCGAGATTATGTGCAGGGTCTTCATGAATGACCTTTATCCTCTTAGCCCATGGCAGCCGTGGACGGGTTCCCTCACTTACTAAACGCCGAACATGAAGGTTAGGATCATGAGTCCATCTGCTTAGTAGCTTGATACTGTCGTCCGGATGAACAGCCAGATAAGGGCGTATCGCATATTCCGATGTATGTCGCTTAGTTATTTCACGTAGCGCATGCATAGAAAGTAAAATGCTGTAATCCGTATTTCTCCACAAAATGGGCAACAGGCATCAGAAAATAACCGTTGGTGAACATCCCTTCCTCTGTTTCATTTTCCGGACCAAGAATGTTTAACAGAATGGCCAAAGAATCCGGATAATCGGGAGGCAAAGCTTTTATTAATTCATCAGCAATGATAGCTACTCTTCCCTTTAATTCATGAGGCCCTACCTGCTCGGCAATGGAGTCCACAAAAGATTGGGCGGGAAATTCCGGATAATGAGGTCTGATCAACTCGGAAAGATGATGAGCTAATTCTACCGCAAAATAATGCTTCAAAGCTACGGTTTCACTCATGCATCACCGACGCCTTTATCGCTTGACCATATCTTCTCGACATATTGAGCGCTTTCCGCTTCTGAAGGAGGGATGATTTGGATGACATCAATCAACACACCGTTAGGATCTGAAATGATAAAATGTCGTTGGCCGAATTCTTCATCCCGAATATCAAGCTCTATCGGAAGCTTCTCCTCCTGAATAAGCCTTTTATACTCCTCATCCACATTTTCCACTTCCAAATTGAGTATTAACCCCTGCACCTTTGTTCGATATACAGTCGGTATGGTGGGGTGTGAAGCATCCAAAAGAGCCAGTTCATAAGTTACTTTACCTCTGGACAGCTTCAGACTTACGTACCAATCTGCTTCATATACGGTCTCAAATCCAAAATAAGCCGTGTAAAACTTTGCACTCAGTGCGACCTTCTCCGTTAAAATAACCGGGTAAAAACTGTTTAATTGCATTAGGGAACATCTCCTTTGGAAGTAATTCACTTTCGCATTTTAACATACATACAGAATGTATGTAAATATAGTTTGCGAAAAACACCTTTTGCCGTCCTTGGTGTACAATTATAGGTTTGTACGCTACACTTGACCCAAAACAACCTGCCAGAGCTGAATCCACGGAAGTAATGGCATTGCGGAAGTTATTTTTCCTTTATCAGTCTGAAAGCCCAAAAAACAGAGGGATAACGGAAGCGCTCGTTCCGTTATCCCTCTGTTTGTATGCATAAATGCCCAATTAGACCAACATAACGGAATTTCCACTTCCGCTATCTCCTTAATTTAGTGTCGGCTGATGGAATAACGGAACTCTTGGTTCCGTACAAAATCCTCCAGGGCTCGTGGCCAGCGGCCTGTTCTTCAATAATCTCACTCGAAGCTTGAGTAGACGAGGTACCACTGATTCAATTAGACTTCTTTTTATTTTGCTGCATCCCCCACAGAGTAAACAGAATTCCGGCTACCGTCACCAGAGATGCGACCCAAGGCACAGCATGGAGTCCTCCACCAATGTTCATGTCGATCACTACACCCCCAAGATACGCACCCAATGCATTTCCGAGGTTAAAGGCTGCGATGTTTAATGTCGATGCCAAAGTAGGAGCTTCCTTAGCCGTGTTCAACATATGGAGTTGTAGCCCTGGTACGGTACCGAATGCTGCTATACCTAAAATAAACACTGTGATTAAGGCCATAATTTTGTTCTGATCCGTTAGACTGAAGAGCGCCAGAATGATCGCCAGCGAAACAAGTATCCATGTAAGCGAGGGCAGCAGCCTCTTGTCTGCTAATTTCCCGCCATATATATTGCCGATAGTAATCCCAATTCCAAATAACACAAGGATGTAGGAAACAGAACCTGGCGAGAAGCCCGTAATATCAACCAAAATCGGCGTAATGTAAGTGAAGGCTGTGAATACACCCCCGAAACCAAACACCGTCATTAACAGTGCAACATGAACGGTCGGGCGCTTTAACACACCAAGCTCCTGCCGCAGACTCGACTGAGCCGCTTTGACCTTTGGAACGAGCAGCATAACGCCAAGCAAGGCTATGAGCCCTACAACTGAAATGACCCAGAACGTTGACCGCCAGCCAAACGACTGACCCAGGAAGGTTCCTATGGGAACACCCAGGATGTTCGCCAATGTCAGACCAGTAAACATAATGGCAATAGCGCCGGCGCGTTTTTCTTTGGGAACCAATTCTGCCGCAACGACAGAACCGACACCAAAAAAGGAACCGTGCGTCAAAGCAGCCACGATCCGAGCTACCATCAATATTTCGTAGTTCGGTGCGAGTGCGGCCAGTACATTGCCTGTGATAAAAATGAGCATCAACAGGATTAAGAGTGCTTTGCGCTGCATCCTGTGTGTGGCTATCGTAATAAATGGAGCCCCAACCGCAACTCCCAGCGCATAGCCAGTAATGAGCAGGCCAGCCGATGGAATGGAAACATGTAGGTTCGAGGCGACATCCGGGAGCAAGCCCATAATAATAAATTCAGTCATCCCAATGGCAAACGCACCCAGAGTCAGTGCATATAAAGCCAGAGTTGAACCTTTACTTGAGGTTATTGAGGAATGATTGGCCATACTTTTTGAATTCAAGAAGGTTCCCTCCAGTTATTCGCATTTGGATACTTCAATTATTCTAAGCTCAAATTATATATAAAACAAATTATGAAATAGTTATTGATACATAAATATATTTATCGATTGGGCTCAGGGATATACAAAAAAGACCAACCACTGTCAAATGGCTGATCATTCCTTATTTTCTCTTAGGATCCTTGTTATCTCATTCATTCCAAACAGATGCTTATGCTTCATTTTGTATGCAATAAACAGCTCATTTTTCACCGTTAAATCCGTATAAATCAGCTTCGCTCGCACCATCGCCGATGATTCCAATATATAGGTAGGAAGCAGGCTTAAACCTGCGCCGTTCTCAATCGCTTTTAAAATCATATGTAGATTAGGAATCACATGAATTGGCTTGATAAGAGGACGTTTCTTAAAGTGCTCTCTCCAAAATCTTCTGATGATGGGCAATTCTAATCCGTAGCTCAACCAATTTTGAGAAGATAGCCACTGTTCCCTTAACTTCATGTTATCTGTATCCATAATTTCCATTTGTTCAGGAGCAACAACAACAAATTCTTCAATAAATAAACTCTCATACTCAATTCCGGGAACGAGAAACTTTTTGGATGTAATAATAATATCTACTTTATCATCCTTTAATAGCTCTAACAAATGATCGGCGGTTCCAAAGTAGGAAACCGTACAGGTTGTGTACTTATGAAGCTGCGGTAATATTTTCTCACTGAACAACTCGTGCGCCGTACCAATACGGACCACTTTAAAAGTAGGTAAGGATGCCGCTTTGAAACTCATCGTTGTTTCCTCAAGTGATTCTATAAGCGGAGCCAGCTGCGAATAGAGCTCTTTGCCCCTTTCTGTCGGCATCATCTTTCTAGCTGCCCTTGTAAATAGCGGCTCACCAACCTCCGCTTCTAATGAAGCTAGATGCTGACTCATTGCCGGCTGTGTCATCATACGTGTTTTGGCCGCTTCGGAAACCGAGTTATGTTTATAAATAGTAATAAAGGTTCTGTACCATTCAAAATCAACCATATGAATTACCCCTCAGCCTTTTGTGTCATACGGCATCTTTAGCTAAAATGAGCAAGCTTTGCATGGCAACTCTCATGCTGGCTTAGGCATAACCCTGCTGAAAATCAGGTTGACCAAAATCACAAGGCCAACGCCAATGAGGGTTGCAATCAGCCGATCGAACAAAACACCAAGCTCAATCGATTGACCGGCGTTCATAATCAGCATAATGAGAGGAGTCATGGATGCGGAGTATGCGAAATAATTTCGAACCTTGAGCAGCGGTCTCACAGCCGCGAGAAGCCCTATGCTCATGATCATCCCCCAAGCCGGCAGACTAACTACAAGGAATAGACTGGCCGCGATCACTCCGAGTACGGTGCCGAGTGCTCGTTGCGTTGTTTTGATCGGAAATGGCTCCACTTTCCGTTCAATCAGGATCGCAACAGTAAGTACGATCCAATACAAATGGTGGCCGGGCCAGAACCATCGAAATCCCTCAGCTATGCACAGACATAATGCAAGCCTGAGTGTATATTGCCAACCGGATAGGCGCGTCAGCGACTTCCTCCAGCGAGTGATTTTTTGTGATATTGTGAAAGTCGAAGCTTCATCCTCCGATGAATCGATACTACGTCTCGTCCGTACTAACGCCCCCAGCATCAAACTCAGACATGAGCTCCAAATAGCCCCCGCTACGATCAAATAAAATAATTGTGCCAGATTCGGTGCCGTACCCATCACGTTGATGGTGATGGCCAGAAACAGGATAAAGCGTGTTGTTGCTACAACAAAGGCACGACTATATCCCCCAATTATCGCTGCAAGGCTGGCTAGCACGACTACAGCAATGTCGGACATCCAACCATAACCGAGTAAAAGGATAGCTGCAACAGCAGCTAAGATGACCGGTATCAGTGCTGAAGTCAATTCTTTGGCCTGATTTTTGGTGCTCGATCCAGCTTTCACTCCACTGACTGCCAACCCACCAACTGATGCGGCCAAACCAAGTGGAAGGTGACCGATTGCGGCGAAGATCAAAATAGGCCCGGCCATAGCCATTCCTGAGGAAATGAGTTCCACAAGCTCCACCTTAGCTGCAGTAGACCATTGAAGCACTTGTGCCAAATACGTTTTTCCATCCACCTAGAACACCTCTTCTTCACGTAGTTATCCAAGAGGCTCTGCCATTTTACAAATACCCTTCATACGAAATAGCTCGAATGCTTTGTTTCAGTATAGCATGTTCTTAAATGAAACATTTTCCTCTTTTATATGTATAAGAAATAGGAGGTGATAGCGAATTGCAAAAGATGTCTTTATTGCTGGTTTGTCTAATAGCCATATTCACAGGTTGCTCTAAAAGCACAGATAATACGCATACCGAGGTACGCCCTGTTGTTACGACGGAACTAACGAAACAAGATGGTTTAGACCACTGGAAATTACGGATGGTGCCGAAAGTAAATACGCTGGGACAACAGGGATATGATATTGAATTTCAAAATTCCGGGGATGCTTCAGTCAAAGATGTAACGGTGTATTATAGAATAGATACCAAGGAAAAGCTATCGGGAAGTACGGTAAAAGCTGATTCTAAAACTGTAGTTTCCAAATTGGATCCTAATGAAAAAATATCGTTATCTGATTTAACCTTGCCAGTCAACACGCCCATTTCTGTAGAAGTGGATTGGCTTGAAGGTAACCATATAAGCAAGGGAACAGGTATCTTTAAGATAATAGAATCCAAGTAGACAAAGACGCGGCTCATTTAATGGAGCCGTCTTTTTATAATATCAGACTTATAAGTTTTCAGCAGAGCTGAACAAGTCTGATATTGCAAGAAAAGCTACAACTTAGTCACGAATGTATCTTCCTCGAAAGGGCTTCGATCAGAAGCTTTTCTTACAATAACAGACTTTATAAGTTTTCAGCGGAGCTGAAGAAGTCTGTTATTGCAAGAAAAGCTACCGCTTAGACACGAATGTATCTTCCTCGAAAGGGCTTCGATCAGAAGATTTTCTTATAATAACAGACTTTATAAGTTTTCAGCGGAGCTGAAGAAGTCTGTTATTGCAAGAAAAGCTACCGCTTAGACACGAATGTATCTTCCTCGAAAGGGCTTCGATCAGAAGATTTTCTTATATTCCAGACCTGGATAAGCGCATAAAAGACAATCACCGTTTTAGTTGTACACAAGTGGATAAAAAATGCTATTTCACCTGTGGATAAACACTCCTGTGGATATGTTAGTAAATATTCCAGATATATGCAAAGTTTGGTGTGAACAGCTGTTAATACTGTGTATAACCATGTGGATAAAACTTTTCGACTTTCTGCATAACAAGCCTTCCTTTTCCACCTGTCACGAACAGGAGCTTTCCATTTTAACATGAAAAAATAACTAAATCTATAAACAATTCATCAAGCCGGAATAATTAAAAGTCTGTTGGTACAGGATAAAACTGGTTAATAATCAATAAGGAGATGATTTCATTGAAAAACGATAATGATGCTCATTACGCCGAAGCTGCCAATACAGCCGCAGGGATTCCTGAATCCACTGAACAAGAGGAGCATGCGCCTACAGATATGATCAGCGAGACTGTTAGTGAAATTGTCGATAACGTTCAATATGCTTTTCAGGAAGATGAAGACTAAGGGAGGTATTTCATATGTCCAAGGAAAATAATGGCCTGAATAAATCCAGCGAAAGCCGCTCCGAGGAAATTCAAGAATTGTCACCCAAGGATGAGGCAACTCGATCCATGCAAATGGTGTATGGGCAAGCTTCTGCAAGTGATCCGGACAGTTTGACGGATGATTTTGAAGATGATTACCCATTCCATAATGATACTTTGGACGAAGGGGACCAATTTCAGGAAGACAGCCTGGTTGCTGAGGAAGGCACCCCTGTTGATCCAGCCGCACCGCCAACCGAGATTTTCCATGGGACCGATCTACTGAATGGATACAATGGCGAAGATTAACTCACCATCAGATGGTTCGGTTAATTGCGCAGATTTCGCCTGCCAACACAAAAGCAGCCTAATGTCAAAATCGACAATAAGGCTGTCCCAAAAGGGTATCAGTGAATGAATCCGTCCCAAATTATGTACAAAGACGCCTCCAAAACCACCATGTAAGCGGAAATGGAAGCGTCTTTTTTGTAGGGAAATTCCCCTCAGAGTGGGGGGGCGAAAATCTAAAAAATGAGTCCGGCCTCTTTTTGGATGTTACTTAAGTGATGGGGCGGCTGCTTTCAATCTAGAGGAGACCAGGATTTGTCCGGGCCGCTGCGGATGGAAAGAAAATAGATGGAAATTGTAACGCTAATCCAGCGTGGATATCGTCTGAAATCAATCTAACTGGAAAAACTAACTCTAATAGAGGTGAAATGGTGGATATCAGCCAAAATACGTAGAATTAGCATGAGGAATTCCAGCTATAAGACTTGGAACGCTATTTTCGGAGTAACTAACTTGACATTTTCCTGATAATTGCACGGAGTGCGCCAGACTGCCAAGCAATGCCGTAACGAACCACGAACCCGATACCCGCGATGAGTACGCGCTGGAAAGTGACCTCATCTTATTCATCACTAAGACAAAAAAGCCTTCAACTATTAAAGTGGAATTGAGGGCTCTTTTGCTACCATCTATTCAGGATAAAATGGTGGAGGGGCTGTCCTCAAAATGACTTTTGGGACAGCCCCATTACCTTTCTATGCACTCACAGGGACCTTCAACAGCGCTTTTCTTACAGAACGCGTTCCATATGCGCTGCACCAGGGACGATGAAGGTCGGAAGGCATAAACACTGCGTACTGGCCGGGATACAAGAGCAGCTCTATCTCTTGTTCCACGGAGTCAAAAAACGTGTGATCCTCTACAAGAGGCACTACTTCCACTGGCCTATTGCTCTCGTTAGCCCTGGCGAAGCCTATTTTCTCCGTACCGGAAATCATATAGTGAATATCGATATATCGCTCATGATGCTCAGGTCGCATTTCCTCAAAAGGGAAGGTTTCCGCTGTCTTTACAATAAGATATATACCATCCTCACCAACCGGATATACACCATCATCCACTTGCTCAAAGGAAAGGGAACGGAGGTAGTCCAACACTTCAACGAGCTTCGTAGACAACAAGTATTGATCCGACTCCCATCTCTTGAAATCACCGATAAGCATAGGCGTTACTACTCCCCCAAGCCCCTTATATTTTAATAAGCATAAGCAGAGCCCCTACCATTGGAGTTACAATCATCGCACTCCGCAGTAGCAGCTGCGGCGCACGCTTGGTAAACTTCGCGCCAATATAGGAGCCGATCATTGTGCCTGCTACTACTTGAGCTAGTAAGACAAAATCCAAGTAACCCGCCTGAAAAAAACCGATGGAGCCAAACAGTGCTATAGGCAATATGACCACCATGGTAGTTCCGACCGCTTGGCGTAGGGGAAAGCCAAACCAAATGAGCAAGGCCAATTGAATAAAAGGCGTTGACCCGATTCCGAAAATTCCGGAGAGTGAGCCGGTAATCAGACCGGTCAAGCAAGCTTTTATCCAGAAGGAGGAATCGCCTGACACTTCCCCTCCCCCTACCGCAGCTTCACGGTTTGCAGGAAAGAGCCTGCTTGTGCGAAACCAAATGAGCAGTCCTGACAAAAACAGCATGCCGCTGGTTAACCATACAAGCTGCTCAGCGGCAATCATTTGGGCAACGAAGGTTCCCACATAAGCGCCGCCCGCTCCGAAAGCTCCGATAATGAGTCCGGAGCGCAGCTGCGCATTCCCTTCTTTAAAGTGACTGATGGTGCCTGACAACGTCGTGAACACCATAGCTGCTATAGAGGTACCCAATGCGGTATGCACCGGTATATGGAACACTGCCACTAAAATTCCGATTATAAATCCTGATCCTCCGGTTCCAGCAAAGCCCAGGATCATCCCCATGAGCAGCATCGTTGATAGAATGGCCACTTTCTCCAGCTTCTTTCTTGTTAGGTCGTTTGATATGCGTACTGCTGATAGAAGGACGTTCTCATATCGGTACGGTTGCGGTTATGCCCATTTTCACGGATGAATTTCAAATAATCAAGGTCAATGTCTCCGATCACAACCATTTCCACATTCGCTTCACCTTGGCTCACAATAGCATTGGCTGTACCAATCATTGGCTGTATGGGTGAATAAATCCCGCTTTTCCCTGTAAAAGTAAATCCATAAGGAATATGGTTCGGGAAAGGGATTGAGCCTACCAAATGGCTGTTGATCACATACACCTGGTTCTCGGATGCACGCGCTTGAGCAAATAAAATGTTACGGCTTTGCCCCCATTCATCCAAGCACGCAGTTGGAGCAAGAATGACATCCGCGCCCATCTGGCTTAAAATACGAGCAACTTCGGGAAATGAATTGTCATAACAAATCGCTATTCCGTATTTAACTCCGTTGATCTCAAAAATATCGAGTTTTTTCCCCGGTGTCGTCAATTCCTTGTTATACACCATTTCATAGGATGGGTGAATCTTGTTTTGCTCAAAGACAGCTCCGTCCGGTGCATACAGGAATGCCGTATTATAGTAGCAGCTATCCTCCACATGATACGAAAAGTGCGTCCCGGCCGCCAGCACAATTTGATACTCTTTGGCTAAGCTTCCGCATAATTGCTTTAGGTAGTTTGTATATTCTTTGCCAAACCATTCGAAAATTTTCGTAATATCTGCAGTATTTCTAATTTCAAAGTCATGCAGGGTTATAAGCTCGATGGCAAAAAATTCCGGAAGCAGCAGCACTTCCGCTCCTTGCTCTTTGGCAGATTGCACATGCCATCTTACATGAGCCTCGAAATCCTGGATAGACTTCAGTTTTCTGGCACGGTACTGGCTGCTTGCGACTTTCATCTTAGTTGACTCCTCTCAGTTCGACCGTATGATTAATATTACGAAGAAATTGATTCATTCTTGGATTGGTTGTACAAAACACTTCTTCAGGTTTCCCGCTTTTTGTAATTTTGCCATCCTCCATAAAAAGCACACGATCCGATACATTGCGGGCAAAATTCATCTCGTGAGTAACAACCACCATCGTCATACCCTCACCGGCAAGCTTAACCATAATATCCAGCACCTCATGGACAAGCTCAGGGTCCAGCGCCGATGTAGGCTCATCGAATAAGATTACCTTAGGTTCCATGGCTAACGCTCGGGCTATGGCAACGCGCTGCTGCTGGCCGCCGGACAGGTTAGTCGGATATTCATTAATTTTCTCCAGCAGACCGACTTTTGCCAGCAGCTTCTTAGCTTTGGCCTCTGCTTCCTGACGAGGCACTTTCTTAACGGTACACGGGCCTTCCGTCACATTTTGCAGCACCGTTTTGTTAGGCCATAAATTGAATTGCTGGAAAACCATACTCACCTCGGACCGGAGCCAGGTCAGCTTCATTTGTGATAAAAAGGTCAACCTTCCACGGGAGTTAGTTTTGTATCGAACTTGCTTCGCATTGACTGTAATTTCACCTGAGGAGGGTACCTCCAGCATGTTAAGGCAGCGGAGCAATGTGCTTTTTCCCGCTCCACTAGGTCCAATGATGGACACAACCTCCCCTTCACGTATATCGAGATTGATTTGGTCCAACACCGTTTTGTTATGGAACACTTTGCTCAGCTGACGGATTTTTATCATAGTAGCCCTCCTACTTTTTCACCATTCTTAGCTTTTTTTCAATGAAGTACTGAAACAGCATGATGCCGCTTGTCATGGTTAAATAAATCGCGCCGGCCACTCCGAGCGTTTCCGCCACACTATACGTACTATTGTAAGCTCTTTGGGCTGCCAGCATCAGATCCGGTACTGTAATAATCGATACTTGAGCCGATTCCTTCAGCATAATGACACAGTTGTTAATGTAAGGGGGCGTAACCAAACGGACGGATTGAGGAATCGTGACTCGAAACATCTTTTGCAAAGGATTCATCCCTACCGAATCAGCAGCTTCCAGCTGCCCTTTGTCTACCGACATCAGACCCGCCCGGATAATCTCCGACTTGAAGGAGGCTGAATTAATGGTCATTGCAGCTAACCCTGCCGTGAAAGCCGTCAATGTAAGTCCGAATGGCGTAGCATAATAAAGCCAGAACAAGGTTAACATAAGCGGCGTCCCCCGCAGCACCCATACATAGACGAATGCAACACCACGAACTGCACTAACACTAGAGAGTCTCATCAAAGCGATAAAGTACCCAAGCACAGTCGAACACAGGATAGCAAGTATGGATATTCGAAAAGTCGTCAGCGCCCCCTCCAGATAGAGGGTGAAATAATTGGATACAATACCCCAGTCCATATGGATCACTCATTTTCTGCAAAATTTTTCATTACTTCGGAAGCGGAGCTCCGACCCATTTTGTTGCCAATTTATCAATTGTTCCATCCTTCAGCTTTTCTTCAATAAGCGTATCAATAATGCCTTTCAATTCATCCTCGCCTTTTCTAATACCTACACCCATTGGTTTAATCGCTGTTACAGCACCCACAAGCTTCAATGCTTTATCACTCTTATCGTTCTTGATATAATCTTTCGCGGCGATATTACCCACTGCATAGGTATCGATTCTACCGGCTTTTAAATCCGTAAAGGCTTCCGCATTACCCGGATATTCCTTCAATTCTTTATAGCCGCCGATTTCCTTGATGACGGAATGGGTTCCAGATCCACCGATAACTCCAACTACAAGCCCGCCAAGCTTCGTGGCGTCTTCAACCTTGCTATTGTCCTGCAAAGTAGCAGCAATGGTGCCGTCTTTACCGTAAGGAACTGAGAAATCAATGATTTTCTTTCTTTCATCTGTAGCGGTAAGGCCCGACATGACCAAATCAAACTTTCCAGCAATAAGTCCCGGTATCAATCCAGCAATGTTACCCGGAACAAACTCCGCTTTAACTCCAAGCTTCTCCGCGATCATGTTGCCGATATCAATATCCAATCCCGCTATTTGACTTTGTTCATTCATAAACGTGATGGGACGAAAGTTACCGCTTGTCGCGATGATCAGTTTACCTTTTTTCTTGATATCTTCTACTGTAGCCGACTTTGCTGTACTAGCGGTCGCTGCAGGCGCAGCTGCCGAGGTTGCCGCGGGCTTCTCAGACGGCTTACCCGAAGTTTCCGTTGCGGCTGGCTTGGACCCGCATGCCGTTACAAACCATAGTGCTGCAATCACCATCAGGATACTTGTTATTCTTAACTTCTTCATACTCCCCAGCTCCTCGTTATCTTAAATTCCTTTATACGTTAGATTATATATCACATACTTGCCACTTGCATTGGCTTTTGTCTACAAAATTCATCTGTCCATTTGGTGACTGTTCACAAGCCATATATGCCTGTGTGAGCTATATTATAGATGAAATCCCCATTTCCCGCTGTAGTCAGCGATTTTGGACTCGTATTTTTTTCTAAATAGCTCTTTAATAAGCTTGAATTTTATGTTAGTTTTAGTAACATAAACATACGGGAGGAATCTATATGAGCGGCATTAGTGTACAGCAGCTACTTGATAACAAGCCTTATTTATTTGGTCCCGATCCTGTTATTAGTGGAGCTGAAGGACTTCACCGCCGAATTACTAACGTAAATGTGATGGAGGTACCTGATGTATTCAATTGGGTTCGACAAGGAGATTTACTGCTCACAACCGCTTATTCAATTAAAGATAACCCGGAAGCTCAGAATGAATTAATCCCTAAGCTTTCTGAAACCGGGATAGCCGCTATTGGCATTAAAACCAAAAGATACCTCGACAAGGTCCCCAAAGACATGATCGCTTTATCCAATCAATACCGGCTACCTATTCTTGAGCTTGCTTATCAGATCGGATATTCTCAGACGTTGACGGATGTGCTGGAGGAAGTGCTGAGTCAGAAGTCGAGGTGGCTTATAGAACAGCATCAAAAAATACAACTGCTGACAAACACTTTAATAATGGGGGAAAACAGCCGGACCTTTATCGAAACCTTCGCTAAATGTACAGGGCTGCAGGCTGCATTGCTGACCTATCAATCTGAGTTTTTTGCTACCGACGCATCCATGACCAATGATTGGCCGGAGTCGAATGATCTTCGAAAAGCCCAATTGAATCCTCAAGGCGGGGAATTCCCCTGCTATTGGCTAGGCGAGCATTCAAGCAAGCTGTATATGCCAATTGAGAAGAACAACGAGACGATGGCTTATTTTATTTGCTGGGGGAGGGAGGATGGGGATTGGGAACCGCTGCAGCTGCTGCTGCAGCATACGGTCAACCTGCTAACCTTACATTTAAGTAAGCAGCATTCGCTTAGCAGCCTGGAGGATAACCGAAAGGACCTTTTTCTTAAAACATGGATACTCGGTGAGATCTCGGATCCGCAAACGATAGCGTTGCAGGCTGCTTCCGCCGGACTTCAGCTGCAATCGGAATACAGCGTGTGCCTTACCTCCATCTTAAGTCCTTACTCGCCAAGAGAGCTTATGAAGGTGAAGACGTATTGCATTTTGCAAGGGATTATACTGCTCCATACAGGTAATGAATGGACTTTGCTTATTCCACAGCAGCTTGCAAGCCAAATCGATTTCTATAGCAAGCTCCAAGCCGAGCTTAGAAAATCTCTGAAAATGCCCACAATCCGGTTAGGCATCAGCGGCATCAAACAGCTCCCGAACGTTCACGAAGGCTACAATCAGGCAATGAGCGCACTTGAGCTATGGGAGGTCATCCAACCAGGAGAAACATTTTGCTATTATGACAGGCTTGGTCTGTATCCGATCTACCACCTGCTCTCGGATCAGGAATCGATAAAAAAGCAGCTGTTTCAATACATCGAGCCACTTCATCAATACGACTTCAAAAATCAATCCAAGCTGATTGAAACGTTGATAGCCTATTTAAATTGCGGAGGCAATATTAAAGAGACGGCAAAAGCTCTATTCTGCCATTACAACTCAATTGTCTATCGACTGGAACGTATTCAAGCTTTATTGAATGTCGATTTGAAAGATCCCGATATACGGTTCCAGCTTCAAATGGCTGTCAAAGTATTCGCTTTTTCCATCAAAAAAGGGGCTATGACCAAGTCATAGTCCCCGATGTATCGTATGCTTCCTATTTCCCAGCTGCGGGCTTCTCAGCTCCACCACATCACCGATCCGGCAATTTAAAGGATTAGCCGGCGTACCGGTCAAAATAATATCCCCTTTGCATAATGTGGCCATGCGAGAGATATGAGCAACTATCCAATGGGCTGAGAACAGCATGTTTTGAGTATTATCCTTCTGGATCTTCTCTCCGTTCACCCACATTTCCAGATCAACGTTAGCAGGATTTTCCACATTCGCTAGCTCCCCTATAGGAGTGAGCTGGTCGAACATCTTAAATCTTCCCGTGTCAAAATGAGCGCTTGCTGTCATATCATTCACAATAGCATAGCCTGCAACAATGGATGGAACCTCGTGCTCAGATATATTTTTGGCTTCTTTGCCTATTACGACTGCCATCTCAACCTCACAAATAAACTCGGTCAGCAATGGGGAAAGATAAATATTCTCTTCTGTCGTCAGGCTCTCGGGGGACTTGAAAAATAAGAAAGGATCCTCTGTATGAGTGATTCCTTTTTCCGCTCGAAAAGCTTTGAAATTAGGGCCCACTCCAATAATTTTACGAGTATGCTGTATGTAATGCCTTATATCCATATTCATAATATCTCCTTTAATTGGCGGATTACTCACGGAAACGATAGTAGCATAGAAGGATATTTAAGTAAATAAAATCCAGCATCACTCATCAGAGCTGCGGATTTTTTTATTTGCAACATTTTTCAAGAACGCTCCGTCTATGTTGATGTCGACAAAATTTCCTGGGGAATGAACAACTAGATAATAGACATAGAGGAGATATATTACTAATATGAAAAAGTCTTTGATCGCCGCAACTGTTATTCTTAGCTTGACTCTATCCACGACAGCTGCTTTTGCAGAAACGAAACCGGAAGAAGTAAACTATACACCCATTCAAATAAAGGACGCTGACGGTAATGTCATTGCTCAAACAACCAGCTTTCAATTGGACACTGAAAAACTACCGGTTCAAGACGTTCATGACGCTAACGGAAATGTAATTGGTCAAACACGTCAAACCAATCCGCAAGACTCCTTCGGCGGCATGCACTATGTGCTTGTAGCAGGAGGTAAATCGCTTGGAGTTGGCAGCAAGGCAGCCTACATCAAAGGCGATCAGCTGATGCTTCCACTTCGGGCAGTTAGTGAAGCGCTCGGTTATACAATAACATGGAATGCCGATACGCAAAGCGTAGACTTAACTAAAGGTGCTGTTTGGAGCGGCATCTACATTGGTAAAGACAACTTCTCTTTCGGAAAGATGGCAACCGTCCAATTAGGAGCTGCACCCGAGCTTAAAGACGAGGTTACTTTCGTACCCTTTACCTTCTTCAGCGATATATTGAAGTTAAAGGCGCAGATCGATGAAACAGGTGTAATTCGTATAGACGAAGCATAAAAAAGCTTGATAATTAACGCTGAGGTTGCAGTGGATTCCGTCCATTAGCGGCCTCTTTCCAATATGTGCGGGTTGAACCCTTCTGCTGCTCCCCCTATAATTCAATAGACAAAGGGGGAATTACAGTTATGAGGAAGTATTGGAGAATAACAACCTTCGTTATTGTATTTAGCCTTTTGGGCATAGGCAGCATAGGTATAGCTAATGAGCCGGCACGAGCAGCCGCGTTATTAAAACCGGGAAGCTCGAACGGCGATGTTTGGGATTTGCAATTTCGACTTAAGCTGTTAGGCTACTATCCGCAGTCAATGGACGGCAATTTCGGCTACAATACATTGACAGCAGTCAGCAAGTTCCAGAAAAATTACGGATTGACTGTTGACGGTTATGCCGGAGATAAAACTTGGGCTGCATTGAAGAAATACACATTAAACCGTGCTGAATTGGATATAATGGCAAAAACAATATATAGCGAGGCACGCGGCGAGTCCTACGAAGGACAAGTAGCCGTTGGAGCTGTTATTATGAATCGTATTCAGTCGGGGATATTCCCAAATAACATTGAAGATGTTGTATTTCAGCCCGGAGCATTCACAGCAGTAGCAGATGGACAATATTGGTTGACCCCAAATGCATCAGCTTATTTAGCTGCTGAGGATGCTGTACGCGGATGGGATCCTACCTACGGTTCACTTTATTACTTCAATCCGGATACCGCTACAAGTAAATGGATTTGGTCGCGTCCGCAAACCGTACAAATCGGCAACCATATTTTTGCCAAATAATGAAAATAAATGCCTATGAGAAAAAGCCTCCAACCGCTATCAGCGGTTCTGGAGGCTTTTTCTTGGTCGTATAAGTTAATCCGGCTTGTGGAAAACTTAAGATGACTCTGAATATTCCTATCTTCTAGCTATGCCCGTTTGGCGATTTCGATGAAAGGCTGATGCAACGGAATGTACAGACGGAGCTCCGTCCATCCATCCTGAGCTGTGAGTATAGTAACCTCGCCACCCAGCAGCCCGATCCGGTCGCGCATAGCAGCAAGACCCATACCAGGCAGTGTCGGCCTATAGGGCTCTCCGTCGTTGCGAAGCAGGAAGTTCAGCCCGATGTCTTGCACTTCCAGCTGAAAATCGAATCGATGGCATAGCCCGTGCTTGATGCCATTGGTCAATCCTTCCTGCAGCGCACGGTACAGCATACGCTTCTGCAGCGCATCAAGCGGCGGCAGCTCCCCGATCCTGCTTTCAACCTGCACTTCCATCATGCTTGATGTTTGTACCAGCAGGTCGTTCAGCACCACACGCAAATCCACCTCAACAAGAGAGTCATTCATTGCATGAATAACGGTGCGAACCTCATCCAATCCTTGTCGTACTGCTCTCTGAGCGAGATTCAGCTTATCCAAGACTAGATCAGGCTTCTTGCTCAACAACCGTTTGGCCGCCTCCAGCTGGGTGATTGTGCCAACTAGGTGATGCCCTAATGTATCGTGAATTTCCTGTGCGATCCGGTTGCGTTCCTCCAACAGTGCAATCTGGTCCAACGCCTCAAGAGCTTCACGCATCGTAATCTCAAGCTGCTTGGTTCGTTCCGATACACGATCCTCCAAGGACCGAGTCAAGCTCGACAGCTCCAGCGCATACGCATGAACCTGACGGTAGGTCATCATAACCCGTACAACCAAAATATAACCCAAGCATAAATCAAACAAAAAAATGCTAACGAAAATCTGATCATAGCTCCAATAGTTGAAAAGCAGCGGAATATACTCCCGCAGCATATCGCCAGCTGAATTCGGATAATTAACCAATATATGTAGTCCAACAACAATCAGCAAATTTACACAGATAAAACGGAGCACCCCTGCTTCTCTCCGCTGAAGCGGAGAAATGGAAGCCATTCCCTGCTGTATCGACATGAAGCTGGCTATAAAGGTTAAAGCGAGCACACAGGGAACCAACGTAATCAACAGAAAATCATACAAAGCTCGACTCGTCACAGCAGCGAGCACACACAGGACGATTACGTATCCTGCCGCATGACGCATCCACCGGATATAACGGTACTGCAGAGAGTCCTTCCTAACCATAGTCCCGATAAAGCCTACCCAAGCGAAGATACCGACAGGTAGCGATAAATCATGAATGCCATCCAACCACCATAAGTCTGCAGCCAGATGGGATAGATTGCTTCGTACCCATGTCGCATAACCCAATGTACAGGAGAGCAGACTGAAGTATCCATAGGCATGCTCCTGGCGATTGGCCGCGTATAAACCTAAAGCCATCAAACAAAATGCCGTGAACAACACCGTCAACGTCAGCTTCAACGCATCCCGCTTCAATAACTCTGACTGCAAAGCATCCATCGTGCCAAGCTGGTAAGTACCAATCTGCGGTTGGCCATGTTTATGCTCCAGTTCCACCTCAAGTGTCTGACCGTACACATCCGGGCTGAGCTTGATGAAAGAGCCGATGAAAGCTTCGCGGGCTCCATTCTGAGGATCATAATGGTAAGCGTACAGCTGCATTCCGCCTACGTATAATGTATAATCACGCTTCTCCTTCACTTGCAGAACCAAGTCAGTTCCAGTCACCGATGGCAAAATAGTTCTGATCCGATATCGGTCGGCAGATGTCTTACCTGAGGACGCCTCGGTTTCTGCCTCCCTCACCTCCAGCGCCCAATGCTCCGATCCTGAAATATTGATTACTGAGGGGCTGTCCCAGAACAAAACCAATGGTGCCAGCGCACATAAGAGCACCCCCAGCACATAGAGCAGGATGATGCCCAACTGCTTTCCTGATAATTTCCGCATAAACGGCTTCCACTTCCCTTGAAAAAAAAGTAACAGCCTTGCGCTTTTTTTAATTCTTCAGCAGGTCGCGAAGAGCTGCGATAGCAAGTGTCCTGTCGTTCGTGCCGATTTTGCTGTAAATGGAGCTGACATAATTTTTCACGGTACCTTCGCTCATAAACATCAATCCGGCTATTTCACGGTTCGTTCGGCCTTCCAGAAGCAAGCGGGCGACTCCCCGCTCTCTCTCGGACAGAAGTGCGCTTTCCGCCTTTTTGCGAATAGCGTTAATGCCCGGCAGATGACTGGAATCCAGCGCACTGATGCGCTCGGCAAGCTTCCTGGCAACGACAGACGGCAGCATGAAGTTGCCATGAACTGCTTCGCGGATCGATTGGATCAGCTGATCTCCAGGCATATCCTTCATAAGAAAGCCCGCCGCCCCGCTGCTCAATCCGTCAACAATATAATCGATGTCAGAGAAGGTTGTCAGAATTAGTACAACCGCTTTTACTCCCTTCTCCCTCATTGCACGGATAGCGGCAATTCCGCCCATGCCCGGCATCTGAATATCCATCAGCACAATATCCGGCTCCAGCAGCAGCGCCTGTTCCAAAGCATCCTCCCCTGAGCGGGCCGTTCCGACTACTTGGAAATCCTCCTCAAGCCCAAGAATGGTTTGCAGCCCATCGCGCATCAAGGCCATATCATCCACAATTAAAACGCGTATCAAAGATCATCATCCTTCTCTCTTTAAGTCCGCTCTGGTATTTCCCCTCATTATAACCCCGATTCCCAGGCAGCAACAATACAATTTGTCTTGCTTTTAATACAAGCTCAAACGCCTTCATCCATGAAAAAAAAGCAGTAATGTGCCCAACCATCCATTTAAAATATTGCCAGACAGCCAGATATACTTCCGCTGTTTGCCTGCTCACTTTGCCCGTTGCCTCTATCTTCTCATTATGGTAATCGGGTGAAGGGTTAGAAAAGAGGATATCTCCCTACTTTACGAAATGACTTGGTCATAATATAAGATGACCAGTCATTATCTTGCCTGCAAAAAAAAGAACCTCCATTCCCACTTTTAATAGTGGGTCTGAAGGTTCTTTTCACAGCTATTTGGAGATGGCCTCACTTTATTAAGGCATAACGATCAGCGTTGCCGACTTCGCAGGCAATGTCAGCGAGATGCCTTGGTCAGTCCCTTGTACAGTACCCGCTGGAGCAAGGCGTTTCTGCGCTTCGAAGCGATATACGGATGCAGCTGCATTCAGCGGCAAATCCGATTGTATCTTGGCTTCGCGAGGCGCTGTATCCTTATTGAACAGCAGAACGTATTTCTTGCCCTGCGCCGATACAATTGTATAAGCACCTACCGCGTCCAGATTGGAGCTTGACGCACTGACAACGTCACCTTCAATGCGGCTTCCTTTTCCGTCATAGTTCAAGAACAGCTTGAACGCATCCTCGAGCGGCGTATCACCGAGCAGCCCGCCCCAACGCATTGCATAGTCCACGCCTTCACGGGCGAACAATGCAAGAGCCTCGGCTTGTGCCAATCCGCTCCCAATTCCAGTGCCGTCTCCGAAGTTATACTCGGAGATGGACAGCTTCATGCCCGGCGAGTTGCGGGCGATAATATCATGCATACGTGGTATCAGCTTCACCGGCTCCTGAATCCATGAGGACGGATCCGTATAGTTCGGATCGTACAGTGATTTCAAAGAATTGAAGCGACGCTTCGTCATCGCGGTTGACTCATCGCTTGAGAAAGCAACGTTATTTTCGGCAGGATAATAGTGAATATCCAGGGTGTCAACCAAACGCTTGCCGGTTTGCTGACGGTAATTCTCCACTTTGCCCAGGAACCATTCCAAATATGGCTTGTTGTCATGTGTCTCCATATCCTTGCCTGGGGAGCAGCCATCCTTCGCGGAATAGAAATATTCGCACCAGCCCCAAGGTACCGGACCAAAGATATTTGCTTGCGGATCAGCTTTCTTGATCGCCTCCGCATAGCCTACCGTATAATTCCAAACCTCATCGTAGGTCGTCATTTGCGGGTGAACATCCCAATGTGAATGCGGCCATAACATCGGCTCATTATCGAGTGCATAGTTGTGGACATAAGAACCGAAGCGCTGCTTAATGTGCTCAACCCATCTGCTCACGAAGTCGTAGCTGACTTTCTTGGAAGTGTCCTCCGGGTTGTTCCCGGTCATGTAGGTACCATCCTTGAGCTTGCCGTTTCCAGCATCCTTGCGGCACCAGGCTTCTTTCCAATCGCATTCGTTGCCTTGCTGCTTCCCATATTTCTCAATGGAAAAGCTCCAGCTCGTTTTGCGATCTTTCGGCGTCCAGCCGATTGTCGGCACCTGAAGCAGAACCTCTGTGCCCGTGTTTTTGGAATTTTGAATGAATTGGTCCGACAAAGAGCCGTTAGGCAGCTTCGACGGGTCCGAGTTATCATTTGCAATATTCAGGAAATACCAGTCCCCACCGCGGTTGGTTGTATCGATTTCCCAATTGTAGCGGGTCATCGCATTGCCGCCCCAGCGTTTAATCGGAACATTCATAGTGGAATGTCCTTCAGACGGATTATCCTCGAAGTTAACGCCGAAGATGCCTGGGCTTAACGCTCTGCGACCTTTAGTCGAATCGATCGTTACTTGAACTGTTGGAAGCTCAGGAGCCGGCAATTTAACAACCGATGTCGTCTTCAACAGATTGATGTCGTCAAAGTAAACGGTGCCCTGATCCTTCTCGCCCCAGGCCGATATAACAATTCCATCAAACGTCAAAGCGCTCACACCAAGGTCAGCAAATTTCAGCTTAACCTCCACCCATTGATTCGCCGGAATACCGTTTGGAAGTACCAGCTCCGGATCAAGCTCTCCGACAAACGCTCTGTTGTCCATCAGATTCACGCGGAGCTTTTGCCCCCCGGTTGTACCGCCGTGAATTTTTAAAGACAAGCCATATACATGTTCCAGATCCATCCTCGTATTACGATGCATCCATATTCCTTCATAACCCTTGGCGACAAAGGAAATCGACTTCGTGCCCGAAGCTGTAGGCTTCGCGTTGTCGAAATTCTGAGTTCCCCAGCTCCAGTTGTCGTAGCCCGCTGCCAATCCATCGGTATAGACAGCTTCCGGAGTGTAAGAAACGACCTGCACGTACATCGAAGCAGTAGCTGTGCCATAGACGGCCGTAATTTTCGCCAAGCCGTTTCCAATAGCCTTCAATTCGCCTTTATTCACAGTGATAATGCCTGGATCGCTTGTGGTCCACACTGTTTTGGCGCTAACATCGGCGCTTGTGCTGTTGGAGTAGCGTGCCTCGAAGGTCAGCTTGGCGTTGTCGCCAGGGGCAAGCACCATCCCATATTGAGACAGTACGCCTTCGACCAAAGTAGGAGGCGCCACATATTTCTCCAGCAGTCGGATATCATCGAGATATACGGTACCCTGTGCCCCGTCTGTCATACCGCGGAAGAGCAAACCGTCGAAAATATTATCTTTGATTTTCAGCTCCGGAAGCTGAAGAAGTACCTTCGTCCAGCCATTGGCCGGAATTTTTCCGCCCTCTAACAGACTGCCAATATTCACACTTCCCCCAGCCTGGCCACCAGCGTTAAACACCAGCTCCAGCTGCTGGCCGCCTAATTCTCCGCCATTAATCCAGAACTCAAGCCGATCGTAATCCTTCACCTGAACCACTCCGCTATCCTTGTACAGATAGAAGCCGCCATTACCGCTTGGATTGAAGGAAACAGCCTTCGTTCCGGTGTGTACGACAGAAGTATCGCCCAGATTATGCGGTGCCCAGCTGTTATCCTTGAACACAGTGCTGAGCGCATCCTCATATATGTTCAGACCTGCCTGGCCGTCATCGACCGGAGGAGGCGCAGCCTCAGTAACAAATACTTTCGCTTCGGCATGCGCCGTCCCATACACTGCAGACAGCACCGAGGACCCTACTTTTAGCCCGTTAACCGTACCATTAACCACCGATGCTACTGCAGGGTCGGACGAGCTCCAGACAACGCCTTGCGTAAGTGGAGCGGAAGTCCCATTGGAATAGGCTGCGGTAGCTGTCACTGTACCCGTTTTACCCACTAGCAAATCAAGACGTGACGGCACTACAGAAATGCCGGTGAGCACCACTGCATCCTCAGTCACCGAGACGGAAGCTGTTGCCGAGAAGCCACCGCTTTGGGCTGTGACCACAGCACTTCCTGCCTTCCCGGCGCTGACTTGACCCGCTGCCGACACTTGGGCGACCGCCGGATCACTTGTGGTCCATGCAACGCCTTGCATCAATGGCGAGGTTGAACCGTCGGAATAAGCGCCTACCGCCGTTATCGCGCTATTCTGTCCCGTCTTCAGCTGCAGCGCAGTCGGGGACAGCGAGATCCCGGTCAGCTTCTTCTCCGCCGTTATCCCTCCGTTAGTCAATACAATATCATCGAGGTACACGTCCGGCTGCTGGCCGGATGTCGTACCACGAATCAGAATACCGTCAAATAACCCTCCAGGAATGTTCAGCTTGCTTAGGTCGATACTTGCCTTCTGCCACGTTTCAGTCCCAAACAACGAACCGTTTATGGGACTCGAGGCGACAGGCTGTCCACCTGCCTGCAGGACAACCTCTAGCTTCTGGGCGCTCCCCTTACCGCCGTTCAGCCATAGCTCCAACGTTGGGTAGTCGGACACCTTGACAATGCGGTCCTTGTATAAATACAGCCCGTCGTCGTTATTAGGCTTCATGCGGATCGATTTGCTTCCCGTGTGAACAGTTTTTGCCTCCGATAAAGTATGATTAGCCCAACTGTAATCAGAGAACGAGCTATTAAGCTTATCATCATAGACCGTCAATTTCGCTGGCGAACCGGCAGCTTCTGCTGCTGGCAGCCGTCCTAAGTCCACAGCCAAGCCTGAACCGACCAAAGCGAACGCCATAGCCAATTTCAAGCTCACTGCAGCCCTTTTGAATATTGTTTGTTTCACCATAAGAACCTCCTTAAATAACTTCATCACTGCTCCCGGCTTTTTACGGAAAAAACGGCTGCATCCTCTCAGGCCGCCTTGTCCATATGCGTCAAAGCCTGGTCATTTCCCTAAACAACGGATCATACCAACTGCACATGGCTTACCATGGTATGACGCCATTCTCATCAAAAAAGCCTCCTGTTGGTCCATCGTCAGGCAGCGTAGCCAAGCGGACAACAACAACCGCTGCCTGTTGAACCGTGCGATCCCCTTGATGATCATTCATATCGGTGGCCGTATAGCCGGGATCGGCAGCATTGATTTTGATCGCTGTGTCCTTCAGCTCATAGGCAAATTGAATCGTGAGCGCATTAACAGCCGTTTTCGATGAATTGTAGCCAATGATTTTGAACTTGGCGAATTCATATTCGGGGTCGCAATTTTGCGTTAGCGAGCCCAAACCGCTGGACATGTTAACGATCCGCCCGGCTTCGGATTTACGAAGCAACGGCAGCATCCCCTGCGTTACGGCAAACATTCCAAAAAAGTTCGTTTCGAATGTTTGCCGCAGCAGTGAGCTGTCCAACTGGCTGGGCGGCGCATTGTCCAGAAATACGCCCGCGTTGTTCACCAATACATCCAGCTTGGTGAACTGCTCCTCGATCTGCCTGACAGCTCGGGCAATTGTACCCGAGTGGGTTACGTCCAACTGGGTGGAATACGCCTCTATTCCCTCCTTTCTAAGCGCCGATGCCGCTTCTTCTCCCTTCGTCCGATTTCTGGCACCGAGCACAACGGCGAAGCCCCTGGCGCCCAGCTGCCGGGCTGTTTCCAAACCGATTCCCTTATTGCCGCCAGTGATAAGAGCAATTTTTGCTGCACCTTCGGCAAGATGCGTGCTTGCAGCTGATTGGCTCATGCTCGTTCTTCCTCCTCTGCTTATTTCAATGAGAATCCCTCAGTCCCCTATCATTATCGGCAATAGCCGAAGGCAGCGAATAGAGGCTTAGCTCCTGCATTTGGACTGACCGGGTAACGAACATCTATGACATGTCACTCGCTGCTTGTACATATTTCACTTAATCTGAGCGCTAACGAAGGATTTTTAGAACAGAGCTTCAAATCGTATGTGAACGTCCGGACACGCTAAAAACGCCGGTACAATAAAGCTCAACGTACGCGGCGTTATAGTATAAAATAACCTGAGCTGGTGACTACTCCGACGATTTCTCCAGCAGCTCGCCCTTTTCCCAGCTTACAAAATGATCCTCCCATACGATATGGTAAACGCTATCAGCAATTTCCAGAATAATGCCTCTCGTCCCGTCCGGCGAAAAGATAACACAATCCCCGACTTTCAACATGCGGATCACCCCAATCTAAAGACGATTCCATGACCACCTTTTGGGTATTCCCATTTAATATTTTGATGAGGACAGCCTATGCGGCAGCTTCCACATTCATGGCAGCCCTCATAGCCAACATGCATGCGGATGTTCTCCCATTTGTACACTTCCGCCGGACAAAAAATCGTACATATTTTATCAGGACATTTGGTCGCGCATATATCCGCATCCAACACCGTCAGATGGGACTTGGTGTCCGCATTAAAACGCAGTAAATATTGCTTCTCCTCAATCGACTGGCCTTTCGTCTCGTCGCTCATTACTTCATCACCTTCCAAGCCCGGTACATGTCACGGGCTATTCTCAGCTTCTCCTTAAACGATCCGATATCTCGCCATATTTTCTTCTGCTTCTCTCTCTTCGACGTGCCGTCAACGGTAAACATCTGGCTCGCCGCACGATTCATCATCGGGATATATTGATCGAAGTACTGTGGAAATTTATCAAAATGATGGGTCGAATCCTTATACTTTTTCAAATCCTGACCGACGAAGCTTTCCATCAACCGCTTCCGGTAATGGTCCAGCATAGGCTCGGAATAATCTCCTGCTTGCTTGGCCATCACAATCGTTTCGGCAGCAATACGACCGGATGTCATAGCCATGTTAGATCCTTCGCGGTGAATTGCATTCACAAGCTGTGCAGCATCGCCAACCACAAGCACGCCGGGAGCCGCAACCTTAGGCATCGAATAATAGCCACCCTCCGGAATCAAATGGGCCAAATATTCCTGAGACTCGCTCCCTTGAAGGTAAGGACGAACCATCGGATGCTTTTTGACATATTCCAGCAGCTCGTATGGTTTTAGCTTATGCTTGATAAGGCCCGAAAGTAAGGTACCAACGCCTATACTTAACGTATCTTTATTTGTGTACAGAAACCCCGTGCCCAGAATCCCCTTGGTCGCGTCTCCGAACAGTTCAATCGTACAGCCCTGATTTTCCTCCAGGCCAAAGCGGTCTTCAATGACTTTCCTGTCCAGCTTTAAAATCTCCATTGTGGCCAATGCAACCTCATCCGGCTTAAACTCTTTATGGAAACCAAGCGATTTGGCAAGCAGCGAATTGACTCCATCTGCCAGCACAACAACATTCGCATACAGATCCCCATCCGGTCGATCCGTCCGCACCCCAACAACCCGACCGTTTTCCTGAATACACTCCAGCACGACCGTTTCGTTTACCAGTAATGCGCCCTGTTCCACAGCCTTTTGTGCAAACCACTGATCAAACTTAGCTCTAAGCACAGTAAAATTGTTATAAGGCTCTTGTCCCCATTCCAATCCTTTATAGCCGAAGGTTAACGCCGATTCCTTATCCAGCATCATGAACCGCTGCTCCACAATAGGCCGCTCCAGAGGGGCCTCCTTGTAAAAATCGGGGATAATCTCCTCCATCATTTGCCGATAAAGCACGCCGCCCATCACGTTCTTGGAGCCCGGATACTCCCCTCGTTCCAGCAGCAGCACCTTTACTCCTGCTTTGGCGAGCTCATACGCGCAGGCAATGCCTGCGGGCCCTGCCCCAACGACAATACATTCAAACTGATCAGGCATGCCCATCTTCCTTTCCATTCCATGCGTATTTAAATTGCTCAATCAACATAGGTACAATCTCGAATGCATCCCCGACAATACCGTAATGACAAGCCTGGAATATAGCTGCATCCGGGTCTTTATTAATGGCAATAATAAGTCCGGAATTTTGCATGCCGACAATATGCTGAATCGCTCCTGAAATGCCAATCGCAAAATATATTTTGGGGGTTACCGTAACCCCTGTCTGACCGACCTGATGATGATGCTCGATCCATCCTGCTTCGACAACATCCCGGCTACCGCCTACAGCAGCACCTAATACATCAGCCAGCTGATGGATGAGCTGAAACCCGCTTGGACTTCCAAGCCCCTTTCCTCCGGCTACAATAATATCCGCTTCATCGATACGTACCTGCTTGACTGTATCCCGCACAATTTCCAGTACTTTGGTGCGAACCTCCTCCTCTTTCAATGGAATCGATTCTTCAATCAGCTTTCCTCTTCGTCCCGGTTCAGGAGACAATGCCTTCATCACCTTGGGGCGGACCGTTGCCATTTGGGGACGGTACTTTTTACAAAGAATCGTCGCCATAATATTGCCCCCGAAGGCAGGTCGGCTAGCCAGCAGCAATCCGGTGTCCTCTTCCACATCCAATATAGTCGTGTCTGCCGTTAAGCCGGTGGGAAGATCGGTTGCCACAGCGCTTGCCAAATCCTTCCCTGTTGAAGTGGCCCCGTAAAGGATGATCTCCGGCTTGTATTTCTCCGTACAGGCTAGCAGTGCTTTCATGAACGTCTCGGTACGGTAATGTTTAAAAATAGGGCTGTCATAGGTATAAACGGTATCCGCTCCGTACTCAAACACAGTATCCGCTAGAGCCGTAATTTGATCACCGATTAAAATCCCCGCCAGTTCGTCCCCTCTCTTGTCAGCAAGCCGCCGCCCCGCCCCAAGCAATTCCAGGGAAACCGGTGCAATACGCCCTTCCTTTTCCTCAATAAATACCCAGACTCCGCGGTAATCCTCGAAGTTCATTGAATATCACCCCTAGCCTGAAACAATTCTTTCTTTTCCATTAAAATGCCAAGCAGTTGTGCAACCTGTTCATTCGCAGCGCCTTCCAGCTTGCTCCCCCCCTGTGGCTTCTGCGGCGCCCACACTGATGATACAATCGTAGGCGATCCTTTTAGCCCAAGCTGAGTCCTGTCCACATCTTCCAAATCATTGACCGACCAAATATGAGGTTGATAGTAAGCTGCTTTGATCATGTTGGGCATCGAGGAATAGGGCACTTCATTAATTTCCTTTTCAACCGAAAACAAGCAGGGCAATGTGGATTGAATGATTTCATAGCCGTCTTCCAGCTTGCGGTGAACAATAACGTACCCAAGCTCCTTATTAATCTCGGCGACCTTCTTGACCGATGTTAGCGGAGGAATATCCAGTCTTCGGGCTATACCAGGACCTACTTGGCCGGTATCTCCGTCAATGGTCATTTTTCCGCAAATGATAAGGTCAACCGGCAGGATGGTAGCAATTTTGTCAATGGCTTTGGTCAATGCATAGCTGGTTGCAAGCGTATCCGCTCCGGCAAAAGCCCGGTCAGAGATCATATAGCCCTCATCTGCGCCGATTTCAATGCATTTTTTGATCGCTTTTACCGCTGGCGGCGGCCCCATGGTGAGTACAGATACGGTGCCGCCATACCTGTTTTTGAGTCGAACCGCTTCCTCAACCGCATGAGCGTCATAAGGATTCAAAATCGCTGGTGCACTAGAACGATCCATCGTATTGGTCTTCGGGTTCATCTTGATGATCTTCGTATCCGGTACCTGCTTAATACAGGCAACTATATGAAGCATCTCCCAGCACCCCCTTCCTTTTAATCCGTTACTTTTTGAATAATATAGTATATTTGAGAATCTTCTATTCGATGCCCATTCCACGAAGATACATTTGTCTTTTTTCAAATTGGACCGCTGTAACAGACAAGGAGTAACTTGAATATTAGTATAAGTGAGAGTTTAAAGGTGAAGACAAGATTCGATATCGAGTAAGCTTCCCAGATTCTTTGTAATCAAAAGGGGGAGATTTCAAATGTCTATATTAGACGAAATGGAAAAATTTCAATGCGAACAGCTGGTATTCTGTCAGGACCCCAGCAGTGGGCTCAGGGCAATCATCGCGATCCATAATACAAAGCTCGGACCCGCTCTGGGCGGATGCCGGATGTGGAAATATGCAACGGAAGAAGAGGCTGTAACCGACGCTCTCAGGCTGGCTAAAGGAATGACTTACAAAGCTGCTGTATCCGGACTTCAATTCGGCGGTGGAAAAGCCGTCATTATCGGGAATCCGAACAAGGATAAATCTATGGCTAAATTTCGCTCCTTGGGCCAGTTCATTCAAAAGCTGCAAGGCCGTTATATTACAGGAATTGATTTGGGAACAACCGTTCAAGATATGGATTGGGTAAATATAGAGTCCGAGTATGTGACAGATGTAACAGGTTCTCTGGGTGCATTCGGCGAGTTCACTGCTGAAATGACGGCATACGGAGTTTTTCTTGGGATTAAAGCTTCTGTTGGGAAGGTCTATGGCTCGGAGCTGCTGAAGGATAAAACCGTTGCTGTGCAAGGACTTGGAAAAGTAGGCTACTTTCTGTGCCGATATTTGCATGAAGTTGGTGTTCAATTAGTCGTTACCGATATTAATCCAGACCGCGTGAAAAAAGCTGTGAGTGCTTTTGCAGCCCGATCTGTTCCGGTTGATGATATATTCAGTGAAGCTTGCGATGTATTCGCCCCTTGTGCACTTGGTGGCATTCTTAACGATCAGACGCTGCCCCGGCTAAAGTGTAAAATCGTCGCAGGAGGAGCCAATAACCAGCTCGCTGAAGACAGACATGGAGAAGCTCTGCATAGCGCAGGCATTCTCTATGCACCCGATTATGTTATCAATGCCGGAGGCTTGATCACAACGGCAGTAGATTTGGGAGGCTTTGATGCCCCCTATGCCAAGAGGCGGGTAGAGCGCATATATAGTACAATCATGAGCGTATTCCATATGTCCGAAACTGGGGGAATATGCACTTCTTTGGCTGCCGACCGTATGGCGGAGCAAGTGCTCGCCAAGGCTTGAAGTTATGGCTGAATGTCGGAGCATAGAGCAAATATGCAAGGCGGATACAATGCCAGCAGTGTCTTGTGAGGTTAAAGTATGGCACAAAAACAGCGTCCTCCTTAACACAGGAAGACGCTGAAGCAGTTTTTTGAATTATTTAATTGAATGATTAAAGGCTGCCGTTACAGCCGTCTACTGCATGGATTCCTGTTTAACAGCTTCCAGTACTTCTGCAACATGGCCATCCACCTGAACTATGCGCCATTCTCTCACTAATACACCCTGTTCATCAATAAGAAATGTAGACCGTTCCACACCGTAAAACTGCTGTCCATCTCTTTCCCTCAGTTTCCAAACTCCGAATTCATTGCATACCTTCTGGTCAACGTCGGAAAGCAGCAGGAACGGAAGCTGGTATTCCGCTATAAAGTTATCGTGTGAGGCAATATCGTCTGGACTGATGCCAATTACTTCTGTATTCAGACTTGCAAATTGGCCGTTGTAATCTCTGAATTCGCATGATTCTTTCGTACAACCCGGAGTCATGTCTCTGGGATAAAAATAAATGACGACCTTTTTACCCCGAAAATCACTTAGCGATACATCCTTTCCGTTCGAAGCCGGCAGGGTGAAATCAGGGACCGTTTGTTGAATTTGGACAGTGGACATGTTGTTCCTCCTCAGAGATTTTCTAGTACGAAACCGACAGATAGACACGCGCAAACTAGTCAGGCTACAGCTTGACTATAACCCTTTTTTATCCTCAAGAGAAGCTCTTTCTTCGGTAATTGGCTATTATTTGCTTGTTATGACCATGCCTCTATATTAAGCAATCCAGCTCAACTATAGGGACATTTTGCTTCAGACGGCCTTTAATTTCATCCATCCAGCTTCTCATCCTGCTGTCCATCGTATGCGGTTCTACCTTTTTATGAATAACCAAATAAAGAGTAATATCCCGAAGCCTTAGAAAATAAGGCAGCTCTTGCAGCCATGCGGCATCCAAACTATACTCCTCTTGGTAGCCATTCCAGAACGCCTTGAAAAATTCAGCTGCAAATGCATTCCTGCCTCCTTCATAAGCAGCTGGAACAGCCCAACTTACAGAATAATATAAGGGGATCGCAATGTCATGAATGAACCAATTATAGGCGCAATCATCGAAGTCAAACACGCTAATACGCCCATCCGCCACAAAGAAATTACCCTGGTGCATATCCGTGTGGATCAAGCCATAACTACGATTATCCTGCGGAAGCTTTTGCAAATGCTTCAGTACTTCCTCCAGGCTCTGCAGTACATATTCTTCACCTTCGCCCACAGACCGCCGGGCTTCCAGCAGCAGATCGTCTTCATACCACTCCGGCCGCTTGGATACACCATCAAGATCTGTGACCTGATAACCGATTGTCGCACGATGCATTTGACCGATTAGTCGTCCCCACTCCCCAAACAACTGCTGATTCCACTCTGCTGGATTATGAAAGTCGGCTCGCTTGCCTTCTGCTTTCTGAAAAACAGCAGCTGTAAAATAGGAATCTTCAACTATTATCTTTTCTGTTCTCTTACCAAGCAACGACTCATAGCAGCGGGGAATGCTCAGACCTTTACTTATTAGAAAGTAAATCCAGTCCAGCTCTGCGGCAATCATTGATTCCGATCGGTGGCTGCTGTGGGTCAGCCTCATGATGACAGCCTCTCCCTGCTGGTTATGCATTTCATAGACATAGTTTTCAAAATCGCCCAGTTTCTTGGCATGTTCCCGACTCAACCCGAATTTCTCCGCCGCTTCCCACAATACAAATTCTCCAAAAAGCCTATCTACCTGCTGTTCCATAACCTTATCAACTCCATATGGCATTTATTTCCCCATTGTATCATGGATTTAATAGGCTTGATCCGGAATGAATCGTTGAAAATAAAATTCGTCCTTTAGGTGATTTTCGATTCGAAGCTACTGTCTTCCCCCTTACCTCCGCCAAAAACCTGTATTCTATACATCCTTTTGACCCTCTTATCGGCAGTCTTTTGGAATTCATGCAAATGTGCATCTTTTTTCTCATTCTTGGTTTAGACCTAACGACATTGCATTAAAATTGATGTACTTTTGCAGTTTCATTCCTCATATAGCCAATTTCGTTAGAAAATAACTGCATATTCGCAGGATTTTATGCGGGGGTGATGGTGAGGAGAGAGTCAAGCAATGATCTGGAGGATTACTAAAAGCTAATTTACAACATCTTCCTGTCGAAAATACAGTATAATTAACATAGAATCATAGAATAAAAAGGAAAAATGATAGGCTAGACAAGCTTTCTTTACGAAATATTCGTCCATACATGCGATACACGCTTTGCTTCAGCAAATTCTGTCCATACATGTGATACACGCTTTGCTGCGGCAAAACTCCAAGGAGGACCAATGGCTTCATTTTCCAATCAAATATTACTACAAACAAAAATAAGCCTTCCCGCGCTCAGGGAAAACCTGCTGGTTCGAAAACGTTTAATCCGTACAATTACACAAGGCTTGCAGGGCCGCCTAACTACAGTTTGCGCACCGGCAGGATTCGGCAAATCGACCCTTGTAAGCCAATGGATTCATCAATGCGAGCACTCAACCGCTTGGGTTTCTTTGGATGAAACTGATAATGATCTGATCCGTTTTTGGCGTTATATTATGGAAGCTTTAACCGCTATTAATGCTTCGGAGCTAGGAGTACGCCTATCATATCTTACTCCGCTGCTTCCAAGCTTATCGGTGAAAACCTTCATTGATGCTTTGATTAATGAGCTGTGCACCTTTTCCAGTCCGATAGTGCTGGTTCTCGATGATTACCACGAAATTTCCCAGCAGCCCATTCATGACAGCCTCTCCTATTTTATCGATTACTTGCCGCAGCATCTCCATGTCATAATAGCCAGCCGCAGCGAGATTCCTTTTTCTGCATCCAAATGGCTTGCTCGTGGAGAGCTTAATCATATCGATATTCTCCAGCTTCAGTTTACGGTGGAGGAGACTAAATCCTTCTATCAGGAAGTTGTTCCCCTGCCGCTGACTTCCGAGCACATACAAAAGCTGTTTCAACAGACAGAAGGCTGGATAACCGGGCTTCAATTGGCCTCAATATCCCTTCGCTCCAATACTAATTACGATCAATATATCGGCAGCTTTAATGGATATCACCGAAATGTTGCTGATTATTTATTTCAAGAGGTTCTAACCAAGCTTCCTTCTCCTATCCATGCTTTCCTGCTGCAAACCTGTGTGCTCGAACGAATGGATGCGGAAGCATGCGAAGCTGTTACTGACCAAGCGGGAAGCAGGGAAATGCTCGAAAGGCTGCTAGCCCTAAACCTGTTCGTAATCCCGCTCGATGAGCATAATACATGGTTTCGTTATCACCATTTGTTCTCGGATTTTTTGCGGAATCTATTGAAACGCAGCGATACAGGCCGGTGGCTGAAGAGCAACCAATCGGCCAGCCGTCATTTCGCGGCACGTGGATTACTGGATAGAGCTATTGAGCATGCCATCCTCGGAGAGCATTATATATCTGCTGCCCGTTTGTTGAACTCCTATGCAGCTGAAGTTCTGAAACGCGGAGAGCTTTCCACCTTATTACACTGGATAGAAGCTATTTCCCCACATTCGGAGCTTTCTGCTGATATGTCGCTGCTTCATACCTTTTTGCTTGTGATGACGGGACAGGGCGACCGAGCGGCGGTTCTTCTCGATAAGATCGAGCAGCAATTAGCAGCTGTGGACATGGATCAACGCAAACAAATCTTAAGCGGCTTGCTGTTCGTCAAATCAAACCTTGTTTTTTACAGCGGTAATTATGAACAATGGTATGAGTTTGCTGCGGAAAAATTAGATGGGGAGTTACCGGAAAACCCCTTATTCTATAATTTTAATTACAATATGACCGAACCTTTAGTAAGGCGTACAGCTTTTGGGCTAAAAGGGAGCCTTTCCTCTGATACAGAAGCAATTGCATTGAGATTTACAGCGGTTCTGGAATCTCATGGCTGGAGCAATTCGCTTATTAACTTATATGTAGTTCAATCGCTCTGCGAAGGCTATTATGAATGGAATCGCCTGGATGAATGCCTAAAGCTTGTGCGTCAAGTGGAACGATCGGTCCGTTTCGAACAAATACCCGGCCTATTCGTTCCTAACCGCATAACACTTGCCCGCATTCAAGCCTCAAAAGGGAATTACCGCCTCGCTCACGAAACTATAGACGAAGCGATTCACACTATGGGTCGGATCTCTGAATATTACTGGCTTCACCCTTTACGCGCCTTCCGGGTACGCCTTTATTTGCAGGAAACGCAAATGGCCCCTGCTAAAAGGGAAATGGCAGGACTCCATCTGGCAGCTAGCGACAGGCCCGCTTCCAACCGGATGTTTGAATATGTTACACTCGCCCGTTTTCTGAGCGCACAAGCTAAAGAAGCTGAGGCAACAAGATTGCTGGAGCAACTGATGCTGCAGGCTTCAAAAGAGCAATGCCAGCTTAGTATGGCGGAAATTAGCTGCCTGCAAGCACTCGTCGAGCTCCAAAGAGGCCAGCGACTCGCTGCGCTGCGTTATTTGCATGAGGCGCTCGTTATTGGAGAGGCGAATGGTTACATCCGCACCTTCCTGGACGAAGGCAAGTCTATGGCGAAGCTGCTGCAGACCTATGTATATCAACGAGAAACGGATGTTCAAAACGGTGACTGGCAAGGAGTCACAGTTGAATACGTGCAAAGGCTGCTCGCGTTATTTCCACAAGTTCAAGATCGGAAAGACACCGCCCTGATAGAACCACTCAGCCAGCAAGAGCTATTCATTCTTAAACTTCTCAGACAAGGAGCCTCGAATCGGCAAATTTCCGAAGCATTGGCATTAACGGAAGGCACCGTAAAGGTGTACCTTTCCCGTATTTATAGCAAGCTCGGCGTCTCTTCCCGTACGCAAGCTTTAGTTGCAGCGCAAGAGCTGCTGCTGTTTGAAGCTTGAACGTATCCCCGAACACAAGAAGACGTCCGTCTGGAATTACTTATTCCGGACGAACGTCTTTTTTACCCTCACAGCTAATCCACGCTAAGCACCTTAAATTAAGCACCATTATCCAGCAGTCGCTTTTGAGAATTACACTGCTTCCATTCCGCTCTATGTTGAATTGCAAAGGCTTTACCGTCGTGTATAAAACCTTCCATCCTTTATAAGCGCAGGCCAGCAGCTCCTCCGCTTTTCCTGTTGTCATATTCAGCTCCATAAGCGGTTCTAATTGGATTCCTGAATCCATCTCAATTTCTTCGATATTAGTACTCATAATGATGCAGTTAATTCCATTCGCCTTTGTTCCGTGTACCATTCTTCCCAGCACTTGAACCAGCTGCTGCTCGGATGCGACATGCTCCAAAGCCGATACAGCCACAATATAGTCGTATTGGTTAGCAGCAATTTCATAGTTACCAATGTCGGATAAAGCCGTTTCTATATAATCGCTAACCCCATGCTCACTGCTATAGCTCTTCAGCTTGCTTAACGCAGATTCAAGTAGGTCCACGCAGACCATTACACCGCTTCGCGATTTGATGCTTTCAGCTAACGGTATGCTGTTTCTACCTACGCCGCAGCCAAGGTCCAGCACGGTTAATTCACCATATTCCTCAAATTGCTTAAGTGTCTCCATAACAGTCTTAACCGGCTTATGCAGCCAGGAGCCTGCTTCGAACAACTTGTAATTGTCATAACAGGCTTCATGATATTTTCGCTCACCGTCTCTGATGGTTTCGATTCGATTATTGGCTTGCACGAATGACCTCCTTAACAAAGGGAGTGACTTGGAAGCTGCCACAACCCGTTGGATCAACTGTTGAATCATCGGACTCTCCGCACACAGCAGCTTCAACCGTTTCTATATCCACCCATCTTGCGCCCAAGGAGTCTTGATCATCGCCATCTGTTTTCAGAACGAAATTATCATCTATTAATTCAACGTCATAAATAATTCCGATATGGTGCAGCTCCTCCAGCTCATCTTGCTTGTACGGATAAATAAGAGTATACGAAACTGCCGTTCTAATAGTACCTCTCAATTCAGAAATACCTGTTTCTTCAAGAAATTCTCTTTGCAATGTCCGGTAAGGCTCCTCCCCGAATTCAACCGAGCCACCTGGCAAATCCCATTTCCCCGTATGCGGACCCCTGGCCTTCTTGATCAGCAGCAGCCTGTTATCCTTCACCAGTACACCATAGACACCTAAGTGGGTATGCTTATTCATAGTCACCTCGACAGTATTTGTTTATATCTCATTTGAAAACAGGTCTTAATCCAGCGCACCTTCGATATTTTTAAACTGGTTAAAAAACATCCGGTAATACGTTCCTTGCTCCCTGATTAACGGATCATGTGCCCCCTTCTCAACAATAGCACCACGGTCAATGACCATGATCGTATCGGCATCGCGTATTGTGTTGAGCCTGTGTGCGATGATAAAGCTCGTGCGCCCATTCATAATGTTCAGCAGGGCGTCCTGGATGTGCAGCTCTGTCCGAGTATCGATGCTGCTCGTTGCTTCATCAAGTATGAGGATGGACGGCTTGGCCAGTATGACCCTTGCGATAGCAAGCAGCTGCCGCTGTCCTTGACTGAGATTCCCGCCGTTCTCCGATAGCATCGTATCATACTGATTAGGCAGCCTTTTTATAAAAGCATCCGCATTAGCCATTGCCGCCGCTGCTTCGATCTCCTCATCCGTGGCATCGGATTTGCCGTACTTGATATTCTCCTTGATCGTTCCAGAGAATAAATACGTATCCTGAAGCACGATACCGAAAGCTTTTCTTAAGCTATCTCGCGTATATTGCTTTATATCAATGCCGTCGATGAGAATTCTCCCGCCCGTAACATCATAGAATCGTGTAACCAAATTTACGATAGTCGTCTTGCCTGCTCCTGTAGGCCCGACCAACGCTGTACTGCTGCCTTCATCGGACACAAAGCTCACATTTTTCAATATAAGAACATCGGGTCTGTAGCCGAAGCTGACATTTTCGAACACTACCTGCCCTTTGGGATTGTCCAGCACAATAGCTTCCGGTGAATCCTCAGGCTCCTCCTGTTCATCAAGCACCTCAAACACCCGCTCTGCACCGGCCACGCCGGATTGCAAAATGTTGAAAATATTAGCAATCTCATTCAAGGGCCTGACGAATTGTCTGGAATAGCTCAGGAAGCTGGCTATAATGCCGACAGTAATGAGGCTTTTTACGGCCAAAACACCGCCTACCACTGCAACCGCTGTAAATCCAATATTGTTGATGACTGCGAGCAGCGGCATAAGAAAGCCTGACCATATTTGCGCCTTCACCCCGACTTCGCACAGTCTGGCGTTGACCTCATCAAACTCCTTAATCGCTTTATCCTCGTGGTTAAATGCTTTAACAACATGAATACCTGAGATCGTTTCCTCAACATGTCCATTAAGCTTGCCGAGCTGTACCTGCTGTTCCTTAAACAACACACTCGTTCTTTTAGTTATCGTTCGGGCAAGCAAGTAAACCAACGGCACTGTGATCAAGCTTGCCAATGTAAGCGTGGGGCTGAGCACGAGCATCATGATCAATGAACCAACAATAGCTATCGATCCCGACATCAGCTGGGCAATTGACTGGGACAGTGTGTTGCTTACATTATCGATATCATTGGATAAGCGACTCATAATCTCGCCGTGCCTGCGAGAATCGAAATAGGACAAGGGCAGCTTTTGCAGCTTTTCAAACAGCGCCCGCCGCAGATGCATAACAATCCGCTGAGATACACCAGCCATCAGCCAGCCCTGCAGGAAGGTAAGCAGGCCATCCGCAATGTAGGCAACCACAAGCGCAATAATCATGATCTCAAGCAGCTTGAAATTGACTCCGCTGGACTCAGCCATCGCATCAACGGAAACACCAATAAGATAAGGCGCTGACAGAGTAATCGCCGAGTTGATTAATATAAACAGAAAGACAATGGACAGCCATTTTCTTTCCTTCCCCATGTAAAACCATAATCGTTTTAATGTACCCTTAAAGTTTTTGGGCTTAACGACCACTCCTCTGGCTCGATTGCCAAAGCCTGCGCCTGGCCTTCCCGGACCCATCATCGGAATATCGGGCTGATCTTTGCGTTCCTTCGATTGCTCATGCGGCTCAGCCATTTTTCTGCATCTCCTTACCTACCTGTGATTGGAAAATTTCCTGATAAACATCGCAATCCCTTATAAGCTCATCATGCTTGCCAATGCCAACAATTTGCCCATGATCCAGCACGATGATTTTATCCGCATCCATAACGGAAGTTATTCGTTGAGCAATAATGAGGCAGGTGAGGCCCTTCGCGTATTTTTTTAGCGCTTCCTTAATATTAGCCTCTGTTGTCACATCAACTGCGCTCGTGCAATCGTCCAAAATAAGAATTTCCGGCTTTCGCACCAACGCCCTTGCTATCGACACTCTCTGCTTCTGACCACCGGAGAAATTGACTCCTTGCTGCCCAAGTACCGTATTGTAGCCCTCAGGAAAGGAGGAAACGAACCCATGGGCATCGGCCATCCGCGCCGCTTGCTCCACTTCTTCCAGCGTGGCATCTTCCTTGCCAATCCGAATGTTCTCCAGAACGGTCCCTGTAAACAGCACGGTTTTCTGAGGAACGACGGCGATTTTATCTCTCAACTTTGTGGGATCCATTTCTCTGACATCAATCCCATTTACTTTTACAGCACCCGAATTAGGATCATAGAAACGTGGAATCAGACTGACCAGACTGCTCTTCCCCGAACCGGTTGAACCTATAATTCCGACGGTCTCACCCGGCAAGCAGCTAAAGGTTACATTTTTGATCACAGGCTCCATCGTGCCTTCGTACAGAAAACTTACCTGTTCAAAATCAACTCTTCCTTTTATAGGCAAAGGATGTACAGGAACTTCATTCCATACCATGCTGTTCTCCTGCGCAAACACTTCACCGATCCGTCCTGTTGACGCCTTAGCCCTTACGAACATATTGAAGACCATTGAAATAGTCATAAGTGCGAATAAAATTTGTGTCATATAGTTAACAAAAGCAATCGTAGTGCCGACCTGCATCTGCCCGTTATCGACCCGAAGCCCCCCCAGCCAAAGGACCGCAATAATCCCCAAGTTCACTGTCAAGGTTATCCCGGGGCTAAAAATAGCCATAGCACGCATCGCCGTTCTCGATCTGGTTTGGTACTCCTGGTTGGCGTCATTAAACTTATTAACTTCGTAATCGAATCGGTTAAACGCCCTGACTACCCGAACTCCGGACAAGTATTCGCGCATTACGCTGTTTACCCGGTCGAGAGCCTTTTGCACCTTCATAAAAAAAGGAAAGCCTACCTTCATATTCAAAGCAATCAGCACGCCAACAATCGGAACAACAATGACGAGTATCATAGCCAGATGCGAATCCAGCCGCGCAGCCATAATCAAAGCCCCGATACATAGCAGTGGTGCTTTAACGAAAATACGCATAAGGCCGTTCACAAAATTTTGCACCTGAGTTACATCATTCGTTAGTCGGGTTACAAGCGAAGCACGATCGAATTGATCGATATTTTGAAAAGAAAGCGTTTGTATTTTTCTGAACAGGTCTGATCTGAGTTCGGCACCAAACCTTTGCGATACTTGAGTGGCAACCACATTGCGTGCTGAAGCGGCCAATGCTCCCATTGCTGTAATAAACAGCATCAAGCCTCCCATTTGCCATACATAGTCCATCTTCTGGTTGGCAACTCCGATATCTATAATTTTGGCCATAATGGCCGGTTGCAGCAGATCGCATAGTGCTTCAGCCGTCAAACACAGGAAAGCTAAACAAAATAATTTCCAATACTTACTAACGTATTTATTCATAAACAGCATGCCGATTTCCCCCTGCTTGCCCGCAACGTTGATGCTCTGATTGGGCTACCGTGTGATTTAGGATTCAAGGTAATCTTACTAGAATCTTCTGGAATTAAAAAGACTAATTTTTCCTCATCATGATCGCTGCCAAGAAATCTTAATTACATGAACAGCAAAAAAACCATTAATCCTCCCCCGCAGAGGTTAATGGTTCCTTAGCTAATCCGGCTTCAATCGATTGACTGCTTGAATTGCAGCAATGTCATTATGGCGTTGTTGAGTTCATGATATAGAAGTATCCTGCCTCTATATTCACGAGTCCCGCTCTGGGACGCAGCTCGGATACATACAACTTCACTTTATACAATCCGTCCCCTTCTGCCAGATCAAGCGTTACCCGGAAATGTCCATTTTCTTCCGGGGTCACGGTTTGCTTCGCAGGGAATTCAACGAAGCCGTTCTTGCCATCCTGCTTGGCAAGAACAACATGGAACGGAGAAACCGCCGTTCCGCTAAGTTCAAAGCGGGATGAATCGCTGTGAATGTAACCATTGGTTACATTATCCAGCTTCAAGCCCGGATTATAGAGCACTAGCGGCTGCGCGCTAAACGATGTGGTCACCTCGTAGGCAGTCCGGTATAGGATTCGTTCTCCCGATCGCAATGTCTCCGTGATCTGATTGCTGCCAAGCGTCAGAGCGATTGGCGCCTCTAATAAGGAGAGGCCCGGCTCCTCTCCGCTGCCCCATGCCGAAGCCATGTTGCCGTAAATACCGCTGTTATCGAGGCTGAGCCTCATTTTATCAGGTGTAAGATAACGCCCGAAAGTAATTGATCTTACAGTACCCTTCACGGAGAGGGAATCCCCGCCAACCTCCCTAGGCAGCCCATAATCTTCTACGTCAAATTTAGCATAGGAGATGTCCAGAACTCTGTCATTCTGATTCCATTTGGCCGTATAGCCGAACAGCTGCTCATGATCATAGGAAGCCATATAAGGCTTGCCTCCTTGCAGCAGCAGCGGCTTTAACAAACTGTATTCATTGACCTTGGCTCCGCCCCAATAAAGAATAGCCTTCGTTCCGCCTTGCTCAATCCTGATGCTATATAGTCCATTGTCCATGAAATAGCCGCCGTCAGCTTTAGATAAGCTATATCCGAACGCTTCCGCAAAATACGACAGTGAGAAATAAGCCACCCCCTCCTGGCCAATTCCGACTTCCTTATCGCCAACATATTGCTTATCTTCAGCAAATTCCACCATCATTTCAACATCGGAGGTTTGAGTAAGCCGCAATGTCTCCCCTTGCTTACGAGGGTTCTCCAGCTTCCCGTCAGTACCTTTATAGCCTTGCATATCATACTTGATGCTTCGTTTCTCCGCATCCCACTGCACCGAGCCGAAAGGCTCCAGATCATTGATCAGAACAGCGGTTGTACCGCCGATGTTATAGGAGCGAAGGTAGCTTCCATGCTCCTGATTTCCGTAATAAGCTTTGATGTCTGTGTATACAACATCCTTGAGCTTGGTACCGATGATCGTGTGAGAATCATCCCCTAGAACTGTCAACGTCTGCTTCAGCTTAGCTGCGTTCTCGTATAGGCTTAGCTTGCGTGTTTCAGGAGACCAGGCAACATCGAAGCCGTAGCCTCGCAGGTCTTCAACCGCAACAGCTGTATACCCTCCGATATTCATCGAAGGAATAGGCAGACCATTTACATAAGCTGTAATGTCTGTTGAGAGCACTTCGCCAATTACAGCGCCTACTTTCATTTCCTCCGCCTTCAGGCTACCTGCTGCTGAAAAAAGCAATAATCCGCTCAATGCAGCAACTGCAAACCGACGTATCCTCACAGCCTTCACCATCCTCATCATTTTCTCTGGACAATAGCACGCTAAAGCTTTAGGGATTATTCCTTCTTTTTCTGCCAGGTCAGCGACGGTATAGCCTGCCCTTGCTCTGAATATTGGATGAGCTCAACAAGCCGTCTGAGTTTCGTCTCTTCCTTCTTTGCGCTAATAATTTTCCATATCGCCGTCTTGCGGTACGAAGGTGCCTGAGACTGAAAGAAATCCCATGCCTGCTTGTTGGCACGAAACTGCTGTTCATAAGCATCTCCCAGCTCGGCATCCACCTTTTGCTCATAGGAATATATAACAGACTTATCCTGCTTTCGCGCTTCGAATGCACGAAGCCCCTCCGGGCGCATAAGCCCAAGACTGGAGAGCTCCTTCACCCGCTCAAGGTTTACAGCACTCCAAATACTGCTTTTCTTCCGCGGTGTAAACCTAATCATATAGCTGATGTCGTCTATCCCTTTACGCAGACCGTCAATCCAGCCATAACATAGCGCTTCATCAACCGACTCCGGCCAAGTTAGACTTGGCTTGCCTGTTCCTTTCTTGTAATAGCCAACCCATAGTTCCTGGGTTTGATCATGATTAGCTTCAAGCCATGCGCGGAACTGTGATGGTGTTGCAAAGAAAACGGGATTCATCGGTAATGCCCCTTCCTTATCTCTTTAGTTACTCGTTTGATTGTATCGAAGGCTCATACTTCCATACAATTCGTTCTCCTACTTTGAGAATGACTGTAAGATCATTCATTCCCGATTGCAGCTTAGGGGATACGGAAAGCTCAAATAACTTCATTTGGTCGAGCTTAATTACCGTTTCGGCTAGCGATGATGGTTGATATTGACGGGGATCACCAGGACCTCCCTGCCCATAAACGTATAGCATTGGCATAGGAGCATCGCTTTTCTCCGGCTGATCATACAAATAAGCTTTGACCTGGAATGGGGCCGTCTTTGTTGCAGTCGGCCATTCCGGCGCTTCCACCGTATATTCCTTTTCAGCCAAATAATACACAGGTATGCCTTCGCTTTGAATCACATAGGCTCCGAATAACGTTTGAGCATCGGCAACCTGCAAATATAGCTCGCCGTTAACAAGCTGAGGAGCAGCCTTCAATGATACTGTGCTTTCCTTGCGGCCATTCCACAGGGTTATCGCGTTAGTATCGCCTTCTTTGATTTTGAAGGCATACCTCGTCTCGGGAGTTAAAGTGATATACCCATCCGTGCTGGGGCCGCTCTGTTTATAGTTGAACGATTTCGCTATCTGCGAGACAGCTAGATATGAAATGCCATCTTTGACAAATCCAACGTCAGCTTCATTAAAGTCGTGGAGCCTATTTTCGGATTGAACATACGGCAGCATACGCGGAAAGTTGAATGTGATCTGCAGCCGGGAATTCCCATCGGGCTCAAGAAATTTATCGAGACGCGGATCTGTCCGTATCCACGCCTTGCCGGCATAAGAATCGATTCGGAACCATGTCTGGCCGTACTCGTCATTCCAATAAGCTTTCGCGTGTACCGTCTGTGCTGAGAGTGGATCATAACGCCTAACCATCTGGCCATTCGGATATTGGTATAAAGCGATCTGAGTGTGAAGCCAAATATCCATATTAATCGGTACTTCATTCTCAGGCGCACTTAACGAGCGATTGACCCAGCCTTCCCCTTGCGCTGTACGGACATGATACCAAACCTTCCGGCCTTCAGGATCGGCCATAATTTTCTCAAAAGCAGTTACCGTCTGAGGCTGTAAAATGGCAAGCTGCCCTCCGGTGTCCAAAAACGTAGAGAACAACGGTGTCTCTGTTCTTAGTTCTACCTCCTCGTTCGCAGCCGTTATTTCCGTGCCTTGGGTGTTTACCCACTTGTCTCCAATGTCAGTTTGGATGCGATAGGCTTTTCCGAACGCAGTAACGAACTCCCCATTGACGTGAACGTAACGGTTACGCACTTCTCCAACCTGCTTAGCCTGCAAGTAATGGATCGGTGGATTATCATATACATCAGCGCTCATCAGATATTCCTTGCGGTCAACCTGCCGCGTGTAACCGACAGAACCAATCGGGATGTGTATCCACTGGTCCCCGAGCCATGTCGTACTAATTTTGAGCCATACACGACCGTTGTCATCCTTGGCTTTTGTTTGGAACCATAGCTTATCTGCTCCGACGACTCGAACATTTTGCGGGGAAAGGACCGCATTCGGTTCCCCCTTTTCGCTTTTTGACCCATAAATTGATGTTTCCTCAAGCAGTGTGATGGTATCTGGAGGCGGTACGTCGAACGTTCCCGGCTCCGTCACTATCCATTTTTCCCCGGATAACGTCTTGATTTTCCATCGGTTGCGTTCATTGATCCATCCATTCTGCCCTTCAAGCACTTGAACATCTTGCGGCGCAAGGATTCCTGCCGGATGCTCGGGATAATCCTTCTCTATATTATCGTAATAAGGTGTATCCTCCAGCAGCAGTATGACCGGAGGGATTCGAAGGGGCTCCGGCTTCTGAACGATTGCATTAACCTGCCCGGCTGGCAACCACCACAGCATTTGAAGCGAGATAACTGCTGTTATCCAAAGTTTTCTCAAGCCGTTCACTCCTTGTTCTTAGTTCAATTCTTTTGTTGAACATATAGACGCATGAAATAGGCAATTGTTTCCTTTATTCCAAAAAAGCCGGATGCTGATGCAGCCCCGGTTTGTGGAATTTGAGCCTGGAGAAGCTCTCTGCTCCTACTAAAATAAGTCTGGGTAAATTTTTTCAGTATTTTCCGAAAATGACTGACCAGGGGTTAACCGAATGAGGGGCAATGGATAATGGGGAAAAAGGTTATCTTCGAAAAGCTTCAGTATCGACCAACTGTCAAGAGAGTGGAGGAAGAGGAACTAGGATTCGCTATTTCTCCTTGCACACGTGAACATTCATGTGAGACGGAAGTACGATCCCTTATTTGCTGGAAATGGGGGCATTTCGGCAGTTTCAAGAGGAAATAACGCATCGTAGTTCCGTGTGCCTCATGAATTTTGGAGGGCTAGACTAATTAGAGCATCCTAGTTCCGCAAGAGCGAGAGGGTCGGGGCGCGGAGTGTGTGAGTGCCCTCCCTTTATTGATCCCCCGGGTGAAACCCCGGGGGGATGCGGCCAGTATGTCCTAACCGCCGAATTTTACCAAACAGCTATTCGCCCCGCGCGCAGCTCCCAGCGCGCGGGGCGAAGTTGCATTACGGCGGCAAACACATGCGTGCCCCATGCCGCAAATTCGTTCCCCCTTTCCCGCATACAAAGGTAGGCGGGGCGAACACAAAAGAGGACCGTCCGATGATCCGGACGGCCCTTCTTAATACGATCAATTCCTTTTAGTATTGAATCGAGATCATTTGATGCCCGTTCAGCTTCGGAAGCACAAATTCCGTATATCCGTCTGCAAATGTAAAGGACAGGGGCTGCTGTTCCGGCACGCAAGTTACCGCTTTCACCTTATCGGCTGTTCGAACACTGACCCGCACATCATAAACCGGGATGACATCTTCGATGATATCGATGTCGGCGCTTCTGCGCTCCGGAATATAATGAAGCAAGTGAACAACCCAACGGTCTTGGGCCGATTGCTCATTCACGGTTGCCAGAATGGTGCTTGGCCCATTATGCTTGAGAACCGGTTCAGGCAGCAGCATGTTCAAGGTGTTCAAGAACAATTGCTTGCACCAACGCGGTGCATTTTGCTGGTACTGGTTAAATATCGGATGCGCAAAGTAAATCACATTGCCATTTTTTACAATACCTGCGTATTCCACTTCACCCGATGAAGGCGACTGGCGATGGGAGCAGAAATGCTTGTAGGAACGGTTGAAATACGATTGGATAACCGGAGACAACAGTTCGCTTCCCTGCAACGCTTCCACTTCAACGCCCTTAAGATACATCGCATGCTCAGTTTGCGGCAGTCCTGCTCCGACATCACCCTGCGGCAAAATATAATCGACATAATCATTTTTGGCGTAGCGCTTGCCACGAACTAAATTCCCGTCCTCATCACGGGTCTGCTGCTCTTTCAGCTTCACTCCAAGCTTACTCCAGCCGATTTCACTTCCCTGCACATTTAACCCGGACTCAAAAGAAGCAATCACTGCTCCCCCACCAATGACATAATCATCAAGCTTGCTCCCAAATTGTGCGGAAACCGGGATATTATCAGGCATAATTAATACCTTGTAACGGGAGAAATCGCTGCCGCTATCAATAATATCAAACTGATGCCCGCTTTCCTGCAGCATGCGGGTAACCCCCATTGCCGCCGGAGGCATTCTAAGCTCCTTAACACTAAACTCCTCAGGCGTTAATACAGCTATATCGGTAACCGCTGTGGCATATTCGCACCAAGGCTCCTTCCGCTCAACCTGGCTGTACACAGCACCGATCAGCTCATATACCGGAGCCGAGATTCTGCCATTCGGATCAAGCTGGTCGCCAATGCTGCATTTGGCATTCAAGGAAAGCATGTTGAAGCATTCAAACTCCAATGCCGCCTGATTTTTGAAGGAATGAAAGTCGCCCCATGATGTGTGGAATTTTCCGGTCATCCCCAGATTATCGAGCCCCAAAGTACGCGCATAGCGCACCGCCAAAGGAAAATGCATATACCCCCAGCCGCCGCTCGGCAAAGATTCCAGCTCAAAATGACTGAAGGCGCCAGCCGTCGCTTTATCGGCAATACCTATATGGCCTTTATTGTAGAAGATCGTGCAATTTTTATTTCTTTCTCTTATTAAAGCACTCATCTCGCGTTTGAAGTCATCCATCATTTCTGTTGCAAAGCTAAGCCGGTCCGCGGCTTGCGTCGGGTCATATCCCGCTTTCTCCATACCATCCCGACAATATTTACAAGAGCAATCAACTGTTTTTACAATGTCATAAAAAAGTCCATCAACCTCATCACCAAACATTTCGAGGATTTCTATCGTATGCTGCTTCAGAAATTCCCGATATGGAGTGTTTACGCAAAGATGACGGTAAAAACCAGCTTCATAAACAGGCGTGCCGATGGTGTGGCCCTTCTCGTCTAAGCCAACCCATTCCGGATACTGCTCAGCTGTAAAATGATCCCACTGTACCGTTATGTAAATAGGCACACGAATGTTGCGCTTATGGCAAGCTTCAATCTGTTCCTTTAGTAAGTTCTTATTGCTGAGATCGGGATGAATTCGCTCCGGATTCACCTGGGAGTCATAATAAAGCATGCCATGATGGCATCGAGCAAAACACGTAATCGAGTCCACTCTGGCTTGTTCCAGTGATGCTGCAAACTCTTCTGCATGGAAATCCGCACCAATTGCCGGAATATCCGGGCTGGTATGAAAATCCAAATGTACTTGTCTAAACCGCAATTGAGTTGTCATTTACTGTTATTACCTCCTTATTCGCTCTACAGCCTATTATCCGGAACAAACGGTACGATGAAAATATACGATTCAAATATACATTTGGACAAAAATAAGGAGTTATCCGCGCAATCACTATTAAAGCGCTTTCATAAATGATTTTGATCAATCTGCCTACACAAAAGCATACCATCTCCACCAAATCGTCACGCATATATCATCACCATAGAAGGGGTTCACACGGAACCCCCTATGTAACAAACTCAATCGGATAGGAGCTGGGGTTTTACTGCGCCCAGGATTGCTTGGTTGTCTGGACCGTTTCACCCGAATCCACTGCTTCTTTGATCTTGATGCCGAGGTAGTGATCCTGCGCCGCTTCAGCCAAGCTGTAGAAGCTAGGTCCGCCCTCGACGTATTCACCCATTTTTTGAAGGCAAGTAGCTATGGCGATTTCTTCATCCGTTAGCCGCCCCGGCATAAACGGGTTGCGATATACCCACTGATCACCAGCCAAAATTCCCTTGTGGTAATAGCCTTCCAGATTGCCGTTCTCCCCAGCGTTCAACCGTTTTAAATTCATTTCGACAGGTGTTTGATAATCCTTTAAATATTTCAGCTGATCATTCATCAATTCACCTCTGTCACCGCGTACAAGCAATCGTGAGGAACGAATCCATGAAAAATATTGATCTCCTGTAAAATCAAAAATGCCCAATTTATTATCGAATTCCAGAATCGCATACACTTGATTGGACATGGCCATCTTCTCTTCAATGGGGTCACCCTCACGGTTCGGACCGCTTACAATCTGTGAGGCAAAATTATAGCCGCGAATTTTCGCATCCGCAAAACCAAGATCCAGCAAGCTGCGCATAATACTCATTCCATGATAGCCATGTGCGGCTGAAACTTGCGCCTGGGTAACCGTCCCCAGCACACCTGATTTCACAACCGCAATTCGAGCTGCATGCTGCGGTTGAAAGGCAAACTGCTCCGCTACTTGCACTCTGGCATCCTTACTTATTTCATGATACAGCTTGTTCAGATGATCCACATCGGGTGCGGGTGGTGTTTCCGATAATACGGGGATGCCTCTATCCGCCATTTCTTTGATTAAATCAGGTGTCATCGCCCATGGTACGGAAAGAACGACAAACGATGGAGCAGTCTGGCTTAACATCTCCTCAAGAGTTCGGAAGGTTGGGACTCCCCAGCGCTGTTCAAATGCTCTTCCTTTCTCAACGCCTCGCACTACCACGCCGCTTACACGAAATTTTTCAGGCAATGCCTCCATAATTCGCATATAAAAGTCAGTTCTCCAGCCGCTCCCGATAATCCCAAAGGTGGTTGCCATCCAATCACTCCTCCCAGTGTGTATAGGTTTGTGACCAAGAATAACTATTCTCTTCCCGCCCTCTGCTGTCTGTTCGCACCGCTATCATACGGATAAGTCACATGAAGCTCCGTAGCTTCATTTAAACGATTCATCTGGTCAACACTTAAGGACCAGCCGGAAGCGCTCAGGTTGCTTTCCAATTGCTCGATGGTCCTTGCTCCAATAATCGGTGAGGTCACGCCTTCGCGCTGCAATAACCAGTTGATCGCCGTTTGTGCGGGTGTTTTGCCAGCCTCCTCAGCCACTGCAAAGAGAGCATCGAGCACCTTCCATGTATATTCATTGTTATAGTTTTTCCATGATTCGCTCCAGCCCTTGGCATCCGCTTGTGCCACTCGGGAATCCTCAGGAGGCATATCCATACCCCTGTGGAACTTGCCGCTTAACCATCCTCCTCTGAGCGGGCTCCAAGGAATGACGCCGATACCTTCGCTCACGCAGACCGGGAGAATCTCATATTCGGTCGCACGGCATAACAGATTGTATTGAGGCTGTAGGCATGCAAACGGCTCCCAGCCATGCTGTCTGCTGAGATCAACGGCTTTTTGCAGCTGCCAGCCGCGAAAATTACTTGCCCCGATATAACGAACCCAGCCGCGTTTTACTAATTCGTTTAATGTGCTTAATGTTTCCTCCAGCGGAGTTTTCGGATCCCATGCATGGACTTGATAAAGGTCGATGTAGTCGGTACCAAGTCGACGAAGGCTGGCCTCTACACCTGCCATAATATGCTTGCGGCTCAATCCCACATCATTAGGGCCGCTGCCCATGCCAAAGCGTACTTTGGTAGCAATAACTAGATCGTCCCGTTTTCTTTGTTTTAGCCAGCGGCCGACTATTTCTTCAGATAATCCAAGACTGTAAACATCAGCTGTATCGATAAAATTTCCGCCTGCCTGGACGAAATGATCCATAATGTTAAAGCTTTCCTGCTCGGTTGCTTCACGTCCAAATGTCATTGCGCCCAAGCAAAGCTCGCTAACCCGAAGCCCCGTTTTCCCCATATAACGATAATCCATGTTATTACCTCCTAGAATTCTTTTACAAGCCTAGCGCTGCATTCATATCATACAGAAAAAGAAAGAATAGTTTAAGGACTGATTTTAATGATATTTAGTAACTTCAGGGTAAGCTATGAGCCTTTAACCTGTAGATTAAGCTCACTCAAATTTAACTTTCAATTTTCAGAACCGTATCCAATAAGGTATCATCCGTACCGACATTACCAGGAAAAACGATATAAGGGATTCCTGAGAATTTGGCTTCGTCTCCGGTCAGCCATACAGGTACACCTGCTGATACTTGTCCCAGCACCCTTGCTTTGCGAATATTCAATCCTTTAGTAGCAATATCACTAGAGGTAATTCCACCTTTGGCGATTATAAATTTAGGAACGGCTTTCAAAGATTGAACAATTTGTACCAGGGCAGTCGAAACCGTGCGGCTAATTTGCAAATTCTCTGCTTTGTTATCCACGGCTACAAGCCTGCGGCTGCTATAGACCACAACATTTTCCCCTTGTGCAAGCCGTTCGTTAACTTCGTCAATAATCCGCTTCAATTCGTTCAGTCGTTCCGTCGGGTCCAGAATCTTTTCAACAATTAATTGTAAAGGCACAATGTCCGAATTATTCAGCAAATGCTCCAATTGGCGTGTTGTTTTCTGTACATAGGAGCCAACAACGATAAGCCCTCCATGTGCCTCTTGTCCTTTGGCTATCAACTTCTCCTTAGGTAAATAATCCAGATCAGGTATCCCTCCATAGGACTTAACAAAAGAGGCTGCTGTACGAAAAATAAATGACTTACCCTTGGACTCAGCTCGCAATAACGCAAGTGACAGCACATCCAGATCCGAATAAGACAGCGCATTAATAATAACAGGTCTATTTCCTTGGACCTTCATTAAGGCCTCTTCGACAGCATCCGGTCCACTGCGTAGCTGATCTAAGGTGATGACAAAACAGTCCTCCGGCTGGAACCGGCCCTCCGTTTTTTCTGCAACCCATTTGGTCAGATCGCCTTGCTTATAGCCAAATACCTTATCCTTCGCAAATTCCGACTCATGTGCCGGAAGCATAGTGTCACCATCGAGGATATAATGGGTATTCTCGTAGGTTATGCGGCCGCCTTCAAAAAAAGCAGGAATGATCAAATGACCGTCATACTCTTTTCCCGTTAAGCGGTTCATCGTTTCTGATAAAGTGTCTGTCTCGAGTGGGTAGTACCCCCGTAATGTAGAATCACTGCGGCTGACGAAAACAAACTTCGTGCCCGTTTCACTGGCCACTGCTTGTACATTCTCTGCAATTTCACGATTTATGCGTTCCGCTGCGGCAGCATCAAGTCCTCGCGTATTTGTCAAAATATAAAACACGTTCTCCTGCTTTTCGAACGTTTCCCGCAGAAGCTCCTTATCCCATTGAGTCAGGACATCGATGTCATGTACGGTTTGTACGCCAGTCGGATCATCATCCAGCACAATAATTTTCTTGTGGGGCGCTTCATTCATCTGCTTAATTAAGGGTCGCAAATTCACTTCCTTCCATTCCGCAGGCAAATGAGGTTGGATTGAAGTAAAGGACAGCTTTCCGCTATGGGTTGACACTTTCTACACCTCAGCTCTTTTAACTTCCGTATTCGCAAGCTTCTCATAGTATTGGACAATGCCGCCATGATCTTGACTTGCTTTGCCATCTACCTTCAAGGCATGCATTATCTCAAGAAGCTGACTGGATAGCGGCAGCGGTACACCGATTTCATGGGCCGTTTCCATAACATTCGTAATATCCTTGAGGTTAATATCGATTCTTCCGCCAGCCACAAAATTTCTTTCAAGTATTAAAGGAACTTTGGCGTCAAGCACAGCGCTTCCTGCAAGTCCACCTCTTATCGCTTGGTACATCTTATCTATGTCAATACCAGCTTTGGCTGCTAAAACAAGCGCTTCCGACATGGCGGCGATATTTAAATTTACAATGATCTGATTAGCTAATTTGGCCGTTGTCCCGCAACCGTTACCGCCTACCAAGGTTACATCTTTTCCCATACAGTAAAGAATAGGTTTGACGCTTTCAAAAATTTCTTCCTTACCGCCTACCATGATTGCTAAAGTACCGTCTATCGCTTTAGGCTCTCCTCCGCTTACAGGAGCATCCAGCATTTCAATACCGCTTTTCGCAGCTTCACTTGCAATTGCCTTGGATGCCACTGGTGTAATCGAGCTCATATCAACAATGATTGCGCCTGACTTGGCTCCTTTAACAATCCCATTCTCGCCTAACACAACGTCCTTAACATGCTCGGAATTAGGTACCATTGTAAAAATAATCTCGCTATTTGCTCCCACTTCCTTCGGTGAGGCCGCTGCTGCTGCACCAGAAAGGGCCAATTCATTTATGACTTCCTGATTTATATCGTATACCGTTAACTTATAACCAGCTTTAATCAAATTTAATGTCATAGGTTTGCCCATAATTCCCAAGCCGATAAACCCGATATTTCTTTTCATTTTCCATCCCTCCACGTTTCCAGAATCAATGAATACACAGATACAATAACTAAAGTTTTGTATACAGTCAATATTAATTTTGTATACAATTTAATTAAAATCGGATACAATTAGGGCGAAATACTTGTTGTCTATACTTTTGTTAAACATAAGTTTATAATTATCCTTTGAATTGCGATAAGATTTTGGATCAAAGAGGTGCACCCTTTTGTCACAAAGCTATGAAAAATCCCGTCCAGCTTACCGTCAATCTTATGAAATTATTCGTGAAATGATAATAAGCGGAGCCCTTCCTCGCGGAACCAAAATTGTCGAAGAAAAACTAGCCTCCGAATTAGGGGTTAGCCGTACTCCTATTCGTGAATCTATTCGAAAATTAGAGCAGGAAGGCCTCATTGCTAATAAAAAAGTTGTGAATCCTTCAGAGAAGGACCTCCGGAATACTTTCCAGGTTCGCATCCTGTTGGAAGGCTATTCAGCACGCTGCGCGGCCACTTACTTACATGAAAATGAGCTTGCTTTACTTAAGGAATGTGTAAGGGTTGGAAGGACTGGAACTATTGATGAAATTATGCGAGCCAATGAGAGCTTTCATGAAATTATCGTGCAGGCCAGCAATAATGCGGTGATGATAGAAATGATTGATCGTATGCAATCCATCATTTATTTATTTCGGCGTACTGTCGTTTACTATAACCGGCCGTTCTTGATCGATGAGCACGAAAGAATTTATGACGCCATTCATGCAAGGGATGGACAAACCGCTGAGCTGCTCATGCAGCAGCATCTGCAGGCGGATCTGGAATTCTGCTTGCACCTGTTGAGTGATAAAAAGAGCACTTCTCACCACTAATTTCAGTGATACGAAGTGCTCTTTTTTACGTATATTTCAACCTTATTCAACCCCGATGCTCCCGAACAAGCTTCAGACACTAGCCCTTCGCCTGCTCCTAACCACACTTATCAATGCATCGAGCAGCAGCGCGACCACGCCAATATTGATGGCATTATCAGCAATGTTCAGAATTCCATGACCCATGTGAAAATCAATGAAATCCGTTACCTTTCCGAACAATAATCTATCTATTGCATTTCCTAACGCTCCGCCTACAAAAAACGCAGTCCCCACTTCAACAAGCCCACCCTTGAGGTTTCCCTTCCGGCGGGAATACAGGATATATCCAATGAAGATAACCGCAGGAATTACAAAATAACGGCCATAGCCCTGAAAGGTGCTGCCTGCAGCTCCGCTGTTCTGGTAATGGGTAAAGTTCAGAATATGATTCCATATAACGATGGACTCACCTACATCCATATTCATTCGGACCCATAATTTAAAGCCTTGATCAATGATAGCAACCAGCACTACGATAAAATAAAACATTCCCCATTACTCCTTCCTGCATGAACCAAACCCTATAATCAGCAACCTGAGGAAAAAATAACGTTACGATCCGTTTCACCTATTATAACAATCTTGTCTTGCGTGTGCATATCCAACAGAAATTGTAATATAACTGAAATACAATATTCATCTTCCTTTAATGAAACTGGGCTATACTAATATTCGACCCCCTTTTTTGATATATATATTTGAAAGACCCACAGCCCGTTGCTTGTGGGTCTCTTTTTTTCCTATAATTAAGCAAAGAGAAAGGACCCGCACCTCATACGAGCCCTTCAATAAAACCGTCCCTTACACCGGGTCTATTTGAACCATCGCTTGCTTGCCACTTAGCTGAATACCTGTTTTCTTGCATCCCACCTCGTTTAAATCTTTTAACAGTGCTTCCAGCAGCTCCTTGGCCCTGTCTCCCTCTTTGCCGCGAATGCTTACTACGAGCAAGACAGCATCACCAGACTTTAGAATCCGTTCCGCTTGCTGCTTTTTCGTCTCATAATCATGATCCTCAATTTGCGGCGTCAGTCGAATTTCTTTCAGCTTGGGCTTATGCTCCTTCTTGCGTTCCGCTAAAGCCTCCTGCTTGGCTGCCCCCGCTCCGATGAGCTTGCATGGCGGAGGACTGCTCATCAGAGACGTACATACCAAGTCCACCTTGAGCTTTCGGGCCATCAACAGTGCCTCAGAGGTCGCAACAATGCCTAGATCCTCGCCGTTTATACCGGTCAGCAGAACTTCTGATGATTTAATCTTTTCATTCATTATCATTGTGAACACACCTGTTCTTTCGATATAATGTTATTACAGCCTATGTTTGATATTACCGTCTAAAAGGGGATTTTTCAATGAATCAAAAAGAGTACGAAGAAGAGGTTATCCGTAACTATCAACGAGATGAAGAAATGATGATTCTCGTGTTTGCCCAGTGGTGCGTTAACCATGACATAGATCCGTCAGAGCTGTATTTGCGGGCTTATCCAGAACAAACGATAGGGGAAGCGCTGCAGCGCGCCATAGATTTAACCGTTCCTAAGGATGAGTCGGGAGAAGTACCGGATGAAACATTGCTCGGCGTGTTGTCGTTATTCGGCAATGAAGAGCTGGCTTTTGTCGTCACCGAAGAAATCAGCAAGCGTAAAATCAGCAAGCCTTAACTTTTCATGGAAGTATCTCTTAATCGATATTAATAACTAGGGAGAGTTTTATGGAAATTCAAAAAGTAAGCATAGAAGACTATTCGGCCATACTCACCCTTTTCAAGGAGGTTAAGGCTGAATTAAACAAGCAGCGCAACGATCAATGGAAGTGGCTCTATCCCAATCGTTCTACTCATAAGACAGACATCAAGAATGGAACTATGTACGGAATCAAAGAGAACAATAGTTATGTAGCAGCGATTACTCTCGATGATTTGCAAAGTGAAAAGTATAAAACCTTAAACTGGAAAGACAATGAAGGAAAAGCTTGCTGCATTCATAGACTTGCCGTTCATCCCAAACAACAAGGCCGAGGCCTTGGTAAGAAATTGCTGCACTATGCTGAACATCTGGCTCACAATCAAGGATATACAAGTGTACGGATTGATGTCTACCAAACTAATGCAGCAGCCGTCGCCCTTTATGAAAAAAATGGATATGAAAAAGTTGGAGAAGTCAGGTATCCTCTTAGAAAACATTCCTATATTTCAATGGAAAAGCAGTTTACATGAAAAAATTCGCCCCCATCATCCCAAAATTGATACTCCTTACGAATAATATGGTTAAGTAAGTATTAAGGAGTGATTCGTATGAAGCCTGTCTCCAACCGGTATACGCGGGAGGAACTCATTATTCCTCTGGACAACGGCCTTTTATATAGAGGTAAAGATTTATCGCTGCAAAGGATTGTTTTCATTTATGCCGTCCCCCATCAAGGTCAACCTGATGCCCAAGCCTACATTCATCAGATAGGAAACTCTGTTCAAATCACGAATAGCGCACCCTACATGCATGTATTTGATGTGGAAATGGATCAGAGCCATATCTATATTATTATGAAATATATAAAAGGAAACCCGCTGCAGCAGGTCATGCTTAATCATACCTTCTCCTTTGAGGAGGCGGCAGCCTTCGTTACTGGCATGGGTCAAACCTTGATGGAAATCGCGGAGGACCGTCCGTTGAATTTTTCTATAAGCCCTAACAACCTGTGGGTAAGCGATGAATTACAAATTTCATTAATCAATACTTGGGACCAATCCCATCACAAACATCGCTTGTCTAAGGAGCTCAGTGGTGTGCTTTACTGTCTTGTAACTCAAACCGACAAACTGCCTGCCGATACGGAAGCTCTGAGACACGGCCTGCAAAACTCACAGCTGCTGGAGGAACTGTCTCTATTACAGAAAAAAGCAGTGGTCACAGCCATTATCCACGCATATGAGGAGCGAATCTCTGCCCTTTCCTTTATTCAAAATCTCAAAGAACTGTTTCATGCGCCCAATGAACAGGAAAGTATCGAAGATCCTGATGATTATGACCTGGCTCCAAGCCAATCCCAATCCCATAAAGTCATGGTTCTTGGTACTTTGTTTACGACGCTCAAGCATGTTCTTTTTGGCAAGCTGGTGTGGAAACGCATTTCTTTAACCCTTTCTTTGGCTCTGCTTAGTGCAGTAGTTTTTATTGGCGTGTTCGCTTATTTGATCGAAACTACCGGACATAAGGAATCTAACTCTAAATCCACCTTAGCCAGTTCCACGGGCAATCAACAGCAGACACCCCCTTCCGTTGTTAATAAGCCCCAACCAGTAGAAATTAAAAACACCAAAGAACCCGTACTTCCAGAAAACGGGAGCAATGTCGTCGTACCCGTCCTTACCGGCTTAACCAGAGAAGATGCGGAAAAGCAGGCTTTGGCCTACGGACTCCGCTATACATTTTATATAGAGACGAACCCTTTAGCCGCAGGGACTGTGTTCAAACAAGAGCCTATGCCCCATGAAGAGGCAGCCAAAGGAAGCCGAGTTACTTTCTGGATAAGTAAAGGCTCCGCTGCCCCTTAATTTTTTTTACGAAAAATGTTGCACAAAGGAAACAAATTTGTATATAATTAAAATAAAGGTGCGAGGGAAATTTTTATTGCTTATCACAAATATTTAGGCATGAGACAACTTTCGTAAGGCATATTTTCAAATACTATGGATAGATGTTCTAAAAGAGAGGCTTCATTACTAATGACAATGACTAAGGGGTGTATAATTTCATGAATTACAAGGTCAAGCCTGCTTTTACAAGATTGTTTATCACACTTGCGTTTTTGTCCCTGCTGCTGCTGACTACTGCATGCTCCACACAAACAAGCGGTGAAATGGATGGCAAATTAAAGGTAACTACCACGATAGGCATGATAGCAGATGTTGTGAAGCAGGTGGGCGGCGATCATGTGGCAGTAACCGGTCTAATGAAATCGGGGGTGGATCCCCATTTATACAAAGCATCCCAAGGGGATGTGAAGAAGCTGGAGCAAGCTCAAATTATTTTCTACAACGGCCTGCATCTGGAAGGTAAAATGGTCGAAATCTTTGAGAAAATGGGCAGCGAAAAACCAACCGTAGCTGTATCGCGTAACCTTCCGGAGAAACAACTTCGCGGCTGGGAGGGTGGCGAGGCCTCTCATGACCCGCATATTTGGTTTAATGTGAAGCATTGGATTTCCGCAACGGAGGTCATACGTGATGAATTAAGCAAAGTGGACCCAGCCAATGCGGCCAGCTACAAGAACAATGCGGCAGCGTATATGAAACAGCTGGAGGAGCTGGACCAATATGCGGCGAAGCAGATTGCCTCCATTCCTGAGAACCAGCGCGTGCTTGTAACAGCTCACGATGCTTTCGGATATTTCGGTGATGCTTACGGAATTAAAGTAATGGGGCTTCAAGGGATAAGCACAGCATCAGAATACGGCTCGAAGGATGTAACGGATCTGCGGGAATTTCTCGTAAGCAATAAGATCAAAGCTGTGTTCGTTGAGTCCAGTGTGCCTAAGAAATCGATCGAGGCCGTTATACAAGGAGCCAAGAAGCAGGGCCATGAAATCAAGATTGGCGGAGAGCTGTTCTCCGATGCTATGGGTAAAGATGGCACAACCGAAGGGACTTACATCGGAATGGTCCGGCATAATGTTGACACCATTGTGGGTGCTTTGAAATAAGATAACTTACCGAGAGCCCAGAAAAACATCAGGAATGATGTTAACAGCCCCCCATGCAACCACATATCAATTACAAAGGAGATGTGCCTCATGAAGTCTGCGAAGCAAGCACCATTGACCATAGATAATTTGACCGTAGCTTATCAAAATAAACCAGTACTAAGGGATATCGGCTTTGAAATTCCCGAAGGCAAGCTGATTGGCATTGTCGGTCCTAACGGAGCAGGCAAATCAACGCTCATCAAGGCAGCTCTTGGCCTTATTCCCCGGGTAACCGGCAGCGTGTCCATTTACGGCAAGCCGTACACGGGGCAGCGCAAGCTGGTCGGCTACGTGCCGCAACGCGAATCTGTGGATTGGGACTTTCCCATCAGCGCGTTGGATGTTGTCATGATGGGGCGGTACGGCCACTTGGGCTGGTTTAAACGGCCTGGAGCGAAGGAACGGAACATCGCCATGGAATCTCTGGAGAAAGTCGGCATGACGGACTTCGCCGGCAGGCAAATCAGCCAGCTGTCAGGCGGCCAGCAGCAGCGGATTTTTCTTGCCAGAGCGCTTGCCCAAGACGCTATGCTCTATTTCATGGATGAACCGTTCGTTGGCGTTGATGCCGCAACAGAGAAAGCAATCATAACTCTGCTGAATGAGTTGAAAAAGCAAGGCAAGACCGTCTTGGTCGTGCATCACGATCTGGCAACCGTGAGGGAATATTTCGACTGGGTTATGCTGCTGAATGTACAATTAATGGGGATCGGACCCACTTCCCAAATTTTCACCAAAGAAAATTTACAACAAACCTATGGTGGACGCTTGACCCTTCTATCCCGAGACGATGATGCTATCATCGTCAGCACGAGGTGAGCCCCATGTTCGATATCAATTGGTTAGAGCTGTTTCTCGATCCCAATACTCAATGGATTCTGCTTGGCAGTGTGCTGCTCGGCTTGAGCAGCGGCGTCCTCGGCAGCTTCGCTTATTTGCGCAAGCAAAGCTTAATGGGCGATGCGCTGGCTCATGCTGCGCTTCCCGGTATATGTATTGCTTTTATGCTTACCGGCTCCAAATCAATTTTCTTCTTTCTGATCGGAGCTGCTGTAGCCGGTTTGATTGCAACCTTCGGAGTCGGGTTCGTAACAAGAAATTCACGGATTAAACAAGATTCCGCTCTCGGCATTGTGCTGTCCGTCTTCTTCGGTTTGGGTATTGTCCTGCTTACCCAAATCCAACATAGCGATAGCGGCAACCAGAGCGGATTGGATAAATTCCTATTCGGGCAGGCGGCCTCCATGGTTCAATCCGATGTCATTGTTATGACAATTGTGGCGCTCGTTCTAGTGCTGGCTTGCACCCTCCTGTTTAAAGAATTCAAGCTGCTCAGCTTCGATTCCGGCTTTGCCAAAGGACTGGGCTATCCGGTTGCTTTTCTTGATCAGCTGCTCATGTTTCTGATCGTTGTTGCTGTCGTAGTTGGCATTCAAGCGGTTGGTGTCGTGTTGATGTCCGCTCTGCTAATCACGCCTGCTGTTTCAGCCCGCTATTGGACGGAGCGGCTCGGTGTAATGGTCGTTCTAGCCGGCTTCTTCGGAGCCGTCAGCGGCTTTGTCGGTACATTGATCAGTACGACTGCCAATAATTTACCTACAGGCCCGCTGAGTGTGCTTGCAGCGACCTCTTTATTTCTGATCTCGGTTATATTCGCACCGCGCCGTGGAGTATTATCCAAAGTGCTAGTAAGGCTAACGGTTAAGAAAGCGGTGCTGCAGGAACAACGGGATGCTGTCATGGTTGTAACGACTTCAGCAGTAACTTCAACTTCGAGCAAGGAGGCACAGTCATGAATGACTTTTGGATATTGCTGACAGCGGCGCTGGTCGCCTGCTCCTGCAGCCTGCTCGGTTGTTTTCTCATCCTGCGCAAGATGGCCATGATCGGCGATGCGATAAGCCATTCTGTGCTGCCGGGTATTGTCATTGCCTTCTTGCTGAGCGGGTCGCGGGATTCCTTCTGGATGCTGCTTGGAGCATCCGTGCTGGGACTTATTACAGTCTTTCTGATCCAATTGTTTCAACAGGGCGGTGTTCAGGCCGATGCCTCTATTGGGGTAGTGTTTACTGCATTATTCTCCATCGGGGTGGTGTTGGTTAGCTTATATACACGCCAGGTCGATCTGGACCTTGATTGTGTGCTGTACGGCGAAATCATACGCGTACCGTGGGACACCCTCACATTTGCCGGAATGGATATCGGCCCCAAAGCTGTATGGGCACTCGGATTGGTGCTGCTGCTAAGTGCCGCGGTAATCGGCTTATTTTATAAGCAATTCAAGATTTGCTCATTCGATCCAGCCATGGCTGCAGCCGTTGGCATTCCGGTTGTACTGTTTCACTACGTTTTGATGGGACTCGTTTCTGTTACAACTGTGGCATCGTTTGAAAGCGTGGGTGCAATCCTCGTAGTTGGTATGCTGGTCGTCCCAGCTGCAACCGCCTACTTGTTAACGGAGCGCCTCGGCGTTATGATCGCCTACAGCATGATCATCGGCGTGATCAGTTCTACTGCCGGCTATTATATGTCCGTGCTTCTGGATGCATCCATTGCAGGCTGTATGATCACCGTGGCTGGCGTGCTGTTCATCATCGCGCTGCTGTTTTCTCCAAGCCATGGAGTGGTGTGGCGCAAGCTGAAGCAGCGCCGTGGGATGGCGGAAGAGGCGGTTTAGTGCAGTACAGCAAGCTTGTGGCATAAGTAAAAACGCCTTCCTCGTTCAATTCCGAACGAAAAAGGCGTTTTTGTTATTCAGCTATTAAAGCCCTACTCTATCAGTATTTATTGTAAATCCTGTACAGTAGAACCGCTGCTTCCGCTCTAGTAGCATTTCCTGTTGGGTTCAGCAGGTTTCCACTGCCTTCTACCACACCCGCGCTTACCATAGCTGCAATATCATTGGCTGCATAAGCGGCAACCTTCGACTTATCTGTGAATGAAGCCAGATCGTCCGCTGTACCTGATGAGCTCCATTTACCTGCCTGCTTCAAAGCTCTGGATATAAGAACAATCATATCCTGCCTCGAAATTTGCTCTCGGGGGTTAAATTGATTATCCCCTTGCCCCTCAGCTAAACCTAATTGCTTGGCAACACCTACAGCCTTGTAATAATAGTCGTTAGGTGCTACATCGTTAAAGTTTGAACTAATTGATGCCTCCAACCCCAGCGATTTGGTCAACAAAATCATGAAATCAGCCCGGGTAATATTAGCTCCGGGATTAAAGGATGTATCTGAAACTCCTGAAATAATCCCTTTGGAAGCCATAACCTCAATTGATTTCTTTGCCCATGAAACAGAGCTTAGATCCTGGAAGCTTTTCAGATCATAGACAATAGCGTAACTGCTGAAATGGGACGTCTTGAATGTCACCATCCCGCTTGCAGAATCATACCTTCCGGTTGGAACAGCCTGAGCGCTGCCCTGCTCGTCAATGTACCATACAACAATGTGCTCCGGATTTTGCATTTCTTCAGCTGTCGGCTGGTAAGGAACAGATACCGTAACCGAAGTGTTGGGATTATTGAACGGTATGACCTTGCCGTCAACGCTGATAGTTAAGTCGATGACTGGTCGATTGCCGATCTGGCTTTTAAGTGCAGTTGGTAAATCATTTTTGTCTTTTAGTCCGATAGTCAATGTAATCTCTTTAGCTGCTGACAGATCTATATTTTTCAATATATTGGGTTGTATAACAACAGTTCCAATGTCAGTAGCTATTGTTAAGTTTACATTTGATGAAGTGGATGAAAAGAAGTCTGCCGTCGCTTTTAAAGCGTACTGCTTCGCTCCTTCGACATCAGGAATAGTTACTGTGATGTTTTTCAGACCTTCCGCCTGAGCCTGCTGCAATGCACTTGCATACTGGGCAGCATCCAGAGCTGCAGTGGCAACGCCGGTCGATGGATCCAGCTTTGCAGTTAGCTCAATCTGTGTTCCTACTTGACTAATTGGTACAGTTGGGGAAGGTGCGCCTCCACCTGAGCCTGAAGTAGGTGATGTGGAACTACTCGAATCACTCTGGATACTAAATGTTGTAATTTTAACAGCATCACCTTCAATGCCCCAAACTTTCACAGTGTAAACTCCGCTCCACCTTTGACTCATTGTATAGCTGAACTGATATGCTCCGTTTGCTCCGCTTTTCCCTTTATCCGTGTAGATGGCCTCATTCAAAGGGTTTCGAACCTCGACGTTGACTGTGTTTCCTTCTGTGCTGCCCATGTTGCCGGAAATGTTGATTGTTGTACCGCTGACGGATGCGTTGACAGTAACATTTTGAGTAGAAGCCACTTGAAAAGTCGTAGCTGCCACCGCAGCCTCTTCCCCTCCGACGCTTACAATATAGGTTCCATTTACTTTATTAATTAGCGAAAAGCTGAATTGATAAGCTCCATTGGCACCGCTTATTCCTTGATCTAACTGTTGCATTTGATTATTGGGGTTCCTAACTTGCAGCGTCACGATTTTTCCAGGTGTAGAACCAAAATTCCCTGAAACCACCACTTTCCCAGTGATACTGTCGTAAGTTGCGTTTACTGTTGTCGGTGCTGTGGCAGCAGTTGCCACAGGAAGCATCGATCCGAAGCAAAGCAAGAACGATAGTAGGATTACAGTCCATCTTCTCAAGCGTATTCCTCCCTAGGGTATGTACACGAGAGGAACAGCAATAATGCCGCCCCTCGTGTCCCTTTCAATTGAACAGCTAAAATTACTGTACAGTGACTACATTCGAGATCACTGTCTTATTTGTTATGTTGTTCCATACAAAAGCTTTAATGGTGTAGCCCATTATATAATCTGGTGATTTTAAAATGGCTTTTATTTGTTTATTCGTACCTGCAGAGATGGATTGATCTAATAAAGAATACCGAACCATTTGGTCCTGCTGATTAAACATTGCTACAACTAGAACACCACTCTGATTGACTAAAGAATTATTCTGGACGGTCACATCCGTAACTAAAGTTGTTGAATTACTTAGTCCAGTAAGTACGTTACCACTGAGATCTTTTAGAGAAATATTTTTAACTGTAAAAACTGCAGCACCCCAATTTTTATTGTAGGTAATTTGATAAGTCTTCGAACCTGTATTTCCATAAACATCAATTCCTGATATTACGATCTCATTTATTCCCTCCTGTAAAGTTAACGGTACATTAAATAGAGTATCTGCCGATATGTTGAGATTATTACTCACTGTTACTCCATTCAATTTGATAGTGACCGCAGCAGTTCTACTGATCTTACCTGCTAAATTAAAAGCCGACACATTAACAGAAGTAGGTATTGGTAATGCGGGCGTAAAGAGAACTGCTGATTTATTATAGGTAACCTGCAAAGTTTTAGAATTAACTACATTTCCATAAAGCTCACTATTCTTTGCAGAAATGTTGATCGTGTTCATCCCTTCATTCAAATTAAGCTTATACGAAAATGCTGCTCCTGCTTCTGCATATATAGAATCCACAACGGTAACTCCATTGTTAGTTACAGTTAATTGTGTCCTGTCTACTACACTTCCTTTTATTGAGTAATCGGGGATATCCACCGCCTCACTTAGGGGATTACTTATAGAGAAGAGTGCGGAACGAGTGAATTTCACATCGCTAAAGGAAGCCGCAGTTAAATAGTCCGCGTTGCTTGTCAATTTAGGAGCATCCACTGCCATACCTGCATATACCGTATCCCCCATATCGATTTTTTTGGACCCAACCAGAGTCCAATTGACACTATTATTTGATAAATAACCGTAAACTGTATTTTGATCTCTTACTATCTTCAACCAGAAAGGGGCCTTAAGTGAGGAACTTCTTACTAAATCCTCACTATAGTCTCCTCCCTTAACATCTCGATGCAATAAAGAAATCTTTCTGCCGCTTGTATCTACGGCCTTGTCACTAGTACCATCAGGGGTTAGAAAAAGTGCTGTTGTCTTAGCATCGGGATCAAGGCTGTCTCGAATCATTAGCCCTGCTTTAGTCCTCTCATCAATTTCAGAAGCGAAGCCAACATTTGCGATCATTTCAAAATTACCTTGAACCGGTTGATATACATATTGAAAAGAATCCGACTTATTTCGAATTTCTCCAGATCCTTTAACCATATATCTCGTCCCATTTAGACTTCCTGTTCCCGGGATACTCACTTGACCGATATCTTTGGAAATCCAAGGAGCAACATTATTAGGACCATTTACATAAATAATAGACACTGAAGACAATGTCATTACACCGTTATTGTCCACCGCCTTGGCATATACATAGTGCTCTCCTTCTGGAGCATTAGTCCATGTAAACTCATAAGGCGCCGCCGCCTTTTCCCCAATTTTTTGATCACCGTCATAAAATACTACCTTGGCAATGCTTCCATTTGTAGCATCTGAGGATGCATTTGTGGTAATCTTTATCGAATCATTCACTGTAAAAGCTTGATGCATCGATGGGCTGACAATGGCTATATTAGGATTTAGCGGTACTGCAACAACCAATGAATTGATATAATTTTCAAGATTCGTATAACCGTTACTGCTAATTAAAGCACCATCTGTCTTTAAGTTCGGATTTAAACCGTGAGCTATTTCCCAAGAGTCTGGAATGCCATCCCCATCGCTATCGTTAGGAGCTACTGCAGAATTTAACTCAGGTAACCCACCATCACTTGCAATAGTGTTAATAAGTCTGCCCTTACCTAATTTAACATCATTCATAATCTTCTGATCCAGAGAATCACGTTTCGGAAGAGATGCCCCCGCACTTTGAAGCACTTTTTCATAAGCAACCGTTGCCGAATCCGTATTAACTGGTCCACCGATAGGATCTAATGCATCTGGTATAATCATAGGCTTAAGCTTACGGATAAATGTGCCATCTGGAGAAATCGCTTTAAAGCCCCCGCTGGAATTTTTAACCCAGTTGTCAGCTGTTACATCGGCAGCACCTTCCATGAAGTTACCGTCGATATAAAACGCCCCTCCTCCTCCTCCTATATCTGAGGGATTAATAATTCGGCTTTTTACCCCGTCAAAGGTACTAGGTCCTGGCTTATAATAGTTGTTGATCATATTGATTCCAACTGCCTGTTCCCCACCGTATGCAGAGTTTCCTCCCCAGTTATAAATGACGTTATTGCGATAATCGATTTTAGTAGGAAAATTGTCAAAATCTGTTTGTCGATCGAAACGCGGATTTCGGCTATTATGATTCACAATGAGATTATGGTGATAGGTGGCGTTCGTACCTCCCCATATTCCTCCATAGCCATGAGCCCCTTTATCATGGATAGACTGATTCAAGCTATCACTAATAATGCTCCACTGAACTGTAAAATTTTTGCGATTCTTTACTGAGAAAGTCTCATCCGTACTCCAACTAAAGGAGCAGTGATCAATAATTACATTATTTCCCGAAATATCAGCTGTATCGCTTAATACTTCAATTCCGTTTCTAAACCGGATATATCTGACAATAATATCTTTACCAGTGTCATTATTCCCAAACTTAACCATATAACCGCTGATAGCAATACCATCACCAGGTGCGGTTTGACCAGCAATAGTTAAATTAGAATTTGTAATGTCCAATCCTCTCTTGAGATTGATAGTACCGGAGGTATTAAATATAATTGTTCTATTTCCTTGACTGATAGCATCCCGAATGGTTCCTGGTATAACTGCTTCACCTTTTGTAGTATCATAATCATTCAAATTATCTACCACATAAACTTCAGCTCCCCGCCCACCCTTCGTGTACATGCCTGCACCTTCTGCACCAGGAAATGCAGGTACTCTAGGCTGCTCATTTGGGTCAATTTTAATGGAGATTGCTTGAGCGGTTGTTGCAATTTCTGAACTGTTGATATAACGGTATTGTATGGTGCTGGTGCCCGGTTGACTTACTTGTAACTCTGCAACATATGTAGTCCATGGACCGTTGTTGATCCTATACTGAACTCGATTCTCTTCTGGTAGTTCCCCGTTAACTTCCATGTAAATCATAACAGGCTTGGTATAAGAACCTAATTGTCCGTCTGGAAGGGCTGGAGCCACCTTAGCGGTTACTTCTGGAAAAATCTTTGGAATAACAATTTTCCTTGATGGGTCCCATCCTTCAAAGATTCGTGGAATGGTCAAATCACTGGCTTCCTGCGCTGACATCTGTGAAGACATCTTACGAGTTGTTGGACTTGCACCAGGCCCCGAGCTGTTATATTCAGACAAGTAATAAGTACTCAGTCCTTCTGTCATCGGAGTCCATCCATCTACATGAATATGATCATCCATCCAAGTATTGATATATCGCACAGTTGGTTGATCCTGCCATGGGCGGCCCAAGTAATGCTTGCCTTTTGTAGAGATATCTTTCATAAGTCGAGAATTAATAAAAACTAGTCCAGGAACGTCCCCGTTCGGATTTTTTGTAGCAGCTGCAGTAACATACCCCCCCATGTCAGAGGAATCAGATGAATTGACGCTAATGGCATCAACATGGTCAAATATAGCGGCAGTTGCTGGACCATAAATATAATCAGTACGGCCCTTGATTTCACTGTTATGATAGTACTGTCTGCTTTCTTTTGTATCGTAAGAAACTCCTGCGTAAAGCGTATCTTGGTAACCCACAATTCTTACATTATCAAAAACTACTTGATCTGATGCAACTAATACAGCAAGTGCTCGACCATTCTCAGCTTTGGAGTTGTTTTCAATTGTCAGGTTTTCTGCACTAAATTGATTTGCCGTGCTGCTCTTTGTATCACCAATGGATAGAGTCGCAGTCTCAAGTGGTTGTAATAGAGTACTTCTATTGTTTGGATTTACCGTTTTTTCTGAATCATTATAAATAATTTTTGTTTTATCCCTACCAGCCCCCACTAAGCTTACAAAAGGAGCTCTAATAGTTATTTTTTCCTGATAGGTACCTGGTTTAATGTAAATAACCTTACGGCTCGCATTAGTTGAGGGAATTGTTGCAAGCGCATCGGTAATATTAGAATAATCTCCACTACCGTCCTTAGACACAGTAATCACTGTGGCAGGTACAACAATAATTTCTTCTGAATTTTGGCTGATACCGCTTAAATTCAAAGATGATACTACATAGTAATAATGCTTCCCGTTGGTGACTGATGCATCTTTATATACAGTAGAAGTCAGATTGCTTCCGACTGGGGAGTATGGACCACCGCTTGCTTCACTTCTAAATACTGTGTACGATGTTGCATTCAATGCCGCTGACCATGATAGTTCTACACTCCCGTCATAAGCAACCGCTGAGAAATCTGCTGGAGCCATGGGAGCCGCTGCGGTCGATAAATATGGAGTTGCCTTAACTTGATTCGAAATGATACTCTCTGTTGCTAAGCCAACAGCTGTGACCACATAGTAGTACATGGTGCCATTAACAACAGAATTATCCGTATAACTCGTGCTCACAATATTACTAATGTTAATAGTGCTATAAGGTCCGCCGTTAACAGTGCTACGTTTCACATTGTATGATGCGGCACCTATTACTGGACTCCAAGATAAATCAACGGTAGCATTACCAGAAACAGCTTTTAATTCTGATGGACTCGCTAATATAGAGGATGTTTGGGCAGTTGTAGCTGCTCCAACACTTTGTAAATCAAATAAAAAGATATTTAGACCAAGTAGTAAGCACATCCCTATATGCAGGGCTTTTTTCATTTCATAACCTCCTTAACCGTATATTATTGCAGTTGGACTTCATCCGATAATGGCTTCATTCCATTCAGGCTGTCCCAAATAAACGCCTTCATATGGTAGCCGGTTACATTAGTCGGTAGAGTAAATCCTGTTATTAGTGTCTTTGTTTCTCCTGGTTCAAAATCAGCAATAACACTGGAATAGTTAAGCATGGAATTGTTTCCATCATACAAAACAAACCACAGAGTAATTTGTTTGGCTGATGCTGATGAATTAGTCACTTTTCTTTGTGCCAGAATATCCTTCGATGGTGATAATGCACTAGAAAGATTTCCATTTAGATCATATGTTGCCGCTTGCCCTGCCCAAAACATATAGCTGATTAAATAATTAACCGTTCTTACATTTCCAGCAAGATCTACAGATGAGATTTCAACTTGGTTAGATCCTTCCGCTAAGTTTAGCGGATATGAGAATGGCTCATACGCGGCTTTTACAACAGAATCTGCTACTTTTATACCATTGTGTTTTACAGTCAATTTAGCTGACTTGCTTACAGAACCTTGAATAGTATAGACAGCATCTTTAACCGTAGCTGGAGGTGTAGAAATGCGAATATCCGGTGAAATTACATCATAATTAATGACTGCCGTTGACTTCTCTGACAGTGTAGAATTATCTCGAGCAGCGTACACTTCGATAAGATTGGCTCCTGGCAGCAAGCTCAAATTTACCTTAAATTTATTATTTGGCAGAAAATCCTTGTACAACGAGACAACACTTTGGTTTTGATAAACAGACAATGTAACATTTTTAGAGTACACATTATCACTTATTGAACCTGTTAAAGAATAAGAAGGAGAATTAACCCATTCTTTTATAGGATCCAAAGTCAAACCAATCGCGGTACGCTTAACCATTACGAAATATCCTGCGTTTTTACCTGCTTTAAAGTCCATATAGTTGTTATACCCCATCGTCACTTTCTTACCTGAAGCAAAATCTTTTTTGTAAATTTTAAATAAGTACGCAGTCGCAGCATCGCTCATTTGTATAGTGTCCCCTGTGTCAGTCCAGTCTGACAAAAACAGAGGAAGCGTTGTTTCAAGTATATCTACTGCCACATACACTGTAGCATCGTCTTTAACAGTGAAGTCTGCGATATCTGGGAAAGCAGTACCGTCAGCTGCATTAGGGTATGTCATTGTATCGGCTTGTGTAGTTCTAATCCAATCCATACTCGTATATTTAGCTGGAATAGATGTAAACCTGATAGTTTTATCTGCAAATGTCAAATCGCCGATATTCATCCCTGAATTAATAGACCATTGGTTTGCATTGTAGTTACTATATGCTGTGACAGTTCCAATCACACTACTATCTGGTGTTGAGAGCGGTGTGCTTGCATAAGGAGTACCTTCAAATTCGAATATCTCACCTTCGTAGTCTATTTTATTTAACTCATCCCTAGTTACTACTGAGAAACCTATGACATAAGTCTTACCATTTGTTAAGGGAACTGATTTTTTCTGTATGGGGTCATAATAACTGGAAGCACTTGGCCCCGGAATAATGTTGCTAGAAAATGCGTTCTCTGTGTAATTTGCTGTTGCAGAAAAATTTAACCAATCCGCTTGTCCCTTTTCCTTTATCCTCCAGCGATATTTTGAAGCCCAAGTATAGGACTCAGAGAAAAACGCGATCTTTGTGTTTCTCCCTACAACACTGGTGACAAGAGGAGCTTTAGGGTATGGATTAAATGGAATACGTGTAACCTTTATTCCACGAACATACAAATCTCCGGTTGCAGCTGGTGTAGCGATTGATATTTTTTTTAGATCATTGACGTTATTAGTATTTTGCCTAGCCTTAATTAATTTCCCGTCCACCCATATACTGAATTTTTTAGTTACTGTGTTCAGCTCTATTCTCATGGTATACCATTGATTCAGGTTATACGGGGTAGCCAGATCTGTCGGAGCTGTATCAGGAAAATACACAATACCTTTCGATGCATCCAATCCCGCATTAATCAGATTCGTTGCTCCACCACCAGGAGGACTGAACAAAAGTATTCGGTCTTTCATCTTAGTAGTACCTTTTTGCATGAAAGTGATCTCTGTTGAAATTGTACCTGTCAAAGTCTCACTGAAGGTCTTACTAATTTGGAATTCAACACCGCTTCCAGCTCCTTTAACGCTAAGATGAAGTGCTTTTTCATTTGTAACTGGATCAACTTCCACATTAGCGGATCCTTCACCTGCCGAAAGTGTTGAATAATCGAATCCAAGTTGCGAGGCCGATTGTCCTTCAAAGGCTTGAGTAAAATCTTTGTTAAAAACCGTTACAGGATCATAAACACTATCTGCAACTGATGATAAAGATCCAATATCTGCAGCCGATGCAGGTGTCACCCACATCCCGCCCCCAAAAAGAGCATTCAACAAAAGCATAAAACATAAAACACGTGCAATTTGATTACGCAAAATAAAAGGCACCTCCAAAGAAAAAATAGGTTGCATGAAATAAATTTCTGGTGCTTGATCCTAATGAAGCAAAAATGCTTGACCTATGTATCAGCAAAGCGATCGATTGGACCTGATGTTAGATGAATTATCACTTTAGATTAAATTTTCACAACCTTTCCATCTTCCCCGATGCTGAACCTTAATCTTCTATCACCCCTTTCAATAGAGAACGTTAGTGTGTTATTCTTACACAACATGTAATCGCTCTCATTTAATCTGTATTTCAGTACACTTCCTAGGACTAAGTATTAATTAGCACTTACAACGTGCAACCGCTTCCAAATTTTAGGATGCTTATACTTAACTAAATAAAATTCCCGATCTTATGTTGACTATATTACAAAAAAATCCCCGCATCATAGGTTGATCCCTTCTAATTTATAGGTTATTTAATCCATATCCACGTAAAAAACCACTCAGGCAGAATCAGAATCTCAACAAGACGCGCTCGTTCATACTTTGTAATTAATGACACACAAAAACGACCGGTATCCCTACCAGCCGCATTCCCATTAAATATCCACTTCCTCCAAATAAACCGGACGATTCTCCGTCATCGAGCGATACGCAGCAAAAACAGTCTGTAAAGTAGTCAAATTATCCAAAATGCTGTTCTCAGGCTCACGATTCTCTTCAATAGCCCGCATCAACTCACCCATGGTCCCCATGAAAGCATGAGGGAACCACCTACCTTCCAATGAAGGCGAGTAGAGTCGCCCCGCTTCCAAGCTATTGCTGTAAAAGCTTATCGTATCCTCTTGCCCAGTCGGATAATTATAGAGCGCTCCGTTAGTCCCGCTGATGTTGCCTTCGGTCCCTTCGAAGCGGAACGTAGCATACCAGTCATCCTGCGGCATATGATTGTTATGATTATCATGGATAAGACCGCGGGCTTCACCGGGAAATTTCATATGGATCATCGTACGGGTTTCGCCTTTATAAGGCTGACCGGGAAACTTGGATCCATCCGCGTATACATACTCCGGGCTCAGCCCCAGCACGTAGCGGACTGAATCTATATAATGGATGCTGTGATACATTACTTCAAGCGTAGGGATCTGTACAAGCCATGGCCAATTTTCCCATTGTGTATGAACATTGACTTGGATCGAGGCTTGCAGCGATGCTCCAAGCCAGCCATTCTTAACTATAGAGCGGCTTGCTTGAATGCCGGGAGACCAGCGCATCTGCTGATTGACGGCAGCCTTAATGCCATAAGCAGCACAGGCTTCCACCAAAGTCTTCGCTTCACCATAAGTTTCCGCTAACGGCTTCTGGCATAAGATATGCTTGCCTTGTGCCGCTGCTTGCTTAGCTACTTCTGACTGATATTTAGCCGGAACCGCAATATCAACGATTTCAACCTCAGGATGCTGCAGCAGAGCTTGCAATGAAGCAAATACCACCATGGAAGGATACTCCTGAGCGGCCGCTTCTGCTTTGATTCTGTCCAGATCGTAAATACCAATGACACGAAATCCAGCCATCCGATATGCAGGCAAATGTGCGTGAACAACTATCTCTCCAGCGCCAACGATTGCAATCCCTTTTGATTTATCATGAGGCATTTGTGGTTTATAGTCCAGGTTGATAAGTCTATCACCATCATGAACTAGGCTCATTCGTATCTCCTCCATTCAACAAGTCATTCGTCAGCAGTAGCCGCCTTTTTTCAAAATATTATGCACTTGTCCAGCAGCCTTCGCCAGAGCCTCAGATACGCTGCATCGAAGATTCAAAGCATCATCTACCATCTGTGACAGCACTTCGTTTATCGCAGGATATTCGGGAATCGGCAGCGGACTGTTGACATTTTGATGCACAATCTCTATGTTTCTGTAATATGGAAATTGCTTGCGCACTTCATCGTCTCTCCATGTGGATAAACGTGTCCCGTTACCTCCGCACATCGAAGTCGCTTTATCCATCGCAGCAGATGCCGTTTCTTTAATGAATTGGTAAGCCATAGCTTGATTCGTGCTGCCTACCGGGATACCAAGTATCCAATAAATATTGAGCGACATGTGGCGTCCATCCGGCCCATCACCTTTTGGAATTAAGCCCGTGCCTACTTTCCCAGCAATTATAGACATGCTCGGCATTTCTGCAACGGCAGCGAAGCCTGCCCAGTTCCACATCATAGCTACGCTTCCTTGAGCAAAATAATTGCCACTCTTAACACTATCCATTTCCAAAGCTTCCTTAGGCACAACTCCATGTTTATGAATCAAATCAACCAAAAATTGCAAAGCTTCCTGACCGATACTCTGATGAAAAACCGGCTGCCAATCACTCGAAACCAACTCACCGCCACGGCTCCAGAGCTGGATTAGAAAGTCGTACACATTATTATGGCCATCGGGATAGGACGCTGTTAATGCACCATGCATTCCCTCTTCCGGTCTGGTGAAAAATCTCGCTGTATCTACGAACTGACTCCAAGTCTCAGGCACTTCCAACGGATATCCATATTCTTTATAAAAAGCTTCCTTTTCCACCTGATCGTTAAATAAATCACTGCGGTAAATAAACATCTCCGGACCATCATGGTACGCAATACCATAAACGCTACCGTCCTTGTCCGTTTGCAGCCCTCGCATACTGGAAGACCAGGCCAGGGGCCAGCCTTCAGGCGGATCTGCGTGAAGAAACTCATTCAGCGGAACCAACAATCCTTGCTGTATCGCTTCCGGCAGCCAATCTGTGACGCACAGAAATAAATCATGCGAATCGGAAAGTGCTTCCTTCCCTGCAATCATGCGATCATACAATCGGTGAATTTCCTCAAACTCCCGTTCAATATCCCATCCGGTTAGTTTTTTGAAGTAGCTTGCCTGAACCCCGAAAGAAGCTTCAAACCCAGCAAACTCCCGTGAAATCAGCTTCAGCTTGTGACTATTCGCATCTATTGTCTCCATTCATTCCGCCCCCGGCTCGCTAACTTTAGGTCTGCTGTTGTTTTCTTACCATTAGTAAATGGTCGCACACCAATACGGTTTCACCACGTTGATTAAATGCTTCACATCGCTCGCTTACGATACCGAATTCCTGACGTTTAGGATGATCCTTCTTTTCATGAATAGTCGCACGGACTTTAATTGTATCCCCGATAAAGACAGGCTTTACAAATCTCAATCGGTCATAACCGTACGAAAATGCCTCGGGATTCACCTCTGCCGCCGTCATCCCAACAGCCACGCTAAAAATCAACGTGCCATGTGCAATTCGCTGGCCAAAGTCCTGTTCCTTGCACCACTCTGCGTCCATATGATGCGGATAAAAGTCACCCGTCTGCCCCGCATGCATCACGATGTCTGTTTCTGTTATGGTTCGGCCAAAAGACTCCCGAGCTGACTCAAGCTCATATTGCTCAAAAAACTGCGATCGAATCATGCGTTTAATACCTCCGCCTTGATTTTATCATTGTGCTCCCCGATTTTTGGCGCTCCTACAGCAGAAGTAAGCAAGCCGCCATCAATGCGTATAGGACAACGTGTCGTTGTAAGCGCGGCCCCACTGCCGTTCACCGTTTGCTGAGTCATGTTCAAAGCCCGGAATGCCTCATGTTCCAATAGCTGCTTCCAATCCAGCACTTCGGCACACCAATAATCAGCAGGTTCCAGCCGGGCTATCCAATAGGCTGTCGACTGGCTTTTTAGATGATCTCTTAGAATCCCCTTAATCTCATCTCTGCGCGAGAACCATGTGGAAGGCTCATGAAAAGAACCCAGTGCGGCGCATTCCAGCAATTGTCCTAATTTGATGACAGATCCCATTGCCAAAGCAAGATAACCGTCAGCAGTTTGATAAATACCATACGGTGCCCCTAAGTAGGCGTTGGCATTGTTTACCGTGCTTCGCTCAGGCAGCTTGCCACCATCGTTCATGTGAGTGGTAAGCACCTCGAATTGAAAATCGAGAATCGATTCCAACAGGCTTACCTCTACATGCCCACCGATTCCCTTCAACCCACGCCTTACTAGGCAAGCAAGAATGCCCTGCACCAAATGAGCGCCTGCAAACATATCCGCAATAGATAGCCCAAAAGGAACAGGCGGCTGATTCGCATCTCCATTAAGCCAAGTTAATCCCGAGAGCGATTGGACCAATAAATCCTGTCCCGGCTTGCCGTTCCATGGACCTGTTTTTCCATAACCCGTAATTTCCCCATAGACAAGACGCGGATTCCATTCACGAACGGCTTCATAATGCAGCCCCATCCTTTCGATCACGCCTGGACGGAAATTTTGGATCATCACGTCGGCTTTTTCTATCAAAGCGCGGATCAGCTTAAGATCCTCAGGATTTTTCAAATTGGCTGAAACACTCTCTTTATTCCGATTGATGGAATGAAACAAGGTGCTATCCCCATCCAGCTCCATGTTGGAAATATACAAGCTCCGGCATAGGTCACCGCCATCTGGTCGTTCTACCTTAATAACTCTTGCTCCGAGATCCGCCAGCCTTAATGCCGCGGAAGGGCCTGATAAAAATTGGGCAAAATCAAGCACAAGCAAGCCCTCTAAAGGTCTGAAGCCCGCTGCTGTCATAGGTGTCGCTCCTTTGTGATTTCTCATTTGATTCTATTTGGTATTTAAGGACTCGCGATACAAGCGGTTCATCTGCTCCAGAATAAGCTTGTGATCGCCACCGTGCATCATATAGTCGCGAACGTAATCTCCGGCATGATCCTGAAAATGCAAATAGCCGTTATACCTCGGTCTTACATAAGCTTGGTCCAGAGTCGATAGTGTATTCGCAAAATACTGCCCGGACTGGCGATTATTGTCTTCATCCGTCCATGCTTTTCTATGCCCCGGTTGGCCTCCGCTTGCTGTATACAATGTTTTCTGAATCTCAGGGGATGCAGCAAACTCGGCATAGCCCAGTGCCTCCGATTTGTACTTACTGGATGCTGATACGGCAAGGCCAGTACCTCCAAGCGTTGAACGCAGAGGGCCATTATCCTTATATGCAACCAACCCGCCAAAGGACAGTCTATGCTTGCCATAACCCGCACGTCCATAGTTGGAATATCCATAGGCAAAAGGACAATAGGCTACATGTTCCTGCTGCGCCATGGCTTCATATACGGCAATTGGATTCCATCTGAAAATATCCGCACTGCAAAGTGACGCCAGCTCCCGCAGCGCTTCCAATGCAGCATGTCCGATTTCGCTCGAAACTACCTCTTCTCTGCTTATGAATGGTTCTTCCCCATTGGCTAAGCAGAACATATAGAAATTCATAAGGCTATCAATCGGAATAGCCGGGAAAGCAACGACTCCCTTACCAGCCAGTTGAAGCAATTGATCCCAATTCGCAGGAAGCTCCAGCCCTTGCTGCTGCAAAAGATCGTCCCGCCATGAAGCAACCGGCGTTGCAGCGTCAATGGCCAGCGCAGTTTGACTGCCGTCGAATTGATAGCTCGCATGAGATCCTCCGACGGAATTTGCAGCCTGATCGCGCATGTAATCCTCAGGCAAGTACTCATTTAACGGTAGAAGCACACGGGAATCTGCTGCATAGCCCGCCCAAGGATGATCAATGACAAGTAAATCATATTGATCAATTAGTGCTTGAATCGGTAAATCTGCGAATTCCTGCAAGGATCGTTTGTCCCACTGAATCGTCACGTTCGGGAACAGCTCCGAGTACCGCTGCGATGTGGCTACCATGGGAAGATATCCCCTTGTGTGATTCCATGTGATGCCGCGAAGTAAAATGCTCATTTCAAGCCTCCTACAGATTAGGATAAAAGTGATCTGGCACATGCAGCCATTAACGCATGTGCAAGGATCACATATGATGGCACATGGATTGGAACTAACTGGAAAAACTCCCGCTAATCTGATTAGTTTTACCCACCTGTCACATCTAGCTGGATTTTCAGGAGCTAATTTGGCAGCTTTCACCACTTAGAGGTGTTTTCACACAAATTAGAGGTAGTTTTTCCAGTAAGATGCTCCTAAATGGTACTGAAGACAAAAATTAGCGGGATGTTTTCCAGTTCGTGCTGCCATCTGCTGCCATATAATTGGGATCAGCTTTTAAGCAGAAGGCTGGCACTAAAAACTACCAACTGATTCCAGAATACAGCTGATTTAATCCTGACTACCAGCCACAATACGAACAGGCCCGTATAAACCTCCGCTTGGGAACCATTGCTCCCAGTCTTGTTCCTCCTCATGTCGCCCTTGGTTCCAGTAGGTCACATCCGTATTGCCGCCAACAAGACTAGTGGGTCTGCCGACTTCATAGTATGTGCCTAATGTATTAGTCACGCGAATTCGAAGACTGTGCTTCCCTTCCGGCAAGTCAGGGAGTGCGAAACGATAAGGTCTCCACAGCCTCACGCCTAACGGCTTAGCATCGACCCATGCTTCTGCGGTCCCACGCACATGACCCAATTCAAGCTCGGCGCCAGACCTGGTCGATGCCGATACCTCGAAATCCGTCTCATATTCGACGGCTCCACCATGATGTGGCAAACATAGAGCTGTCCGCCAATCGCCTAATGCCCCTTCTGCCGGAACCGCCTCGAAGCGGATCGGCGCGAGCAGAACTGCCGCTTCCGAATAGGGCCCGTTCGGCACTATTCTTACAGCCGCTATGGCTCCAGCCGGTTGTGGAGCAAATTCGGCACTGCCCCCTTTGGCTGCTGCTTCAGAGCCATTGATCCAGACACGCATCTCACCTGCGCATTGAATATGCAGCCTCGTAGAACCAACAGGCATCGGAAAACGGAGCCAGACTGGTCTGCCGAGAGAAGCAGGTTCAGCCGAAAATGACAGCGGCAATGGATCAGGCACAGAATCCGGCATCAACCAACCTACCTGCGGAAGAGGATGTGGTCTGGCAGAAATCCATAACGATTCGGTCTCAGCAAATTGAAGGATGGAAAAATGATGAATTCCAGGAATACCTCCCTGCTCATCCGACCAGTCACTTCCGGTGCAGAAGGAAATGGACTGCCCATTAAGCAGCTCAATCAGTCCGTCTGCAAACACCTCCCCCTTGCCCTCCGGCAGCGCAAATCTGATTTCGTTAACGCCATACCGCCACATAGCCGTAATGTCCACTTCTTCCTGCCCCTGCCGGATATACGGGTTGAAATCACCGTGCTCCGTTACCTTGATTCCGTTCACGTACAGGATAGCCCGACCACGGGCGGCAAACACAATTCGAACCCTCTTGTATGGTTGCTCGGAAGGACAATTGATAGTCTTGCTCAAGCTTGATTGCGGATTCGGCTGCCGGGTAAAGAGCCATTTGGGAAGCTGTGGATGTGCCAAGCTATTCACTTCAACGCCTGCTCGCATTAAGCCATTGCCAATAGCCTCAAACCTTAACAGCAGCTCATTGCTCCCTTCCCACAATTCAATCCAAGCTGTACGCTCCTCCGGTCCTCCAATCCATTCAATCTCCTGACCGTTTATCGATCCGGTAACATTGGCGTTGCTTTCAGTCCGGATCCAATAGCTCCCTCCCTTGGGGGCAGATACGTAAGTTTTTGCCCACACAAGCTCCCTCTTTTTAAAGCTGCCCAGATTGAGAAACCTGCGTGGAACGCGTCCCATTCGTCCTGCCCAGGAACGCATAGTAAGATCCCCGAATACGTTGCTGTACACTTTGGGATTGGAACGGGATTCTTCGTATTGTTCTCCTTCACAAATTAGCCAATAGGTCGATTCGCTCCATAATCTTGTTAGCCATTCAGATTCGTCAATTTCCGGCTTATGCCAGCCTTCCTTCTCTCCGTCGGTAAGCTCACTTTCAACACGGACACTCATACTGCGGCGTTCTATCGGCATAAACTGACTTGTATCTCCATGTAAATCAAAGTCCCCATACCGATTGTCCAATGTTGATTCTGCACGGATTTGCCAGCCTTTTTCGGGAAGTACTATCGTTTGCTCAGAGTCGTCCTCCGTACCGGATTGACGGACTACTGCCGGAAACAAGCGAGCAGGCTGGTCTTCGAGCTTGGCTATTACTTTCTCTGCTCCTCCAAGGTCATCTTCATCCACACAGACGATCAAAGCACCAGGCCACGATGCAAAAGGTACCTCAACCTCTATCCACTCACCTTCACGCTTATATGCGATAGGCTCCGTGTTTCCATGTACCGGATCCCAATATTGGGGGGTGCGAGTTGTTCTTAAACGATATACAGCTGAGGCTGGTAAAATGGTTTGAGGAGTCGCTGGTTGATGCATAGATAATAAAGTGCCCTTCGCAGGAAGCAGCAGGAAAACATCGGTATCCTCCGTTTTTCGGCACAGTGACTCACCCGGTCCATCCACTCTTTTGGGGATCCGAGCTTCTATCCATGCAGCCGCCTCCTCTGCGGTATCCACGTAAATGGCGTGGGCTAAGTCCCGCTCCTCTTCCGGCACATTAACGGCAATAACAGAACCACCCTGGTTTAGCCAAGCTTCAATACGCGTTCGAGCCTCTTCATCCATGACCGTCGTTCCACATAAGAGCAGCACGGAAAAGCGCTCATCTGCGATTTTTAGCTTAGAACCTTCCAGTTCCGATTTATGCAAAGCGCTGTCATCTGTTATATCAAAATCAATCTGGGCCTGCCGAAGCACACCAAGCTGTTTTTGCGAGCGCCGATTCGAGCTGCCGGTAATGTTACGGTAAACGCTTTGAATATGCGTTACTCGCTCATGTGATTCCCGATTCGCTACACCCATTGGATGCTCGTTAACTTTGCCATCGGACAAAGACAAATACCCGCATACTGCATACGACGGGTAATGGACGGCTACATCGCATACATGAGATCCCTCGCTCAGCAAAAAGCAGGCGCGGCTAATCGTATCCGCAAAAACCGGGTAATGCTCAAAATAAGGCTGACGCCATCCCGTATCCGGCGGTGCCCATTCCCACCAGCCGCCTCTTGTGCTGTAATAGACAGCGTGCGGACTGTATACCGTAGCACCCGCTTGGAACCAGGGAAGCAGCCAATGCATCGTTTCTTCCAATGTCCCGCCCCAACCGCTGGAATGGAATGATTCCAAAAACACCCGCGAGCCCCCGTGCAAATGAACCATCGAAGAGTGGGGCTTGATCTCCCCATCCATATCGGTTCCCGGAGCATTATACCAGCGATGAGTCCTGAAATAGTCCAAATAGATCCGCTGCGCCCCATTAGGATCGGCTCTTCTCGCCGGTCCAGCCTGATCGCAGCAAATAAGCATTCCCCGCTCGCGATGCCATTCGCCAAGCGGTATAAAAAAAGATTGCTCGGCTAGCTCAGCCGCGAGTCGGTATACCCGGCGCCGCACCTGCTCCGAGCCGGGCAATGGATCGAACAATGCTGGCAGATGTGGAGCCAGCTCCTCCTGAAAGCGCTCCCTATATTGAGCGGACAATTCAGGGGTCCATAATGGAAGCGGTGGAAGCTCATCTTGAAAGCTTCCTGCTATTGTTTTGCCTAGATCGTGAGGAAAGCGCCGCTCTATTTCGCCATGAACCCGGTCAAGCAGTTGCCCTGTGGCACGGGGATCCAGCCAATTGAAGCCCTGCCGGACAGAAGCGTATGTATGCTCGTTTGTTGCAAAGAGGACCACTGACGACTCGGGAAGCTCTTCCTCAGGCAAAAATCTGCGAAGCTGGTAACCTGCCATATCCGGTGACTCCGTGACGATACGAGCCGGCATATTCGATCCGGAGAACCCAATTTGGTCATAAAACCAAAGATACATGCCGAGCCGCTCTGCTTCACGCAAAGCAACCTCGAACATGCACCACCAATCCTCACTGGCATACACAGGACGGTCACTTACAGAACCGTACTGGGGACCCGTAGGTGCCAAGTTGATAATACCAATATTGCGTAAGCCGCCATCACGGAACTTTTGCATTTGCCAACGAATCCGTTCTTCCGTCACTTCCTCGGCACTCCACCACCAGAAGGGGACCGGCCCAAAACGCGGATTCGCTTGAGCGAAGCTTTTTTTCAATTGGTATATGTTCATTTACATTATCGCCTTTCCCTTCCAAATCAATCGAAGACTGCACCCATCATCTTGTATCCTTGAAATCTCAAGCTCTCCCTGTCCGCACCTGCTCAAAAAAATGTGACGGTCCAACCTGACCGCCTTTTAACACAATCTCCAAGCCATCCAACCGTTCATCCTTCGAAAACATCCTGCAAAGAGGCCCTCCAGGAACAATCGGAGCGATCATCTCTAAGGCGTAGCTATCCAGCTTGCTTATTGCAAAGCCAGACGTATCTCCCCCTGCGAAAACAACACGCTTTAGACCTGTCTTCAAAATCAACTGCTTGGTCATCTCACCTAATCGCTCGCCAATCATTAGTCCACTTGCAGCTGTTTCACGCTCTTCATCCTTCAATCTCTGCTGTACATGTCCAATCGACATATCATTTGGCCCTAAGGCTGTATATAGAATTACATTTTTTCCAACACGAAGCAGCTTTTCCGCTTGCTCCAGCAAAGCTGAAATCCCCTTAATCTCCTCATCAAACAAGAACTCCTCGGATACCCGAATTCCCGCATAGCCATGAGCCAGCGACCATTCGATCTGAGCTTGCGTTACTGGAGAACAGCTGCCGGACACTACGAGAATACGATCAACCGCCTCTGCCTTCATATTGGGCAGCTCTGTTGGAAGCAATCCATTTTGCTGCCAATAAGAGACAAGTGCATATTCCACACCTGAAGACCCTACTACAAACAATGGGCTGGCATCGCTTTCTTGCATCAGCAAGCTTCCGATTTGAGTGAGGTGGTTTGGGGTCAATACATCGAATAGCAAAATATCCGGTTTACTCTCGATTAGCTGCTTATAGCGCTGCTGCAATAATAAGGGATTTAAATCCAAATCCAGCACATTTACTAGCCCAATAGACTTGTTGGTTTGTTTCGCAAGATGAACCCTTAGATCTGCTTCATTCATAGGAGTAATAGGATGCTTGCTCATATTAGGATGCCGATCCAATCGAACGGTACCGCCATCCCCACCCATTGCCGTAAAATGATTCCCAAACACCGTATAACGCTTCAGTAAAGGACATCCTGCCACAACAGGAGTGTACCGCTGCTCTTGAAACAGCTCCGAGCCTATATCGATCACTTTACCGATGCTGCCCGTTATTGGGGATGAATCGAAGGTGGAGCATACTTTATAATGGGTAATGTCGGCCTTGAATTCACGAAGTGCCTGAAGCTGTGGCCGCAGCTTACGGTCCATTTCCTCTGGTCCCAGAGTTCGGCTCACGCCTGCAACACCAAAGCCGTCATAATGGGCAAACTTCTTATGCCACATCGCCGGATCAGGGACCTCCATAAATAAAATAATACGAAGACCACCAGTCGTCAGCGCCTCAAGAACATCCGTTGAGCCTGTAAAATCATCTCCATAATAACAGATACGCATTCGTGTTTTCCTCCGTAAGCTGCTGGTCTCTTCCCTGCTTGCAGCTTATATTTATACTTAACTGAACGTATCCAAAGCCTGCTTCAATTCAACGCGCGAAAGAGCGTACTCATCCAATGGAATTCCAGCCATCGCAGCCTCCCAGCCTTGTACAAGACTTCGAAAGCCAGCCCCCGGTCCACCTGGATGTCCGTGAATGCCACCGCCTGCAATATTCATCAAGTCCATGGTTTGCAGCGTTCGATATGTATCCGGAGCAGCCCCAGCCCATTGCTTGGAGGATAACACAGGAACAACGGTATCCGCTTCTTTAAAGATGGGAGTCAAGCATTCCCGTACCCCTGAAATAACTGAAGCGTTGCTCTCGTGAAACTTATTATTTAGACCGTTGACATGCATATGATCCACACCGCTTAAGCGGCACAGCTTCTGATATGCAGTGAATGACATGCCCAGGTACGGATAGCGGGACATCATTCCCCATTGGTTGCGATGCCCATGGATACATACCGGAGCTTGCTTCCTTAAATGAGCCAATCCGGCAAAGCCTATGCTGTTTATGCTAACCATTACGCAATTCCCGCCATGCTTGATGACCGTTTCAAGATGACGCAGCATCGGATCGATATCATCTGTAATGTTGAAGGCGTACATCGTTTTTTTACCTGTACGATCTGCAGCCCTTTCGATTTCCTCCATAGCTGCCTTGATTCGCTCAGCTATAGGAGCATAGGGAGCATTGCCATTAACCTCATCATCCTTGATAAAATCAATACCTGACGTAGCCAGTTCCCTTACTATCAATCTTAATTCATCGGTGCTCAAGCCAATATTCGGTTTAATAATGGTGCCTATTATTGGACGGTTATACACTCCTGTTAGCTCACGTGTGCCGGAAATTCCGAACCTGGGCCCCTCATAACGTTCTTGAAATTGAGGGGGGAGCTCCAAATCCAACAGCCGGAGTCCTGATAGCTCCTCCAGCTCGAATAAATTACCCGCCACCGTTGCCAGCAAATTTGGAATGGATGGACCTATATTTTCATATGGAAAAGCTATTTTAACGATGCCGCGCTTGTATTCGCCTTTATTTCCTGCTGGAACCTTGGCTCCTGGAAGCGCCGGAAAGGGGGATATCTCCCGGGGCTCGATGGATACAATTTTTGCCCGATGCCTCTGCTTCAAGCTTTCCGTCTCATTTGGCAGTGGCATAAATGTTCCTGTAGATTGCTCGCTTACAATGATTTCACTAGCTTTTTCCAACGAGAATGCCGTTTCGAGCCAATAGGTTGCAACTACTTGATCCTTCATCCAGTACTCATCTCCATTACTTAGGCCTAAGTTGTGAACACACTTACTTCCCTAGCTGCTCCAATGCCGCTTTCACAGCAAGCACTCCGAGACGAGGGCTGGAGTACACAGGAAGTCCTGTAGCCTGCTTTAATGCTTCCTCCATCCTGACCATCGATCCTTGCGCCAGTACAAGCACATCAGCCCGGACCGCAATGGACTTGGCCGCTTCCAGAATAAGGCGGTCATGCTCCTCAGGATGACCGGCTACCAGAGCTTGATAAGCCCCAACTGCTAAAGCATCCAAAACCTCTACCTTGCGCTCCTGCTGCTCAGCTTCTTTTTGCAGCAAACGCCGAGTTGGCTCCAAAGTAGTTGGAAGTGTCGCCAGCACACCGATCCTGTCAAACCTCTTGGTTGCGAGCTGCGCCATCGCTTCATCGATTTTAATAATCGGCGTTCTGAACATAGGCATGGCCCAATCCGCAACTTCGCCTACCGAGGAGCAAGTATTAAGAATAACATCCGCTCCTATTTCTTCAGCATGTCGGTAGTATTGAACAAGGCGACGCGTTACGTCGGGTGTGACCTTGCCCGCTCCAATTACATCAGCTATCAGGCTGTCATCAATAATGGTTACCAGTCGGCAGCCCGGAAGCTCCTCACGAAATATCGGTTGAATCCGCTCCGAGAGCCCTTGCCCCGTATAAATAGCTACAATAGTAGTCATCTTTTGTATCCTCCTTAAAGTTTTCTGTAGGAAAACTTGCACGGCGTAAGCATCTGAGCTTAGCTTTAGCGAAACTTACACATTGTCAGCATTAACTATAGAGCTTTCCTTATAAAAGCTAGCTTTGTGGGCGTTTTCTGATTCTTGCTTCAGTAAAACACTGGCATCGTATACAAGATCTCCGCTTCATTTCAACATTTTTTACCCTGCATAATCACTTTTCATCGCAACTGTCTCTTGCATCTTGCCTTCTTCGACAAGCCACTTGTCTGCATCTGTCAGATCAAAATAGCGGAGCATTCCCGGAATGATAAAGCTTAAAGAGTCCGTTTCATCATAAAATGGCTCCTTGATCCACTCGGCGATGCTGCCCATACGATTATCCATACGAATATTTTGTATCCGGTTATCGAGCAGAGCCGCTAATCCCGCGTATACCGCATATTTACCGCTTCCGTACAGCTTGATATCGGATGCATCGATAGTTTTCATATTCGACGCGAGCTCAATGGCACGCAATACATCATACGTTCTTACCGCAGCCATACTGTCACCCAGCCACATCAATTCATCCGAATGCCTATCCATCATCCCGAATCGTTTGAACGGTTTATCCGTAGGAGCATTTAAATGCGGCAAAAGCGGACCAATTCCTGTAGGATTCAGGACCATGGCAATTCGGCCGGCAGCGCATGTTTCCTCAATCCATTTTGCGTGAATGTCAAGCTGACTGGAGCCCCCATCCCACACGGCTATCGTTACCGGCAGCTTTTGACCCCAAAGCTTGGAATCGACAAACTGCAGGCAATGATTTAAAAGTCCCGGCTGGCTCCACCAAATGTTGCGGATAATCCATAAATTATTAATTTCTCCACCGCCGGAAGGGCGAGGATTTAAGTCACATACTTGTCTGCCAGCAACCACTTGTTTACGCAGCCAATCTATGGACTTACGCTTCCGTTCGTTGTCCGGCAAAGCTTGACGCAGCTTCTCAAACTCGGCCAACCGCTCGACATTTTCCATATGCGTATTTTTGGCATGAGGTAATTCTCCTATAACTTGCCCGCTTGCTGTACACTTTAGCTGCTCGGCAGGAATCAGCTTAATATCTGTATCCGAGACCGCAGGTGCTTGGGTGCAGCCGAGCAAATGCTTTGCAAAAAATTCAGCGGCAGCCCGAGCTAGTGGCACTGAGAAGCGATGTACATTTTCATCCTCGAAAATGTCCAAATCCACTCCTCTGCCGTACATCTCCCAAAACCGGCGATTTATAGAAACCGTATGTCTGGGAGCTTCGATAGGAACGGAATCATAGGTGGTTGCGAGAATCCTTACCGGACGCGGAGCCATGGCCATTACAATATCTTCGTGGTCAAAGCCAAGCTCCGAGAAACCCGGCCATTTCTGCTCGGCATCCTGCGCTTTTCCTGTAAGAAGAAAGTAAGGCCGATTCATAATGAATCCGCCTGGTGCTGCGGCTGCAATCCGTTGATCGTACATCATAACAAGCGACGTCTGAGTGCCTCCGCCGGAATGTCCGCAAACTCCGATTTTCTCTGGATCAACCTCAGGACGGGTGCATAAATAATCAATCGCCCGCACCGCATCATGAAGCATATAACGTGCCAAGCTATCCCCCAATGGCATACATTGGCGGCCAACATTTTCATGCTCAGTAACGCTAGTCATAGGGGCTTCTTTCGTTGCCGGATCATAGAACCCAAAACGCTCGCCTTGGCCTACCGGATCTAAAGACATGACTATCAGCCCGCTGTGTACCATATAATGACATACGGTCTGATATTCATCACAATGCTTCGCCTGTTCCCGGTGCCCACACAACAACAGAACAGCCCCTCGTGGATTGCTTATGACTCCATCAGGAATATAAAGATTGGCTGTAGCATAAACCTGCGGTCTCGGCTCAAAAACAATTTTCTCTACGCGAAAGCCGTTGCCTGTTACCTTTCCTGTTATACCCGGATTCATAGGTGTACTCGAAGACGGTATACCACCAATACACGTCTCAATTCCTTCGCGGATTTCCCGCTGCCTTTGCTTGAGGCCCTCGATATTCATAATAGCCGAGCGTGCCTGCTCACCTTTCTCAGCTGCACGCATAGCCGATTCATAAACCCACCTTGGCAGTTGGCTTTTTACGTCAAAGTGGGCAATACCTACATTTTCAAATTTATCGTACACTCTATTAATTTCCTCCTTTGATTCATTGAGCCATATTCGCGTTCGCTGAAACTAACAGGTCATGGATACGAATAGGTTGGTTGCTCTGCACAGACTTCCAGATTGCTTCTCCTGTCAACACAGAGCATGCGCCGGCTTCAGCCCCTGCCAGAATGCTGTATGCTCGTCTAGGGTCCGCCCCGAGGAATAAATCCTCAAGCAGAAGAGGATCTCCTCCCCCATGCCCACCAGGTCGCGGTACTACATGGATCGTTTCTTTACCGCCGAATAAAGGAAAATAATCTATCGTCTGCTCGGTAACTTGCTGAGAAACTCGCTTGGATAATACTTCCTTAGTTTCAATTCGCCCTTTGGTACCGTTAATCGCCAGCCTATAGCCTTCATAAGGTAACGAAAAATTAACCGAGTAACTCATCATCGCACCTTTGTCATATTTCACTACCGCCGAGTAGGTATCCTCAATATCAATCTCCGAATCGAAGATACAGGCATCCGCTCTATATCCGGTGTATGCGCTTGGCCTGACCTCTATTCCCGTCAAATGATCGTCATCAGGCATGGTTTCTTTGCTTCTTGTAGACCATCTCATAAAATAGCTGCAATCCTGCTTGACGCGACAGGTGCCGCAATATCTGCCATCTTCCTTGAGCGGGTTGAGCTCACCCTCAGGGCCAAAATAATTGAGTGCCCCATATGCGAAAGCTTCAACGGGTTTTTGATCAATCCACCAATTAACTAGATCGATATGATGTGTACTTTTATGGACGGACAAGCCTCCGGATTGGCTTCTTTTTCGATTCCATCGCTTGAAATAACTTGCGCCGTGGTAAGTATCGAGATACCAGTTCAAATCAACAGAAGTTACCCTTCCGATCCGGCCTTCAAGAATCAATTCTTTAATCCTCGTATGTACAGGCGCATAGCGGTAATTAAATGCAACATATAACGTACCTTTGCTGTTGTTCTGAGCATCCAGCACTCTTTTGCAATCAGCCCCGGTCGTTACCATCGGCTTTTCCGATATAACGTCAAGGTTGTGCTCCAGTGCTTTTACAATGTAGTCAGCATGAGTATGATCCGCCCCAGCTACAATAACGGCATCCGGCATCGTTTCCCGAATCATCTGTTCGAATTGATCCGGCATATATACAGGCAACCCGTTTAATACGGGAAACTTTTTAAAACAATTGGCAAAACGGCTCGGGTCCGCATCCAGTAGTCCTACAACCTCGCAGTGAGCTTGAAACGTTTCCAGCATTGGCTTGATGAACATGCCATTGACCCGCGTGCTGACTCCACATATAACGTATTTTTTTCTAGCCAAAATGCAGCCCTCCAATCTTATATTAAGTATACAAAGAGGTTGGATGCAGGGAATTAGTTAATACGATCTGATTATAGGTTGATTCTGCCGATTCGTGATGTGATGTCTTATAATACAGAAAAAAGGTACAGCTTCCTCAACTTTTCTTGAGGAACTGTACCTTTTTAGTATCAAGGGACCTTTTCAGTGCCCTCCCAAGTGACAGGGGTACACTCTAGCAACAGTGTGGAGAGACTATTTATTTATAGTGAACGTGCTAACAGCGGTTTTGTTCCCTGCCGTCACTGTAATCGTAAAGCTTGATATATTAACTTTACTCAGATTTGCATCACTACCGCTTTTGGGTTTGAAGACAAGCTTGTAGCTATCATCCATATATAAGGTATCCCTATTCGCCTCTAATGTCCCCGCTTTATAAGTAATATTGGTAATTTGAAACTGTGTTATTAATTGGCCCATGAATGGTGTTAAGTTTTCACTATTTTTAAATGTACCATCACTGACACTCCCTGTTGCCTTGTTAACGAAAGCATTTCCAAGGTCATCATTAACCGAAATGCTTTGAAGAAGCTTACTATCCCAAATGTATTTACCATTAATGTCGCTTGCTGCAATATTCGTGTTCTTCTTGTCTGTCGGCACCTTTAGCTCTCCGCCAAAAGATAAATCAGACGTCCATACAGTAAAGCTTGTTTTTAAAGCCTTCGCCCCCTTTGGGGTACTAAAAGTAATGATACCCGTGGTGGTTCCCGGATTTAATCCTACTAGTTTAGTTGTCGAAGTTTTACTTAGTGCTACAATATTCGGGTCAGCTATCTGCATACTTAGAATCGACACCCCTGACACGGAAGTTTCTACGCCATCTTTGTTGTAAACCTTAATACCCATAGTCTTAGTGAGTGCATCTCTATTTGCAAAGATGTCTGCCGCATCTTCTTGATCTGCCATCTTACTATTTGGAGCAGTTTTCTTGTTCACCTTTAGACCCTGTTTAACTAAATATGCACCTACGGCAAATAAGCTTGTATCCCCATCAATAGCGTATGTCAAATCCTCATCAAGATCTGCCATCGTGTAGGACTTAAATCTATGCGTAATAGAATTCATTTCACTTTCAATTGACCATTTCGAATAATCTGCTTGAGTAGAATCCGGCACTACTTTCAACAGTGTAGTTGTCAACTGATAACTTCCCAGCTTTTTATCAGTTGCAGTTATCTTTATCCCCTTGCTGAAAGCGTCTGAAATTTTAACACGTTTTGAAGGAGTAGCGTCAGTTAAGTTAACTAGCGACGCGGTTTGAGAATGTACTCCTGTAAATGCCCCTAAATCGCCGTCAGTTCTCTTGAGTTCATATCTCACCTGATATTTGGGACTATCTGCGATGACATATTCTTCGTCGTATTGATCTTTTATCATGAATGTGGGTGTCACATTATTCTTTTGAACGAGTGTATATATAAATGCAGGATCGTTAGATAATTTGTCTAGCTTTTGTGGTATCCGTTCTTCCTTAAGCTCATAATCAGCTCTAGTAGTTTTGTTTACATCCGCAATAGTAACCTCAACAGACGCCTTCCCTGTTCCTGTTACCTCCAATATTCCAATGTTGCCTTTGGAAGGCCCGCTTTCCAGGTATTCCCCCAACTCGCCCGAAACCGATGACCCCAGCTTTAGGGCTCCGTGGCTGCGCGCTTTTAGCAATCCCGCTTTAAATAACTCCAGCTTGCGATCATCAGATAAGAGAATTCCATCTGAATCTCTGACTTCCAATTCGATGACTTTATTCTTATCACTCCGCGCTAGTGTATTCGAATATTCTTTAATGGTAACACTCGCAGGTTGTTTAGGTGTAAAAACGGTAATCGGTTTCGTAGCTGACTCTCCAGAGCCTATCGCCATTATTTTAAATATAGAAGCCGTATCTTTCTTTATATCGGGGTAAGCCTTCAATTCCAGATCGATAAAACCATCGTCATCATAATCGACGAACACATAATTTTTATTCTTTTCGAACAACTGCTCTCCATCGTACAGGAATACCATTCCTCTGTTCAATTCATCAATATCATCTATGCGATTGCCATATTGATCGTATGCTGCGAATGCCAGATAGCCTACATCTCCAGGCATAAAGTATTTATTTTCATTTTTAAACTTCAAATCGCCCATCTCAATCTTAGAAACAACTACAGGATCTCCAACTGTAAATGTCTTGTTTACCGTCAAATTATTCGTTCTATCAAAGATGGAAATGTTGACCGGCATGTCTCTTTTTTCTTTACTCAAATCCAATTTGAATGCTTGCTTGCCAGGAACATTTTGCGGGGTAGTTCTAGAGCCGCTCGAAACCTGGAAGTTATGGCTAGTTAGATCTGTTTCTTCTCCGTACTGATTCAACTGTTTAAAGTAAACGGTTACCTTGGATTGTGGAAGCACGTTTGTGCTATTGACAAACTCTATTGTTTTGAACTGCTCATCCTCTGCTGCAAACTCTGCTGTCTTCTTTTCGAAGCTATCGTCATCCAACCCTGATAACTCAATGGTGTAGTTCCCTTTTTTCAACTTTAGTTGAGTTGTAATCGTGGCTGTTTTATTATCCGCCGACCATTCTGTAACTCCATCGATAGCACCGCCATCTCTCTTCAATACTAGTTTAATCTGGTTGGACTTTACCGAATCAATCATTTTATTGATAGTAACGCTAGCTTTTCTAGCGCCAGCAGCTTTGGCCTCTACAATGGAAATTTTACTATTATTCTTAATTTCTGCATTAATTTTCTTAGCTTCGTATGCGGACTCGACTAGCATCCTGCGAGTAGCAAGACTATCTCCATGGTAATATCCATCTTCGGCAATTTTTTTGACCAACTTCAACTGCAATGCAAGCGTAACGAATCTAGATGCTCCCTTTTGTACATTGTCCAAATTCATGTAGCTTTGGTCCGTGATAGGGGTAACCTTTCTTGCATCATTCGCCTTGCCTAGTCCATAAATCATAAATTTGGCAAGATCCTGCCTCGACACTGTATTAGTCGAGTCGATAGCCATACCATCTGTATTGGTAAGTCCCAATGACTCGAACGCCTCTATATATGCCGGAACTGTAAGCGCTTCACCTGATGCTTGTGATAAAGCAGCCTTGGCGACTTGAACGAATTCATCACGCGTGGTTGGGCTATTCGCACCAAACCAGCCATCCTTTTCTGGTCTAAGCGCCCCTGCTTTTATAAAGAAATTAAATTTTTCCTGTAAATCTGGAGGAAGGGCTTTTAGATCATCATAAGCTTCTGATGTCTTAACCACTTTAGCTTCAGGGCTTGGGGTTTCAGACTTCTTATCAGCTGTTCCATCAGAACTGCTTGTTTCAGATTTCTTATCTGTAGAATTATTTGCTTCATCTGTGCTCGTGCTTGGCGCAGCCTCCTGCTTCTTCTCCGCAGCCGCTTCCGTGCTTGGAGCTTCCAACTGCTTGTCCGCATTAACTTCTTCGGCATGAGCAAATGGAACCATTACAGCTGATAGCAGAACGAATGATAGAAACATGGACATACATTTTTTCATTAGAGACACCTTCTTTGGATTAGAGTAATAAAACGCTTACTTTTTACTTTGCTTACTTACTGACCCGCTTCCGCTTTATTTATGGTTGAGCCCTACATCCCCCTCTGCCTCAGAGCTTCCCTCTATATATCTAAAATATTACGAAATGATGAACATAATATAGGGGATTTATTGCAGATTTATAGGCACAAATCCCCTTTCGTGTACCTTAATTACAACTTAGTAAGGAAAAGCTGCCGTCCCATAATGCTTAAACGACAGCCCTCCCTATTATTTACCAATAAAACTCTTTATTCAGCCTGCGATATTGTCCATCCCTCAATGGAGCTTTATCAAAAATTTGTCGGTTATTGTAAAAAGGATGATGAATTCCCTCGGGACTTAAATGAATAACATCGTCTCCACGCCACTTCGTGATAAATTCTTCTCCCATAGCTTTTTCGACCGTTTGACGGTGGCTAAGCGGGAAGGTCACCGTGATTTTCTCACCCTCACGAGCTTCTCCCAATACGAGAAAACGCTGCTTCACCCAAATACTTGGGTCGCTTCCAGCTTGAGTAACTACAGTACCCCCCAGCTCACGACGAACCAACACTTTGGCATACCCAGCCCAGTCAGGAATGCGGATCAACAGTTTTGGAAGGTTCTGATGTATGTCCAGCTCCACTCGTCCCTCATGAGGAAGGTGACTGCTAACATCCAGCCAACGAGAGCCACGATTTAATAAAAAATTAACACTAATTGTACCATGTTCTTCCGTAATCGTGTTGCTCCAGCCCATAAATAGTCCACGCGTACCCGATCCAATGCAGCAGGTTTGCAAATCGCTGGTATGTCCTCTGCCCCCGTTGACATCGCAGCAAAAGTCGTTAGGCGCTGAATACCCCGCAAATGCCCCCCGAGTCCTTTGAGCCACCTTGAAGAAGGATTTCAGGCCGACATCATCCATGTCCTTGTTGTCTGAATCAACAACCCAGTCCAGATTAAGCAATTGAGACTCGGTTAAGTGGTTGCGCAAAAATCTCTCAACGACACTCCAGTATTCGGTGTATCCACTTTGTGCCAATGTGATTCCTGTAGATATAAGATCGACTAAGGAGCACGTCTCATGCTCGAACGCTTGGTCATGGATGTCACCAGGAGTCCAGCCAAAAGAAGTGCACCAAGTCAGTGCCCAGTCATAGCTCTTCTTAACAAAATGAGTGATGGAAGCATCCTTAGTGAACACCGCATAGCGAGCCAGAGCATCAAGCGTCCCTATTCGTGTGTGGAAATGTCCGCTTCGATAAGCAAGAGCATCATTAAAGCTTCCATCCGGGTTAAACACCCCGCTGCGGTGAACAATCATGGATGTGAAATATTGACATAATTCAAAGGCATCCGAATTTCCGGTCAATTCATAATATTTCAATAGCGGCATAATCAAACGTCCGCTGAATGCAGCGGGGTCTGGAGCAAGCCTCAGTTGAACGGCGTTAGCAGAAGGCCAGCCGTTTACCGTATATTCAGAGGCGGGATAGTACCATACATCCCGCTCTTTGATCGCGATCCTTTTTAAAGCAGCAACGTGTTTGTCCGCAACATGTTTGATTTTCCTATCTCCAGTAGACATGTACCAGGAGGTCAAAGCAAGAATAACTGCTCGCTGGTCAATTAAGTTTGCTGTGGGCTCCCAGGGTGCTTTCGGGTTTTTCAAACGATAGCTAAGTCCATCCTCCTTAAAGAAACCTAGGAAATTCTCCCGATATTTCGCCTCGATATCTCTGCCCTTTTCTTCCCCCGTCATATGTCTCGCCAATATCAAAGCATCGATTAAGCGGCCATGGCTGGAACCATAATCCCAATCCCCATGTGTAAGGTATGCAGGCTGCTCCATCAAATTGGCTCCGAAAAATGGAATATATCCATGATCCTCATCAGCCATTCCTATAATAGCATCGAGAACATGCCCTGCTCGTTCCTCTAAAAGTAATGTATCTGGAATTTGCTTTGTGTTAGTCTCATTCATTGTTTATAGTCTCCTTTTACTTAGTGTTCAGCTCGGGAGGAGGTAGCAGCACAATTCTGCCATCCTCCAGCGTAACTTGGATTTTGTTGGAATCCTTCATTCCAATCGTCTCTAAATAGTTGGCAGGTATTTGCAGCCTGCCCGCTTGGTCAATTACGGCATATTCTACATGAGAATCTTCTTCCTGCACTTCAACAAATGTGTTCATTTCAAGCAATTCTTGGTCATAAGATTTCCGCCGCAATATTTCTGACGAGGTCTTCCCATCCCTGATAGCGACCACACGATCTACCTTCTTAGCCAGCAGGGGATCATGCGTTACAATCACGATAGTTATCCCCAGGCTCTTAGTCAGCTGGCGAAACAGATCGAGTATTTGATTGGCCATTTTCGTATCAACAGAACCCGTCGGCTCATCCGCAAGCAGAAGCTTAGGGTGATTGGCCAGTGCTATAGCTATGGCCACACGCTGCTGCTCACCTCCTGACAGCTGGTTTAAACGATTCTTGAGGCGATGACTGAGGCCAACAGCCTCCAGCAGCTCCATCGCTCGTTCCCGCTTGCGCTGGCCTTTCAGTAAGATTGGCAATTCAACATTTTCTAAAGCCGTCAAATAAGGAATTAAATTTCGGCCGTTATTTTGCCAAACGAAGCCGACCGTTTCACGCTTGTATTTCACTAGTTCTTTTTCCGAAAGATTTAGTAAATCTTTGCCATCCACGGATAATTTCCCAGCCGATGGTCGATCCAGCCCGCCCAGCATATTAAGAAGGGTTGACTTCCCGCTGCCGCTGTTGCCTATAATAGCCATCAGTTCGCCTGACTCCACATGCAGGTCCAATCCTTGAAGAGCAACAACCTCTAAGTCTGCGATTTTATAAATCTTTACCAAATTGTCGCAATGGATCATCTTAATCCTCCCCGAGCTTGACAGCCTGATGAATACGGATACGCGATACAATATAGCCGAGAATTACCAAACCTACCGAAATCATCATAGTGACAATCCAGTAAAGCCGCTCTTGATCACGGGCATCGAAAGTCACTTTAAAAGGCGGCACCTGTGTTTTCGGGTCGAAGGACATTTCAAATAAGGGCACAAACAATTGGCTTGTAATACTGCCCGTTCCAATTCCGATAAATATCGCTGCACCGGAGATTAAAACCTGCTCGCCTATCAGCATAAGAAGAAGCTGGAAGAAGGAAATCCCCATTGCACGCAAGATACCGAACTGCAGTGTACGAGCGGAGAGCGATAAAATCCAATAGAGCAGAAATCCAAAAAAACATATAAAGACGGATATAAGGAAACCCAAAGTCATTACACCATTAATCGCCATCTGGAAGGGATCCTTTATCGCCTTGATCTGCTCTTGCTTGGCATCTCTTAAATCCTCTATATCATAGCCGTGTTCAGCGACAGCCTTATATACCAACTGACTGCTTGCATCCGGTTTAAGCTTCAGCCATACCTCATAAGGCTCTAACGCCATATTATTTTGGATATACGGCAGGTGGCCCACAATTAATTTTGGTTTATTAATTTTAGTTGTCGTTCCCTGCTTTGAAGTAACCGTCACTTTGTCGCCCGTACCCGGGTTAGGATTCCAAGACGGCCAGTAATCAATAATACCGAATACAGTAAAGCGGGTACCTTCAATACCTGACCAGCCTACAGTAATGGTATCTCCTGATTTCAAGCTATACTCATCGGCCAACGATCTGGATATTAGAACAGCTGACGGATTAGATGCGATCAAATTTAAGTAATCAAAAAAGTGATGTCCCATTAATCCAGGCCTCATCCATCCGGTCTGCCCGAATTCCTTAGTGTCGATTCCCATCAGCTCAACCTTATCTTCGGTCTTGCCTTTTTTAAAGGTAGCGTCTTTTTTTATAAAAACTTTGGCCGCATGCTCTACCCCGGGCAGCTGAGTAAAGGGGAGAAAAGACGGCTCTGTATATTGGGTTTTATGTTTGGCTTCTGTACTATCGGCTTGCTCCTCCTGAATTTCTAAACCGTCATCGCCAGTCAGTCCCGTTAAAATAGCGGGCGGAGCATCATTCTCCCAACGAATTTGCATCGTAATATCGGCCCCAGCCGAATAACGGATTTTATCACTTGTATTCTTGTTAATTGTACGCGTAGCACTAGCGCTGAATAATCCAGTGGCAATAGTAATAATTAAAAACACCATAATAAATTGGTATTGAATAGTAGAACGACTGACTTGAATTAATGTGAAATACAAGGCAGGGGACCACCACCGTCTGCCCGTTTTATAAACCAATCTCATGAACAAAGGATATAGACGAAGCACAAGCAGCCCCATGCCCAGAATAAAAAGAGCAGGTATCAAAAATAAAAGTGGGTCTACTCGTAAATCTCCAGATTTAAGACCTAACGATAGCAAATCTTTGATCCGTGTTTTATAGTTATACAGCCCGTACATAGCTATCCCGACCAAAATAACATCGATAAAATACTTATGCCAAAATGAGCTTTTGGACTGTCTGGCGGATTGCTGCTTATGCCCGATTATGGTTACCTTGGTCGCAAGAAATACAGGAATGAGTGTCATTACCAGAGAACTCGCAACTGCAATCAGCGCATACAGGAAAGCATCCTGATTCAGAGAAACATCCAGCTTAGCCCTCTGTACAAATTCAAGGAACCCACTGGAGGCTCCCAACACACTAGTCAACCGCATCCCTAAGTATGGCCCCACAAAAAAAGCGATGGCTCCAAGCACTAAACCCTCTGCCACATATCCTAAAATAATTTGCATTCGGCTGGCGCCTCTGCTTCGCAATACTGCGATCTCTGTCTTTTGACGTTCGGTAATGAGATTTGCTACCATATACAAATAAAAGCCGAGCATCAATACTACAGGTACATTCAACGACCAGAGCATGATCTTCAGATTGGCTTCTTTTACATAATAAGCGCCGAGCGTTTGCAAGGCAGGAGCATTATAATTGTGGTTTTCATAGCGTTCGTCCATATGCTCATTAACCATAAAGTGGGTAGAAATGAAAGAGTTTATGGTCATTAAAGTCATCTTGGAATAGTCCAGTGCCAGATACCAGTAGCTCGATTGAACATTTAATTTGGCATCGTTGATGAACTCTTTTTCAAACAACGCAAAATCTACAAGGAAGCTATTTTTATAGCTGCTTGGAATGTTATACCAATAAACATCTGTATAGTCATTGCGGTCGAATACACCTACCGGTTTAATTTGAATGGATTCCTTGTTAATCTCGTCTCGAATGACGAACACCGTATCAATGACCATACCCAGCTCAGTCAGGGCTTCAGGTACTACAAGCGCTTCATATACTCCATTAACAGGCTCCTTAGCCGGCATGCGGCCATCGATTAAACGGATGTGTTCCTCGAAGTCTTCCAAGGCTGTTATATCGGCAGAGCGTTGTCTGTTAGTGTCTACTTTATCAGGCTCTGCAGGACTAAGACCGTATCTTTGAGTCGATCTTTCCCTAACGTAATATTGCACCGGAACTCCAAATCGCTTGCCCGTCTTCTTCAAGAATTCATCGGTTTCGTTAATTTTAGTTTTTTTCTCTTTATCATCAGGATTTAAATTGACAGATAACCAATAAATACCTGGATATTGACTGCTGCTCGTTTGCAACGCTTGAAGCTCCTGCACCAGTAATCTCTGTAAAATAGCGTTTGTGTAAATAGGCATACTGCTCGTAAGTGCAACGGATAGGACCAGACCGAACAGAAGGCTAAGCTCCAGCCATTTATTATTGATCATCTTGCGCAGGATCATGATAAATAATGCCAATGTCTAGGCCTCCTAGTTGTTCATAATTATTTTCTGTCCGTCACTTATTCCCTTGCGTATTTCAACTTCAGTTGCTGCAACAATTCCTTTCTCCACATCGATCTCCTTGCGGCTTTCCCCATCAAGCACTTGCACGTAGTCACGTCCCATATAACTTCTCAAGCCTGCCCTTGGGATCACAACTACATTGTCCCGTTTTTCCGTAACTACAGTAATATCCGCCTGAGATCCAATGGTTGCATCAGAGGGCGCATCCTTAACATCTATGACTAATGACTTGTTGTTTTTATCTTGTATGGTTTTATTGTCGCTCGGAGCAGCGCTAATTGGGGTTTGAACTACCTTTCCGCTATACATCTTATCCTTTATTTTCACAGCGACATCCATATTCACTTCCACCCCAGCCAAATCATTCTGGCTTGAGGCCGTATAGACCAGCTTTATTTGGCTGGGATCGGATAGGGTTACAATTTGTTTATAAGCAGATACCTCTTCTCCAGACTTTAGAGGTTCTACGAACGTCACAATGCCATCAGATTGGGCAACGAGTCTGGAATTGGCTACTTGTGTTTGTAGCGCTTTCAATTGGAGCTGAGCACTTTCCATATCCAATACTTTCAAGCGTACAGCCGGATCTTCCGCACCCTTATCGGCTATTTCTTGCATAAAAGAAATTTTGACCTTTTCTATAGCAATTTCCTGCAGTCGAATTTTCGTTTCCAGCTCACTTGTTTCTGTTGATGCAACTACATCTCCAGCCTTAACCTTATCTCCCAATTTGACATCAATAGATATTAGCTTGCCAGCAGGCGTCTTATAGTACAGGTAGTTCGTTTTATCCGAAACAAATGTAGCCACACCTGTAATTTGCTTGGCTATTGTAGAACGTTTTGCTTCCACAACATTTAGTGTCTCCTTGACGGGCTGAACAAGTGGCGGCTGCAGATCTTCTTCTTCAACTGGCAGCAAGGAACAGCCGGATAAAGTACCCGTGACGATACCAACTGCAGCTAGCAACAACAGCTTGCGCGAAAGCTTATTCGACAATTTGACCATCCTCCAATGCGTATACCTGATCGACTACACTCATAATCGCAGGATCATGTGTTGTTAGCATAATGGTCATACCCTCACGATGAACAAGATCCTTGAACACTTTCATAACTTGCATCCCCATCTTGCTATCAAGCTCAGCCGTCGGCTCGTCCGCTAATATTAATGAAGGCTTGTGGGCAATTGCCCTTGCAATGGCAACCCGCTGCTGCTCGCCCCCTGACATTTCGAAGGGATGATGCTTCATCCTTGACTTCAAGCCCACCAAATCCAAGGCTCTTTCCGCATATTCCTTATGAAGCGTTGGTTGAACGCCAGCAATACGCAAACCAAATTCCACATTCTCGTATGCGGTCATCAGTGGGACTAGTGCAAAGGATTGAAAAATTAGACCCATATGTATACGCCTCAACTCATTGCGCTTCTTATCCGAATAATTGCTAATTTCCTCTCGATTGAAAAAAACTTTGCCTTCAGTAGGCTTATCCAGTGCACCCAGAATATTCAGCAGCGTTGTTTTTCCTGAGCCTGATCTTCCTTTTAAGGCCACAAGCCGGTTCGTTGAGATAGAGAGGTCGGCGCCTTTTAGCGCATGTACGGCAGCAGTGCCTCGTCCGAACACCCTTGTAATCCCTACTGCTTTTACTAAAGGCTCGTTAGGGGACGGCTGATTCAGAATCGTCAAAGGTTTCACACTCCTAAGGGTTTTCCAAAAGGGAAACTTGCTTCGTAAGCTCAAGATGAGCATTGCTTTTGCAAAACTAGTTTTGAAAGCATACTCAGAGTTCTCTATGCATTATATTAATAACTCTACTATGAAAACGCTGTTATCGTTTAGGGCTTTTATTTCAACTTTATAGGTTGTTTGCTTCATTATTAACTTGCTTAACAAAAAAACTGTGTAATTGTTCGATGCTCAGCATAAAAACGTCCATCCTGCTGATCAGGATGGACGTTTTATTGTTTATTCTCGATTAGCTGCCCGGCTTTTGAATAAGCCACATCGCTGTAGAATCCATCAATTTCCAAAACTCATCCGTACCGGAGTTTTTAATATCTCCAATAGTTCTCACACCATATAGTGCAGTACGAGCTGTTATGCTTTCACCTAAAACATTCTTAGTTCCTTTCTCATAAGTGATGATTACCCCTTTAGTTGGGTCACCCAACGCGGAAGCAACTATGACACCATCACTGCTCGGAATACCGAATGCAACATAAGATGGATCTAAAAAGACTTCAACATCTCCTTTAATTCCCGATGCAATCGGATGATCACTTTTTTGTATTGTTATCTTGGTTTGCTTAGGAATGGTAGTGTTTTCCGCTACTGTTGAAAAGTCGGCATCTCCAAATGAAATTGATTTGATGTATAGAACCGGTATATCGATTGTTTTCAGCTTCTTCTTAACATACTTAGAGTTGGTTGAAGCTCCGATAACAATGAGATCGTATCCAGCGGTTATGCTGGCATCGATTTTAGTACTAGAAATACGAGTAACTTCGAAACCCAATGCTTGCAAACGGGCCACTGCCGGTTTTTCATCATCGCTTAACTCAGGAGCGCTAGGTTTCTTTTGATCACTAGTAATAAGCACCTTCTTCCCTTTAGCAGATACTTGCCACTGGGAATCCGTTTTCGCCGGAGTCGTTGGTGCTGGTGTTGTCGTTCCTGGTGTCGTGCTTCCTGGCGTAGTTCCCGTCGCAGGAGTCGTCGTTCCTGGTGTCGACGGTGTTGTCGTCCCTGGCGTAGCCGGAGTCGTTGTTCCCGGAGTCGTAGGAGTTGCCGGATCTGTCTTGCCCGCCGAACCGAAAATTTTCTTCGCCTCATAGCTTGCATTAGCGAGCATTTTCCGCGTAGCCGACGCCGCACCGTCAAAGGTACCATCATCCTGCTTCATCAAAATTTTCTTCTCTAGTGAAAGCGACACATAACCCTTCGCCCAATCATCTACCGTAGCATCTGTCGCTGGAGCAGCTTTTTTCGCAGCATCATCCAACCCAAGTCCCCGAACAAGGAAGGCAGCAAGCTCTTGACGTGAAACCACTCCGGACGGGTTATACGTTTTTCCTTCGGAATCATATCCGTTGGTAAGTCCCGCTTTTTTAAGAGCTTCAACATAAACAAATGACCAATGATCAGGGTTAACATCTGTAAACGATGCTTTGGCCAGCGTATTATCCAGGGGCAAGGCAAAAATAATCGCAGCCACCTTCGCAAACTGGGCACGATCCATTTTGGCATCCAAACCAAATGTATCCTCCGACAATCCGCTAAACACACCACCACGAATCAATTCATCGAATTTGGCTTTCTCATCTTGCGGGAGATCCTTCAAATCTTTAAAATCAGCTGCACTTTTTACCGCTGGAGTTTCCGGTGTCGTTGTCGCTGCAAAAGCAAATGGAAGAACAGTCAAGGTTAACAGCAGAAAGCATAATAGGGACGATAGTATTTTTTTCATTCTATGCACCTTCCTTAATTTAATATTTTATAAGTGCTGGTATGTTTACTTTTTTGCAGCCTTATCGAGCTGAACTATCGAAGCTTTCTTTGTTTCTATTCCTTTGGTCGATTGCTCCTCAATCATACGCAGCGCTGTTGCAGAATCCTTAGATTCTTTGAATATAAGCGGTGCGAATACATTTTGCATAGGCACGTCATACCAGAGCAAGCCGTCGGCTCTCGCTGCAGGAGGCATAGCTGTTTTGCCATGGAAGATGGCTTTCGTATTTTTGCCTCTCATATGCGGAAGGTTCTGTCCGAATGCCTGCACGACCGCACCCGACTCCATCGGCACAATTACACCTTCTTTAGCCAGCTCAACCTGATGCTCCTCTGAAAGCAGCGCCGCCATTACCTGAAAAGCCATATCCTTCTTCTTGGATTGCTTCGTAATATACATCGAATATACATTAGGTTGATACCTTGTATCAGGCACATCACTGAAAGAAGGAACCGGCACAATGTCGAAGTTCAGGCTTTTATTCTGCTCCTGGAAAGATACAAGATGGTCAACCGTTGCCACAGCCATCGCGATATTGCCTTTCGAAGCGAAGGTTTCAACCGTATCGAATTGGTTGGCAGGAATATCATAAAAACGCCTTAAGTTGTCTACGGCTTTCCTCCATTCCGGGTTGTTCATGCTTGCTTTATCTTCTGTCTGGCTAAGCGGTGAGAGCGACAGTTGGTTATAGTTCATATAGTGACCAGGGTTTTGAGAGTATCCCTTGTACGTAATTTCACCTTCCACGCGAGTCAGCTTCTTAGCCTTCTCATAGGCCTCATCGTACGTCATGCCATCCTTCGGATACTCGACACCAAATTTATCAAAAATATCCTTATTATAAAAGAGCACGAAATCGTTATTATTAAAAGGAAGTCCATATATCTTCCCTTCCTTAGTCAGATTTCCCATCTGCGCCATCAAAGCCGGATTCAGCTTGCTTGTGTCAAAGTTGTACTTCTTGATCAAATCCCGAATGTCATACTGCAGATCATTATCGATGATCCACCTCTGTACATTCATACGAGTATTGTCGATGATAATATCGGGAATCGTACCTGCTGCGATTAAATCCTGATATTGTCTGCCCGGATTATCCCAGTGAACATGCTTGATGGTTGTATTCGGAAACTTTTTACGGATGAATTGACCGATCTGCTTATCAAAATATTCCTCTTTCGCGTAAAAAGGCGGGTTGACCGTATATATGAATATTTCATTTTCAGGCGATGGATCAACCGATTTCTTTTCGACCGAAGCAACAGGATTTGACACAAGCCCTTGCTCGCAGCCCGCCAGCAAAATGAGCGAAAAAGCAGCTAAAGCGTATCTTTTTAATTGTAAGCTCATTTCAAACCTCCACTTATTATCGTGTTGAAATTAGCCGTTTTGTAAAGTCCATAGAACCAGGTTATCTAACAGCTTCCAACCATCAGCCGTTGTATTTTCTTCCATTTGATTATTCAAATAGAAAAACGATATACGCGCCTTTACTGCATATCCATCATCCGCTTTCGTGCCTTTGTCGTAATAGTAGATGGTCGCTTTGCTTTTATCCCCTGGACCTGTTGCAATGATTTTGGCTTCCTTGCCAGGCAGCCCATAACCGATACCCATTTTAGGACCGGTTTCTTTGTAAATGTCGACAGTACCGGATAAACCGCCAGCCACCTTATGATTGCTGTCTACAATATCAATCGATTTGACATTAAAAATATTGGCGTTTTCTTCAATAGACGACAATCCGAGATAGTACATTCCGTGATTTTTCACATACACAGTCGGTATGGCTACATCCTTCATGACCCCATCCTTAACCATCTTGGAGTTCAACGTTTGGCTAATATAAATAAGATCATAACCATTCGTTTTATCAGCGGTGAAGTTCTTATCAGGCATAATGGTGACTGCGAAACCAAGCGCCTTCAAACGATTTGAGACAACTATATCCTCTCCAGCCTTCTCCCTGCCGACAAGAAGAACCTTTTTCCCTTTGGCGGAAATTTCCTCCTGCTTCGGTGCAGATGCAGGAGCTGGTGCCGGCGTCGGGGCTGCCGGTTCAGCGGCCTTCGGTGTTTCCGCCGGAGCTTTCACCTCCGCTGCTTTAGGCGCTTCGGCCGGAGCTTTTGACGCCTCCGCTGGCGCTTTCGTCTCCTCGGCCTTCGGTGCTTCGGCCGGCTTCGTCTCCCCAGCCTTCGGCGCTTCCGCCGGAGCCTTCGGATCCTCGGCCTTCGGTGCTTCCGCTGGTGCTTTCGGCTCCGCAGCCTTAGGTGCTTCAGCTTGCTTCGGAGGCGTTGTCACTTCAGGAGCCTTGGAAGCTGCATTCGGAGCAGGCTTATCTGTTGCTGCTGAGCAGCCAATGATGGATATTGCCATAAAAGCCGCGAAGAGCAGCATGAGCAAACGTTTCATCGAACTAATTCCCCCTGTCATCTAGCCATTTCATTCTAAAATCTGATAAAACAAACCTCCAGCACCACTTGTATGGCGCTTCTGGAGGTTTGTTTATTCAGTCTTACATAAAATCTTATTTCGATTTAGCGGCTTTTTCCGTTAAGATACCTTTGTTCGTTTGTTCCTCAATCATTCTTAGCGCCGTTGCCGAATCTTTGGATTCTCCGAAAATTAATGGAGCAAATACATTATGCAAAGGTACATCAACATGGGTCAGGCCATTAGCACGAGCTGCCGGTGGCATTGCATTTTTGCTGTAGAAAATCGATTCCGTATGCTTACCCTGCATTTGCGGCAAGTTTTTACCGAACGCCTCTTGCACCTTCTGGCTTTCTAAAGGTCCGATGATGCCTTCCTTGGAGAAGTTTATTTGCATCTCTTCCGATAGAAGATAAGCTATGACCTGAAACGCCTTATCCTTCTTGGTCGATTGCTGTGCAATGTACGCCGCGTACATGTTAGGCTGGGCTTTCGTCTTGGGAACATCGGCGAAGGATGGCATTGCGGCGATATCGAAATTCAAGTTTTTATTTTGCTCATACCATTGAATAATTTTTTCGGATACATGCACACTCATCGCCATTTTCCCCTTAGGGAAGTCATCAACGGAAGTAAACTGATTGGCCGGAATTTCATAGAAGCGTCTCAGGTTATCCACTTCTTTTTTCCAACCGTCCGTGCTTAATTGTGCTTTATCCTCCGTCAGGCTGAGTGGCGGCAATGAAAGCTGATTATACGTCATGTACAAACCCGGATGCTGCTGATAGCCTTTATATGTGTTCTCGCCTTCCACACGAGTCAACTTCTTGGCCAATTCATAGATCTCATCATAGGTCATGCCATCCTTCGGATAATCGACGCCAAATTTATCAAAGATGTCTTTGTTATAAAAAAGCACGAAGTCGCTTAATTGGAAAGGCAAGCCATAGATCTTACCTTCAGGCGTCATATTTTTCATCTGTGCCATCGCAGCAGGATTCAATTTACTCGTATCGAAATTAAACTTTTTAATTAGCTCAGTCATATCATATTGAAGATCATTTTTCAAAATATATCTTTCATAGTTCATCCGGGCATTATCGATAATAATGTCGGGAATCGTACCGGCTGCAATTAAATCCTTATATTCTCTTCCTTTATCCCAATGGACATGCTTAATAGTGAGATCCGGAAACTTCTTCTTTAAATACTGGCCGACTTGCTTATCCCAATTTTCTTCTTTAGCGTAAAAAGCAGGGTAAGAGGTGTAAATAAATATTTCATTATCCGGAGCTTTAGTCGTTTTACCGGGATCTGGATTTTTGTCCGTTGCAACAGGGTCGGCCGTACAGCCTACCATAACGGAGCATGCCAATGCGACCACCATTGATGTTTTGACCATTTTTTTCATATTCGGTTTGAAACCTCCCTTAATAGTTAACCAACCTATACGCAATACAAGCTTCTGCATCTCCCAAAAGCACTTTGTATGTAAGCGCTTGTAATTGATAACAAAAGTGAAATTTGATTGTCCAAGGTTAGTTATTCAAACTTACAAGATCATAGTTCTACTTTAATACGAACCTCGGTTATATTCATTGGGGGACTATTCCACTTTTATAGGTTGTTAATTGCATCTTTCCTTTATTGAAAACAGATTCCCTTAAAGGTTGCTATTTAGCTCCAGTCACCCATTGAACAGCAGAGCTGAACAGCTTCCAGCCATTGTCTGTCTGGTTAATCTCTTCGCCTCCAACTATATAAAAGTACACCTGACGGGCGGGAAGCGGCTCGTTATTCATAGTTTTGGCTCCCTTTTCGAAAGCACAAATCACCGCTCTTTGTTCATTATCCGGGGAAGAAGCAACAATGACCCCTTCGCTGCCAGGAACGATGAAGCCAATCTTGCCCTCCTGTTGGTAGACCTCCACGCTTCCCTGCAAACCGGATGCGATAGGGTGGTTGGCGGCTTTTATCGCTATCGTTTTTCCTGCAAAATCTCCATTATCCGTATCTGTTTCTTTGCCCGATAAGTTCAGGTCTCCCATGTTTTGCGATTCCGCATAAATAACAGGCACCGGGGATGCTTTTAATTTATTGCCCACTTTATTCGAGTTCACAGTCGAGCTTACGAATACGAAGGCGTGACCCACAGCTTTCTCAGCTGTCAGATCTTTGTCCGACGATACATCAACCTGGAATCCCAGTGCTTTTATATGCTTGATAACAATACCATCTCCACCGTTTTCCCTGCCGACAAAAAGTGCTTTTCTGCTCTCATTCGGTACATTATTTGTTGATGAACATGCGGTTAAGGAAATCAGCAGCAGAACTGCAAGCAGAAAACTTGCCATACGAACCATGTCGCTCACCTCTCCTTATTTCGAGGGTTAATTTTTCCCGGTGGTCCACTGAACAGCTGCATCAAACAGCTTCCAGCCATCATCGCTCTGATTGATTTCTTCCCCGTTGAACATATAGAAATACAGCTCACGTGCCGCAACCGGATCGCCTTTCACATTTTTAACGCCCTTCTCATAGGCAAAAATAGTCGCCTTCTGATCCTCTTTAGGTACCGTAGCTATGACGATAGCTTCTTTGCCTGGGATGGCAAAGCCCATCTTCCCGTTCTCCTTGTATACATCAACAGCGCCTGATAGCCCTGCTGCCAGCGGGTGTTTGCTGTCCTTGATCTGAATGGTCTTCACCGTATTAGCTCCAACAAAAGCCCCAAAGGAATCAACATCGGTCATTCCTGTATCACTGGTGGATTGAGGCTCCGCATAAATGACAGGTATTGGCGTTTTTACAAATTTATCGCCTATTTTACCGGAATTCACGGACTCGCTTACAAAAATTAACACATGACCGTTGGCACTCTCCGTTTTCAGCTCCTTATCGGCGATAACGGTAACCTCCATGCCATGCTTCTCCTTTAAACGCTTAATAACAAGCGCGTCTCCGCCACTGTCTTTTCCAACGAAAAGAACCTTTTTTCCATTGCTTTGGGTTTTGGAAGTATTCGAAGCCGGTTGATTCGCAAGCTTTTCTACATTCGCAGGCACTGTACTGCAAGCCATAAGGGTGAAAATCATCATTGCGGTCACTATCAAACTCAGCAATCGTTTCATTGATATAATCCCTCCTAAAATTAAATTAGTTTAACTCCTTACTTTTTGCCACTAAGCGAAGCCCATTCAATTGCAGCATCGAACAGCTTCCATCCATTATCGGTAAGCTTAATTTCTTCGCCGCTTGGCATGGAGAAAAATACTTGGCGTGCTGGCACGGCAGTGTTGGACATATTTTTGGCGCCTTTCTCATAGGCAAAAATAGCCGCCTTCTTATTGTCCCCACTTGCAGGAATTTGAGCGATGATCGAAGCATCCTTAGCCGGATGAAGCCCGTAACCTACTCGGCCATCTTCTTTATAGAGAGCAACCGTATCTTTTAACCCGGAGGCAATCGGATGCTTGCTATCTATAATCCGAACGGTTTTCACCCCATCATCCTGCCCGAATTTCTGAACACCCACCAACTCGGCATCACTTGCTGCTTGCGCTTTGGCATACACAACGGGTATCGTAGAGTTCTTCAATTTAGGATCTATTTTGGAGGAGTTGACGGACTCGCTCACATAAATCACCCCATAGCCTTTAGCTTTCTCAACGGTAAAGTCGCTGTCTACAATATCCATAACCTGGTAGCCGAGCTTCTTCAAATGGTTGATGATAAACGGATCTCCGCTGCCCTCTTTCTTTCTGATTAACATAACCTTCTTAGCGTTGGCCTCCGAATATCCATCCGAAGCAACGCTTCCACTTGTAGATGACGAACATCCCATGATGGATATTATCATCACCATTGCCGCCATAAGACCCAGTAATCGTCTCATTGTAAGGAGCCTCCATTCTTTTTGCTTCATTTCAAGGAATCTGACCGATGAAAGCAAATTCGTCATTCATCGGACAAACTCCACACACTCTCCTACTCCACCAAGCCCGTTCTTTCTACACCTTCAATGAACCAGCGCTGCGTGAACGTATACAACAGCATAGGCGGGATAATCATTAAAAATGTTGTCGCCATGCGAATCGCTTCGTCCGTGACAGACGGTCCGAACTGCTCAGCCTGCTGTCTCAGCGCCGTAGCGATTCGCGAGATCCCCATGGACAATGGAGCGGTTTCGATATCAGCCAAATACATGCTTGGCAAATAGAAATCATTCCAGGTCCAGACGAAGGAGAACAAGAACACCACGAGAATAGCTGGTTTAGCAAGCGGCATCATGACTTTATAAAAGATTTTGAACACATTGGCCCCATCAATTCGGGCTGCCTCCTCAAGCTCCTTGGGCTGTGTGGAGAAAAATTGCCGATAAATAATAACGAATAGAGCTCCCTTCAAGCCGAGACCAAAAAATGCCGGAACAATGATCGGGTAAATCGTATTTAACAGCCCTAGCTCCCGTGCGTAAATAATGTTCGGCAGAATCGTAACCTGCATCGGGACAATGAATGTCAGCAGCAGGAAAAAGAACAGCAGTCCTTTGAAAGGAATTTTCAGCCTGGCAAAAGCATAGCCGGTTACAGCGCAGGAAAGAGTCTGCAATGTAGCGACAGATAAGGCCATTATGAAGGTAAGGCTTAGCGCCTTCGGATATTTCAGCCATTCCCACGCCTCCTGAAGGTTGCCGAAGTAGACGACCCTCGGAAACCAGTTAACGGATGGATCGAGCAAATCGCTGGAATTTTTGACCATAGTAGTCACCATATGCAGCACTGGCTTCAAATAAATATAGGCGGTATCGAGCAAAATCAAGTAAATAAACAATTTGAACAGCAATCCTTTATCCGCTTCGCGACCTAAGATGAGGAATTTCGCCTTCTTGAGCCAGAGCAGGATCGAAAGCTCCTGCTTGTCTTTCAATTTCAAACCAATCATAGCTTCACCCCTACAAAAAGTTATGTCTTATTTCCAACCTGTCAAACATATGCTTCTGCCTATTAGCTGGTTTGTCTTTGCGATCTGGTAGCTCTATGGAAAACAATGAAGATGATGGCCAGGAAGAAGCTGATAATGAGAAAATAGATCCAGATTAGCGCACTGTACTGTCCATACTCGCTGTCTCTGACCCTTTGCAAAATAGGGTTTGTCGGAAAAGTGAATAGATCGACTACCGTATAAATTAAGTTCAGGAAAATAAACGGAGTCATGGCCGGAAGCGTAATTTTCCAAAAGGTTTCCCATGGTCCTGCACCATCGATCCGCGCCGCCTCATATGCAGAATTCGATATCGTCTGTCTTCCGCCGAGGAAGATCAGGATTTGTACCCCGGAATACCAAAGGATCAATACGAAGGAGTCGAGAATCCCAACCAACGGGCCCGACCAAGTCGCCGAGAGATTGGCCTTAATAAGTCCCGAAACGTTATATTTGGACATGAAACCAAGATCGCCTTCCCCCTGTGTCAAAAATTCCTTAACAACCTCACCGGTCGAAAGAATAACGGGAAGAAAGAATACGGCGCGAAAAAAGGTACGGCCAGCAAAATTTTGATTCAGTATAATCGCAATCATCAATGCAAAAAGCACGATAATCGGAATCATAAACAAAGCCTGCCTTAGAAATGGCAATAAATCATTGTACAAAATGCTCCCATTTTCAAACAGGATATATTGGTAATGAGTCCATCCCACATATTGAGTCGTCGTTCTTGTTGCCGTAATGGTTACCTTCTGAAAGCTCATAAACAAGGAATAGCCTATAGGGAAGGCCATGAATATGAGAAATCCAATAAACCATGGCGCTATGAAGATCATTCCTTCGAGGTACTCGGAGAAGGACGAACGAAGCCTTATATTTCTTTTCATCATTTAGCCCCTCCTCCCTGAATAACAATGAAGCTTTGTGCAGGCACATCTAGACCCTCGTCACGGTACGGCTCCAGATTATAATTGACTACAATGCGCTTTCCATTGGCATAGGTCGTTTCCTTTACATTATCCGCCAACGTTTTATGATTACTGATGAATTGGCTTTGCACATCGCCGAGCGCATCGTTATATTGCTTATACTGTTCTGCGGCGAATGATACCCAGTTCGGAAAGTAAGTATTATAATAGCGAATTCCATAGGCATTCACATAATCTTTGGTTTCGGCCCTGGTAAATATGAACGAAGGAACAGCGCCGTATTCGATATCGCGTAAAAAGTCCTTCACATCCTCCTGCCGATTGTTCGCATATTCAGAGGAATAAGTGATTAAGCCATGGGCTGCGATCTGGGCGAATGGCACTGCTTCATCCGTGAACAGATCATAGGAATGATCATAAATCATCGTTTGAATGTGATTAATATAAGGCAAAGCGTAGAAATTAGAGCTTTTCCCTTGTACACCGCCGAGCTCTTCCTTAATATTTTTCAATATTCGTTCCTGCGTATTTCTCGCTTCATTTCTGGGAGAGCCATAGCTCGTGTTATAGTCGCTGAACAATCGCTGTCCCGTACGATTAACGGCTAGTCCGTCAACACCCATTTCTTTATACAACTTTAAATCCTTCTTCACCGATGCTTCGTTAAATTTCTCGCTAACCATCGGTACCCTTGAATTGTTGTACAGCAAGCCAAGGGTTATATTGCGTCCTGCCAAATTGGTCATAGCATGGAACTTCCCGTCGAAGCCGCCGCCCCCTGTGTTGTTCGCTGCATACTCCGTGTCCAAATAAACGCGGAACTTTGAGCGATGCGCATGATCAATGAACGCTTTCATCCCGCTGTTTCCACCGATGCTTGAATCAACGGGCAATGTCTTACCAAAGGAGCTGTAGCCGCCATCCTGCCAACCCATATAAGTGAGCGACATATTTTTTACCCCTTTGTTCTCCAGGGAAGTAATCATTTGCGTGGCATCGCTTGTATTGGTTAAGTTCAAATAGCGGTCACTGACTACCCCCTTCTCCTGATCTCCGCCAATAATATCCACATGCATAGGCAGGTTCGGCTCAGCAGCAGGCAGCTGCTTCAACCCCTTCTCGCTCATTAAGTAATCCCGATAAGTTTGAGCCATTCCTACATAATCCGCTTTCTTATTGTCCAAAAGATAGTAGCGCACAACACGGTCGCTGCCGAACAGCTCATCCTTGTTATAGGCGGCAAATCCCCATTCATCCGGAGAATTCCGGCTTGTGAACTGAAGAAAGCTCGCGCGGAAATTCATTTGTGCGGTGACCCAGTTATAGTTGCTCAAGACTCCTGAAGGAGAGGCGACGATTTCAGCATACTCCTCACCTTTATCCAGTACGGCCACGAAAGCCTTGGAGTCCGCCTTCATACCGAATACCGGCATCATAATGCGGTTCCGGTTGTTGTTCATGCCTCCGAAGGCATTATCCTGTCCATACACGCTTTCATCGTACAGCTTGTTCACATTCAACTGGTTTTCCTTGAACCGTATCAATGCTCCGGCTCCATCCGGTATGAGCATATACCCATCCTGGCCAGCGGAATAATCGGCCCCGAGGAATGGAAACAGCCTCACCCATATAAGCCCCATGTTGGATTCTTTAATGCCCTCGCGTACGATTTTGGTCTCAACATAATTATTCTCTACTTTAACCTGTACGGGAATGGTAAATCCGGATGCAGGCAGCTCATAGATCAGAGAGAATCCTCCGGGAATCATTTGAACATCCTTCACGCGCCCACCTTCTGCGGCAAAGTTCGTTTCCTTCGCTTGCAGAATCGTTTTCGAAAAATCTACATACTGAACCATGAGCGGTGAGCTCAAATGCTTCTTCCAATTCTCCGAGATCGTTTCCTGGCTCCAATATTGCGGATTCGGGTACGAACGATACACGTTGCCATTCCTTTTATCTTCCACAATAAAATGTCCTGTTTTCTCATCCATATTTAATCGGAGAGCATCACTTTCCGCCACTTTTTTAAAATCGCTCTCTTGAGGCAATTGAGCCGGAACGCCTTTCGCAGCTCCTGAATCATTCTGTACCGGTGCGAAGGTACGCTCCTTTTGATCAGCCTTGAATTCGAACTTCGCTTGGGTGACGAAAAGCAGGACAACGGCCAAGAGTAAGACGGTAACATAGGTTACAGGTTTATTTAGCTTGTTTATCCATATCATCTTAAAATCAACTCCTGGCCCATTTCATAAAATAAGGATATCAAATCGTTAGTCAAGCCGGCCGTAACAAAGATTAGTACACCGATAACGAGCATCGTGCACAACGTAAGAAGAATGTTCAATGCGGTCTCGCCTACGCTGTAATTATGAATGCATTGAATTTTCCAGAACATAAGCAAGCCAATCCAAACCATCATTCCATTGGCTACAAAGCTGTACATGGATGACTCGTTCAACGTCATGAAGTTGGAAATAACAGCTAACGGAATGCCAACGACTATATAAGGAACCAATGCATAAGCGCTGCCGATAAAAATATCTCTAAACCGTCCCTCACCGCGATAGATCGAGCTCACCAGGTAGTTGGAAATGATCCAGGCAAGCCATACAATGAAAAACTGCGTGAAGATAGAGTAAATATCGATGGAGGTCGCTGCATTAAAGGAAAAACTCGTGACGATATCCTTAACCAATAAAGCCCCATACACGGCAAGCAAAATGAGCACGGCACTTAGGTAGCTTCCTTTACCCTCATAGCGTACCGCCACAAACCCATCCAGCGGATGCTTCAAAGTGTAAATAGCATGCCGGAAATTAGCTATAAACTGAGCTTTTGACTTCTGATTCCGATTGCGCAGGCGACTTCGAAACGCGCTCTTGCTAGTCAGCTTATCAAGCACAAACCATAAAATCCCTCCGAATAAAAGGATGCTCGCTATCCAGGAGAAATTCGTTTGGAACCATTGCATCCGGATTTGCCAATAGGCATTGGAATAGCCTTGCTGATCCCCCGCTTCTTTAAACAGCCTTCTGGCGTCCTCATACTGCTCTTTTTTGAAAGCTGATTTGGCTAAACCAAGAATAGCGGGCGTGAACTGCGCATTCATGCGAAGTACATCCTGCCAAGGCTTTTCCCCAGCCTCATAATAACCGGCAAGGGTTTGTTGATTCGCTTGATCCACCTTTTGCCCAAACTCCGATAAGCGGAATACTTGGACAATATTTTCCTGATCGTCAAGAACGAATAATTCATTCCTTGAGTTCACATCCAGGGCGACCGGGCTTTTCAGCAAGCCAACCTGCGAGGAGCCTACGGCTGAGGGACCTCCCCAGAAATATAAAAGATTGCCTGACGCATCATAATTGCTAATATATTTGAACTGCTGGTCCACCACGATCATATTACCGTTCTGGTCAACCGCTATATCGATCAGCTGAGGAATACTCGCACCGGTTTTACTAAGACCCGGCTGAGCATCGATAGCACGGTATTCGCCGAATGATTTCTGGGAGCTGCGTAGCAGATTATCCCCTTTAATATTCAACTTCTTTAATTGGTCAATTTTGGCCGTTCCGCCAGTGACCGTGTAAATATAACCATTTTTATCCGTGGCGACACTGTTTATCGTTTCCGGTCTTTTTGCTACTTCATTGGCATACATTTCCTTCGTGTATAATCCTCGTTTTAATGCATCCAGCGGAGAAAGCGCCGTTTTGTTGGCCCCGAAGAAGCCCTGAAACTTGCCGTTCGGATCAAGCAGCATCAGCCCTTCGTATCCGCCGCGGATCGCGATGTACAGGAAGTCGCGCTCATCCACCATCACTTTGCCTGGCTCGAAAACGAATGTATCGGCGATAAATCGAGATTCCGGCCGCTTAAATTCCTTCAGGAGCTTGCCGTTTTTGTCCAGCTGGAGCACCCGCTTGTTGCCTGTATCCGCAATATAAATATCTCCGTCCTTGGTCACAAAGACGCCTTCGGGCTTGGAAAGCGGGCTTTCCGGTAATGTAATGTACCTAAGCAGCTTGCCTTTTTCATTCATATGGACAATTCGGTTATTACCTGAATCGGCAATATAAATCTCATTGTTCTTATCCACGAATATATCCTTCGGATTTTTCATGGATGATTTCATTTTCACTTGGGGTTTAGCCGGATCCGGTACATATAAATCCTGACCAATAACACCGATCGGATAATAAGCCGGTTGAAGCCAAATCAGGTTGCCATAGCTGTCTTTAGTAAAAGTAGAATATTTAACTGCAGCGTCAACAGTTCCAGGCAGCAGCAGTGCAGTACACAAGATGAGTAAAGCAAGGGACTGCTTCCACCCGTATCTTATTTTCATGCTCGAACCTCCGTTTCTACATTCAATCGGTACAATTTGATTGGGTCGAACAATCCGTATGGAAGCAATCGATACTCAGGTGTGTAATCGCTGCCCGTTTTGCGGAACGATGCCCAGCTTGTTGTTGAAGGCTCCCCGGACCGATGATGGAACGGACCCAGCATATTACGAGGGCTTCCCATCACTTCGATATCTATCCGATTCTCTCCATCTTGAAGATGCTCTGTCAGATCAAGGAGATTAGCAGCCCTCCAAGGCACATGCCCTGCCAGATGTCCGTTAACCTTGACTTCCACCATAACCGCAGAATAGCCTTGAAGCTCCAGTAAAGTCCGAGCTTTCGTTACAGCTGGGTTCTGTCCCGGCAGGTTGAAATGGTAAATCATGCTGCCGCAATAATGGAAATAACCTTGCGTACACCAATCGCCTAATTCCAGCGTCTCTCGTTCCGCTACAATCTTCCTGTCGAGATCCACCCCGAAGTCACCAATGATATATATATCCTCTACTTCCATTCGATTATGGTAGCTGCAGGATAAAACCAGTTCATTACGTCCTTCCATTAATCCAGAGAGTGGAATTTTATCGAACGACCGGTCGAGGAACCATCCATCCGGTTGATTAAGCACAGCAGCACCATTCATTGTTATTTCATAGTATTCTGCAGATTCCACTACCAGATGAACCTGCTCCTGTGGTAATGCAGCAACATGGAAAGTAAATTTCAGCTGCACAGGAGCGCCATTCCCCGGATGCGGCTTGTTAATCCACTTGTATCGCTGCTCAAGACCATTGCCATACACCTGTCTCATACCCAGAGCATCTCGAATCTCTTTTTGTGCCAGCCACACATCAGCTTCTTCGGACCACTCCTGCTCATTAAGCCGATAATAGCAGGTGTCAAGAGTCAGCACATTGGGCATAGTGCGGGTAAACCCGCTGACCGTTTCCAGCTCCTGCATGGACTCACAGCATTCAACAGAATTTGAACCGGTTCCTTCAATAATCCCGATTGATCCGATCGTCGAATCATTCTCGCATATCGAAGCTTTATTCTTATCCAGTATGTATAATCTCGATTCTGCCGGTCCAAAATCTGCAGCGAAGTGTACATAGCCATCGTTTACGGCTGCTGCAACTGGCTGTGTACTGCCAGTCAGCGCTGCCCACTCTTCCAGGCATCCGCTGCCTTCCATCTTTATTTGAACCCGATGCGAGCCTTTACGATCATTGTTTACGACAAATAAAGTACGGCAATCATCCATCTCCCTAAGCATATATAGAAACTCGGGAGCCTCCTCCTTAGAGCCGGCATGGGTTACACTAACTCTCCGAGGGGATATATGAACCAAAGCCCCTATCGTTTCTTGAGCGTTTTGAGTTTGTGTAAGGTTAGGATGCTCATAGAGCCGAGATAGCAGATCTGTCGGCCTGCCTTCAAGCATGGATGCTCTCTCTCCAACCGCGATTATTTTCCCTCCTGCATCCAGGAAATCCAGCAGCAGCCGATAGGTGCTGTGCAGCATCGTCTTAATTGGCGGAATCACTACGACACTATATGCGGCGAGGTTTACAGCCAGCTTACTTCCCTGTATCGCTCCCGTTTCCGCCATGATCGTCTCATCGCCGAGATCAAAATCGTAATGCCCCTTAAGCAGCTTGCCGAGAAAAGAGTTGAATTCATGTCCGAATGTATTCGTAGCCGAGACATCCCTGTCCTTGCCCCTGGCCGGGAAGCCATAAGGTCCTGTACCGACCATACTCCACGCTGTGGAGGAGGGGTGCAGCACGAGAATATCCCGGACCGGGGTTCCCTCCGTCAAGATGGCCGATAGTCTGGCAAAATAATCTTCAACTACATGATTGTATTTCCACCAGCTTGTATTGTAGTTGAACACAGGAGGGTAATCCCGCTTCCGGCACCCTTTAATCGAGTAGAGCGCTAGATGCTGCGATCTCATATTAACTCCAAGGACATATTGGAAATCGCCAATCCATCTTTGCCCTTCGAACGTAAAGCCCCAGCCCGTACAGCCGTACGTTTCCGTAAGCACGAACTTTCTTCCGTATTGATTCGCTACGCTTGTGCATTGCTTCACAGTGATATATTCATTTGTTTGCTCATTCAGCATATCGATACCGGGAACCTGCTGAAAACGATAATTGGGCATAACAGCCCCACATACGCGGGTAGCTGTGCCCATATTGTTTTCCCATAGGTAATGGCCTGTAAAAGCGATTCCGTTGTCATCGCACCAATCGCCGAGCTGCTTGGAGTACGCTTCACTGAACCTTTCCGTGATCGTCCTCCAGTAATCATGGCGGGCTTGCGAGGAGTACTCCCCATTGAAGTACATGTAGGGGACGCTATCCAGAAGATCGTAGCCCCTTCGTTCTTGAAAAAACGACGGGAATGTCCATGTCCACGGAATCCATCCCCGTCCTTCTGTGAACCTGCAATGACGGTCATGAATGCTCGGTTCATCAGTGAACACACCACGGATCGTTGTGCCAAACTGCCCTCCAACCTCTTGCTTGTAGGCTTCATAGGTGGTATCGATAAACGTCCGCACCGTATCCGGATTCAAATTATCTGGCGGCGCTTCGTTGTTAAACCATTCGCTGTATTCCGACACCTCCACTCGAAAAACGAGCAGTACTTCATCTTCATCCAACGTAGGCGCTTCGTTAATTGGCAGACGTTCACAGCGAATCAAACTTCTCTCATCGATGATTGCCTTAAACAAAGCAGCAGCATCCGCTATATTCCACGAATCCCCTGGATGGCACACCTCCATCGTCAACCCTTTGGCTCTATTGGCATCCCCGCCACTAGCCTGCACGAGCCCCCCTGCAAAGCCGGACGGCCAGCGGTCCTCATCATACAGCCATGCCTGCATACCAAGCCGTTCAGCAGTTTGAACGGCTGTCCGAACGTAATCCATCCATTCGCGGCCCATGTAATCGGTTTCCAAACCGTCTCGGGAATGGATGAAAAAACCGCCCATTCCCTGCTCCTTCATCTGTTCGATTTGCCGCACTAGCTCTTCCTCTTGCAGGTCATCATTCCATGCCCAGAATGGAGCAGACCTATATTCAACCGATGGCTGTTCGAATTTACTGCGCAGCTGCTCGCTTCCACTCATGAGCAATCGCCTCCTTCTGAGAACCTGCCTGACAACATCTGCCGGTTCTCTTATATTTACTTCTTAAGAATCATGACCTGCTTCGGTTGGAGCTCTATATCGCCTTGTACGTTGACACCGCTTAGAAGCTCCAACTGCTCGTGCTCGCCAACAGGTAGCGTTTGAACCTGATCGCTGTGATTCAGCAGGAAGGTGAAGCGAACGCCATCTTTCTCACGTTGGGTAACCTCTACTCCAACTGGAGCCTTCATCAACGGATAGATGCCTGCGTGATGGCATAACGCCTTCAGCCAATGCCGTTTAAATTCAGCGCTGGGATCGGTGGCTGCATACCAAGCTTCCCCCTTACCGTACCTGTGGCGTGTCAAAGCAGGAGCCCCGCTGTAATAATCGCTGCCAAATACAGCTACGGCTTCTGCTCCCTCCAGATGAACAACCTCGCAGGCCAGCCTGCATTCATAGGATTCTTGTTCCTGTAATTGCCCTAACGGCTGCTGCATGATCATTTGGTTCGTCTGATTCGGAAACATGGCATCGATCTCTTCCACCCAGATCCCGAGAAGCCTGCGAAGCTCTCCTGGATAGCCGCCCGGAATAACCTTATCGTTCGTATCTACAATCCCGCTGTAGAAACCGGTCACGAACGTTCCGCCATTCTCCACATATCGTTCCAGCTTCTCAGCATATGCGGGCTTCGTCATATACAAGAAAGGCGCCAGCACCAAATCATAGGAGCTTAAGTCCGTATCCACATGGATCAGATCGACCTGGATCTGGTTGTCATACAAGGCGTCATAATAGCTTTGAACTTGATCCAAATATTTAAAATGAACCGAAGGCCCTCCACCGAGCTCGACTGCCCACCAATTATCCCAGTCAAACAAAATGCCAACCTTGCTTGCTACACGCGAATCCAGCATTTGATCGCCTAGCTGCTGCAGCTCCTTGCCGAGCTCTGCGCATTCCCTAAATACTCGCGTATGCTCGTGACCCGCATGATCGATAACGGCTCCATGGAATTTCTCATAAGCGCCGAGCGAGCGACGAAGCTGAAAGAACATAACCGATTCTGCACCGCGGGCTATCGCTTGATAGCTTCTAAGCCTCATCACGCCGGGGCGCTTCGTAGGGTTAACCGTTTTCCAGTTAATAACGCCTGGACTTTGCTCCATCAGCATGAAAGGAGCTCCGTTCTTCAAGCTGCGCATCAGATCGTACCTCATGGCCATATAGCTCTCCGGGGTATGATTCTCGATATAAATATCAAGCGCCGCAATGTCCAGGTAAGGCGCCCATTTGAAATAATCAAGCGGCTTGTAGGTCCCATTGCCTTGAAAATTGGTCGTTACGATTGCATCCGGTATGATCTGTTTGATCGCGTTGTATTCAATTAGATAGCTGTCCAGCCAGCTGTCGGAATTAAACCGGAAGAAATCAAGCGTAATTCCTTGAAAAGCGGTCTGATCGGAATTACCACCAGATAAGCCTTCAGTTAGCGCACTTGGCAGAACGATTTCTTCCCAGTCATAGAAGGTGTGACCCCAAAACTTGGTGTACCAAGCCTGATTCAGCTGTTCTATCGTGCCGTACCGCTTTCTTAGCCAATCCCGAAATGCTCTCTCGCAATTATCGCAAAAGCAGCGGTTTCCTATCTCATTGTTAACGTGCCAGAGCAGCAAAGCAGGATGATCCTTATAGCGTTCCGCCAGCTTTCTGGCCATTAATCCGCCATAGTGGCGGAAGGTAGGACTGTTCGGACAGGAGTTATGCCTCCGTCCGAATTTCCTCCTCTTCCCGTCCGAGGTCACGGTTAGTACATCCGGATATTTCCTTGCCATCCATGCCGGATGTGCTGCTGTGCTGGTGCCCATGCATACGCGTACACCATTCTCCTGAAGCTTGTTCATCACTTCATCGAGCCATTCGAAGTTATAAGTATCTTCATCCGGCTGATTCAAGGCCCAAGCGAACACATTAATAGTAGCTATGTCAATTCCACCCAGCTGAAACAGCCGCATGTCTTCATTCCAAATGTCCTTAGGAAACTGCTCCGGATTATAATCGCCGCCGAACATCATCTTTGGAAATTTACGGCTGATCATATCCCTACCTCCTGTTTCCTTATCGAAGTCTTCAGCATCGGCTCATTTACGTTTGAAGCCTCAGCAATTGTTTCCAGCTGCTGTCTGCTTAATTTCATAGGCGAATGATCCCTTGTAGAGAATGGCTTCAATCGCAGTGAAAACGTAGTATCTTGCGGTTTCAACAAATATTTATCAAGTGGTGGAGCTTCCCCGCAGCTATGATTTCCTATTGGAGATTGGGCGTAATCCATATTTATGAAGGTTTCAGCCTGCCGCTGCAAATCGTACGTATGCTTCGCTTTCGTTAAATTTTCAGTCGAATAATGGCTTACACTCACATCCAGCCGTGGCATACCGCCAATGAATAATCCTGTTCCGAGCTTATTAGTCACAGATGCCCAACGGGTATCCGTCTTATTGCCATTTTCCTGCGGCATAATATACGGAACGAATTGGTCCTGCACGGAACCGCTGTATACCCCGAGCCGCCCGCTCTCTTTCCGGTCGATGTAACATTCGTGAGGCCCTAACCCGAACCATGAGAATTGATCGAATCCACCAGGCATCGTCATCTGCAAGCCCAGCCGAGGCAGCGGAGGCAAGCCCTCTCTCGGTACAACACGAGTGGTGATAAGAACATCACCGGAGCCATAAACCGTATAGGTCATCCAGACTGTAAAGGCATTCCCCAAGGCAGTTGCTCCAATTGTTGACTTGATCAGCACTTGGACAGCAGAACGGTGATAAGGATGGACTGAAAACTGATGCATGCGATGATTCAGCCGGTCATAACCAAACGTCTTCCATTCCTTGGATTGGCGATTGTCATTATCGATCGTTGCCCTCCACAGCTGAACCTTAGGGCCGCCAGCCAAAAGCGGTACGCCGTTATAATCGAAGGAGGTCATAACCCCTCTCCTTTTATCAAAGCTAATAGAAAAATCATTTCCGTAAAGGTGAACCCCTGTATTCGTCTCAACCGTTTGGAGCCGGGGCATAGAATCCAGTCTTACGGTTCTCCCGGCAGTCTTCCGTTCCGCAGCAGCCAGCGGCAAGTCGACCCAAGCAATCTCAAAGCCTCGCGGAGCCCAGCTTACCGCTTCACGTAAGGTGAAACGGATATGCAGCCAGCATTCTCCTTGAAGTCGGGCTAATTCCTTCGTCCAAGGAATCGTAACAGCAGCATGTTCACCAGCCGGCACATCCAGCTCAGATAGTATCCCTTGCTCTACAATCTCCCCATCGCATATTAGCGACCAAGAAGCTTCCAAATGCTCCAAGGTTCTGAAATCATAGCGGTTACAAATGGTCACAGTTCCGGAGTGTATATCGCTAAGCTCTATTACGACCGGTTGAATGACCTTTTTCAACTCCATAATCGAAGCTTTAACTGTACGGTCCGGAAACAGCAATCCATCTATGCAGAAATGTCCGCTATTCGGATGATCGTTGAAATCACCCCCATAGGCATACCATTCCTCACCTGACTCCAGCTTCTGCACAATACCGTGATCCGTCCACTCCCAGATCAAACCGCCCAGCAGCCGCTTATATTTATAAATAGCATCCCAGTAGTCCTTCAGATTGCCTACGGAATTTCCCATAGCATGCCCGAATTCGCACATCAGGTATGGCCGGGGATCATCCTTCTCCCCTTCTTCGATCAACGCTTCCAGGGACGGATACATCGAACTGACGACATCAACGACCGGTGCGTCTTTAGCGCGTTCATAATGGATCGGACGAGTTGGGTCAGCCTTGCGCATCCATTCAGCCATCGCATCATGGTTAGGCCCATAGCCCGATTCATTTCCGAGTGACCAAATAATGACGGATGGGTGGTTCTTATCCCTTTCCACCATGCGAACCGCACGGTCAAGGAATGCCTGCCTCCACTCGGGCTGCTCGGCCAGATAGCTCTCATTTTCGATAAAATGGCAGCCGTGGGTTTCCAAATCCGCTTCATCAACAACATACAATCCATATCGATCGCATAAATCGAGCCAACGTGTATCATTCGGATAATGGGATAAGCGTACAGTATTCATATTGTGCTGCTTCATCAATCGAATATCCTCGATCATCGACTCGTAAGGTGTCGTAAACCCGAGTTCCGGGTGGAACTCATTGCGGTTAACCCCCTTCAAGATAACGGATTTTCCGTTGACAAAAAGCTGTCCATCCCGGATCGCGATATCCCGAAAGCCTACCGACACACTTCCAACCTCAAGCACATTCCCTTGCTCATCCTCAAGGCTCACAACGAGTGCATATAAATTAGGCTCCTCGGCCGACCATTGACGTGGATTCATAACGGGAATATCCATACTTAGCGTCTGTTCTTCATTGGAGTTAAGCTGAATGCCATTTCCGACTGCGCTTTCATAAACCGTTTGCCGCTCATCATCCAGCAACATCAGCTTCACTAGATGCGGCCCAGCTTGAGCAGAATCAGCATAATTTCGCACATGAAGTTTGACCCCAAGCTCGGCATCCTGACGATTTTCGCTAAACTGTGTTTGTACCGCAATATCCCGAATATGGACATCCGGCGTTGCTTTCACATAAACATCCTTAAATATGCCGCTTAACCGCCATTTATCCTGATCCTCCAGATAGGTTCCATCGCTCCATTGGTATACTTGAACAGCAATCGTATTCTCTCCAGGCTGCAGCAGCGAGGTCACTCTGAATTCAGAATGCAGATGACTGCCCTGTCCGTACCCTGCAAATTGCCCGTTAATCCAAACGTGAAAAGCCGAGTCGACCCCTTCAAATACAAGAAACACTTGGCGGTTATCCCAGGAATGAGGCAGGCCAAAGCTTCTACGGTAACAGCCTACCGGATTATCATTAGGTACATAAGGCGGATCAATGGGAAAAGGATAATAGCTGCTGGAATAATGAGGGCGGCCATATCCGTGCATCTGCCAATTGCCGGGAACCGGTATCGTATTCCAGTCGTTTACCGCATAAGAAGCTTCATAAAAATTCGCAGGAGCCTTATCAGGGCTATCCGCGTAATAAAATTTCCAATTGCCGTTCAACGACTGGAAAAAAGGCGATGCAGCCCTTTCATTGTCCAGAGCCGTCTCCATATCCTCATACGAAATAAATCCGGCATGCGGCGGCTCTGTATGCCGTCCTAATACCTCTATATTTTCCCAATCCGGAATTGTCCTGCTGTTCACGTGGTTTGTCCCCCCTCTTGATCCATCATTCTATTTCCTCCTGAAAGCGCAGGGCATTATGCAAAACAGTGGCTATAACCCAAGACGGATTCCACTTGTTGCTATGCCCTCGGTGATGCCACCGGGTTTGAAAGAAGCCTTCTCCCTGTTCGCCAATAACGGTGAAGCTCCAATCGCCCTGCTCCCTGCATATTCCCTGCCCCATAGCATCGAATGATAGTTGGCCTATACGCTCATATTGCCGCTTGCCCGTTAACCTGCCGAACTTCCATAACTCATAAGTCGGGAAGAACACATCCAAATGATGGTTCTGCACACTTACCGTGGGCCATCCTATAGCGTTAAAATCGACTTCCTCGAACTTTGAGCCCTTATCATAAGCAGGCTTCCACATATATACAAAGGTAAGCAGCCAGTCTGCCGATAGCTCAGCCCATTCCCCATACTGCTGTTTGCTAGTCAAAATAAACAGCTCATATGCCGCCAGGAAAAAGTACATCCCCGCTTCCTTATCCTCGCATTTGGCATCCAGCGTAGAACGGGCAAATGGCCGTTCGAACGTCTCGGCATGCAGCTCATAGTAGCGCTGCATCGCAGCTTCAGCCGCTGCCAAATACAATTCATCTCCCAGCACCCGGTAAGCTTTAACAAGAGCAATTAAGCACGGAACCCCCGCTGCAGTAATCATCTCGTCAGCCGGAGTGCCGTCCATTAGCCATGCTGCCGGAAAGATGCCCGAGGTCAAGACCCCTGACACATAGAAATCGGCGGACTCGCGAATTGCTTCGACCCAGGAGGCAGGAATATCCCTGCCCTGATCCTGGAATAAAAGTACAATTTCAGCTAAATCAGCTATCGTCTCTCCGCTAGCCCTGCTCGCAATGACAGGCTGCTTATTCAAGCTGAAGTCATCCCATTGTCCATCTTCGATACGGTAAGAGCTCCGTCGTATACCTGGAAGATCCGTACGGCTCGCCCTCAAATAGAAGTCAACAGCCTGCTTGCAGCGGGAAATTCGCACCTCTTCCCCTTGAGCAAACCCTTGACGGGCATCACACCAGGCCAGCTTCAAGCATTGTCCCGTCCATCCATACATATAATGGAGCGGACGCTTGGACACATTGCCGAATGAATTGGAATCGCTAAATTTTACATATCCGGCTGCTCCCTCTTCATTCGTCCTCCATCGGTCATCCATCGCGTTTGTTTTGAGCTTAATGATTTCTTCCAGGGAAAGCGGCTTGGAGCCCTCCAGTTGGAATATGTCCAATCCTTTGCGAACGATTTCGCGGAAGCCTCTGCCCGGAGTGGAAATCGTCCCCCAGTCCAGCGTGTATTCCTTTGCCAACGTGAACCCGGGCATAAAGTCTAAATACCCGCCGCTATACGGCTCTGATTTACTTTTTCCCATATAGCAAATATCCTTGTCGCCATTAAACATCAACACTCCGCTCATAGCTGCAAGTACCGATCCGTTCTCCTCCTGAATCGCTCCGAGAGAACCATAATGAACGGTTCCATCCAAACCTTCCACATAAGCAGGAATCGATAATAAAGATAAATATCGAGACTCGCCAGCCTCCTTCCACTCTATATTCACGCAAGGAATCGGGAGCCGATGCTCTTCGACGATAACCCCTTTATGTTCGCCTGTGCCAAGCCTTGGAACAAGACGCTGCGGGTCGGAGGAAGGATTGTTATTATAAATCACACCGGGAATCGTTATGATTTCCTTCTCCCGCTTAGGCAAGCTGAACTGTATTCCTGCAGCGACATCATGCAAAGTCTGATCCGTCGTGTTTGTCCAAGCAACATGCAATTTGAACGCATCCTGTTCATCGAATAACAGCGCCATTGAGAAGCTCAGCGCTCCAAGAGTTCCGCTGATTTGAATCATCCGGTTGCTCATATGATTCGTATCGTTATTAGTCCCTCCATCATCCCGGGAAGAAACCTGCACATTCTGAAGTCCCGCAAGATCGGAACGCCAAGGCTTTCCGGAGGAATAAACTAACATATCATTCAAAAACCCCGAATAATAAGGTGTTTCCTTGCCTTCACTGAGTAGCGCCAGTTCGGGTCCCGCTTCACTAACCTTTAACTCAGCGCGTTGTTGCTTGGTTCTGCTAGCAATGGCGTACAAGTGCATTCACTGTCGCCTCCTTTTTCCCCTAGTATCGAGATCAAGAAACGATCCAATGTAGGATTGAAGCCCAATCTGCCTGATAGAGGCAGGCAGGAGAAGAAAATCCGACCCTTTCCAAGCTTTTTCGAGCCTACCAAAGGCAGCTTGCGCTTCCCGTTCAGCTCACCATTCGCGTGATAGGCAAATGCAATCGGCTCAATTCCATTACCTTGCAAATGGCAGTTGGAAATGCCCTCTATTCGGTCATTGGGCAAGTGATATAAATAAGATAGATCATCCGGCTTCATCCAGCTTAGAAGCGGATTATCCGTATCCACAGCAAGCGTGTAAATCTCACGGAGCTTGGACGTCTGAACCGTTGTTTCCCCAATATCCCAAGGCTCCGAATCGAAACGATTTAGAATAAATAAAGCGGTAGCACCGTTGCGTATCTTTTCAAGAATAGAGGTTTGATGACGAATAAATAGCTCTCTGGATGAAACTACTAACGTCCCATCCTGCTTCATTGATTCCTCGTAAGGCTCTCTGTCCACTTCCAGAAGCGAACCAAGCAGCTCGGATTCCGCATCCATGTAGATAACTTTATCCGGTTTCTCGTTATTTGCCTTAACAAACGTTTCGAAAGTAAATCGTTCCGTGCTTATAACCTCTCCAGCTTCATTCAATAAGCAGGCATCCACATGCAGGCTCTGTCTATCCTGAACCATAGGCACGGAGAAACGGATCGTCCCCGCATATTGAGAGGTTGCCGCCGAAAGCGCACCGGTAATTTCAAAATTGCCGTAATCCCGATTATCGTCACGAAGCGTGGCCACAACACGGCAATTCTCATATTCCTTAGCCGTATCATTCAGCAGCCAAGCTTCTATCTCCATCGTTTCCCCAACATATACCTTCCACCTGTCACCTCTTAAATGAATGCGAACCGGCTCCAAACAATGCTTATAGGTGAAGTAAGCTGGCTTCGGTATTCGGTCGGCTCCTACGAGAGCCTTCATCCAGCCGGAGGGCCATGCATCAATCAGGAGATGAATAGCTGTGGAAACTACGCGATCCGCCCTTCTGCGCCAAGCATCGGTCATCAGCTTGGTCGCCAAGCATTGATGCTTCTGACTGGCTTCAATCCAGCTGTGAATCGTTTGCTGCTCGGTGTACCAATCCCCATGGTGAGCATAGGTTTGCGCTCCGTTAATGCGGTTTGGCATCCATGCAGCCGATTCATTGTCCGGAAGCCACTCTTCAGGATAGCGGCTTATCATCAGCTCGTAGTTGTCCAAGCCTTCCGTTCCGTATTCACCGCAGCCGGCCTTCCACTCCTCTCTGATCGGAGGAAGAAAGCCTTTGTACATTTTTCCAACAGATATGCCATTGTTCGTATACCACATGTTATAGCAATGAAAATCAGGCAGCCCTTCACGTGTCGGCGGATTGTAATCCCCATCTGCATTTTTGACTACCCGATCTGGATTTTCGACAAAAATCGCCTGTCTCGCTGCGACAAAAAAAGCTTCCAGCTCGTTACGGTGTAAATGTCTGTGTCCCTTGCGCCGTTTCTCCGTTCGCGACGGTTCATTAATCAGAGAAACAATTACCGAGGATGGATGACTGCGAATCAGTCGCTCCATGTCCCCAGCCTGCTTGATTCCTTCAACGAATTGATTGCGACGGATGAATCCGAATGTGGGCAGATCACATTGATGCATCATGCCCAGCATATCGAAATAATCATATATTTCCTCTTGAACAGGTCGTTGAGTAATCCGGTAAAAATTCATGTGAGCCAGCTTCGCTATCAAAATATCATCGATCAGTTGGTCAAAGTCATTCCTCATCACACATTGCTGCAGATGCCCCATCTCATTGGCGCCCCGTAAAATAATCGGTTCATTATTGAGATAAAGCGTACCTTTTGGCGTATTCTCCTCATCCATATGAAACTTTCTCATACCGAAATTGCGATCCAGAATATCCAGGCATTCTGACAAATTATTTACGCCAACACGTGCCACATATAAGAAAGGTTCTTCCGGCTTCCACAGCTTGAACTTCGGAAAATCAACCTTATAGCGATAATAATTGACTCCCGGTCCGGCATAGGACACATGAAACGACATGGGCCCAATTCCTGGCCCGCGGAAATTCCTCGGTATGACTTCGAGATTGAGCTCGAAATTCTCCAGCAGCCGGTTTGTTGTATTGACCACATCGACCCATACTTCTACAAAGTCTTCATCAATGTTCGGCCGAACGAACACATCCTGAATAAATAAGGGCTGCCGCTCTTCCAAATAGACACTGTTGTAGATCCCGGCTCCCGGTGGGCAATGATTCCAGCCGCTGTAGGGATCATCCCATCCAGGACCTGTAGCCGCATACATTTTATCCCCATCCAGCTTGGTGCCGCCTACCCCCATCATTGAGTAATCATTGCTGACTTCAATAACAAGCGTGTTATTCTCCTGTAAAAAATCAGTAACATCGAATTCAAACGGAGCAAAGAACCCTTCATGACTGCCGATACACTTGCGGTTTAAATATACGCTAGCTTTGTAATCGACCCCTTTAAATACGAGGTATACTCTCTTTCCATCTGGAATGGAGGCATAAGTGAATTCGTTCCTGTAAAATCCGGTCCATTTCCCATTCTCACCTGTTGGTCCCCGAAAATCAGGTACGGTTACCGATTCCCAATCCCCTTCCCCTTCCAATACACGTGTAAAATTGGCATCCTCTTGGGAATGATAGCGGAATTGAAATTGCTTGCAATGCTGCCGCTTGCGGCTCAAAGCAGGAGCAGGTGTTAAATTGGCCATGAACGGGCGGTATGTCTCACGCAGCAGCGCCAGATCTTCGTGAAAAAGGGCCATTTGTGCCTCGTATGGAAGCAGTGCGGCATTACCTGCCTTTTCCGATCCCGGAGTAAAATATTGTTTATCGTAAGCTGCAGGAGGAATCTCTCGCAGTTCGTCTTTATTTCCCGGATGCTCACGAAACGCGATTTCCGCGAACGGATCTTGATGCCTAGTTTGCTCCAATTAAATGCCCTCCTGTACCATAAAGTTCAAACTCAAGGGTGAAGCCTCGACTGTCCTTGGGTGACATTCTTACTTCTGTTGTGCCGAAACGCTGCATCCAGCAGCTGTCTTTTCCCAAGAATGGCTCCACAGCCTCCCTGACCCGACCCTCCAAAAAGTCATGAGTCACGATCCACAGGCCACGGCCCCTTTTTCCACTCGATAGCCATTCCTTCGGAAGGCTTGCAGGCAGCAGCCAATCAGCGATTACAACTACACTTCCATCATTTGCTCTTTGGATGACCGCCGCTAATGTATCTGATGAAAGAGAAGAGCCCCCCGCCACTATTAATTTGGGCTGGCCCAATCGTTCCGCGCTGACTTGCTCGTCATATACGAGAACATTATTAACGGGATAAAACAAAGGATGTATTCGATTCTCATCCTTACAAGGATAGCCGTTTGCCAGAGGAAATTGTTCAAGCGGTACTTCCCGCTTCAATTCATGTCTTGGGAAGCTATAACCCGGTATATGCATGCAACTGCCGTGGGCAGGTATCGTTCCTCGACTGAGAAGATGCCAAATTTGAAAAACGCTTTGTGAAGCCGCTGAACCGACCAGCTCCGAGCTGCCGAATAGTCTTTCATTCTGCCCGTAGTTGCTATCGTCCGAATGAATGATCACAATGTCTGGATCAGCCTGTGAATGATCCCAAGTTAATGGATGTTCGGGTACAAATTGGCCCGTAAACTGTTTCCATACCTCTCCAAATTCCGTCTTTTCGAATCCGCTGCCCGTATGCTTCAGAAGAACATCGATATTTTCGGTAAACAAATGGGTCGGCCCCATCAAATAACCGAGCTTCAAGGCTGATTCAAATTCTTGCGGAGAGTGACCTGGAAACCCGTGGAACCTTGTAAACCATTCTCCGGTATCGGGTCCCCACAAATCAGCGCATACCCACATCGCTCTTCCATACTGCTTAGCTGCGCCCAATGCGGTAGATAGCTGCAGCGACTGGAATGATTCCTTCATAATTTTGGGACACAGGTCCATACCTGCTTTGGCCAAAGTATGGAACTGGGTCGGAAACACTTGCTCCGAAATCAACGGTATGGACACATTGTTTAATTCAGCATTCATTAAGACGCTTCGAACATGTTCAACGCGTGAATGAACCGCATGCTCCACCTTATTGCGCGCTGCTTCCAATCGAAGCCCTTCTGTGCTCCCCCAATGGGGAAACCATCCGTCTTTGCGATATTGCCCGGCATTAATTTGCAAATGCTCGGGCTCGTCATACAGCAAACCGATACAGCGTCCAATGTGTCCAGCCTCCACGATCATTTCATCAGGCACGTCATAACGGTTCGTTCCTTCCACCCAAGGCCCGTTTATATTGCCATATTCATTGCCCAGACAAATATCCAATCCTGCACGCGCAACGTCTTCCAATACCGATGAATCCCCTTCGAACCCCGGAATCACATGGTGCACGTAAAAGTCTGCGTGTAGCTCCTTCAATATGTTTAGGAAAGCAGCCGGTTCAGGCTTCGGGTCCTGGGAAGGACAAACACTTCCTGTTCCCGTCCGCATCACGAGGTCTGAAGCATCCCCTGCCCATGAATCCTGCCAGGCAACGACTGGCCCTTGAATGCCTAATCTAGGTTTATGCGCCATAACTGTCCTTCACTTCCCTGCCTGTCTTTGCGTTCTCAAACGCTTGCTGAATCAGCGCTACACAATCCGTTATTTCCTCCGGCTTGGCATGCTCCAGAATTAACGGCACCTCCGGCATACAGCTGTCCAGATAGGCTGCGTATACATCCCAATTGGCTTGGCCTGCTCCCACCCGAGGGGTTGTAAAGCCCTCCTCGTTGTATAGAGAATCCTTCGCATGGGCAATCGGACTATATGGACCTATATGCTTAAAAACATGAGCCATGGCTTCTTCCTGCTTACTTAGATCCTCCTGCGTGAAGTAATTGAATGGGTCCATAATGATTCCCAAGCCTTCGCTGCCAAGCTGCTCGATGAGACAAGCCGCTTGATCCACAGTTGCAAGTACATTGAGGGCGAAGCCTTCCACCAGAAGAACGGCTCCGTTCTTTACCGCACGGTTGCGCAAGCGATCAACGATGGAGAGCAGCTGCTCCCATGCTTCAGGAGAGCGGTTTCCTTCGTAATCACGCCAAGCATTAGTCGGGTGAAGGCTGCCAGTCTCCGTAGCGATATACCTTGTTCCGTAAGCCGAACATAGGTCTATCATCTTCTCAAGCTGCGCAAGCTTATCCTCCCGTTTAGCGAGATTGGGATTCAGCAGGTTCGTATACCCGGATAAACCTATTATAGAAATGCCCTTATTTTCGAAAATAGTACGAAGCTTCTCAATACGAATCGGTGAAAAGGGTTCATCATCCATGATCTGAAACTTTTGCTTCGGATCCAACTGCATGTACTTCAGACCGTGCTTGCAAGCGTTTTCGGCTATATCCTCAGCAGACCAGCCCATATATACGTAGCTCATAAATCCAAGCTTATTCATTACTTATCGCATCCTTTCAGCACATCTGCTCTCTCCACCACACAGCCTTCTTCACTTGATGAGACCATGGCTGCAGTCATTGCTATGGTTTGCAGGTTATCTTCAGGCGTAACCGGCGGGAGTAAGCCTTGGTCAATAGAAGTAATAAACGCCAGCATCGATCCCGCGAATGCATCGGGAAACCAGCTTCCCTTGAGCTGAATCTCATGTACGACATTTTTATGCTTGTTTAGCGCCATATACAGTGTATCCTGCGTGCACCACACGCTTCCTTCTGTGCCATCCACCCACCAGGTGTTGCTGTGAGAGCGGTTTGCTTTGGCAATATTATTGAAATGCAGGCTTGCCATCAATGGATTACGCCCGCCCTTAGGGCCAAACTCTACGTTCGCTGAGTAGATCAGCGGATCTATCGCATTTTGCTGAGGCAGCTGGGCAGTTGTGCAATGTACCCTGGACCATTCCTGCTGCGGATTAGGGTTAAAATAACGGCATAAGTCCACATAATGAATACCGTGATCCACGATGTTAAAGTTTTTCATATTCGTCCACCATCGGCCCGCTTGATCCTGAAATGAACGCATATCATGGTGAATGCTGTAGATGTCGCCGATCAGATCCTGCTCCAGCACCAGCTTTAGCGCTTTATGTGCAGGAGCCCAACGGGCCTGCTGGTTTACTCCAAGCGTAATGCCAAGCCGATTCGCCTCAGATCCGAGCAGCTTGGCGTGATCCAGGCTAAGCGCAAGCGGCTTCTGGCATAGAACCGGCCGTGGTGCTATGCCGATCAGTTTGAGCACTTCCAGCCTTGGCTCGGGATGGATAGCCAAATCGATAACCGCGACATCCTCTCTTTCGAGCAATTCATTAACATTCGTTGTCCAAAACGGAATATTGAATCTTTCCGCTGTAGCACGCGCCGCCTCCTCGCTAACATCGCAGCAAGCAGCAATTTTTAATCCGTATTTCGTATAAGCAGGTAGATGTGCAGTATTGGCTATGCTTCCGCAGCCAATCATACCGATTCCATATTTGTTCACATCACTGATGTGCTGTTTTCTCGGCAAATAATGTTCAGGTCTAATAAATTCCATATTCTCACCTCTCTGATTTCTAGATTACACCAGCACAAAAAATCATGTATAGGTTGTTCATGCTTTTTTAAGGGATTATTGAACCACATTGCAGAAGCAGCGAACAGGCCATCGTTTCCGATGGCCTGTTCGCTGCTTCCAGTGTATTATTTAGATCGTTTCAACCATTTTTGTATCTGCGCTTTGTGACACCTTGTTGGCCTGAAGCACGTAGGTATGGCCTTCGATAACCTCAAACTCGGTCAAATAACCGGCAGCTGAAGTTTCGACTTGTTTCCCGTCCGACTCCACATAGAGAGGTAGCTGAGGCTGCCTGCAGGACACACGGCATAGCTGGGTTTTGGTAGCTCGGATGACACAACGGAGCAGCTGTCCTTCCTCCCACTCCATATCAACCTCATACCCTCCACGGGCGCGAAACCCGCTGAATTTGCCGGTTTTCCATTCCCTTGGCAAAGCTGGAAGCAAGGTGAGCTCTCCACGGTGCGACTGGAGCAGCATCTCTGCAATACCTGCTGTTCCTCCGAAGTTTCCATCAATCTGAAACGGGGGATGATTGTCAAATAAATTGGGCAGTGTTGAGATCGTCAGCAGCAATCGAAGATGCTCGTAAGCATGCTCTCCTTCCTCCAGGCGCGCGAAGAAATTAATAATCCAGGCACGGCTCCAGCCCGTATGCCCGCCTCCATTCTCCAGCCTGCGCTCTAACGTCCGCTTGGCCGCCTCTGCCCATTCCGGAGTGTGGCGCACATGAATTATTTCCCCCGGATGGAGGGCGAACAAGTGGGAAATGTGGCGATGACCCGGATGAACCTCATCCCAATCCTCCACCCACTCCTGCAGCTGCCCGTGCTTCCCGATTTGTGGTTTAGGCAGCTTCTTCAGAACATGCTCCCATTTCTCACGCAAAGGCTCATCCTTATACAGAATCTCGGATGCATCCATGCAGGCCCGCATAAGCGTGTATACGATTTGTGTATCCATTGAAGCACCAATGCTCAGACAACCCACGCTGCCATCAGGGCCGATAAATTTATTTTCCGGAGAAGGGGATGGACCTGTAATAAGACGCCCCTGCTTATCCTCGAATAAGTAGTCCAAGAAAAATTCCGCCGCTTCCTTCATCACAGGATAAGCTTTATCTCGTAGAAATTTTTCATCCAATCCAAACCGGTAATGCTCCCATAAGTGCAAAGACAACCAGGCAGCCCCCATCGGCCATATCGATCCCGGCATAAAGTTTCCTTCAATCTGGGTCGCTCCCCACATGTCAGTATTATGATGGGCTACAAATCCTCCACACCCATACACCCTTTGTGCCGTTTTTCTGCCATTCGGCCTCATACGCTCTATCAAATCAAATAGCGGTTCGTGGCATTCGGGCAAGTTGCATACTTCTGCATGCCAATAATTCATCTCGGTATTAATGTTGATCGTATATTTGGATTCCCACGGAGGGGTGAAGCTCTCATTCCAGATCCCCTGCAAATTGGCGGGATTCGAACCTGGACGGGAGCTTGCCATTAGCAGGTAACGTCCATACTGGAAATATAAAGCGACCAGCTTTGGATCCGCCTCACCATCCTTGAAGCGCTGAAGCCGAACGTCTGTGGCCGGGTAAGCGGTTTCACCATCATCTTTAGCCAATTCCAGCTTCACTCGTTGAAACTTGCTCCGATGATCCGACACATGATCCTGCTTAACCCGCTCATACCCTTTGCTTGCAGCATAATTCAACTGCCTGATACATTCCGCTTGCGGATCCGAATGCCGGAAGGTTGTCGCCGCAGAGAGATAGAGAGTGATCGCTTCCGCTTGACGAATGGTCAGAAAATCACCGATAACACTGACCGAACCGCCCTCTGAAACGGCCTTTACCGCCGTGCAGAACGTAACGCCATTTTTTCCGCATTCCCCGCTCATTGCCACTGTATCTGATGAAATCTTCTTCGTCCCTTCGTCAAATGGCCTCCGGCTCAAATTTAACCGAATATTTAATTTCGCCGGACGATCGCATGTAAGGCGAACTACAATAACCTGATCAACCGCACTGCTGAATACTTCCCTTTCATGCAAAATATCGTTAAGGCAGTAGCTGACATGGGCAATGCCATCTTGAATATCCAAATCTCTGTAATAGTTGGAAATCATCTTTTTCTCGCCATCATGGTATAAATGCATTTCACCGAGTGTCTGGTACGGATGCAAAGATTTAGGTATCGACATTAAACCCATTTGTGCCAGCTCTTCGGCTTCAATCTGCTTGCCCTTCATTAGCAAATGACGTACTTCCTGAAAATATTTGGCGCCATCCGGATTGTCCCCATCAACAGGTCCGCCATACCATACGGAATCTTCGTTCAGCTGTATTCTCTCCGTGTTTACTTTCCCGAAAACCATCGCGCCCAACCGTCCATTACCGATTGGCATAGCTTCCGTCCACGATCTCGCAGGCTTCTCGTACCATAACTTTGAGCTTCCAATTGATTTACGCACTTGCTCCATGAAAGATCTCTCCCTTGATTCAGCTATTTTTTATGAGCAGCCTGACACCTTTCGAATTCTTAACGCATGATAAAGCTTTCCTGGAAGATTGATTCGAAACCGTCCCTCCAACAATTGTGTTAAAGGGGCAATCGTCATGTTCCAGGTGTCAATCACATCTGCTTGATATTTTCCTTCCGGTAACGCAAATTCGCGGAATGCAAACCGATGGGGGCCAAAGTACTGCAAATAGTATTCCCCTCTAACTTCCAAGGTAGCGGCATCAAGCCTGTCGCTGCTGTAGGTCATATGATGCGGAGCATCTTCCAGAATACCCTGCATAAATTCAATCCGCTGGACGCTTTGTCCTCGAAGCTCGCCGCCATGCAATTGCCATAACAGCTCATCATCCCCCAAATAGGTTTCTCCATGGGTCACATGGCCGCCCCGCAGATGCCCCTCCCATATTCGGCACACAAGCTCCTCCGGAGTCAAGCTGCCTAAGCGGGTATCCAGGTTTCCTTCGCAGCCGCATTCTTCGATAATAACGGGCTTGGCATATTGCTTAGTATAATCCGAGGCAACTCTTACATCCGTATGTTTAATGCTTACATGAGTTATCCACGGGGCTCCGAAGTCATAACCCCTATGCGGGCTAAGAATAGTAAGTAAATGAGAGCCATAATCGTATTCTTTAATTATTCGGGCTAATCGGTTCCAGTCCTTTTTTGACCCATTATGCCGATTGTCGTCGGGCTCATTAACGAACGACCACCAAATATTGCGGTAAGCCCCAAGCCGTGCAATAACATAACGCAGGTATCGCTCCTCCTCTTCAGGAGAAAGCCTATTGATACCTCCCATTCCTCCATCCTCGGATTGAAACAGCATAAGTTCAGCTTGAATACCTAAGACTGCCAGCTCCTGTATTCTCTCTTCCAGATGTGAGAAGTAAGTCCTATTAAGTAAATCCGCAGTTGGACTAACGTTCATACGGACTTTATTGAACGGGGACTTGCCAAGTGAACGAAGCGTTAGCTCCTGTACCTGTTCGCTTTGCTGATGCCAGTTATAACAGTTCGTACCGATCGGAGTGTAAGGTGTCCCATCCGCATATTGAAAATGCGTATGATCTTTTACCTCAATAGGCCCATGATTATCAGAAGAAGCCTCTGTACATGTAAATTCTCCTATGAGTCCATCCAGTTTCGAATGATTGCTTGATGTTCTATATTTCCAAACGCCTTCCTGCCTTGGCATATACCTGATGCAGTACTGCCCATTACCATCGTAAAAGCCTTCCGCTTCAGCTGTGTGCAGCTGATGTTCAAATTGGGCGGAAAGCCGAATATCGGAAAAAAAATTTTCCGCACAGGATTCATCCGCATTCAGCATTAATTCATAGATGCCCCAACGTTCAACCTTGTTGGTTAAGTTCAGCTCCATCTCCTCCTTCTAGAGCAAATGTTGATGTTCATGCCTTCACAATACGTAATGCCATATAAGGTTTTCCCGGAAGCTGCACCTTGATTAATCCCCCAAATACATTTTCCATAGGTGTAATTGCCATGTTCCAGGTATCTATAAGCTCAATCCGATATGAACTATTTTCAGGCAGCTCCAAATATTTATAGGCATGCTGATGACGGCCGAAATAGTAAAGCCAATAGCTTCCATCCTGACTAGCCCTTATCCAGTCCGCAGGACCTTCTTCCATGATTTTACGCAAAAAAGCAATTCTATCGATACATTCTCCATACAATCTGCCTCCGGTAGATATCCAGGCCCGCGTCTCCCGGTCAATAAAGGATTCACCGTGTCCGACGCTTCCGCCTCGGGACATAGCTTCCCAGAAACGGTGCGTCATCTCCTCGCCGGAAATATTGCCCCATCGTCTGGAGCTATTGCCTTCATAGGAAATTTCATCTATCACAACCGGCTTCCGGCATGCTTCCCGCCAGCTTGTTGTCAGCTCAGCGTCCCAATGCTGGATGCTCTGATGAGTGATCCATGGCTTCGTGAAATCGTACAGCGACGAAGATTTGTACATTTTGGTTCCGTTATGTATGGAGCGAAGATGCTGGTAAGGGTCAATACGTTGTACAAATTGAAGCAGCCTATCCCAATCTTCAACTGTTTTATATTTATTAAAATCGAATTCATTGGAAAGCGACCACCATACATGTCTATAGGCGCCAAGCCTCGCGATGACGTATTGCAGATAATAACAATCCGTCTCGAAATCCATGCTGTCAAAACCCCAATAGCCTTTGTCATATGGATGAAACAGCACGATGTCCGCTTCAATGCCCAGCTGCATCAAATCATCCAGCCTTCTCTCCAAATGCCTGAAGAAGGAAGGATTAAATCTCGATTTGTCCACATCCTCCGGGCAGGTTCCCGCAAATACTAATGCCGGTGGATTCATATCATGAGTGGGCAGCATACACATTCTGATTTTATTGAAGGGAGCCTGCTTGAGCGTCTTCAGGGTCAGATCCTCAAGACGCTCATCTTCATTGTGAGTCCAATGATAGCAGGTCGTTCCGAATGGGATATACGGCTTGCCGTCTTCGTAGGCGAATCCATAATCATCCTTGACCCGCACAGGACCGTGATTATCCGCAGACGGCTCTATACAGACGAATTCGCCTGTATGACCATCCAGCTCCTGGCAGCTGCTCTCAGTTGTATAGCTCCAGACTCCCAACTGGTCAGGCATAAATCTCAACCGATAGATGCCCTCCTCATCGTAAAAACCATTCACTTGAACCATTCTGTTCTTATATTGAAAATGGGCGGTGAGCCGCGTGTCTTGGAAGGGATTCCCCTCAGAGGGTCCCTTCAAAACAAGCTCAAACCTACCCCATCTTTCTACCTTGCGCCCGTTGTATTCCATAGTCACGGCTACGCTTCTCACTCCTTTACAACGAAGCTGTCGTTATTTGATTCCCGAATGCGCCATCGTAGCTATAACTTTGCTCTGAAACATGAGGAACATGATCATATTCGGCAGAAACAAGAGCATTGCCGCAGCTGCTGCTGCCCCCTGACGCGCTACGTTATTGGCCATACCGGATGTTAAGGTATGAATATAGAACGGGAACGTCTTCATTTCCTCATCCTGCATGAACAAGGTGGAGGTTTCCGTATTCGTCCATGCACCCTGGAAAGCAATAATAGCGATGGTTGCAATAGCCGGCATAATCATCGGAATTACGATTCTTAGAAACAGCGTATGCTCCCTGGCACCGTCCATTTTGGCCGAATCCAGCAATTCATCAGGAAGCTGATCGATAAATTGCTTCATAAGGAACACACCGGTCGGTACGGCGACAAGGGGTAAAACATGCCCGAAGTAAGTGTTCATAATGCCCAGCTTACTGACGACTAAATAACGCGGTATGTCTACGGTTTCCGGCACAAAAACCAGTGTCAAAAGAATCGTTGCGAACAAAAGCTTATGCCCCGGAAATTTATGCTTCGAAATCGGGTAAGCACACATCGCGCTAACAATCGTGATAAGGAACACACCCAGCCCGGTCACAACTATACTGTTGAACATATAACGTGTAACCGGAATCGCCGTACCTTTTGTAATAGCGAGCAGTTCCAGAAAGTTTTGAATGGAAGGATGCCTTACGAAAATATTCGGCGGATACACGAACAGCTCCTGATACGGCTTGAATGCATGGTTTAAAATATAAACGATCGGCAGAAGCATAAAAATACTAAGCGCAATAAGAAGCACCGCCGAAACCTTCTCAAAGGTACTTAAACGTCTTAACCTTGAGCGTTTCCGCCACAGAGTGACCTTTCGAAGCGTCCCTGCCATAGTCATTTATTCGCCCTCCTTAGTGCCAAACAGCTTATTGGCAAACTTGTTGGCAAAGAAAACAATCAACAGGAGGATGACGGATAACGCGGTTGCATACCCTAGCTCAAACCGCTTAAAACCATAGTCGTCAATCTGGCTTACAATCATATGACCCGCATACTGCGGAGTTGGATTCATTCCGGATAACGCCGCCCCTATCCCACTGGATTGGATCGCTCCGACAATTGCCATAACAGCGCCAAACAGCATTTGCGGCTTGGTTGAAGGGATAGTAATATACCAGATTTCCTCCAGCCGGCTCCGAATACCATCCAGCCTTCCTGCTTCATACAGCTCAGGATTGACATTCAGAATACCTGCCAGCATAGCAAGAAAACCAATCCCCATGCTTTTCCACAGCGTGACAACAATCATCGAATTCATCAAATGCTCTTTGCTCGTAGCCCATAATACCGGTTCGCTGATCAATCCAAGGTTTAGCAAAAAGCTGTTTAAATAACCAAGCCTGTCACTGGAGAGCAGCGGTGTCCAAATAATACTCATGGCAACGAGCCCAGCCAGCGATGGGGTGTATAAAGCAAGTGTAAACCACTTACGATAAATGCCAGGCAGGATCGAGATGAGCCAAGCCAGCATAAACGCGCAAATGTAGCCACCAGGACCGATAATTAACGCGAAGGAAATCGTATTCGGCAGCGCGTATTTAATTAGAATCAAATCCTGGGACAACATATACCGGAAATTGTCCCAGCCAATAAAACGAGGAGCTTCAAGCGCATTATAATACATAAAGCTAAGAACAATAGCGCAAAGAACAGGAATCAATATAAATACAATGAAACAGATCATAAAAGGCGCTATAAACAAATAGGAAGCGCGAAAAGCCCAAAGCTTCAGAAAAAAATCGCTTACTTTACTTCTTGACTTGCTCGTGGAAGTATGTGCTCTGCGAAGCGCGTGCACCTCATTGTTTAACATACTTATCCACCCCTTCCCAAGGCTTCGTTATAGTCGGCAGATTCAGCGACCGGACAACATTGCCATCACCATCGACAAATCGGAATTCTTGCATTTTCCTTTTAACTTCCCGGTCAATTTCCGTTATTGCCATCTCAAGCGAGGTTCGGTAATTCATACCATCGACTACAGTCCGATTCCAGGCATTGAGTATTTCGCGTTCCATATAGTAGCTTCCCGGTACATTCGGAATTTCTCTGAACCATCTCCATTGCTCCAGGATGGCTTTTAAATCATCGTTTTTCCATGGAAGCTTTACAAATGCTTCGATATTGGCCGTGTTCCAACGGAACGTCAAACCATTGAGCGTTTCCAAATCGGTGCCGTAGCGCTCCTGTGTTTCAGCGGAAGTCCACCATTTCAGAAACTCCCAGCTCTCATTGGCTTTCTTCGTTTGTTTAAAAATAGCTGAAGATTGCATGCCTCCGCCAATCCAACGCGCAACCGTTCCATCCTCCTGCTTAACGCCTGGAACAGGAGCCACACCCCACCAGCCGTTCAATTCAGGAGCTGCTACTGTCAGCTGGAGATACGTGTTCAAATCAGCTACGCCAATCGGAATAGTGCCGTCACGGAAATGCTGGAAGAAGTTTTCTACCCGCTGGTCAATGGCGTATTTATTTTGCAAATCGGTCCATTTTTTGAATGCGTCAAATCCCTTTTCAGAGCCTAGCCCTGATTTTGAGCCGTCCTTCACTATATAGTCCGCACCATTTTGCTGGAAGAATGCATTATGCTCAATAGTAGAAAAGTTCATCCCATTTTGCTGAAGTACAGGCAGCATCCGGTATAGATCATCCCAGGTATCAGGAACCTGCAAACCCAGGCTTTGCAAAATATCTTTACGGTAATAGAGGACTTGATACGATTGCGTTTCCGGTACCCCGTAATAACCTCCGTTATAATAGAAAGGGGTCCATGAGCCCGGAGCGAAGCGTTTAAAAAAGGTGTCAAAGTCGGAAAATTGCTTCAAATCATAAATGCCGTTACGGATCGCGTAATCAAACGGCAGATCCTGCGGTAAGCCCAAGGCAACGTCCGGGGCAATTCCTGCAGCATTCATCAATAAGAGCAGCTTATCATCCGGCAAAAGATTAATTTTCACCTTAATTCCAGTTTGGGAGGTGAAGCTCTCATCCGCCAAGCTCTGCAGCAAATTGACATAATCCCTCCCTCTGTACATCCAAACATTAAGCACCTTGTCGTCCATTTGGCTCAGCCTTTCTTTGGACTTGAAGGAATTGAAAAAGGTTACAACGGAGCCTTTGAATTTCTCGAACAACGTTGCTTCCATCTTGGGAAAAGCTTTATCAATTGGCGCTACATAAATTTGATCCAATTGAAGAGGCTGAAAGCTGAGCTGCTTGTTCAAATCGGCCACCTTGCCTTGAAGTGTAAACAACCGGCTAGCCTGATATGGAATTTCATCGGGATCCTTTAATAAGCTTTCGATATCCTTTCCAATCGTTACCATACCTTGGGAAACTGCATCCGGACGCCCGTTTACTTCTTCAAGGCTTACCCGGGTTGAATCCAGCTTATCCCTTACAGCCTTCAACTTATCGGTAAAACCGGGGAGGTCCTTATTAAGATTCCAGGTCCTATTCTTATCATCCACACCGCCGGTCATCGTCTTCAATTCCCCTGACAGCTTGAACAGTCCATCCACTATGTTTTCCAATTTCAACGAAATCGGTTTCATAGGTGCCTGCGTGACTCGCATCGACAGGGTATTCGTACCCTTTTGCAAATAAAACTCGTACGGCTTATTCTGATCGTCAACCAGTGTAATTCCTTTCCAGCCTGTCGCATATAAAAAACGGTACTGCTTCAGCTCGGCAAAGGGGACCTTTCCATTGATCATAATGGTCCGAAAGGAGGAGCGATTAGACGTGAACGCCTGCTGCGACCGCATCGCAATTTTATAGTAGCCGCTCTCCGGCGCCTCGAAGCTCCAGCTGACCTCCTGGTTGCCCGATGACCAGCGCTCGCCTTCCAACGTGTTATAAGTAATTTTGCCAAGCTCATACGGCTTCGTAGCAATATCATTATCATAAGCCAGCTGTATGGATGAATCGCTTTTCCACTGCACCTGCTCGGCTTCGATTGTGATAGGTTCTGCCTGAATAGGGGCGGCTCCTGAAGGCTGACGGCTTCTTACCGTCTTATAATCCTCCGTTACAGCAGGTGCTTTGAACGTGATCGATTCGATAGCCATCGGATCGCTTCCTGCCAAACGGAGCTTATGCCTTCCCGGGGTCAAATACCATAGCAGCGGATCTATGTAGGCACCTGATAAATCCCGAAGCTCCCATGACAGCCATCCCGATATATCCTCAGACATCGGGCGAATTTCATCGCCTCTGTCATCCTTGCGAATGGGGAATATGTCCTTCCAATGCCTGTACAGCTCTATAGACTTGGACTCCAAGAAAGCATTTGTGCCATCGATAGAAAGATTAAGTGCGATTGGCTTCCTGCTTTTCGTACCCGTAAAGGGATGATACGACATTTCAATGCTGTATAAGCCGCCTTGTGCGACATCTACCTCGTATTCAATCCATTCATCTCTTACAGCTCCCCAGATCAGTACATTGTCTTTCCCTTTGTACGACCCTGTGGAAATATTCGCATCCGCCGACCTTCCAGCAGTCTTCGAGCCCGGAATTGTAATCCTGCCTGTATGTGCAGACGCAACCCCCTGCTGCTTCCATTGTTCCATTACATCAACATAATAGGGATCCGAAGATTTGGACACATTCACCTCGTTACCTGTACCCGCTGACTTGGTGTTTGCATCCGACGAACTGCTTTTGTCTGCCGCTAAACCAGGAAAAGCGGGGCTAAGTACGAAGACGAGTGCCAGTATGGAAGCCATCCATACCCTAGTTCGCAATAACGCCTTCAACTCCATCCCTCCGCTGTACAATTAATACAAAAGATTCTCTGTTGTGTCTTTATCGAAAAAGAGCGCTTTGTTCATATCGATGGTAAGCGTCAGCTTCTCATCATCAACAAACTGATGATCCGAGCGGGCCCGAACAATAAATAAATTAGGTGCCCCGATATCCATATACAAATACATGTCCGCGCCCATCAATTCGCCTATCCTCTGAGTTCCTTCTATTTGCGTATGACGATTCTCCTGATAAACGGTTGGGTCCAGATGAATGTTCTCACTGCGTATGCCTAACACGATAGTTCGATTGATCTTTTTCTTCTCCGTCAAAATCTTCGACTGGTTCGCTGGAATGGTTAAGTAATAACGATTAGTATGGAATTCCAGCAGCCCGCCTGAGCCTTCCAGCAGCTTTCCTTCCAATAAATTAATTGGAGGAGCGCCAATAAACCCTGCGACAAACATATTTCTGGGATTGTTATAGATCATCCGGGGCGTATCCACCTGTTGAATGATGCCGTCCTTCATAACAACGATGCGATGCCCCATTGTCATGGCTTCAACCTGATCATGCGTCACATAAACCATAGTTACTCCAAGCTGCTTGTGCAGCTTAATAATCTCCGTCCTCATCTGCACTCTCAGCTTCGCATCCAGATTGGATAAGGGCTCATCCATCAGGAAGACGGAAGGGTTCCGGACAATAGCACGCCCGAGGGCAACACGCTGCCTTTGACCGCCGGAGAGCTGCTTCGGCTTTCTTTCGAGATACGGCTCAATTTCCAATGTGCGGGAAGTCTTTTTGACAGCCTGATCGATTTCATGTTTAGGGATTTTACGCAGCCTCAAGCCGAACGCAATATTCTCATAGACACTCATGTTCGGGTACAACGCATAGTTCTGAAACACCATAGCGATATCCCGATCCTTAGGCGGCAAATGATTGACCAGCCTATCTCCAATATAAAGCTCTCCCGAAGTAATATCCTCCAACCCTGCTATCATTCGAAGTGTAGTCGATTTTCCACAGCCGGATGGACCTACCATGACGAGGAACTCTCCATCAAAAATCTCAAGATGAAAATCCTTTACAACGTACCCCTTTTCTTTACCGTAACGCTTTTCTACGTGATTCAAAAGAATGCGCCCCATTATGGCACCTCCATATTTAAATACATATTGATCCATCATGAGAACGGTTTCATTTAAAAGCCGCTAATGATGCAAAATGCCTTCGGAACTAGCTATTTATCCGAATCCGCTTGGCTTTGTCTCATTATACATCCCCGCACATAATAGATTATAGGTGATGTTTACTTACTCTATAGGGTAATCATACTTTCAGCTTATTCGCTAACCAATCGTATGACTTTCGTCCTGAAACCTCATGCTTTCCCGGAAAAAGATCCACTTCAAACCGCTCAATAGCATTCTCAGCTTCATATATTTCATTAAGCACGCGGACAGCTTCCCTTACGGATTGAATGGGGAATAGAGGGTCATGGATACCCGACTCTACAAACAGCCCTCTTGGAGCTATAAGCCCGATTAGCTCCGGAAGATCAGCTTCCGGTAGAATGGACGGCAAATAATTATCAATGCAATGATTCATCGAAAGCAAGCTTCCTCTAAAAGTGCTTGTATACGCACAAATAACAGCAGCCTGGATACGCTCATCCAACGCCGAGCCCAGAGAAGCCAGTAATCCGCCTCCCGAAAAGCCCATGCTGCCTATACGATCCGTGTCTACATCCTCCCGAGTCGCCAAATAGTCCAGCGCCCTTCCAGCTTCGAAAAGTCGCAGCCCAGCCACTGTTCTGCCATATAGCAGCAGTCTGGAGGATAATGAAGAGCATGAGCTCGATTTTCTCGGATCCTTGGCGCTGTCCGCCAACATTCTTCTGTCGCCAAAGCCAAGGATTTCCGGAGCGACAGCTATCATGCCTCTTTGGACAAGCTGTACGGCAAAATGCTGATGGATCCCCGGCTGTGCGTCATCGATCGTTCCATCCGGCTGCAAGCCTGCGATTTCTCTGCTTCCGTATCCATGTCCATGCCAGGCAAGTACAGCCGGAGCCCTTCCCTTAAGCTGCTTGGGAATAAGCACATAGGCCGGAACCCGGAGCTTGCCAACTGTTGAATATTCAACGCGCTCCTCGATGTACGTATCCCTTTCTATCCTGTGGAGCAGAGTTGGCCTCAAATCGGCTGCTTGCTCCGGGAACGGCCCCAAGCTTTCCAGCAGCTTGGATCGCACTCCGATTTTCCTTTCATTCCAGGGAATCGAAGGCGTTTGAGCGTAATATTTATCTAAACTATCATATAAATGGTCTAAGTAATCATCCGGACACCACATCCTATCAACCTCCTTAATGTACAACCAAACAAAAAAGAGCTGTCCGATACAGATGATCAGCTCCTTGAGATCAGAATGAAGTGGCTTTATCTTCAAACTCCTGAAAATTTTGCCGATATTGCCGAGGCGTTATTCCCGTCTTTTTACGAAACAGCGCATGAAAAAATTTCATATCCAAATACCCTACTTGATTAGCAATTTGATAAATAGGAATATCGGTCGATTTTAATAGCTCGCAGCATTTTTGAATCCGTACGTTCTGTAAGTACTGGGTGAAGGTCAGGCCGGTTGTCTTCTTAAACAGACGTTGGAAGTGACTCGCGCTTAAGTAAAAATAATCAGCTACATGCTGGACGGTAATATTCTGCGTGTAATTATATTTGATATAATGAACAACCTCATCGAGCTTGCTAAAAACAGCAGGCTCCGCCTCATTCTTCAATTCAAAACGCTGCAGCAGCACCATAGTTTGGACAACCATAGCGATCAACAAGGTTTCGAATCCGACATTTCGCTTCAAGTATTCACTGTACATATTCAGTATCATAGCGGAAAACGTATCGTGTTTATCTTGAAAATGGAGCCATCGCTCCGAGCATTGGGCCGGATTATAAATGATATTATAGGTGTGAGAATCTTTCTGCAGCAGATGCTTCCAATCATCCAGAAGCTCCATACGAAAGATACAGTTGTATATAACGAGTGTTTTATCCTGCTTGGGAGATGACGGCCGGTAAACATGTGATGTTCCTATCGGAATCACAAACAGATCGCCCTGTTTAATCGGAATCACTTGATCTTCAATGTAGTGATATCCGCAGCCCTCACCCACATAATTAATTTCAATGAAATCATGAGTATGCTGAGCTGTTGTAAACGATTCCAATTCGCGATTTAAGAATATATCCATATTCTCATCAAAGAATAATTCACCACTTAAATGTTTAATTCTGTCACGCAAGACCATCACCTCACTTATAATTCTAGAGCTTCGCCAAAAAAGGGAGCCAGGGTCCAAGAACCTTGCAGCCTGAAAGCCCCCTTAGACGAATTGCTTTTTAATACTCGCTAACCCAGCCTTCTTCCGTAATGCAAACATATTTAATTGCTTTGCGCAGATACGAAAAGGCGATATGCAGCTTACCATCACTTGTCGAAATAATGGAAGGGTATGAATAGCCGATCTCGCTATCCTTATATTCCAAATCTGCCATCTGAACGTTTCTGTAATAAGGCCAAGTACGTCCTTCATCTTCAGAAATAGCTAGCGTGAGCGGCGTACGCAGCGTTTTCTTGCGAAATTCGCCCTTCCGCTGAACCCAGCGGAACTGGTCTCTTTCTAGAGAGGAATTGTTATATACCAAGGCCAAATGGCCATTGTGAAGCTTGGTCATCTGAATCGAGGAATTGTTATTCGGCAATTCGCTTCTCACAGGTGCGGTCCAGGTTTTACCGTTATCATCGGAAACGCTTGTATAGACCCGATCGGCCTGCCGGCTGCGAAATACCGCAAATAATGTACCATCGCTCCGTTCCACAACGCTCATCTGAACCCTGTGAATACTATCCTGTACTTCGTATTGCTTCCACGATTTCCCTTCGTCCTCGCTGATTTGCACAACGCTGTAATGTCCATCCAGTTTGCAATAGTACGCCGGAAGCACCCAATGACCGTTTCTCAGCACTAGCAGAGGCTGTCTGAGAAAGATTCCCGTTCCGTCGAACAGCACCTCGGATGGCCCCCAAGTCAACCCGCGATCTTCAGAAATACGGACAACAACCCGCGAGGTTTTCTGATTATGAGGCTCATTGGATGTGTGAAACAGCCATAGTTTGCCGTCTGGCGCTTGGAATAACAACGGATTTTGTTCCGATCGTTCCTGATCATTAGACAGCTGTACTGGAATACTCCATTGCTCCGAGCCGGCAGCCAATCGGGACATTACTACATTCGTGTCGGGATTCCCCTCACCGCTGCCCGTAAACCAGACGCACAGCAAATCTCCATTGTCGAGCTCCAATAAATTAGCCGCATGACTGTCATTCGGATGAAGTATAGGGAGAAATGCTTCCCTTATATTCGGATTCATCTCTGATTGCGAGACGATTCCATTAAAACGACTCATTAGGTCCCCTCCTGATCTTCTTTACCCAGCAAAATTATTGTCAGTTGGAACGCAATTGCGCCCAAGAAATTTCAGTTCTACATAACTTATCATTCTGATAAACAAGCTTACCCTGCACATATAAGCAGTAGCCTGCTTCCAAATCAATGTTATCAGCTGACTGGGTGGGATTTCTGTAAGTGATTCGAAGCTCTGCACCTTGCACGTTTATGCGATCCAAGCAAAAATAATCTAGCCCTAAATCGATCGGATCCAAAACAATGTAATCCTTCTCAAGGGACAAACCAGCCACATGGGAAATTATCAGATCGATATAATAAGAGTGGTTGTATTCCTGTTCATCACTTAAGGGCTCTCCCGTTTCACTGTTATAATGTTCTACGAGACCAGGCTGCGACAAATCCCTGTTAAAAAAATGAAGGAAGGAATATTCCCGTAAAAAATGAGCGAATTGGCTGTCGAATTGGTGATCTCTCCGTTTACTTTCCCTTGCAAGCGAATCAAGAGCAATCGAATTCGTATAAGGCCAAGTCGGTCCGTCCCATACGCAGCCATTACGGCCTTTAACAAAGTGGCCCATCCAGCCTCCATCCTTGGAATAAGCCGGACAATCTATAGAAACCGATGGGAATGGGCTCTTCGTATTGAATTCCTGTTCATTCAACAAATGCTCAATCATTCCATTAAAACGATCATCTATAATCTCTGCCCAACCTGGATAGATCCCAACTATGTTTTTAACGAATGCTTTTTCATCGGTTTGATAGTGCAGATCATAGAAATACTGTGAGGATTCATCCCACATTTTTTCAAGAATATTCTGCTTTATTTGATCAGCCTGCTGATAGTATGCATCCGCTTCCGGATCTCCCACAGCTTCACCTAATTTGGCAATGGCCAATGTGTTCAAGTAATGATAAACAGCACGATCGACCCTTTTTAGATGGGTATAGGTTTGCTTATCCTTCGGATTTCTCGGGAAATCATGGAAGTACCAGTAGCTAGGCTGATATTCCTTTCCCGTCCGAGTGTGCTTATGCTCGATCATTAAGTGATCGGATTCATTACCGTGAACCTGAGTCCATGCGGCAACATTCTGTTTCATAAAGGGAAGTAATTGTGCTGCGAATTGAACGTTGCGATGCACCAAATATAACTGATAGGCTGCCCAGCAGGAGAAGTTGGCGAAGGAATGCATAATGGTATCCACGGTCAAGCAGCGGAACATACCATCCTCACCAAGGGCTTCCTTCATATTGTGCAGAGCGCCTTCGCAAAATTTCGGATCATGATGCCACCTGGCATCCATAATATGCAGCGGAACGGAAAGATTAATCAGCTTGCTGAATTCCCAGCCTCCCTTGCTGAAGGGTTTCTTGCTTTTTTTATGAGATCTTCCTTCATAGAATAGGGGCTGAGACAAATAGCCATACTGTGGATCTGCAGCATTATGCCTTAATAAAAACCAGCGGTAGAGCCATGTTTTATTCAATACAGGATCACTGCTATCAAATTTAGGCGTTTTATCAAACCAGCTTTGATACTCATTTTGCTGGACTTCCAGCACTTGATCTACAGTTAAACCGCTTTCAACATAGGAGCAAGCCCGTTCCGATAACAGCTCCCGGCTATCCAGTCCGTTAATTCCATACGCAGCAGATACAATAATCTGTTTGGATTCACCAGGCTGCAACCGCATCCCCGTAAATAAAGCAGGATCACTAGCAGCGACTACACCCGCAACATCAAAGCTGTAATGCTCAATTTCAAAGCAGCCGTGCAGTTGATTTCCGTTACGCTCCGAGAATAAATCCTCATACGTTTCCAATGTCAGCACTAACTCTTTATCGCTATGGTTCACCCAGGTTTGACAAGAAACCGCGCAATCATTCCATGCGATGAACTTCTTTTCAACTAAAGATACCCGCCTGTCCTTATATTCCATGAGCAGGTGACTTGGACACCATTCAGTCCTGCACGGTTCATAGCCTCGCACCAGATCGGCCGTTATTTTAAACAAGAGCGGAATATTAACTTTATGTATAAAATCAAACCGACCGGAAAAACCGGGCTCAGGGTCCAGATAATCGGCCCATAATCGAGCACCTGTAGAACCGAGCAAAAACGCTCCAGGCTTGGTGCGCAGCATCTTTCTTCCCGCTCGTAATTCATCATCTAATCGACTATCAACTAGCATGATTTACCCTCCATCTCGGCTTCGTATGGTGGTGTATATAACCTTCAGACGTATTATACAACACTGCATTGTAAAATTGTGGGTGTTTATTAACTCATTGTATAGGGCGATCATACCCAAACCATTTGGTTAGTTTATGGAAGGCTATCCGTTCCCTTTTCCAAGTATACGTAATATACAAATCATCCCCATCCGCTATTATGGCCGGATACGAATATTGCTTTTCGCCTTGATCCAGCAGCATTTCATTTTCCCAGGTAAAGCCGTTGTCATTAGAAAATCGGATCACAAGAGGAGTTCTCGGCCCCTTATGCTTCCCTTCCTCCAATTGTGTAGGGTTATAAACCAGAGCAAGCACCCCGTCACCCAGCTTCACGAGGTCAATACCGCTATTATTATTAGGCAATTCAGTGGGATAGGCTGAACGCCATTTCCTCCCCCCATCTACAGAATCACTGCGGTAAATGACCCCTTCTGTACTCCGGAGGAGCATATGCAATATGCCTGGCTCCGATTCCCATAGGGTCGGCTGAATAATCCCCTGGCCCTTTAAGCCCTTCAAGCTGCTGCGGTCTATGGGAACTGTTTCACTGCGGGTCCAGGTTGCTCCTCCATCCGATGAAAGGTCAACAAACGCATCCCACGCAGGTTCCAGCGAGGCCGGAGCAACGATGGTTCCGTTATGCAGAACTATCGGTTTATTTTTCACGGGACCTCTGCCGCCTCGATCCCCATCCACTAACGGTGCCGGGACTGTCCATGAACGCCCGTTGTCCGCGGATTGAATGACCAGCGTTTCCCAATGCTCAATATCATTTCCAACCTTGTAATATAAGAATAGGATGCCATCAGGTCTCCTGAATAGAACCGGATTCCAATGAGGTACATTCTCTTGATCGGCTACCTTAATGGGCTTAGACCATCCATCATTGCCTCTGTGCGAAATCCAGATGGCAACATCTCCAGCCTTCTCCTTCGTCCCGCCGAACCACGCTGCAATAATTTCTCCCCCTGGAAGCAGCTCCAATGTGGAGGCATGACAGCTGAGAAACGGCCTCTCATCCTCGAAAATGAATTCACTTACAGCATGAATATAGTTCATTCTTAATACTCTCCCTGCGTTTGTGATGAAGCCTGCAATCCTAATCTCTCTTCAGCTTCATAGCAATCTTTGAACTCCGGTAAAGAGATGATTTCGAAACATTGTCCGGCACGGGTTTCAAATGTAATAAACCTCCGTCCCTCCGCAGCCGGACGAATAATATGCCCATCCAGCAGCACTTGTATAGGCTGTTCTGACCATAGACTGCATATCTTGCCCGCATTCGACCTAATGAAAGCTCGTGACAGCATCCCATTGTCCCAAGCCATATCTATCTCGAAGCCTCCTCGGGCTCTAAGTCCTTTAACAGCTCCACCGCTCCACTCGGAAGGCAGCGCCGGCAAGAGTCGAATTATGCCTGCATGGCTTTGCAGAAGCATCTCAACCATGCCCGACATCCCGCCAAAATTTCCATCTATTTGGAAAATATTCTGCTTTACCTTCGGATGCCGGTGAGCATTCATCATGTTCGGATGAAGCCCTGCCAGCAAAGCATGCAGGAAGCGGCTTGCTTCCTCGGGCTCGCCCAGCCTTGCCCAGAAGTTCACGGTCCAGGCGCAGCTCCAGCCTGTATGCGCACCCCCATGGGCTAAACGCCGTTCAAGCGTTGACCTGCATGCTTGCGCCAGCCCGGGCTCTCCGTGCAATGTTACGTGATCCAACGGATGAAGTGCGATCAAATGCCCGATGTGACGATGACCCGGTTCCTGCTCTTCAAAATCCTCATCCCATTCCTGCAGCTGTCCGAAGGAACCTATACGCAAAGGGGGAAGTCGCAGCAGGGCATTCTGGAGCTGCTCTCTTAATGCAGAGTCCAGCTGTAAAAGCTGACCTGCTTCTATGCAGTGCGTAAATAAATCCCTGATCAGCAGCAAATCCATTGTCGAAGCTTTCGTCACACTGCTAGACTGTCCATCCGGTGTGATAAAGAAATTTTCCGGCGAGGTGGACGGGCATGTAACTAGATGGCCATCCGGGCCCTCGACGAGCCAGTCGAGGCAGAAAAGGGCAGCTTCCTTAATGGCCGGAAACGCTCGCCTAAGAAACGCTTCATCCTGGCTGAAAGCATAATGCTCCCACAAATGTTGGCACAGCCACGCTCCCGCCATCGGCCAGAATGCCCAGCTAGGCGAGCCACCAACGGGCGTTGCCGTGCGCCATAAGTCGATATTGTGATGCGCGGTCCAGCCCCGGCAGCGATAATGGACTGCCGCCACCTTCCGCCCAGTGATTCTTAATCCCTCGATCAGCTCAAACAGCGGCTCATGGCATTCAGCAAGATTGCCCGCCTCCGCAGGCCAATAGTTCATCTCAATATTAATGTTGGTCGTCCAACTGCTGCACCATGGAGGCTGCATCTTGTCGTTCCATATTCCCTGTAAATTCGCCGGCTGCGAACCGGGGCGGGAGCTGGAAATGAGCAAATATCTCGCATACTGGAAAAATAATACATATAATCCAGGATCACCATTCCCGTTTCGGACATCTTTGATTCGCTCATCCGTAGGTAGACTGCTCTTATCCTCACCGCACAGCTCAAGCTCGACTCTACCGAATAGAGCTGAATAATCGTCCCTGTGGCGCTCCTTCAACCGTTCATATCCTTGCTGATTTGCTGCCCTAAGCCATGTGCTGCACAGCTCGGATGGATTTTTACCCGATGTGGCCGGATTTTTATCGAACCCGTTGTAGCTCGTTGCTGCGCTTAAGATTAGGGTGATCTCACCCTTGCCGCTGACCGTTATACGTCCTCCGTTGACCTCTACCTTGCCATGATTAGCCGATGCCTGTAATTGAATTTCAAAGCTCATTCCTTTTCCATCCTCATATTGCACAGGCTCCGAGGATTTCACTGTATTGGGAAGAACATGAGCAGGCGCTCGGCCACCAAGTGTGATAGAGTTTCCTGACAAACGGCGAACCGAATATTGCAGCGGACTATGCAGTATAGCGGTAAAGCTGGTCTTGTTCTCGCTATTCAAACGTATGACCATCACTTGATCTACCGCAGAGACGAATATTTCTCTCGTACATAAGCCGCCATCCATACGGTAGCTCACCCGCACCATACCTTCATCCAAATCCAGTTCCCTTCGGTATTCAGAAATCTCGCCAGCCGTATCGAAAATAAGCTCTACATCACCTAACGGCATGTAGGATTCAATATCAGGCCCTTCCATGTATTGTTCAATTATGGCTTCCGCTTCCGTGTACTTTCTCGAAAATATGAATTCACGCGCAGAGTCTAAATGACGTTCCGCATCGAAACGAATGGTTTCCCTTGGTTCTCCCGACCAGAGTGTATCTTCGTTCAAAACGATACGTTCACGGTCTGCTCCCCCATACACCATACCCCCTAACCGGCCGTTGCCGACAGGAAGAGCTTCAAACCAGCTGCGAGCAGGCTGTTTGTACCAAAGTGTCAGTTTCTTGCCGGGCATAAACTCCCCCTCCTCGTTTACCTTTGCTGCTGATTATTGCGCTATTCGTACAACCAATCCAAAGTGTCGACGCCATCGTTCTTATGCTCCACATCACGCGGCCGCATAACTTGATCTATAGGGACTATGCCGAGAATCAAGTAGGCTCCTCTGCCAAAGTCTAACGTATGGCGTCCCGCTTCATAGTTAAAAGCGTGTACATTTACAGAAGGATAAGCATACAAGCGGAGTCCCTTACGCAGAACCGGAGCGTATCCGCCCATATCGTCCGCATGTGTATTTTCTTCCAGGCTTGGTGCTTGAAGCCACTGCTGATCCTTATTATTGAAATACCCGATCAGCACTTGTGAAGGCTGCTCCAGCTCAATATCAAGTGTGATCCCTTTCAACCCTGCTTCCATTTGTCCAAAGCGGATCCCCGTCAATCCATTCAATTCCTCCGCACAGCTGACGATATGAATATCTCCATCCGTAAATACATGAGTCCCTTTCTCCACACGGAACAGCTCTGCATCGTCAGACAGCAGCTTAAAATGTACTTCCCGGTAAGGAACAATAGGTTCCTTCAAGTTTTGTAGTGCCTCCGGCAGTGTACCTGCTTTCAATTCCTCCAGATGCAGCTTGAATTGGTTTAGCTCTGTTTCATAGATCGGCAAGCATTGCTTCCAATGTCCGAATTCAAGACCGTTGCGAACAGGAACCTTTCGTTGAGGGGTCTGCATGCTGTTAGCAAACAGATACGTCTGCTCGGTTATACGGGTCAGCTCCCGATAGCTTTCCAAGCCAGTTTCCAAATGCATGGCTGCTTGCTCCAGCAAGTCAAGCCCATTAAAAAACTCCCCATGGACCGTATGTTTATAGGTCAATATGAGCATAGCGGCCTGAACCTTCTGCACATACACCTCGACCATATGCTGAAGTGCATACATATCGCTCGCCAAACGCTGAAATTCGTCCAGATTGCTTGTTACCGAACATTGCGCACGTTCAATTGCCCGTACAGCATCCGACGCATGACGCTTTGCATCCGCTATAATTTCCGGCGGTGTTTCTCCGATATGTGCTTCGCCCGCCAGCTCTCTTGTTATATAGTCCTCCAAACGTTCGCCCTGAGGCGCCTGCGATTCCCATAAATCCGCCCATGGCATATGACGGTCAGGGTTCGTCAGCTGACTCATCGTCATTCCCAGGCTCATCGTCTGGCGGTTGCCCTCCGTAATGCCAAATCTGCGCAGCAGCTTAGGCGCACATTCCCCTGAGGCATCATACGCATCAAGTATAGCTTCGCCCGCCTCAAAACTGCCGTATCTTTGCCCCAGCACTCCAATCCAGTATTGTCGTTCTGCTTGCGGTTCACGATCGGGATTCCATGCATATCGAAACCAGGAAGCGAACCAAATCCAGTCACGGTCCAATTGTCTCAGTCTTGGCTCAACTTTATCGGGTGCAAAGGGCCAATCCCAGAAAAAGAGTGGGTACAGGTGCAGCCCATTCGCTTTGAGCCGGTATTTGGCAGCCTGCATGCTTTTCTGGATAAAGGATGGTGATCCGTAACGAAAGGGCTCCAGGTTAGCAAGGATGTGCACATTGACGATATGTACAGTTTTCATGGAGCCAAGGCGATTATGAATGTCCTTCCATTTGCCCCGCGGCGTGTAGGTCGTCAAAGATTCACCGTTATATTTGGCTTCCGTAAATAAGTTCGGATAAAGCGGCAGCGCCGCTTCGATAACCTTTTGCGGTTCAATGGCGTGTGAGCGTAAAATAATCGGCGGCTTCTCTTTAACGTTCAGATCCTTCAGCCCTTCGAGCACACCGGCTATAATCGTTTCGTTAAACCATTCCACGCCGTAAATTTGCCCTTGCAGCGCTTCCCCAAGGCACACCATGAGCCCTACGTTCGGAAACGATTGGACAAATGCGGAAATGGACTTCTTATAATAATCGCTGGTTAATGGCAGCGGCTTGGGTTGATGCAGCTTCAAGCCATGCTTCTCCGCAAACGGCAGAGGAATATGAATGTTATAAAATTTGAGCACAACCCATATGCCCCGTTTATCCGCCTCTTCCGTCAACCAGCGGAAGGTCTCCACATTCAGAGCAAACTCCTCTTCCGTAACCTCGAGCGCTTCGGGATAATCCTCCAATCGAACCAAAGAAGAGAACGGATGACCGGTCCATAAATAAAAAATGTTGCAGCGCTGTTCCAGCATCATATCGAGGAAATCCAGCCATAAGCCACGATCATAAAACCATGGAAATCGGCCAGGCGTCAACGGGTACTCATAGGTTTGGCGCGGCGGCTCAACTGTTGTTTTCTGCAGGCCGATAGCCGGCCCCCTCAGGGCAAACCGTGGCGCATCCCCATAAGCGATATCTTCCGGCAGCAGCCCCGCAGTGCGAATACGCTCAGCAAGCTCCAAACAGCCGTATAATACCCCCGAGTCGTTACCTCCGGAAACAGCAACCATGTTTCCTGGACACGAGACTGCATAGAAGCCTTCTCCCTCCGGGGGTTCCGTGTGGTACAGCAGAACATCACGTTCTTCCAATTGTTGAAGAAACTGAGATTCGCTGCGGTTCCCGACAAACAGCTTTCTTCCAGCTATCGACCGATAGCTATCCCATGTCCAGGATACCGCTTCTTCGAATACATCGTATCCAGAATCCTGCAGTGCTTGTTTGAGCAGTTGGATTCCCATATTCACCCGCGGGGCGGGATTGTGATCATAAGCAAGTGTAATGCCTTTCATAATTGCATAATCCTCCCTGGCCAGACTTAGGAGTCTATTCAGATGAAAGCAAGCTCGTGAATATCTATCCACCATATTGGTTATTACAGAAAAGGGATGCTACTCCACCGCTACTCTACCCCACAAAGTGAAGATTATGCGTTGGAGAGGATTCCGAATACTTTGCGGGGACCCCGGGAAATTTAAGTTGTCTTTAATATAGCTTGCGGTAACAACTTAATTTCAAAGGCGGCCGTAAACTTTCCGTACCATTCCCTTATCCCTCCATAACCATATGAATAAATATTCACGAAAGTCTATCGTCCCATAGACTCTTAAGTTCATTTATTTTAAAAACAATTCAATTACCGGAACGGTCACATTCGGCTTCTTAACAGGCAGAGACAATACGAGTGTATTCTCGTCCCTGCCTTCCTTGAAGGCTCCGTTATCTATACCGCTTGCCACAAAGCCTTGCTTGAACCTAATTTCGGAAGCATCGTTCAGCAACTGGGCATATTCGACCTTGCCCGCCAAGCCGTGAAGCTGAATATTTTTGAATGGCCAGCTGTACACATGCACGTACATACGATTTGTTTGCGGGTTATACGTCAAGCGGCAATCTTGAGGGCACTCCAAGGTATCAGGTGCCTGCGTGCATCCATAAATCGAGCGGCTATGCCGTTTCATCCATTCGCCAATTCCTTTTAACCTGTCTATGGCCCGTTCATCAAACTCACCACGCCCGGTAGGACCAACGTTCAACAGCAGATTCCCCCCGCGGCTCACTGCATCTATCAGCATTTTGACTAAGACGTCCACGCTTTTCCATGTTTCCTCTTCTCGATGGTAGCCCCATGAACCGCTGAAGGTATGGCAGGTTTCCCATACGACGCGCTTGCCGTTCACCTGAACCCACTTGGTAGGCATATACTGCTCCGGCGTTGTTATATCTCCTCCAACCTGGAGGCGATCATTCAGTAAAATGCCCGGCTGCCTGGACCGGATCAAACGAATTAATTCTTCACTGCCCCAATCCTCCTTGCCTTTACCGGGCAATCCATTCTCCGAAGGAAATGAAAAATCATAAAACATCAGGTCTATTTTGCCGAACTCCGTCATTAGCTCTTTCGTTTGACCGTATAAATAATCGCGATAAATTGAGAAATCCAGTTCTTTGCTTCCAGCTATAAATTCCGGATCAAGACGGAGCGGATGCTTGGTATCAACGGTATAGTGCTTATGATGCCAGTCAATCAAGGAATAGTACAATCCGACCTTCATATCCCTGCTTCTAAATGCATCAATCATCGGTCTCAGAACGTCGCGCCCGGCAGGCGACTTGGTCGCTTTGTAATCGGTAAGCTTACTGTCCCACAAGCAAAAGCCTTCATGATGTTTGGTCGTTACCACGAAATATTTCATGCCTGCATCAGCTGCTAGCTGCGCCCACAGCTCAGGGTCATATAAATCCGGATCAAACCGGTTAAAATATTTGCTGCTATACTTCTCCCCGCTTAATTTCTCCCGTGACTGCAGCCATTCATGTCTGGCAGCCAATGAATATAGTCCCCAATGGATAAACAAACCGAAACGGTCATTAGTAAACCATTCACTATTTCCTTCCGTCGGCTCAACCTCAAATGTCATTCGAATATGCTCCTTTATTAATCCATTTCACTACTCATGGGTACAAGTTTAAAGGAAGTTTGCATATCGTTTATAGGTCGAATTTATCCTTTCTATAGGCGACACTTGCATTTTTAGTGAAATAACGAATGGTAATATCGAGCCCTTACTCAATTGTTGAAGCCTTCCCTGCGATATGTACAGGATCCAGAAAAGTACCCCTTGTCGAAGCGGATAAGCGCAACCCAAGATGACCCGATCATAGATGTTCATTACTTGGTCATGTAAAATGCAGGAGCTAAGACTCTTTTGGTTCCACCAGGGTATTGCCCATAATTAAGAGGGCTGAGGGGTTCTCTAATCTGGATCGAATTTTGTTAAATACTTGAAGAGGAGTTGTCTTATGGGTGCTAAGTTAATAAAAATTGCTTCTGTTTATTTTGTTGTAGGTGTGTTTTTTGGAATGTTTATGTCCATCACGCACCAATTTCAATTCGCTTCTGTACATGCCCATATCAATTTGGTTGGCTGGGTTTCACTTGCATTAGCGGGTTTTGTGTACCATGTATTTCCGAAGGCTGCCTCTTCCATACTGGGAAAAATCCATTTCTGGCTGCACAATATCGGATTGCCGATAATGATGATCGGGCTTGTGTTCCTTCTTAATGGAGTGGAAGCCGCGGAGCCTGTAGTTGCGATGGGCGGGACTTTGACCGCTATTGCTGTAGTCCTGTTTACCATTAACGTGTTAAAGAATGTCAGTGAAGCCAAAGATCAAAACATGACCCCTAACAAAACAGCATCCTTGTAAAACCCAGACCTATTTAGCCAAAAAAGAACCTTAATCCCCGTTTTACAATGGTGATTAAGGTTCTTTTTTTACAATTTGTGGAACTTTTAGTTTGTCTGAATCTATTCTTTTGGGACAGCTATCAACTTATGAAATCTGTTTATTTCTTTATTGCTTTTAAAATGACGGTTACAGCTTCAGCGCGCGTTGCATTTGCTTTTGGTTTGAATGTTCCATTTGCATACCCATTCACTGTACCATTGGCTGCTGCAGCGTCCACTTCCAGTTTGGCCCACTCTGAAATGTCCGAGCTGTCTGTAAATTTGGTTCCACTCGTCATCATTGGCAGCTTAGCCGCGCGGACAACCATTGCAGCCATCTGTTCACGGGTAATCAAATCATCTGGTCCAAAGGAATTATCGCTAAAGCCCGAGATGATTTCATAGGCCGCGGCGGTTTCAATTGACTTTTTAGCCCAGTGGTTAGCGGTATCCGCGAATATTTTCCCACTCTTTTCCTTAAGGCCTAAAGCCTTTACCATTGCTGCTGCAAATTCGGCACGGGTGATATTTCTTTCGGGTCCGAACGTTCCGTTTGGATATCCATCAATTGCGCCTGCCTTAATTAATTCACGAATACTATTCTCTGCCCAGTGGCCTTTAATATCCGTTAGATCCAAAGAAGCAGGTTTAGTTGGTGTTGATGTTGATGCGTCTTGAATGTTGGTTGAGAAAACAGCGAATTTTGTTAAGTGATTTACAGAACCGGTTACTACACCATTAACGATATCCACTTGCGGACTATCTAATGAAGTCCATTTCCGTTCTGTTTCATCGAGCCAATAAATCGACAATTTTGACTTTTCAGTGTCAACCTTCGTCTTATCGAAAGGCAAGCTGATCGAAATAGCTTTGGTAAATGGATTCTCTTTGTCCTTCTTAATTTCAAAGATATCACTTACCAGCTTGAGGGTTGCATCTGTAGCTAGGTCGGCCGTGTTAGTTACTTTCTCTACGGTCACTTTAATGTCGGAATTGATTGCATCTGCCGGAATGGCAATCTTGACTCCATTATTAATAATGGTTCCGCCAACAGCTGCAGAAATCATATCCGTGTTAACAGCCGATGCTCCTCCCCCACGATGTGAGCCGCTGCTTGAAGTAGGCTGGGACTCGGTATAGCTAACAAATTTGGTGAAATGCTTCGTCCAAATTACTAGGTCGTTGCCTACATCGATTTTCGCCTCTCCACCAGCCGAAAGTTTACTGTCAGCCTCTTCTTGAGTATCCGCTGTTAGCGTGTTAGTAATTGGTGCGATGACTCCGTCTCTAACAAATCCGGCTGATTTTCCTGCTTGGTTAGGTATTAACAGCCTTACAGCTTTGTCAAAAGTTAATGTTAGCTCCGGTACACCGACCTCGATTACTGCACTTACAATTCCGTTGGTTGCAGCAACACTATTGTTTGACAGAACCTCTGGCAGCTTAATCGTTCCATCCCAAGCGGCGGGAGCGGAAATAGTTACTCCGGAAGGCAGGGAGAGGCTAACCTCGCCTATTGAAGTTGTTTCCTTCGCTTCCACCAAAGGCATAGTAGCTTGTTTAGTATCTCCTACTGTAGTAGGTGTGACTTGTACTTTGGCATTAGTCACCCCTGATGGAATGATTAAACTTACTGGCTCTGTTGTTACTTGCACTGGCGTATTGGTTACTGTTATAGAAACCGCTCTTGTAATCAGCAAGGTGTATATTTTTCGTGCTGTTCCGTCTTTTGCTGTTACTTTTACCGTAATTGTGTTTAAACCTTCAGACAGATTGAATTCTTTACTGCTCGCCGTATCCCCGTTAATTTCCAGGATGGCGGTTGAATCGTCTGCGGCTGCCGTAACGCTTACGCTGCTTACGTTATTTCCCACACTCAGCGTATATTCCGATTTGTCCTTTGAGAAATTAATCGTTGCACCACTTAATTGCAGCGACTTTAAGTTAACGTTTGTAGTCGCCGGTACGATGACTGCAAGACTGGCTGTGTCCGCTGTCGTGTTGTCCGAGGTTCTCGTGATTGTAAACACGAGGTTTACAATCGTCTCCGTCCCTTGCGGCACAATAGTTCCATTCGTTGCTATCACTTCCGGATGGCTCGATGTTTTGATCGCAATTGTATAGCCCGCCGGTACGCTTGGCAGCGTTATGCTTGTCGCGTCTTTCGCCGGTGCCGCTACGGCTGTGATCTCTGCCGCTACTTCTGCTGCTGTTCGGCCAGAGAGCGATAATGCTTTTAGCTCCCTCGTATCTCTCACCCGAACACGTTTGCCATCGGCATATTTACCAGTAAGACCAACCGCTTCAAGCGTATCTCCCTTTTGGAGCTTCGGAATAGGTCCGGTTTGATTGATAATATATCCATCCGCAAAAACCAGGACAGCTCCTGAACCATCGTTAATAATATAAGAGTTACCATCCGGTATCTCTGTGACCTTACCAGTGACTTTAACTAATTGGCCCTGATTAGCTTCAGCATATGCCTCCAGTGTGCTGACGGCTTTAGGAACAACCGGAGCTCCAGGAGATGTGTTGAGTTTAACAATACTGTTTGAAAACTTATCAAACTCCAGCTCTGTATTATTCTCGAATATTTTAATGTGCCCGTATATCCGAACGGTGTCCCCAACTGCAAGGCTTCCGGCCGGCACTTCGTTAAATGCCATGATACCGCCAGTTTCATCCTGAACATAAACGGCGTCATAGAACGCTGTGGTCGTTACTTTACCTTGAATTATTGCTTCCGTACCCTCAGGCTTTGTACGAGCCTCACCAATAGGGAGCACCTTGGATTCAAGATGAGATAACCAATTGATTGCGTTAAGCGCGAAAGGATCGTTCCCCTTCGGATTGTACGTCTCATCCATTTGTTTATCATTGAAAATATTCATCCCAGTAACGATTATCCGACTATTCCCAATTGTTTCTGAAGCGATTAATGGTATTGCCGTTCCACCGGTTATTGAATCCAGGGGCGGACCGTTTTTCCCATTAGCCGTGAATACATTGTAAGGAACCGCATCAGACTTAACACTTGGCGTATCCTGGAATGTAGATTCGTTCCCTCTTACGAGAACCGTTACGGAGCTGCTGTCCTTAAGTGCAACTTTATTTCCTGCCCCGCCAATTCCGGCCAAGCTTGCTCCACTATAATATTCAATCGTTGGAACAAAATCCGTTAAATTGTTATTTACCGGTGTCGGATGCAGCCGCACAGAGAAATTGGATGTCAAAGGAGTGCTCCAGAAGTTTCCCTCCTTTGTTTCATCAAATACGCCATCATTATTTACTTGAATACTAGAGCCTATTCCAGACAATAAGCTGTTTGCATTTTGATTGGAGCCGCCAAAATTACTTTTTTCAGTCAGCAATAGCGACCCACCGTTAGATATAAACTTATTAATTGTTGAAACTTCATTCGTCGTGTAGGCAGAAGCAGGATGCGTAACCATCAATACGTTCACGTTGCTTAACACTTGATCCGTGATCTGTGCCGTATTTTCAAGCACTGTATACCCTTGCTTTCTCATCATAACCGTAAATAATTTCAAATTATCTTTATACGAACCGGCATCTAATGTAGTATTCTCATTTTGATGGGTAGCGTCGATCAGTATGATTTTACCTAGTGGCGCTTTAATCGTAAATTGCTGTTCAAATTTATTGTTCCCAAGATCATGCCCGTCTTTGGCCTCAAGCACAATAATAACCTTATGCTCTCCAACGACCGGATTTGACCACTTCACACTCGCTGAGCCAGAAGTGTTGGCCGGAAGCGAATCAATCGTTGCATCTCCTATGAAATGCTGGGAATCGATGCTGTCGTAATAAAAATGAGCAACTAAATTACTTACATTAATGCTTCCTTGATTGCTGATTCCTGCTTTTAAGTCGGCAGGAAGTCCACCAATAATGGCTCCTTCGGTTGCATCAACATTGCTTACTTGTACAGCTAGATCTTGGTTTGGAGACCAGATTGGTGAAGAATAGATGCGATCTCCGTCTTTTTGTGTAACTCTAACAACAAACCATTGCTGACCGCCCAAAACGGTAAAGCTCGGTTTCCAATTAAACGATGTAGAATCGGAAGTTGGAATATAGCTGTCTACGACTCTTCCACCATTCGTGATCAACTCAACCTTCGAGATATTATCATTGGAGGTTGTTTTCAGATAGCTGTATTTGGGATCTGAGGAAGCTTCCAATACAGGGTCACTGCCGGTTATATTAAATTCCAATGTTTTGGTATCCACTGTTGAACCCATATAATAGCCGCTTGCCAAAACATCCAGCTTGAAGTTAGGATCTTCGGACATGTATACGCGCATTTTTCTCATTGCATCAAGAAGGGATTCCTGACTAAGGTCGTTAGCTACAATTACAGTACGGTTTTTGGTTTGTCCCCAGGTTGCGTCATGGTTGTCCTCTCCGTATGTAGGAGCAACGTGCCAGCCTAAATCAAGCGCATTAAAAAACTTATCCTGAGCATTCGCATACGAGTATTTGCCCGAACCATTACCTACTTCAAGCATTGTGAACAGCTTGTCCACTTTTTTATCGTAGGGAATAAAGTTTGCAAATGCATTTGCAGACATCGCAGGATGATTGAATTGAGCTACGATGTTGTCATATGTCAAAACCCAGCTGTAATAATTTTTGAGATCCTGGTAGGTTCCGCCTTCTTCTACGCGATCAATAAAATTACTTGTTCCAAACACATTGGAATGGCCCCATGTTGTTGAAGTCATTTCAAATGCCGGAAAGACTACAAAGCTTCCGTTTTTCGTATAGCGATTGGCCAAATCTTTAGTTAGCTGCCAATTCGCTCCGCCTGAACGCTCTTTCATTCCGTTATGATCTACGGAATCTTTACCTACAAGACTTGAATCAATGTCATGGGAATGATCGGAAAAGGCAAACCAGTCATATTGATATTTCTCCGCTGCCTTTAAGGCGTCTTCAGGCGCACCATCCGCATCATGCGAAATATTGGTATGATTATGGGTCGTTCCCCTGTAATGATTGCCTCCGATAAATCTTTGCAGTACTTCAAAGCTCCAGGAATAAGCGGATAAATTACCAAGCTTATCTTTAGCTGAGACAGCAACTGTATGAACGCCTACAGATAGATCATTGTCTGAGGTCAAAGCTAACTTGATATCTTTTTCAGATATGGCCGCTTTTGAAGTGAAATCATTGCCATCGATTTTTATGCTGACTGATGACGTGTTTACCCCGTTAGGATCATCTAAAGCTACAGAAATAACAGGGTGGCCTGTATCAACGCTTTCACCATTTGCAGGTGATGCATTCGTATATGCAGGACCGTCTTTGTCTTCTACAACATCAATGCTGATCGGATTGTTAAAGTCCCCGGAAGATAGTGTCTTTCCGTTCCCTTTTGCTTCGATGTAATATAACAATTTACCAGCTGGCATACTTGCTTGCGGTATTTTTCCATTGTAGCTCTTACCGTCTGCCGAGCTCATAATAATCGGGTTAAAAGTCGAGTCTGCCGTCCCTTTATAATACAATGTAACGGAATCCGCATTTTTAGCAGCGGCAGTAAAGGAAACATCTATTCCGATATAAGCTTTGACTAGCGGAGTATGTGTGAACTGCAGCTCCCCTTTTACATCGGAAGCCGACCTTGGAAGCACATAATATCCACTTTTAAAAGGAGAACTGTTTTTGGATTGACCCACGATACCTGTAAAGGCATAGGTTCCTCCTTGTTCAATTGCTCCATTACTTACATCAATGCCGGAAGTCCCTAATATACGTACAATGGATAAATTTCCTGCATCATCGGTGATGGAAATGTCATAATCCGGACCGGATGAAGGTATATTCGTTACTGTTCCTGAGATCGTGACCAGCTTACCTTCCAATGGTTCTGCTGTTGCATAGCTATTCATCGAATTCAAGCTGATTAATTGAGGAGCAGGAGTTTGATCCGGGCCTACATGAGTAATTGTTGTCGGAACAAATCGGGTTGTCCCGGCAGTAAATACAACATGCCCGTCAATTTTGAATTTGTTGCCAGCCTGAATAGCGGTCACTGGAGCTTTACCGTCAATAATGTTGATACCGCCGGTTGCGTCTTGAATATAGAAATGGGTCTTCTCGGCTCCAAGTGCGTTATTGTTCGAAGTCGCAACTCCTTCAATGGTCGCAGCATAGCCCAGATTTAATGGAAAGCCGTTCACATCATTGATGCGTAATTGATCAATAGGTGTAACCGCGTTTGGATATCCCGTTACATTGACTCGGGAATATTTGCTTTCAACAGGGGTCGGCTCAGTCGAATCCGTATGAGTTACATAAATCGACTGATTGTTGCCGGGATTAGAGAAACTCAATGAGAACGATCCGTTGGCAGCTGCCGTAGCTTGTTGAACGGATGAAACGGTTTCCCCATTATACAAATACACTTTTACTGTAGCAGATGCCGGAACGGCATTCGCTGCGCCTGAGACGGACGCGGTCCCACTAGCTTGTGTAAAGGTAATTAAGGTTGAATCCGGTGAAGTCATGAATTTAGAGTTATGAATAATAACTTCATCCGGCTGGGATGGGCTGGAAGGAGCATTTATTACGAAATCCTTGGATGGGTCTTTCGTAAACCATCCGTTGCCTAAACCAAACGCAATCCTCGGATCGGAGCCTGTATTGGTTCTACGCAGCAGGGTCCCGCCTCCGATGCCCGTGTTATAGATTGGAGAGCCCCAGTGATCTGTTTTCGTTGCGAAGCTGGTGGTAGTCCCATTACCAAAAGCCACAATATCAATCGCTTTGGAATCATCTTGGCTGCTTAAACCGGTAATAGAATTAGCAAGGGCAAAAATGCCTCCCGTAGAACCACTGGGATTAATAGTGGTCGTTAGATCCGCTGTTACGGGAAGATTTGCACCTGTTCCCCCCGTACTTCCCGCTACAAGAAAATATCCATGAGCCTTGATCGTACCATTCAGCTTACTACCTGCTCCAAAGCTCGTTCCAGTTGCTGAGGTATAAATAAGGGCCCATTCATTGTTAAAATTAATATCCTGATTTGTTGTATTGTACAGCTCAAAAAACTTCGTTTTGTAGAATGCGCCGCCATTGCCACCATTAACATAAAGCTGGCTTAATACAACGTCTCCCGGGGAATAAGATGCGCCGGGAACGGATACGTTAACCGTTGTTTTATCGCTTTCTATTTTACCGGTTTCTTTGGAGGTTACGTATACGGCATTTTTGCCTCCAGGGTTCGTAATGGTTAGATTAAACGAGCCGTTCGCAGTCGCAGCCGTTGTGCCGGCCACTGTATTGTCATCGAAATAAACGCTAATCTGGGCATTATTCGCAGCAGCTCCGGCGGACCCAGTCACCGATGTTGATTTTGTAAATGCGATTTTGCTTGCATCCGGCTTTAATGTTTTTTGAATGGATACAGTCACTTTATCGCTTTCGTCATTGCCGCTTGCCATCGCTGATACTAATACGGATGTGCTGTGAGCCGTATTGCCGATCGTCAAATTGAATGAACCGTCACTCAGTGCATTCGTTGTCCCTGCAAGCGTATTGTCCGGTAAATAAACTTTAACAGCAGCAAGCCCATATACGGCTCCCGGAGCACCTTTTAGCGTCGTGTAGTCATCAAATAAAGTAATTTTGCTTGCATCCGGATTATTCGTTTTTGGAATCGCTCCAAAATCAACAGATACTTTACTGCTTTCGGTTTTTCCGCTCTCCAGAGAAGTTATGTAAACTTTGCGCTCTGAATTGGGATTATTAATTGTGATATTAAAAGCACCGTTTGTGTCCGCTGCTCCGGTACCTGCTACGGAATTATCGGCAAGATAAACCTTCACATTAGCTCCGCCATAAACAGCTCCGCTAACGCTCGAAACGTTCGTCAACGTATTAAAAGAGATTTTATTCGCATTAGGGGCAGCACTTTGGCTTTGACCCATTTTCACGCCATTAATAACGATGCCGGCGATTCTACTGTTGCCTCCACTCCCGGTCGCGGTACCGCTGCTAATAGGATTAGTTGTATAATTAAGCCAGCGAATATAGACAGTGGGCTTATCATTCACTTCACTAGGCAATGCAAGATTGTCCGGACCCGCTGTAATCGTAGCTGTATTTACATACGACCCGTTAGGAACATCATTGAACGTAGTACCATCTGTACTGTATTGAATTTTAAAATCCTTCGGACCTGTTCCAGTGCCGAAATGCTTAGAGGTAAGGGTTAGCTGGGAGTAACCCTTAGTACTGAGCTGCGCTTGCCAATAGCCTCCGACTGTTTGCCAGCCGCTAGTGTAAACTGTTGCGTCCGAAGCCGTGTAACTAACTCCCCGCTCCCCGCTTACCGTAAACAATGCATTCGTTAAGTTAGCATTGGTTCCGCTGGTCGCAGCGATTGCCACAGGGCTCGTAGCTGCTGTGGAAAAGGTCCACCCCGCAACAATCTCTGGAGCAGCAAATACCTTTTGAACTCCGGCATTTGGTAAAATCATCGTTACCAACATCATTACAATCAACGCAAGACTATACCATCTTTTATTTTTATTAATAAGACCAAACATTCTGCGCACACCTCCAGTTAGCATAAAAAAAAAGGATGCAATCATTCCATCCATTTATATCCAAACCCTAATTAACAACGTCCAACAACTTGTTTGTATACTTCATTCGTTTTATTGAATATAAGTCACTATTTCCCCCCTAGACTACTAAGCCTGTCCTGATGTCAATTCTGCTGCTGTTCCCTTTCTATGAAGTAATGGCAATGACTGCTTGACAACTATAACAGCCTTTTGTAAATAGAATGTTTTCACAAAGTTAAGTTTTCTTTAATAAACCACTTTTCAATTACTTCTTTTTTGTAACGGTAAAGCTTCCTTTGAAATCTCCTGTACCCAGCATAAATTCATATTTTCCAGGCTGAGGATTATCCAGAAGAAATGAATTTTTTCCTTCCTTTAATGGCGCATCAATTTTTAAATCCTTAGAAACCAGCTTAAAGCCGTTACCTGCGTTTGAGCTTACATTAAAAATGACCTTGATCATTGTATTTGCTTTAAAATCAATATTTTTAGGATTAAAACCAGAAGCTGTCACATCGATTGTCGCTACTTGAAGATCGTTTTCCTCATCCATTGAGGTAACTTGGCTTTGTATTTGGCCTATTTGCCCCATTGCGATTTTGCTTTTATTCAATATGACGCCCCCAACCATCACGAAAACTACTGAAGCAAGAAGAATGGTTTGAATAAAGGGATATCCTTTGGCAGCAGGCGTAAGAGGAGCATTCTTAAGCTGCCCCTTATTTATTTGGTAATCAAATACTCTTAACAGCAAGTAAATACAAACGATATATCCCAGATCAGTAATAATAATGACGTTGCCTGATATGAATATCATACTGCCAAGAACAATGCCGATGAGTGTACCCAAAAATCCTGACAATATCCCGTTGATCACATCAAGCATATGAAACGGTTTACCTGCAAGAAATCCAATCGTAAGGGCAAACAAACCACTAATAACAATACTTAGGGTGATCTGATATTCTAGAGTTTGAACGGTCAGTATGCCGAGAAAAGCACTGGAGACGGCAACCATCGCCATTGAACTCAGCTTTCCGGCTGAGCCTGCAATCAATCCCTTGTAACGATGTATACGAGCAATAAAATATCCGGTGATAAGAAGAACGATGAATAAGCTTCCGATGCTAAGCAGCATGGCAAACACCTCTTTATTCGTTACGCGAACGTTATAGTTTTGAAGCAAAATTCCAGTCGGGGTAAACGTAAGGAACGCTCGGCTCAGCTGCGGGTTGGACTTTCTCGACTATAAGTTTTATTACAGGCTGTCCATTGTATACGGTTTTTCCTATTTTTCCGGTAATAGTGACCCATGAATCATTAGCTAGAGCATTCGAGTCGGACGCCTCCGCTATAATTCCATATGGGGATATATCGGCTATACAATGAGTCATGCCCATTCTGCCTACAATAAATTGATTGCCAGGTAATCCAGCTTCCCGATATACAAAACCTTTTATTAGAATCTCTTTATTCCGAAAATTGTCAGCAAAGGAATTTAATGCATGGAGCTTTTCAATAAACCACTCATCCTTCATTTCAATCGATTGCTGCTTGTACAGCATCATGCCTAATCTGGCATAATCCCGATCATATACATTAGCTTTAAATAACTGCTTTAATGCAGGATCTTCATTACCGCCCAGCTCAACGAGTTCTCCTGATGTTTGGATGGACCGAACGGCATAACCGCCTAAATTCATTCCCTTTTTATCGACCAAGGAGCTGGCAGTCGCTTTATTGGGCAAGCATGACCCAAGCACAAGCGGGATGATAAATAACCCGTAGATAACAATATTTTTCCATAAGGATCCATCCATTCCATGAGCATGATGATGCCCGAAAGCAAGCTCCTGAGAATCATTTGACTCCTGATGATCGTGACCGCATGAACAGGGGATAGCTTGCTGTTTCAGAGAAAGGAAGGCAATATAAAATTGAAAACCAGCAGTAATAAAAAGTGCCGCATCGGCTAATTTCACGTAAATGACAAGCTGCGGAACGATAAACTGAAGAATTTCACCCGAAATTAATACATAGGCGATATAAACTGCAAAACCTGTCAAAATCGCCGCTCTTAAAAAATAATGAACATTGACAGAGCTGATTTTTACGTTCACAAATTCACCTTCCCTTGCATGGCTTATAAGCCTTTAATTCAACATCCAATGAAGCGCTATTGTGCTTGCAAAAACCAATACAAATACAAGAGCGAAGAGTATGACCACGAATTTTGTTCTAAAAACCGCCAGCATCATAAGAAGGCTTTTCAAATTAAGCATGGGGCCGAACACCATAAATCCGACCAGAGAGCTGTTGGAAAATGTCGTCTGGAATGATTGAGCAACGAAAGCGTCCGCTGTTGAACAAAGCGATAAAATAAACCCGAGTCCCATCATTATTAAATTGGAGCTTGCCACGTTATTTCCCATTGATGCCAGTCCATTTTGTGAAATGAATATCTGCAGCAGCCCAACCAATATGGAACCGAATACTAAATATTTGCCCATCTGAAAAAATTCGCTTATGGAATGGCTCATAACCTCTAAAAGCTTATTGCCTGAAGAGTGGCTGTGTAGCTCATGGGAATGTGGATGCGCGGAATGCTCGCTGCTGTTACTTCCCCCGTCTTGTCCAGGATTCTTATGCAGCGTTTCCTTCAATTGATTCGGATTTACAAACCGATAAATAATAAGGCCAACGACTAATGCTACAACAATCGCTACCCCCATACGGCTGTAAGCAACTACCGGTTGATTGCGAAAGGCTGTTAAGGTCGACAAAAAAACGATGGGGTTTAAAATCGGCCCCACCAATATAAAGGTGGACGCAACGTATAGCGGCATCCCTTTTTTAATTAGATTACGAATCGCAGGAACCATGCCGCATTCACAAATAGGAAAAATAATCCCCAGCATACCTGCAGTTACAATCCCTAGAAACGGATTTCTGGGAATCAATCTCCTGATGGTTAGTTCCGATACAAAGACCTGAAGCAGAGCCGATACAAACACTCCGATTAAAATAAAAGGCATGGCCTCGATAATAATACTGATCAGCATCATTTTAAACACTTGCAGCTTGGGATTACCTAGCACAAACCCTAAATCTTTGGCTGAAAACAGGTACAACATCAACACAATAATTAAACATATAACTACCAACAGATTGCTGTTCGATCTTACAGGTATATTCTTTGCTGTTGTACTTCGCAAGGTGTTCGCCTTCTTCTATTTTATTATTCTTTCAGCCAACCAAATTCCGCCTAAAATAAAGGCAACTGAGGATAATGCGATAACAACTCCCCGGGAATGCCTCCAATGTTGGATACGGGCAAGTATAGGTAAGCATACTACGACTATCAAAAGCTGCACGGCTTCGATCCCGATGTTGAAGCTGAATAAATCGACTGCCAGCTGGCTGGTAGGGATATCCATCTCCTTGAGTATGTCGGCAAAGCCCATCCCATGAATCAAACCGAACAGGAATGTCAGCACCCAACGATTATTAATGTTTTTGCGGAAAATGTTTTCGATAGCGACGTAGCATATGCTGAACGCAATCGCAGGCTCCACAAACTGGGGAGACACATTAAGCCAGCCTATAACGGATAATGTCAACGTCAAACTATGAGCTACAGTAAAGGCGGTTATAATTCCTGCAAATTTCTTGAAGCTTTGTCTGGCGATAAGCAGCGCTAACAAAAATAATAAATGGTCATAGCCTGTCAGAATGTGATTGATGCCAAGCTCAAAAAACGATAGCCAGCCTGCGGTCATATTGGTTGTATTCGCTGCCGCATCCTGCTGATCAGTGTCAGCATTAGTATTTACCTGTGTCTTCAGGTTATCTTGAGATAACCCGGCATACGCGCTTTCTGACATCATCATGGACCAGGCTCGGTTTTTACCGGATAAGGCCGAAGTACTTTTCTGCGCTCCATAATTAATAGTTAGCAGATTTACGTAATTGGTTTTTATGTCGTTTGCATATAATTGATCAGTAAGAGATATCCCCTGTGAAGCCGATACAGCTGGATAGACGACACTTAGTGTAACTTGTGTTCCTTCCCCTTGACGATTAAGCGTTATATCATTCACTCTCAACCATGTCTGCGGCTCACCATTTATTTTTAAAGTAACGTTCTCTTTAATTACCGATTCAATCTGGTTCTTTACCGCGTTAAATTCTTCAGCTTCCAGCATTCCGTTTCTATTAGCATCGCCGTCAGTTAACTCGATAACCGACAGTTCATCGATTACATAAGTCATTTCCGTTTGAGATTTTGCAAAATTTAAAGTCGTGTAGCTCGCGCTGTATGCGTGGGCCTGCACCGTCCGGGTGCTTGAAAAGAGCATTATTACGCAGCAAATTAACAAAAAGTAAAAAATGACATTCAATCTACCCAATAATGATGAAGCCTTACTTGGTCCTGCTTTTAGTCTGTACATAGATGTCCCTCCCGTTTACTCTTCCAATAATACTAGTTTAGTATAACGACCAATTGTAAAAACAAAGATGCTGCATGATTAAGATAATGTAAACGTCCCTATATATTTCTGACATGTCGACAGCCGAAAATAATTTGCATACAAAAAAAAGCCCGACTCCTCCATAAATGGAAAAGTCAGACATCGTCTATCCAAGCACTAATATCATTCAAACATGGAGTACGGGTTTGTGGACAGGCGGGAGAAGTTCAAATCCGAAGATACATCCGCATGATCAAGCAGTTCCAGCGCTAGCTCGTGAACTCATTTTCTGTCCCGCATCATGGCAGTTGTACCCGTCCGGCTCAACTCCAATATTTCGTATGGGTGCAAAAGCTCGATCATCGCTTGTATTTTACCAAACTCTCCAACCATCTGAATGATCAGGCTATTGGGTCCAATATCAACCACAGAAGCTCGGAAGGTGTCAACCACTCCTAGAATTTCCGGACGTTCGGATGGCTCCGCCTTCACTTTGATCAAGGCCAGTTCTCTTGACACCATCGGCCTGGAACTTAAGTGAAGTACTTGATTCACATCGATGAGCTTGTTAAGCTGCTTTTCTATCTGCTCAATAGTTCGTTCATCACCCGTAGTAACAATAATCATCCGTGATAATCCAGCCTCTTCACTACCCCCAACCGTGATGCTATCGATATTGAAGCCACGACGACCGAATAATCCGGACACTCTTTGCAGCACCCCAGGTTGATCATTAACCAGGATAGCCATTGTATGCTTCTTAATCATCATTCGAATTCCCCCATTATCATTTGGTCTAACGTCGTTCCACTGAGAACCATGGGATATACATTTTCTTCTGCAGGCACTATAAACTCAACAAGTACAGGCCCCGTTGTCTCCAAAGCCTCTTGCCATATACGGGAAGCTTCTTCTTTAGTGCTTGCTCTCAATCCCTTAATTCCGTAAGCTTCAGCCAGTTTTACGAAATCAGGACTACCGGCAAGATCGATGTGGCTGTATCGCTTTTCGTGAATAATTTCCTGCTGTTGCTTAACCATACCCAACACTTGATTGTTGATTACGACAATTTTGACAGGAATACGATTAATGGCACAAATAGCCATCTCTTGTGCGCACATCTGCATGCCTCCGTCCCCATTCACAGAAATGACAAGCCGGTTTGGATTTCCTGTCTGAGCACCTATAGCCGACGGGAATCCGAATCCCATCGTTCCAAGACCTCCTGATGTTATGAGGGAGCGTGGATGTTTAAATTTATAAAATTGGGCGACCCACATTTGGTGCTGGCCTACGTCAGTGGTAATAATCGCATCCCCCTCAGTTGTTTCATTAATCATTTCCAGAACAAACTGTGGTTTGAGCTCCGTATCGGAATCTTTGTAACGCAGCGGATACTTTGCTTTATTTTCGTGAACCTCATGGATCCAACTGCTCGATTTGGAGGGGACAGCTTTAGTATTGGCATATTTTAATACAGCCTTAATATCGCCGACACAAGCGATATCCGTTTTGATGTTTTTGCCAATTTCAGCGGGATCAATATCGATATGGGCAATCTGTTTGGCATAAGGAGCAAAACCATCCACCTTCATCGTGACCCTGTCGTCAAACCTTGAACCAATAGAAATAACCAAATCGGCATTTTGTAATGCGTTATTCGCCGTATAGGTACCATGATGACCCGGCATTCCCAACCATAGGTCGTGAGCACTTGGGAAACCGCCCAAGCCAAGCAAGGTGGTTGTCACAGGAATTTTCGTTCTATTCACGAACTCCAGCAGCTCATTTGATGCATTGGAATACACCACCCCTCCCCCAGCAATAATGATCGGCCTTTCGGATTCTGCAATAGCTTGAATTAATTTATCTATCTCCGTTTGAACAGGACTTACAATCTCATTGTAACCACGTAAATTTATAGGCCCGGGTGGGTGAAAAAGCATTGCCTGATTGGATACATCTTTTGGGATGTCGATCAATACAGGACCTTTCCTTCCAGTGTTTGCAATATGAAAGGCTTCCTGAATGATGCGCGGCAGGTCATTTACGTCACGTACCAGGTAGCTATGCTTCGTAATTGGCATTGTAATACTAACGATATCCGCTTCCTGAAATGCATCCGTACCCATAACCGTTGTTGGGACATTGCCAGTAATGACTACTAGAGGTACCGAATCTATATAGGCTGTTGCAATTCCAGTCACCAAGTTGGTCGCCCCCGGACCCGAGGTGGCGATGCACACGCCTACTTTTCCTGTCGAGCGTGCATAGCCGTCCGCCGCGTGAATAGCTCCTTGCTCGTGTCGGGTCAAAATGTGTTTAAAGTTTGGATTACCGACCATTGCATCATAGATGTAAAGAACATTTCCTCCCGGATACCCGAACACACATTCAACACCTTCCATTAGCAAGCCGCGTAAAAGGACCTCCGATCCAGTTATCAAATCCTGAGAATGTGACTGAGAGTCGTTTGTGGACATACATACTTTTTCCATTTGAATGCCTCCTCAAATATAAAATAACCCCTGTCATCCCAAGGCGACAGAAAACAGCTGTCAAGCCTATAGGGACGAAAGGGGTAAATTTTCGTGGTACCACCCTGATTTACTGAAATCTTGCGATTCCAGCCTTATGAGGTAAGGTTTCCCTTACCTGCAGCACGATAACGTGTGCCATTCCGTTTGAGTCTACTCATCTAGCCCCTGCTGGGTTCGGCTTTCGATCAAAAGCTCAGAGACGACATCATACACAAGGATTATGGCAAAGGTTTCAGCGTTTCCTCTGCTCTCTGGACATAAGAGCCTTCGTATTTTATTCTCTTCATCGCTTTTACATTTAAAAAAAACAAAACCCCTTCCATCCCAAGGCGACAGAAAAACTGCCTTGCCTTAGGGACGAAAGGGGTAAATTTTCGTGGTACCACCCTGATTTACTGAAATCTTGCGATTCCAGCCTCATGAGGTAAAGTTTCCCTTACCTGCAGCACGATAACGTGTGCCATTCCGTTTGAGTCTACTCATCTAGCCCCTGCTGGGCTCGGCTTTCGATCAAAAGCTCAGAGACGACATCATACACAAGGATTATGGCAAAGGTTTCAGCGTTTCCTCTGCTCTCTGGACATAAGAGCCTTCGTATTTTATTCTCTTCATCGCTTTTACATTTAAAAAAACAACAAACCCCTTCCATCCCAAGGCGACAGAAAAACTGCCTAGCCTTAGGGACGAAAGGGGTAAATTTTCGCGGTACCACCCTGATTTACCGAAATCTTGCGATTCCAGCCTCATGAGGTAAGGTTTCCCTTACCTGCAGCACGATAACGTGTGCCATTCCGTTTGAGTCTACTCATCTAGCCCCTGCTGGGCTCGGCTTTCGATCAAAAGCTCAGAGACGACATCATACAAAGGGATTATGGCAAAGGTTTCAGCGTTTCCTCTGCTCTCTGGACATAAGAGCCTTCATACTTTTTTTCTCTTCATCGCAATATATGGTTTATGATAGCATAAAGTCCTTGCTTTTTTCAAACCCAAATTAAAGCCGGAATTGACAAATCTTCTTCCGCTGCTCGCTTAACCCTGTTTTTTCAAGTAGAATGGTATCTTAGCTATACTAAATGATTATGGGGTGTGTTGAATGTCCATTAATTTCACCAAGGCAATTGTCAATCGATTACAACGAGAAATTGCTGAAATAGAAAGCAAAAGCATAAACGAGAAGAACAAGAAAGATAAGGCTCAATCGAAAATTAATCAGCTGCAAAGAGATATGAAATTAAGTCAATCTCACAGCGATTTAAGCAGCAAAATGACGCGAATAAATAAGTTGAACGAAGAAATCAAAACCATTAACCGTGTACAAGCTGATCTCGCCAAACAGTTATTGACGAAGAAAGCTTCGCTTCAACAGCATCTAATCTAGCCAATAAGCGGCGGGAGCCTTTAAGTAAGACGCTCAAGCTCTAGGCCGCAAACGTTAACATCTACTGCTGGTTAACATGGCTTAGCGCTTTAATCCAAGCCGCCGCCATCAGGGAATCCCCCAAGGTTGTCATATGCACGCCGTCGGTTGTTAGATCCTTCCCTGTTTCACACTCAATGAACTCGATAAATGCTTGATGTGTCGGTACTAGAACAGCATTGAATTCATCAGCCAACCGGTTAACAATAGTTACATACGGCTTTAACAAGCTGTTTCCCGTTGAATCCGTGTACTCTTTAATGACCGTCGGCTGCATAAGAATCAATCGGCAATCAGGCAATTGCTTCGTTTGCTCCAGCAGCTTTCGATAAACCGCCTCGAATCGCTCAGGGTAGACCTGATCTGCGTCAGGCGAATCCAATTGACGCCATACATCATTGATGCCTATAGATATTGAGATCCATTGGGGATGATGGTCCAGCACATCCATCCGCCATCTTTTCTCCAGATCAATGACACGGTTCCCCGAGACGCCTTCATTGATTATTTTCAGCGAATGCTTCGGCAATTCCACCGCCAAATAATCGTGCAGCATTCTAACGTAGCCATTGCCCAGCTTCAGGGGATCCTTCTTTCTCCCTTTGTCTGTAATGCTGTCCCCGATAAATACGATTCTATCCTTAGGCTTGAATGGCATCATTTCACCACTCCCTCCTCCTTGTAGCGCTCTACCATGCTTCGAACTTCAGCTTTCGCTGACGCTGCCAGCGGCTGAACGGGCAATCTCGATTCCCCTGCCGGGAGCCCCATCTCGTTCATGACCTCCTTCAACACGCTTGGCAATGTGCCTAGTGCGAATGAGTTGCGCAATGCTCTTAATTTACGCTGGGACAGCTCCGCTTGTTCAAGCTCGCCTTGCTTCCACAGATCATAGATGGATCCGACAATCTCCGGGAACACGTTGGCAGTCGATGCAATAGCACCATGACCTCCGGCCATTAGCGTAGCCAAAATAAGCGAATCAGCCCCTGCCAATACAGCAAAATCGGGACCACCCAGCTCAATAAATTGCAAAATGGTATCGAAGCTGCCGCTGCTATCTTTTATGCCGACAATGTTTGGAACTTTGCTAAGCTCTTCCACCGTTTTTGGATGAAGGGAATTCCCCGTGCGCGCTGGAATATTGTACAAAATAATCGGCAGTCTTGTTGCTTCTGCAACCGTACGATAATGGGCAATAAGCTCCTGCTGGGTGAATGTTAAAAAGTAGGGCGTGATAACCGATAAAGCATCCGCTCCCATCTGCTCCAAGCGCACAGCAAGCGACACAGTCTCTTGAGTTGTGATGCAGCCTGCCCCAACATATACAGGAAGCTTGCCTCTCGCTTCTTCAATTACGATCTCCGCTACACGAAGCTTCTCATCCTCAGTTAATGAAAAAAATTCTCCGTTAGTCCCCAAACAAAATAATCCGTGAACCTTGGCCTCAATCTGCCTGCGAACCAATTGCCTCAAGGCGGGTTCGTCTATATTTTGCTTGGCGTCAAAAGGGGTAATAAGTGCTGGAATAATACCGGCTGGTTTAAACATGTGATCTCTCCTTATATAATTTAATGGTCTTAAGAACAGACTTTTTAAACACATAGCTTATAAAATCATCGAGCGGCATTTTGGTGAAAACGCCACCATGCTGCATCATAATAATCCAGCCCGCAAGGGGAGTCAATCCACTCATTCCCTCATGAATTAGGTGTATCCGACTTATTTAATCCTGCTTGGTTCCGTTATAAAAGCCAGAGTACAATCAGCCCATAATTCAGATGCAATCGCCCCCACAACCTGCGCATATATTGTAGTAATCTATTTAAAATCGAAATTGTAAGGGGCTGTTCTCATGAATATTGAACCCTATTTAACTCCATATAAATTAGGTAAACCGGTTCTGGTTGGATCAGGTATACCGGGCCATTTTGATGAACGCGCTGTTGATTGTCCGTTTGTATTCCAGCATAACGACCAATTTTACATGATGTATGTAGGCTTTGACGATACGGGTTACCAAACGGCGTTAGCTACAAGCAACGATTTGCTGGAATGGGAGCACCTCGGCGTCATTTTACGTCGGAATGAAGGCTCCGGATGGGATTCCAAAAATATAGCCGGCACATGGATTTTGAAGGAAAATCGGTTGGATGCTCCCCCTGTCCTCAAGAAATGGAACAACAAATACTGGCTGGTCTACCACGCCTATCCTGAATTCGGCTACGAAGAGGGCTCTGCAAAGATAGGTATTGCCTGGACAGAGGATGAAAGCCTGCTCGAATGGAACCGGTTGCCTGAACCGATTCTAACTCCAGAGGAAGGCGCCGATTGGGAGAAGGGCGGATTGTACAAGGAATGCCTCATTGAATCAGATGGCAGCTTTTATTTGTTTTATAACGCCAAAAACAAAAATAAAGGCAGATGGATTGAGCAAACGGGAGTAGCGTTCTCCACCGATTTGATGCAATGGCAGCGATATGAGCATAACCCGGTACTGAAAGTTTCACCTGAACGATGGGACAGCGGCTTTGTTAGCGATCCTTGTATTTTGCGGCATAATGACGAATGGATCATGTATTTCTTCGGTTATAATTACAAGCAGGCCCAAGAAGGGATTGCGCTGTCCAAGGATCTTTTGAATTGGGAAAAATACCCTGATCCAATCATCTATGTTGGGGAAGAAGGCAGCATCGATTCTATTTTTGCCCACAAGCCATCCGTCATCACTCATAAAGGGGTGCTCTACCACTTCTATTGCTCATGCAGACTTTATAGAGATGGGGACCGAACTATTAATTACGGCAAAGAATTCCGAACGATCAGTGTGGCTGCTTCACAAAACATTTTTACAGCCCTATCGGTTACAAAGGAGATCTGAGGAAGATGTGGGTTGATGAACTGTTTGTGGAAAGTAAGCAATGCCCTATCGGTATTGATGTCGCACGACCTGCGCTTGGCTGGAGCTACAAAGCTTCATCCGCTCGCTCGGAAAGCCAGTCTGCCTACAGGATTAGGGTGTCGGATAAGGAGGAAGCCCTCCAGCACGGATTGGGCGATGTATGGGACAGCGGCAAGGTCGTCAGCAGAAGGAATGTGCATATTATATATGATGGCCCTGCATTAAGCTCTCGAAAACGATATTATTGGCAGGTGCAGGTATGGGATTCAGCCGGCCAAATGACCGAAAGCTCTGCAGCTTTTTGGGAGATGGGATTGCTAACTGAAAAGGATTGGTCGGCTCAATGGATCGGCGCAGCAGATGAAGAACCATCTACTAGGGCACTTCCGATATTCAGATATGAATTTGAGCTGGATAAGCCTGTCGTCAAAGCCAGAGCTTACATCTGCGGCTTGGGACAATATGAGCTCCGCCTGAATGGGGGCAAAGTTGGAGACTATGTGCTGGATCCCGGCTGGACGAATTATAATAAAACCTGCCTGTATTCCACCTATGATGTGACCAATGAAATTAGGGAAGGCGCTAATACCATTGGGGTGATGCTTGGAAATGGATTTTTCAATGTTACGGGCGGACGGTATAAGAAATTCAAAGGCTCCTTCGGCTCTCTGAGATGTCTTGTTCAATTGGAGGTTACTTATTCCGACGGTTCGACTGTCACAATAGCCAGCAGCCAGGATTGGCGTACCGCAGCTGGGCCAATCACCTTTGCATGTATTTACGGCGGTGAGGATTATGATGCCTGCCGCGAGCCAATAGGCTGGGATCAGCCCGATTTCTTGGAGTGCAGCGCTTGGAAGCAAGCCGCTATCGTCGAGCCTCCTGCCGGCCAATTAAAATCGCAATCGCTGCATCCTTTAAAGATTATGCAAACCTTCAAGCCAATAAGCATAACTCAGCCGGCTCCCGGGATATATATCGCCGATTTCGGCCAAAATTTCTCCGGTTGGGTTGAAATTTCCGTCATCGGCCCCAAAGGCGCGCAAATCACCTTGTCTCCTGGGGAATTATTGAAGGAAAACGGCTGTGTGAATCAAAAATGGACAGGTTCCCCTTACCGTTTTAATTATATAACAAGCGGCAGCGGTCTGGAGGTCTGGTCTCCGCGCTTCAGCTATTCCGGCTTTCGTTATGTGCAAATAGAAGGAGCCATTCCTGCAAAAGCAAATGAGAATGCTGTAGAGGACAGTCCTGTTCTCGTTAGAATTGAGGGTCAAATGATTTACCCGGACACAAAAAACACCGGAAGCTTCGTAAGCTCGGATATGACATTGAACCGCACTCATGAAATCATTAACTGGGCTGTGTTAAGCAATATGAAAAGCATCTTCACGGACTGCCCTCATCGTGAAAAGCTCGGTTGGCTGGAGCAAATCCATCTGATGGGCCCTTCGGTTGCTTACAATAATCAGATTGAAGCGCTGCTAACCAAGACTATGGAGGATATGCGGGATGCTCAGCTGCCTAATGGCATGGTGCCGACTACAGCACCGGAATATGTCGTATTTTCCGAGCCGTGGCACTGCTTCCGCGACTCGGTTTCGTGGGGGGCCGCCTATGTGCTTACGGGCTGGAATTTGCTGCGCTTATATGGCAACACCCGCATTTTAACCGAGCATTATGATGGGATGAGAGCCTATGTTGATTACGTAACCTCAACCTCCGCGCAGCTTATTGTTACTAACGGGCTTGGCGACTGGTACGATGTGAACGATGATGGACCGGGATTTGCTAAAAACACGCCTGTCTCCCATACTGAAACCGCGATGTACTATCACATGGTTGATGTGTTTACGCAAATTTCAAGCTTCTTGAGTAAAACGGAAGAAACGCGGCAATATGCCAAGCTTCGCGATGAGATTAAGCTAGCGTTTAACGAAGCATTTTTCAACCCGGAAACAAGCCAATATGCTACCGGCAGCCAGACCTCGAATGCGATGCCATTAGTATTAGGACTGGTGGATGAGCCTCATAGGGAAAAGGTACTCTCCCACTTGATAAACAATATCCGGCTACACGGGTATCATACAACGGCCGGAGATGTCGGGCATCGCTACGTGCTTCTCGCTCTCGCTCAGAGCGGGCATTCTGATATCATTTATAAAATGGCGCGGCAAACGGATTATCCAAGCTACGGATATCAAATTGCTCACGGAGCCACCACTTTGACAGAAGCCTGGGATGGTCCGACTGTCGGCAAATCGCAGAACCATTTTATGCTGGGGCATTTGGAGGAATGGCTTTACCGGTATTTGGCCGGGATAGATTATGTGTATGAGCCTTCACTCGACACTTATAAAATAACGATTCAACCGGCATTGCCAGGCGACTTGGAAGCCGTAACTGCCGAGCATAGCCTCCCTGTTGGAAAGGTACGAGTGTCCTGGAAACGCGGCAGTGATAATCAATTTACTCTCGATGTGGAGCTTCCTGCCAACTGTGTAGGTGACATCTATATACCCGCCCAAGCATTAAACCATATTACGGTCAATGGGAAGCCCTTAGAGGTGACTCAGGCTCAGGCTCAAGGAATTGAAGCTGCAAGCTTCGAAGACGGCAGTGCACGCTTCAGCATTTCCTCGGGACAGTATCATTTGGTGAGCTCCATCTCAGCCGGCAGGGATTCACTGTCTACCCGCTTGTAAGAGTACTTGCGAAGCAACCAGGTGACTCATGTCCAATTCCAGATGAGCAAAATAAATAGCTATCTTATTCACGGTCGCATTGACCCGCATATAAGATAGCTATTTTTATTGAAATCACAATTTAATGAAATAACGACCTTCTCCTCACAGCTTCGGTTCACCCAATACCTCGGTTCGATACCTCTTGGGGGTTACCCCCAAGGCTCCTTTAAACACTCTGCAGAAATAAGATGCATTCTGGAATCCAGCCTCGCTTGCAATCACGCTTACACTTTTGGACGTAGTCTCCAGCAGAAGGCATGCCTCCCTCAATCTGCGGGAGCTTATAAACTTCGTCAAGCTGCTGCCGGTCTTTTCGCTGAATGTATGAGACAAATAAAAGGTAGACAAGTGAAGCTCCTCCGACAGCTTTTCCAGCATAAATTTATCTCTAAAATTCGCGTCCACCCACTCTATAATAAGCTTGATCGTCAAGGAGGATTTCGGCTCGAGAGCAGATTTCTTCATGGGGGCCAGCTTTTTCTCGTAATGGCGAAGATGCTGCAGAATGGAAATAACGAACAAAAGAAACTCCTCATTCCATTTGGCAGTGGAGACATTTTTCAGCCTTTGATTCAACATTTCATACAGAATTAGGAACTCATTGTGGGCGGGTGACAAATACAAAACCGGGTGAGACAGCGTGGATTTCCATAGGATGGTAAAAAACTTGTGAAGGGATGGAAAGGCTACGAGTACCGAATCCACCGGAAAAGGATCGAACATAAACACGGTCCGAATAAAAAGCTGACTAACCTCCAGTCGATGCAGCTGGAAGGGCTGGAATAGCAGAAGCGTCCCCGGCACGATCGGAAACTTGTAACCATGGATGTAGGCTGTGCCTTCGCCTTCATACACGTACAGAAACTCCATGCTTTGGTGGGCATGAAAAACCTCCCAGCTGTGTTGATTGCTAGTTTTGAGATAGTTAAGGTGAAAAGGCTCCTTAATTAAGTTCACGTTCGTGCTAAGCTTCATGCGATCCCTCCAAAAAGGTGAAATCCAGAATGAAAGCGTTTTTATATATTATAGCAAAAAAACAGCAATAAAATATCATTTTCAAGCAATGAATTGAAATATGCAGCGCTTACATTTTGTTATGCTTGATGTATGGTGATTCCTCTATTTCCATATTATGTTATTCAATAGAAAGGTGGTGAAGCCCACCTGCATCCTGCTTCAGCCATGCTGAACCCGAAAGAAACCAGTATTTAAAGGAGGACTTAGAATGTTTGATGTTAGTAAATGGCTGGAAGCCCCACGAGCAAGGCGATTTTATGCAGCTATGCTTTCCTCTTTCCTTGTTTTCTCGTCTTTGGGGATTTCTTCAGCTGAAGCAGCCGTTGACCCCTCTTTGCCCAATTGGACTACAGCCGGCTACAAAGGTGGACAATCGCTGCCGACAAGCGGTACGATCATTGATCTTAGCACCAAAGGTATTACAGCTAACGACGGTATTGACGATTCAAATGCACTCCAGCAAGTAATTGACGATATTCGAAGCGGTACGCTGAAAGCGAACGGACAGATGGTAAGTGAAACCAATCGGGCCATTCTTAAATTCCCGGCCGGTCAAATTGATCTGAATAAGCAAATTCGCGTGGACGCGAGTTATATCACGCTTCGTGGTGCGGGTAATAATCCTGCGACCGGAACAAAGATTGTGTTTAAACCGGCGGCCACTTACACGGAGGATTCTGCCAACCCCGGAGCCCCGTTAATTGACGGGAAGCTGTGGCCCGGCTATGCCGCTTTCCGAGTCGAAGACCGGGCCAAGCATTCCGGTGACACGACTTATGAAGGCAGTATCAATTTCCACTGGCTGAGCGGTGAGCGAGTTGCTTCCGCCGGGGGCGGGACCAAGGGCAGCACGCAGGTAAAGGTCGCTTCCGGCAAAGGAAGCTCATTCCAGGCAGGCAACACGGTCTATGTGGGGGCTGCGAACACGGTCGCCTTTTATGATCAAATGCAAGGCCCGCAGCAATACCGCTACAACGGCCATATGCAGACGCAAATGTTTACGGTCCTCAGTGTCAGCGGGGACACGCTTACACTCGATAAGCCGTTGGAATTCGATGTTCCCTTCAGTAACGGCGGGCAGCTCCCTGCCGATCCGGGCGGCTCCAACTCGACCTATTACAGTAAAGTAATGAAAGTAACTGCTGTAAAAGGTGTCGGCTTCGAGGACTTCTACTTCACACAGGACATCTCCTACACCCCCTATGCTTCGACGATCAATGCCAACGACTACGATGCGACAACCAACCCCGGCGGTGTTGGCCTCAAGTATAAAAACGGAGCACTGGAGTATGCGCTGCATGGCATTTTATTCAAATGGGCTCAAGATGGCTGGGTCAAGGGTATCCGCACATACATGACCGGCTCCCATCCAATCGTAACGGAGTTCGCCAAAAATATGGAGATTCGCAATAACATCATTTACGGCGCTTGGAACAAGGGTAAGGGTGGCCACGGCTATGTTCGGGGATCCAAGCTGTATGACAGCAAAATCATTGGCAACACGATTGACCGCGTACGCCATCTGACTCTTCAATGGTCGGCCACGGGCAACGTTATTCAGAGCAATACGCTCACAGCAGATATGAACTTGCATGGAGGCTGGGAACGCAGAAATCTGATCGAGCAGAATACGATCAATATCCCCTTTGAACACAGCTCATGGGGTGAAGGAGAAGGCGGTCAGGATATATTGGAGGGCACCTGGTTCCCGATCTGGTACGGCGCTGGACCTCATGCTACGAAGTGGTCTGGAGCAACGGGTGAGCAGAACGTCTTTTTCAACAATACGATGGCGAAGCAAGAGACGAAGGGCGGACCTTATGTGAGCTTTGCCCCTTACAATAATGCAAATAAAATTTACCAGTTTGGATGGGACGGCACGACCTGGACTCATTTGCAAAAACCTGCAGGCACCTTCATCAGCACTTGGGGCGGCAATGAAAAAGTAGACTTCTCCGCAGCTCCCAATAAAGGAGTATACGCGTGCCTAACCTTTGCGGGCGCTTCCTTACTTGGCACAGGTGCTGCGACCAATACTTGCACAATTCCAGATACGCAAGCGCCGACTGCTCCCGCAGGCTTGACTGCGACAGCGGTGTCCAGCTCCCAGATTAACCTCAGCTGGACCGCATCTACGGACAACATCGGCGTGACCGGCTACGATGTGTACCGTGGCGGTGCGCTAGTTGGCAGCTCGACCGGCACATCGTACAGCAACACGGGCCTGGCTGCGAGCACCGCTTACAGCTACACCGTGAAAGCGAAGGATGCTGCGGGCAACGTCTCGGCTGCGAGCAATACCGCTAGCGCTACAACACCGGCTGGCGCAGATACGCAAGCGCCGACTGCTCCCACAGGCTTGACTGCGACAGCGGTGTCCAGCTCTCAGATTAACCTCAGCTGGACCGCATCTACGGACAACATCGGCGTGACCGGCTACGATGTGTACCGTGGCGGTGCGCTAGTTGGCAGCTCGACCGGCACATCGTACAGCAACACGGGCCTGGCTGCGAGCACCGCTTACAGCTACACCGTGAAAGCGAAGGATGCTGCGGGCAACGTCTCGGCTGCGAGCAATACCGCTAGCGCTACAACACAAGCCGGAGGCGGAGGAGGAACTATCGTGACCCTTAACCCAACGGATGACTCCTACGTACATGAGAGCAATGCAGCAACAAATTACGGGAATGCTACAACGATGTTTGTTAAAACGGATGCATCTCAGAATCGGTATGCACTCCTTAAATTCAGTCTTAGCAATATAACCGGAACGGTTACAAATGCCAAGCTGCGTGTGTATGGAAGCTCCTCTGCTTCAACAACATTAACCGCTTCACAGACAACGGACTCCTGGACCCAGGCGACCTTAGTCTGGAACAACAAGCCGGCAACAGGCTCCGCAGTTGGTACCGTAGCAATGAACGCAACGGCCGCATATTACGAGATCGATGTAACCTCTTATGTAGCAGCACAAGCAGCCGGTGACGATATCGTTTCCTTTATTCTGAGTGAGTCAGCAGGCAAATATACAACGCTCAACACTAGTGAGAATGCGTCCAACAAGCCACAGCTGGTCGTTACGAATTAAATGGTTAATCCCTTCAGGAAGTTCATTATTAAGGAGCTGAAGCCGTGAATAGGTCTATCCAATTAACTGGTTGGCTAATGAGTATTCTTTTATTCGTATCCATACTGAATGTGGGTGTAGTATTTGGCGCCACCTCCACACTAAATCCTACCGATGATTCCTATGTGTATCAAAGCAATGCAACTACAAACTTCGGTACTGATACTTCGATGTTCGTAAAAAGCTCAAGCGGAGCAGATCGGCTCGCGTTTCTTAAATTCAGTTTGAGCGGACTTTCGGGTGTAACCAGCGCGAAGCTCCGATTATATGCCAAAGCATCTGCAGCCTCGACCTTAACTGCTTCGCAAACGACAGATAGCTGGACACAAGGCGCAATCACATGGAACACCAAACCGACAACAGGCAGCTCTATCAACAGCGCACCCCTAACAGCAGCCTTCCAATATGTTGAAATTGATGTAACGGCCTACGTTCAAGCCCAAGCGAGCGGCGACGGTATTGCTTCCTTCGTTTTATCGGAAACCGCCGGAAAGTATACTGAAATCAATAGCAATGAGAATGCGTCCAATAAACCGCAGCTGGTTGTTGTCTCCGGTACGGGAGGCGGAGATACAACAGCTCCGACAGCACCAACTAATTTGGGAGCTTCGGCAGCTTCAAGCAGCCAAATCAATTTGAGCTGGACTGCTTCTACAGACAATGTTGGAGTAACGGGATATGACGTATACCGCGGAGGCAGCTTCTTGAAATCGGTAACAGCAGCTTCCACTAGCGATACCGGTTTGAGTGCGTCCACCACTTACAGCTATTATGTGAAAGCCAAAGATGCGGCAGGCAACCAATCCGCAGCGAGCAACACCGCGAGCGCAACCACACAAGCCGGCGGTACGACCGGATGTACGGACGCTTTAAGCTCTGCTTCAGCCATTCAGGATGCGATGAAAAATGCAATCGCTGGAACAGTAATCAAGATCGCGCCTGGAACTTATTCAGGTGTCCGGGCTACAAGCGGCGACCCTAAAGTGGATGGAAGCGGTGTTCCAACTGGAGTCTTCTATTCCGGCGCAAGCGGCACTTCCAGCAATCACATCGTGATTAAAGGCTGCGACCCTGCCAATCCTCCGGTACTGCAAGGTCCCGCTACCAATGACGGGTCTTACGGCATCCATTTGACAGGGGATTACTGGGAAATTCGTGATATTAAAGTTACAAGAGCACAGAAGGGCATTATGATAGACAACGGGAATAACAACTTGATCTACAAAGCGGAAATCTACAATATCGGTGACGAAGGCGTTCATTTCCGCGATGGAAGCTCCTACAATACACTCGATAGCTCCAACATTCATGATACTGGAAAATATCAAGCCGGTTACGGTGAAGGTGCTTACGTAGGATCAGATGAGAGCGCTGCTTATGAGCATACGGTGATAGGCAACGTAATTCGTTATACAACTTTCGGTCCAGGTATTACAGCTGAGCACATTGATATTAAAGAAGGTGCAGACGGAACGCTGGTGGAATATTGCTCCTTCAACGGGACGGGAATAAGCGGCGCTAACTCGGCGGACAGCTTTATTGACGTGAAAGGCGTTAACTCCAAAATTTACAACAATACTGGCAGCCGTAACGGCAACAGCAATGTGGTCGATGCGTTCCAAAATCGCACTCATGGTTCAAGCTACCCGACCGGTACCAACAATGACTTTAAAGACAATAGCGTCAATCTTGATGGAGTCGGATATATCGTTAATGCGGTAGGCGGCTCGGCTAAAGTTAAAGGCAACACGAGATCCGATGGTTCTTCTAACTTGTACAAGGGCAACTACACCGTATACTAGTTTATTTAAAACAAGGCTATCTCATAAGCGGCTATCTCCAGCCGCATATAAGATAGCCTTTTGTGCTTATACTTCATATCAGTCTTGTTAATTATCTTTTTACATATCTGTCGTAAGAGGCTTGTTGAATTTTCAATACGGCATCTATACCCATTTTATCAATTTGCTTCACATAATCGTCGAACTTGCTAAGCGGCTCAGAGCCCATAATGAACTTGTTCAGCATTTCGTCCTTATAGGTTGTAATTTCTGTAAATTTGGAGTTAAGAACGTCTCGCTCCGGCTGCTTGAACGAAAGAGTGACCGGATACTTATCTTTAATAAACGGTGTTACGGAATCGCGGATTTTAGCCAATTTAGGTGGAACCATTGCATTCTCATAACGGATATCCCATGCGTAAGCAAACTCGCGGTGTCCGAGCTCATACATTTTGATCAACGGGGAATTGTTCTTATCCTTCATGACCAAGTCCGTATACTTAGGTTCATTATTTTCCATGGTATAAGTCTCGCCAAGCTTACCAAAGTTCATCGCAAGCTGCCCTTCCGGACTGTAGAACCAATCATGCACTTTGGCCAGCTCCACCTTGTATTTCGATTTCGAGCTGATAGCAAAGCCATCCTTAATCAGAGTCTGCTGGCTCTTGGTGTAGGGAGGAGCGCCGTTCGGCCCTTGTGGAGGAATCACTCCCGTCATGTTCACATTAGGATTGACCTTCGCAATCAGCTTCTCCAAATAATCAACGCGTGGGAAAGAGTCGAAGGTAGCTCCGGATACTTCATTCGAAAATCTGGATTCCCATATTTTCTGGTCGTTCGTAATGTATTCCTTATCGATCAAGCCCTCGCTGTACAGCTTGGCGGTAAAGGCAAGTGCATCCTTCAGCCTAGGATCGGTAAATGTGTATTTAACCTTGCCGTTGTCCACATAAAACTCTTCTTCAAACGAAACGCCAAACGGCTCTACGAATGGCAGCAGGCCTTTAACTTTATTCCGTGTTGTGAATGGAATTTCATCATTTTTGCCATTGCCGTTCGGATCCTTTTCTTTAAAAGCCTTCAATACCTGATAGATCTCATCCGTTGTCTTAGGCTCCTTCAAGCCAAGCTTATCGAGCCAGTCCTGACGGTAAATTTGCAGGTTAATTGTTTTGACGGCGGAGATTTGCGGAAAGAAATAGATGTTGCCGTCATCGGACTTAATATCCTTCAGAATCGCAGGATTTTTCTCCACTAATTTCTTGAAATTAGGCATGTATTGGTCGATCAGCTTGTTTAAAGGCTCAAAAACGCCGTTCTCCCCGCCCTTATTCAATAAATCCGGTGTAGCTTGCATAAGATCCGGCAGGCTTCCGCCTGCAAGTGTCAAATTAAATTTTTCAATATAATCATTGTTGTCGGTAGGTGCCTTTAGCCATTTGAAATTAACGTTGGTCTGATCTGAGATGGGCTTCATCCAAAGCAAATCATTCGATTCGACAGACTCAGGTCTTGGCTTCATAAAGACGCTGATTTCTATCTTTTTATCCAGCACCTTCCCATCGGCATTCGCCTGTTTGTTTCCTTGCTCGCCAGCCTTGGCCTCCGGAGCACTTACAGCCTTCTCATTGCTGCCAGTCTGGCATCCCGTTAGGGCAACCGATACAACAACTGCACCTGTCAAGCCTTTCATCCACTGTGATTTCAACATAGTGACGCCTCCTTTTTTCTCATCTCATTTATTCAATCAAGGGTTGTTCCCTGGATCTTCAAACCATTCAATTACATGAACCTCACGGATCTGTTAGCCTTTAATCGACCCCATCATCGAACCTTGGACAAAATATTTCTGGATAAAAGGATAGATAATCAATATCGGCAGTGTAGCCACGACCAGCGTCGCATACTTTATCGATTCACTGATCAGGCTTTTATCATCAAACACGTCCACCATAACCTGATCCGTCTGATTCTGAATAACGATGGAACGCAGCAGGATTTGAACCGGAAACAAGTTCTCATCATTCAAATAAATCATCGCAGGGAAAAAGCTGTTCCATTGATTGACCGCATAAAATAATCCTATCGTCACCAAGGACGGAACCGATAACGGCAAAATAATTTTGATTAAGGTTTGAACCATCGAGCAGCCGTCAATTTTGGCGGCATCCTCCACCTCCAGCGGAATTTGCTCGAAGAAGGTCCTTTGGATAAATACATAAAAGGAAGTAATAGCGGTCGGAATGACGATAGCCCATATCGAATCTCTCATGCCGAGGGCATTTACAACGAGAAAGGTCGGTATCAGTCCGCCACTGAACAGCATAGGAAGCAGTACAATGCCTGTCAGAAGCTTGCGTCCGGGCAATTCTTTTCTTGATAGCGGATAGGCCGCGCATATGGTTAATGCCAAGCTGATGGCTGTACCAACTACTGTATAGGTAACGGTATTCAAATAGGATCTTCCGAGCATCGGGAATTCAAGCACTCTTCTATAGGCTTCCCATTGGAACCCCATCGGAATGATTCCCACTCTCCCTTGCTGAATGAAGAGCTGATCGCTTAATGAGGCGGATACAACATACAAAAACGGGTACAAGGTCACAACCATAACTAAACCCAATATGATTGTGTTGATTATTGTGAACGCCAGTCCTCCCAGCGTCATGCGATGGAATGCCATCTGATTTCCTCCCTCCTACCAAAGACTAGTTTCCGAGTATTTTCTTGCCAATCGGTTCGCAATAATGATAAGAATAAGCCCCATAACCGATTGGAACAGTCCGACGGCGGAAGCAAAGCTGTAGTTAGCATCCAAAATTCCTCTGCGGTACACATAGGTGCCTATTACATCTGCAGTCAAATACGTATTGGGGTTGTATAAGAGCACAATTAACTCATAGCCAACCTCCAGCATATCGCCAATTTTCAGCAGCAGCAGAATGATAATGGTAGGTGCAATGCCGGGAAGTGTAATATGCCAGGTTTGCTTCCAGCGATTGGCGCCATCTACTCTGGCCGCTTCGTACAGCTCCGTATTAATGCCTGTTAAAGTGGCAAAATACAAAATAGCCGACCAGCCTAATGTTTTCCACAAATCAAGAGCCGTATAAATCCCCCAAAAGTAGTTCGGGTCCAGCAAGAAATTAGTTCGTTCCATTCCGAATTTCACTAAAATATTGTTGATTAACCCAACACTCGGCGACAGAAAGGTTACAGCCATACTAGCCACAATAACGGTGGATACAAAATGGGGCAAATAGCTGATCGTCTGAACCGTACGCTTGATAACCGTTTTACGAACCTCATTTAAAAGGAGTGCGAAAATAATCGGCGCCGGAAACACGAAGATAAGATTTAATAAATTAATCATCAATGTATTCCGAAGCAGCCGGCCGAAGTAAACCGAATCGAAAAAATCGATAAAATGCTTCAATCCAGCCCATTCACTCGCAGCAATTCCCTTATAAATATTGTAATCCGTCAATGAGATAACAACGGCCATAATAACAGGAACATATCGGAAAATGAGATAATACAAAAGTGGAAGCAAAAACATCAGATAGTAGGGCATTGCTTTCTTCCAAGTGTTTCTTCTGCTTGATGCTTTTCGAACCTCCATGACAGTCGATGGCTTCGCGGCAAATGCAGTGTTTTTAGACAATGGCTCTGACTCTCCTTTCAAGTTCGGGTGATGCTTCAGTGATTCAGCAGCTCGCCCTCTAAATGTAAACGTTCACAAGTATTTCGTATATCGACTATTCTTTTGAAACATCAGCTTTTTTCTATTTTGACAAGCATTAATATTTTAGATGAATCGGCTTTTCCTGTGATTTGACACCTTAAAAAAAGGAAAATGGACGCCTCACGGCGTCCTTGCTGGTGCATTAGCGGTTAATTGGCACTAGCCTTCTTCTGTCATGCGCATTTGTCTGAATTGACCCGGTGTGATCCCTTCATGCCTTTTGAATACACGGATGAACGTATTGGAATTTGTAAATCCCACCTTGTCGGAAATTTCAACGACCGTTTCATTCGTTTGCCGCAGCATGATTTTTGCTTGATCAACACGCCTTGTATTAATGTAATCCACGAAATTCATGCCCGTAGTTTCTTTAAAAATACTGCTGAGGTAGGAGGGAGACAATCCAATATTTTCACCCAAAATAGTGAGGGACAAATCCAAATGATAATTATGCTCCACATACTCTTGAATCTGATTAAATAAACTGGTGTTCTGCCCCTGCTTCTTCTGTTGAATCCATTGACTGATGCTGCTGAATATCCTCTCGATGAACTCCTTCTTGTCCTGCAGCCTTGCACAGGCATTGACTTCTTTATATAAATCGAAGGAATCGCCGAATATTTCACCGGCAGTCGATTGTACTTCATAGATGGTCCTGATAGCGGTGCCAGTCAAAGCTTGGAAGAGGTTGGAAATAATCTCGGGCGTGAAGTCCCCTACCTTCAGATTGTCGCCCCATATTAGTAATAAGTGCTGACGCAGAGCCTGCATATTGCCTGTTTTAACACAATTGATGATATGCTTCTCTGTTTCAATCGAATATATAAAGGAGCGCTCCGGCGTCTTGCCAACTTCGTCCACGAATATGACACTGCCCTCTCCTTTGACGATCTTATACTGAAGGGCCGACAGCGCTTCCACATAGGATAAAGGGACCTCCTCCGCCAGCCTGTGTACATTGCCTATCCCTACCGTAAATGTCCGGCCATGCTCCCGCTCGAAATAAGAGGTAACCTGCCGTATAAAATCATGAATGATTTCCGGCTTCGGACTACTGTGATCCAAATTTAATAAAGATATAATTTTATCATTTCGCTTACGAATCGATTTCACCGTCATATGGGCTTCTCCCGATCCGTCCGCTGCACCAGCCATCCCATCGATTAGCTCCAAAATATTATGGTAATAAGGGCTGATTCGATCCTCCAGAGAAAAATCGACCGTTTCAAAAACAATGATCTGAAAAGCATCATATTTAAATTCCATTTGCAGTTCTTCGGCAAGTCCTTCGAAATTAACAGACGAAACTCTGCCCTCAATCAGATCATAAAGAAACTTTTGCTGAAGAGCAGGCAAGTTTTTTTCAAAGGAGTCCCTCAAGCTCTGATTTTCATAGTACACATAATTAATTATTCTATCGATAAACCCAAGCTCATCTTCTTTCAAATGCTCCGGGCGATCTGTATGCTTGCGGGTAAATAAGCTGATATAGCTTATGATCTTATTGATAGGGCGGTAAATCCGGTTCGTTAAAAAGTAAGACATAACCAGCCCGCCTGCCAGGCAAATTAGAGCCGCTATAAACGTGAACTGCCCGATTTTGTTCGCCTTTTCCGTAATAAAAGCAGTGGGAACGATGCTAATATATTTCCAGTCGTTTATATTCGATGAGGTAAATACAACCTGGTACGACCTGCCGTCTATCGTTGTGTTCAGGTACCCTTCCTGCTGGTCTATTTTCCTTACTTCTCCTGTAATGGCCTCCTTGACGGTGTTAATAAGCTCATCTTGCTCACTGCGAATTCTGCTGTTAAACAGCACCTTGCCATTGGCATCCACAGTATACACGAAGGCAGGATATGGATCGCTGATCCTTTGTACCATTTCCGAGAAGCTATCCGTATTTATAGTCAGGTAGAGGGCACCTGTCGGTTTTAATTCACTTAGTGGAACCGTCCGCATAAATGTAATATTGGATGAGCTTACACCGTAGGAAGAGATTTTGAATCTACCGAGTGAAGCAAACCCTTGGTGGCTGGAAAGGCTGCTGTTCCATTCGGATTTTTGCTCGGTCTTGTAAATAGTGGAGTAATAATAGTCTTTATTATATTTGGATTCGTAGTTCACAACGACAGGATAACGGTAAAACTGGAGCCAAATATCCGATATTAAATTGTTCGACAGCTTTACATTTTTCAAATATTTAATCATATCCAAAAACAGCAGCTGATCGCGGTCCCACGTTTCATCTGAAAGGTAGAGAGCCCTTCCAATTTGGGACTGCAAAGAAATTTGAAACGACAGCTCGTCGAGAGACCTTAACGTCTTATCGATATTATCCCGTGCCTGCTCGATATATTTATTATTCGATTTAACAACTTCTTCAACAAGCAAGGAAGAGGATTGCGTATACGAAACATATCCGAAAGTCAGAATAGCGATTAATATGAACAGGTTAAAGAAGAACAATGTTTTCACAAAAATACTTTTTTGTTTATACACCTTCAAGCTTTGCGGAATTAATTTCATAGTGTATCCCCCACTTACCTGCTTTTCCCGGAATGTACAGTCTTGAATGCACCCGACTTAATCGGTCTGTCCCCGGTATGTAAATTGCTTGAATAACGCTTTGCCTTGCGGCTGGTACATGACCCCAAGAGCAAACAGACCAACCCGTGGCGCCGTATAGCACTTGTACCTCGCAAAATTTTCCGGATACAGGAAGTCCGCGGGCACCGTAAGGTCAATCGGCTCATACTTGACGCCATCTGTCGAGTAGGTAAACGTAAACCTCCTGTTGATGGCATCCAGGCTTGTCTTTAGCCAGATGTCCGTCCCATCCGTAACCTCGAGCTTCTGCTGATACAGCTGGTTGCGGAAGCATTTCTCCGAGCGATCTATTTGCAAATATAGTCCGTCATGCTCCTGCTTCTCATGCAGCCTGCTGACATCGAGCTTTTGTCCTGACGTTTGCCCTATTCCGTTACGGATGCTGACCAGCAGCATGCCATCCATGTCTCTGTACAGCAGCAGTCCGGCTTCTTCGCCTAACGTTTGTGGTTCGAAGGAGAGGCGTACCTCCGCTTCGAAGGCTAAATGCTCCCAGCGGCGTGTCAACAGAAGCGTCTCATCTGGAACGTACAGCGAGTAAGGAGCGCAGTCCATTTCCAGCCCTTCCCCGGTGAGCCTGAAGCTGTCCTGCAGCGGATGCCTCACCCATTCCCAGACCGGGGAGAGCTGCGGCTCGGTGAACCGATCCGTTTCACCTAAGGCGTTGACGGCTTCAACGGCGTATGTGTGCGGGCCAGGCAACCGCTCCATTCCTGCTGGAAGCTCGATCCACTCCGCCGGCTCACCACTGTCGCCTACCTCCAGCCAGCCGTCATCTGTCCAGCGGACCGGCTCGAGGAAGGTTTCACGGCCCAGCGGTGTACTGCCGTTCGGCGTCAGTGGGCGGCCGCCCAAGTGGAGCATCCACCAGTTTCCATGCGGATCATCCACCAGCTTGCCGTGCCCGGCTTTTTGCAGCGGTTTGTTTGGATCCCGCTGAGTTAAAACCGGATTTAACGGGCAAGGTTCATAAGGCCCCCACACCGAACGGCTGCGGGCTATCGTTTCTTTATGTCCGAAAGCCGTGCCACCCTCCGCCAACAACAAGTAATACCAGCCGCTGCGCTTCAAAATATGAGGCGCTTCAGGCGTGCTCCCCCCAGTGCCAGACCACACCTGTTTCGGCTCACCCAACAGTCGGGAACCGTCACCGGCAAGTTCTTGTAGCCAACCTCCGCCAAAGGCGAGGTAGCGCCTGCCGTCGTCATCGTTGAAGATCGATGGATCAATGAAATGATGATTAAGCACAATGCCATCACTGTATGGACCTTCCGGACGGTCAGCAACATATAACACATTCGTACAACGGGGCTGACCGTGAAAATACGGCACAACCACCCAAAACTTCCCATCATAATAAGAAATATCGGGAGCGAATACGCCATGCGAGTCGGGTACTCCGGTCAGGTCAAGCTGGCTGCGGCGGGTAATAACGTGACCGATCGGCTGCCAGTGCACCAAATCGTATGAATGATGTATCATCACACCAGGAAAGTACTGAAACGTAGAAGTGACAACGTAGTAATCAGAGCCAACCCGAACCACAGAAGGGTCAGGATGATCTCCCGGAAGCACAGGATTAGGGAAACGATTTATAGGGTTAGACATTCTTATCACCTTTCATCTCTTTGTGTACACGCGTACATTATAGGAATGAAGTTAATATTCGACCTTAAATCAGTAAATCCTCCCGTACGGCCGTTTTTAAATTATCTGTCCTGCAGCGGCGGCTCCGTCTCCAACCAATTCCATTCATTGTTCGTAACAAAGATGCTGACAGCTTGATGACGGGATACACCCCAATCCTGATACCCGCTTATAAGCTCAACAAAAGCAGTGATGCGTTCCAAAGTCGGCTGCTGTAAAAGTTCATTAGCTAACGCAACGAAATTATCCGGCTTATCAGCAGCCTTCTCCACCACTCGCATGAAGGATTTGTGGCATGGAAACAGCACCCTGTTATAGGCAAGAATCATCCTTCCTGCGAACAAAACAACATTACTGACCGAATGGCTCAATAAATAAGGGTTGTTTTGTTCTATCGCTTTTTTGGCAAAATAATTTCCATACAAGGACACCTGCGCATAAAAGTCAGTCATGTTCTTCTCACGATTGGACTCGGGATATACAGGGATTTGTTGAAGTAGTACATCCAGCCCCTCTATTCTGGAAAAAGCCGCATAAGATCCGAGAAATGAAGCTCTAGTCGGTTCGCTTCCACGTATAACCGCCTTTTCCAAGAAGCTGTATGGAATAACCTTGCCATCGATATAACCACCAGAGTAGTCGCATACTTCTTTATTGAAGTAGAATAAATCATTTCGAGCCTCTCTTTCAGCAAACTCCTCGTCCGTAACGACAAGATATACATCAATATCTGAATCCTCCCTCTCGATTCCTTTGGCGATAGAGCCTGCGATTATAAGTGCGAGAACCTTCGGGTCTTTTTGTAAAACCTCGACTAAATTGGCAATCGATCTGCTGTGATGCTCTCTCATTAAACATCCTCCCCTTTCTTTATTTCACACATTTGGGTGATTCTCTAAACAAAACAAGCAGCATCCTTCAACAAATAATGCTGAACTGATGCTGCTTTATGATGATAATTTTATAGGCTATCTCCTTAGCACATAAGACGAGTCCCCTGCGGTCAAACAGCAGCTCTTTGCCCTCTATCTATATGGCTCATACAGCTTTGCCTACTTGCCTGCCCGCTTCTTGTAAGCGTCTGTGATCTCTTGACTCATTTTTACAACGTTCGGATCATTTTTCATTTTATTGATATAATCATCCCATGCCGTAATTGGCGCGGAGCCGAGCAAAATTTTGGTTTTCAGATCGGTAAGATTTTTAACGAACTCAGGTAAAAACTGCTGCATCGTCGGGGAGTACAATCCAATGCTGATGTCGGCAACACTGTTCTTCGTCCGGTCATCTTGAATTTTCTTATACAGCTCGTTTGCTTCCTTAGGGAAGAAAATTTTGGTTGAGCTTGCATACGGATCGGCTACATACACAATTTGGTTAAAATCCGGTCCGCCATGCTCGGTCAGCGCTTTGGAATCGACTACCTTAACGCCGTCCTTCACAGTATGATCGATGCCTTCCATTCCATACGTTTGGATGTCGAACACATTATCGTTCATCCACGTGTCAACCAGCTTCAAAATACGCTTCATTTTCGCTTCCGGCACAGATTTTGGAATAGCCAGTGTTCCGGCAAAGCCAGGTCCCTTAGGATTATAATTATTCACAGAAGTAAGCGGAAAGAAGTCCGTTTCTTTGAACGACGGCGTCGTTTTTTTGATTTCCGTGAAATAATTGATCATTGTACCTGCTTTTTCCGTAATCATACCCGCTTTGCCAGCCTTAAACAAGTCTCCAACCTGAGTCGATTTCATGGATGCAAAATCTTCGGGAATAAGCTTTTCCTTCACAAGCTTCGTCATGAATTCAATCGCTTGTCTGGCTTCGGGCAGGAAGGCAACGAATACCATTTTACCGTCAACAAGCTTCCAGTTCCCATTTACACCGGTAAAGCTGTTTTCAATTTGGCCAAGCGCTCCCATTGTTGCCGCAGAGTTAGTCGGCTCCACGTTAGCTGTGAAAGCTATTGTATCCTTTTTGCCATTTTTATCAGGGTCATTTTCTGCAAACGCCTTCAAGACTTGATACAATTCATCTGTTGTAGTGGGCGGCTTCATACCAACCGCATCCAGCCAATCCTTACGAAGAATAAAGTAACTGTCAGCTTCAGCTGGACGTGGCCGCGGAATAGAATAGTTTTTTCCATCTTCCATTTTGGTCAAATCCCAAGCTGTTTTTGAAATTTTGCTTGAAAGATTCGGGTAGTCTTTAATGAAATTGGTAATATCCCAGAATGCCCCCTGCTGTACCATAGAACGGAATACAGGAGAAAACGGATCGTTAATATAGGTCAAATCTGCAATATCTCCTGATGCCAGAGTTACATTGAGCTTATCCGAATAGCTATTGGACGATACCCATTGGATGTTCATTTTGGAGTTGGTTGCCTTCTCGATAGCCCGCTTGATTGCGTTATCATCCGCTGGAGGTGTGGGATTTAAAAGAATCGTCATAATACTAAGACTAAGCGGCTCCTCCGCCTTACCCGGCTGTGCTCCCGTACCTGCGCCAGCAGTTGGCGCTTGATCCGTGCCTCCTCCACATGCAGACAATAGCCCTCCTAACAACATAACGGAAGCTAAGCTGATAGCTGTCTTTTTCTTTGTAATCATTGTTTTGACTCCTCCTTATTATTCCTTATACAAATTCTCTTTTAAGTTCTTTGCTGCAGCTTAACCGTATGCCAAATCACATCTTCAAACAATCGCACTTTCTTGCATACGGCCCATTCCTGTTATTGGACTTTATTGCACAACCAGTAGTAATCCATTTTCGGGTAAAAGCAGCTTATTTTCCGCGTAGCTACGGCCTGTTGCCAGTTCAATGCTCCCTGAGCATGTCTCTGTATTGGCTTGGAGTGACACCTTCATATTTTTTGAAAATGCGATTAAAATAGCTCTGCTGATAACCTACCCGTTCCGCAACTTCCGTTATTTTCAGCTCGCTCTCACGCAGCAATTGTTTGGCTGTCGCTAAGCGAATATTGGTTAAATAATCAATAAAATTAATACCTGAAATTTGTTTGAAGGCCCGACTTAGCGTATAGGGACTCGTTCCAAAATGGTCAGCACAAGAATCAAGCGATAAATCAGTCATATAACGTTCATTCAAATACAGCATGACCTGCTCGACCATTTGCTTTAAGTGGAAATCCTGCTTGCTGATAAGCTCTTGAACGAAGGTTCCGATCACTTTATGCTTGAACCATTTGAGCATTTCATCCGGACTGTTCTGCATGCTTAAATGATCGAACAGGTTAGCCCCTTCGAATATATGAATGGGATTCATGCCCGACTGAACCATTGAGTTAAGCACACTGCCCAACAGCTGCAGCATCCCCTGTCTGACAATCATTTCAGTCGAGCCTTCATGAGACAGCTCCTGCAGGAACTGCTCGATCAGCTCCGCTGCTTCATCCTCGGAGCCCATCCGGATGGAATGAATGATCTCCTTTTCCAGTGTAAAGGGATAGCTGAACTTCCTCTGGGAGTCCGTTTTGTTCAACTGCTCCAAATCAATAATTTGATTAACCTCAGGCAGCTCGCGATAGCTAAGCGCATGGCGGGCTTCTTCGAACATATAAGGGATTTGCTTGATTTGTAAGGTTTGTTTACTAATGGATAAGGTGATTTGCAGCTTTAGCGTCCGGCCAATAGCTTGGATAAGCTCCTCACAGAAACCATGCAGCTCCATACGCAGCCTTTTAGGAGATTCATCCGAGGGCAGCATCAGCAGCACACCTATTGTTAAGTCATGGAAGTTGACAATCTCTCGCTCCAGCCCTTTATTTTGCGACAGCTCCCCGACAATATTCGTGACCGCGAAGGTGACAAGCTCCTCATCTCCTGAGGAGAAACGGCCTTCCATCCCGGATAATCCTCTTATCTGCAGCATTATAGCAACAAATGACTTCTCTTCAGTATCTCGCCCGAAGTGCATGAGCCGTTCGCGAATATCATGCTCGGAATAAGAAAACAGATAGCCTTGAACGAGCTGGAGCATGTATCCCTCGCGCACTAACGGCAGCTGTTGGTTAAGAGTATTACGCAGCGATTCACTTTCACTGGTCAGCGACAGCCAATGGTTTTCGATCATGCCGAACTCATCCTTATGGTCAGAGCGATCCGTGCTTTCCTTATTTCCTGCGAGCAGGCCAAGAAGCCTTTCGATCGGTGTGTACAGTCGGGAAGTTCCCAGCCAAGAGAAGAGGAATGCCAATAAAAGTCCGCCCAAGCTGATCATCAAGATCACTTTGGAGACGAACAGCACAGGAGATGTAATCGCCGTCAAAGGAGCCGCGGACAAATAAGTCCATGTATTTCCGAGTCTTGAGAAAGACCCCGAGGAAACGGAATAAGTAGTCTTGTTATGGGTAAACAGAAACGAGCTCTCCTTGCCCTCCCTCTTCTCGTATTCCTCTCTCAAAGCTGAATCGAGCTCTGTCCGCTTGCCGCTTCCTGTCAGGAACCAATTCCCTGCTGTCGACATCAGAATAGAGGAGCCCTCGTCATAAGGAGTCAGCGTTCTCAGCAGCTTGCTTAATTTAGCTTCATCGATCGTTGCGATCAGTACGCCGAACGGCTCCAGGCTCCCACCAGGAAACTTGGTCATTAGCATAAGCTCGGATTTGCCGCTGTTATTGCTTTCTTGGGCATTGTTTAGAAATGTATCTGTCCAGAAGATCGTTTTTTTCTGCTTCAAATACGAATTATAGGTGTCGATCTCCGAGCTTTTTTGCAAAAATACATACTTTTCTTTATTCATTGTCAGTGGTTTGGGTTTGTTTAAAAAAAACTCCGCCTTCTCAATAAGCGGATGCGAGCCTTCAATCACGATCATTGTTCGGTACAGCTCCTGCACCTGATCGTATTTATATACAAAATCAATATCCTTCAGCTTCTGGTCAAATTTCGGATCGAAGGACCAGTGTGAGAAGGTAAGCTCCAGGAAAGCAAGCTGATCGTCGATATTTTCAGCCCGCTGTTTAATCTGGCTTTGATGCAGCCTTTGCAGCTCGCCCTCTATTTTACCTGTAGTTAGCCAGTAGATGGCCGCACCCGTAATCAAGCCGGGAATACAAGCAATCAGTACAATCATCAGCAAGCTTTTCTTATAAAAGCTGCGCCGGTAGCCTTGATCCTGTTTACGCACCTTTAGCCAATCGAATTTTGATTTTTGAGACATACTGACACCTTCCTAAAGACGTTGTTGTAAGTGATAACTTCAACGGTGGCCATCCGAACTCCTTTATTCGCTCAAGTCTAATAGGTCCGGCTTCAGAACCGAAGGGCACGACAAGCTTTCAATTCATCCTTTAACCGATCCTACCATGCCACCCTTGGCAAAATGCTTTTGTAAAAACGGGTAAACAATCAGAATAGGAACCGTTGCCACAATAACCGCGGCCATCTGAAGTGTAGTGGAAGGAGGTGCTTGGGAAGCGGTGCTCGATACCATCAGATCGCTGTTGTTGGCGCTTAGCAGCATATTTTGCAGGAGCACTTGAATCGGCCATTTGGTGGCATCGTTCAAATACAGCAGCGCTGTGAAGTACTGGTTCCAATAACCAACCGCGTAAAACAGTCCAAAAGCGGCAATCGAAGGCAGTGACAATGGCAAAATAATTCGAAACCAAGTCGAAAGATCGCTGCTTCCATCAATCGCCGCCGATTCCTCAAGCTCCACTGGAATACTGTCAAAAAAGCTTTTCATCAGAATCACATTCCAGCCGCTTGCCAAAGCCGGAATAATGAGCGACCATAAGCTATTTATTAAGTGAAACTGGCGCACTACCATATAGTTCGGAATGATCCCGGGGCTGAAAAGAATGGTGAGCGTGATCAGAAACATAAACAATCTTCTGCCTCTTAGCCGTTTCCGCGACAAGGCATACGCCAAACCTGCTGTAACTACAAGGCTGCAGGCCGTTCCTACCGTTGCCAGAAAACCGCTGTTGCCAAGTGAACGAATGAATGCTTTGGATGACAGCATATATTGATAGGAAGCCAATGACCAGTCATGCGGCAGCAGCACGAACGGCTTTTGCAGAAACTCGGAAGGCTCCGTGAATGAGACTACGATGACATAATATAGCGGGAAAAAGGCCGCTGCTGCAATGATTGCCAGCAGGGTCAGGTTCGTAACGTTAATAATACGGTCTCCTATGTTTTCTTTCATGGTTTATCCTCCTAAAGGTTTCGCTTATAGCGAAACTTACTTCGTAAGCTTCGGCTTTCATTGTGCTAGAATACGCCTTCTTCGCCGAATTTTTTGGCTACTTTATTGGACAGCACGACCAGCGCCAAGCCGACAACTGATTTGAACAGCCCCACAGCCGTACTGTAGCTGAATTGTGCCTGTTGAATACCTACTCGGTACACATAAGTATCAAAAACTTCGGCAACATGGGAAACCGCCCCGTTATACATGAGAAAAATTTGCTCGAAGCCTACATCCATAATATGGCCTAAACGTAAAATTAAGAGGATGACTATAACGCTGCGGATTGCAGGCATTGTAATATGCCACATTTGACGGAATCTTCCGGCCCCGTCCATTCGCGACGCTTCGTATAGCTGCGGATCAATGCCGGCCATGGCCGCCAGGAATACGATGGTCCCCCAGCCCGCTTCCTTCCAGGCCGACTGTACCGTCACCATGATCCAAAACAAGTTCGGACTCGTCAGAAAACCAATCCTCTCCATACCGGCGGCTTCCAATATTTTGTTGAATACGCCTTCACCCTTTGCAAACAGAAGAAACGTCAGCCCTGCAATAATAACCCAGGATAAAAAATGCGGCAGGTAGACAATGGACTGAATAAGCCGTTTATATACGGCATTCCTCACCTCATTCAACATTAGTGAAAGGAGGATCGGCAGCGGGAAAAAGAAGACCAAATTCAGTAAACTGATTGCCATCGTGTTCCGAAACAACAGCATGAAATCCGGGTTGGAGAAAAATCTTTGAAAATGCATAAATCCAACCCATTTACTATTCAGAATACCGACAATCGGCGAGTAATTTTGAAAAGCAATAACGACTTCCGCCATCGGCACGTATTTGAATATAAGGAAAAATAACAGACCCGGCAGGGCCAGCATGTACAAATATTTGTCCCGTTTAAGATCCTTCCACAATCTCGATTGTGTAGAGGCTCCAACCCTCCGTGCCCTTTTTTCCGTGTGTACTTGATTCATAGAGCCAACTCCTTAACTATATTTCTCGTACAGCCATTCCTGTCATAACAAACCTTCCACAGGCAGCACTTTATGTGTGTTGTAGTCAAAATATTTACCTTCCAATAGACCCGTCAGCGTTCCAGTCACCCGTATTTCAACCTCAAAGCTTTCTTTATCACCTATTATGGCTGTAGATCCTTGCCACAGATAAGGAGACCAAGGTCTGACTGCGAGACTCTGGCCATTAACAAGTACTTCGACCGTGTCATGCGTATCCCAATCCTTGAAGCTTAGTTCAAACTGCCCCTTGGTCATGAGAGCATCGAGTTTTACAGTCCGTCTATAAACCAATGTACCTGCATAATAAGGATAACCCGCACAAAATAGTTCAGGTAAATCAGCCATGCCCGAGGGCTCTGTTGTCAGGATCGCCGTACCTTGTTCAGCGAAAAAGACACCGAATGGACCTTGCAAATATAAAGCGTCAACGACACCATCTCCATCCTTAAGCACTTGCACTTCCACCACAATCTCATTTAAGCCCTGCTGCAAATACGGGAGCACATCGCATGCAATATTTTGATGATCGTAAACTTCATGGTGATTAAAGTCAGCACGGGTCAGCCTCTGACCATTAATCTGAAGCCTCCAATCTCCTGCAATAGCTGATTCATCCATAAATAATCGGCATGCTTGCGGAATTTGCTCTACTTGAATAGAGATCCGGTACGAGCAGGCAACCGGATAAGCAATGCTTAGCTTGGGAGGAGTTCCAAATATTTGCCGGAAGGCGACTGGGAATTCCCGCTGCTGAGCCAAATCGTGACATTGCTCAATAAAAGTTTTGGCTGTAACCTCGAAGCTGGAACCTGCCATCTCGTTGTTCGGTACGCCTATCGTCAATTGAAATTTTTCCAGACGGATTGCATTCTCGCTGAGAGCATTTACCGCCCAAGGCCCCTGCTTGGATAGCAATACGGCATTCGATTTAGATTGCTGCGATGATCCAGCTTTCACTTGCGGTTCCTCGGTTTGTGACCATATTAATAGATGAGACTGGTAAGGTTGAAAGGTTAGACTGATCTTCCAGGCATCATCCTGCAAAGCGGCATCAATGGGCTCCGAATTTCCTGTTTCCAAGTCGAGCAGCCGGAATTCGTAGGAAGCAGAACCTGGCTTCATGTGCGTCCCTCGCATACGCTCCTGATTTATCTGAAGTTCCGCGACCTCTCTGCCCCCTTCTTGGTTGCTGATAAACACAGCGCCGCTGTGCTCGGAGAGCTCCCGTGTCTGCATCAGGAAGGGCTTATGCCTTCCCTCCGTATGCAGCTTTACAGCGGCTGGAGCTGCTTGGTCCAGCAATACAAGCAGCGTTTCCACTGTATTGGTGAAAGTTCCCCCACCGCTCGGTATGAAATAGGCGCTGCAGCTCCCTTTGGACCATGAACCCGCAGCATGGATTCTATCGGCCGGTGCTGCCACTTCCGCTGGTACCGCTGCAGCTATGCTCTTCCAATACTGCGCTTGTAGAGAGAGTTCTGCTCCGAACAGCTCGGCAGCCTCCTGCTCCGTAGGACTGCCCTCTTCAATGAGCTCATATGGAAGCAGTCCTAATCCTATTACGGTACCCCCGTTATCAACAAAAGTCCGGATGCTTCTCCACGCGTCAGCCTCCAGATTCGTAACAGGAGGTATAATCAGTACTTCATATTCAGCAGTTCCCAGCTTAATGGTACCACCAGAAAGATCCGACTCAGCAAGCAGTTCCGCGTCCAAATGATCGAAATCTATACGGCTTCGGAGCAATTGAACACCCAGCTCTTCCCAATCTCCGCGTAATTTCTCCAGGCGTTTCTTTTCCCCCGGATCCTCTCCCGCATAATCGAAGCGGTGAAATGGATTTCCCATATGTGTCCAGAGCGTGGTCGTTGGATCCAAAACCGCGATACGAATATCCGCCTTGCCTTCACTCATCAACCAACTGATCCTCCCCGTATAATCTGCAAGCTGACGAAAGTGCGGCCAATAAGGATTTTGCAAAAATTGGGAAGGAGGCGCATCATGCTGGACCAAACCGTCCAAAGTATAAAAGAAGGCATGAAAATTATAAAAATTCGTGCCGAGCGCAGCCATCCTGTCAATCATCCATTTGGCATCCTGAAGCGTCATGGACCAGCCTACGCTGTGAAAGCATTCAATTAGATTACGTTCCCGGTTCAACTGGCGAGCCAAAGAGCTAACCATCTTCGGATTATTCCTAAATTGTCCCATATACTTGTTGAGTATCCACTCCAATGAACGGCCGAGCTTCTCATGTGCCGAATCTCCACCTGGAACATGACTAAATAGCTGTGTCGTCATGCGTACGGACGGTACCTCTGCCACATACTGCAATCCATGCCGTTCACACCAGTCATAAATCTGCTCATGGTAAACCTCTCGCAGCAGTAAATGAATCGACTGATAGTAGTCATAGCGGAATTCCGCCGCACCCGGACTATCCGAATAAATAAGCGCGCCAAGCTGCTCCTGCATACCGCGGCCCGTCCGTTGTTTATAATAATCGGGCAATTGCTTGGACCATGGTATTTTTCCAAGCAACCCCGTTTCATCCGTAAACATCCCTTTGATAGTTTTACCGAAGTGATCCCCGATATAATAGGCATACTTGTCATGCGTCAGTCGGATAAAGCATTCAATAGCCTCCCGATGACAGGGGTCCACGAAGGTACCGTAATACTTGAAATCATCGATTTCCTGCTCAAGGAACAGGATCACATCCCATTCACCTGCCGGAACCTCCCAATCCATTTGATAAATGGTCCGATAAGTGAAGTAGCGTTTCTGGTTATACGCGGTAAGGCCTGATTTCTGAAACACTTGATCCGCCTGAATATTACCAATCGTATGGCGCACATCTACAGCTTGATCCCACATCCTCTGCCCATCCGGCGAAACCGGCACAGCCTGTGCGGACAATATCCTTGCCCATGGCAGCTCCAGCTTAAGCTTGGTCCCACCGGATACCCGCTCGGAACGATGAACCAAAGTGCAATGCTTGGCATCAGGATACTCAAGGGTAACCTCTCCTCCTGCAATGCCGCTTGGATACGGGTATTCGTCATACAACCATACATGCATGTCATGCTGCTTGGCGCATTCTACGGCAGTACGCACTTTTTCAAACCAGGCCTCTGACAAATACGGAATTTGCAAGCCTTGACGAGGGCAAATAAAAAATCCGCCGACCCCTTTATGTTTCATTTCAGCAATTTGCCTTTTGATTTGATCGTTGCTCATCTCTCCGTTCCAAAACCAAAACGGGTGAATACGGTACTCTGCGGAAGGATTTTTAAATTGATTTTCCATTATTTCACTGCCTCCTGGCTCCTACTGCTGTAGTTGTTGTCTTCACTGTAGACGATTCCCTATCAAGCGGCAATCGCACTTTTTTGATAGCAGGGTAAAGGGTTGTAGACTTTTTTGCACGGATTAAACATTGTTGCAGAGTGTGGAAATAGGAGCTCCGTACGGCATTTATGAACTCAAGTTCTAAGCATCAATACGCACGAAATAATTTACTGAATAATCAGATAATTTATCACATTGTGTAATACAATATATTTAATAAAAACAAATGTGCAAAGAGACCCTGCTGAGACTATCCCCTAAAACAGACGATCAGGCTTGATCTATGTCTGTCCTATAGGATTCATCCTCGTTGCAGGGCCATAAAAGAGATTTTTAATTACTAGCTAAACCAATGATTAGTGTCTAACTGGGTCAATTTGCTGAAGCAGCAACATCACATCTTTTGAGTCGAACTTTCCATCGCCTGTTAAATCATATTTACTGTTTTTTATCCACAGCAATATTTCATTAATACCAATACCGTCATGCTGTGCATTCAACGCAGCTAGTTCACGTCGAAGCACTTCGATTCCGTTAGTCACTTGTACATCGGCGCTTGTGTTAGAACTGTGGTTCAAGTACTCAACGGCCCCATTTTCAATAGCAAGAGTAATAAGTTCACCATATCGGATTTCCCGTTCGAGCTTAAGAATGACCGTTCTTCCTGATCCATCAGAGGAATCGTACACAGCTTGACTGACACTGACCGCTAGATTGTTAATCTTAACTTTGAATTTTTCTCGATTAATCTCTGCTGGGAGAATGGCTTCGCTAAACATAACCTTAATCTCATTTCCAATCCCTCTCGCGACAATGGCCGCTCTTAGAACCTTAATTGTATAAGTTTCTGTTTTGGATCCATCTTGTGCGGTTACCTCGATAGTGATTTGAGTTTCCGGGCCTAACAACCTTACCGGTATGCCACCGTTCTGGGAAGCACCGTATGTGACCCCGTTCACAGTTATGCTGCTGTAAGCATCCTTCGGATTCGCATAAACATATACCTGATATACAATCTCTGCCACGCTCGCTTGATAATTTGCTTGAGTTGGGTTAAAGGTTGGCGATAAAGGGATAAATGATGAAACATTATCGCTTGATAGCCTCAAATTGTCCAAACTCGCATTGTTGCTACGTCTTGTAACTTCAATGGAATAGGTCTTTTGCGTATCATCTTGCGCTGTTACTAGGACCTTGATCGTGTTCACGCCTACGTTCAAGCTTAACGATCCGCTCGCCGCCCCACTGGTTACAGCTGCATATTCGCCGCCGTTCACCCGTACCGCTACTTTAGCTGTGTTATCTGATACTGTTGGTGTTACGGTCAAACTGCTTACCGCATTGCCCACGCTTGCGCTGTAGCTCAACGTTCCCTCTGCAAATAAAGGGCTTAATGTTCCTTCAGATAAGATCAAATCATTAAGATTTGTATTATTATTTAACAATCTTGTGATTGCTATGGAGTATGATTTCACTGCTGTGCTGTCTTGAGCTGTTACTCTTACATTGATCGTGTTTATGCCTATGTTCAATTTTAACGATCCGCCTACTGTTCCGTTTGCATAAGAACTATATACAGCGTTATTGACGCTCACCGCTATGCTTGCGGTCGGATCCGCCTCTGTCAGCATTGTAATGCTGCTTACCGCATTGCCCACGCTTGCGCTGTAGCTAGCTGTCCCCTCTGCAAATACAGGGCTTAATGTTCCATTCGATATTTCCAATTTGCTCAGGCTCGCATTATTGCTTAATCTCTTAACTTCTATTTTGTATGATTTCACCGTGCCATCTTGTGAAGTTACTTTTACATCGATCTTGTTTATGCCTACGTTCAACTTTAACGATCCGCTCGCCGTGCCGCTGGATACATCTGCATATTCGCCGCCGTTCACCCGTACTGCCACCGTCGCTGTGTTATCTGACACTGTAGGCGTTACGATCAAACTACTTACCGCATTGCCGACGCTTGCGCTGTAGCTCAACGTTCCCTCTGCAAACCCAGGGTTCAACGTACCTTCAGATAAAATCAAATCATTAAGATTTGCATTATCATTTAACAATCTTGTGACTGTTATGGAGTATGACTTTACCGTCGTACCGTCTTGCGCTGTTACTCTTACATCGATCGTGTTTAAGCCTACGTTCAATTTTAACGATCCGCCTACTGTTCCATTTGCATAAGAACTATATACAGCACTATTGACGCTCACTGCTATACTTGCGGTCGGATCTGCCTCGGTCAGCATTGTAATGCTGCTTACCGCATTACCCACGCTTGCGCTGTAGCTAGCTGTCCCCTCTGCAAATACAGGGCTTAATGTTCCATTCGATATTTCCAATTTGCTCAGGCTCGCATTATTGCTTAATCTCTTAACCTCTATGGTGTATGATTTCACCGTTTCGTCTTGCGCTGTTACTTTTACATCGATCATGTTCACGCCTACGTTCAGACCTAACGATCCGCTCGCCGTGCCGCTGGATACAGCTGCATATTCGCCGCCGTTCACCCGTACTGCCACTGTTGAGGTGTTATCTGACACCGTAGGCGTTACGGTCAAACTACTTACCGCATTGCCGACGCTTGCGCTGTAGCTCAATGTTCCCTCTGCAAACCCAGGGTTCAATGTACCTTCAGACAAATTCAATTCGCTCAGGTTCGCATTATTGCTTAATCTTGTTATTGCTATTGAGTATGATTTCGTCGTACCGTCTTGCGCTGTCACTTTTACATCGATCGTGTTTATACCTACGTTCAGGCCTAACGATCCGCTCGCCGTGCCGTTGGATATAGCTGCATATTCGCCGCCGTTCACCCGTACTGCCACTGTCGCTATGTTTTCTGACACTGTAGGCGTCACGGTCAAGCTTCCTACCGCATTGCCCACGATTGCGCTGTAGCTCGCTGTCCCCTCTGCAAATACAGGGCTTAATGTTCCATTCGATATTTCCAATCTACTCAGGCTCGCATTATTGCTTAATCTCGTAACTTCTATGGTGTATGATTTCACCGTGCCATCTTGTGAAGTTACTTTTACATCGATCGTGTTCACGCCTACGTTCAGGCCTAACGATCCGCTCGCCGTGCCGCTGGATACAGCTGCATATTCGCCGCCGTTCACCTGTACTGCCACTGTCGAGGTGTTATCTGACACCGTAGGCGTCACGGTCAAGCTTCCTACCGCATTGCCCACGCTTGCGCTGTAGCTCACTGTTCCCTCTGCAAACCCAGGGTTCAATGTACCTTCAGACAAATTCAATTCGCTCAGATTCGCATTATTGCTTAATCTTGTTATTGCTATTGAGTATGATTTCGTCGTACCGTCTTGTGCTGTTACTTTTACATTGATCGTGTTTATGCCTACGTTCAATTTTAACGATCCGCCTACTGTTCCGTTTGCATAAGAACTATATACAGCACTATTGACGCTCACCGCTATGCTTGCGGTCGGATCTGCCTCTGTTAGCATTGTAATACTGCTTACCGCATTGCCCACGATTGCGCTGTAGCTCGCTGTCCCCTCTGCAAATACAGGGCTTAATAATCCATTCGATATTTCCAATTTGCTCAGGTTCGCATTATTTCTTAATCTCGTAACTTCTATGGTGTATGATTTCACGGTTTCGTCTTGCGCTGTTACTTTTACATCGATCGTGTTCACGCCTACATTCAGGCCTAACGATCCGCTGGCTTCGCCGCTGGTTACAGACGTAAATCCTCCACCGTTCACCTGCACCGCTACTGTTGCTGCGCTATCCGACACTGTAGGCGTCACGGTCAAGCTTCCTACCGCATTGCCAACGCTTGCGCTGTAGCTCACTGTTCCCTCTGCAAACTCTGGGCTCAATGTACCTTCAGACAAATTCAATTCTCTCAGATTCGCATTATTGCTTAATCTTGTGACTGCTATGGTGTATGATTTCACCGTCGTACCGTCTTGTGCGATCGCTTTTACTTCGATCGTGTTCGCACCAACGTTCAAGTTTAACGGTCCGCTCACTTCGCCGCTGGTTACAGGCGTAAATCCGCCGCTGTTCACTTGTACCACTACTGTCGCTGTGTTATCTGACACTACAGGCTTCACAGTCATGCTGTTCACCGCATTGCCGACAATTGTGCTGTAGCTCACAGTTCCCGTAGCAAACGCCGGGTTCAGTGTACCCTCAGAAAGTGATAATCCACTTAAATCCGCATTATTACTTCGTTCCCGCGTTACAGTTAATGTGTAGGTCTGCTCCATGGTTGCGTCTGGTGCTGTTACCTTCACCCAAATAACATTCGCACCTACGTTAAGGGACAACGAATTGCTCGAAGCTCCACTCAAAATAGGAACATATGTGGTACCACCATCCATACTTATTGCCAAAGTAGAATTGCTTTCATAAGCAGTAGGTGTAACCGTTAGGCTGCTCACCCCATTACCGACAATTGCAGAGTAATCAAATGTCCCCCACGAAATCGGCTGGCTTAATGAGCCTGCTGAAAGAGTCAATCCTATCAATTCGGAACGGTGATTGACCAACGTCGGATCACTGGCCGTGTTATTCTCACTGCTAACATCGCCTCCACCAGATACCGTTGCACCGCTTGTTAGCGATGCACTTGCATTTGACGAGACACTCATCGTCAACGTAATGGCTGGATAGCTCTGACCTGCCGCCAATGCATCGCTACGCGTACAAATTAGCGTGATGAGATCACATGTCCATCCTGTACCACTTATCGCCGTGGCCTTTAACCCTTCCGGCAACGCTCCGCTCACGGTAACAGTACCGCTTGTCGGCCCCATACCACCATTGGTTACAGTAATCGTGTATGCAGCCCCCGTCTGACCTTGCCTGAAATCGCCGGTATGACTCATAACTACACTTAGATTCGGGTTCTGAGTAATCGTTGTAACGTCGGTAGCACTGTTGTTAAAGGTGTTGAGCTCCCCGATGCCTGCTCCAGCGACAACAGCCGTATTCGTAACCGAGGCCGCCGCATCCGCCGCAACATTGACCGTCAACAAGATGACAGGATAACTCTGACCCGCCGCCAACGCCCCATTGCGCGTGCAAGTTAAACTACCCGGATCACAACTCCAACCGGCACCGCTCATTCCTGTAGCAGTTAATCCGGCAGGTAGCATATCCGTCACCGTTACCGTTCCATTACTACCAACGGCCCCGGCATTCTGTACAGTAAGAGAATAAGTCGCACCTGTCTGCCCCTGCTTAAAACTGTCTGTATGACTGGCAGTCACCTTCAAATCGGGATAATCAGGATTCGCACCTACATCACTGGCAGCGCTGTTTGACAGATTGGTATTGCTTGTAATGGTTGTACCCGTTAAAACAGGCGGTGCATAACCATTGATATATAACCCGCCGCCTCTGCCATAGTTCCCGTTTCCGGCGATAGTAACGCTGTTTAAAGCTACAGCACCATTGTAGAAATCAAGTACAAGCCCGCCGCCATCGCCATCGGCATTATTTCCGCTAATGCCAGTGTTAGTCAACGTTGCAGGCGAATTCAGATATATACCGGCGCCTCTGCCTTCTGAATCTGCTCCACGTATCACTGACTTCGCTTTATTACTGGAGATCGTTGAATCGCTTATCGTTATCAGACGAGCTGCTTGTGATTGAGGTATAATTGCAAGCCCGCCGCCTAATCCGAAGGAAGTGTTATTTTCAACGGTTATATAACTGAATTGTAGATTTACATCGCCTTCCACATAGACCCCGCCGCCTTTAGATCTGTAGGGCGGAGTGGTTGTGCCTGCGCTATTGTTACGAATGATGGTATGATCCAGTACTACAGCGCCACCCAATTTCCCGGAGAAGTACAATCCGCCGCCATAACCGTGATTGGATGCGATGTTTTCTTCAATAATACTATTCGCAATGGTTATGGTGCTCGTGCCGGTATCTCCGGCAATACCTCCCCCGCCGTAGCCGTTAATGTCTGGCGCTTTGCCGTTGCGTATGGTCAGCGCCTTGAATGAAACCTGAAATCCAACGTCGTCCAAGCTTGGATTGATCTCAAATACACGATTCGCTGCCGTATTTGGAGTGGCGGCAGCTTGAATAATCGTCTGAGCAGGGTTTCCGTTCACATTCCCGCTTGCGCCTACAATTGAAACATCACCTTTTATCTCCAACTGGCCCAAGCCACTTAGTGTATAGACCCCTATGGGGACCTGAATCGTATCAGAGCCGGGTGACGCATTGCTTTCCTCTATAGCCGCCCGCAACGAACAAGCGCCTGTACCATCAGAACATCCTCCGTTTCCAGGATTGCTGTCTGAAGTATCGTTAGTAGTATTAACGATAAAAGTAGCCGCCGAAGCTTGGAGAGGTACGAATATTGCAAGTAAGAGTGTGAGAGCTATAATACTAAAGAATAAACTAAACCATCGAAAAAATATCGGTCTTAGCAGGGCGCTGACAATCGAAGGACGAGATACGACTTCCACATGAACACCCTCCTTTCTATTTAAAGTCTATTTCTAACTGCGAGGCGGAAAAACCCCTTGTAATGCAATAATAAACGTAACCGTTAGATACGGCTGCATATTGTTATGGGGAGCATTGTTTCCCGTCGTTTGAATAGCTTGCGCACTCATTGGAGTAAGGGATGTAGTTCCACTGGCATAAGCATGTACGGGCCTGCGGCCTTTCACATCTGTCCATAAAGCACCGCTAGGACTCTCTTTGGAACCTGTCGATACCCCATACTGTAGCTCATGTTTATGTGCAGGTAGTTCACTAGCAATTAATGGGGCCACTTCCTGACCCCCAGCCTCACCTAAATCATGTATTGAAAGTCCCGGTCCTTGCCCTTGATGCATCGGAGCTCGCCCCTGCAGATTAGGAAGCGCAAATGTACTCTTTCCATCACCGCCATAATTGGTGCCAAGCAAAGAAAACAAAGCCGTGTTTTGAGAAATCGGCAGAAGCTGCCCATTGCAAAAAGCCCAACCACGCGGTGCAAAGTTTCCTGTAAACATACGAATTTCTCCTACAAAAGGTTCTGCCATTGCGGATACCTCCTTCTTAATCTCGGCTTGGGAAAATCCCTTGTATTGCGGTTATAAAATTCAAAGTAATGTACGGCTGCATGTTGTTATGCGGCTGCGAACCGCCTACAATTGTAACAACTTGGGAATCTACAGGACTATCAGCTGAAGTGTGATAGGAACTAGCGGCCGTTGTTCCAAAGACATTGCCCGCTGGGGTTGAGGAATTAGCTGCATCCGTCGTTCCTTTGAGTTCATGTGAGTGGGAAGGCATCTCGTTAATCGTTAACGTGTGACTCTCTTCCCCGCCTTTTTCTCCAAGAGTATGTCCCTGACCAACATGTATAGGGGCCCTGCCTCTTAAATCGGGAAGACCAAAGTTGATTTGTCCGTTACCGCCGTAGATCGTTCCCATTAAGGAGAATAGGGCCTGATTTTGGTTAATAGCCATCAGTTGTCCATCACAAAGTGCCCAGCCCCCCGGAGCGAAATTAAACGCGACCAATCGAATCTCCGCAAGGAAAGGCTCCGTACCACCGCCTCCGCCTTGAGAAGGGAATATCCCAAAAAGCGAGATAATAAAACTCACCGCAAGATAAGGCATCATGTTGTTATGCGGTTGGCTGCCTCCGGCATCGGAAACAGCCCCGATTTTCATTGCGGCTTTGGAGCTCACTTGATCGGAAAATTGATTCAGAGTTGACTTCGCCCATACCGCGTTGCCAGGCTTGTTCGTGTTGCCCCAATTGGAATATCCATTAGCCCCATGGGTATGTGCAGGAATTTGTTGTACAGTAAGCGTCACTTCTTCGCTGCCCGCGTGTTCACCTAGAGTATGAGCCGATCCACTGCTTGGATTAGTCCCTTGGTGAATGGGAATCCGTCCGCGTAAATCAGGTACAGCAAATGTGCTTTGCCCATCGCCGCCATAAGTCGTTCCTATCAATTGAAAAAGAGTTTCGTACTCCGATATAGCTAACAATTGCCCACTGCAAAACGCCCAGCCAGCCGGCGCGAAATTCCCGGCAAACATGCGGACCTCTCCCACAAACGGTTGTGCCATAACTATTCCCCTTCCTGCTCTATCGGGATGTTATCCCTGATATGAATTCTCTGCCTGCATCTAATAACTATTTCATTGCAAAATTTAGGGGCTCCATTCCATAGTGTGATATACCCCTTGCTCCTCTATAATCCGGAAACCAAGGCGCAGATACAATCGCAAAGCTCTATTGGCGGCCTGCACATTCAATCGAATGGGTTTTCCACAGGCCCTTGCCTCAGACTGCAGCATTAGCAAATACGTCGTTCCGATGCTTTGATTCTGATATTGGGGAAATAACGACAGATCTATTACATAGATGGCATCCGCCCTATCGGCAACTACAACTCGTCCTACCCTGCACCGATCTGCACATACAATACTTATCACCGCATCAGGATGCTGAGTATGAAACATTCGCCGTTGAAATTCAAACTGCATTTGAAGAAACGATTCCTTCTCAGAAGCATCCCAGCCCCAGCCCGTTAGCTCCTCGTATCTTGTGCTAGCATACAGCTCGAACAAAAAAGACTCATCTTCCGGTACAACCGCAACGAAGCTTAACATAGACGCCTCTTCTCGTAATTTTTCACTATGATAAAGATACCATAAATTATTGAATACATTGTATCCTTTTATTATAAAATATTTGTTTTTTTCGTCATTTATCGTCAAATTTATGGTATCGTAGAATCATCTGTGGGTTTATACAATTATTTTTATTTTACATACATTTTTTTACTATGGAGGGTTTGGGATGGATGAAAAGATGAAGTTATCACGCCGCAAATTCCTTGGTTATCTTGGGACAAGCACAGCCTATTTTGCTGCCGCCTCTGTCGGCTTGGGATCATTCGGGGGAAAAGCGGAAGCCGCACAATCAAATCAAGCTTTGTTCGATTTTAAAACAATCAAGGTCTCCAATACCTTCAACCCAACTAAAGAAACAGCCACCGCCAGTGATGATCTCGTTTTATCATCGGGCTTCAAATACGAGGTCATAGCGGCATATGGGGACAAAATCAACGCCAAAGGCGATACATTCGGGTATAACAACAGCTATACTGCCTTTTTCCCAATCGAGGGCTCGAATGTAGAAGGGCTTCTCTGGGTCAATCACGAATCCATGAACGAATTATGGCTCGACGGCATTAAACAGAACGAACAATTGAGCTTGATGCAAAAACAATCGCTATTGTATAACCAAGGCGCTTCCGTCTTGAAGGTTTCCCGCAATGTAAGCGGCGCTTGGAAATTGGATACGGGTTCTGACTATTCCCGCCGTATTACAGGTTTGGATTCCGCAGAATTGACGGGGCCCGCTCGCGGAACAAGCGCAGTTCATAATGCTACAAGGGTTCAAGGTACTTTCGCCAATCGGGCTGGAGGAAAAACATTATGGGGCACGGTTCTTTCTTGCGAAAATCAATACGAAGCCACCTGCAGAAGCACAGGCCTTGATCTTACTCATTATGGCTGGGTCGTAGAGGCTGATCCTTTCGATCCGAAAGGAAATCTCCAGAAGCATACAGCACTAGGACGGTTCCATCACGGCAATACAGCTATGGGACTAACCACAGATGGCAAAGTAGTCGTCTACATGGGGGAAGATGCCGATGATTCATGCGTCTATAAGTTCATCAGCACTCATAAATTCGATCCGGCTAGAGGCAAAGCTAATTCCAAGCTCTTGAACGAAGGATCGCTTTATGCTGCGAATAAAGTGACTGGGCGTTGGGTGGAGCTGACGATCGAGGCTGTGAAACAATCTCTTGAGGATCTCCAATATGAGGTGCCTGTTGCACTGAATCTGACACGCGAAGCCCTTGCATCCTTATTTAAAGAGCAGGCTGATGTACATGTATACGCTCGTGAAGCTGCTTTGCTATTGGGAGCGACCCCATCCGACCGCCCTGCTTCGTTAACCATAAGTCCAATCGATCATACCTTGTTCATCTCTTATACTAATAATGACCAGCGTGGAAACCTACATGGTCAAATTATTCGCCTTCTTGAGAAAAACAACAATTTAGGAGCTGCCGAGTTCACTTATGAGATTTTTGCCGTTGGCGGACCTCAGAGCGGATTTAGCTCACCTGGAAGCCTAAACTTTGATGCAAACGGAAATCTTTGGGTCGTAACGGACATTTCATCCAAAAAGCTCAATAAAGGGGCTTGGGCAGAATTCAAAAACAACGGACTGTACGTGATCCCATCGTCAGGCTTGACTAAGGAAACACGGCAGTTCGCTTCCGCCCCTTATGATGCGGCACTTGACGGCCTAAGCTTTACTCCTGACGAACGGACTTTGTTTATGACCGTTAAGCACCCGGGTGAAACGACCGAGGAGGTAGATACTCCGACTAGCACTTGGCCACACCGCTTTGGCGACGGTAAACCGCGTTCTGCAGTGGTTGCGGTTAGCGGAGCTTCGTTTTAGAGCTCTCCCCAGCATTAGCGGAAGTAATATTCCGCTATGGCATAAAAGCACGCAAAACAGAGAAATAACGGAGTTTTACTACTTCCGTTATTTCTCTGTTTTGTGCTTAGGACTCATCATTAGCCCCACATGGCGGAATTCCAACTTCCGCTATCGTCTTAAATGGGAGGCGGCAGATTAAATATCGGAATTTTCAGTTCCGTTCAGGACCTTTTGAGCCATAGCTGCTTCCCGCTATCCGAATATAAAAGGGGCTGTTCCAAAAGGGTATCAGTGAATGAATCAGCCCAAACTATGTACAAAGACGCCTCCAAAACCACCATGGAAGCGGAAATGGAAGCGTCTTTTTTGTAGGGAAATTCCCTTCAGAGTGGGGTTTAAAAGATACAAAAATGAGTCCGGCCGCTTTTGGATGTTACTTAAGTGATGGGGCGAGAAGTGATGTTCAAAGGCTGCTTTCAATCTAGAGGAGACCATGATTTGTCGGGGCGGCTGCGGAAGGAAAGAAAATAGATGGAAATTGTAACGCTAATCCAGCGTGGATATCGCCTGAAATCAATCTAACTGGAAAAACTAACTCTAATATAGGTGAAATGGTGGATATCAGCTAAAATACGTAGAATTAGCATGAGGAATTCCAGCTATAAGACTTGGAACGCTATTTTCGGAGTAACTAACTTGACATTTTCCTGATAATTGCACGGAGTGCGCCAGACTGCCATGCAATGCCGTAACCGAACCACGAACCCGATACCCGCGATGAGTACGCGCTGGAAAGCGACCTCATCTTATTCATCACTAAGAATACACAAGAATGTGCAAAAAAACCTTCAACTATTAAAGTGGAATTGAGGGCTCTTTTGCAACCATCTATTCAGGATAAAATGGTGGAGGGGTTGTCTCAAAATGTCTTTTGGGACAGCCCCTTTATCGTCAGCTGTTTAAAGCAGCACTTACTTTTTCGCCAAGTACTTACGAATATCGAATGCAACGGCTGCAACGATAATCAGGCCTTTAATGATCAGCTGCCAATAGGGACTAACGCCGATGAAAGTAAGTCCGTAGTTGATAACACCGAAGATCAATACGCCAACCAACACACCCGGTACCGTGCCGATCCCGCCCGCCGTAGACACTCCACCCACTACGCAAGCTGCAATCGCATCCAGTTCATACATATTCCCGTAGTTATTTGTTGCCCCTCCGGTTCTCGCTGCTTCCAGCACTCCCCCAAGACCATACAGCGCACCTGCAAAAGCGTAAATTTTCATCAGGTTGCTTTTTACATTAATGCCCGAAACCGTTGCTGCCTGGATATTACCTCCGATAGCGTACATGTATTTGCCAAGCCTCGTTTTGTTAAAAACGACCCACACAACGATGGCTACTATAAGCGCTATAATGACAATATAGGGGATCGAGTAAGGCCCATTCGGGCCAATAAATCCAGTGCCAAGATTCGTAAAATCTTTTCTAAGACCGGCAATCGGTTGGGATTCGTTAGGCTTCAGGTCGAAATAAATCGAGTTTGCCCCATACACGATAACCATCGTGCCCAAGGTTGCAATGAATGGAGGCACGCTTAACCGTGCAACAATCCACCCGTTAAGCAAGCCGATAACCATACCCGCCAAAATCCCGATTACGATAGGAGCCCATAGCGGCAGATCGGGCATGTCTGGGAAAAAACGCCGTGGATAATCGCTGATTTGCAGCATGGATGCTGATAAAACCGCCGACAGCCCAACGACACGACCTGCCGATAGGTCCGTACCGCCTGTAATAAGAACAAACGCCATCCCAAGTGCGATGATCGCGCGGGTAGAATTTTGCAGTAAGATATCACGTAAAATATCGACCGAGAGGAACCGCGGATCCGATACGGCAATTCCTAGCACAAGAACAAACAAAACAATATAGATCGCATACTGCGTTATAAAACTACTGGCACTTTTTGTGTTCATCGAAAACGGCCTCCCTGGGGTATCGTAAGAAACATGCTACTCGTAGAAATCATGATCGCTATGCCATATATTTTGTCGCCAGACGCATAATATGCTCCTCTGTCGCCTCTTTACCATCGATAATACCGGAGAGACGGCCTTGGCACATCACCATAATGCGGTCTGACATCCCAAGCAGCTCAGGCATCTCAGAGGAGATCATGATAATGCTTTTACCCTGCTTCGCCAGATCGGCAATGATCGAGTAAATCTCAAATTTGGCGCCGACATCAATTCCGCGTGTCGGCTCATCAAGCAGCAATATATCCGGCTCCGTTAGCAGCCAGCGGGCAAGCAGCACTTTCTGCTGGTTTCCTCCGGACAAGTTCTTAATCAATGTTTTGACAGTAGGAGTCTTGGTCCTAAGCTGCTCAACGCCTCTGCTTACCTCAGCTCTGCTTTTCTTTTCATTCAGAAAACCAAGAGGACTTATATACCGGTCCAGGTTGGCAATAACTCCATTCTCATAGACGGACAGAACAGGAAATATTCCCGTCACACGGCGCTCTTCCGTCAGCAAAGCAATTTTATGCTTTTTCGCATCAAGCGAAGATTTAATCCGCACTGTTTTACCGTGAATGCTAATCGCGCCTGAAGCCAATGCTCTTAAGCCGAACAAAGCTTCAATAACCTCGGTCCGCTGTGCTCCCACCAGCCCTCCGATGCCAAGTACTTCTCCCTTGCGAAGCTCGAAGGATACGTTCTGGAATGACTTCTCATGCGGTGAGGAGAGTCCTTCTGCTTTCAACAATACAGCTCCTGGAACATTCGTCCGCTCAGGAAAGCGCTGTCCAAGATCCCGTCCTACCATCCGGGTTATGATCAAATCCGTTGTCATCTCAGTAGCCGGCCAGGTGCCTATGAGCTTGCCGTCACGCATGATTGTAACCTCATCCGAGATACGAAGAATTTCCTCCATTTTATGAGAAATATATACAATGGAAACGCCGCGGCTTTTTAGCTGATCAATAATCTTGAAGAGCGCTTCTACCTCATTTCCTGTGAGAGAGGAGGTCGGCTCATCCATAATAATAACCTTGGAATTGAAGGAAACCGCTTTGGCAATTTCCAAAGATTGCAGCTTGGATACGGACATATTCCCCGCAAGCGTATTGGGGTTAATATCCATATTCAGCTCTTTAAACAGCTTTTCCGTATTCTCATACATCTTTTTATGATCGATCCATTGTAAAGGCCCGAACCCTTTCGTGGGAAAACGCCCGAGCCAAATATTCTCCATTACATTGCGCTGCGGTACAGGATGGAGCTCTTGATGAATCATAGAAACGCCCAAGTCCAGCGCATCCTTCGAGTTGTTCATCTCCACCTTGCTGCCGTTCAAAAGGATCTCGCCTGCATCCGGCTTATAAATACCGAACAGACACTTCATTAGCGTTGATTTCCCTGCACCATTCTCACCCATTAGGGCATGCACTGTACCAGGTCGAACCTTCAATGTAACGTTATCCAGCGCTTTCACACCGGGAAATTCTTTGGAAATTTGATTCATTTCAAGCACATAGCTGCTATCCGTCATCGGTAACGCCCCCTGCGTATGTTGATGTATACGCCTCTTTCCTTGTATAGAGATACTTCATTAAAGAGGTATGATAAGCTTGAAAAAAAAGCAAGGGCACAACGCAGCAACCCTTGCCCCTCGCCTTGTTCTTGCTTTAATCTTGCCTTGCTCTTGCCTTGATCTTGCTTTGATCTTGCTTTGATCTTGCTTTGATCTTGCTTTGATCTTGCTTTGATCTTGCTTTGTTCTTGCCTTAATCTTTCTATTCTTACCTTAAATCTAGAAGTACGGTGAACACGTAGCGGAGAGGCTGAGTCGTTCTGTAGAAGCGATAGCGTTCGCCTTTGTCCCCGGATTTCTACAGCTATAGTTTTTATATAATCAAGGAAATCCGGGGACAACAGCGATCGGAAGAACGATTCAGACTCGCAGCGGCCTACTTTCACTGTACTTCTATCAACCTTCACCGTACTTCTAGCGACCTCCCCCCTTACTTGGCGTCATTCATATTTTCTTTGGTGATTTTTTTGTAAGGTACCCAAACATATTTGCCGTCCGTTACTTCGTAACCGGAATTATCTTTATTAGGTGTTTGGCCTGCTGCCAATGCGGCTGCCAGGTTGAGAGTCGCTTTACCTTGGTTTTTCGCATCATTTAATACGGTTCCGAGGAGTGTGCCATCTTCCAATGCTTTCAAGGCAGGTGCTGTTGCGTCAACTCCTACAACCGGGATAAATTTATTATCCTTGAAGTAGCCTTTTGCTTTCAAAGCTTCAATCGCACCTAGCGCCATATCATCGTTGTTAGTAATTACGGCTTCGATTTTATCGCCATGGGCTGCCAGGAAGGCGGCCATTTTCTCCTGGCCTTTTACGCGATCCCACATCGCTGTATCTTCAGCCAACTTCTCCACCTTCATGCCGGAATCCTCAATCGCTTTAATCGAGAACTTGGTGCGCAGCTCTGCATCCTGATGCCCCGGCTCGCCTTTCAACATAACATACTGCAGAACGCCATCCTTATTCTTGTCGGCTTCCGGATGTGCCTTGAAGTAATCCACTATTAATTGGCCTTCCATCGTACCGGATTGCTCCGCTTTCGCTCCAACATAGTAAACCTTATCCCATTTCTTCATATCATCAGCCAAAGGCTCGCGGTTAAAAAATACGACCGGAATGTTAGCTGTTTTCGCTTTATCGATGATAACGCCAGCACCTGTGCGGTCTACTGGATTAATAGCAAGCGCATTCACTTTCTTAGTAATAAACAAATCTACCTTGTCGTTCTGTGTAGGTTGAGCATTTTGGCTGTCTACAATATCAACCTGTGCCTTACCTTCGGCAGCTGTGGAAATAGCGTTACGAACCCCAGTCATAAAGGTATCGTCAAATTTATAGATGGCCACGCCTATTACCGGTTTTTTAGCTGCAGCCGGTTGTTCTGTTTTGGCGCCGCCTGCCGCTGCACCCGTGCTAGGAGCGGCTGTCTCTGTCTTGGCACCGCAACCTACAATCGTAGTAATTAACGCTGCTGCGATAATTGTGGAAACTATCTTTTTCATGTTATGACCTCCGATTAACTTTTTTATTGTTTCTTTCTTACATCACTTATTATCATGGATATGCTGAAACATTCACATGCAATATTCTCATCTGTTCTATAAATATCCTGCTGTGTTTGAAGGTAAAAAAATAACCCTGCAGCCAAGACTAGCAGGCTGGCAGAGTTATTTTACAAATGGGAACAGAAGCTTTTGATTATCCGACCAAAACATGTTTTCCTGATCAATCACTTTGGTGCCAGTGTCTATAAACTCCGGTATTTTCTTTCCTCCGAGCGCCTCTACTGCATACCTTACACCCAGATAACCCATACTGAATGGATTTTGGATTAAGGTCGCCTGAATAACGCCTTCCTGCAGAAATTCGATATCCTCCGGAGTGTTATCGAATGTAATTACCTTCACCTTTCCAGCCAAACCCAGCTTCTGAATCTCATTAGCCACTCCAAGCGAGGAAATCGCATTTAACGCGATGATTCCATCAATTTTCGAATGCTCTTCAATTATTTTTCTCGTCTGATCGCCACAAAGCTTCTTATCGGAAAAACAATATTCTTTCTTCAGCACTTGAACATCCGGATATTGAGCGATTTCCTCCATCAGTCCCCGTTCGCGCTGGACGGAGTTTCGCGAGTCTTTCCCGTTGCTCATAACCGCAATCCGACTATGATCCCCAGTCAATTCGATCAGCTTGCGCCCCGCCTTTCTCCCCGCGTCATAATTATTTATGCCGATAAAGCTGCGCACCTTGGAGGAGTTTACTTCGGAATCGATCGTAATCACGGGAATTCGTTGGCCCGCTGCTTGTTCAGTTACTTCCGCTAATGCATTATAATCGTTGGCAGCAAGCACCAGTGCAGCCGTTCCCCCACTTATCGCCTCGTTAACTAACGCAATCTGACCGCTGACATCTTCCTCATCCTTAGGCTCCAGTACATTTAGATTGACATTAAATTCCTTGGCAGCAGCCTCAGCACCCATCCGTACGGTTTTCCAGTAATCACCGGTCTGCATTTTGACGACAAGCGCTATATTTCTCTTAGTCTCTGGAGTGGTAACAACCTCGGTCTTCGCTGAACAAGAAATGAGGAAGATCAAGCCAATCAGCGCCAGCATACAACAAGCTCTTTTTTTAATCATGTATACCTCCAACGCTCTCATAGCCCTCCCTCCTCACCTTCTTGTTTGATCAGTGGAATCCAGAGTTTTACGGTTGTTCCCTCCTCCAGCTCACTTTCAACCTCCAAACCATAGCTGTAACCATAACTCAGCTGAATCCGCTCATGAACATTTTTAACACCGACACCAGAGCCTTCATCAGACCTCACGCTACCCGTCAAAAGCTGCTTCAACTTCCCCTCCGGTATCCCCAGCCCATCATCACGAACCTCAAACAGCAGCTTGCCATGAACAATGCGTGCCGATATGGAAATATGCCCCGGGTCCGCCATCATTTCGATTCCGTGATAGATCGCATTTTCCACAAGCGGCTGCAAAATCAGCTTTAATGTATAGCAGGACAGCGCCTCTTCATCTGCTGAAATTTCGTACTCAAATTTATTTTTGTATCGAATTTTCTGGATCACTAAATAATTGCGGATATGCTCCAATTCTTCTTGAACCGTAATGATATGCTTACCCCGGCTGAGTGATATGCGAAAAAACTTCGACAAGGAGGTGATCATTGTAATGACATCCTCGCTTTTACCACTACCTGCCATCCGAACGACCGAGTTTAAAGTGTTGTACAGAAAGTGCGGATTAATTTGTGACTGAAGCACCTCCAGCTCGCTTTTCCGCTTCGCTTCCTGTTCATGAACACTTTGCTCCATCAGCTGCCGGATACGGGCGACCATGAAGTTGAAGCGACGGGACAGCCTTCCGACCTCGTCATCCCCGCGTACAGCAATATGAATATCGAACTCGCCTTGCTCCACCTTACGCATCGATTTCTCAAGCCGCTTGATGGGCTGCGAAATTTTGGCCGACATAAATGCGGAAATCAGCAGTACAAACAGCAGCACTATCAGCAGCAGCCAGGAAATGAACCAGCCAATCTCTTTGCGTGTTGTAACAATTTCGTCCATATAGGAAACGCCAATAATTTTCCAACCGATATTGTTCACCGTCTTAATCGTTATCAGCTTCTTCTCCCCGCTGGATTCCTCTAAATAGCTGCCATATGTATACTTCAACGCTTGCTCTACATTCTCATACTTCAATCCTATGTAAATGAGCTGCTGCTGCGGATGGTAAATCATATTCCCCGCTGATTCATCAATAATATAGACATATCCCTTTTTCCCCAGATTTACCCTGCTGCACAGATCATCTATCGTCTTAAAATTGACATCTATCATGACAACCGCTTGAATCGTTTCGTTATTACGAGTGATCGTAATGCCCTTGCTCATGGAAACAACCCAAGTATATTGGCCCTTGTACAAATTCTGAATATGCGGAAGCGAAAAAGAGAGATGGTTGGGATTCTCCAGCGCGTTCTTGAACCAGCTTTGCTCTGTCAATTTAGTGTTGCTGCGCATTTCTTTCATTGGCAAGCCGGTAACAAGCTCTCCTTGACTAGTAAATAACGCCATTGAAACAATATCTTGACGCGTATCCATAATCGTATTCAGCTGCTCAACCAATTTGTCGTTAGGGATGCCCTCGCTTCTACGAATCTTCTCATCAGCCAGCTCGAACACCTCAGTCATGCCTTTTAAATAAATGTCCAGATTATAGCTGACTTGCTCCACGATCTGCTGGTTGCTTAGAAATGTATTCTGTTCAGCGGTCTGTGAGAACTTATTGTACAAAATGACACTAACACACAGCATCACCAAAATAGTGATCAAAGTAAAAGACGCCGTCAAAATAAACTGAATGCTTTTGCCTCTCCACGTGTTCAAAAGGCGAGTCAGCCATTTTCTTAGACTGAATAGCATCGTGTATCGCCTCCATTAACCATCTCTGGAGCTACTTCGATATTCTTTGGGCGACACGCCGACATGCTTCCTGAAGGAAAAGCTGAAATAGTTCGGTTCTGAATAACCAACCCGCTCCGCTATGTCTAATGTCCTCAGATCTGTCGTTCGCAGCAATTCCTTGGCTGCTTCCATCCGGATTTGCATCAAATAGCCTACAAACGTCATCTTCGTTTCCTTCTTGAAAATGCCGCTAAAATAGCCCGTGCTAATATGTAAATACTGGCACACCTTCGTGATGGATATATCGCTTTCCTGAAAATTCAACCGCGTATACTCCTTAGCCTTGTCCACTAAAGATTTATATGCGGACTGTCGATCACTGACAATATTATTCATTAATTTGCTGCAAAGTCCTGTTATCCATTGCTTGGCTTCCTGCAGATTCGTAAATTGATTAACTTCGGCAAATGGATTGAAATCGCTGCCTAATGTCGCATCGAGATCAATATCTGCAGCTTTGGCAGCCTTCAGTATGGCAGTTAATATTTCTAACAAATAAATCTGGTAATCCTTAATAGAAACCTGCGTGTCCGCGATCCCATGGAACAGATCCTCGATAATTTCTCTTAGCTCCTGAAGTGTGCCGACCTTGATACAGCGGATTAGCGCATGCTCCTTTAACTCATCAAAGCGAAGCTTCTCCACAAACCTTTTCTCTACATCATCGATGCAAATCACCCGGTTGTTGCCAAGAATAAGCCTATAATCCAATGCAAAAATCGCATCCTTATGCGAATAGCTAATATTGGTAATATCTTCAGTTACCGTACCGACACCTATCGTAACGGTAAATTTCAAATATTTTTCTATATTTTGGCGAATCTCATCAAGAATGGCTAACGTTCTTTTCATCACTGACTCACGATCTGCATCGCCATCAACAGTTAGTAATACGATGTAATCATGATGGAGGAAAACCAATCCTTGGTTAACCCTATTAAATATTTCCTCGGAAATATTTAATACCGCAAACCATTTGAGCTCATTATCCCTCGAGTACTTCAAGGATTGTGAGGCAGCTTGATTATGAGCTTGCGCTTGCTGCTGATTATTAGCGGAGTCTTCCTGCCATTCAGGATTGTCGATGCTAAGTACAGACAGAAGAAAGCTGCGTCCCTGCAAATTCACGTTATAGTTCAGAGACTTTTCCTCAATCTCCGATCCTCTTAATCTCCGATTAATTAGTGAAGCAAGAAATACCTCGCGAAGGACCGGCAGGCTTTGTCGGTAATGCTCCTGCAGAGCTTGGACATTTTCCTTCTGCGCCATTTCTTCATCTAACAGCAGCTTGATCTTGATTAATGCATGGATAAGCTCTTCGGCCGAAAACGGTTTCAACACATATTCGTCTATATGCATTTTTACAGCTTTTTGCGCGTATTCGAATTCATCAAAGCCAGTCAAAATAATAATCTTGGTGGTTGGATACTTATCCCTAATCCATTCCGACAGCTGCATTCCGTCCATAAAGGGCATTTTGATATCCGTCACTACGACATCCGGCAGCCATTTTTCGATCATATCCAGTGCTTCTTTACCATTCTCCGCCTTGTCCACGACCTCGAACCCATACTGCGCCCAATCAATCTCCTGCACGACGCTTTCCCTTACATCTTCTTCATCTTCCACTAATATTAGCTTGTACATCCATTGAACCTCCTGGTCGGGCAGCAGATAATAATCGATCGGCCACTTGTTTGTGATATTAATTTATCAGAGTTTGGAAGTGTTTGGAAGAGCAAGCATTGGGATGATACCTTTCATGAGAAAAAGTGGAGTCATGGCTAAGCTATTGGCTACACTCCCCCAATCCACTAATGCAATGTTTTCCATACATCAATTAAGACTTCATTTCTTGCTCTTGTCCTTGATAGCTTGAGCCTTTTTTAGAACCCCCTCCATCTGCTTATGTGTCTTCTCCATATCTTTAAACATTTTCTGCATTTGCTTATTTTCCATCAAAAACTTTAAGGCCTCCATGTATTTCAAAGCATCCACATCCTTTCATCATCCTGATCATGCAGTATATGGACGAAGCTGAACATTGGTTTCCGCATGTACCCTGGTGTTTGCAGTATTATTTTATGGGATGCGCAAATAACCTTGACAAGCAATGGAACGCTGTCAAGGTTAAGCGGATATATTAGAATCTTTCCTTATAGCTTCGGGATACTGCTTTAGAGTGAATCGCAACGTCTTCCATTGATGTAATAACCATCCTCGCGGTAAACCTTAAAGGCAATTTCCACTTCTTTAACACCTATGGAATGTATATGCTGAGTGACCGCTTGTGCAACACGATCTCTTATGGCCGTTCCCCGTTCAAACCATGCAATCTCAACGAAAGGATACGTATCGACTCTCTGACCCTCAAATACCGATACTGTCTGTATACAATCAAGCGTAAAGTTGTCCGATCCACATTCACAAATCAGCGCAAGCTCCCCTATCATTGGCTTACTAATAGCATTTATTTGGTCGGCAGAAATCCCTCTAACGTTAAGCTGCGGCATAATTGGGCTCCTTTTTTCCTAAAAAATAGTTGCTAGGTTGAATGAATACCTTTGCTTCATGATTTAAATATAGCATATGAACAAATAAACTCGCACTATGTTCCCCGGAATTAACGAAGCCATACTAATCGGCCCTAATTCCAAATTGCCAGTTGATATTTTAAAGGAGTACGTCTATAATAGTGATTGATCAATCACTAATTAAGTATTTCCGTTTCAACAGGAGGAATCTTTTATGGCCCGACGATCGACCCTGGATAAGACAGCCAGCCCAACGCAGTCATCACGCCGTGAAGAAATTTTGGAAGCTGCTGTAGGCGTGTTCGCAGAGCACGGTTATTACAGCACAACAACCGCACAAATAGCCGAGAAGGTCGGCATTTCTCAGCCCTACGTGTTCAAATTGTTCAAGAACAAGCAGGAGCTCTTCATTGCCTCACTGGAGCGAGCTTTTGAGCGTACGTTGAATTGTTTCATACAGCTAAAAGCTTCCCCAGATGAGCTTTTGCATAAGATGATCATCGTCTATGAAGAGTTGATGCTCACTCATCATCATGAAATTGTTCTGCAGGTTCAAGCCCAAGGCATTCGCGAAGAACCAATAAAGCAAACAGTACGAGAAGGATTGAGCAAAGTGAGGACGCTTGTGCTTGAACGGTTTCGGGAATCAGGTATCGAGGATCCCGAAGTCGCGGTAAGCAGTTTTATGGCCAACGGGATGTTATGCCATGTTGCCGCGGTTCTGGATATGCCGGAAATGAAGCCGCAGCACAAGAAACAAAAGTAACACCAAGACAACGAATCGGTTTCTGCGAATCAGGTTCGTTTCTTTTTATCATATTAAGTGATTGATTGATCACTATATATTAAAACAATAAAACAATGGAGGTTTTCACAAATGAAAAAAGCTTTAGTATTAGGAGCGACCGGTGGGTCTGGTCAAGCATTAGTAGCCGAATTATTAAGCAGAGGAGTAGAAACCATCGCATTTGGCCGCTCTCAAAGTAAATTGCGTGAGCTAGCTGCACAATATGGAAATCCCAAGCTTTTGCATACTGCTGTAGGCGATGTTTTTAATCCTGATGATATTATTGCCGCTGCAAAGGATGTCGATGTTATTTTTCAAAGCGCAAATGTCAAATATCAAGAGATGGCAAGCCAGCTTCTTCCACTTGGCGAAAGCGTAATGAAGGCGGCTGATCACGTTGGTAAAAAGATCGTTATTGTAGACGGCATATATGTTTATGGCAGATCACAGATGACGAGAGTTACAGAAGATCACCCCAAAAATCCGCACACAAATAAGGGGAAAATACGGGTGGAGTTTGAGAAGCTAATATTTGATAAAAAATGGCAGCATGCCCAGGCTCTCATTGTACGTTTACCCGATTACTATGGGCCAACCTCTCAAAATGCATATCTGCATCCTACCTTGCAAGGTATTGCTGCTAATAAGACCTCTATTTTTATTGGTGATCTCAATACACCGAGAGAATATGTTTATTTACCGGATGCCGCGAAAATGATTATCGAGATTGCTGACCGGGACGAATCGTACGGAAAAAATTGGAATATCCCGGGACTCGGTGCTATTAGTGGACGAGAAATACTGGACATCGCCAGGAAAGTAACCGGTTATAGAAAAATGGTTATTCCGCTCGGCAAAAGCATGATTAGCCTCTTGGGATTATTCGATCCTCTTATGAGGGAAGTCGTTGAAATTTTGTACCTTACCAAAGAGCCGCTCATCCTTAGTGGAGAAAAATACAGTAAGCGAATAGGGACTATACCTACAACTCCATTCGAGAAAGGGATTGAAGAAACATTAAAAATATGGATGCAAAAAAATGAGACTAAAAATCACAAAAATAGGAATATAGTCCCTTTCAAATAGAGGATTTTGTCATTTTACGTCGAATTATGTAATAATATGATGCTGTCATAATTCTTGTACGGATTTGGAGGATAAAATATGAGAGGACAATTCCGTCGCCTACGTCTTATTTACCTTATAACCGGGCTGGTCTTCCTTTCTATTCTGGGAACCTCCATCGTTCAAATTATGGCCGCCTACAAGGCTGAAAAAGCCTCTTTATACGAGACCACTCTCGCGCTAAATTATGAATCAGCCCAAAAAATGAGCGTCACTATGAACACTTTATTCAAATCCATGAAACACAGTTTAAGCGTGATGTCGGAGCATATAGCCAAACAAGGAAATGCCGACGCTTCCCTGCAAAAGGACCTTGATTTATTTTTAAAGAGTACCAATTATTTTAACTCCGTATTTTTTGTAAATAAAGACTCTACAGTTCAGAACGTATCACCGGCATCGTTAGGAGCAACTACTCCCAAGCTCACTTCCGAAGCATCATTGCGAGCATTAGAGCTCCGCCAACCGACCATTTCTCCTCCGTTCACGACGAGCACCAACAAGCTGATTATTTTTATGACTCATCCTGTTTATAGCTCATTGGGGGAGTACATTGGTTATGTTGGAGGTACGATATACTTGCAGGAAAATAATATTCTCAACAGTATTTTCGGCTCCTTTACAGCGTCCCAATCTTATGCATACGTTGTAGATGGTGAAGGTACTCTACTGTATCATCCGGATAAAACACGATTAGGCGAAAACGTCTTAAGCAATCCAATAGTAAAGAAACTAACCGATGGCTATAAAGGACATGAAGAAGTCGTTAATACGCAAGGAGCTTCTTTCTTGGCAGGTTACGCCGATTCCAGTGAAAATGAATGGGGAATTGTCGTTCAAACCCCTATTGAGGTCGTTACGGCCGAATCGGAAATAATGATTAAGAACGTAGTCCTGATCTCACTCCCTTTATTTCTTGTTATCCTCCTTGTTACTTTATGGCTTGGCAAAATGCTCGCCGCTCCTTTTTCATCCTTAGCCGAAACCGCACAAAAGCTGGTTAGCGGCAGCCGCGTGTCAGATCTGCCAAAAGCTGTGCACTGGAATTACGAGGCCTATCACTTGAATGAGACTATATTATTAACTATGGATACTTTACAGCAACGTGTCGACAATTTTTCCCATGAGGCACAAACCGATCCATTGACAGGACTTTCCAACCGCCGGACGATGGATGCATGTTTAGCTGATTGGACTGGGCAAAATAGACTCTTTTCCGTTATTGCTCTAGATATTGATCATTTCAAAGCAGTAAATGACACCTATGGTCACCAGACCGGTGATGAAGTATTGAAATATTTGGCTGCCGTTGTACTTTCCGTAACTCGTAAGGAAGATTACTGCTGCCGGTTTGGGGGAGAGGAGTTTGTTGTGCTGCTGCCGGATCTCTCTATCGAACATGCATATAAAACAGCGGAAACATTGCGAAAGAAACTGGAGAATCAAAGCAGTCCGACAGGCAAACCCATCACAGTTTCCCTTGGCATTGCCTCCTATCCACATCATGCTTCCCTGGACCAGCCGGTCATTCAATGTGCCGATCAAGCCCTCTATATTGCCAAAAGGAACGGTCGCAATCAAACTGTTGCCTATAAAGCAAAGGCTGTATAAGAAAAATACAGAATAAGAAAAACGCCTTGCGGCGTCCTTGGTGTACAATTTACGTTTGTGCGTTTGGAGCGATGGATGTGGGATTCCGGCCGCTGTTGAAGTTGTGTTCCTTTGAATGGAAGGCTTGCAGCGGGAGGAACATGAGCTTCAAAGGCAGGTTGCATACCCGAGCAGTCACCGGAGGTGACGACCAGGGCGGACGCTATCGCTCCTCCATCCCACATCCATTCCCTCTTTGTTCTACTCTCTGCTTTCTGCTGCTTCTTTCATCCCTAACCGGTCTTCGATCCGGTATTCATAGCCATGTACCCCTTGGTAGTATTCTGGGTACATCTCTCCACCACGCTTCACATCTAAACTGCGGCGGTACCTCAGGATCCCCTTCGTCCATCTTATCAAAGTCACGAACCACATAAAGCTGTATTTCCGCTGAGATCTCGGATCATCCTTTCTAAACAGACTTGTGTGGTTTTGCAAACGGCATATTTTACTGAAAGCTACCCTTCACCAGAGATGAGGTCGCTTTCCAACGCGTGTTAATCGCGGGGTTCGCGTTTACAGCATGGCATAGGAGCCCAGCGAACCCCACGCAATTATCAGGAAAATGTCACGCTATTTTCCCAAAAAATAGCGTTCCAAGCCCTATAACTGGAATTTCTCATGCTAATTCTAAGGATTTTGGCTGATCTCATCCCTATTGCCTAGATTAGCAGGAGTTTTTCCAGTTAGAATGAGTTCAAACGATATCCAGGCTGGATTAACGGGAGGATTTCCATCTATCGTCTTTCTTTCAGCAGCCGTAAGAGTATCCTGGTCTCCTTTACCATGAAAGCAACCTTTGAACATCCGTTTTCGCTCCATGACTTAAGCAACATTAGAAAGGGCATTCCCTCTTTAGCGCTGTAGAGCACTTAAACTTTCTTCCAAAAAAAGGTTGAGGCATAGTGCCTCAACCTTTTTTTGCTTCCGAACAACCTATCTGACAGCTTCCGCAACTCTTCCTCTGCGCTGCTGATTTTCAGCTGCCAGATCGTATGGATAGCTAACTGGCAGTTCGCTCACATCATTCAAACGGTGTATTTGTTCCTCCGTCAATGACCATCCGCTTGCTCCCAGGTTGTCATCGAGCTGACCAACATTTCTCGCTCCGATAATTGGCGAGGTAATGACGCTGCGGCTCAGCATCCAATTCAAAGCGACCTGTGCCGAAGATTTGTCCGTTTCTTTGGCAATATCACCAAGCGTATCGATAATGTTCCATGTGAATTCATTATCGTAGCGCTCCCACACGGCTTTGTTAGCTCCAACCCGGGTATTCTCCTGCGGAGTCTCCCCGCGCTTGAATTTACCGCTCAGCAAGCCGCCGCGCAGCGGACTCCAAGGGATAACGCCTACTCCCTCATGCTCACATAAAGGCAGCAGCTCATATTCCGTTGCACGGCATAGCAAATTATATTGCGGCTGCAGGCAGACAAAAGACTCCCAGCCGTTCTGGCGGGACACATAGATCGCCTTTTGCAGCTGCCACGCTCTATAATTGCTTGCACCGATATAGCGGATTACGCCCTTGCGAACGAGATCATTCAGCGTGCTGAGCGTTTCTTCCAGCGGAGTTGCAGCATCCCACGCATGTACTTGAAACAGATCAATATAATCAGTGCCTAGTCGGCGTAAGCTGTCTTCAACGGATGCTAAAATATGCTTACGGCTTAAGCCCATATCATTAGGCCCTTCTCCCATTCCAAAGCGAACCTTAGTAGCGACAACGAAATCATTCCTGTTCTTTTCCTTTAACCATGCACCCACAATTTCTTCAGACAAGCCCTGTGAATAAACGTTAGCCGTATCGATAAAATTTCCGCCTGCTTCCGTATAGCGATCCATAATTCGGAAGCTTTCTTCCCGGTCAGCCGCAGCTCCAAAAGTCATGGAACCCAAACATAATTCGCTTACCTTCAAGCCTGTTTTCCCCACAAATCGGTAATCCACAAGTAATTCCTCCCCAGTTAGGTTTATTGGCTGATGTCAATTTCTATGAAATTGCTGTCTCCTACTTATTATAAAAACAAATCAACCGTTACGTAAGAGCTTACATTTTCATAACCTAGTTGGGTTGAGGTAAGTAATACAGCAAAAACACGCCCCGTAAGCCGGAGAAGGCCTCTTGTAATAAAAGACCTCCTTGCTCGTCGAGCGCGTTTTATGAAATGATTAGAAGCTAATATTACTTGTTAGTAAACTGGATCGACAGCAAAGCTTTCTCTAACAGCTGCCACTGCTCATCCGTTTTAACGGCATCATTAATACGTTGACGAAGGGTGTAGATGATATCATTCTTTTTGAATACATACTCGTTTAACGTATAAGGAACGTTCTTGCTCTTGTATTGGATTGAGAATTTTTTTACCGTTGTTTCAAACATCGCTTCATCCGTCACAGCATATTTATAAGTTGCATCTGCTTCAGCATTTTTCTTATGCTCCTGCTCAATCCTATTGATTACTTCGTCTAAGCCGGACCGGTCATCAGCCGATACACTCAGATTGCCGCCTTCAAAGTTGAACTGCTTCATCGGGCTGTCAAACTCGCTTTGATAACTCTCACTCCAGCTTTCCGGAACATGTAAGGCGTACATATATTTTTTGTTCGTATACGTTACAGTCCGTTTTTTATCCAGCATATCTTCCTCATCTTGAATAAATCCAAGCGAGCTATTAACAGCTTCCTTGGAAAAATGCACGGATTTCACGAAAGTCCCGATTAACTCATCCATCTCTACAGCATTAGAGGTCTTAGGGAATGAAAAGCTCAATTTGTATTTATACTTGTCTTTGATGATGTAGATTACATGATACTGATGCCATTTATCACCCATGGTTGTTGCATAACGGTTCTCAAGTGCCGGCACACCACCGACTGTTATTTCTTTGAGATCCTGCATCTCACGGTACCCTGCAACATAGCTATCTGTGAACAAGCGTTCCTGCCTTGCCGTCCAATCCTTAACCGTATCACCGGATGCCGCTGAAGTTACCCTGATGGATAACGATTGTTCCCCATCCTCTTTGGCGAAGTTCATATCCCGACCCCAGCCTCGCTTGCTCCATTCCTTGGGAACATCGAAGGTTAAACCGTAATCTGTTGTCACAGTATTCCCCGTGTTATAAGCAGATATATCCTTTAACGCCGTATTGCTTGAATCGAAGGACAGAACGAATGTATCAAGAAGATCATTATAGCTATTACGTTTAAATTCGTTATTGTAGTTATCCTCCTTATCAACCAGCAGCATTACATAAAAAATTTTATCTCCCTTCAAAAAGGCCCGAATTTGATAATAGCCACCATCATTATCGCGTTTTCCGACCAATAAAGCATAAGATTGCGGAGACTTCTCGATATATCGCTTTTCGAGTACTGTGTCGCTTGCTTGCCCGCCTAATTTTTTCAACAAACCTAGCGGTGACAGATCCTCGCTCTGCTTCTCCTTAACAACAATATTGATTGCAAATTCACCCTTGGCATCAGCGAGGAAAATATTATCGTCCCCCTGGGATTGATCAGCTTTAATCAACCCAGCCGGATATTTCATAGACCATCCAAAATGGCTGTCGCCGATTTGAGTTTTGCCTTGATCCGCATCGATATAAGAGCCGTCGGCATCCTGCACAACATTAGTTGAGTGGGAACGATCCTCTGCCAGCACAATATCGACTTCTTTGGTTAAGCTGCCGGATTGCAAGGTTAAGCGCACCTTCTGCTCGGGTAGGTAGTTTTTCAAAGCTTCATTATATTGCACCAGATTGCGTGTCTGTTTGGAGTCGATAGCTAACAGAACGTCACCTTGCTTAATTCCTGCCTTGGCAGCCGGAGAATCAGGCTCCACATAGGTTACCTCCAAGCCGTTGCTAGTTGGCAAGCCAACCACCGCTTCCCAGCTTTCCCCAAGCTCCAGGCCAAGAGTTGGACGTACAACTTTACCATATTTACGGAAATGCTCCAACACATGCTGCACAGTATCGATTGGAATTGCAAAGCCCAAGCCATCCACACCATACTGAACATATTTGAGCGTATTAATACCGATGACTTGCCCCTTCATATTGACCAACGCCCCCCCGCTGTTGCCCGGGTTAATTGCAGCGTCCGTTTGGATCAGTTGATACTTGGATTGAACCGAGCGGTCCATACCGCTGACAATCCCGTAGGTTACTGAGTTTCGCAGCGCAAAAGATAGTGGGGTTCCGATTGCCATTACGGATTCTCCGACTTTAATGTCCGATGGTGCTGCGAATGTCGCCGGAGTTAATCCGGTTGCATCAATCTTAACCAAGGCCAAGTCGCTTTCTTCATCATAATGGGTCGTTTTGCCTGGATAGGATTTGCCATCCGAAGTTACTACATTGATATTACGCATATTTTTAACCACATGTGCATTAGTAAGAATAGATCCATTGCTTTCTACTATAACACCTGTACCGTGGGCAAGGTCATAACGATCCCGTCCCCCCGAATCCTTACCGTTGCTCGGCTTGCCAATAATAGCCACCACAGAGGCAGTTGTCTTCTGAATGACCGATGGTATTGAGGATTGGTCAGTATAAGCGTCTGCATACGCTCCTGTCCCCGCTACTGTCATTAACAACAGAGCCGCCGCTGTAGCTCTCATCAAGCCCTTGCTTACTTTCTTCCATCTCTCCAATTTACATGTCTCCCGTCAATAATTTCCATCATGTTCCATTAAAATCTAACATATTGGAAGAACAGCTGGCAATGATAGAATGGTCCTGTCTAGCAAAAAAGGTGATAAACTTATCATTTTAAAATGTAAGGAACCACTAGCTAAGCCTGTGATATAATCGTCACAAAGACAAATGGCAATAATTAGTAGAAGCCTTAATGAAATGAGGTAGGATGACGACATGAATAACAGAGATGATAGAGATGGTAGAGATGAAATAAATAAAAATGAGCATTTGGCAACCCGTGTCGAGGATTTGGAAAAGAAAGTGGCTTATCTCGAGCAGCAGCTTATGGAGCTGCAGCAGGGGAGCCCAGCAGCAGCGCAAAAGCCTGCTTCTGTATCCACCGGGCAGACTGTTGTAAATAAGGAGCTTGTTGCGCCTGCAGCTTCCCATACATTTCAGGCTCCGGCGCCCCAGCCCAAGCCTCCCAAGCCCAAGACAGACTGGGAGCATCTGATTGCGAGAGTTTGGCTTCCCCGAATTTTTATCGCCGTTCTGCTTATCGGTGTTGTATGGGGTTTCACTGCTGCCGTTAGCGCAGGCATTATTACGGAGCCAGTACGCTGCATATTAGGCGTTTTGTCAGCAGCACTCATGTACTGGCAAGGAGAAAAACAAACCCGCCAAAGCCGCCATTCGCTCGGGCAGGTGCTGCTCGGAGGCTCCGTCGCCGTACTGCTCCTATCGTTAGCCGCTGCTCATATGCAGTATGCGCTTATTCCAGCCTGGCTTGCTTTTACGCTTTATGTACTCACCATCGGCGTTGGCCTGTGGACGGCATTGCGTCACCGTTCACAAGCACTTTCCGTTATCATGATGCTTGCAGGCTACTTGATCCCGTTTCTGGTGGACAGCGCCAAACCAAACATTTGGACCTTCACTGCCTACGAAACCGTGTTTTCCATCGCAATGATCCTGTTAGCTCATCGCTATGCTTATAGAGTAGCGTATTATACCGCTTTCTTCGTTTTACATGTGCCGCTGCTAATCGGTAGCTTGATCGGTGATGATCCAGGTAGCCGATACGCTCTTATGATTGCCGTACTGCTTCAGCATGCTGTGCTGTTTGCCCTGTCTTCCTTCCGATGGAACGGAGCTCAGCAAGCTAACCGACCGGTCTCCCTGTTCCTCAGCTTTGGCTTGGTCGCGGCTTGGATGTACGGCATGTTTGGAAATGAAGATCCTTACATCTATCGCCTTATTGTAGCGTCCTGTGCTCTTGTCTACAGCATTACAGCTTATTGGCTCGTCAAGCAAAAGAACACCGCAACCACCCATCTGGCCATAGCGACCTTCGGTTGGTTCCTCTGGTTGGTGCATGTGCTTGAAGCAGAGCATCTATCCACTGCAACAGTGGTCGAAGGCACATTAGCGATCATCTTGGGCATTACGCTGAAAAGCAAGCTCCAGCAAATAACAGGTGCCTTAGCCTATTTATTTGGAATGTTCTGTGTATGGGTGCAGCCCATTGATGCTATCCTTTCGGCTGAAACGATAGCTTGGCTGGTGCTGTTGGCTTCACTTGCCGTACTGTATGAATTTCTAAAACGGCTGCCGGAAGGTACTGCCGACAGACACAAACGTTACAAGAACAGCTTGCTATGGATAGATTCCGTATTATTCCTTATATTCATCACCCAGGTTACCCAAGTCCTGACACGTTCGTTGTCTATCGATTTACAGCATTTGCTGCTCTCAGCCGTGTGGGTTCTTTATGCGATTGGAGTCATTGTTACAGGTGTTGTCACAGGCAAGCCAAAGGTCCGCCTTGCGGGTATTCTCCTCTTGTTCGTCACTCTGTTGAAAATTATTTTCGCCGATCTTCCTGATGTCTCAACCGCCGTCCGCGCCGTTCTGTTTATCGGGCTTGGCATCATCGGCGTTGCAGTATCCCGGCTGTTCTATAAGCGAAAAGATTAATCCTGCCACGCAATGGAATTAAGCTGGGGATGAATATGAACCGGATACCGTTCACACCAAAAGACTAAGACCAATCCGCTGGGATGCGGCCGGGCTTAGCCTTTTTGGCATGGACTGATTTTAGCTGCTTGTTAATGAGGCTTTGTATTAACTTCAAGAATCCATACGGAGCCCTTCTTGTCTATCCCAAAATCATAACCGAGCGCCCCGATACCCGGATAGCGGGATTCCAACAGAAATGTACAAGTTCGTGCAACTCCGCACATCGTGTCTCTTTTCGACTTAACCAGCCTTGCAGGAAAAGTCCGCCGAAGGGCATGAGATCCTTGAAGCAGCGTACCGCCTCTGCATAGATTGGTCACGAACAGACCTGGACGGGCAAGCCGGCCGACTATCGCTCTTATATTCCAGGAGCGTCCGGTTTTAACCAGCTTAACACGATAATCTACAGGCCTGCCATCTATTGTAGTTAGTTGTATACCTTGCTGCAGCATATAGGATCGGCCGGAGCGAATCCGATTTAATGCGCTAACAAGCCCTTTCAAGGATTTGACCTTTATTTGATTTCCGTAATAGTGGTATAAATAGCCACCTTGTGCTTTTTGAATTTTTACGACCCGGTGCCCGCCACTTCCAACAAAAGGCTTTGCTACAACAAAAGGGTATCGATTTAGCATATCCTGCAAATTTGCTGCGCTAAAATGCCTCATAGCAGGAATATGCTTGGATACGCCTTGATGACGAAGCAGGATAGCGAATTTCGTCCATTTATTAGCGACTTGTCGCATGAAATTGTCCCTCCTCTCTGTTCATGCAGCATGTATAATAGAGTATTCAGGACTGTTCATTTTAACCTAGACGCTTGTCACATACAGGTTGGCTTTTATTTTGGAGCGTTTGTCGAGGCTATTGAAGATGAAAAAAAAGCTTTTTGGGGAGCATTTCTCAGAGCCTCTGAAGATGAAAAAAGGCTTTTTGGAGGACAGTTGTCAAAGCTTCTGAAGATGAAAAAAGGCGGCTCCGAGCTTTTATCAAGTTCGGGACCCCCTTAGTATAAAGCCTATTAAGCTTGCTGCCATACCTCTCGCAACGCCATTCTGAACAAATCATCCAGTACATCCTCCTGCTTCTCTGCTCCGGTAGGCGCTTGGTTGGCCGCTTCTTCGATGGAAGCTAACTGCTTTTCCAGAAAATGATTAACCATATTAACCCTAGGCTCCAAATCGAACTCCTCGCCCGCTTTTTTACGAATAATTAACGCCTCGATCGCCCTCTTTAATACAGGCTCTAATTGAAGCCCCGAGATCAAATCTCCAAAATCAACCGGTGCTACACTTCCCCGCTCCAAGGTCCACATGCAAGCAAGTATAGGCCGGAGCACATAAAAATACTTTTTAATTTGTACGACCTCACCTTGGAGATAATGTCTATAGTTTCTTTTTGCCATATGCAAGTAGTGATAAATACTCGACCTCGGGGAGAAGATTAGCGGAGCAAGCTCTCGAATTTGCTGCGTTACCGTATACGGCTCCACATAAGCGATTGGCGATTCCAGCCACTCCAGCAGCGGCGGATTCGATTTGCTGAACAAATTGAGTGCTTTTTTCAAATCCCATCCGTTGATATCAAGCTGATCGCTTATAGGACGTTCAATCACATCCCGCTTCTCTAGGATCGATAAGTACCAATCTATTGGCCGGACATATAGAAACCGCACATCATAATCGCTATCCTGGGACGCAATTCCCCATGCCCGACTTCCCGATTCGCAGGCATACACTATCCTCACCTGCTCCTCGCGCTCGATACGCAGCAGTTCACTTTGTATTTTGAGGGTAAATTCGGACATTGTAAGCTGCCTCCTTTCTGATAAGCAATGATAATTTGACTTCTTACCACGGGAATCGTAGGCTTCCTAACGAAGGAGCGGATAGTAATTTAACAACTGTTGATCAATTTCATCTATATATCCAATAGGAGCAGCTTGATCCCAGAACACAATTTCTTTTGCTTCCGCATTTTCTTCAAAAGGTCTTTCTTTTTCAATAAAAGCACAATACAAGCCTCCATATTCAGTTTTACCACTGGCCAGCACGAATTTCATCAAGCCCATAAACTGTATTTTATCAGGAATTTGATTCGTTTCTTCGAGCATTTCTCTAAGTGCACATTCCCGAAGGCTTTCTCCTTCTTCAAGCATGCCGCCTGCTAGCTCCCAATGCTTTTTCCAAGTATTATACAATAATAAAAAACCATTAACACTACGGGCAACAACCAATGCATGGGTTAGCGGATACTGCAGGTTGCACGACTCAATCTGTTCCTCTGGAATTTCAATAAATTGTTCAAAAATATCTCCTCGTCTGTTTATACAAATGGGCATTCACGAATCTCCCTTCAATTAAAATTTCTCTATAGATGCCGTTCGGCTGCAATTCGCAAACAATTAGTGAAGCTGGCGGGACTTGAACCCGCGACCTCCGGTCTGACAAACCGGTGAGAACTCCCACTTCTCCACAGCTTCATAGGGTTGGACGGATAGGGACGGAGTGAACCGCATGTCTGCCAGCCACCGAAATTGCAGCAGCCTCTATGACTTCGCCTATCCATATAAAATGATTGGGGGAGAACAACAGGAATCGAACCTTTTCTTACCGATTCATAATCGGCCGCGTTTGCCTTTTTCTCCCCAGAAATTAAAAAGACTGCTCGCCCACACGCTCTTCCCTGCCAACTAAGGCATAAGAAAAGTCACTGTGATCCAGCAGCCTTGGAATCCTATTCCTGATACACACTAATTTGAATGTGTCAGGTCAGCCCCTCTTACTCAAAAAAGGAGGGGGTAAGGATGCACAAAGGCTACTGCAGGTATATGAAATATTTGGATGATTTGGATGATTAGAATGATTTGAATGATTTGAATCGTGCTCTCCATGCTGCAATTCATTTTTTAACTGCTTTTGAACCAATACGGATTGATGTAGCTGTATACTCATTGCGTCCATCTCCTTTCAGTTAAATTTTTGTAGTAATTATGGAAAATACTCTGTAAATTAATGAGTATTTAAAGCGTGTTTTACAAGTTTCGAGCCAAGTAAGAGGAAGCTTCGGGACTTCAAGCTTGTATTACTTTGTATAACATTCAGCGAAGTTCCACTAGAGCCTATGCGTTCGACCAATCACCCTGCAATGAAGTTCCACTAGAGTCTATTCGTTCGACCAATCACCATGCAGTGAAGTTCCATAAGAGCCTATTCGTGCGACGAATCACTCTGCAGAGATGCAGCCCCTCTCGGACACACATCAGTTTCCAATTAGCGGGAAAACCTCCATCTATATTGCCCAATACTTTTCATGGATTGAATCTAACTGGATTTTCCGGCGCTAATTTGGCGCTTTTTCCCACTATGGGACATTTTGAGACTAATTAGAGGTAGATTTTCCAGCAAAATGCTCCGAAATCGTGTGGAAGACAAAATTAGCGGTATGTTTTCCAGTTCGTGCTGCCGTGCTGCCATATAATAGCGATGGACTTCTGTGCTATATATATCAACAGTGAATTTCAGTGTCGACTCACTAAAAAAGCTGCTCTTCCCGCCTTCTTCCCTGCCTCCCGGGCAAAAGAAAAAGGCTGCGAATTCGCAGCCCCACATACCATAACCTATCGTACGGTCAATTTACTGGTCGTAAAAGCGTACTGGTACATGAAGGCTGTGCCAAGCGCGAATATTCGTATAGGAATTATGATTGAACTCTTGATGCAAATGATTTGAATGGTTATGCTTAGTCATCTTCCTACACCCCTTCCGCCCAATGGCTTTCTTCAACGTGGACACATCTTAACACGAGATTTTCAAATAAGTCAACCATTTATTGCAAAACCATGGTTTTTTTTACTTTTTAATGATTAACAGTAGTCAGCTGCCAGATGCCCTTTTGATGGTAGAAAAACGTATACAAAATGAGGTATAATAATTTATAAATATAAATGGGTCGTGAAGCACACGCCGTTTCCATTCATGCAGCTATTGGAGTTTTACTCCTTAGGCATGAGATGGGAGCGGCGTTTTTCATTTGACCATCATTATGGGGGGGACTTAAATGAAATTTGAGCAAGCATTCGAGCATTTTATGCATTCTCAAATCATTGCTGAAACAACCGTCAGAAGACGAGAACGACTAGAGAAAGGGCTCGGACATGGTGAAAAAGAATTTTTACGAACGATCTGGTATCCGGCAGTGGGGCATTTCGAGCATCTCTACCCCGAATGGGAAGTTAGTGATTTCGCGAACGGATACAGGTACTTAGATCTTGCTTATATGCCAGGAGAAGCCAAGGGTGCTATAGAAATACAAGGATACGGGTCCCATGCGCGGGATATTGAGGTTTGGAGATTCAAGGACCTCTGTATACGTCATTGTCATCTTGCGCTGGACGGTTGGATGGTTATGCCAATTGCTTACCCGTCAATTATTGAAACGCCTAAACAATGCCAGCAGCTTATTCTATCATTCATCGGCAAGTTCATTTCGTTGGATGTGCCTGAGAAGCTATCCTGCCTAGAAAGTGAAACACTACGGTTCGCGCGAAGATTACTCCGTCCGTTCACACCCACAGAGTTGTCTGCCCATCTTAGAGTAAGTACTAGGCATGCCAGAACTCTTCTACATAGCTTGGTCGATAAGCAACTTGTATTCGTGGTGGACGGCCAAGCGCGAGGGAGAACATACAAACTCCATTTCTAGAACGGAACCTAGGTACGTAATAGTACCTGCAAATGCCGATATTTCCAATCAAGCGGGTAGCGTCAAGAAGTTTGTGTAAGGCAGGTTTATCCATCGGGACGATCGATAAGAAAAATTAGTTAATTGAATATTCAGACTTTACAAAGGATGAGGGTGTAGCCCAAGCGAAGGCGCGGGAGCTGGTTTTTTATTCCTCCTTAGGTGTGGAAAATGGATAACGTTCTTCAAAAAGCTCCGTCAATTTCTTCTTGACATCAAGATCTCCAAATCCTCGGATGACTCGATCTGCGAATCTTTCGTTATAATCGATTGTGTCTAAATAAACAATCTTTTCTGCAGCGTCTATATTGGTTAGACTGTTCATTGGTTTTAACCGCTTGCGGAACTCTTTGTTCATACGTTCTATAGGATTCGAGGTATAAATGGCTTCTTTAATGAGTGCCGGAAACTTGTAAAAGGTCAAGAGTGTGGGCAATTGGTCTTCCCATGATTTGATTTCCTTTGGATACTTCTTGCCCCATTTTGCCTTTACCGTATCGAAGGCAGCCATAGCAAGATCATGATCGAGTGCATG
>NZ_JANQBD010000060.1 GCF_024722015.1 Paenibacillus radicis (ex Xue et al. 2023) | reverse complement strand
GAACCTGTTCGCCAGTCGACCTGTAACGATGAAATGAAGAGCCGTATGCGTTAATTGCGCACGTACGGATCTGTGAGGGGGAAGGGGCACAATCCGTGAGAAGGAAAGGCCCCGCCTACTCGACTATGTTGGGTAAATAGGAGCATTATGCACAAAATCAGAGAGATAACGGAACTTGCTGTTCCCTTATTTCTCTGATTTTTGAGTTTTTCAGGTGTTAGAGGAATAAACACTTCCGCTATCGGTACAGCTCCTTAAATTCGGAGTCTTCACCCAGACTTTAAGTGGCTTTCCTCTATGCCTATTAGATCATGCACGGACGCGCGCTCGGAATATCGCGGCCGCCGACAGAGCAGCGAGCACGAGCAGCAGTGCTGCGCAGAGCTGATACAAGCCTGCGAGTCCCAGCTGGCCGAGCAATGCAAAGCCAAGCAGCGGGCCAAGCGCAGCGCCGACATCTACGACCGTAGTATAGGTCGTCATGTAGGCTACGCGGGAAGAGCCTGTAGAGGCGTCAGCGGCCAGAGCATCGGTGAGCGTGACGATCGCCGTGTTGGCGAGCTGGGCGACCAACAAGAGCGAGAGCCATGCCGCGAACGGCAGCTTCAGCGGCAGCAGGGCCAGGGTAACCGCAGCTATAGCGAGCGATGCGGTATACAGCGGCAGCCGACCGCGTGGGCCATCGGACCATGCGCCGATCCGCGGCGAGAGGTACGGCGACCAGGCCCAGCGGATAGCCTGCACGATGCCGGCGACAGAGGCCGCGCCCAAGGTAGCGCCGAGCAGCGTTATCGTGCCGCCGGTGCCCGGCAGATGAGCCTCAATAACTGCGCTAAGCGTAGAGAGATAGATGCCGAAGAACACAATCGCGGTTCCGGTGCCGGAGGCCAGGACCAACCAGAAGGCAGCGGGAATTTGTGTTAGAGCTGAGCTCCAGCGTTGGCTTAAGCTCTTTTTGCTGTCCTTGTTAGTCCCGACTGCCGCGACGGCTTCGGTTCCTCGGGATGAGGGAACATGCTTCCACGCGAATGGAATTCCCGCGAGCATAACAACGCCGAGCAGCAGCGCTATGGGCCGGACGCCGATCACATCGGCGAGTACGCCGCCGGCCAGCATGCCGATCAGGCTGCCGAAGGCGATGATGCCGTTGTAGCTGCCGAGCAGCTGCCCGCGATTGCTGTCGGACGAGGCCTCCAGCACGGTCAAATAGCCCCCGATGCGAAGCAGCGACCATGCTGCTCCCCATAATGCCCTCGCAATGAGCAGGGCAGTGAAACCAGACAAGCAGCCATAGCCGATTGTCGTTAAGCAAGCTAGGAGTACAGCCAGCATTACGCCCAAGCGCTTGCTCATCCGGCTATATAGCCAGCCGACCAGCGGATTGAGCGGCAGCCGCACGAAACGGTTGATCGACAGCAGAAATCCAACCTGCCAGAGCGCATCTAACCCGAAATGCTTCCAGTACAAAGGGAGCACAATATAATACATCGAATCTCCCAGCAAACAGATGGCTGTAACCCATGCAATGATTCGAACCTGCTTGCTGCCCTCGCTAGGAGCAGGAGCCGAGGGACGTCCGTCCGATAGGGCTGATGATGATGTAATCATAAGCTGTGTTGTCTCCTCTCCGAGTAAATTTTTCTTGTTTATTTATTGTAGCTGGAAAAAGGGGAATAAAAAGTGTAATCTCAGGATATTAGATTTCCCCTTTTATAGGGAATGGACGGAGGTGCTCCGATTATGCAACTGATGGAACACTATGTACGGCTGTACACCAGCTTGGAGCAGAATCAGTTTCATGGAGAACTGCAGGACGTCACTGTACCTCACATAGCAGCTTGTCTCTATTGCACAGAGCGTAATGCCAAGCTTCTAATTAAAGCGATGAGGCAGCATGGTTGGATTGCCTGGTCGCCCGGTCGCGGCCGAGGAAATCACTCCCAGTTGGCACTGCTGGCTGATCCTAATGAGCTGCTGCTGGAGCAAGCGGTAGGGTTACTGCGAGATGGCCGCATCCAGGAAACCGTCGAACTGCTGAACACAGAATGGTTGTCCGAGAAGGGGAGGGAGCAGCTCCATCAAGCACTGCGGCAATCGTTTGGATATCTTCGTGCGATTGAAACAGAGGCCTCATACAAGCATTTATTGCGTTTCCCATCCTACCGGCAGCCAGGTATGCTTGACCCAGCTTTGACGACGCGCAGAACTGAACTGCATTTCGTCCGGCAGCTGTTCGATACGCTTGTAGAGTATGACAGTGAACGTGATCTTTTCATGCCTGGGCTTGCCCATCATTGGGAAACCGACCGCAAGGCACAATGCTGGAGATTTTATTTGCAAAAGCATGTGCGCTTTCATAACGAAACCCCTTGTACGGCCGATGATGTGCTGCATACGCTGGAACGGCTTTTGGACCCTTCCGTGAAATCACCTTTCAGGCAGCTCTATCGTGGGATACAGGAGGTGAATCGGATTGACGATTATTCGTTCGATATCAAGCTGTCTTCAGGGCAATGGCATTTGCCGGCGTTGTTGGGAGCCTCGGCTGCAAGCATAGTACCGAAGGATCATTCCACCGGAGGTCCGCTCTTTCCAACAGGAACAGGGCCATTCAGGCTTTCACACCGTGACGAAAGACTGCTGGTGCTCGAAGCGAATCCGTTCTATTTCAAGCGGCCTGCTAATGTGGATCGGATCGAGATGTGGTATTTGCCTGAGATCTATGAGCAGCAATTTAACAGGTCTAACGAGGTAGGTCAGGAGGGAGGAGGGATGAATTTCCATCATTATAGGGCATTCGTACAGGACGATGAGCCATGGGAGCTTACGGTAAGAACAGACCGCGGGTGCAAATATGTACTGCTGAATCGGGCTAAAAAAGGTGATCTTGAGAAGCAAGAGATCCGTAATATTGTATATAAAGTGATCCGGGAATGTGATGCAGAAAGCTTACTGGGCGGCAATCGCGGGGAACTGGCAAACGGATTTATCCGGGATCTTTCCGAGCCTGCTCCTGCTATTGCTGCTAAAGCCAGCGAGGAGCAGGCTCAATCTGATGTTTCAGCCGCATCGAATGCACGAAATCCGCTGCTCACCGGTCACAGCGGTGCCAGCCCTTCAGAGCCGACGCTTCAGCTTCAGCTCGTCACCTACGCTGGCGCTGGCCATGAGCGGGATGCAGCCTGGCTGCAGCAAGCGCTAGGCAGCTATGGCATCGCGCTGACCATTCGGCTCGTACCCTACGAGGCATTAGCCGAGCCGGATGTGTTAGCGCAAGCAGATCTGCTGCTGCTTGAGCAGCCTGTCGACGCTGACGCGGAGTGGACTATGCGGGCCATCCTGGGCAGCGGGCAGAGCCCGCTGCGCTGCTGCTTGCCAGCGGAGCGGCTGCTTGAGCTTGATCGTCGACTGGCGGAGCTACCGAACGAGCCGTCCCGCGAAGCCCGCTTGCAGCAGCTGGTCAGGCTGGAGCGGGAGCTGCTGGATGACCAGACGGTCATCCTTTGGTACCGCTGGCACCAGACGGCATCCTTCCCACCGGAGCTGCGCGGAGTAAGCATCAGCTCATTAGGGTGGGTGGACTACAAGCAGCTGTGGTTCGCTCACGACGGTTTAGATAACTTCACTTAATCTTAGTAAATCCTTGCAGCAACATATCCGCCTTGTTTGCGTCAATAACATAAAAAGGAAAGGAGTGCTCGCAGATGAAAGGAAGAGCAGGCAAGCTTGTGGTTGCGGTTGTTTTATTTTTGAGCGTATGGACTGGGGCAAGCGGTAATGTAAAAGCGATCGACACCTTCATTACAACGAACCTCGTCGTTATGGAAGGAACGAATCTCCTGAATGATTACAGCAAGCCTGATTCAATAGCAGGTTCAATTACAGGCACTCAGAATGTGCAAGTGGCGTGTGAGCCCAGAGAGCAGGGGTTGCTGGGTTGCGCAACGAGTGATGGGAGTGGTGCGAGCTACGGAGGTAAGGACTATATCCTCGTAAAAACATCACTTGGCAACAAGTGGATCGAAGACAACGGCCGAGTTATTTACGGTTATTATAAGGAAATAGATCGGGAGATCACGCTTGTCGACGACACGAAGCTGTATGAGCTGCCTGTCGGTATGAAGTCCTATGATCAGACGGAACAACCCAGGGATACAGGCCAGATGCTGGCGCCACAAAAGGTACAGGTGACAGCGAGTGTCAGCTATATGCATAAATGGGTACGTACAGGCAGGGGAATGGTTGAGAGCACCGGCACTTGGTACCGGGTGCATACGAGCTGGGTGGGTGACAAATGGATTCTGGATCCCTTTATTCCCGAAGATGTGAAGGAACAGCCCACAGACACGCCCATCAAGCTAACAGGAGAAGAGATGCTTTATGATTATCCCTATCGTTCTACAGGCAGAGGAGAGAAAGCAACTCCTGGTGTTATCCAGCCGATAGCAGCTTCAATTTTCAATATGAGAACTGTGATTGTTGTGTGGTATAAAATCAAGCAAAATGACGGAGCCGTCAAATGGGTACAGATGAATCCGCAGAAAAACGAGGAATGGTTGAAATTCAGCCTACCGAATGAAAAGGTTAAGATTCGAACGGCTACACGGTATTTTGATTCCAGATGGGAAAACCCCATTGAACTGCAAGACTGGCTGCAGCCAGGAGACTATATCGCCGACGAGGTCGACGATGGATGGGTTCATGTGCAAACCCCACTGGGCTGGAAGTGGCTCAACCTTCAACGTGCGCCGCTCGAACGGCCGGAAGGCATTCAATTAACGCAGGATAACGTGATGCTGACGCCGGAGACGAAGACGTATTATTTTCCACTGACAGGGGAAATATGCCATGAGAAGGGCACCTTTGGCTACCAGGAAGCACAGGCCTTCGAGAAATGGACTTCGCCTCAAGGGGAGAATTGGTACCATATACCCACGTACAGCGGTATTGTATGGCTGCCAGAAAAGCCATTGCCGGAGGAATAAGGGTTGCAGCTGTGGCAAATTGGGGATTATGGCCATTAAGACTTTGACTTATCGTCCCCATCCGTTGAATTGTCTTTTCCGTTAAATAAGGTTTCTGTCAAAGTTTTCAGCTTATCCATTACTTTGCCGTAACCGAATCCAACCAGAAAGGCAATCCCTATTTTGGCAATTACAGATTCCTTTGCTTCAAGCAGCATAATTCCGCTTTCGAACAAAATAATAGTCATAACGGCTGTACCGGCACAAAGAATGGGGCGCAAAATGTACCAAAGCACCCAACGTTCCGTCAAGCTGTCATAATACAGGTGAAACAATCTCATAGCGTACAGCGTGCCGCCGATAGCTCCAGCTAGCGCATAGTAAAAATAATCCTGAAGACTAATGAAATCGATACCAAGAGCATGCTCGAATAAACCGCTGCTTATCGCTGCGATTAACCAGAAGCTGCCCACATACCATACCGTTAAATAAGCCATGATGCCCAGCTTGTACAACTGATCCTTGCTGAACATGTACACCACCGCCTTCAATGGAAAAAATGACTTGTTTCATAATATGAAGGAAAGAAGCTAAGGGTGCTTCTAGTGGAAAAAAGAGGATGTAGCGAGTCGATCAAACCGTCTCGTTACATCCTCTTGGTATTTGCATACTTGTTACAGCTTATGAGCTTGTTTCCGTTTTAATGCATAACATTTACGGCATACAGGCAAGTAGCTTTCGTTGCCGCCAATCTGAATTTGCTCCCCTTCGAACACAGGGCGTCCGTCCGTGCTTCTCATATTCATAACTGCTTTTTTATCGCAAAACCAACAGACCGTTTTAATTTCCTCGATTTTATCGGCGATGGCGAGCAGGTGGTAGCTGCCCTCGAACAAATTGCCTAGAAAGTCGGCGCGCAGACCATATGCGATGACCGGAATATCCAGGAAATCAACAATTTCCGTTAGCTGCTGGACTTGTTCTTTATTTAGAAATTGAGACTCATCTATCAAGATACAATTCGGCATTTCTGCTGCCGCGAGCTCGATCATGTTAATTTGATCATCTACTATGATTGCTTGTTTTTGCATGCCGATGCGTGAAGCTACTGTGCCGACCCCATTTCGGTTATCTACAGCAGGGGTAAATAACAGCACCTTTTTCCCTTGCTCCTCGTAGTTATGGGCAGTACGCAGCACCTCGATCGATTTGCCGCTGTTCATAGTGCCGTATCGAAAATATAGTTTAGCCACGTAAGTAGACAGTCCTCTCTGCTGAAATATGTCATCTATCATAGCACAGGATCTTTAGGAAATGTATAGGCCGGACTAGTCATTTGCAGCCGGTAATATAATTGTAGCGATGGTGCCTCGTCCTGGCTCGCTGTTGAACCGAAGGGAGCCGCCATGCTCGCCAAGAATTTTATAACTGATCATTAAACCAAGCCCGGAGCCCTTTTCTTTTGTTGTGAAAAAAGGCTCGCCTAACCGGGACAGCTCCTCTGCCGGGATGCCAAAGCCTTGATCTTGAAACACAATGGAGAGCATTCCATTGAACGTTTTTTGTGCATAAATCTGAACAATTCCTCCATGTGGCATAGCTTCAATACCGTTTTTGAGCAGATTGATGAACACCTGCTTCAATTGATTTTCCTCGCAATGAACAGCTGGAAGGTTGGATTGAATATGCATTATCATCTGAACCTCGTTAAGATTGGCCTGTGAACGCAGGAAGGATATGACATCGCGGAGAAGGGGCTCAGTTTGCCGCTTCCTATAAGTAACAGCTTGCGGCTTAGCCAAAATCAGCAGCTCGTTAATGATTTGCTCAATTCGTGTCAGCTCACTCATCATGATTTTCAAGTACTGGTACTTATGTGGACCGCCCTCATACATAAATTGTGTGAAGCCTTTCAGAGCTGTTAGCGGGTTGCGAATTTCATGGGCGATACCTGCCGCCAGCTGGCCTGCTACTGATAGCTTACATGAGCGGCGCAGCAGCTCCTCCGTATGCTTACGTTCACTAATATCACGTGAAACCATAACAACCGATTCCACACATCCGTCTAATCCGATCACCGGGACTCCGTTTACTTCAAAGGTTTTTACTTGCTCTGATGCTTGAGCGGGCCAATGCAATTCCGTTGTTCCAGGCTCTTTTCTTCTGATCAATTCATCAAAAAAATCACTGACCTGCGATTTCCAAGGCTCCTCAAAATACGAGAAAGGAGATTCTGCTTCCAGTAATATTGCAGGATCTACATTCATTACCTGCTGATGGGAGGGTGATACGTACTTTACAAGGCCATCTGTAGACAGAAGAACTACTAAGTCATAGGTGTTTGCAGCAATGATCCTGTAGCTTTCTTCGGTCTGGCGCAGCAGACGCTCGGTTCGTTTGCTTTCGCTAATATCGCGGATACTGATAAATAAAGCCATTACAAGATTTTCGGCACTTTTGAGCGGAAAGATAGTCAGGCTTACATCAAGCATATGTTTGCCTTTGTGCAGCCGTTTTGTTTCATAACCGACGACGGGTATGCCTCTTGCTGCCTGCTGGAAAAGGGCATTGGTTTCAAGAGTAAGTTCTTCAGGGATAATAAGAGGAGGCTTTCCCAACAGCTCATCCTCACTAAATCCGAAAATATCCGTATAGGCTGGATTGACTGTCAAAATACGGTATTGCAGATCCAATATTGAGATAGCGTCAGGCGCATGTTTTATTATGGCATCTAATTGCAGCTTTGTTTCCAAATAGGCATTTTCCTGCTTTTTCAGCAAGGTGGTTTCACGAATAAATAAACAGATGCCCTCCTTGGTTGGTTGGCAGCTGACTTCGTACCAGCGTTTTTCGGGGCCGTAGCATTGATGGAGATAGGTGTAGATGCGTTCTTCCATGGAGCGATGGAATTCTTTATAAAAAGGGCTGCTGACTGCTTCAGGAAACAACATCCATAGATTTCGCCCCACTATATCCTCAATTTTATGTTTGAAAATGGCCTCGGCAGCTTTGTTCACATAGCTGATATGCCAATCGGCTTTCAACATAACCACTGCGAATGGAATGGACTCCAACAGCGTGCTGAATGTGTTCACGGATGTATGCAGCGCGGCTTCGAGCTTTTTCTTGTCGTCGATATTTTGTGTTTGCATGAGTATATAACGTGGCTCCCCCTGTTCATCACGCAGGAGAGTCGCATTTACAGAACACCACACCGAAACACCTGAATTTTGAATAAACCTTTGTTCGATTTGAAAAGTTGGGATCAATCCTGCCGCGAGCTGGCTGGATAGGTGCACGCATCGAAGCAGCTCGTCGTGATGGGTAACAACCGGTATGCTTAATTGTTTCAACTGTATCTCCTCGTAACCCAACAAGCTGCTGAATGCAGGATTTACATAGATAAAGCCACAATCCAAATTCATCAATGCCGCCCCAAAGGCAGATTGAGTGAACCATTGATAGGATAGCCCGCATAAGGGGAAATCTGCTGCCTCGTCGGTGTCGGATAAATGCATGTTACTGTTCCTGCCGCCAGACTGGTTCATGGTACAAGGAGCCTCCGATTAATTAGATCTTTTCTTTTAAAATTCAACAAAAAATGACATTTCCCTCTGTCCTTTTCTTCATCTTGCTAAAAAAAGAGGGGGCTAAACTCAAAACCAGCACTGCGCTGGCGCCTTGCACTGACCCTTGACTCTTGGCTGATCACCAGCCCGTACAAAAACCTGCGAAAATGCATTTATTTTCTTCCGAAATTTGAGGCGCTAGGAAATAACTGTAGAAAGTGCAGGTATTTTCATGCAAAACGGTCTGGATTCAGCTAAGAATGATAAAAAGATGCACATTTGCATGAATTCAAAAAGAATGCTGGCAAAACGACAAAAAAGCTGTATAGATGCAGGTTTTGGCATAGGCAATGGCTTTGAATCCTATCTTGTACGCGCCTTTGCCGTTCTCAAGGTGTGTTCACGCGCTGAGCTGAGTAAGGAGCCGGATCGAATGACTTCGTCACGCGCTGAGCTGAGTAAGGAGCTGGATTGAATGACTTCGTCAAGCGCTGAGCTGAGAAAGGAGCTGGATTGAATGCCTTTGACACGTGCTGAGCTGAGTAAGGAGGCTGGAACGAATGATTTTGCCAATCACTGAGCTGAGTAAGGAGCCGGATCGAAGGGATTTGTCACGCGCTGAACTGGGTACAGAGCCCTGAAATCGAATGAATTTGTCGAGCCACGATTTCGGTCTTGATCCAAATGAAAGTCGCAAAGACTTGTAGTTTTTGATATAAAAGCGGATTTTTTAAACTCGGAATATTATAATAAAGGTAGAACGATCAAGCGATTTTAACAGATACAGCATATGAAAGCGATTTCAAAGAAAGAAAAAGTCAACAAATGCTAACAAAGCCAGCTTCACTAAAGCGAAAATCTAAGGAGGAATATTATGAAACAAATCAGATGGGCAATTATTGGAGTAGGAGATGTGGTGGAGCGTCGGGTGGCGAATGCATTGCAAACAGCAAAGGGGAGTGTACTTCAAGCGGCAGTGAGGCGCAATGAAGATAAGCTTAAGGCGTTTGCGGAGAAGTTTGGGGTACCGAAGGCATATACGGATGTATCGCAGGTATGGTCTGACCCGGACATCGATGCGGTTTACATTGCAACGCCAGTAGTACTACATGCTGAGCATGTAATAGAAGCTGCCCGTCATGGCAAGCATGTGCTGTGCGAGAAGCCAATGGCTATAAAAGCGGAATTTTGCGAGGAAATGATTGAAGCCTGCAAGGAGCACAACGTAAAGCTGGGAATTGCTTATTATCGTAGATATTATCCGAAAATAAGGAAGCTCAAGGAGCTACTCGATGCAGGAGCCATAGGCCAAGCTGTCTATGCCAGGGCTCAATTCAGCGGTAAATCGGATCACGCGGCAAGTGAGCGTGCCTGGCTTCTGCAGCCCGAAATCTCCGGAGGGGGAGCGCTGATGGACGTTGGCAGCCACGTCTTGGACTTGCTCTGCTTTAGCTTGGGCCAACCGCTGCAGGTTACAGCTATAACAGGCAATATTGTACAGGATCTTAAGGTGGAAGATACAGCTTCATTACTTGTTCAGTTTGCCTCCGGCTGCCAAGCTTCCGTTCATGCCAGCTTCAGTACCTCAGTTGGTAATCAATTGGAGATATTCGGTACAGAGGGAAAGCTGACGATGTGCTCGATAGAAGATGCTGAGCTGGAATGGACGAATGGAGCAGGAGAAGTGCAGAGGTTCGAACTTCCGAAGCATCCGAATATGAATGTACCGATGATTGAAGATTTCATAGAACAATTAGAAGGCAAAAGCAGCTATTTATGCCCTGGAGAAGCAGGAATTCTGTCATCTCGAATTATGTCAGCGGCGTATCTTTCGGCTGCTGAAGGGCGACATGTTACGATATAATACCTGACACGTGGGCGAAAACCGAACAATTATTGGAAAGTTCAACAAAAAAGAATGGTTTTTGTGCAAAAAAAGAGTTATTTTAAATTGATAGTTTAGGTCTCAGATGTTAATATAAGACATATTATCTTAAAATAGAGGTTTATAGAATCGAAACCGCTCTGATTTGGCTGAAAGTGATATATCCTCACATACAATCCTCTGAAACTTGCGGTGTTGATGTCACTTCAATCTAAGTTTGTGAACGAAAGTACAAATAATTACAGTTAGAAAGGTTGTACAACATGAACAGAAATGGATTACCAGTAAAGCAAGGTCTTTATGACCCGCAGTTTGAGCATGACGCTTGTGGAATCGGATTTGTAGCCAACATTAAGGGGAAACCCTCACATGAAATTGTTGGTCAAGCTTTAAATGTACTTTGCAATCTGGATCACCGCGGCGGCCAGGGTTCTGAGAGCAATACGGGGGATGGAGCAGGTATTTTGCTGCAAATTCCACACGGCTTTTTGAATACGGAATGTGCCAAAGAAGGCATTCAGCTGCCAGAGCCGGGCAAGTATGGTGTCGGCATGGTATTTCTCCCACAAGATGTTACTATGCGCGCTGCCTGTGAAAAGGTACTTGAGGAGAAAATTCAACAAGCGGGTCAACAACTGCTTGGTTGGAGAACGGTACCGACAGATAATTCCTCGCTGGGAGATTCGGCGAAGTCAGCGGAACCTTTTGTTCGTCAGGTTTTTATCGGCTCAACGGTAGATGGTGGCGATGAGCTGGCGTTCGAGCGCAAGCTGTATGTGATTCGTAAATTAACGGAAAATGCGGTTCGCGCGTTGGATAACGGCGATGCCTTCTATTTTTCCAGTTTGTCGAGCCGTACGATTGTTTACAAAGGAATGTTAACACCGGAGCAGGTTGACAACTATTATTTAGAGTTGAAAGATCCGGCGTTTGAAACAGCGCTGGCACTAGTTCACTCCCGGTTCAGCACGAATACTTTCCCAAGCTGGGAGCGTGCGCATCCTTACCGTTACTTAATTCATAATGGTGAGATCAACACGCTGCGCGGTAACGTCAACTGGATGCATGCACGCCAAGCGATGTGCGACACCGATTTATTCGGTGAGGATCTGAAAAGCATTTTGCCAATCATCGATACGGACGGCTCCGATTCGCAAATGTTCGACAATACTCTGGAATTTCTGATGCTTACTGGACGCTCGCTGCCTCATGCAGCAATGATGATGGTTCCAGAGCCATGGTCCAAGCACGAAACAATGAGCGATGAGAAAAAAGCTTTCTATGAATATCACAGCTGTTTGATGGAGCCGTGGGATGGTCCTGCAGCCATATCCTTTACGGATGGTAGAATGATTGGCGCTATCCTTGACCGTAACGGTTTGCGTCCGGCACGTTATTATGTGACTAAAGACGATCTGATTGTTCTTGCTTCTGAAGTAGGGGTATTAAATATTGCTCCAGAGCGAATTGTCCGCAAAGAACGTTTGCAGCCTGGACGTATGCTGCTTGTTGACACCGTCCAAGGAAGTATTATTTCCGATGAAGAAGTCAAAAGTTCCATCATAACCGAGAAGCCTTATCGCGCATGGTTGGATGAACATCTGATTTCATTGGAGCAGCTGCCGGAACCGAATGAAGTGCCGCAAACGGATCATGAGTCTGTACTGCAGCGCCAACAAGCATTCGGATATACCTTTGAGAATTTGCGCAGAATCATTGAGCCTATGGCCAAAACCGGTGTTGATCCGATCGCATCAATGGGCTTCGATGCACCGCTTGCTGTCTTATCAGACCGTCCGCAGCTTCTATACAGCTACTTCAAGCAGTTGTTCGCGCAGGTGACGAACCCGCCGATCGATGCGAACTTCGAAGAAATTATTACGGCTCAAGGAACGACTGTAGGGCCTGAGCGCAATTTGATTAATCCGGAGCCGGAGAGCTGCCGCCAAATCCGTTTGGCAACGCCAATCTTGACGAATGCAGAGCTGGCTAAGCTGCGTGAGATCAAGCGCGATGGCTTCAAGTCTGTGACATTGCCGATTTTATTCAATGCATCGGAAGGTCCTGATGCTTTGGAGCAAGCGATGGAAGAGCTGTATGCAGCTGCAGATCAAGCTATTTCCAGTGGCGCAACGCTGATCATCTTGTCCGACCGTGGCATAAATGCAAATCAGGCTGCTATTCCAGCCTTGCTCGCTGTATCCGGTCTGCACCATCATTTGATCCGCGAAGGTACGCGTACTCAAGTGGGGCTTCTGCTTGAATCCGGTGAGCCGCGTGAGGTTCATCACTTTGCTCTGCTTCTTGGATATGGTATCAGCGGTATCAATCCTTATCTGGCATTGGAAACGCTGGAAGACATGGTTCTTCAGAAAAAGCTGAAGGATATTACAGCTGAAAAGGCTATATACAACTACGTCAAGGCTTCAACTAAAGGCGTTGTCAAAGTATTGGCCAAGATGGGAATTTCAACGATTCAAAGCTATCGTGGAGCACAGATTTTTGAAGCGGTCGGCTTGGATCAGTCGGTTATAGATAAATATTTTACTTGGACTTATACACCGGTTAGCGGTATAAAAATGGACGTTATTGCACAAGAGGCTATCCTTCGTCATCAGCGTGCTTTCTCCGAACAGGAAGGCGCAGAACGTGCTCTTGATACGGGCGGCGAGCTGCAATGGCGTAAGAACGGCGAGGATCATCTGTACAATCCGGAAACGATCCACGCGCTGCAAGGTGCTGTAAGAACAAATAATTACAGCATGTTCAAAAATTTCACGAAGCTGGTTAACAAAGAGAATGAGAAATTCGCGGCATTGCGTTCGCTCTTTTCATTCAAATCCGGCCGTGCCCCGATTTCCATTGATGAAGTCGAACCGGTTGAATCCCTATTCAAGAGATTCAAAAGCGGCGCTATGTCCTTCGGATCCATTTCCAAGGAAACCCATGAGGATATGGCAATCGCGATGAACCGTATTGGTGGCAGATCGAATACCGGTGAAGGCGGAGAGCATCCTGAACGTTTCACTAAGGATGAGAACGGTGATTCACGCCGCAGTGCCATTAAACAGGTAGCATCGGGACGTTTTGGCGTAACGAGCAACTATTTGGTTAATGCTGATGAAATTCAAATCAAAATGGCGCAGGGCGCAAAGCCAGGCGAAGGCGGGCAGCTGCCTGGCACGAAGGTATATCCATGGGTTGCTGAAGTACGGGGTGTTACACCGGGCGTAGGCTTGATTTCCCCTCCTCCGCATCATGATATTTATTCGATCGAGGATTTAGCTGAGTTGATTCACGATTTGAAAAATGCCAATCCACGTGCGAGAATCAGCGTCAAGCTTGTTTCCGAAGTGGGTGTGGGTACGATTGCAGCGGGTGTTGCCAAAGGTAAAGCTGACTTGGTGCTAATCAGCGGCTACGATGGCGGTACTGGAGCATCACCGCAAACGAGTATCCGACATGCGGGTTTACCTTGGGAGCTTGGGCTTGCGGAAACGCATCAAACACTCGTGCTGAACAACCTGAGAAGCCGGATTACGGTTGAAACCGACGGAAAGCTGATGACCGGACGTGATGTTGTTATCGCAGCGCTGCTTGGTGCAGAAGAATTTGGTTTTGCTACAACACCGTTGATTGCTTTGGGATGTATTATGATGAGAGTTTGCCATTTGGATACTTGTCCAGTTGGAGTAGCCACTCAAAATCCGAAGCTGAGGGCCAAATATACCGGTGATCCGGAGCATGTTGTTAACTTCATGAGGTTCGTTGCACAGGATGCGCGCGAATTGATGGCAGAGCTCGGCTTCCGTACAATTGAAGAGATGATTGGCCATACGGAATATTTGGAAACGAATCAAGCCATTACACATTGGAAGGCCAAGGGCATCGACTTGTCGCCATTGCTGCATCAGCCGGAAGTTGGCGAGGATGTTGGACGTTACTGCTCGATGGAACAAGACCACGGTCTTGATCGCTCTTTGGATGTTACACAGCTGCTTGATATCTGCAAGCCTGCTCTGGAGAACAAAGAGCATGTTCATGCGATTCTGCCGATTCATAACGTGAACCGTGTAGTTGGAACCATTCTTGGAAGCGAAGTAACCCGCCGATATGGTTTGGAAGGTTTGCCGAACGATACAATTCGCATTCATTTCAACGGGTCTGCCGGTCAAAGCTTTGGTGCCTTCGTTCCTAAGGGCATCACGCTTTCCTTGGAAGGCGATGCTAATGACTACGTTGGTAAAGGCTTATCCGGTGGTAAGATTGCCATATTCCCTTCAGAGCAATCTACTTTTGAAGCTGAGGATAACATCATCATCGGAAACACCGCTCTATATGGGGCAACGGATGGTGAAGTGTATATTCGCGGAATGGCTGGTGAGCGCTTCTGTGTTCGTAATTCCGGTGTAAGTGTTGTAGTAGAGGGAGTGGGCGACCACGGCTGCGAATACATGACCGGGGGACGTGTAGTTGTTCTTGGACCGACAGGACGTAACTTTGCTGCTGGGATGTCCGGCGGTATCGCGTATGTGCTGGATGAGAATGGTACCTTTAAGGACAAATGCAACAAGGAAATGGTGCATCTGGAGCAGGTTGAGGAAACCTATGAAGCCGAAGAGCTGCGCAACATGATCCAGCATCATGAAACTTTCACAGGAAGTAAGGTTGCAGACCGCGTCCTGAAAAACTGGGAAGAGCACGTTTGGAAGTTCGTCAAAGTTATTCCTAAGGACTACAAACGGATGTTCGAAGCGATTGAGCGAGTGAAACGTTCTGGCTTAAGCCAACAGGAAGCTTTGCTAGTTGCTTTTGAAGAGAACATGAAGGATGTATCCCGCGTAGGCGGTAACTAATTTAGATATGGTTTTATAGGGCTTATACATGTAATGCATTGAAAAAGAACAGCTGCGAGTCAGTCTCCTCTACTTCAAGCCGCAAAAATGCGGTATGTAATTGATGATGGACCACTCTTTCACTATTCTTTTCGGATGAAGCATGTATAAGCCCTTTTTTTATACACAAATAAAGCGTTTACATTATGCGCAGGAGGCGGATTTAATGGGCAACCCAACAGGCTTTATCGATTATGAGCGTGAAATTCCGAGAGAAGCGGCTCCGTTAATGCGTATTAGCCACTGGAATGAATTCAGCACTCCGTTGTCTGAGGATAAGCTTCAGACTCAGGGAGGGCGCTGTATGGATTGCGGTATTCCTTTCTGCCATACGGGTAAGCTGATCAGCGGTATGGCGGCAGGCTGCCCAGTCAACAATCTCATTCCGGAATGGAATGATTTAGTTTACCAAGGGCGCTGGCGCGAAGCCCTGGATCGACTTCATGCAACCAATAACTTTCCTGAATTCACAGGCCGCGTCTGTCCGGCGCCTTGCGAAGGCTCCTGTACTGTGGGCTTAAGTGGAGCCCCAGTGACGATTAAAAATATTGAGAAATCGATCATCGATCGAGGATTTGCCGAGGGTTGGGTTGTGCCGGAGCCACCGGCTGTTCGCACCAGCAAGAAGGTTGCGGTAATCGGCTCCGGTCCATCGGGACTTGCCTGTGCAGCGCAGCTTAACAAAGCCGGTCATACCGTGACAGTATACGAGCGCGCGGATCGTATAGGTGGGTTGATGATGTATGGAATTCCGAACATGAAGCTAGATAAGAAATATGTCCAGCGCCGTGTGGACCTTCTCACCGCCGAGGGCGTTACTTTCGTGACGAGCACCGAGATTGGTAAAGACATTCCTGCATCCCAGCTGAAGGATGAATTCGATGCTATCGTTTTATGCGGTGGAGCTACTAAGGGACGCGACCTTAATATTGAAGGCCGTGAGTTGAAGGGCATTCACCTGGCGATGGAATTCCTCTCTAAGAACACGAAGAGCCTGTTGGATTCCAAGCATCAGGACGGTCAATTCATCTCAGCTGAAGGCAAGGATGTTATTGTTATTGGCGGAGGCGATACGGGGACGGACTGCGTAGGCACCTCCATTCGTCATAAATGCAAGAGCGTAACCCAATTCGAGATTATGCCTAAATCACCGGAGACCCGTCAACCTAACAATCCATGGCCGGAATGGCCTAAGGTGCTTAAGGTAGATTACGGTCAAGAGGAGGCTGCTGCACTGCAGGGACAGGATCCTCGTCATTATTTAATTAATACCAAGAAGTTCGTCGGTGATGAGAACGGCCATGTGAAGGAGCTTCACACGGTTCTGATAGAATGGAAGAAGGATGATCAGGGTCGGTTCGTTCCTGTGGAGGTTCCAGGCAGCGAAAAAGTATATCCAGCACAATTGGTTATGCTTGCCATGGGCTTCATGGGACCGGAGAACACAGTGATAGATCAGTTGGGTATTGAGAAGGATGAGCGTTCCAACGCCAAAGCGGATTACGGTAAATATGCGACCAACGTACAGGGGGTATTCGCTGCAGGTGATATGCGCCGCGGGCAAAGCCTTGTCGTGTGGGCTATTAACGAAGGCCGTGAGGCGGCGCGTGAATGCGATCGTTACTTAATGGGTTCTTCTAATTTGCCATAAGCTTAAGCTGCCACGAGCAGTTAAAAAGAGTGCATACCGGCCGGTATGCACTTTTTTAGTTGAAAGTATAAGTTTTTATTTCTGGATTCTGAGTTCGTTCAGCCTTAACAAATAGAGAAAGCTTAATTTCATTAAAGCAGATGTTGAATTTTCTGCTCGCAAGTAAAGTGCTGCTAAAGCTCGAATGCATCTTCGTCGGGTGGTAGTGAATGAAATGTTTAGATGGAATTTCTGGAGCTAATTCTCTCTTCACGCCCATGTTTATGTGATTAACTGAAAAAACCCCTTCTAATATAGACATATATTGCATAAAATGCATTAAATGACGGAATTTAACTGGACGATTTCCAGTTATTTGCGTAAAAAGCCTTCGTATCCTGGAATTAACGGGAGGATTGGATCTCTGTCAAGAAAGTAGACACTCAAATAAGAGATATCACACAACCTTTTTGTAATACATGGCCTCGTATTGATCCGGTGAAACATAGCCCAAAGAACCATGAATTCTCTTACGGTTGTAAAA
>NZ_JANQBD010000059.1 GCF_024722015.1 Paenibacillus radicis (ex Xue et al. 2023) | reverse complement strand
CCACACATTTCCGTTTATTTGTCAAGTCCTATTTTTCATCTTCAGGCAAAAAAAGAGCGGGCTATCTTTTCGATAACCAGCTCTTTTTTGATTTTTAGCCCTATGCCTTAACTTAATGACATTGCCCAAGAGGGTAGCCGTTCTTTTTGCATGAATCACTTTTTTTTAGACTTTTTGGAGCCTTTGTCACTGGTACGTGTTGTTGTATTTTGATTGCCGTGCCCTTGTTGTTTGTCCGACATGTGCGGGTTCACCTCCAAAGCAATAACAGAACTAAAAAGCTTTTTTAGTATGACTTGCAATTCTGCTGCATATACATGTACAATGGCTAAATAATTTTATATTAAGGTCATTATAGGACTGTAACACTGCGAGATATCATGATATACTTGGGCAATAAGAACTATATTCGGTGTTAGGAAGTGACGACCATGAGTATTTTGATGGTGGCCAATTGTCCGGGGTGCGGCAAGGTCTTTCAGAAAAACTTGCGTAATTTGTGCATGAACTGCGTTAAACTGCTGGAAAGCGAGTTTGACGTTTGTTTTAATTATTTGCGCAGCAACCGGAAAGCAACGACTAGTCAGCTTAGCATCGATACGGGTGTATCCGAACAGCAAATTTATACATGGATCAAGGATAGGCGCCTCCCTGCAAGTGATTACCCTAATTTAACCTACCCTTGTAACAGCTGCAGCGGACCTATCCGTCAAGAGCAAATGTGTTATCCTTGCCGCAGCAGGCTTACCAGGGAGATTAGAGAGCTTCAGGAAAAGGAAACTATACGAACACAATCACAAGGTATTGGCTTTAGAAGCCGGCCATCCCGTTATTAGTCTGCACTTACATCTCTAGGCGTATAACGCGTAGGGATTTTTTTGTTTTTGCGAGGATCTATGATAAAATGGCTTAGGTAACGAGGATGTGGCACAAACTGTCACAAATTTTTCACCTGAATGCCTCAAATAGGAATAGGTAAAGCTCGTTTCTTTATGTACAATAATAATATACGTCTGATGTGTAAACTAGTTAGGGGGATTTTCCAATGAAGTGGATTATGTTTAGTTTGTTTATCGTAGCCTGTTTGTTAGGTGCAGGTGTATTGTTCCAGAACATCTCTGAGCGCCAAGCGGAAATGGCCGCAGAATCCAAAGCCGGACCAACGTTGAAATTCGTGGCTTCGAACTTTCAGTTTGACAAGCCTGAATATACAGTGAAAGCTGGCGAGAAGGTTACTGTCTCTCTTCAAAACAAAGAAGGTCTTCATGCATTGGAAATCGTAGGCTTGAACGTGAAGCTGGACGGCAACACCAAATCAGCGGATGTTACATTTGATAAGCCTGGAACGTATGAAGTACATTGCGTCCTCCCTTGCGGTCCTGGACATGCAGAGATGAAAAGCAAATTGATCGTTCAATAATAGGATCATTGAAGGAAGCCTCTTAGGCGGCCTACCATAAAAAAGACTGTTGAGTGTAACACTCAACAGTCTTTTTTCATGGTCAAATTTGGCCGTCTATTAGAGTGAATAATCGCCTAATCAAACCAGCCTTTTTTTCGAAACCAGCCGTACATACCGAGCCCTATTCCAAACATTACTAAGAGACATATGAAATACCCCCAATGCCAGGACAGCTCTGGCATATTCTGAAAATTCATTCCGTATATACCGGCTAGAAAGGTTAGCGGCATGAAGATGGTTGTAATTACGGTTAATGTTTTCATAATCTCATTCATTCGGTTGGAATTCAGTGAGATGTAGCTATCTCTTATATCAGCCGTCATATCTCTATTAGATTCAATAAGTTCGGAGAGCTTGAGAAGATGGTCATAAACATCGGTAAAATAAACCATATGCGATTTAATCCCATCAATCTTATCGGTGCTTATGATTCTATAAAAGAGATCACGCATAGGAATAATGGTTTTACGAAGCTTCAAAAGTCTGGTCCTGATTTCAAATACTTGGTTCATCAGTTCATGAATCGATTCGCCTTTTCCCTGGGCTTCGATCTCATTCAGTTGATCTTCAATTTGATATACGCTTGGAAAATATTCATCCACGAGTTTGTCCATTACCAAATAAGCGGCATAAGCATGGCCTTTTTCACGAAGCTTGCTTTGTTCGGTCATTCGGTTCCAGGCATCGTCAATTTCACCGCAAGGGAATAAATGAAAGGTAACAATGAACTGGTTCCCCCAGAATAGATCTACTTCTTCAGCAGCTAAAGAAATGGGGTTGAGAGCGTGCACTACAAAGAAATTAATGTCCTCGTAATGGTCAACCTTGGGCCGCTGCAATAAGTGAAAGCAGTCCTCTATAGCAAGCGGATGAAATTGAAAGTGAGTTTCCAGTAATAGAGCCTCTTCCTCCGTCGGTTCGTTAAAATCTACCCAGTACCAGAAAATATTTGGATTATCCTTCAAGTCCTCAAGTGATACTTGAGGAAGCAGTTCGTATTCGTCTGTAATTGCCATGATTCGAATCAAAAGGGGGCTCCTCCTTATGCGCATGAATGAAACTATATATGAAAGCTGTGTAAATCAGGTGGCTGCTATCATTTTGTCCAATTTTTATGTTTTCTGTATTGTGTTGGATTCATTTTGATTTTTTGCTTGAAAAAGTGTGAGAAATGGGAGGTGTCGTAAAAGCCGAGATGCTCGGAAATATTCTCAATACTATAATGTGAGTTGCTAAGAAGTGAGCAGGCTTTGTTGATCCTTAGTTGATTATAAAGCTCTATGACTCCGCATCCAAACTCTTTTTTGACGAGTCTTTCCAAATGAGATTGGCTAATGGTTAACTCGCGCGACACCTCTTGGAGGGTGACTTTTCGGTTTAAATTTTTATGCAAGAAGGTTAATAATTGATTTTTGAAATCAATCTCGGTACGATTAACAGCCTTTTCTACACAAGAGACGAGAAGTTCATCCATCATGTTGGCGACTTTTATTTTGGAGAGCTTCGTTAGTTCTTTGCATTCTTTCTCGAGTGAGGGAAGAACATCAAGCAGATGGTTTTGTTCAATAACCGTGAAATCTTGTATGTAAGCGTCAAGAAGACTGATTAACCCCTTGTGGTCCTTCTCGGGCTGCAAATTAATCCCCATCTGGTAATAACCTGTGTCTGAGCTCAAGGAATGGTAATGAAGAGGAGGGGTGATGCAGAGTTGGCCTCTCTTTAAAGGATACACCTCCCCGTTTATCTTGAACAGAAGAATCCCATTAATGACAAAAATGAATTGGTAATAGTGATGATTATGCTCGTCCATACTCCAATTTTCCCGTCGATTGTAAAAGTTAACTTCATCATAAGGCTCGGGAAGTGCAGTTACTAAAAAGCTGGTATCTTTGTCCAAGGGCATCGATGTCTGCCTCCATTCCCATACGAATATGAGCAGAATATACAAAAGATTGATTCGAATGTCAATGGAGTGCAGGAGTGAAAGCCCATATAATCAACTTATTAAGAGCAGAACCTTTCGACAGGTAAGTGATAAGAACATACAATAAAACAGGTCTTATTAAGTATTGTCCTTTTTAAGCGCTCGAGAGGAGTGATAACTAGCTTGAAATGTAAACGCTATCAAAGGTTGGTGCTTTTAATGAACTAAAGGGAGTCTATCTTAAGGAGGATGAACAAATGTCGAACCGTACCTTTTCAGCCTTAACTCTTTCTGTTCTGTTTACCGCGTCAAGCGTAGTTGCGGGATGCTCAAGCGATAATGCAGGAAGCACCTCAGCGCCCGCCTCAGCCAATAAGTCAACCGAACCCGCAGCAGCCAACACAGCTGCAGCAGGTGCGAAAATTTCCGAGAAGCAGCTGACGATTAATGGATGGACGGATTTTATTCCGGCGACGGGTTCCACGGGAGTTTCCAGCTATAGCGATCAAATTTTGTGGAAGGAAATTGAGAAGAGAACGAATATTTCGGTGAAATGGGAAATAACTGCGGCACCGGGTGGAGATGATTTTAAATCTCAGCTTGGCTTAATAATGGCCTCAGGTAAGCTTCCTGATTTGATTGGACATATCGACCCGCTGCTGGCTGATCAATACGGCAGGCAAGGCGCCTTGCAGCCGCTGGAGGATTTGATCAAGAAATATGCACCTAACCTGCAAAAGATTATGGACAGTAATCCTGCTGTAAAGGGCCAAATTACTTCGCCTGATGGTCATATTTACTTTTTCCCCAGATTGCTGCTTGATACACGGACTCAAACATTTGCAGGCTATATGATTCGAGGCGATTGGTTGGAGAAGGTAGGAATGAAGGCGCCGGATACGACAGATGAGCTGTATCAGGTTTTGAAAGCGTTTAAAGAAAAAGATGCGAACGGTAACGGAAAAACGGACGAAATTCCTTTTACCGATAATCCGAATCCGATCATATGGGCATTTGGCGTTGGAAGCCGGGGACCGAACAGTACGGATGATTTCTTTATCGAGGACGGAAAAATCAAATATGGACCTACAGATCCGCGTTACAAGGATGCGTTGCAGTATTTAAACAAGCTGTATAGTGAAGGCCTGCTGGATCCTGAATATGAAAAAATGAAGGCAGATGTGCGTGACGGGAGAATTTTGCAGGAGACATCAGGTTTTATCTACGGTTCGAATGCAGGCTATTTGACCCGGTTCAACAAGCTGTTGAAAGGCGCGAATAAAAATCCCGGCTTCATAGCGCTGGCTGCTCCGAAAGGCCCTACGGGTGAACGTAATATAATCGGAAAGCATAACGAAATCGATCCGGGTCGTGGCGTCTCTATTGCCAGCACAACCAAAAATGCGGTTGAAATCACTAAGCTGATGGATTATTTCTATTCGAAGGAAGGGGCAACTCTGCTTTATTTTGGTCTCGAGGGTGACACCTATACGGTTAAGGATGGCGTTCCCACTTATACGGATAAGGTAGTGAACGATCCTAAGCTCGATATTCTTGGTTATCTGAATACGTATGTCGGCTTTGTCAGCGGCTGGCCGTCTGCACAAATCCCGGAGCATTACCTCGCTACCTTGAGCGATGAAGGGAAGAAGGGGAATGCGTTGGCGGTGCAATATGCCGGCAAGAAGAAGGTTCCGGCTTTGCATTTTACGGCAGAAGAGCTTAACGAAGTGCAAACGCTGCAGCGGGATATCAACACATTTATCGACGAAAATATGAATGCATTCATTCGAGGTAAAAAGTCTTTCAGCGATTACGACAGCTTCCAGCAAGGGCTTAAGAAGATCGGATCAGATAAGCTGGCCGAGCTGTACAGTAAAGCATATGAGCGGTATGTCAAAGTACTGAATGCAAAGTAAATGAGGGTCAATGCTTGAAGTTAGGAGGTGTGCACATTTGGAACTGCAGCATAGTGCTACGAATTTACAGACAAAGTCTCAGCCGAGCTCTAAGGCTAACAGCTTATGGATGCGTAACAAAATGAAGCGGAATCTGGTTCTGTATTTGTTTTTAGCTCCTGCGGCCGTCTATTATATTTTATTTCATTATGCGCCGATGTATGGGACCTTGATTGCTTTTCAGGATTACAATCCGTTTCGAGGCATGATGAGCAGTCCTTGGGTGGGGTTAAAACATTTTAATGCCTTTTTTGACTCGATTTATTTTTATCGCCTTATACGAAATACATTCTTGATAGGGGCTTACAGCATTCTGTTCGGATTTACGATTCCTATCATTTTTGCATTACTGCTGCATGAAGTGAAACATACCCAATTTCGGACGATTATTCAATCGATCAGCTATTTGCCGCATTTTATTTCAACCGTGGTCGTTGCAGGATTGATCGTTACCTTTACGTCACCTTCCACAGGGTTTATCAACGGAATTCTGGATTTTCTGGGAGCGCAGAAGATTGATTTTTTACGTGAGACGGGATGGTTTAGAACGATTTATGTATCTTCGGGTGTGTGGCAAAATCTCGGGTGGAGCTCAATCATCTATTTCGCTGCGTTGACCAGTATTAGTCCTAGCTTGTACGAAGCTGCTGACATGGATGGGGCAAACCGTTGGCAAAAGGTATGGCATATCAGCCTCCCCGGTATTAAGCCGACAATTATAACCGTTTTGCTGCTGGATATGGGTCGTGTAATGGATGTCGGCTTCGAGAAAGTATTCCTTCTGTATAATTCAACCACCTATGAAACGGCAGATGTGCTAAGTACTTACGTGTACCGTTCCGGTTTAGTGCAGCAGCAGTACAGCTTTGCTTCCGCGGTAGGACTATTCAATTCAGTTTTGACCTTTATCATTATTATTTTATTTAATAAATTGGCCCGCCGACTCAGCGGCTATTCCCTTTGGTAATCGAACTCGAAGAAAGCGGGTGAACTGAAATATGAACCGCTCATTGAATAAAATGAATGGAATCGACTATGGCATTTATGTATTTCTCATAGGTACTGCGCTCCTGTTTGTTTATCCTTTTTATTACATTATTTCGGCGTCATTCAGCGATCCGGCACAAGTAATATCGAATCCGCTGCTGTTATATCCTATTGACGTCACATTATCTGCCTACAAGCTGCTGCTTTCTACAGGAACTATATGGCTCGGTTACTATAACAGCATCCTCTACACGGTAAGCGGAACACTGCTGAACATTACCGTTACTTTGCTTGCCGCTTACGCCTTATCTCGTCAGGAGCTGGCGGGAAGAAGGATCGTATTGTTCTTTATCGTTATAACTCTGTTTTTCAACGGTGGAATGATACCGACTTATCTTATAGTCAAATCACTTGGTTTGTTGGATACACGATGGGCTCTTATTGTTTCGGGAGCTGTCACTACCTGGAATTTACTTATAACCAAAACGTATTTGGAAATGAATATTCCTCAGGAGCTTCGTGATGCGGCGGAAGTTGACGGAGCCTCCGAGCTGACGTTCTTTTCCCGAATAGCTCTCCCGTTATCCAAGCCGATTATTGCTGTCATTGCTTTATTTTATGGTTCCGGGCATTGGAATGCCTACTTTAACGCGCTAATATACATCCGTCAGAGAGATTTGTACCCGCTTCAAGTGTATCTTAGAGAGATGCTGATCCTGGATCAGAACACGGAGATGATGGGGGATGTAAGTGATCATCGTGTATTGGTTGCATTAACATTGAAATTTGCCATTATGGTTGCAGCCATCGCGCCGCTATTAATCGTCTTCCCATTTGTTCAGAGATTTTTCGTCAAGGGTGTATTAATCGGAGCTTTAAAAGAATAACTCCTGTTCCAGCAGGAAGACAGATGAAATGGAGGGCTTTGTAGGATGGAGATACAGAGAACCAAAAATTTGACGGTGAGCATCGAAAGATTGACAGACAGCAGCGGGCATCAGTTTTACGGTTATTATGACAATGCGGCATGGAGCGGGGATGATCGTTATCATCTATACCATAAAGTGAAGTTTTGGGACCGTCTGCAAGAAGAGAATGATATGTCGGAGCTCGGAATGATCGATGTGGCAACGAAGCGATATATACCGATTGCGGAAACCTATGCATGGAATTTTCAACAGGGAGCCATGCTCCAGTGGCACCCGCTTGCTCCTAAGGATGAGATCATTTTTAATACACGAAGTAATGACAAATTTTATGGAGTTGTCATGAATGTTCATACAAAGGAACAAAGACTGCTGGAGGAGCCTGTTGTAAATGTTGATCCTACAGGCAAATATGCGCTCAGCGTTAACTTCAGCAGGATGTTCGATTTTCGGCCGGGGTATGGTTACGCGGGGATCAAAGATCCTTATTACAATGAGCCCCATCCGGATGAGGACGGTATTATTCGCATCGAGCTTTCTACAGGAAAAAGTGAACGGATCTTATCGTTGCAGCAAATATGGAATTTTACTAAAGATGCTTTCCAGGGCACTGATCAGAAGATCATGATCAATCATATTAATTTCAATACGGATGGAACACGATTTGTATGTCTTGTAAGGAATTTCCCGTTAGGAGCAGGCTGGAAAACGGCTATTCTGACAGCAAACCCCGATGGCTCTGAGATGTTTCTGCTGTCAGACTACTCCTACGCTTCCCATTACCATTGGAGGGATTCTGAGCATCTTGTTATTTATTCCAGGGGAGTGGAAGGATCTGACGCCGGGAACCAGCTGTATGAACTGAAGGATCGGACACATGAGGTGACGGCTATTGATAAAGCATTCTTTTTAAAGGATGGACATTGCAGCTATTCCCCTGACCGAAAACTGCTGCTCTACGACAGCTATCCGGATGAATTCAGCTATCGACATTTGTATTTATATGATCTGATACAGAAAAGAGGAGTTACTTTGGGTTCTTTATATTCGTATCCTAACATAGACGGTGATTTTCGGAGTGATCTGCATCCGCGTTGGAATCGTGCCGGTACTGCTTTTTCTATCGATTCAACTCACGAAGGACAGCGGCATATGTACAAGGTCGATATCAAGGATGTTTTTAAATGACAGCAGTTGTTGGCAGGCTAGGAATAATTGCTCTAACTGTGATAAAATTTAGATGTTCGGTGAGTATGTCGCGATAAAGCGGGATCATCTTTGGAATAGCGCTTTAGCGGCAAGCTTGCAGTAATAATCTAAATAGAGTGGGGTGGCTGAAGTGAGAACAGTCGATATCATCCAAAAGAAGCGGGATGGCAAGCCATTAACTACACAGGAAATTGAAGCATTAATTCAGGGCTATGTCAGCGGGGAAATACCGGATTATCAAATGTCGGCGTGGGCAATGGCCGTTTATTTTAATGGGATGACAGCTGCGGAGACAGCTGATTTGACTTTGGCAATGGCGCGTTCGGGCGATCAGGCAGACTTAAGCTCGATTCCCGGGGTGAAGGTGGATAAGCACAGCACTGGTGGTGTAGGAGACACGACAACCTTGATTCTGGCTCCGCTTGCGGCGGCAGCAGGTGTGCCTGTTGCCAAAATGTCAGGACGTGGACTTGGGCATACAGGAGGAACCATTGACAAGCTGGAGGCCATAGAAGGCTATAAGGTAGAGCTGACGAAGGAGCAATTTTTGCAGCAGGTGAAATCGATCGGAGTTTCCGTAATAAGCCAATCGGGCAATATCACTCCGGCGGATAAAAAACTGTACGGGCTTCGCGATGTAACCGCAACGGTGGATTCGATCCCATTAATTGCGAGCTCGATTATGAGCAAGAAAATTGCATCAGGTGCCGATGCCATTGTGCTGGACGTGAAGACCGGCAGCGGCGCGTTTATGAAATCATTGGACGATTCCATTAAGCTGGCTCAAGCGATGGTTGAGATCGGCGATCAGGTCGGCAGGGAAACCGTTGCCGTCATTACGAACATGGATGAGCCGCTAGGGCTCGCAATCGGCAATGCTCTGGAGGTTCGCGAGGCGATTGACACGCTGCGCGGAGAGGGGCCTGCCGATCTGACAGAGCTATGCCTTGTGCTCGGCTCCCACATGCTTCAGCTTGGCGGCAAGGCGGCCTCGTACGACGAAGCGAGGCGCCTCGCCGAGGAGCTGCTACACAGCGGCGCAGCGCTGGGCAAGCTCAGGGAGCTGATCGCAGCGCAGGGGGGGAACCCGGAGGTCGCCGACCGGCCGGAGCTGCTGCCATCAGCGGCTTACCAAGTGCCTGTGCCGGCTTTGCAGGCTGGCACCGTGTCTCACATTGACGCCGAAGCATTGGGCGTTACGGCGATGATGCTCGGTGCAGGGAGAGCAACGAAGGAGGACCACATCGATCTTGCAGTCGGCATCGTGTTACATAAAAAAGTCGGCGATTACGTATCGGCAGGTGAGACCATTGCCGAATTGTATATGAACCGCAATGAGCCGATGTTCACCGAGGAGATGACGCAGCGGACACGCGACGTCTTCACCGTAAGCTCAGGAGAAGTTGTCAAGTCACCTCTCATCTATGCAGTTGTAACCAAGCATGGAGTACAACTGCTTCAATGAGGGAGCTGGTTCGAGTTTACAGGCAGTCAGGTATCTTGGACGTCAAAAATACGTTTATAAGCATCCTTATTGCTTAAATCATATGGAACACCCGTTTACCGGTATAGTCCGGCAAGCGGGTGTTTTGTTTTTTCATCCCATCAATGGAATATTTTGTTGTAAACTAGTCAACACTGATTAGCAGCAATATAACCTTATTTATGGAGGGGTAGAAAGGGATGCTCAAGAAGGTACTACAGCTGTTTATTTCGATTCATTTGCTAATGGCATTAGCATTGCCGGCCGCGTATGCGGAAGAGAAGAAAGCTCCGAGTCCGTCGCTTGATTTGACGCCGAATGCTACTTCGGCTGTTGTGATGGATGCGGATACGGGAACGATCCTGTTTGAGAAAAATAAAGATGCCAAGCTTCCTCCTGCCAGCATTACTAAAATCATGACGATGCTTCTAATTATGGAGGCGCTGGATCAAGGGAAAATCAAAATCGACGATAAAGTGCGCACCAGTGAATATGCCGCATCGATGGGAGGCTCGCAAATTTTTCTGGAGCCAGGCGAAGAAATGACGGTTCAAGATATGCTGAAGGGCATTGCTCTAGCATCAGGAAATGATGCATCTGTAGCGATGGCAGAGAAGCTGGCAGGCTCTGAGGCCGCTTTTGTCCAAATGATGAATGAACGGGCTCAGCAGCTTGGGACGAAAAACACTCATTTTTCCAATCCTAATGGACTACCTGTCGATAATCATTATTCGTCAGCCATGGATATTGCTATCATGTCGCGAGAGCTGTTAAAACACGAAGAAATTACCAAGTATACGGGGATGTACCAGGATTACCTCAGAAAAGATACGGCGAAACCGTTTTGGCTGGTTAATACCAACAAATTAGTGCGCTTCTACAGCGGAGCTGACGGTTTGAAAACAGGCTATACAAGCGAGGCCAAGTTTTGCTTATCCGCAACTGCGAAAAGAGATAATTTCCGACTGGTAGCGGTTGTTTTGGGTGAACCCAATACGAAAACGCGCAATGCGGAAGTATCCGGTTTATTCGATTACGCTTTTTCTCAATACACTAACTATTCAATCTATAAAACCGGCGATTCGATAGGCGAATTTAAGGTTAGCAAAGGCGAGCAGGCTGTTGTACCGATCACGGCCAAACATCCATTCAGTATTGTTTTGAAGAAGGGTGAGGCCGGTGATGGAGTTCGCCATGAAGTACAAATCAATCCAAATTTAAAAGCTCCAATAACAGTCGGTCAGCCTATAGGTAAAATTGTTGTATATAAAGGGGATCAGGTGTTATCTGAATTTCCATTGGAATCGTCCGTTCATGTTAAAAAGGCGGGCTGGTGGATGCTGATAAAACGGACAGCCGAACGTTTGTTCCATACAGAGCCGGCGGAGAGCGCAAAATGATCCATTGAATCTATAAAAGACAATAGAAGGCTCGAGCGTAAAATGTCGCTTTTTTCCTTATTGTGACGCATTTCTTCTAGTTTTGTCGGGTGGCAGGAAAAGGTAAATCCCGTGTAGAAATGAGTGTGCATGAAAGGGAAGGAGTGAACAGCTTGAGTCTTCATATTGAACTAAAGCATCAGCGAAAAGCACTGATTGTCCGGTTAAAGGGTGAGCTAGATCATCACACTGCCGATTCGGTCAAGGTACGTATGGAGGAAGCGCTTGAGAAGGGCAATGTGAGCCATATTATCTTAAGCTTGAAGGAATTGTCCTTCATGGACAGTTCGGGGCTCGGTGTCATTCTTGGGCGTTATAAGCAAGTGGTGGCTAAAGGCGGGAAAATGGTTGTATGTGACGTTAATCCATCCGTTTATCGATTGTTTGAAATGTCGGGATTGTTCAAAATATTGTCCATTCAGGATAACGAAACTCAAGCTCTAAGCAGTTTGGAGGTTGTATCATGAGTGAAAACAATAAGTATCGAAATGGCTCTGATCATGAACGGAATTTTATGACACTGCAATTTGCCAGCCGTTCAGAGAACGAAGCATTCGCTCGAGTTGCAGTCGCGGCCTTTGTAACCCAACTGGACCCAACGCTTGATGAGCTTACGGATTTAAAAACCGTTGTATCCGAAGCTGTTACCAATTGTATTATCCATGGCTATAACAATCGACCGGATGGTGTAGTTACTATTCAAGCGGAGATAGACGATGAGACCGTTTACCTCACCATAGAAGATCAGGGTGAAGGAATCGACGATCTGGAGCAAGCCAAACAGCCGTTATATACGACGAAGCCGGAGCTGGAACGCTCTGGAATGGGCTTTACGATTATGGAAAATTTTATGGATGAAATCGAAGTGACGACGACTGTTGGGATCGGTACAAAAATCAAAATGAAAAAGCGAATTGAATCTAAAAAAGCTTTGTTCAATTAGGGGTCTGATCAACTATGGATGTCGATTTGAAACATGCCTCCCACAGCTATTTGGATGATACTGAGGTCAAACGGTTAATTGCTTTAAGCCAATCCGGAGATGCGCTTGCCAGAGAAACACTGGTAAACTGCAATATTCGTTTGGTCTGGTCAGTGGTACAACGCTTTTTGAACCGAGGGTATGAGGCCGAGGATTTATTTCAAATTGGTTGTATCGGACTGCTGAAGTCGGTGGATAAATTTGATTTATCTTATGACGTCAAGTTCTCTACCTATGCAGTGCCTATGATAATTGGTGAAATTCAACGTTTTCTGCGTGATGACGGCACACTTAAGGTCAGTCGGTCGCTTAAGGAATTGGCCAACAAAATCCGTAAGACCAAGGATGAGTTGTCCAAACGAAACGGCAGGCTGCCTACGATCAAGGAAGTAGCTGAAGAGCTGCAAATCACACCGGAGGACGTCGTCTTCGCTCAAGAAGCGAATAAGCCGCTTTCGTCTATTCACGAAACCGTATTTGAGAACGATGGGGATCCCATTACATTAATGGACCAAATCGCGGACGATGGGCAGGACAAATGGTTTGAAAAGCTTGCTTTGAATGAAGCCATCGGGACTTTAAACGAGCGAGAACGGCTGATTGTATATTTGCGGTATTTCCGTGATCAAACTCAATCTGAGGTAGCCAACCGTTTAGGAATTTCTCAAGTCCAGGTATCAAGGCTCGAGAAAAAAATTCTGCAATCGATTAAAGACCAGATTGCCCAGTAGCAGCACGCTGGATGAATAAGCACATTTTGCAAGTTAAGCGCTGCACATACTGTCTCATGTAAAAAAACAGATGCCAATTAGGCATCTGTTTTTTTGGTGAATGGACCTATCTGGCTCTTCCTCGCGATTCATCCACGAACAAATACTTGATGCAATACAACCCGCACAAACCAACCAATGTATAAATGATTCGGCTAAATCCTGATGATACCCGATGAGAATCGCCGCCGAACAACGCACTAACCAGGTCCCACTGGAATAACCCAACCAGCAACCAATTCAAAGCTCCGATAATGACTAGGGTTAAAGCAAATTTGCCCATGACCAACATCCTTTCGTTAATAGGAATTTGTGTCTGTATATATAAAGTTTCATAAAAGTGAAAAAGTTATACATGAACAAGAGAATTTTTGCCAGAGGAAATGATGTTTATGTGCAGAGCTTTTTTTTCATACTATGGGATATCTGTACAACCAATAACTTGGACAAAGCCTGTATGAGGCTGGTTGTCACATAAATGAACAAGGGAAGTGAATGCAGATGCAACCAGCTCCCGTCTCCGTCTTATATATCCGGTTACGTAAAAGGATGTGTATCCAGCGGGGTGAATCCGTTCACCTTGGCAGGATTGCACAAATACTGGTAGATCCCCAGTATGAATATGCTCTGCACAAGCTGCTGCTGCATGAGCCCAAAGAAAATGAAGGCAATATTGTATTGATCGATATGATGCTCATAGTCGAGAAAATTAAGCGGAAGTTTCCGTTTATGCAAATTGAGCATTTTGGTGAACCTCATTGCTTAATTGAAATTACCGAGCAGCGTAAAGCTCCCAGTTTAATTTTGATCATTATGGTATGGCTGTTGCTTTTTATAGGATCAGGACTTGCAATCATGAACTTTCATGCCGATGTCAGCATGGCGGTGGTACATCAGCGTATTTATCAGCTGTTAACCGGGAAGTGGGTAGAGCATCCCTTGCTTCTGCAAATTCCTTATTCAATCGGGATTGGTTTAGGAATGATTGTGTTTTTTAACCACCTGTTCAAAAAGAAGTTCAATGAGGAGCCAAGTCCACTGGAAGTAGAGATGTTTATGTATCAGGAAAATGTAAATTATTACGTCACCACCGAGGAATATACGAAAATTTATGAAGCGAAGGATCGCCATCATGAGTGAATGGTGGGCAGTCCCTGTACAAATATTTATAGGATTTGCAGGTGGTTTAGCAGTTGGCAGCGGTATGGTAGCTTTTCTGGTCGTGCTTGATGTGCTGCCTCGTCTGGCACAAATTACCCGTTCCTATCACTTAATAGGCTGGTATGAAGGGGCAGTTATTATGGGCTCGCTGTTTTTTACTTGCACGGATTTTTTTAATTTTTCGTATTCTCTATTCCCGTTATCAGCTGCTGTTTTTGGATTGTTCGCGGGCGGCTTTATCGGAATGCTGGCAGGTGCATTGACCGAAGTGGTTAACGTGCTTCCCATATTGGCGAAACGGATCGGAATGGGCTCGTATATGATCTGGCTGCTAATGGCGATGATATTTGGAAAAGTGGTAGGTTCTTTATTGGATTGGCTGCATTTCCTGGAATAAACGGAACTAGGTGAACCTATCAATGATGCAGGGAGGCTTAAGGACACCATGAAAAAAATACCTATCAAACCTATGCAATTATCGGGACGCCTTGATAAGAAAGATTCAGAGTACAAGGATGACAATGCTAAGCTGGCTATAGATTATGACGGCAATATCATTGATGAATTACATCATGAGCATCATGACGTTCGAGAGCATGGGGAAGGAAAAATCGAGAACGGGGAGGCAAAGTCGGAGCCAGATAGAGATCTAGAGCATAAAGAGGAAACATCGAAGCTCACAAAAGATGATGTGATTTACACAGACTTCAGTGAGCTGAAACGAGAGCTTGAGAAGCGTGTCGGATTCAATATAAGCTTTGATGTCGTATTTCGTGAGATGGTTTTTGGCGGTCAGAAGACAGGTATATTTTATTATAACGGATTTGCTAAAGACACTGTGCTCACTGAAATACTTAAACGTTTATCCGTGGCTGTCGATACTGAGGAATCTGCCCGGAAGGATTTGTCCGTTTCGCCAATCAAGCATACCGTTCACGGAGGGGAAGGCCAGGATACCGTACAGCTTTTTATGGACGCATTAGTCCCTCATATCCAGGTGAAGGAAACCAATAAGCTAAGCGAGGTTATAGATACTGTATCCACAGGAGCTACAGCTTTTTTCTTCGAAGGCTCTACTTCAGCGCTATTGGTGGATGCCAAAACCTTCCCTACCCGCTCTACGGCCGAGCCAGATTTGGAGCGTGTGGTGCGTGGAGCGAGAGACGGCTTTGTGGAAACCCTGCTTACGAATGTAACGCTAGTTAGACGGCGGATTCGCGATCCGCGGCTGAAGCTTGAAATGCTGCGTGCCGGAAGAAGAACGCATACGGATATTTGCTTAGCCTATATTGACGATATTTGCGATCCTACATTGGTTGAATCCATTCGTGACAAAATCAAGCAGGTCAAGGTGGATGGTCTCCCACTGGCAGAGAAGCAATTGGAGGAAGCTATATGCGGAAAAGGCTGGAATCCGTATCCGATGGTACGTTATTCGGAAAGGCCGGATGTGGTGTCGGTTCACTTGCTGGAGGGACATGTAGCCATATTCGTGGACACCTCGCCGAGTGTTATTATTTTGCCGACCACATTCTTTCACCATGTTCAGCATGCGGAGGAATATAGACAGACTCCGATGGTGGGGACCTACCTTCGTTGGGTCCGTTTTATAGGAATTGCTGCATCCTTGTTTCTACTGCCGCTGTGGTTTCTGCTAGTGACCTCGCCTGAACTGAAGCCTGCCGGGCTTGAGTTTATTGGGCCGCAAAAACAAGCTAATCTGCCGTTGCTGCTGCAGTTTTTAATCGCAGAGGTCGGCACCGATCTGATGAGGATGGCAGCAGTTCACACACCTTCTCCTTTAGCTACCGCAATGGGATTAGTGGCAGCGATATTGGTTGGGGACGTTGCCGTAAAAACGGGGTTGTTCGTCAATGAGGTCATCTTATATTTAGCTGTAGCGGCTGTAGGTACCTTTGCAACTCCGAGCTATGAGATGAGTCTTGCCAACCGCTTGACCAGAATGATATTGCTTATAGCGACGGCAGCTTTTAAAGTGCCTGGTTTTGTCATAGTCTCTTCGGTATGGTTAATTTATCTTACTGCCAAAAGGTCCTATAATGCGCCCTATATGTGGCCGTTTATACCGTTTAACGGTAAAGCATTGACTGAAATCTTGCTAAGAAGACCTTTTTTAACAGCTAAAACAAGAATGAGCTTGACAAAAACATCAGATAGTACACGGAATCCCAAAGCATAACGCGCATTACATATTGTCAGCATATACTTCATTATGGTACCTTAGAAGAAATGTTTACAGGAGAGGGAAGCTGACTATGTACCTGCATGGAACAAGTAAAATAAATGATGAGGGTCACCTGCAAATCGGTGGCTGTGATGCAACAGAATTGGTTCAACAATTTGGAACACCTTTGTATGTAATGGATGAAGCATTGATTCGTCAAAGATGCCGTGAATTTGTAGATGCTTTCCGTGCCTCCGGTCTTAAGTTTCAGGTCGCTTATGCAAGCAAAGCATTTTGCGTTATGGCGATGTGCCGCATTGTAGAGGAAGAAGGATTGTCGCTTGATGTTGTGTCCGATGGCGAGCTGTATACGGCTTTGCAAGCTGGTTTTCCCGCAGAGCGGATTCATTTTCATGGCAACAATAAGACTCCGTATGAAATTGCAATGGCCATTGACGCACAGATTGGCTGCTTTGTTGTAGACAATCGGGTAGAGCTGCATATGCTGAACGCTATTGCGGCTGAGAAACGTCAGAAGGTCAATGTGTTATTCCGCATTACGCCGGGGGTAGAAGCGCATACCCATGAGTATATATCCACGGGGCAGAACGACTCCAAGTTCGGCTTCGATTTGGACAATGGATCGGCTTATCAGGCGGTTCAAGAAGTGCTGCAGCTATCTAATATCCAATTGCTGGGCGTTCATTCTCATATCGGATCCCAAATATTTGAGGTGGAAGGTTTCCAATTGGCTGTCGATAAAGTTATCGGTTTCGCCGCCAAGGTACGTGATGAGCTTGGATTTATTTTCTCCGTTATTAATTTAGGAGGGGGCTTCGGAATTCGGTATGTGGAGGGGGACACTCCGCTTCCTGTTGCGAGCTATGTTCAGGCTATCACGGAGTCGATTAAAACCAACTTCAATAAATACGATTATCCTACACCTGAGATCTGGATTGAGCCGGGCCGTAGTATTGTAGGCGATTCGGGTACAACGCTTTATACGGTTGGTACTTACAAGGATATCCCGGGTATCCGTAAATATGTAGCTGTTGACGGTGGGATGACGGATAACCCTCGTCCAGCTCTTTACGATTCACGCTATGAGGCGACACTTGCGAATCGGGCCAATGATCCGATTGAAGAAGTAGTCTCTATAGCAGGCAAATGCTGCGAGAGCGGCGATATGCTGATTTGGGATGTGGAGCTGCCAAAAGTGAGTACAGGAGATATTCTAGCTGTAGCCTGCACAGGCGCATATAACTATTCAATGGCCAGCAACTACAACCGTATCCGCAGACCGGCGGTCTTGTTCGTTAAGGATGGCGAAGCTGATATTGTTGTGAAGCGTGAATCTTATAATGATATCGTAGGAAATGATCTTGTCCCTTCCCGCATGAAACAAGTTTCCAAGACGGTTTAACTCGAAAAAAGTAGCGGCACAACGTCGGCTCCGGTCATGTACCGGCTGCCGACGTTCGTTTTTTTGCTAAAATTTGTGCAGGCCGGGCATATATAGTACAATAAAACACATTGAATAATAAAGGAGTGTTATATACATTATGGCAAAGCAAGCACATGTTAAACTAGCTAATGGCGGCGAGGTCGTCATTGATTTATTCGAAAAGGATGCTCCGAACACTGTAGCTAATTTCGAGAAATTAGCTAATGAAGGGTTTTACGATGGTTTGGTATTTCACCGTGTAATTCCTGGTTTTGTAGCGCAAGGAGGATGCCCTTCCGGAACAGGAACAGGTGGTCCTGGTTACCAAATCAACTGTGAGATCAATCCTAACAAGCATGAACGCGGTTCTTTGGCAATGGCGCATGCGGGACGCAACACTGGAGGCAGCCAATTCTATATCGCTTATCAGCCTCAGCCTCATTTGGATGGTCAACATACCGTTTTTGGTAAAGTTGTATCCGGTATGGAGCTTGTTGATGCTTTCAAAGGCAGAGACAAAATGGAATCCGTTAAAATTGTTGAAGTGTAAACTCGAACTTTAATCTAATCGCTACATAAGTCAAAAGGCCGAATTCCTTGGATTACAAGGGAGTTCGGCCTTTTGTGCCAGTTTGGAGTGAACGAAGCTTACCCCTTGGTAAGGTAGAAATATGGATTCGAACTTATGGAAGCCATCAGATTTCGAGAGCACACGGGTCTTCGATCGGATGCGCATAGCCAACTCTATATACAGTATCGGGGAAGTCTCTCTCTAGCGGCGGAAGAGATTCATCATAGCTATGTCTTTGTTGCTATTTAACATGATTACGGCTCTAACGGAACGTCGATGCTCTATAGGTTGAAAATCCAGCCCATTTCATTAAGTGGCGGAACTAAGATGCGTTATTCCGACTTTTATAGACGAAAGGGCCCTATTTTAAACAAATAAGAGATCCTAGTTCCGTTTCACTCGAATAATACGTTAAAACAATGAAATAACGCACTTCACTTCCGTCTAAGCGAGTGATTGGCAGCTCTATAGCGGCGGGATGAGGATACGACACCGCTTTACTTTGAAGGTACATAGGGGAGAGGATACGACACCGCTTTACTTTGAAGGTACTGGATCGTCTACACTAAGTTAGACAGAAAAAATAAGGGCTAGTAGAATGAAGGGAACAGATAGAGGAGCGAATCTACTATGCCAAAACCAAGACGTACATTTACAGCCGAGTTTAAGAAGCAGATGG
>NZ_JANQBD010000058.1 GCF_024722015.1 Paenibacillus radicis (ex Xue et al. 2023) | reverse complement strand
GAACCTGTTCGTCAGTCGACCTGTAATGGTGAAGTGAAGAGCCGTATGCGTTAATAGCGCACGTACGGATCTGTGAGGGGTAAGGGGCGCAATCCAAGAGAAGGAGAGGCCCCGCCTACTCGACTATGTGGGGACAATGATGTATAATATGCACAAAAACGAGAGATAACGGAAGCCGTTGTTACGCTATCACTCTGTTTTTTATGATTTCCATGCCATAGCGGAACGATTACGTCCGCTAATTGCTTCCACTTATTCATTATGGAACAATTACATGTCTGTAAAGAAGAGCGCTTAACAGGTTTAGTTACTAATCGGTGCCAGAGGTTACAAGTTTCGTTAATATCGGCACACTAATGTTTAATTTCAGACATGCTGCAAGCCCACCACTCACTCAACCAACCGGCAAACGAACCAACCGCCAAACGAACCAACCGCCAAACGAACCAACCGCCAAACGAACCAACCGCCAAACGAACCAACCGCCAAACGAACCAACCGCCAAACGAACCAACCGCCAAACGAACCAACCGGCAAACGAACCAACCGCCAAACGAACCAACCGCCAAACCAACCACTCCCCAAACCAACCAACCCCGAGACCAACCCCATCTCACGCAACAATATATGAAGTTGCAGTTAAGTCCCAGCCGGTGACCCAAGTTTTTTCTTAGTTATCTGGTTAGAAGTATGCGAATACAATTTGCTTTATTTCGAACTAAGGCTGCAGCAGCTGTGAAATTCTTCCCAATTTACAATATCTTTATAATATATGGCATTCGAGTTTATACTTCTTTGTTAAAGTAACGAGGACTATTTTAACAAGGAGTGATTGTATTTTGAGTAAGAGAAGCAATAAAGTTCTTTCACTGCTGCTTGCAGCGGAGATGCTGGCAGGCTCGCTGTTTGCCGCTGTCTCAGCACAGGCGGATGCTGCACCGCTAGCGGGAACGCCGTACAAAGCGAACGGAAGCTATGACGTGACAGTTCCGCATGTGTTCATCAATCAGGTGTACGGGGGAGGATTGGACACCGATACTACCGGAACCTACTCTTCCAATGGCTTTATTGAATTATACAATCCAACAGACAGCAACGTAGATTTAAGCAGCTGGTCTTTGCAATATGCGGACCGTGGGGATTCAAGCAAAACCGGTGCAACGAAGGCGTGGGAAAAGTTTAATTTAACGGGTACTATTAAAGCGCACTCCTCATTCTTGATTATTGGGAAGGCAACCGGTGCTTCTTCAGGTAACCTGAAGCTGGATCTTACGAATAAAGGCGACTTTAGTATAAACCGTTATATCAACAACAAAGGCCTTAAGGTTGCGTTGATTAGCAATCAATCGACTCTGACAGAAGCCAATCCGTTTACTAACAAGCTTGCTGGCTATGTGGATATGCTGGGAACCGGAAGCAATGATACAGGTAGCGATATTGACGGCTATGAAACCGCGTACCCATCCGGTTCATTGGAAGGTACATCCAAGAAAAATGCGCTTCGCCGTAAAAATTTGACGGATAACGATAACAATAAAACCGATTTTCAACAAATCGATTACAGTACTGCGAATGAACTAGTCATCAAAGTAAATGAACCGCGTTATGGCTCCTATGGAGAATGGTTCCCTAATGTTACTGTCATGACTGAGACGTTAGCGGACTCCTATCTTGGCCTGCCTTATTCCGCCGTTATTGCAACAACCGGAGGTAAACCGCCTTATACATATAAAGCTACAGGGCTTCCCGCAGGACTTGCCATCAATGCAACGAGCGGTGTAATTGAAGGAGCACCGGCAGCGGGCACGGAAGGATCGAAGACAGTTACCGTTTCCGTCTACGATTCCGTTTACGGCCCTTCCAGCCCGTTGTCTTGGGGCGGCAAAACGCTGGCACTTAATGTCATAACCGGAGCTATCCCGGATAAGATGAGTGTTACGAAGATCGGCGAATATTCCGTAGGCCAAACCAATGCCGATGGCGGTGTAGCCGAAATCGTCAAATATAACAAGGATAACGGAAAGTTTTATATCGTTAACGGCTCCGGCAATCCGCCAACCCTGGACATAGTCAAATTGACGACAGGCGGTTCAATGTCTAAAGACAGAAGTGTCGCTGTTAAAGATTTGTCTGAATCTGGCGGTTTTATGTATGGAGACTTGACCAGTGTAGATATTAACACGGCAACGAAGCGGGTGTTTGTATCTGTACAGGAAAAAGATTCAATGAAGAACGGCAAAATTCTAATGCTGAACTACGATGGAGCTTTGATCAAATCATACGAAGCTGGCGTACAACCGGATATGATCAAATCAACTCCTGATGGCCGCTATGTGCTTACAGCCGATGAGGGCGAGCCTCGGGTTCAAGGCAAGGACCCGGAAGGCAGCATTACTATCGTCGATACAACAACGGACACGGTCACTCGTGTAAAGTTCAATGATCCATCCGTGATAGACGATAAGGTTCATATTCGCGGCGCTTCTGATCCAGTTACCGGCATGATTACCGGCAGCGGCACAAAAGCCGACGCGATTAGAGATCTTGAGCCGGAGTATATCACGCTTTCCGCTGACAATACGAAAGCGTATGTCTCCTTGCAGGAAAACAATGCGGTAGCTGTTGTTGACATCGCGGCTAAGAAAGTACTGGCAGTCAAAGGACTGGGCTATAAGGATTTGAATAATCCGATAAATGCCTTGGATCTGCTAAATGACAGCAAGATCAATTTGGAGAACGTTCCGTTCAACGGCATGTACATGCCGGACGGCATTGCATCTTACGCGGTTAACGGTAAAACCTATCTGTTTACCGGTAATGAAGGGGACGTTACGGATTGGCCGGGCCGCAAGAACGGATCGACAATCAAAGATATGAAGGGTTTGCTGGATCCTACATCAGCTGCCGGTAAATTTCTGAGCGACCCTGCCAATGCTACGAAATACGATAAAGTAGAAGTGGCCAGTGACATGGGAAATAGCGGCATATTTATGTACGGTGGCAGGTCATTCTCCGTATGGAATGCGGATACGATGGAGCAGGTATTTGACAGCGGCAATGACTTTGAGAAAATCACTTCACAGCGCCTGCCGAAATACTTTAACGCAAGCAATAGTAACGCTACATTGGACAGCCGCAGCACGAAGAAGGGACCGGAGCCCGAGGATATTAAGATCGGTGTGGTTGGCGAGAAAGTGTTCGCATTTGTCGGCCTTGAACGGATCGGGGGCATTATGACCTATGATGTAACCGACCCTGCACATCCTGTGTTCTTCAACTACATCAACACACGTGATTTTACAAATGTACTGTCGGATTCTGCTCCGGAGGGCATCGAATTCATACCGGCAACTGCTAGCCCAACAGGACTGCCTTTGCTGCTAGTAGCTAACGAAGTCGGTGGTACCGTTGCAGTATTGCAGCTAAATGTAACCAAGGTAACGTTGGACAAAACATCACTGTCTCTTGAAGCAGGTGCAGCAGCTGCGAAGCTGAACGCTACAGTAGCGCCAGTCGGCGGAACTGCCGCAACTGTAACTTGGAAGTCTTCCAATGTTCCCGTAGCAACGGTTGACTCGAACGGAACTGTTACGCCAGTTAAAGTAGGAATGGCAGTCATTACAGCAACAAGCGCAGACGGTTACGGCGTGGCCGAAGCAAACGTGAAGGTGTTGCCGGCTGGCAGCGGAGAGAGCTGGACGCTTACCGTCATGCATACCAATGATACGCACGCACATTTGGCGGATGCAGCGCGGCGCGCAACATTGGTTAAACAAGTTCGTACAGAGTCGAAAAACAGTATTCTCCTGGATGCAGGGGATGTATTTTCGGGCGATCTGTACTTCACGAAGTGGTTGGGTAAAGCGGATTTGGGCTTCATGAATGATATGGGCTATGACGCTATGACGTTCGGCAATCATGAATTCGACCAAGGAACGGCTGTGCTCGCCAATTTCGTGAAAGATGCGAATTTCCCGCTGGTCAGTTCGAATATTGATTTTTCCAAAGACGCCAACATTCAACCGCTTCTTAAGTCATCGGTAACTCTCAATACCTATGGTAAAGGCGGTATGCGGACTACAGCTTCCGCAGGTGTATACCCGTATGTAATATTGGATGCGGGAGACGGTCATAAGGTCGGTGTATTCGGGCTCACAACAGAGGATACGAAGGAAACATCCAGCCCGGGCAAAGATGTTGTGTTCAATGCGGCAGCAGCTTCAGCAGAACTAACAGTTAAAGCATTGGAAAAAGAAGGAATCAATACGATCATCGCATTATCCCACTTGGGTTATGCACGTGACAAGGATCTTGCGATTGCTGTAGAGGGTATCGATCTAATCGTTGGTGGTCACACACATACGAAGCTGGATGCACCTGAAATTGTAACGGATAGCGTAAAACAGACTCCAACTGTGATCGTTCAGGCAAATGAGTGGGGCAAATTTCTTGGCCGCGTCGATGTTACATTTGACAGCCACGGCAATGTCATCACATCATCTGAATTTACAAAAGGCAAGCTGGAGCCAGTCACTGCAGCGGTTGCTGAAGATGCTGCCGCCAAGGCGAAGCTGGCAGGCTACAATGCGGAGCTCGATGTATTAAAAAATCAAATTATCGGTAAAACAACGGTAATGCTTGACGGCGAGCGCGTGAATGTCCGCGCTAAAGAAACGAATCTGGGCAACTTTATAGCCGATGGTATGCTTTCGAAGGGGAAAGAACTGAAAGGTGCGCAAATCGCTATTCAGAACGGAGGCGGTATCCGAGCTTCGATCCCAGAAGGCGACATTACGATGGGATCAGTAAGAACAGTAATACCGTTTGGCAACACATTATACATTCTCGATGTCACGGGACAGCAGCTGCTGGATGGTTTGGAGAATGGAGTAAGCGGTGCTACTCTTGCTGATTTGCCGGGTAAATTCCCGCAAGTGGCCGGCCTAAAGTTCAAGTGGGACCCGAGTCAACCGGCAGGCAGCCGCGTCTTTGATGTACAGATCAAAAAAGAAACGTCATACGAGCCGCTGAGCTTGACGGCAACTTACCGGATAGCGACCAACAGCTTTATGGCCACTGGCGGTGATGGTTATGCATCATTTGCTCAAGCTGTCACTAATGGAGCTTATCATGAAGATTTGGGTTATCCGGATTACGAAAACTTCATCAATTACGTAAGCTTATTGGGAGGCACAGTCACACCGGCTGTCGAAGGCAGGATAGTGCAGCAAGCTAAGCCAACCGAAACCGGCAACCCAAGCAACCCAAGCAATAATCACCGCTCCGGAGGTTCATCTTCCGTGCCGTCGCCTACTCCTGCCACAGTAGCAGACGGTGGTATTGCGATTAAGCCGGAGCTTGGTAAAACTGAGGACGGCAGAGTACAGGCTAATGTAACGGTTAAGCTTGATGATATTCGCAAGGCATTGGAGCTGAGCCAAGACAAAGTTATCGTTCGTATTGAGTCAGGTGACGCTGCTGCGGTGGTAGCTCAAATTCCTGGTGATGCATTGCTTGCGATTGCAGATAAAAACCGTAATGCTACGCTCGTTATTGCCAGCTCCACTGGATCCTACTCGCTGCCTATTGGCACACTTGATCTTGCAGCTTTGTCCACTAAGCTGAAGACAACAACGGATAAGCTGGAGATCCGCATTACTATGACAACAGCAAATGACCGTCAGAGCTCGGAAGTGTCGGGCGTTGCATCTTCGATGGGTGCTAAGCCGCTCACCAAAGCGGTAGATTTCGCAGTTACGGTAACTGGAAATGGGCAGACAGAATCCGTTACGAATTTCGGAAGTACTTTCGTCAACAGGACTATCAGTGTTGAAGCTGCCGATCTGAAACCTGAACAAAGTACAGGTGTGATGCTGACCCCGACGGGCGAGTTAAGATTTGTGCCATCCGTATTTACCCTTACAGATGGTAAATGGGTTGCGACTCTGAAGCGTAACGGTAACAGCTTGTATACGGTTGTTGAGCATCGCCAAAGCTTCCAGGATACGGCCGCTCATTGGGCCAAAGCCGATGTCGAGCTGTTGGCATCCAAGCTTATTGTGCAAGGAACATCAGATAATCAATTCCAGCCCGACAGCAATATTACTAGAGCGCAATTCACGGCCATCATTGTCAGGTCGCTCGGTCTTGATGATAGCAAGGCTGTCGGATTCAAGGATATTAGCGATAAAGACTGGTTCAAGGGCGCCGTTGCCGCAGCTTTTGATGCGAAGCTGTTGACCGGTTATGAGGACGGCACATTCCGCCCTAATCAACCGATCACTCGCGAGGAGCTCGCGGTATTGATGAACAATGCACTTCGCTATGCAAAGCTGTCAAACGGCTCTCAACAGGCAGATCAGGCTTTGAACATGTTCAAAGACAGTGGCTCTATAGCAGGATGGGCCAAAGAGGCTGTTGCTGCCATCGTTCAAGCCGGCATTGCCAACGGCAAGTCGGAGGGCAACTATGAAGGAAAGGCGCAAGCGACGCGTGCAGAAGCTTCCGTCATGGTCAAGCGTCTTCTGCAAAAAGCGGAATTCATTAATTAACAGTCGATTCATTAATCAGTTTCTGAAAGAAAAGGGGCTTCCACTTAGTGGAAGCCCCTTTTTGCCTATATAGAATTTATATGTTTCGGCGCTCCCCGCAAAGTATCTGAATCAACTTCGAAGCAAGCCCCCACTTTGTGGGGAATTTTTATCCCGAACCTTCCGAACCACCTAATGAAGCAGTCGATTCCAAAGATCTTAACGCTGCAAGCTCTTGTAGAACTCCAAAACTTTGCTTTCGTATTCCGCTGCCAGCTTGGCATGGACTCGTACATGCTCACGACCTGCGGAAGGTTTCCATATTTGGAAGCGGTCCTTATGCTTCTCCCACATCGATTCGCTGTTCTGATAAGGGATAGAAGCGTCCTCAGCAGAATGAATAAACAATACAGGTCGTGGATAGATACGATCCACAGCAGTCAAGCCATCGACCTGATCCGTCACAATCCCGGTTAAAGGCGGCAGAATGCCGAGAATTAACGGGGTGAACGGATAGTTGGGCAGCTTCGACCAGACAGGCAGATTATCTTCCAAATAGCGGGTCAGATGGTTAAATGGACTGTCCGCTACCACGCCTGCGATTTGTGGGTCCTCAGCAGCCGCAAGAAGAGCGACGGTACCTCCCATAGAGAAACCGTGCAAAGCAATCGGCTCTGGATGATGGGCACGGGTCCAATCGATAGCCCCCAATAGATCGAATTTCTCCAAATAGCCTACCGTAGTTAAATTGCCCTCCGACTCGCCTGAATTTCGGAAGTCGAACATTAACACATTATAACCCTGTGCTGCAAGTTCTTTGGCTAATTTAAGGGCTTCAGCTCCTGATTGGAGTCGATTTTCCCGGTAGCCGTGAGCGAATATGATGTTCATTTTTGCAGGAGTAGAGGTGTCTGAAGCTGGGATAAACCAGCCCTTTAGCTTAACATCTTTATTGCGGCTCTCAAATTCCACCGGCTCAAACGATAATCCGTATTTGTCTGGGCTATCGGTTAATGCCTTGTGTTCGGGGTGAGTAAGCTTCCAGCCGACATAGGTGGAAATGGTGACGCTAGCTACTGCCAGTACGAGCAATAGCAGGACAAAAGTCCATAATAGTTTTTTGGATCGGGCACCGCGAGGGCGTGCCGCTCTGGTAATCGCGGGAGTTGGTCGCATGGAAGTAATTCCTTTCCTAGTAGCTCATTATAGTAAAAGGTCCCTCTTATTATACGACAAGCCGCTCGCAGGCAAAAGTAGGTTCTGTGTGATATTCGATTAGGGACTAGACCGGTTTAACGAAAACGGTGGTAAAGCCCAGAGGAAACAGCGGCAACCAGCAATAAGGCTAAAGCCCATAACGGGTTGGAAAACGTAAAGAGACAAGGAATAGCAAGCAGGATAAGGATACCCAGATGAATGCGGTACCTGATAAAGCTGACCGAACGTTTCCGCTGCTCCAAGCGTATCGGGTATATATGCTGCCATACATGTTCGTGATAGTAAAGCTTCATCTCGGATAACTGCAGTGCGCTAATAACCGTAAATACCAAATAAATGGACGCCAGTGCTATATCATTGTGAACGGCTGCAAGCAAAAGGATGCCGATAAGCGTTAATCTCATAGTAATTCCGAACAGCTCCGAGCGCAGCCATACAAGAGTGTACAAATAGGAGTAGGTATGATCCTGTCGAAAAGCAATCCATCTGGCGATTCTGTCCAAGCCGCGTACATTCCTTGCTTTACCTTGGACGGAAGGCACGTCGACGAACCAATTCAAGATGCGGTAAATACTTGCTTTATGCTGCAGCTCAATGTCGATTAACAAGCTCCAATTCACAATGTGCTGTCTGGGAAGCCGCAGTAAACCAAGATAAGCAATCGCAAGAAGCGACAGCAGCAAGATGCCTACAGCCGGTTTGCTGGCTATGACGCAGTACGCGGCAATGGCGCTTAGGATCCATCTCATCATTTGAAAGAGGAGCCTTGTCCGTTTCTCTTGTATTTGAAGCTCGGTCCATTTTCCGAACAGCATGATTCTTTTATACACGCACCAAACGATCAGCAATAGTAAGAACATCCAGCCGTTCGAGGCGGCAAGCTTGTGGTAGAGAGGCCAGATGATTAACCAGACGGCCGCTACGGCTGCTAGCTGTGCGATTAACGCACGGTTCATGGCTGCTTTAAGGTAGGCTTTCATTCCGCTTTCCTGAGGCAGGAGGAACAAAGTATCGGCTTCCTGCAAGTAGGTACGGATTCGTCCGCCAGCAAGAGCAGGGAGCATAACGGCGGCGGATAACAGTTGCCAAGGAAAGTCAGGCGTAACCCATTGCAAGAACTGTTTATAACCGATAGAGAAAAGCAGAAAGCCGACGACAACAGCCATGGCTGCGCTTTGCATTGCGTACTGAAGATAGGGACGAATTTCTTTGAAAAACAGTGACGCGCGACTCCGGTATAAAGCATGCAAATCAATCAAAGATGGTCAGCTCCTTGTCACCAAATCGCAAAAAACGTCGTCCAACGGTGCAGCGGCAGGCATGCCGGCAACATCGCGGAGTGCATCTACATCTCCTGAAGCTATCAGCTTCCCCTGATGCAGAACGAGGAAACGGTCACAATAACGTTCAATAGTAGCTAAAATATGGGAGCTTATAAGAATGGCGGCACCGCTCTGCTTTACGGTTACCATTAGTTCCAACAGAGAACGCATGCTTAACGGGTCGAGACCAAGAAACGGCTCATCTATTATATAGAGCTCGGGCTGGACAATGAAGGCGCACAGAATCATGACCTTCTGACGCATGCCTTTGGAGAGATGCGAAGAAAGCCTCTCTGTAAGAGTGTCCATCTGAAACTGCTGCAGCAATGGAGCCGAACGCTGCTCATAGGTGTTACGGTCGATACCGTATGCCCTCGCAGTTAATTCCAAATGCTCACGGACAGTTAGCTCCTCATATAAGAGCGGGCTTTCCGGCACGTAGGCAAATGTCTTCCTGTATTGCTCCTGTGATTCCGCCAGACGCTGACCCTTTAAGCGGATCTCCCCCTGATGAGGCGTCATCAATCCTAGAATATGCTTGATTGTAGTGCTTTTACCCGCACCATTCAATCCAATTAAGCCTACCATTTCGCCAGGCTGTACATGAAACGACAGGTTATGCAGGACAGGCTGAAGTCGGCTGTACCCACCGGTAACAGCTTCCACTTCCAGAATCGGTTTCACATGTGTTCCTCCTCACACTCAATCTCTTTCTTATTAGACTAGCTGAAATGGCGGCGGTTTTCCAGTTTCGCGCATGGCAGTACTCAAAAAAGCCATCCAACTTCTAGTGTACGAAGCGATGGCCTTAGATTTATGAATGTTACTTGCTTCTGGCGGATGTTGACAAGGTGCCCTCTTATTTATTCTCCTTTTTCTTATCTTGATTTTGATTTTGATTGCTCTTTTGATTGCTCTGGCTCTTATTGTTTCCCCCGCCGCTTTGCGCTCCATTGCTTTCCTGTGCTTTTTGCAGCTTTTTCAGCTGCTGCTTGTCCAGCTTACGCTGGGTTTCAGCCTCTTTGAATTCGTACTGCTTAATATCCTTGTACATTTTCATCTGAGATTGAAGCTCTGTATCGATAGGCTTGTCTTGCTTTTGGCTCTGTGCCTTTTGGCTGCTGTTTTTGCTTTTGTTAGCACCTGATTGCTGCTGCGTTTTTTTATTTGTGCATCCGGAAGTTAGGGCGAGAAGCAGGAAACAAAGAAGGATAACCACCATTTTTTTCATAAAATGTAACAGCTCCTTTGCCTTGATACCTGTAGGTTGCCCTGAACTTGGAAAATCATTTATATATTTTTAATAAAAAAAGTTTGAATATTTGTATACATTTGAATACAATAGAGTAAGGGAAGTTAGTTTTGCTAACGCAGGAACTTGAGATTGGCTTCAAAAAGTAAACTATCCTTACAGGGAGTTTTTGGGAGGGGTGGGAAAATGGCAGAAACATACCGCAAATCGAAGATTGAGCATTACTTGGAACGGCTTCAAGTGCGCAAGCAGTCATTGATGAATCAAATGGATATGACTGAGTTGGAGAACTCGCGAGAATTTATTTGCGGGCAGTTATCCGCTATCGATCTTATTATTTTGGAAATAACCGTTGAGTTTGGCCTCGGAAACACAAAAAACGAAGGGGGAGAAGCTGATGACAGGGAATGCAGTCCAAAATAACACCGCACAGCATTTTTCACCGCAGCATAATCGGGCTACCAGAGTTAAGCTTTTAAAGAGGGCCATATTTATTGTGCTGGGTGCGGGATTCGTATCAGTAGGGTTAGAAATTTTTCTTGTACCAAACAATATTATTGATGGTGGGGTTGTCGGGATATCCATCATCTTAGCTCATTTGACAAAGATTCCACTCGGCATTTTTCTGTTTCTTCTTAACCTGCCGTTCTTCTTTCTTGGTTACAAGCAGATTGGAAAAACATTCGCTTTATCCACTTTGTTTGGCGTATTGGTCATGTCCTTAGGTACTTGGCTGCTGCATCCGGTTCCACCTTTGACTATTGATCCATTGTTGGCAACTGTATTTGGAGGGATTATTCTTGGTGTAGGCGTAGGTATGGTAATTAGAACAGGGGGGTCGCTTGACGGAACGGAAATCGTTGCCATTCTGGTTAATAAAAAGTCACCCTTTTCAGTAGGCGAAATTGTAATGTTCTTCAATCTGTTTATACTTGGCAGCGCAGGCTTCGTATTCGGATGGGATCATGCGATGTATTCATTAATAGCCTATTATATAGCTTTTAAAATGATTGACATCACCATAGAAGGATTCGACGAGTCCAAATCGGTATGGATTATTAGCGAATCGTACCGGGATATCGGTGAAGCTATTCTTAGCCGATTGGGCCGGGGGGTTACCTATTTGAATGGTGAAGGCGGATTTACAGGCGGCGATAAAAAAGTCATTTTTTGTGTCATTACAAGGCTGGAGGAAGCGAAACTAAAGTCTATTGTGGAGGACTTCGATCCTACGGCATTTTTGGCAGTAGGCAACATTCATGATGTGAAGGGCGGACGTTTTAAGAAGAAAGATATTCATTGACATATAAGAAAAATTTATGTTTGCTATAAGCAATTACTGGTTGTGCAATTTGCCCCTATACTATATATTACAAATACTAAAGCCTAATGTTAGAATAAGTGACATTTGGGGAGTGGGGGAATTATGCGGAGGCTGGAAGGAAAACGGGTTGCACTGACCGGGCCTAGAAAGGCTGCAGAGCTTAGTATTATAGTGGAGAAGCTGGGAGGCATTCCGCTGGTTCGTCCGGCGCAAGGAACAGTGGCCATTGTTAAGGAAGAGGTAGAAGCGGAAATAACGAAGTTCCTTCAAGAAGGTGCGGACTGGATCATTATTACTACATCCATGGGAGCTGAGATGCTGTATCAAGCTGCTGAGGGAATGGGGCTGGCCGATGCTTTTATTGAACGGTTGAAACAGACGAAGATTGCGGCCCGCGGCTACAAGACGTTCAAATATTTAAAAACATTAGAGCTTGACCCGACGGTCAAGGCTGATGATGGGACCACCGTCGGCATATTGAGAGAGCTGCAATCCTGTGATATGCGCGGAAGCCGTGTGGCGCTCCAGCTGTATGGCGATCATGCACCGCAGCTCGTAAAATGGCTGCAGGAACAGCAGGCTAATTACTACGAGATATTGCCGTATAGGCATATTCCTCCAGAATTAAGTGTGGTGGATACGCTATTATCGGAGATTATACAAGGTGAGGTAGATGCCGTTACTTTTACAAGTACTCCTCAGGTTCGTTTTCTAATGGCTTATGCCAGGGAACAAGGGAACTCTGAGCAGCTGCTTGCAGCCTTCAGGGAGCATGCGGTTGCCGTAGCCGTAGGCAAGGTGACTGCCGAAGCTTTGAGGGATGAAGGTATAGAGCGGGTCGTAGCTCCTGTGGAAGAGCGGATGGGCAGCATGATAGTATCGCTGGCACAGTATTACGATATTCAGTGAGCTTTCCTATAATTGTTTGGTCAGATCATAAGGGTATGGTATACTTTTCCTGAAAAGTTAACCTATCCTTTTTTTGTTGGAGGCCTCATGAATACAAACGCTGTAGTGCAGCTTCGTAATGTAACCAAACGGATTGGCTCCAAAACGATTGTTGATAATCTATCGTTCGATGTGCTCCCAGGGGAAGTGTTCGGATTTCTAGGGCCGAACGGAGCCGGTAAAACAACGACAATTCGTATGATGGTCGGATTGATGTCACTTACACAAGGGGAAGTACTGGTCAACGGTTTAAGTGTGAAAAGGCAGTTTGAACAGGCTATGGTCCATGTAGGTGCGATTGTAGAGAATCCCGAGTTTTACAAGTTTCTGAGTGGCTATCAAAATCTTCAGCACTTTGCCCGTATGATTCCAGGTATTACGGAAGAAAGGCTGCAGGAAGTTATAGCTCTTGTCCGATTAGAGCATCGTATACATGATAAAGTGAAAACTTACTCTTTAGGAATGAGACAACGGCTTGGAGTAGCTCAGGCTATCCTGCATCGTCCCGATGTATTGATTTTGGACGAGCCGACGAATGGTCTCGATCCGGAAGGCATACGAGAGCTCCGTGATTATTTGCGTCAGCTATCCAGAGAGGAAGGGCTTGCGGTCATCGTTTCAAGCCATCTACTCTCGGAGATGGAGCTGATGTGCGACCGTGTAGCGATTATACAGAACGGCAAGCTGCTGGATGTACGTTCCTTCAAAAATTTGGAGAACGAGTCAAAGCTGCTGGAGGTTCAATTCGATGTGGACAACGGGGAAGAAGCGGTGCGAATTGCTACTGGCTTTGCCGGTAAGCAGGCAGTGAGCTGGAGTCCGTCATCACAAGCGCCGGCAATTAAAGGTACGAAACCATCAGGGAGCTCTGGTGAGACAGCGCCGGCAGTAGCGGTCATTGCAGAGAATGAGATTGGCATATTGACGGTGCGCTTGAACGGAGGGCGCGACGATATTGCTGAGTTGAACAAGCGCTTGGTTTCCGCAGCAGTGCGGGTATACGGTATCCATACGCACAGCAAATCCTTGGAGGATCAATTCCTAGAGGTGACGAGGGGGAATCAAATTGTCTAGCTTTTTTCGGCACGTACAAAATGAGCAGATGAAAATATATAGCCGCACCCGGACGTGGGTCATGCTGGGCATTGTGGTTTTGGCTGTCCTGTCAATGGCATTGATGATGAAATATGCAATGGATTTAGGCGTAAATCATGCTTTTCCTTTCCTCGGGATGAGTACAAGTTTGACATGGCTTGTCTTTATTTTCTCGGTTATTATTGCCGGGGATAGTGTGGCCTCCGAGTTTACATGGGGTACCATTAAGCTTCTGTTGATTCGTCCAGTGACCCGTGCTAAAATTTTAGCGGCCAAGTACGTATCTGTGTTTATTTTCCTCATTACACTGCTGCTCGTTTTGTTCATTACCTCCTATTTTGTAGGACTGCTGTTTTTCGGCCTGAGTGGTACAATCACCGAGCAGGATGCTCTATCGAATATTTTACGGGTGTACGGGTTGAAATGGGTGGATCTGCTGATGTCCGTTACATTGGCGTTCATGATCTCCGCTGCTTTCCGCAGCAGCTCATTGGCTATCGGATTGTCTATGCTGCTCATGTTTACTGCGAATGGTGTAGTATTATTACTTGCAAGCCTTAGATACACATGGGCAAAATACTTGCTGTTTGCTAATACTGATCTGTCTCCTTATTTTATGGGCGGAAAACCATTGGTTGAAGGAATGACTTTGGGCTTTTCAGTTAGCATGCTGATTGCTTATTGGGTTTTATTCTACGGCGCCGCATGGCTTCTATTTACAAAAAGAGATGTGGCGGGCTAACAGTAAATTAAAAATGGATATTAAAAAAACGACCAAGCGCATGAGAGCGAATAATCAGTTACGCTGCTGCCTTGGTTGTTTTTGGCAATTATTCGGGTGACTCATTGCATACAGCGGCAGGGGCTTGGGAAGAAGGATCCTCGAGCAGCTGAGTTACTCTTTCTTCCAGCAGCAGCGGATCAATCGGCTTAGCTATATAGCCCTGCGCCCCAAGCTTAATGCCGCGTACAACCGTATCCTTACGTGTATCGCCGGTTAATAAAAGTATGGGAATGGATCGGGTCTTGCTAAGTGACTTGAGCTTGGTTAAAGCCTCAAGTCCATCCATTTGAGGAAGATTAATGTCAAGCAAGATGAGATCGTAGTGGGTAATCCTCGAAATTACCGAAAGAAAATCAACAGCCGACGAGTATCTATCCACTTCATACTGATCTTCGAATATTTGTTTTACCAGCAGGCAGAACGGTGAGCTGTCATCAATAAGTGCGATATGCTTGGTTGCCATTAGGGGACACTTCCTTTTTATAATTTTAGACTTATAAGTTTTCAGCGGAGCTGAAGAAGTCTGATATTGCAAGAAAAGCAACCGCTAAGACACGAATGTATCTTCATCGAGAGGGCTTCGAATAGAAGCTTTTCTTATAATATTAGAAAGTATAAGTTTGAACCGGAGGTTCACCTTTCTGATATTGCAAGAAAAGCTACAACTTAGACACGAATGTATCTTCATCGAGAGGGCTTCGAATAGAAGCTTTTCTTATATAGTTAGGAGTTGAATATGATGTCTATGTCTCAAGAGGATAGGGAGCGGCGGATGAAGGCTATTCTTGAGAAAACTAAAAAGTTGTTTCTCCAGGATGCCTACCAGCGAGCCGCAGAGCTAAAGGAAAACATTGCCTTATGGGAACAAAATGATTCACATAGGGAATCGGAAGCTAATGGTAAACTGGGAGAAAGCATGTACCGGTATGCCCATACGCTCAAAGGCGTTGCCTTAACTGTAGGATGTGAGGGTATTCACCAGCTCAGTGAAGCTGCAGACTCTTACAGTATACAACATTTGGATGCTTGGACAGAAGAAACTCTTCGCACAATGATTCAATTTCTGGAACAATTATTTAAGGAGCTTTATCGTGAGATGGATAAGGAAAATTAAGGTTTCTTGGAGATAGGCTTTAGAAAAAGGAAAACCGACATTTGTGTCGAATCATTGTTTGTATACCAAATATATCAAGAGGAGAACGGCCTATTCCATGATTGAATTTCAAAATGTTTCCAAGGTTTATCCCAATGGGACCGTGGGTCTAAGCAATATCAATTTAACGATTCAGCCCGGGGAATTTGTTGTAATTGTAGGATTGTCAGGAGCGGGGAAATCGACGCTTCTGCGCTCCATGAACCGTTTAAATGAAATAACCGATGGTCAGATTCTAATTGACGGAAAATCGCTAACTGCAGCTCGGGGAGTGGAGCTTCGCCGTATGCGCCGCGATATCGGTATGATCTTCCAAAGCTTTAATTTGGTTAAGCGCGTTTCTGTACTTCGCAACGTGCTGTCTGGCCGTGTCGGGTATCATTCCACATGGAGGACTTTGCTCGGACTGTTTCCTAAACATGATCTTGAACTTTCACTGAAAGCTCTGGAGCGTGTTAATATTCGTGAGAAAGCCTACGCTCGTGCTGATGAGCTCTCAGGGGGTCAACAGCAGCGTGTATCCATTGCGCGCGCCTTGGCGCAGGAGGCCAAAATTATATTGGCTGATGAGCCTGTAGCTTCTTTGGATCCTTTAACAACGCGTCAGGTTATGGATGATTTGAAGCGGATCAATCAGGACCTGGGGATCACTACAGTCGTCAATCTTCACTTTATCGATTTGGCACGTGAGTATGCAACAAGAATTATTGGTTTGCGTGCAGGAAAGGTAGTATTTGACGGTCCTGTATCGGAAGCGACGGATGATAAGTTCTCGGAAATTTATGGACGCGAAATCAAGAAGGATGAGCTATTGGGGGGGGAAGCCTGATGTCTTCATCCGATCGTGGCCCAGATTTGCTCAAAAAGCCGTCATCACTGAAACCAACTCTTTCTATCATCTTGGTGCTCCTGCTACTGGTTGGAAGCGCCTATAAGACCGATGCTTCACTAATTGAGCTTATCGAAGGCATTCCGGAGATGGGCAAGCTGTTTCAGGATATGTATCCACCCAACTGGAGTTATTTAAGCACCATATATGAACCAATGCTGGAAACCATTCGCATGGCCATCATCGGTACAGTTATCGGGTCGCTGTTTGCAATCCCGATTTCTTTTCTTGCGGCACGAAATGTAACCCGCGTTCCTGTTCTGGGGGTTATTTCGCGGTTTATACTGAATCTCGTACGGACTATTCCGGATCTCATGTTTGCCGGTGTGTTCGCAGCAATTGTAGGTTATGGAGCTCTGGCCGGAGCGATTGCACTAGCTTTCTTTTCATTCGGACTTGTGTCCAAGCTGACTTATGAATCTATTGAATCTATCGACCCAGGTCCGTTGGAGGCAATGACGGCAGTGGGGGCTAATAAGCTTCAATGGATTCAATTCGGTGTTGTGCCGCAAGTAATGGCTCAATTTGCTGCTTACGTTCTGTATACGTTTGAGGTGAATGTCAGAGCGGCAGCTATCCTCGGGTTTGTAGGAGCTGGGGGGATCGGGTTGATCCTTCAGCGTTCCTTGGATCGGCTTCGTTACGATCAGGCGTCCACGATTATCTTGTTTACTCTTGTAGTCGTGCTAATTATTGATTATGTCAGTACTAAGTTACGGGAGAGACTGCTATGACGGATACTTTAAAAAAGAATGTTGGTACCCGCATCCGCCATTGGTCGGTTACATTATTTTTTGTTATTATTTGCGTTTGGGCTTTTACGGGAATCGAGTTTACAGGGATTAAAGAAACAGCCGGACAAGTATCGAAGGCAATTCTTCGTGGTTTGCTTAACCCGGATTGGGGTTATGTGTATTTGCCTGAAGGAGAGGACTTGCTTCGAGGGCTTCTGGAAACGGCGGCAATTGCTGTGCTGGGTACGTTTATATCAGCAGTTTTGTGCGTTCCGTTTGCTTTCTGGGCGGCTAGCAACAAAGGAAAAGGACGCTGGGCAACCAGCAGCGGTAAATTTATGCTAAGCCTGATCCGGACGTTTCCGGAAGTCGTCATGGCGATTATCTTTATTAAGGCTGTTGGACCAGGTTCCTATGCCGGGGCGCTGGCTTTAGGGGTTCACTCCATAGGTATGCTTGGTAAGCTGTACTCCGAGGCTATTGAGAATCTAGACAGAGGACCAAGAGAAGCGCTTATTGCATGCGGAGCTAACAAGCTGCAGACATTGTGGTTTGCCGTAATTCCGCAAGTACTGCCGGACTTCTTCTCATTTGCTTTATACCGTTTTGAAATCAATATTCGTTCCGCGGCTATCCTTGGTGTTATTGGCGCTGGGGGGATTGGTACTCCGCTAATATTCGCGCTGGATGCGCGTAGTTGGAACAGAGTTGGTATCATTTTGCTCGGCGTAGTTGTTATGGTTACGATTATTGACCTGATCTCAGGGTATATCCGCAGAAGACTGGTTTAATTAAATGATGAAATCCCGGGAACCTTAATGGTTGTCGGGATTTTTTGATATTAACAGACTTTATAAGTTTCAGCGGAGCTGAAGAAGTCAGATATTGCAAAGAAAAGCTACAACTTAAACGCGAATGTATCTTCCTCTAAGGGGCTTTGTTCAGAAACTTTTCTTATAATATTAGAAATATAAGTTCGAACCGGAGGTTCACCTTTCTAATATTGCAAGAAAAGCTACCGCTCAGACACGAATGTATCTTCATCGAGAGGGCTTCGAATAGAAGCTTTTCTTATAATATTTAGAAAGTATAAGTTTGAACCGGAGGTTCACCTTTCTAATATTGCAAGAAAAGCTACCGCTCAGACACGAATGTATCTTCATCGAAAGGGATTCGAATGAAGCTTTTCTTATAATATTTGGACTCAAAACCGAAATCAGCGCTTGACGAAGTCATTCGATTTCGTCTCCGTGTCCAGCCTGGCCCTAGACAAAAACTTAAAAAAGGTAATGACAGCGCACACGACTTTATTCGAATTTATTCGACTTGAAGCCACTGCATGCTGCCAGAAACCTGCATTTATACAGCCTTTGGCCGGTATATCCGAAGTCTCATTGAATTCATGCAAATGTGCATTTATTTTTTCATTCTTAGCTTAACCGGAGCGTTTTCCATGAAAATTGATGTACTTTTGCAGGTTTGTTCTCTCTACAGCGTTTCCGGTAGGAAAATAACTGCGCATTTGCAGGATTTTGTGAGGACTAGTGGTCGGGGGAGGGTCAAGTACTAATTTTGAGGTTGAGCCAATATTTGAAGGCTATAAGTTGAAGCGGAAGTTAACCTTCCTAATATTGCAAGAAAAGACACCTTGAGGACACGAATGTATCTTCATCGAGAGAGCTTTCCAACGCGCGCGAATCTCGGGTTCGCGTTGCGGCATTGCATGGCGGACGGTCGAACCCCACGCGGCCTCGAATAGGAGGGAGACTAGGATTTCGGGCGGCCACCGAAAGAAAGAAAGAAAGAAAATAGATGGAAATCCTCCACTAGCGTTGCATCAGACCTTACACATCATCAACTTAGTAAATCATCGTGTGAAAATTCACAAAGTTTTTCCATGACATAGTTAAAACACAACCCCACCTAAGCGTAGGTACATATTTCCAAAA
>NZ_JANQBD010000057.1 GCF_024722015.1 Paenibacillus radicis (ex Xue et al. 2023) | reverse complement strand
CCGATGTAAGATGTCCTGTTTCATATCACTAATTTATCAATATTTTGAATGTGGGGGAACTCCAAAAATTTATACTTTCTATTATCTTAAGAAAAACGCCTTGCGGCGTCCTTGGTGTACCCTTAAAGAAAACCGTCAGGGAAAATTGTTTCCTGGCGGTTTTCTTGTGTGCATGTGCAACCCTCTAGCTCATAATTTCCTCTTACGGAACGTCATTCCTCTATTTGTCTTACATTCCTTCGAATTCATCATTCCACGGAACTACGATCCGTTATTTCGTCTATAAGCTGCCGAATTGCCCTTATTTCAAGCAAATAAGTGATCGTACTTCCGTTTCACTTGAATGTTTACGTGTGCATATCCAAATAGCGCATCCCTGTTCCCCCCGCCTGACGACTTGTTGAAACTACGCGCTGCTTCTCGAGTTCTCACCAAAATCATTCCAGCTAACCCTAATTTCTTAAGAAAAACGCCAAGCCTCAAGAGCAGAGGTTTGGCGTTTTTTTGACTAAGCTCCAACTAGTTTAAAGCTTATAAAACCTGCTTGCGTTGCCACCATAAATGGCCTCATCCTCTTCCGCTGAAAGCTCCCTCGGCAGAGCCTTCTGTAAAGCCTCATACACCTCACCGTAGCTGCAGGTGGTCAAGCATACCGGCCAATCGCTTCCAAACATGATGCGTTGTGTACCGAACACTTGGACTACATGCTCCACATAGGGAGCCAGATCCTCATGCTTCCACCCCGCTTGATCCGCTTCGGTAACCAGACCGGATAGCTTGCACATCACATTCGGGTAAGCAGCAAGCTCTGTCATATGGGGTTTCCAAGGCTCCAGAATACCTTCTGCTATAAATGGCTTAGCCGCATGATCCACTACCGCTGTCAAAGTAGGGTAAGCTTGGAGAGCTTCCAGCATATAGGGAAGATGACGTGGCCTTAACTGCAAATCGATCGGAAACTCATCTTTCACAACGAGCTGCAAATTATCCATAACCGTCTTTCGTAAAATCCACGGATCAGGCAGGTCCTGAATCATCGGCCGAAAGCCGACAAAACCTTTATGCTTGCGGAACCTTGTATAATGATTCGCAAAATCAGGCGAATCCAGGTCAAGCCATCCGACAACTCCAGCTATGCTGTCATACTTCTCATATAAGGAAAGCATGAACTCCGTCTCTTCCATCGTCGGCGCCGCCTGCACAACAATCGTACGCTCAAATCCATAACGCTGCAGCTGTTCATCCAACTGCTCAGGCAAATAATCAGCAAATAAAATGCCTTTATCCGGCGTTAACCACCCGTAATCTCCGCGCTCTGTTATCCAATAGTGCTGATGGGCATCAATACGCATCGGGTACTCCACCTCCTTAAGGGGTAATTACGATACTGCTCAAGCCGTTAACCCAGCTGAAATGTCTCGGACTGTGCGGCACCGATTCCGCAATGCCGAAGCTGTAATCCAGCTTCTCTCCTACGCGGACCAGCTTCGAAACAATCCGGTTTCTTCCCTGGCGCAAACGAACCGGAATATCATGATTATACGGCATCCAGAAGCAAGCTTCACTGCTTTGTGCAGCAAGTTCATCATTAACCCATAATTTAAACCCGTTATTATTCCCTATCATGATTCTGACATCCAGTTCTTCCAATGAATCGATATCTTGAATCAGATAAAAGCAAGCCGGACCCTCCATACCGAACCAATCCTCAAGGTTGACTTTGTGCTCTGGGGAATTAAAACGAGCTCCTCCTGCCGGCAGTTGTTCAAAAGAAGCTTCATTTATATAAGCCTTCTCCAGGTTTACATAATTGTTAAAGCTCGCCGGACCTCTCGGACGCGATTTTCTATTGTGGACAGGATCGTAGAACGGACAGCTATCATGCTCCTTCGTATCGTACAAATCCCAGAAAGGCCCCATCACATAATACGATTGCGAGCCTGCCAGGCCGAATTGTGCTCTCCCAGCCTCCCTTCCACCGGATTCATAAACGGCGTTAACCGTAATTCCAGCGGGAATGACTTTCTCCGTTTCCGGAACATGGATGTACACCGCCTGTACGAAGCTATCTCCTGCGCCAATAGTAAGCTGAACCTCCTGCGGGCTAATCTCAAATCCCTCGGGAACAGACAACAGCAATTTCCCGCGTGTAGTCCCATCCGTATTATTAGTAACAGTCAAGGCTACTTGCTTGGTTTCCCCGAAGCCAACGGCAGGCACTCCTAAATAATCAACATCGATAGTGATTTCTTTGTGCTTTCTTGCAACAGGTATTCGTTCAACCCCAAGGTCGGCAGGGACATCCTGTATGGACACTGCGGAATTTAAGGAGCGCGTCAGGGCAACGCCAACCCGACATGTATCTGTCGCCAAATCAGAAATAAGCGATGAAGGCCTTACGACATCAATGCCTACGGTAAACGTGTCTTTCGCTTGGCTTTTCCACAGCTCAGGCAGCTGCGACGCCCCGTGCATAATACCGAAAATGGCCCCTGCCGTCGCGCAGGTGCAATCCGTATCATAGCCGCAGTTGAGACTGATCATCTGCGTTTGGGCAAAATCACCCTCGCCGTACAAGAGAGCAAGCACGGTAATTCCTATGTTTTGCACCGCTTTGGAAGCGTCCGGATGTCCGAACTGCTCAAGCATCCGCTGCCTTGCTGTTGTCCATTCCACTTGCTCATTATGCAGCCGTTGAATGTACCTGATGCATCGGTAAAGCCTGCTGTCAGAAGGAATATGCGTAAGCCCCGCTTCAATGAGGCGGTCCATATTATCCTCGAAGAAAGCTTCCGCTTCCATAGCCGCCAGCATCTGCTCACCCCAGACGGATTCCTTCTCATGATCGAGCGTCGCATCCTCGTAAGCATAAGCTTTGGCCAACTCCGCATTGCCTACCGAGATCATTCCCCATATTTCCGAGCGAATAGGCGAGCCCATCGACTCTGCGAAATAATGGTTGTTAAACGAGCCGGAAACCGGAGGATGAATATACCTTTGATAATTATGCAAAAAATAGCCGTACTCGTTGAACGGATACCAGCAATATTGAAGCCATGCCTCTGCTAAATCCTTTCCGGTTAGGTGTACCCCAGTATGCTCCAATACTTGCAGCCACAGCAGCTGGAGGTCCAAATCGTCGTTAGGAGGTATTTCCTCTGGAAACACCTCCTCCTCCTGCAAATCCATCAAATATTTGTTATTCTCCACGCAGGCGCCAATATTTCCGCCGATACATTTGCCAATCCAACCCCCATATACTTTGTCATAGTAGGTATCATAGCTAATCGTTCTCATGTAATGTTATCCCCGCTTTCTGATTTAAGAATAGCTTTTCTTATTTAATAGAACCTGTAGTCATCCCGTCCTCGAAATATTTCTGCAAGCTCAAATAAAGGACAACAACCGGGATACTGATCAATACGAGCGCAGCAAAAATTTTGCCTGTATCCGACGAGTAGGTGTCCGTGAAAAATTGTGGTGCCTGTGTTATGGTCTGCATCGATTCTTTTCTCATAAAAACAAGCGCCAGAAAGTATTCATTCCACGAGTTGAGAAATCCCCAAATGATAACAACCACGGACATCGGTTTGCATAAAGGCGCAATGATAAACAACAACGCTTTAAAAGATCCGCAGCCGTCGATCCGCGCGGCATCCAGCAGCTGGTTCGGCAAATCATCCATGAAATTTTTGGAGAGCAGAAGCGTAAACGGCAGCGTAAATGCACAGATAGGACCAATCAACGAGAAATAATTGTTAAACAGGCCTAAGTTTTTTACAATGAGGAACAAGGGCACAATCAAGGCAACCGAAGGGATCATCAAACCCATCAAGATGAGATTGAACAGCGCTCCTTTGGCCGGAAGCTCCAGTTTGGAGAAAGCATAAGCAGCAAGCAATGTGATGCAAAAAACAAGAACGATGGTGCATACGGAAACAATCAAGCTGTTCAGAAAAAAGCGCGGTATCGCGGGATGCGTCAATACAGCTATGTAATTGCCAATCCCCTCGCCTTGAAAAGAAACCATGAGCATGATGATCAACGGGATAGCGAATACAACAGCAAGGACAGTCAGGATCAGCTGTGAGATAATCGTTGTTTTTTTACTGGAATCCGTTAACATATGTTCCTCCTAATAATTTCACTTTAGTGAAACCAGCATGTAAGTAAGTAAACGGTACTAACGATTGCGGTAAGCACGTAATTGGATGACGGTTATGAGTAAGGCAAGCACTAACAAAATGACAGCCATCGCTGACGAATAGCCCGCATTATACTCCAATATGGCCTTTTTATATATGTACGTGGACAGCAATTCCGTTGACCTGCCCGGACCGCCGCCTGTTGTTAGAAATACGTAATCAAATTGCTTTAAAGAGCCTATAACGCCAAGAATGATCAACGAAAAATGAGTCGACCGCAGCAGCGGAAACGTAATGCTGACTATAGTACGGAACGGGCTTGCCCCATCGATTTTGGCTGCTTCATACAGCTCCTTGTCGATTAAAGTCAATGCGGCGTAATACATGACAAAGCTGAATCCCGTCCAAGCCCATATATTAATGACGATGATCGAATAAAGCGCAATATCGGGATCAGCCAGCCAAGACAACGCCAAAGCGTCAAAGCCTATCGCCTCCAAAGCACGGTTAAGACTCCCGTCATTTGCATCGTATATATGTCTGAACACATAAGATACAACCGAATGGGATAAAACTACGGGCAGGAAAAAAACAATTTTATATAAAGCTTTCAGCTTTACATTCGTTTTCAACAGCAGCGCGATAAAAAGTCCAAGAAGCATTTGGACTACAATGGTTAGAACCATATATACAAACGTATTGCGGATAGCCTGATAAAAAATCGGATCTGTGAATAACTGTACGTAATTGTCTAATCCGATAAATGTCTTGTCTTTGCTGATTCCGTTCCATTTGTACAAGCTTGTGATAAAGGTATCGAATAAAGAATAGTAAATAAACACGCCCAGAAACAAAAAAATCGGCAGTACATACAAAACATTTATCCTTCGGTGCAGCTTTAGATTCATCTTGTCAAATCCCCCTACAACATACTGTTTCTCACAAAAATCCGCCCTAAAGCGGATTTATGCGAGAGTAAACCGGTTAACGGCTTGTTTTCTCCGAGGCTGCCTGTACGTATTTCATTCCATCTTCAGGCGAAGTTTTGCCGGTAGCGATCATCTGCAGAGCATCTCCAAGCGCTGATTTCACTTCCGGATAAATCAGCTCTCTCCTGCCCAAGCTGTTTTCCAAATCCTTCATTTGCTGTTTCATGTTATCCTTCTGCCTTTGTGTAAGGACATCGCTGTCATCAACATCTATCCCTTTAATCGCCGGCATCATCAAATATTTAGCGTTAATCTTCTGTCCATCTTCAGACTCCAGCCATTTCATAAATTTCCAAGCAGCATCCTTCTTTTTGCTGTTTTTATTTATCGCCAGGGCAACGTCCGGACCCCCGAAGAGCTTGCCAGGCTTTCCGTCTCCGTTCATATCAGGAAACGGCGCAGGTATAAATTCATAATCAACCGTGACACCGTATTTCTGCCGATGCGTTTGCAGAATAGTTTTGGTCATCCGATTGTCATTCCAGGTTCCGAGCAGCGTCATAGCCGCCTCACCTTTGTTGAATTTATCATACGCATCCGGGTAGAAGCCGCTGCCTAGAGCGCCTTTCTGCATAATTCCGTTCTCAAACATTTCCTTCCACACCGATGCCGCTTTGACAAGGCCGGGTTCCGTCCACTTCGCTTTGCCTTCTTCGGCTGCGTAGATTTTACCGGGATCGAATTCGTTGGATAGAGCAATGAACATATCGAGGTTTTGCCAAGCATCCTTGCCACCCTGAATATAAGGCGTAATTCCTTTTGCCTGCAGCTTTTTGCTTACATCAATCCATTCCGCATAGGTTTTTGGAGGCTGAAGCCCTTCCTTTTCCATAATCGTGTTGTTGTAAAACAGATAGCCTGCAGCAGAGACAAACCAAGGAAGCGCAGGAGCCTTTTCCCCGGACATCAACTGCTTTAAGCCCAGGTCATAAAACCGGCTTTGCCAATCATTCCCCCATTCTTTCTTGGCATAAGGCGCCAGATCCTCCGTAAATTCACTATATTCCTTGATCATCGCCCCTGCCTGCAAGCCGAAGATATCTACTTCATCTACTGAAATCATCGCCAGCTTCAGCGTTTTTACGTAATCTGTAAATTCATAGCGCTTGTAATTCACCTTGATTTCGGTTTGGGAAGCATTAAATGCGTCCACATAGGTTTTCGCTTTGTTTTCATCCGGATTCCAGGACCACCAATTCAATGTGACGGGACCCGCCGTTTTAGCAGATGGATTGTTGGCGTTCGTGCCGGGCGCTGCCTCGTTTCCTCCGCAAGCTGACAGCAATGCAGAGGTTATTAATGTTAAAGACGTTAAAATACCGATTGATCTTTTCTTCAAAATTATCGCTCCCCTTTTCTTCGATCAACAATCCAGATATATAAAACATCCGAAGCTATTAAGTAAACAAAACATCCGTATAGAAGTAAAAAGGACCCGGTGTTTTTGTATTTTTGACAGCTGCGGGCAGCACGTAAAGCTCCAGAGGGCCATCCCCCTTCACCGCTTCGATTTCAAGCAGATGCTCACCGGCAGGCAGCTTAATTTCCGCCAGCTTGGAGGGTAATGCACGATGAAAGGCAGGCATGCAGTCTGTTTCACTATCATCGTTAATGATCAGTTTTCCATTCAAATAAGCTTTTACCGGACTTGCCGTTGCCGTGATTAGTCTGATTTGCTTGCTTTCGGGATTATGCAGCGTTGTTGACGCCCGATACAAGCCGGCCTCTGATGTCTGTAACGCTTCGGCAAAGTCGATTCGGTTGCCCGGTATAATCACCTCTTGCCATTCATCGTTGTCAGGTCCGCTTAATTTCCAATGCGTGGCGCTGACCAAATAGAACGGAACGGTTTCCGAGTTCCAGAATTGATTATCATGACAGCGCACGACTTCAAGCTGCAGCGGATAATAGGCTTTCATTTCCTCGTTCGCCGTTACTTGCAGCGTCCATGACATTTCTTGATTCGGCTTAAGATCGAGCTTCTCCTCCGTGAGCCCGCGCCAGCCTTCAGGCACAGCAAGCTTTAGCCATCCTTCCCAAGCTTCCATCGAGCGGTTGATTAAAGTTACTGCGATATCCTTGCTTTGCCTCTTCCCTATGGAAGGTCCCTGATTCCCGTAATCTATGATTAGCTCAAGACCTATATTGTTTTTCGTACCTTTCGGCAATAAATACCGATTCGATTGAAAGCTATACTTCCAAAGCCAACGTGGATCATAAAATTCGAGCAACTCAGGCTGGAGCTCCGTTGTCGATTTCTCCTGCCCGAATTCAACGGGAATATTCCATACTGCCGCCACTTCCTTACCTATATTCAAAGTTCGCGACGTGAGCTGATCCAGCGTTTCCGGAATCGGGAACCCTTTGATCGGTGCATTAACAGCTATCCGGTCGCCGACCGGCTTTAACCAGCGTTCAGGCAGCTTCTCGGGTCCAAGTATAATCCCAAGAATAGCTCCAAGTGTCGCTCCTGTACAATCGGTATCATATCCGCAATTGACCGCTTTCAAGATAGCGTCGCCAAAATCTTCCCCATACAGCCAGCCTAACAAGGTGAAAGCAATGTTTTGCGGAGCATCCGTAAAATTCGGATGTCCATGATGCTCCAAGATCAGCTCTCTCGCTTCTGTCCACGTTCTCCCTTCTTTATGCCACCCCAGCAATGCGTTCACCGCCCTCGCCGTACGGCATTCCTCCGGAATGTAGGTTAAGCCGATTTGAATGAGCCGGTCACGGTCTGACTCGAAAAAGGCAGCGCTTTCAATGGCCGCAAAAAACATCTCTCCGTATACACCCTCACCTCCGGCATGATCGACAATCGCATCCTGATACGCATAATAAGCGGCAACGCCTGGACAACCAGGGGCAATCATCGCCCAGATCTCCGAGCGGATAGGTGAACCCATGCAATCTGCAAAAGGATTGTTAAACCAGCCTGCTACAGGAGGAATGAGTCCTCTGCGCAAATTCGCCAGGCCGTAACCATATTCATCAAACGGAAAAAATACATGCTCCATCCATTCTTGTCCAAGCTCTGCTGCAGTCAGGCGGGCGCCATATTGCTCCAGAGCATGCAGCCAAACAATTTGCAGATCCAAATCATCATTAGGCAATGGCCCCTCAGACAATTCAGGATAATACGTCAAATCGAGCAGTTCCATCTTTCCTTCAACGGGATAGCCCAATGTACCGCCTATATTTTTCCCTAACCACCCTCCGTATATCTTCCGGTAATACTCTTTCTCGTTTAGCTTGCTGATTCCCATCCTTCATCCTCCATGGCATTTGATTGTTTTTGTTTACCCAACAACAATTTACCAATATGAGTAAAGAAAGAACATTGACGATCTTAAGATTATAAAATCTTTTATCCTAGACTTGTCAAGGTGTTTACGAAGCCTCATGACAAAAGGAATTCATCTATGCTACTATGAAGTCACTTTTCGACAGAGGAGATCAGGGTGATAAAATGAAATATTACGCAGCTTCACGGTTGTCCGTGTTCGATGTCAAATGGGCCAAGCAATATTATGTGAACGAATCATTTTATACCTATCACTACAATCCTTACTATCAATTGATCATGGTATCGGAAGGTCCCGTCTATTTGCAGGTGGAGAACGAGAAATTCATTCTGGAAGCCGGAGAAACCTTTCTGCTGAATCCATGGGAACGCCATATGGGATGGAGAAAGCCCGAGGGGGCCTCTGCTTTTTTCTGGGTTCAGTTTTCTCCCGATCCGCCCTTTAAGGAATTAGACACCTCGACAAAACCGATAAGCGAATACGAAATTTTACATGCCGAAAAAAACGAATTAAGAACAACAACAACAAGCGATGCCGATCAACTGCTGATTCCACGCCGCTTCAAGCCCAGCCAACGATTCAAAATCCTGAATCATTTCGAAGATCTGGATAAAGAAATGAAGCACCCGGTAGGCTACTTCCGGTTTCGGCTTACCCAGCATCTTTGCAAAATACTCGAAATCATCTCAACAGACCTCCTTGAACAAAATTTCCAGACGATAACTTTGCCCGGTTCCTACCATATATACAGGCAGCTGCTAAGCTTTTTCCATGACTTTTACCAAACAGATCTGACCAAGGAAGTCATCGAGAAGAAAATGAACCGCAGCTACGAGCATGTAAGCCAAGTTTTTAAAAAGCACTCTGGAATGAATATCGTCCACTACATTCACCAACTGCGTATCCAAAGAGCCAAGCATCTGCTTGTGGAAAGCAGCCTCTCCATCCAAGAAATTGCGCGTGAGATAGGGATTGAGGATCCCTTTTACTTCAGCAAAATATTTAAACAGCTCGAAGGTATGCCACCGTCCAAGTATAGGGAAAATAACTCGAGACAGCGGTAGACTTGAGACTTTTAGAAGCACATCAGGCAGGTGACTCTCCAGTATTATAGCGGAGGTACCTGTTTTTTTGCTGCCAAGCACAATAGTTGTTGATATCAGAAGACAAATTTTGTATAGTTGAGCTATGATGCAAATGTTTTTCATATGTTTTATCTCATCAAGAAAATAATTTTCATTTCTAAGAGGGGTAATATGCCAGGAATATTAACAGCAATCCGTGAACAACTCGAAACCATGAATCGCAAGGAGAAAGAAATTGCCGCCTATATTCTGGATCAATCGCAGCAGGTCACGCAAATGGGCATTACAGAACTAGCGCAGCAATCCGGCAGCAGTACAGCTACGATTTCACGTTTCTGCAAGTTATTTCACTTTTCCGGCTATACGGAGTTCAAGGTAAAGCTGGCCGCAGAGCTCGCTCAGCAGCCTATCGAGCAATCGTATCAGGATATCGTGGCAGGCAACCCGCTCACCCGAATTGTGGAAGCTATGGAAGCCAATCATGTGCGGTCCATTACGGATACAACCCGCCTTCTCGACATGAAGCAGCTTGAAAAGGCTATAGATGCTCTGAAGCAAGCTCGACAAATTGATATTTATGGAGTTGCCACCTCGGGGCTTGTAGCCCAGGATTTTTATCAGAAGCTCATTCGTATTGGCAAACGTGCCGTTACTTTTTCCGATCCGCATATGGCCGTTACTTCAGCTTCAAATTTAACTCCGGATGACCTGGCAATCGGCATTTCATATTCCGGTGAAACCTCCGAAACCATAGCAGCACTCAAATGTGCATCCGAGAATGGCGCAACTACAATATCGCTCACTAAATTCGGCAGCAACAAGCTGGCCTCGCTTGCGGATATTTCTTTATTCACCTCCACCTTGGAGGAAGGGATGCGCCGCGGAGACATGGCTTCACGGATCGCACAGCTGCATATCATTGATATTTTATTCGTCGGTTTAATCAGCGAGCAATTTCACGACTTGGTTCCACGGCTGGAAAACTCATTCCAAATGGTCAAGAAATACCGATAAACGGTAATTACGATGCCAGTTGCTCTGGCAAAAAACAATAAGGAGCACAACCATGAATCTTTTAACTTTTGACACGCACGCCAAGCTTCATGAATCAGGAGCAGGCATCATCACAGGTCTGGTTCAAACAAATCCTCGTGCTGTTCTTGGTCTAGCTACCGGCGGCACACCTATAGGCATCTACGAAGAAATCGTCAAAAGCTACCAGCGCGGAGTCGTCCGCTTTCGTGACACCACGACCTTCAACCTGGACGAATATGTCGGCCTGCCTGAAGACCATGCGGAGAGCTATCGCAATTACATGAACATGCATTTATTCAATCATGTTGATCTCCCACGCGCCCAGGCACACATCCCGGATGGAAATGCGGCCGATGCCCAAGCGGAATGCGCTCACTATGATAAGCTGCTGGAGCAAGCTGGCCAAATCGATCTGCAGCTGCTTGGCCTAGGTCACAATGGGCATATTGGCTTCAACGAGCCTGATCATGCATTAATTAGCGGAACCCATATTGTTGAGCTGCGTGAGGAAACGCGCAAGGCGAACGCGCGCTTTTTTGATTCAATGGAGCAGGTTCCGAGCCACGCTTTGACCATGGGGGTAGGCACCATTTTGAAGGCCAAGATGATCCTGCTCGTAGTTAAAGGAGAAGACAAGGCGGAGATCGTCCATCGGGCGCTTACGGGTCCTATTACAACAGATTGCCCTGCCTCTCTGCTGCAAACGCATCCTCATCTCGTCGTACTTATGGATTCCGAAGCCGGGAGGTTATTTCAATGAGCGGGAAACAGGCAGCCTATATTTTTAATGTAAACGTAGTTACTCCAAATGGTGTGATCGAACATGGATGGGTTCACCTTGTTGATGGGCTTATTGAAGAAATTGGAAGCCTAAGCGACAATAGCAATAACGTTCCGCCTGTTACACTTTATGAACATGCCGAAGTAATTGATGGACGTAATGGCTGGCTGCTGCCCAGCTTTATTGATGTGCATGTGCACGGAGGTTATGGACATGATTTCATGGATGCCGATAGTGCAGGCCTTGATGCCATTACTAAGTTTCATGCTCAGCACGGAACTTCTGTTATGCTGGCGACCACCGTTACAGCACCGAAGTCGGATATCGATAAGGTGTTAAGCAGAGTCAGCCACTACCGCGAGTCTGCGATGCCTTATGCCCAGCTTCTAGGCGTTCATCTCGAAGGCCCCTTTATTAGCGCTAAGTGGCCTGGGGCACAAAACCCCGAGCACATTACAGCACCACAGCTTGCCTGGCTGGAGGATTGGACGCAGCGTTTTCCCGAGCTAATTCGTATGCAAACGCTGGCCCCAGAAAACGAAGGGGCTCTCCCCTACATCGAAGCGCTGGTAAGCAAAGGCATTATCGCCGCACTTGGCCATACGAATGCCTCTTACGAGCAGGTACAGCTCGGGGTGGAGCATGGATTAAGCCATGCCGTGCATTCCTTCAACGCGATGCGCGCGCTGCACCATCGTGAGCCCGGCACCGTCGGCGCCGTGATGAGCAACCCTGCCATCATGGCGGAGGTTATCGCCGATGGCCATCACGTACATCCGGCTGTCATAGGTCTGCTCGCGAAGCTGAAGGGACCTGACAACCTCCTGCTCATCACCGACGCTATTTCAGCCGCCGGTCTCGGCAACGGCGACTATCAGCTCGGCGGCCTCGACGTTGTCGTCTTAGATGGCGTTGCCCGGCTCAAAGAAGGCGACAGCCTGGCAGGCAGCACGCTGACCATGATCGATGCATTCCGCTATGCCGTCCAGAACGCCGGCATCAGCGTGGAGCATGCAAGCCGCATGGCGAGCGGCAACCCTGCGCGCCGTCTTGGCATCGATCAGGCCACTGGCGCGCTGCAGCCTGGCAAACAAGCCGATGTGCTGCTGCTCGATGAGCAGCTCGAGCTTGAACGCGTCTGGATCCAGGGACGCGTCATTCGTTAGTCAAGAGTGCAGTCCCAAAAGTCACTTTGGGACTGCACTCTTCGCTGGTTGCAAACGAACCCTCAACTTTCAGTTGGAGTGCGCCTCGTAGAATAGACATTGGAATAACCTTTGGTTAATCCGATGAAATTCTAGGGGGTGCAATTTTTATGGGAGGGTTCTTTTGCACACTTTATGGGATTTACTCAAGAGGGCTAACCCTATTGAGTCAGCAGTTTCGGGTGAGTAAGTGGCCTCATCTCTGTATTCTGCTGATAATACAACACGTGCTAATCTCAGGTATCTTGGTTCGGGGTTCGGGCGGCATTCCATGGCAGCTTGGAAAACTCCACACATTTATCGGGAAAATGTCATGTTAATTATCCCGATAAATAGCCTTCCTATCCGTATAACTGGAATTTCTCATGCTAATTCCAAGGATTTTAGCTGAAGTCATCCATATCAGCTATATTAGCAGTACTTTTTCCAGTTATATTGCTTTCAAACGATATCCAGGCTGAATTAACGGGAGGATTTCCATCTATCTCCTTCCCCTCAGCAGCCGCTCGAAAATCCTAGTCACCTCTGCAATAAAAGCAGCCTTTGAACATCTGCTCTCACGCTCACTTAAAAAACATCCAAAAGGAATACAGGAAATAAACCCGGTATCCCTTTTGGATGTTGTTTTGTACTATAGTTTATTCAGTTACATAAGCCACTTGCTTATGAAATAGATGTAAAACACTAAGCCAGGCTTTCCTTCTCTAGCCACTCTATTGCATCACCAAAGTGATCATTGCTCTGCTGCAAAGCTTCCAACGCTTTCCCTTTTCCGATGCCAAATCGAATCATCAGAATCGCTAACCGCGCATCACCATCAGCTTGCTCCACATGTGCCGCAGCTGCTACCTGATCAGCTCCGGTAGCATCCTGCACAATGCGCACGACGCGGTCGCGCAGCTTCAAATTCGTAGCCTGTACGTTCACCATCAGGTTTCCGTACACTTTACCGAGCTTGATCATCACCGTTGTCGTGATCATGTTCAACACCATCTTCGTTGCCGTGCCGGCCTTCAACCGAGTCGATCCGGTTACGACCTCTGGCCCTACGGGCACCTCAATGGCATACTGCGCCGCCTCGCTCAGTCTCGCTCCTCCATTGCAGGACACGCTCGCTGTCAACGCGCCGAGCTCTCGCGCCCGGTTAATCGCTCCGATCACATACGGCGTATTGCCGCTCGCGGCTATGCCAACTACCACATCGGCGGCTGTAATGACCGCCTCGATGTCTCTTGCTCCAGCGTCTGCATCATCTTCGGCATTTTCAATCGCCGTCATAATCGCCGCTTCGCCGCCTGCTATGATACCGGTCACCAGCTCCCGGTTTACGCCAAAGGTCGGGGGACACTCTGACGCATCGAGTATCCCCAATCTGCCGCTTGTTCCCGCGCCAATATAGAAGAGCCTTCCGCCTCGTTTCATCCTCTCAACGATGCCGCTAACCGCCGCGCTAATATCCGGCAGCGCCTGCTGCACTGAAAACGCCACTGACTGATCTTCCGCATTCATAATCCCAATAATTTCTGAGACGCTAAGCTTATCCAAATTTGTCGTTTGCTCATTACTTTGCTCTGTAATGGGTTGACTTGTGATGTGTTTCACTTAAGCTTCCCTCCTTGTCTCCCATGCCGCAATCCGCTGTTTCACTGATTCTGTAATCTCAACATCAGCCTGCTTAAGCGCAAGCACGTAACAACCTGCCACTGGCGGAAGACTCAATCGACTTATTACTAACCCGCTTTTTTGAATGTCTTCATGCTGTTGGAGCAAAGACATAAACCAATCATCCGAGAACAACCCTCCGCTCAAAACAAGCGGGAGTCCAGCCATTGCGAAATGGGGCTGAAGCTCAGACAAGCGTAATTTTGCGGTAACAGCCAACTCTCCCAATTGCTCAATCGCCTCAGCGATAATGCCGCAAGCTACTTCGTCACCTGCTTTTGCTGCTGCAACAGCCAGCCTCGAAATAGTAGCGACCTCTGTGCGTACATTCGATTGGCTGTAAACATGAGTAATGATCCGGTTAGGGTCCGGTAAAGACCACTCCTTTAAGACAAGCTTCGTTAATGCTGTAAATCTGCCACGTCCGTCATGCTGTTTCATTACGGCCATCAACGCTTTTTGTCCTATAGCAAAGCCGCTTCCTTCATCACCGAGCAAATAACCCCAACCGCCTACACGTACACAAGTATCCATTTCAGGTAAGTAACCATATCCGATAGAGCCCGTACCAGATATCAACACAATGCCCGCCTCGCCCCATGTTCCCGCAGCTAAGGCTGTTATAGCATCATTTTGAACGGTAACAGCGACTATCGATTTGAACTTACCTTCGAAAAAATCAATAAACTGCTGCTTATCCTCCGGCCTATCCGCCCCTGCTAAACCAAGGTATACGTGAATCAGTTGGGATTCATCACTATTGGATAATTCAAGAGCGCTCTCCACGAGCGTCCACAGCATTTGTTTCACTTCATCCCAAGGTCTTGATTTAATATTGCTAGAATCTCCGCTGCATACCGCCAAAACATTCCCGCAACCGTCACCGATAATGCAAACCGTCTTTGTCCCGCCACCATCCACACCGATAAACCTCTGCCGCTTTAAAACTTCACGTTCTTGCTCCTGCTCCTGCCCTTGCTCCAGCCCTTGCTCTCGCCCTTGCTCCTGCCCTTGCTCCTGCTCCAACCCAACCCTATTTAACAGCACCGGCGGTCATCCCTTCCATAAACTGTTTGGAAGCCACCGCGAACAAAATAATCATCGGAAGCGAAGACAGTGTCAAACCCGCGAACAGCACGCTCCAATCCGTCGAATACTCGCTGAATAAAGTGAGCATCCCTACTGGAATTGTCTTTTTGGCCTCATCCTGAATAAAAATCAAGGGAAAGAAAAAATCATTCCAAACCGTAATAAAATTCATAATCATTACCGTACCAAGCGCCGGACGCATCAAAGGAGTGATAATACTAAGCAGCACCCTCAGATCCGAGCAGCCGTCAATTTTGGCAGCCTCTTCTAATTCCTTGGGCAAGGTCCGAAAAAATCCGGTCAAAATCAACACCGACAGCGGAATCCCGATCGCCACATACACCATAATCAAGGAAAGGCTTGAATTTAACACACCAAAGGTTTTCATCAGCATGAACAACGGAACAATCCCCAGCTTAATAGGAATCATCATCCCAAGAAGGAAAAAAAAGAACAATGCGGAATTCCATTTAAAGTTATACCTTGCGATATAAAACGATGCCAACGAGCCAAAAACAAGGATAAGTGCCACCGAAATTACGCTTACCATGACACTGTTCCCAAAGTAATCGAAATAGGGCAGCTGGTCCAAAAGCTTACGGTACGCGGCGAGACTCCATATTTTTGGAAGAGCCATCGGGTTTTTAAATATCTCAATATTCGTTTTCAATGACGACAGCAGCATTAGAAAAATCGGGTAGAGGCTGATGACAGCGAACAAATACGCGATAACGTATTGTCCCATGCGCAATCCCTTATGTTCTCTCACAAGCAATCCTCTCCCTTCTAATACTCCATATCCCGTTTTTTCACAAATGCCATAAACATCGCGGACAATGCTGCAATAATGAAGAACAATGTAACGGCCAACGCTGAGCCTAAGCCAATAGCCACGCCATCTCCACTTGATCCTCCGAACGCAGTCCGGTAGAAAAAGACGGCCAATGTGTCCGTTGCATGATACGGCTCACCCTGCGAACCTTGCATAGCATAAATCAATTCAAAAGCTTCAAAGGCATGGACAAACGTAAACACAGTAATAATAATCAGCGACTGCACCATCATTGGCATAATAATGGAACGGATCATACGAAGGCCCTTCACACCGTCCATCCGTGCCGCTTCAATCACTTCCTGGGATATCGATTGCAAACCCGCAAGTAAGATCAACACAGAGAACCCTATCCCGAACCAGCAGTTCGCCAAAATAATAGCCGTCAGAGCCGTAGCCGGTTCCCCTAACCATGGACGAGCCCAATCACCAAGCCCGACTTGCTTCAGGATCACATTTACCGCACCGAAGTTCGGATTAAGCATCAGCTTCCATAAAAATCCTACAACGATAACGGACAGGAGCCGCGGCAAAAAATAAGCCATTTTAAACAATTCTGCGCCCTTCACCTTGGAAAATATGACATAGGCCAAAATAAAGGCTATTCCATTTTGCACAATCATCTCTAATATGAAGTAGTACCAATTATGCCAAAAGGCATTCCAAAACAGCTCATTAAACGGCTCTGTCGTAAACAGCTTTACAAAGTTGCCGATCCCGATAAAGGCACCCTTCTGCAATCCCTTCCAATCAAACAAGCTGTAACTGAATGCCGCAAGGATAGGATATACGATAAATAGCGTATAAACGGCGAGGGCAGGAAGCGGGAACAGATGAATAAACCCTTTTCTCCAGTTGAATTTATTCTGCTTGTGATTGGATGCATGGATCTGTACATTAACCTCACTCATTATACCTCGCCGCCTTTTTTCTAAGCTAATTCCGCTTTATTTGGCTACCGGTTTAAACCATGTATCAGCGCTCTTCTGAACTTCCTCAGCTACCTGCTCAGGTGTCTGCTTGCCTAAGTACATTCCTTGCATGGCTGTTTCCAATGTGACTTTAGTGGTCGGGTTGCCTGCACTGAAATGCACTACGAACATATAAGGAGTAGAAATGCTGTTTGCTAGTTTTGCAATTTTCGTTACCATCGCATCATTCGACTCAATGCCAGGGATGGTGCTAGGCTTCTTTAGTTCATTGGCAACCAGTGTGCCAAACTCCTTCGTCGTCATATATTCAACGAATTTCAAAGCTTCCTTCTTGTTAGCTGACTTGGAATTAACCGAGAAAGAACCATCCACCCATGTCGTTACAGAAGCCTTATCTGCTGCAGCCCCAGGAATCGGGAACAAATCCATATCCAAATCGGGGTTCATCTTTTTCATTACAGCTATTTCCCAGTCACCCATCACCATCATACCAGCCTGCTCCGTTACAAATAGGTTACGCATATCATCCATAGAAAGACCAACGTAGTTATCCGGAAAATATTTCGCAAGCCCCTGCATCACTTTCAGAGATTCTACGAACTCTTTGCTTTTAAAATTAGTCTGACCTGCGGTTATCTTTTTAACGAAGTCGCTGCCTCCATAACTTGCAGGTCCGAGCGCCCCGTGTGTAAGGGAAATAATCCAGCCTTCCTTGGAGCCAAAAGCAAAAGGAGCAATTTTATTTTGCTTCAGCGTATCTGCCGCTTTTGTCAGCTCATCCCAAGTTTTGGGCTCTTGGATGTTAAACTTTTTGAACAGCTTTTTATTGTAAAAAATTTGCGTTGAGCTAAATACCGTCGGCACACCGTAGACTTTACCATCTTTCCCAGTTGCTGCAGACAACGTTTCCTTGGACAATACCTCCAAGCCCTTTATTGAATCCAACGGCTCCAGGTAGCCGGCATCCGCCAAAGCAATACCCGCAGCATACGGACGAAGATGAATAATATCGGGACCGCCGCCGGTTTGCAGAGCCGTATTTAATACCGTATTGTACTCGGTGTTTTTAGTTGGTTTGAATTCGATTTCCACGTTAGGATTTTTCTTCTGGTACTCTTTAATAATTTTCTCGTAAGCTTCCTTATCCTCGGTCCTCCAACTGCCCATTGTCAGCTTCACCTTTTGCTGCGGCTGCTCTACCGCTTTGGTATCTTTAGGCGCCGCTGGTGCCGGTGCTGTCCCTTGTGGACTTGGTTGGTCGGTTTTACTGCATCCTACTACCATACTCATTGCTACTGCCGATACCAGAGAAAGTTGAACCAAACGTTTCATACTCGTTGACCCTCCTTAGAGTTTTGCTAGCATAATCAAACTTGTAAGCGCTTGCTTTTTTACTATATATTTAGACCTCATCAATGAGGAATAAATAGCTTGATTTTCTAAGCGTCCGACATTTAGTACAGCCTTAGGAGTCGGCGGGCACTTGTATGTCCTGTACCCCGATCAATTAACAGCCTTAGCTATTTCGTTTGGAGCCCTTTACTGCATTGCGGGTTTTATCTAAAGCCATAATGCTTTCTTCATAAGTGCGGCTCGCGATTCCCACGTACAAAATATCAATAACATTCAACTGCGCTATCCGCGACGCCATCGCACCACTTCTAATGCTTTGCTCCAAAGAGCTTGTGAATAATCGAATGTCAGCAGCTTCCTCAACGGGATTGCTCCCAAATTTCGTTAATGAAATGATGGTTGCTCCGCTTTCTTTGGCGATTTTGAGCGTTTGAATAATATTTTCCGTTTGTCCTGAATAAGAGATGCCAAAAGCTACATCCTCATCCGTCATGTTAGCAGCGAGTGTTGCTTGAGAGTCAAAATCAGGCGCCGCTTCGCACCATCTGTTAATTCGGGATAGCTTTTGCTTGAAATCCTGCGCAATAACTGAGGAAGCGCCAACGCCGAACACATAAACCCTTCTAGCTTTGCTTAAGCAATCAATTGCTTTTTCAACATCTTGCTCCGAAAGCACCGACATGGTATCTTGGATCGATAAAACATTGTTGTGTGAAACCGATTGAATTAACGCGGGGATCGAGCCGTCAATTTGAATTTCCTGATATGATTTCGTTATGTTGTGAGAAGATTTAGCCAGGTCTCCTGCGATACGCAGCTTAAGCTCTTGAAATCCCTTCAGATGAAGAGAACGTGCTAACCGTACAATTGTCGCTTCGCTAACCCCGGCAAGCTCTGAAAGCTTCTGTACCGACGCATTCATTACCTTCTCGGGATGCTCCAGTATGTACTGGGCAACCTTGCGTTCTGTCGGCTTTAAGCTATGGAGTGCTTCCTGGATGCTGACGAGCCCACCATTAATCATACAACACCCACTTTCTCTCTCTTCTTGAAATAATTTACTCCGACTTCTTAATCTTATTATAAAATAATATTTCATTTTGTAAATACATTTGTGAAACAATATTTCCATTCAATGTCCATATCGAAGTAAATTTACTTAAATACAAAAAAACAGTCGATCTGTATAAGATCGACTGCTTCTTTAATTTGCTTGGCAACGTCCTACTCTCCCAAGACCCTGCGGTCTAAGTACCATTGGCGCTGGAGGGCTTAACGGTCGTGTTCGAGATGGGAACGCGTGGTTCCCCTCCGCCATCATCACCAAACGAATATCAAGGTTTATTCCTTGAAAACTAGATCCGAAACAAGCAGCGTCGAGCAACGCTTTGTTCTGACGATGTTACACATCGCAGATATTTATGGATAAGCCCTCGACCGATTAGTATTCGTCAGCTCCATACCTTGCGGCACTTCCACCCCGAACCTATCAACCTCGTCGTCTTCAAGGGGTCTTACATACTGGGAAATCTCATCTTGAGGGGGGCTTCACGCTTAGATGCTTTCAGCGCTTATCCCTTCCGTACGTAGCTAT
>NZ_JANQBD010000056.1 GCF_024722015.1 Paenibacillus radicis (ex Xue et al. 2023) | reverse complement strand
TTCATAGTAGAGCGTCCTCCTGGATGATGGGATTTAAAGGGCTTTGACCCGTTGCGTACTCCCATCGTACCGAGGCGCTTGTTTTTTTGCAAAGCTCAAAAATAACGCTCTACAGGAATGCTAACGTTACTGAAATATCCGTCCCCAATATTTCTGATATACACCTTTTTGTGGACAGGCTTTTTGTCCGCTTCGAGAATGTCCAACTTTAGAACACCGCTGTCTTCAAAGACAACTTCGATACCGATTTCATCAATATGTCTAAAGGAGCCATTTTCGTGGACATACCCTTCTCCACTTAGCACTTTTTCCAGCTTCATTTGGTCAGATACTGCGAGAGTATTATGAAATCCAATTAAAAGCAGGAGGAGTTTTTTTCGGCTCTCTTCCACATTAGATGCAAATGGTTCCGAGTAGTAGCTAAGGATATGCTGGACAAAGGAAGCATTTTTTTTGAAAATTCCTGATTCCTCTTCGATATCCGCAATGGAGAACAGTTCTGTTCCAACTGCAATTTCTTCAATAATGTCTCGATGTAGCACCGAGATGATTTTAGATGCCTTCATCCTTGTAACATCTTTAAGTATTTTCACACGTTTTACCGCATGATCCTCTTCTTCGCTAGAAATTTCCTCTTCCTGTTGTTGATCTTCTGAAAAAACGATTTCTCCATTTACGCATCCTCTGTCATGATCGCCTCTACTCTTTTCTGGGAGCTATAAGAGATCGCTTGTAGAATGCGTCGATGAGAAGCAAGAATTCTTGCCGCACTTTCTTTTCAGTCAAGAGGTTGACTTCGGAAAAAGTCGAAATGATGTGTCTTGTTAGTAGCTCCTTGCTTGAATGGCGTGAAAAATCATCTTCAACGTCTACCATCGTAAACAGACCTGTGCGGACAGTGATTTTGTTAATGGAATCCCTTCCAAGGGCTTTACTGATTATCTCTGCTAAGTCTAGTAATGTATTATCCTTTAATAGCTTCACTATAACCCCGCCTTTATCTGATTCCAATAAGGTCATTATATGGTTAAAACTGCCTACCTTCAATGCATTTTATCTCCAGTGAAGCGTAGAAATGACTGATTGTTGATGAAATCGATAGGTTAGTTTGAATACATCTGGCATTAATCCGCTTAATGTAGGCAAAGTATACCCCTCGAAAAATGAGGAGACTGTACCTTTTTCTTGTATAATTAAATCATCACGAGGAACAGGTGAGAGCCAATTGATACAATAACTGCAATAAATCATAAGTTCATATATTGAGCTCTATAAGTTGTTCCTAAGATAATACGTTGCAACAAATCAATGAGCTTATTGATTTTTCCTTAGTGGGCTACTGTATGGCAATGGAGAAATCTAGTTGACCCGATCAGTATGTTTAAATATTTACTGCTCAAAGTCATTTTTGAGTTGTCTGACGCTGATATCGTCCGATCGCTCCAAATACGATATGCCGTTCAAGTAATAAGGGGGAACTTATTTTGTCAATGGAACCATTATTGCATCCAGAAAATTATACTATCGAAAAATGCAGTGTTGACTTATTACACTATCTTAGGCAATTTAAAATAGAAGATGTATTTCGACTTATTGGTTATTCCTACATACGTTTAAATCATGAAGCAGCTACCTCTAGTGGATATAAGATTTCACCTAAATTAATGGTTAACTTACCGTTCATGTATGCCGAAAACGCATTCAATGGTGTAAAAAGAGTTAGTGACTATGACGCTTCTTTTAACCATTTAGTAGATCTGCTAGAAGACCTTTATTACTGTCATTACAATGAGGCAACTATAGGAGCAAATAAAAATCATTTGCATGAAGACATAGCTTCAAATATGTATATGAACTTCCATTTCAACTTCCCTGATATTTCCATAAGGCAATACTTGGGATTTTTCTGCAAACACGTTGACATACTTGAACACTATTTTGATATGGTTGAATTATCCGGAGATCAGATTATCAGGGGTCTCTTAATAGTGTTGAATTACGAAAGAGCATGTAAAAAATCTTTTATGCTAAGGATGCAAAAAAGGTGGCAAGAAATAAGAGAAAGCCACTGTTTTGTAGATATGCGATTTGATGCACCAATTAGCAATAAGGTGCGAACACATTTTACTACAGATTGCATTCGTATGTTATTAAAAAAATTCGATATTCCGGCAGACACATTTATTGATGCGATGTTCTTTAAAGTGCAGCAAAAAGATGTAATTTCCTTTGAGTATCCAACAAATATATATAAGAAGTACAGAAGTTATTTTGGAATAAGATATGATGAGATGATCTTGCTACCAAGAAATCATTATATTTTAGATCGGTTGTTTAATATTATTGAGGAAAGTGAATTATATATTGATAAAAGAAAAGGAGATTATCTAGAAAATAGAGCATACGAGATTATTTGTAAATTTTTTAGGAAAGAGAACGTTTATAAAAATTTATTTGATGAGAACGGCGATGACCAAGATATAATAGTTTTATATAACGGATATCTTCTATCCATTGAATGTAAAGCAACTAAATTAAAGGAACCTTTTATTAACAAAGAGAAATCAGAAACAAGATTACAGCGAAACTTTAAGCCTTCATTGCAAAAGGCCTATGAACAGTCCGAAAGAATTGCTATACACATGAATAAGGGTACTGCGAAGTTTTACAATTCTCGTAATAGAGAAAAAAGAGAACTAGTTATAGACTTAGCAGCGATCAACGTTACTTCAATTAGAAGCATAGCCGTAACTCTGACTCCTTACCTAAATCTGGGTACAGATATTCATTTAATGCTAAAAAAAGAAGGTGTAATAAAGGAACCTTGGTCGATTGATATATTTTCTTTAGAACAGATACTATTAAAATGCATGCACAATTATAATATAGATTTTTTTATGGGTTTTCTTGAAAATCGTTTGGACTTATATGGTTCCGTTTTTTCAGTATCAGGTGATGAATTAAGTCATTTTGGAAATTACATTAGATATCGTGAGCTATTTAACCTGCGTATTGAAGGGGTTACTACTCATTTAGGACCTGGATATAGGAGTTTTGCAAACGACTTTATAGATTTAGACAACTACATGGTTTTCCGTGATTACTTAGGTATTTAAGCAAGTAATCCTCTCATTTTCAGCGAACTGGTATTATATTACGGAGGTACCTCTATTGAACGATATAACTTTTTTTTGGAAAAGATTCTGGTGTCCTCGAATTACGTCATACCTTATCACGGAGCTTGTAGACGTAAGAGGAAGATGAACTACGAGCCGTAGAAGGACAAAGAGAATCTGAGGCGAGGAAACGGTTTACCTTGAAATGCTTTTTTATATGAGGTCCTATAACGTTAGGACAAACACCTCCGCCTGTGAAGTGCACTCCAATTCGTAGACACAATGAACTGTAGTCCTAATTATGGACATTACAAAAAAGTGTCTATAATGCAATAAGATAGCTTCTGAATTCATCAGGAGTCATCTTTCAACTAACTCTATATTAAAACCAGTATTTCGAAATACTTTCATTGGTGTTTGATGATTTAGATAAGCTTGTACGGCTGCTGCCTCAAATGCAGGTGAAAAGTTAATGAGCTTTTTTGTAAATTGCAAGACATTAGGTTACTTCTAAGATGTTCTAACTCTGATTCAGAATAAAGCTCTTTTTTCTTATTCTAATGTAGTCCTCCTGGTCGAGAATAATTATGGAAATTGTATCAAGTTGAATCGGATAGTAATGAAGATTATTTCATACAGAATCGTGGGTTAAAAATGCTGAGATGGAATCAATGTGTAACGTCGAATCGTTTTGCTGTGTTATAATTTGAGTAAATGTCGATACTGGTGATGGAAAGGTGAAACCCATGGATAAATTCAAAGATCTGGAGAAGCTTATTAAGCTCACAGGAGATCGCGCCAAGCTGGATGCAAAAGCTAACGACACATACATTGTATATAAAACTGCGGAAGGTCAAATTGTAAAAGAATACAACAATGGAGAGATTGTCCCCGTTGCTGATTCGGATGCCTCTCATGCATGAACAGACGCCGATTATGTATATATTTGCCGGTAATAATGGCAGTGGTAAAAGCACCATTCGAAGCCTCATTGTTGATCGACTCGGAATCAGTGTGAACATTGATCCAGATGCCTTGGCACGAGGGATTGATTCTTTGCATCCTGAGAGACGAAAAGTATCTGCAGGCAAAGAGTCTATCAAATTAGCCAGAGATTGTATTCACCATGGGAGAGATTTTTCGGTTGAAACTACATTGGCAGGAGGCAACGCGATTCGTCTTATGCGGGACGCCAAGACCAATAAGTTTGAGACTACGATGTTTTATGTAGGTTTAGGGGATTATCATTTAAACATAGAACGAGTTGCAGCACGAGTTAGAAATGGCGGACATCATATTCCAACTGAGGATATTGTCAGAAGGCATGACACTTCAATTCAGAATTTACTTAACAACTTGCACCTAATCGATCATCTAATTGTCATCGATAACAGCAGCGATAAAGGCGATATGGTGCTTCAGATAAGCCATGGTTCAATTACACATCGCGTGGGTTCAATTCCAGGTTGGGTAGAACAAGTTGAAAAAAGATATTTGAAGTGATTGCAGTCGTACGATATACAGCAAGTGACCCATGTTCCTATTCCCGGCACAACACATGTGGAGTACTGTGTGGTGCTCACAAGAAATTCTTGATTAAAGCCACATTTACCTGTTTTACTGGGGCTCAAGCGTATAGAATGCTTGGGTCCTTAATTTTTTTAGTAGTAGAACGCTCCCGTGTTTCAACCTATGGAAGCATTATAGTATGTGTATATGATCTATTGAATTTAGCACTAATTCAAGTCGGTTTTTCTAAAAATGATGCTCAGAGGATATTTGATTTAATAAATGCTAAGCAAGGAAGTGGGGGGAGGTAAACCTGATTTTGGTATAAATCCAAAAGAACATTTTCTCAGACTTATTGCACGTGAAAACAGCGGGTGATGAAAAGTATGAGGTAGCGAGCGTTTTGACCATCCATGAAACTATGAGAGAGATTTGTTTAACCTTATAAATAAATAGATACTCGCAGGTAGAATTTGTACAATCTTGAAGCCAATAGAGCCAGTTCGAAGAATTCTGAACTGGCTCTATTTTAGTTTATATTTCATGTCTAATTTCTTTTATTTCTACAACTGTTAAAGCTTTAGAAAAGCAGGGGTTTATTGCCTTTTTGTCGAATGGATAAGACATACGTTGACTTTTTATAATAAATTCTTTCAAAATTCCATTCACGAAATAGGTGAAAAATTTGGCTCTCCCTACAGAACTCTCAAATATATTTTCTAATAAACAAAAGTCCTACAAAATGGTGCTAATTTTAGCACTCTTAACTGAGATGCAAGCAACCGGACTGAACGTAGTTACACTAAAGAATTTAAAACAACGCTTCCTCTCGCTACTTCAAGAAAGAGAATCTAACGGACTAACTATCGATCACCCACCTGAGAAGGCAGGAGCCAGTTGGAATAGTATGACTGTGAATAACGTGCAATCTGTCATTGCTACTCCAATTTCAGCACTCTCTTCCATATTGGATCAAAATAATGAAACCATTGGCTTTAAGAAAGATCAATACGAGTCATGGTCCGATGATGTACTAAGAGAACTTTATAACTATGCTCAAACTGAGCTAGAGAACTATTATAATCAGCAAATCAGGGAGGGTTTCTTCCTGAAAGAAGCACTGTCAGATATTCTATCCACTTACATTCAAGCCAAAAGGGAAACCTTTGCTGGACACAGGCTAGGCAATCTTGTCCGTCAAACAATCCCCACCGAACTTAAGAAACTCCCATTCATTCACTCCGAATTAAAGATAACTGGATCTATCGGCCAAGGAAACTGGGCAACCATTCCGTGGATCGCCATCATGGATAAACGAATTACCGAGACAACACGCCAAGGGGAATATCTCGTCTACCTTTTCGCAGAAGATATGAAATCTGTATATCTTACATTTATGCAAGGCGTCACTATTCCCGTTGAAACCAAAGGCAAGCAAGCAGCCTACCAATATTTTAAACAAAAAGTTCAGGAAATACGTGACCTGCTCCCACTGGAGGGGATGGTCAAAGATGACGCCATCTACTTAACATCTGGGGGTCTAGGCCAGGATTATCAAGTATCTACGATCGCTTATTACCGTTATGAGCTGGAACATCTTCCAGAAGACGAACTGCTAATAGCAGACTTAAACAACGCTGTTACTAACTATAACGAATACGTAACTAAGGTACTTAATTCAAATGATGAACTCGAGCAATTGATCAGCTTCAACTATACGATCAGCCATCTATATGCTGGGCAAGGCATTTTAAAGTACTTACATGACCAAGGTTCTAATGCTATCTCTTTAGATGAATTGATCACAAGCCAAGGCACGGTTCTTCTATCTGGAGATGATGTGAAGCAACCAAAGGAGAGAATCAGACATCTGGGACGAGCCTTACAAGATTTAGGCTTACTAACTATCAATGAGAGCCAATTCTCATTAACTGATCTCGGTCAGGAATACGTAAACTATTTTAACGAAAATAAATGGGTTTTAAGTGATACGCAAGTCAGGCTAATTCGCGACCAATTAAATAACGTCGAAGGGCAAACTCCTCTTATTAGAAGCATCAATAAAGCAATCGAACTCTGTATTGAGCTCAACACGTTCACATTAGATGAATTAGCACCTCTCTTTATCGAAGCTTTAGGTATGCTCCAGACTTGGGGAGAAGTTACCCAGAAACAAAGGACTATTTTTATGCTAAACTGGCTAGAGATACTGAAGTTTGTTACGAAATCCGGCCAGCAGTACACTTATATACAATGGGAGGAGACACCTCTTGTGGATTCACTAACAGTAAGTGAACGAGTAGCCACGATCAAAAACTTCATCGCTAGTAAAGGGTTCATGTACCCTAACCATTGGATCGAGAACTTCTTTTTATCCCTAAAAGCAAAGCCATTCGTCATTCTGGCAGGGGTTTCAGGCACGGGGAAAACGAAGCTTGTCAAACTATTTGCAGAGGCAGTAGGAGCAACGGCTAGTAATGGTCAGTTCACTTTGATCCCAGTTCGACCTGATTGGAGTGATCCGTCTGATCTATTGGGCTACAAGGATTTGTCGGGTGCTTTTCGACCAGGGAAGTTAACGGAGGTTATAGTTGAAGCTTCTAGGGTGGGTAACCAGCATAAGCCCTATTTTATTTGCTTGGATGAAATGAATTTGGCTAGGGTTGAGCATTATTTTAGTGATTTATTGAGCGTGCTTGAGACGCAAGAGTGGGATAATCAACGGATCGTAACAACGTCGCTCATACATAGAGACTCTTTGCAAAATGAGTCTGATAAGCAAGTTTACGGCAACCTCCATCTGCCAGACAATGTTTACATGATTGGAACAGTGAACATGGATGAGACGACGCATCCTTTTAGCAAAAAGGTATTAGACCGTGCCAACACAATAGAGTTTAATTACATTGACCTTGGTCAATATCCAACTGGTGATGGCTTAACTGTTAATGAAGGTGCTACTGTTCCTCCAAATTCCTTGTTACGAAGTGAATATCTGCAATTGGTTGATGTTTATCGTGATTATAAGCAGTTAACAGAAGAGACGACTGAGTTATTGGTGAAAATCAATGGGATTTTGGAGCAAATTCATTCGCACGTAGGGTTTAGAATCCGGGATGCGGTATGTTTCTATATGATTTATAATGAGCGGTTTGATCTGCTAAGTAAGGAAGCGGCATTCGATATGCAATTGCTGCAGAAGATTTTGCCTCGTATTCAGGGAAGTCATTCGTCTGTGAAGAAAGCTTTGCTTCAACTGATGCAGGTGGCTCAGGATCGAAGCTTGCCGATTTCGGAATATATGGAAGATGCCTCTAAGGTTTATCTCTCTATGGAGACGTTGGCATCGTCCAAATATCCACAAAGCGCAAGGAAAATCGCCTTCATGCTGCGGAGGTTAGAAGAAGATGGATTTACCTCATACTGGATCTCTTAGTCAAAGTATGGAATTGCTGCGGATCGAGACGAATTTGTTCAATCTCTATATTCAGGGCAAGCCGTTCCATCCGACGGTTGAAATCTTGAACCTCCATCGTAATGGGGATGAGGGGTGGGTAGATGCGCATTTTCACGCTGCGCCGCTAGTTAACTCATTGGTTATTGAGTCTATTTCGATTTTCTCTCATGAGCACAGGGAGATGACGAGTTGGAGTCCGGGTGATGCATGTACGCCGAGTTTTTATGAAACGCAGGCCTACGAACTGGTCATCGAAAAAAAGGCGGATATCGCCTTATCCTTTCACCACGACAATATCCATGTGCGACAGGCAATTAAACCAAAGGGGAAGATAATTTTATCAGGTATTCTTAATTTTCAAAATGAAGTCGGACTCTCTGAGCTTGAGCTTCGGTTGAACGGTGAGGCTATTTTTCGTCTCCAGCTGGAGATCTTCCCATCGAAAATAGATTATAAAAATGACTACCAAATGATTCTTAATGATGTTAACGAACAGATTTATAATCTATCCTTTGATTTTCTGCGTAAAACGTACAATCTGACAGGGTTGAAAGAAACGAATCATCAGAGTTTGACGGAGTATTTTACGATTTTGCAACATGTATTTACGCAGCTTGTGCAGGCTGTTGAGAGGATTAAGCTGTCACCTCATTCGAAACTTCAAAGTGAGAATCGCATGGTAGACGCCGTACGTGTGAAAAGAGCCGGGAAAGAGAACATTGGCTATTTAACTAAGCGTCCTCATTTACTAGTCTCAGATCCTGTGAATGGTGTTATGGAGGTGGGGAGTCAGCGATTTACTCCAACACATGTAATAGAGACTAAACGCCATGTCAATTATGATACGGCTGAGAATTGCTTCGTGAAATGGGTGCTTGTACGGGTTGCACAGAAGCTTAAAGACATTAAAAAACGTTTAGCCCAAAAAAGTCGTACGGAAGATCCAGTGCTTACGAAGAAGCTTAATCTCATGCAAAGTCAGCTACAGCGGCTTTTACAGCTTGATTTTTTGAATGTTGGAGAGATGAAGCAACTGTCTATTTCTCTAGTTTTGCAAATGGCATCGGGTTACCGGGAAGTATATCGTTATTATTTAATGCTATTAAAAGGTTTGTCGATCCAGAATGATCTGTTCCGTTTATCGATGAAAGATTTGGCGCAGCTCTATGAATACTGGTGTTTTTTGAAGATTCATCATCTTTTAAGCAAGAAGTATGAATTGCTCAAACAGGACATTATTAAAATCAATCGCAGTGGACTGTTCGTCACACTGGATAAATCGCAGCAGGCCAAGATGGTTTATAAAAACCCGGTGAACGGGGAGGTTTTTACGTTATTTTACAATGCGTTGCCGAAGGGTGACCGGAGTCCAACGCTGGCTCAGCGTCCAGATAATGTCCTGACTTTGAAGAAGAATGATGCCGCGGCAGAGTACAAATATATTTTTGACGCTAAATATCGGATTAATCCTGCTTATGAGGGGACACCCTACTTCGAGCGGTATCGGATGCCTGGGCCAGAAGAAGATGATATTAATACGATGCATCGTTATCGGGATGCGATTGTGTATTCAGAGGGACAGGGCAAAGATTACGAACGGAGCATGTTTGGGGCGTATGTGTTGTTTCCTTATCATGATGAGGAGCGATTTCAGCAGCATAAGTTTTATAAGAGCGTTGAGCTCATTAATATTGGGGCTTTTCCCTTTTTGCCGAATTCAACGAGCTTGATGGAGAAGTTCTTAGACGAGATTATCATGGATAGTCCGGAGAAAGCCTATGAGCGGACGACGAGACCGCGAGGGACGAAGGAGTATTACGGGAACAAATTGTCTGGGAAAAATGTGTTGATCGGGGCACTGAGTAAGAAGCCGCAATTGGAGGCTGCGCTGGAGCATGGCTTTTATCATACGCCGTTAAGGAATATTACGGATCATAAGGTGCTTACGAGATTGGAATTTGTCGCTTTGTATCAGTCGATTCGTTTATTTGGTACGGAGGAAGCGGGTATTTCCTGGTATGGAAAAGTGAAGGATTGGAAGGTTGTTCCACGTTCTGCGATAACAGCCATCCCCTCCAGTAGAGGTGCTACGGATGAGCTTTATGTGGTATTTGAGGTGGATGAATGGGTCAAAAGAGAGACAGCGATCGTTCCCGCTGGGCATGGGATTTATCGGATTTTGTATACGACGGATTATATGTTTAATAGGGCTAAGGAAGTTTCTGAACTTCGTTTGGAATCGGAAGAGGAACTGCAGGATTGGCGGGAGAAACGGCGTGCGGGTAAGGTGAAGGTTACGCTGGATCGAGAGCATTTGGATTTGGGTAGTAGGGTTTTGGGGATTGGGTTGGAGTAGAATGGAGGGCTAATAGATGGATTCTATTATAAAGAAAATCATTGAGTTTCGAGATGAGCGGGATTGGAAACAGTTCCATAACCCGAAGGATCTTGCTATTTCCTTAACATTAGAAGCAAGCGAATTGCTGGAGAATTTTCAGTGGAAAGATAGCTCTGAGGCAATCAAACAGAATATGGAACAGATTAAAGATGAATTAGCCGATGTATTGATTTATTCACTCATGATTGCCCATGATTTAGAAATTGATATTGAATCTGCCATTTTAAGTAAAATTGAAAAAAATGCTAAGAAATACCCCATAGATCGATTTAAGGGTACATCGAAGAAGTATTCTGAGGAACGAGAATAGAGGGTAGTCATCTATGATTATTTATGAAGCAACCAAAGAAGAGTTCATGGATCATGTAACTGAAGATAGTATTGCGGTTAAGATTTATGAGTCAATGGTAAAAAAAATGGGCCGCACGTCTGCAAGTGAAATCAATTCGTGGAATAACTCGATGAATTACATGTATAAGGTGCTCAATACTTGCCAGATCCCAAATGATATTACAATTGCTATTGAATATAAGGTGCCGGCCAATGGGAGAAGAATAGACTTTATTTTGACTGGATTAGATGAAAATATTCAGAACTCTGTTGTTATCATTGAATTAAAGCAATGGCAGCATATAAGCGTTGTTGAACATAAGGATGGTGTGGTAGAAACTTTTATTGGACGTGGATTGAGGGAAATGACTCATCCATCCTATCAGGCTTTGACTTATGCAAACTTAATTACAGAATATAATGAGACGGTTAGAAATGAACAAATATTCTTATATCCCTGTGCCTATTTGCATAACTATATACAAACTAACAATGACCCCTTAACTGATGTACTCTATGAGAAATATTTAACTGAAGCACCTGTTTTTACTAAAGGAGATGCTTTAAAGCTAAGAGGGTTTATCTCTACATATATTAAGAAAACAGATCATAAAAAACTTTTATATCTCATTGAGCATGGAAAAATAAAGCCCTCAAAATCGCTACAAGATGCCTTGTTAGGAATGTTAGCGGGTAATGAGGAGTTTATGATGATTGATGAACAGAAAATTGTGTACGAAACTGCTATTCATATGGCTATGAAAGCTCACACCTCCGATAAAAAGCAAGTGCTTATTGTTGAGGGGGGACCTGGAACAGGGAAATCAGTACTAGGAATAAATCTTCTAGTTAAGCTAACCTCTAAGGATCTTCTGTGCCAGTATGTGACCAAGAACAGCGCCCCAAGAGAAGTATATACAAAAAAACTTCAGAAGAATCATAAAAAGGCATTCATCACCAATATGTTTAAGGGATCAGGCGTCTTCTATGAGTCGATAAATAATGAGTTAGATGTATTAATCGTAGATGAAGCTCATCGATTGAACGAGAAGTCGGGATTATTCAAAAATAAAGGCGAGAATCAAATGAAGGAAATTATTCATGCTTCCAAGTTCTCTGTTTTTTTCATTGATGAGTATCAAAAAATTGCAATGCATGATGTTGGAAATAAAGAGCAGATTAAGAATTACGCCATGCAGTTTGGTGCTGAGATTGTTGAAATGGAACTAGAATCACAATTTCGATGCAATGGTTCAGATGGGTATCTGGCCTGGTTAGATGATGTATTGGGTATACGAGAAACTGCTAATTACGAGGGATTTGACATTGAATATGATTTTCAAATATTCGATGATCCTAACGAGCTTAGACGACAAATTTTTGAAAAAAATCGAATTGATAATAAAGCCAGAATGGTTGCAGGGTATTGCTGGGATTGGAAGTCAGATGGGAAGAGCAATGGCAGCATTCATGATATTTCAATTGAAGAACATAATTTTCAAATGAGTTGGAACTTGGATAACACAACTACTTGGGCAATTGATCCGGATTCGGTTGAACAAGCGGGTTGCATTCATACTTCACAGGGACTTGAATTTAACTATGTTGGTGTCATTATAGGTGAGGATTTGCGATATCTGAAAGGAGAACTAATAACCGATCCATTTAAAAGAGCTAAAACGGATAAGTCACTCTCTGGTTTTAAAAAGATGCATAAGGAAGATAGGCATAAAGCATTAAAGATTGCTGATCAAATTATTAAGAATACGTACCGCACTTTAATGACTAGAGGACAAAAGGGTTGTTATGTTTATTGTGTAGATCCTGATTTGAAAGAGTACCTTACTCGGAGAATACAGAAAAAGCAGGAGTTTGTTTACATGCCTTACTCGAATAGTACGTTACTTGCTGCGGAGCAAGCGGCAGCTTATCAAATAAATAGTTATGAGTAGAAGCAATAAAAAAACACCTAGATTTAGGTGTTTTTTATTGCTTTTTCTTCAAACTCAACTCATATGTACGAAGCAAGTGGAGACTTTCTCTTAGAAAATTGCTCTCTTCCTCAGTGAGTATTTCTTTGTCCTCACCGAAGAATGCCACATTAGCCGATTCTTTATTGATATCACCCAATATCCAGTCTCTTCCAATAAGGTTATCTAAACTTACTTCGAAAAAGTCAGCCAGGGCAATAAGTGTATTAAAGTCTGGTTCTCGGGTGCCTTGTTCGTAATTAGCGATCTGCCCTCGGGATAATTTCATCCGCGCTGCTAGCTCATATTGGCTAATTCCTTTGTTGTTTCTGAGTTCCGCTAATCGTTTACCGAACAATTTCAATCACCTCACAATCCATTATAAGGAACAGGAATCTGTTGGTACTATAATGGACACGATAAGTTTCTTTTATGCTTGACTTGTCACTATAAAGAATATATATTTAAATAGGAAGGACACAAATTGTTTCTTAATTTGAGTTTTCATTCTTTTATAAAGACACGATAAGTTTCCGATCTTGGCATTAGTATCTAAGGTATTAATTGGAGGCGAGCGCTATTAACGATGTTGGTTTAAAATACGGAGAATTCGTAGCAGAAGAAAATGTCCTCATCCAAAGAGTCGAAGTATGCAGAAAGATTATCGAAGTTATTTTAAAGTATCTCTCAGAACAGGCAGATGCTATTCATATTCTAACAGCAGAAGATATAGTAACATCCATTCACACTATGCACCAAGACTTAGAGATAGAATTACTTCATGTCAGACTAGAAAAGAGTTTATTGGAAAATAAAATTAGCATTTTGCAAGCTGACGGCAATATTTAAGGTGGGCATCTCTTATTGTCACAATTTTTAGGAGTAGATGTTGCGGAATTATTTGGCGACAGCAGCCTATAATCAGCAAATAAGTTCACCCATGTACCACAAAGTCTGCCACTGAGCACTTTACCGCTAAGCCGACCAATTTTCAGGCATTTGTCCTGATTCTCGCTCGGCTTTTTTTCTCGCTCTTTTTCCCAGGCATCACTCGACTCAATGCTCCGAATCCTTTGATCTATCAGGCTTTCCCACCAATTCTAAACATCCCCCGAAATATACTGCGTCGGACTCATTCCCTCACGTTTTTTAAAACACTTGCTGAAGTAAAAAACATCGTTAAAACCAACCTTTTCTGCCGCCTCGGTAACGGAGTACCCGTCTCTTAACAGGTCTTTTGCTTTGCGCAGCCGGATATCTACAAGATAGTTAATTGGAGCCGTTCCGGTTACTTCCTTAAAGATACTTCCAAGATACGATGGACTTATCCCTATTTGATGTGCAATTTCTTGCAGTGTTAATGGGTTCGGGAAATATTCCGTCATATAATTGATCACTTTCTCGACTTTGCGTACCTTATCATAGTTAAAATTACTGCCGCATTTCCACTGTAGAAGCAAAGAGAGCATCTCTAGAAAAATAGCTCTTCCTCGAAGAGTTTTATTGTGGTTTCCTGATAACCAAGTTCTTGTGAAGTTGGCAAACAAATCCAAGAGCCGCGAAAAAAGGAAATCGTCGTTAATTTTTTCAACCCTTGAAAAGGGAAGATTGACATTCAGAAATTCCCATTCGTTATTGGTCAAAGTTGGGCAGGTGTACAGAAAATCCACTGTGAAGCATTTCATTAGACGGTCAGGGAAAGTATGTCCTAACCGAAAATCACTAGGCTTATAATACACCAGATCACCTCTGGAAACCCTAAATGTTTGATCGTTGCAAGTGAATTCGGCCTCTCCGTCGTAAACCAGAATAAGATTATGTTTATCATGAATTTTAGGCCCCTGAAACTGCCAGTTTGGTGTACATCTTCGATCGGCTACGTATGCAAACTGTGGAAACATGTTTTCCCATACAGAAAGTTCCATTAGATTACCTGCTTTATAATAGTGATATAGTACAAATACAATTATATAATATATTCTGATTACGATCCAAATACCATATAATCGATTCAAAGATGAACAGTATTCAAGTCGAAGAAAGTCGATTCAAGAAAGCGTTTACTAATCACATGTAATGGTTTCGAATCGGTAACTTAATTCAGGTTAGCTAGGGGAGAAAGCATATGCAACAAAATAAGACAATGTCCGCATCTAATAGGGCGCTTGGTAAAGGAAGTATATTGACCTGGCTGGACGAGAGAATTCGCTTTATTTTATTAATTCCAGCTTTCACTATTATGGTTTTGATTTTCTTTTATCCTGTTGGGTATACGTTCTATCTCAGTTTTCACGACTGGACATTTTTTACGTTAACCGACCCGCCATTTATTGGCTTGCAGCACATCCTGGATGTATTTCAAGATAAGAGCTTCTATATGTCAATGTTTCGCACAGCGTTGTATGTGGGAGTTGGCGTCTTCTTGCAGCTGTTTTTCGGTTTCACTCTGGCTTTAGCAGTAAATCGTATGAAGATAGGGCATGGAGTTGCAACCACCTTACTGGTCCTGCCCATGATGGTCACGCCGGTTGTTGTAGGATTAATGTGGAAATTCATCTTTGATTATAATTTTGGTGTTTTTAATTATATGTTAACGTTGTTGGGCTTTGAAAAGCTGGCGCTCTTGAGCTCGAATTCGCTCGCCCTCCCGTCTATCATTATGGTGGATACTTGGCAATGGACTTCTTTCATGTTCATTACTTTACTCGCCGGATTGAAATCGCTTCCAAACGAGCCTTTTGAAGCGGCAAAAATGGACGGAGCTACCGCATGGCAAACGTTCTGTCATGTAACGCTGCCATTAATGAAGAGGATCATAATCGTTTCGTTAGTTCTGCGGACGGCCGGGTCGATCAAAGTGTTCGATCAGATATTTGTTTTGACCGGAGGCGGACCTGGTACTGCAACGGAAACAACCTCCATTCTTTTGCATAGAAAAGCATTTGTCGATTTTGACTTTGGATATGGAGCTGCATTAGCGATCGTATTAACGGTCATTGTCGGGATTATATGTTGGTTTGCCATCCGATCCTTGTATTCGGAAAAATAAGAGAGGGGAAGCTCATGCTTCGCAAAAATGGATGGGTATACGGATATGTCGGCATAGCTTTGATCATATTTTTATTCCCGATATTCTGGGTGATGTTTACTTCAATTAAAACTCCGGTACAGGCCTTTCAAATCCCGCCTGTCTGGATGTTTCAACCCACATTTGAAAGCTACTTGATCGTATTTAGCAAACAACCGTTTATCTACTATTTTATGAATTCGCTGATAGTTACCGTAATGTCAACGGTGCTTTCGCTTACTGTAGGTACATTAGCAGGTTACAGTCTTGCCCGATTCCAGATAAAGGGTCAGAAGTGGATCAGCTTCACAGTGTTCTTTACTAAGATGTTTCCGCCTATCGTTCTGGTTGTTCCATTCTTCGTCATATTTCGCCAATTTGGAGGAACTGATAATTTATTTACACTCACTTTGGCCTACACATCATTTAATTTGCCCTTTGTTATCTGGCTGATGTGGGGTTTTCTGAAAGAACTTCCTGAAAGTTTGGAGGAGGCAGCGTCCATTGACGGGACTTCACGTTTTGGCGCCATGTGGAGGATTATGCTGCCGCTAGCGAAACCTGGTTTCGCTGTATCCGCTATATTTTCAGCAATGAATTCTTGGAACGAGTTTTTATTCGCCTTAAATTTAACAGGTACACATGCTAAAACACTACCGGTCATGGCAGCCAATTTTGTCACGCAGGAAGCTATTCTTTGGGGACCCGTTACCGCTACAGGCACAATGCTGATGATTCCGTTGTTTATTTTCACACTTCTTATCCAAAAGCATTTGGTTAAAGGGCTTACGATGGGTGCTGTGAAATGATCATATATTATTCTTTAAAGGGGGCATTGCAATGTGGAAAAAAATGATGCTTGGAGCTTCAACAATTGTACTCATTACTGCCGGATGTGCGCCATCGCCGGGTCAGCTTTCAACATCTGCAACAACAAGCGGTCAAGCCGCCGCGAAGGGGGAGACGATTACAGTTGTTGCACAGTCGGGCGTTTTGTACAACTCATTGAACAAATTGGGGCCTGACTTTGAAAAAGAAACGGGTATCAAAGTAAACGTTCAGGAAATAGGGCGCGATGCCTACCTGCAAAAGGTATCTACCCAACTGCTCGGAAAAGATGAAGGCCTTGACGTAGCATTAAGGATATTATAAAAAATAAGCTGGAAATGAAAAGCATGCGGGATTTTGTGCGCATGTCTTTTTTAGAAGGAGAGTTGGAATATGAAAAGAGTGCCTTTTGAAACAATGAAAGATGAGATCGTGCGGGTACTGCTAAAAAAAGGGTTTACCACAAACCGCGCAGAGGAATGCGCTGTATTATTTGCAGAAGCAAGTCTGGAAGGCGTTTATTCCCATGGTTTAAACCGGGTTCCCCGTTTTGTGGATTATATTGAAAAAGGCTTGGTCGATATTCATGCGATTCCTACAAAAATAGATAGTTACGGGATGATGGAAAGATATGATGGAAACCTCGGCGCAGGCAATTTAAACGCAAAATTTTGCATGCAGCGTGCCATCGAAATGGCCCATGAAAATGGGGTCGGTATCGTAACGATTAGAAATACGAACCATTGGATGCGCGGAGGCAGTTATGGTTGGCAGGCTGCTGATGCTGGATGCATAGGAATGTGCTGGACGAATACGGAATCATGTATGCCTCCATGGGGAGCAAAAGAAACAAAAATTGGGAATAACCCCTTTGTTTTAGCGGTTCCGAGAGAATCAGGCAACATTGTATTAGATATGGCTATGTCTCAGTTTTCTTATGGAAAATTAGAGGTGACAAGATTGAAAAATGAACTTTTACCCGTAGATGGCGGGTTTGATAGCGATGGGCAATTGACTAGAGATCCATCAGCGATTGAGAAATCGATGCGTATTTTACCTACTGGATATTGGAAGGGCTCGGGGCTATCCATTTTATTGGATTTAATAGCTGCACTGCTATCTGGGGGATTATCTACCCGCAAAATGGATGAGTTAAAACCTCAGCCCGGGATTTCCGGTTATGGAGGTTCTCAAGTATTTATTGCCATGGACCCATCTGTCATATCAGGTGAATTATTTTGCGAAAATACGGTCAACGAGGCAGTAGAGTATTTACATCAGGCAGAACCTGCTGAAATAGATGGAAAGGTTACTTTTCCAGGAGAACGCACAGTCGAAACAAGAAAAGCGAACTTGGAAAAAGGGATACCTGTTGATGAAAAAATCTGGCAGACCGTATTAGATCTGTAAAAGAAAAGAGGAGGTTCAGCATGATCTTCGGAGACTTAATGAGTTGGGCAGAGGAAAGAAACGCATTCCCACCCGTTCTTCAAAAAGCACTAGAGTACATCAAAAACACGGAGTTGGTTCAACTAACTGCAGGGAAGTATGAAATCGATGGAGATGATTTGTTTGCTGTCGTTCAAGAAATAAGTACAGTGGTTAAATCTGAGAGAAGAGCTGAATGTCACTCCAAGTACATCGATGTTCAGTACCTGATTAGCGGCGATGAGGAGATTATCGGTTTCGCTAGGGAATCGAGAGAAAACGTCATCGTCGAAAACGAACTGGAAACTAAAGATTACGCGCTATATGAAGAAATAAACGGGGAAATGGATCTGGTGTTATATCCTGGGATGTTTGCTATATTTTTTCCTTCCGATTTGCATAGACCCGGTTGCAGTAGAAATGGTGGTACAAATATAAAAAAAGTAGTTGTGAAAGTGAATAAAGATTTGTTAATTCCAAATTAATCTCGGCAAAATGGCGGAGAGGGATGAATGCTGTGAAAGCGGTACAAGTTATAAAACCGGGTGAAATCAAGATTATTGAGAAAGAAAAGCCGCAAATCCATAATGGGAATGAAGTACTTATGAAAGTGAAAATGGTAGGGATTTGCGGCTCGGATATGCATATTTACCACGGGACCTCCCCTGTTGCTACTTACCCGCGAATCATTGGCCACGAAGTGACGGGTGAAATTGTAGAAGTAGGAGCGAAAGTTGAGCGTATTTCTGTAGGAGATAAGGTTGTGTTGGAACCGATACAGACTTGCGGAAATTGTTATGCCTGTAATTCTGGACGAAAAAATGTATGTGAACATTTACAGGTATACGGAGTCCATTTGGACGGGGGTTATCAGGAATATGTAGTGCTTCCGGAAAAAAACGTTCATAAAATTGCAGGGGACCTGGATTGGCAGACAGGGGTTCTGGTTGAACCCTTTACAATCGGAGCTCAGGCGGTATGGCGCGGAGATGTGCGAAAAGGCGATACCGTATTTATTATGGGTGCCGGACCCATAGGCATATGTGCCTTGCAGATAGCTAAAATTCAAGGTGCCATCTGCATTATTTCCGATTTAAGTGATGCCAAACTCGCTTATGCTCTGGAATTGGGAGCAGATTATGCGCTCAATGCTGCCAAGGACGATATCCGCAAGGAACTTTTCGCCCTTACTGGAGGATTGGGCCCGAACGTAACCATTGATGCAGTATGTACGATAAAGACGTTTGAACAGGCAGTGGAATATACCTCCGTAGCAGGTCGCGTTGTGGTACTTGGATTCGGTGATACTCCGTCACAGATTGCTCAGCTGCCGATTACGAAGAAAGAATTGACTATCGCGGGCTCTCGCTTACAGTCAGATAAGTTTTCTGAAGTGATTACCTTATTTAATGATAGGAAAATAGATACGAAATCTTTCGTTACGCATCGCTTCCGAATGGAAGAAATTCATCAAGCGGTTGAACTCATTGAGACTCATCCGAACGATGTGAGAAAGGTCATTTTGGAGGTATAGCTAACTAGCTTTAATTAGGAACTTGGCGGAATAAACGATGAGAAGGGTATTTAGATGGTATGACTAAGGTAATGATACGGTTACGCTTCAACGAATAAGGCAAATTCCCGGGCTCTGATCGGAGCAGCAACGGATAGTAACAATTTGAAGGGAATGACCGCGAATATTCAGTATGGCGGTCATTTTCATTTTGTATTATAGCTTCATGGTTCCATGTGGAAATGGGATAAAGCGGTTATGGAATAATAATTGTATGTTATAATAAATAAAACTGCTATTGAAAGGGGATATGTGATATGAAATGGTCTGAAATTCGTAGCCATTACCCCAGTCGATTTGTTTTAGTTGAAGCAATTAAAGCGGTATCAAAAAATCGCTTACGTACGATTGAAGAAATGACAGTTGTAGAAGAATATGATAACCCAATGAATGCTTGGGAAGGTTATAAGCTTCATCATAAGGAAAATCCTGCGCGTGAATTTTATGTCTTTCATACCAGTAAGCAAGAAATTGAAGTTATTGAGGAATACTTTACAGGAATTCGAAAGTCATGATGGAACTTAGACTTGAGAATGGTCTTCCGATAATTACATTTTCGTTAACCTACCACGAACAAACAATTAATATGAGCAATGTGTTGTTTGATACAGGATGTGCCTCAACAATTTTTGATACAGACTTAGTGGCGAACATCGGGTTATACCTCGACATGATAAATGGGACTGCTAAAAGAATGTATGGTGTCGGCGGTGCAAGTGAGTTATGTTATGAACAAATGGTAGAAAGTTTGCAAATTGGAACCATAATTCTACCCTCGTTTAAACTTCAATTAGGAATGACAAGAGAACCATATGGTTTTGATGGAATATTAGGTATAGATTTTATGACCACAGTTGGTATAAGGGTCGACTTCAAAAAAATGAGTATTGGATATGATTAGACCCTGTCTTTAGGATAGGGTTGTTTTTTTGAATTAGGACCTATACATGGAAATAAGCCCCATAAATAAGGGTGGCGTTTTTATTCCCTTTTCAATATAACGAACCTTCCCATGTGCTGAAAATGCCATCCAATTACTTCAATTTATGATACAATATGTGCATGAACATGTGTTGAAGGCAAGCTTCGCTTTCGACTTTTTGCAATCGGTTTCAATTCTTCCTGTCGGTGATCGGTATGCTCTTTAAAGATCGGTACGGCTACGGATTTATATTTAGCTCAAGCGAAATCTAAAATAAGGAGTTTGAAATCTATGAACGTATCTTACCGCTTTGACGAAGTCGGTAGACTTCCCTTACCCGGAGATAATGTCGCTGTTGCCACTCGCCAACTGGACGCTGGCACCATCATTTACTATCAAGACCAAACCCTGACCTTGGATTACACCGTTATGGAGGGCCATCGTTTTGCGGTGAAGGCGATTGCCCCTGGTGAAGCCTTACTGTCCTGGGAATTACCCTTTGGTGTAGCGCTGCAATCCATTCAGCCCGGTAGTTATGTAATTAACAAGTCTGTGTTAGACGCGCTTAGTGTGCGTTCGTTAAAATTCTCGCTGCCGGTGACGCCCAATTTTGCAGACCAAGTTAATCCATATGTTCTCGACGAGGGGAATTTTCAACCGGCTCCAGCATTGCCAGCTTACCCGGATACGCGCACCTTCCTGGGTTATCGGCGCAGCGAAGCTCGCGGCGTTGGCACTCGCAACACGATTGTCCTGTTAGGCACAACTTCACGCACAGGGAGCTATGTCAAGCAGCTTGCAGCTCGTCTGCAAGGCGAACTGCAGAACTATCCCCAAGTCGAGGGCATTGTTCCCGTGGCGCATACTGAGGGAGGCACCGAACAGCCTAATAACCTAGAGCTATTGCTGCGCACGTTAGCCGGATTTGTCGTTAATCCCAACGTGGGTGCGGTCTTAATAGTAGACTATGGGATTGAATCCGTGACCAACGAGATGGTAGAAGCATATTTACGCGAACACAATTATCCAATAGATGAAGTGGTGCATCGGTTCTTATCAATTAAAGGCGGCTTTCAAGATAATCTGACCATTGGGGAAGCTATTGTGCGTGATTGGTTACCAATAGTAAATGCCATGGAACGGACCCCGGAATCTATTAGCAATTTAAAGATTGGACTACAATGTGGAGGCTCAGATGCCTTTTCTGGCATTTCCGCTAATCCGCTGCTCGGTTGGATTGCGCAGGAATTGATACGCTACGGCGGCGCTGCCAGTTTGGCTGAAACCGATGAATTAATTGGCGCAGAGCCTTATGTCTTGCAGAAGGTGCGCGACGTGGAAACCGCCCGTAAATTTTTAACGCTTGTAGAAGAATTCAGGGAGCGTACGGCTTGGCATGGCTCTAACGCTGAAGGAAATCCATCGGGTGGTAATAAATATCGCGGCCTTTATAACATTTACCTTAAATCCATTGGTGCTGCCCGCAAGAAAGACCCGGCCACTCGCCTTGACTATGCCATTGAATACGGCGGGTTGATGAAAGACCCCGGATATTATTTTATGGATAGCCCCGGTAATGACCTCGAGAGCATTGCCGGGCAGGTGGCTTCAGGTTGCAACCTGATATTTTTTACGACAGGTAACGGCTCGATCACCAACTTTCCTTTTGTGCCGACGGTCAAGGTGGTGACAACGACGCGTCGCTTCCAATTGCTAGCCAATGATATGGATATCAACGCCGGTGAGTACCTGGAGGGCGTATCCATGGATGAGTTGGGCAAGCAAGCCTTTGAACATTCTATACAAATAGCCTCCGGTCAGCGCAGTGTCGGTGAGAAAGCTGGCCACTCACAGGTGCAGATCTGGCGCAACTGGCAGCAAACGGATGCGAGCCAACTGGATACCTTGCTCAATGTGTCTCTACCGACAGGGGAACCTATTGCAATTCGAACGGATATAGCCGCGACCGCCGACCAGATCCGATTTACATTCACTCGTCACCAAGACCGTCTGGCCAGTGATAACATTGGATTAATCCTGCCCACCAGTCTATGTGCAGGTCAGGTGGCGAATATGATTTCATTGCGGTTGAATAAACAGGGGATGGGCCAACCGGGACATCTCTCGCGTTTTGTGGCCTTGGCTCACACGGAAGGATGCGGGAATTCGGGTGGTCAACCCGAGCAGTTGTATGCCCGAACAATGATTGGTTATGTTACCCATCCGCTAGTCAAGCATTGTCTGCTGCTGGAACATGGCTGTGAGAAAACCCACAATGACTTTATGCGCCACGAGATGGAGGAGATGGGGGTTGATCCGAGTCGTCTTGGTTTTGCTAGTATTCAACTTGATGGCGGGATTAATAAGGTAACTCAGAAGGTGGAAGAGTGGTTTGCTGATCAATTGTCTGCAACTGGGCCAATTACGAAAGAGACTGCCGGACTAGAAGCGTTGCGTGTTGGGATTTTAAGTGATGGTTCAGTTACTGACGCTGCGAGTGAACAACTGGCGATTTTGACAAAAATGATTGTCGGCGCAGGCGGTATGGTGGTTGTTCCCGAGAACAGCGGGCTGCTTTCAACGTCTTCTTATAGTGAAGATTTATTGACTACATCCAATGTTAAGCCGTCATTGGCTTATGGGGAACATGCTCTCCAAACCGGTTTTCACATCATGGAAACACCAACCGAGCATTGGGTAGAGACGGTCACGGGCTTAGCAGCCACGGGAGTGGAGTTGATTATAGCGCTGGTCCATCGTCGCCCTATGCAGACGCATCCGTTCGTGCCTATGCTTCAAGTGGCATCGGACCCGTCTATGCAGCAAACTTATGCTAATGATTTGGATCTGCTGCTCACCGGAAATCCCACTGCTTGGACCGATCAGATTCTAGAGAGTTGTAAGCAAGTCATTGAGCATAGCTATACTCCACGGCTCTATCAACAGGGTAACGTTGATTTTCAACTAACACGCGGATTTTTGGGCGTTTCGTTGTGATCGGGATGTAAGCTGAGGTTCATTCTGGCTTCAGATGAAAGTCAGTTTTGCTGAAGTCCTCAATGTGGCATACAAAATTAATACTTCATATGTGAATCGAAATAAACTGTGTAAAAGGGGCCGTCTCAAAAGTAGATAATCTCGTTTGAGAGACAGCTCGATACCGTGTTTTTCGATTTCTATAAGAACAGGAGTGAGCGGGAGGGAATATTTCTGCTCGCTCCTTTTTTATAATATCGGACTTTATATGTTTTCAGCGGAGCTGAAGAAGTCTGATATTGCAAGAAAAGCTACCGCTAAGACACGAATGTCTCTTCATCGAAAGGGCTTCGAATAGAAGCTTTTCTTAAGATAATAGAAAGTATAAATTTTTGGAGTTCCCCCACATTCAAAATATTGATAAATTAGTGATATGAAACAGGACATCTTACATCGGATATTTTTTGACGAACATAAGCATTGGGAAGCGTTCGTA
>NZ_JANQBD010000055.1 GCF_024722015.1 Paenibacillus radicis (ex Xue et al. 2023) | reverse complement strand
TTTTACAACCGTAAGAGAATTCATGGTTCTTTGGGCTATGTTTCACCGGATCAATACGAGGCCATGTATTACAAAAAGGTTGTGTGATATCTCTTATTTGAGTGTCTACTTTCTTGACAGAGATCCATTGATTTATTTAAATCAGTATATTACATAAAGCAAGTACAGAATGAAGTCTACTCTACAGTAACCACAGGGAAGATTTTAGATAGTCGTCCTGATGATGTAGGTTTTTGGGTGGAGAAAGGGTTTATCAGAGGGGTTAGAAAAAGTAGAAGAATTGAAATAAGTAGAATTGAGATTGATAAATTTACTTGTGAATATGCGATGCAAGATTATTTGAAGTTAAAATACAGAAATCAAATTTCTCCTAGAAAAATTACGCATATCTTATTAAAAATGGACATCAGGCCAATATCCGGACCAAAAGTTGATGGAGGAAGAAAATATCTCTTCAGGAAAAGTGACCTACCTGAGTCTCTAAATTTGAAATAACTGAAGAAAAATTTGGTTCATGTTACGAAATTGCAATAGAACATAAATTAATAGTATAGCTCCTGACACCGTCAATGTATCCGGACGTCTGATACCATCGCGCACTTCCACGCTTATCGATTCCAAAACATTAACGTAATCTGGACAGATATCATACTAATTATGTTGAAGTCATATTAAAGGTTCAAAAAGGAGAACTGAAACCAGGCGGCAAGGTAAATTAATCAAAATGGTTTAAATCAGTATTTCTTTATATGGACCTGAGAGCTGCGTTCTTAGAAGAGATAAAATGTGTTTATTCTAATGAGCATTCATTGAGTGAGGCTGCTAGAAGTTTGAAAATGAGCAATGGACATTTATCTTATGGGTTAAACATTAAATGGAAAAAAGGATAGTACTGATTATGTTTATCATTTTGATTAATGTAGGGAGCTTTTAGATTTTATAAAAAACATTATGTGTATGGAAAAGGCATTTCACCATGTTTTTTGGTGGATGTCTTTAATTAATTTTGTTCTTTTTTGGGATTAGATCGTACTTGTTCTGCTTTACACGATTGACTTCAGAAAGATCTTTAAATTCTTTATATTTGGCTTTTAATATATCTTTCTATTTGGTAGGGGATTATGGTACTGGAATAAGTTTAAGTCATTCTATTTAAGTCAATACTTTTATCATAAATTATGAAATCAACGGAGGTGAAAATCATGCCCTACAAACCAGCTCGAAAAATCAAGCCGAAAAGAAAAGGCTTCCGCGGGAAAGAACCATTTTTAAAAACTGGCGATATGATTCATTGGGAAAGTTTCCTTGAAAGAAATTTTATCAGATTAGCTGACTTTGATCAGCGTGTTGTAGAAGTTTTTTATCAACCGGAATGCATTGATTATTTAGTGAATGGTAAGAAGCATAAATATTTTCCTGATTTCAAATTAATCTTAGAAGATAATCGTGTCTTATTAATAGAAGTTAAAGCTCTTCGATTTAAAAATTACCCCAAAAATATCATTAAATATGAAGTGGGAAGACAATTTTGTAAAGCACGCGGGTGGCATTACGAAGTATTCACAGAAAATGAGATTAATCCCAAACATCTTCAAGCTAACCTTTCTTTGCTTCGTCATTTAGGAATCCAAGAGGTATCAGACACAATTATGGATCGTATTCTGGAGAAACTGGGATTAAAAACGAAAATGTATCTTTTTGAATTAAGGGAATCTTGTGCTGAAATAGATGAAGAGAGTTTCTATAAGGCAGTTTATCAATTAATTTACCTACAAGAGATTTCAACAGATCTAGTTAACGTAAAGCTATCTGACGATTCGATTTTACGTTTTTCAGTCGAGGAGGAGATAAGTTCATGCTCATAGATTTCAAGTATGGTACGCAATTTCGAATTGAAAAGAACACCTATGAAGTACTCCGGCACAGAGATGATGATGTTGAACTGCTTAATATAACAAACGACATAAAGGAATTACTGTCTCTTAATGATATCTTGGCTGCTTACAACGAGAAAAGGTTAATCATTCTGCATGAAGGTCAAGAATCTAACCTAATTGAATACAGTACAAAGGATTATACGGATGTTCAATTAGATATTATGGATAAACGGTATAAGGCAATTGAGCCTATTATTGAACGTAAAATAAGGCCATCTCAGATAAAGGAGTATGCTGAAAACTATCCAGAGGAATTAAAACCAAATGGCTCGATTTCTCCCGCGTCAATTTATAGATGGTTAGATTTATGGTATAAGCGAGAGAACAAATTAGACTTAATTCCACAAATAAGGGGGCCAAAAGATCATCGAGTCTCTAAAGATGTAATGATTGAAGCTTCTCGCATCATTTTAAAATATGGAAGTAAGGCGGAATACGTTTCCATTAAAGATGAATATAATGTACTTGAAGCTGAAATAAAAAATATTAATTTGACCAGAGAAGTTCATAAGCAGCTGGAGATTTTTTCAGAATCGACATATCGAAGAATACGGAAGGAAACGGTTGATACATATGAGCGAGATAAAGAGCTCATGGGGAAAAATCAAGCCGATTTAAAGCACAATGGTGTACATTCAAATGCAAGAGCAACACGGCCTCTTGAATGTATGGAATGTGATTGGACACCAATTGATTGTTTAATTGTCGACTTTGAACTTGACGAGTTATATCGTCCATGCCTTATGTATGGAATTGATCAGGCTGTGGGTGAACCGATGGGATTTAATATCATCTTTAAAAAGGAGCCTAATGCTGGTGATTGGAAACAATTAATTTTACATTGCATACTACCAAAGACTGGATTTAAAGAGTTGTACCCACGAGTTGAGAAGAATTGGACGGCTTATGGTGTCCCTCAATCCATACTTTTGGATAATGCAAAGGTGAACGATGCAAAAGAAGTAGAACGAATTTGTTCGGAACTTCGTATCGGCCTTAGATTTTGTGAAGTAGCATCCGGTCATCAAAAAGGTTCCGTTGAACAAGCGCTAGGAAATCTAAATCACAAAGCATTTCAAGGATTAGTCGGTTCCCTTTTTTCAAATCCCACAGAAAAAGGACAATATGACTCAGAAGCGAAAGCGGTAGTCGATATTAAAGGTTTGTATCATATCGCACACATAGCAATTGTTGACATGGTCGCCAACAATTTTAATAGAGGGCTGAACATCCAAGGGGTTCCAGAGCATTTATGGGCTAAAGGCTTACAAGAAATGAAGATTCATCCTCAATTACCTGCAAATCGTCAATATTTAGAATTACTCTTTTCCTCAAAAAGTGATACTCGGACCGTCGGACCTCGTGGTATTAAACTCATGGGCCATCACTTTTTTAGCGATGAATTAAATGAACTAAGAAAGCGATTGGAACGTGAAGGTAGAAGTCGTGAAGTATTGATTCGCTTTGGCTCTGATTTAAGGGTTATTTATGTAAAAGACGAATTCAATAGACGTTATATTGAAGCCTTTATTAAAAACGGAGGCCTAGATCGGAAAAAGATCGACAAGAATCACCTGATCCATGCAGAACTGCTAGAATATCTGACAAACAAAGATGGAAGTGCATATAACGAGTACGATTCTTCGCTGCAAGGTAGGGCTAGACTGAACATTGAAGAGATTCAACAAGAATGCAAATTAGAATATCAAGGAATTCGTAGAAGGCAAAGGAGGGAAGCAGCGGAAAGTGAGACTGTAGCCAGTGCAATTAAAGGTGTACCAATCGAACAACTTCCCGGACTTCCAGAAACTATGAATATATCGATTTTAAAACCTGAGGAGAGTCGCGGAGGTATAAAACCATCTAAATCAGCTAATAATCAGGATGAATCTACTATTGAGCAACCTAAACCTGGTGCCTTGCATGTTGACAACGTAGATCTAGATAAAATTGCAGACAGTTGGGGGAGTGGTCGAAAGGAGATAATATAATTGGAGTTTGAACGACTAGAAGGAAAAGCACCTGATTCGAAGGAATTGAAGAGACGTGTTGAGCATGTAAAACAGATTATTGTTCACCACCCGAAGTATGAAAATCTACTTGAAGAATTGGAAACGATCCTAGACTTGTCGGAAGGCTCAGTGAGTCCGGATGGCCTATTCATTTTTGGACCAACTGGAGCCGGTAAATGTACTGTGACCAAGGAATTTACAGCTAGATATCCTCAAGAAATTAAAGAAACGGATGACCGAAAATATACGCATATTCCCGTATTAAGGGTGGTCGTTCCTCCAAAAGCAACACCGAGAATGCTTGCATCGAAAGTGCTAGAGGAAATGAAAGATCCTGCTAGCCATAAAGGAACTGAATCGGAGTTAACCAGTCGTACTCATCACTTTGTTAAGGAACTTGGGATTAAAGTCATTATTTTTGACGAGTTCCAGCATCTAATTGATGCAGACACCGAGTATGTATTAGCGACAGCATCAAACTGGGTTAAGACATTTACCGAAGAAATTGGCATTGCTGTTATTCTCTGTGGAATGCCGGAATCAGTAAAAGTTTTTATTAGCAATCCCCAATTGGATCGAAGATTTTGTAACAAAGTAGCGTTAGAAGCTTTCGCATATGGTACCGTTGAGGAGATTCTTACTTTTAGGGTATTTCTTCAAAAAGTTGATAAATTGCTTCCTTTTGCTGAATTAGCGAACCTTGCTGATCCACGAACTGCTGATAAGTTGTACTACATCTCGAATGGAATACCTTTTTATGTAATGAAGTTACTTGAGTATGCGACATATATTGCCGTTAAGGCAGGCGCTGATAAAATAGCTGAATCACATTTGGCGAAGGCACTTCTGAAAGTAAAACAAGTGGCTAGACCATTTGTTGCAAATCCCTTTGCCGAGACTAATTTTGATTTAGAAGCAGCGCTTGGAACTGAGAATGATGCAATGAACAAGTACAAAGAGAAACTGATGATCAAACGGAAAAAGGGAAGAAACACACAGAAAGCTCAAGGACCTTCGCTAAATGTATAAATGGTTAATAACTCAAACGGCGGCCACCTAGGCCGCCGTCTAATTTTTATCAAAAACTTCCATCAATATGTTCTTCGCTTTTTTCACTTCTTTTGGACTAATCGAAAGAAGAAGATCTATGATTTGTTCCATGTCATGAGATTTTCCTTTTGTTTGTCTATTTACCCTAGTATAAGAAAATAGTTCGTATACCCCAACATTCAATGCTTGTGCAATTTTAGTAAGATTAAGGACAGATATATTGGTTTCCGCTCGTTCGACTCCTCCAATATAGGTATAGTTTAAGTTCGCCAACTCTCCCAATTGTTCTTGTGACAATCCTTTTTCCTTCCGCAAATCCCTTATCCGTCTACCAATTAACTTCAATGTTGATTCAGACATAAGCTACACCTCTAATTGAAGTGTAGTCAACCCGTACATCGATAAACACGAGAGAAAAATAGTATTCATTCATTAATACTATATATATGCATAATAAATCTAGCATTTGGTAACAATATTAGTAATAGTCTAATAGGGGGGGTTGAATGTGGAAAATTTATTTGATCTATTTCCACTTGAGCAAGCTAAAGTAACTGAGAAAGGGATTTTTTTTAAGGGTCATTTTTATTCCTGTAGTATTGCAATTCGCGAACAATGGTATTTGAAAGATTTTCATGATATTCCTATTTACATTGATAATTACGACGAAGATTACATTTTAGTTTTATTGAAGAATGGTAGTTTAACGATAGCATATCGTATTTCAAATCATGTAGGTGTGGACCCCAAGAATATTGAAAATTATCAAGCGTTAATACAATCATTTAAAGAGCAACTAAAGAACCGTAAGAAAAGGCGCAGATAGAAAATGAAGAATGAGAATTCTAGGAAACTATTAATTCGGCCTTTTATCCAATGTGATGAAAGTATATCAGGATTTCTGTACCGTGTATCAAAAATGAATAATTACTGTTATTCGTACCTCAATAATTTTCTGCACTTATCAGTTTACGAAGCACAAAATAATGAACTTAATCAAAAAGCATTAGAGAACTTAACCGACATAGTATCTCAGAATAATGATTCCATAAGTGAAAAGAATGGGTATAATTTGAAGGACTTTTTTGGATTTAAATTATACTCGAAAATTATTATGAAAAACAAAGTGAAATACTGTCCTAATTGTATTAAGGAGAAATACTATCACCGTACAGTCTGGTGTTTTTCACTTATTCATCTATGTGGTGTTCATAACGTAATGCTCGTGGATCAATGCCCACAGTGTGGATATTTAATTAGTATGACAGACTTTACGAATGGAAGTTGTGAAAAATGTTCGTTCAATTATGAGATTACGGAGTCAGCTATAAATGACAACTTAATTCTTAAGAAGTCTCAGCAACAATTACTAAACTGCATATGGGAAAAAGAACGTTATGTTATTCAAAATCATAATTTTGGCCAGTATTTTAGACTAGCTAACAGTAGTTACCACTTACTTATTGATGGAATTGATTATACGGAGATGACGACTGAAAAATTATCATTTTTTTATAATCGTTCCAGGTGTGAAAAGAATGGAACAAAGCTAGCAAATGCACTAGCTAATGTTTATTGGATGTATTTAGATTTCCCGAGAAATTTTTATATTGTATTGGGGGATTTCTTAAATCGTTATGAAAGAAAGCTACGGTATGAACGTCTAAAAAACTTTGAAATCATATTTGATGATCAAGAATTTATTTGGGTTCAGGAGGCCTATAATACCTACTTTCTCGAACAAATCGATGAGGGATACATAAGGAAAGACTTTTCTGTGTTTAAAAGGAATCCAGGTTTACTGGCAGATAGACGTAAAGTTCGAAGGGAGGAAGTGAGGCAATTAACAGGTATTGCTTACGAAAAACTTCATGAATTAAACGATTATAATGAGTTGCAGATTGAAATGAAATATTTACATGGACAACAGAGATATTTGGTCGAAAAAACGACTCTTGATGTTTATTTGAAAAATAGACAGTCTCTGATATCAAAAAAGGAAGTTAGTTTAATTATTGGGGTGACCGCCGATTCTGTTCAAAAAATTGTTAATACCGGTTTTATAACGCCAATTAGAGTGGCTAATTCTCCTAAAGTATTCTTTCAAATTCAAGAAGTAAATAAGCTGGTACTGGATTGTCTCGGAGAGTTTGTGGAAGAAATAAGTCCATCGATGGTTAATTTCCATAGTGTGTTATTTAAGTATGCTAAGTACGCGTTTACAATACTTGAGATTATTGCATTTACTTATTCAGGTCATCTAAAACCTCTTCGTGTTTCTGAGATACAGACGCTAGCTGACAATTACTATGAAGAGGGAGAAATTAAAGCTTGCTTGGAGATCTTAAAGAAAAGAAGACAAGAAGAGAAAGGGCTTTACTTTAATGATGTCATGAAAATATTAAAAATAGGTGAAAAGAGGCTTTGGAGATTATTAAGAGAGGAGGACATAGAGGCTGACTACATTTTAGTAATGAAGGACGGGAGGAAAAGGTATTTTTTCAAAAAAGAGACTGTTACCAAAATTAGAGGGTATATAGAATTACTGGAAGGGTTGAGTTAATTGGGTATAGACGAATTAAAAAGATTTATTTTAGATGGCTCGTTTATGGAACTAAAACTGGAGGTAGAAAGATTACGTATATTGAAAAACAAAATCCGTGAAGAACAAGATAATTTAGACTTAAAACGTATTGTGTGGGCAGAATTAGGTGTTATTGGAGAGTTTGAAATTCATAAGGTTTATGATTACAATCATGCTGAATTAAACACATTACTTCATAATGTGGGTGTACTCCCCCTTGTAACAATGATTAAAAGTGATGATCTCTCTGAGGAGGAGGTAGGAAAAGTAGCGCATATACCATATCAAAGGAAAAGATACTTGCGATTTACTCCCTATAGTTCTTATATACAACAAGAGAATGTTTCATTATTTAAAATAAGTTTGGAAGAGGTGAGTTTGTTAGATAAAGTTGCAATGTGGAAAGAAAGTCATATTAAAATTGAACGATTAAATACGATTTGGGAAAGAGAAAAGTTAAGGGCTCTTGGTTCTCCTGATTTAAAGTCAGCCAAGAAAATTTCATTTGAAGGTGGCGTGTTCTCAGTTTTGGAAAGTCCCAAAAAATATAGAACAGACTTGGTTCTTAAGCATTTTGACGAGAAGACAATATTAACATTCGTAAGAGTTAATTTGGATAAGATGGACGAAATTAGAGTGAGAGGTTTTCTTAAGAAAGATGAACTTGATGGTGTAAGACGAGTTGTTAATCTACAAAGAAGATACATATTAATGACTATGCAAAAAGCTAAAGTGAAGAAAGATGTTTGGTATTCTAAATTGGAGAAATTATCACTTCTCAGTCAAGAATATACTCAGTAAGACCCCCGCAAAGAGATCCTTACTTACTCAAAAGATGTTGTAAAAATATCCATAATTTCATTTTACCGTGCGTTCAATAACGATGTTGTCCGATGCATGGTCTTTGCTGTCTATGCTGACTCGAACCTCGTTCTCCTTCAGCAAGTTAACGTACTGAGGTACTATCTCACTCCCGACGGAGGGTAAGTCTTGCTGTAGCTGTTTCGCATCCTAAGCTAAGGACCTGTTAATGGACCTCGTACTTCTGAAGGCGGGGCGTGGGGTTCGACCGACCGCAGCGCAGCGCAACGCGAGCCTAGGATTTGAGCGCGTTGAAAATTTGTTGGTCTTTGCGGATTGGCGGACGGCTTCCTTAAGGGGATTGTCCTTGGGCTGTTCTTGGTCTTCTTGTTTTCTTGGCTTCGTCAATGCCGTAAACAATGCTTGTACTTTTTCTTGCATTTTGGCTTTATGCCTTTATGCTTAATTTGACGTTTACGCCTTTAGTATGTTCAAACACGTGGGAGCACATAGGTTTGGAAATGGATACATGACAAAAAAACCTTTACCAATCAAGGGTTATTTCTCTCGTTAAAGCGGATAGAGATGGATATAGACTGATATTCCATTATGCCTATATAATCAAGCAACTGTGCCCTCCGGAAAGCTTGCGTATAACCGAAGTGGGCGAAATCTGTACAATCGAATTGGAATGGATGCACAGCGAGCAACCCGGACTGCCAATGTTGGTTGGTACCACACTGGCCTTTCTTCTAGAGCTTGGGCGACGGGGCACGGGCAAGCCTTTATCTGCACGGTCCGTGGAATTTTCTCGCTCGATGGGCGATGTAAAGGTCCTTGAAGCTTACTTCGGGTGCCCTGTCCGGATTGGTGCAACCGATAACCGAATGACGCTGCATCGAAGAGATCTGGACCGCCTCTTTATATCATATAACAAAGAGTTGCTGGAGATCCTTGCTCCTGCCTTGGACCGATCTTTGGATGAATATCGCAGCCGTTCAATCCCCGAGATGGTCAAGTGGATCTTGAAGCGCTGCCTAACCGGAGGGCTCCTTGACATTCGAGCGGTGGCGAGTGAGTTGGGCATGAGCGATCGTACCCCGCAGCGCCGTCTTACTGACGAAGGGACAACTTTCAAGCAGCTATTGACACAGGCTCGGCATGAACAGGCACGAGAATACTTGGCAGACCCCAAGCTTGAAATAAAAGAAGTGGCTTTCTTAATTGGGTATGAAGACCAGAACTCGTTTTACCGTGCCTTTCGCCTTTGGGAAGGGGATACTCCTTCAAAATGGCGTTCCGAATATTTAGGGGCAAACCCACCGTCATAGAGTCCCGACCTAACGCGTTCTACGAGGGAGGACATTTCCGGGTTTCATTATTTGGCAGGTTAAACAAGAAATTTGGCGTGTACGCTAGTTACCGAACGATCCAGACAAAGTAATATAATCTCTATCCGGAGACAAGGATGTTCCAAGTATAACTTCTAATCAGCTTGAAGCGAGTGACAACAAAGGAGACATATGATATGGATATGGGATTAAGGAACAAAACAGCTTTAGTAACTGGATCGACGAAAGGTATAGGGAAAGCAATTGCTATTGAACTTGCCAGAGAAGGTGTCAATGTCCTCGTTAATGGACGAAATAATGAAGAGGTAGAACGAACGGTAAATGAATTGAACTCGGAGTTCCCGTCTACGTTTCCTCAAAATGCTACAGCTGACATTGTGGATATGCAGCAAAGAGAAGCATTATTTGAGAAATATTCCCGTGTTGATATTCTGGTTAACAATATGGGTATGTATGAAATCATGTCGTATGAGGACGTTGACGATGAAGTATGGGAAAAATACTTCCGAACGAATGTCCTTGCCGCTAATGGATTATCCAAATTTTATTTGCCTAAAATGTTGAAAAACAATTATGGACGAATAATCTTTATTGCAAGTGAAGAAGCAATTATGCCTTCAGGGCAAATGCCTCAGTATTGTATGACCAAATCTATGTTATTATCACTGTCAAAAAGCTTAACTAAACTAACGATAGGAACGGAAGTCACCTCCAATACGATCATGCCAGGACCGACGCTTTCCGAAAATGTATATCAAATCATTGAGAGTTTGTTTACTGAAGATGTGGCATTTTCGGAAAAAGAGAAAAAATTTATGGCTGAAAACCTGCCCCAATCCGAAATACAGCGGTTTATCAAGCCCTTTGAAATAGGCAGGCTGGCTACATTCGTTTGCAGTCCTTATGCATCCGCATTTAAAGGATCTCCAATCCGTATGGACGGGGGCATGGTGCCTACAATTTTTTAACATAAACTCTGTTTCGACTATTATAGGTTTATCAACTGCGTAACAGCAGGATGCGCCTATATATTACCGTAGCAATATTAAGCTCCCACTACTATTAATTCCGCAATATCGGAAAATGGCTACACTAAAGAAGACGCTGCTCTTCCTTTTTTTTAAAACAAGAACATTATCCCTATATGTTGAAATCTTTATGGAAGAGATTCATGAAGAGTTCATTCTCTTTTGCGGTGTTACGGCGAACCTACCATAAATTAAAACTGGTCATTTCGCTAACGGGACACGATAGCACAATAAACAGGGAGCAGATTGCCGCGGCAGCTGCTCCCTGTTTTCATTCAAGTAACGGGCAGTAGAGTTTAATGGTATAAGGTAATAACACCCTATATACAATCAGGAACATATGTTCTAAAATATGGAGGCGATGTCATTTCCAATTTATAGGAGGTATTGATTTGAAGAAAACAATTACTTTTAGTTCCAAATGGTTTGACCATGAGTTTGAATCAATGATCGCTTCGAAGCTGAGGTCGAAGTTTCCAGAAGTCATGTTTTCTCATGTACAGGACTCGGGAGGACATACTTCTTTGGAAGCCTGGGAAGCTTGGGAAAATAGTACAGGTCTTGATATTCGAATGGATATTAGTGATGAACCGGTTTTTAAGAAAAAGGATTATGAACTAACACCTTTCCTAAATAATTCTGACGTCAAACTTCAATCCTTTATACCAACTTTACTTAAGTCGGTTTCCAATGAAGAGCGAATATATGGTCTACCCTTTGGTGCAGGAACAAATTATACGCACGCACTCTTTTATAATGACAATATTTTTGCAAAGTTTAATGTCCCAGTCCCCGAACATGAAATGACGTGGGACGATGTAATAACTTTAGCAGCAAAAGTAACCGGGACAATCGATGGTATACCTTATTACGGATTGGACATAGGGGATTATTCTTTATTAAAAATGCAGCTAGGAATTAGGTTTCTTGATCCTGAAACGCACCGACCAAAACTTCGGGAAAGTGACTGTATGGAATATTTCCGCATTATAAAAGCTGCCTATGGGATACCGGGGAATGTTCAAGATACCGATGAACGTATATTCGTATATGGAAGGGCATTCCGTCGAAATGGAACTGTTGCAATGTCCATAGACTCCCCTGAGATGTTCAGCAAAAAGCTTTCATTTAAGTTAGGAGCCGTAAGTTTCCCTCAGATTAATAATAATCTTATAGTTCCGTCATTAAGTGATTATGGATGGTTTTTGACCTTACATCCTAGCTCAGAACATAGGGAAGAAGCGTTTGAGGTTATATCTTATTTAGTGTCGGAAGAATTCCAACTTTATCTTTCTAAAATTGGTCGATTCTCTTCCTTATCAGACAGAAAATACGAGGCGGATTATGGACAGGATAATCCGAATTTCTCAGGAACTACCATAGAATGGGTGTTTCAAGGACTAAAAGCAGGTTGGGCAAATCCGCAAAGCCCATATGAGGATATGGCTGGAAATATTGTTAGAAGTGAAATGGAACGAGCTGTGAGGAAAAAAATCCAATGGGACGAGGCAATTGAGATAATGGAAACACGAATTCTTGAGAAATTAAGCACTGAAATGCACGCAGATTTTTGATGGCTTTATTAAGCTAACGAGGAACGATAGTTCAAACAAATAAGGAGTAGACCTGCCGTGGTATCTGTTCCTTTTTTTATTAAACTAAAGGGCAGATTTGTTTAATGAGGAATTTCATTATAAAGATTAAAATACATGGTAAAATAGGCTAAAAAGGCTGTGGTCATTTTTGAAAATTTCTTTAATTGTCGCGATGGATAAGAATAGAGTAATCGGCAAGGATAACGACATTCCTTGGAGAATTCCTAATGATTGGGAATATGTTAAAACCACTACGAAAGGATACCCAATCATATTAGGTAGAAAGAATCTTCAATCAATCGGAAGGGCTTTACCTGCCAGAAGAAATATTATTTTGACTAGAGATAAGGACTTTAACTTTGAGGGTTGTGAAATTGCCCATTCAATCGAAGTTGTATTTAAGTTATGTGAAAATGAAGAAGAGATTTTCATATTCGGTGGAGAACAGATTTATGATATGTTCTTGCCTTATGTAGAGAAAATGTATGTTACAAAAATTCATCATGAATTCGAAGGAGATACATTTTTTCCAGTAGTTAATTATGAAGAATGGAAAGAAGTATCTGTTGAAAAAGGGATTAAGGATGAAAAGAATCCTTACAATTATTTTTTTCATGTATATGAGAGAAAAAACTCGTTGAACTAACTGGGAACTATAGTTGAATAAAATACGGAGCAGTACTGCCTCGGAAGCTGCTCCTTGTTTTTATTAAGCTAAAGGACAGAATAGTTACAATATGTGGTAAAGTTAAGTTTATGTAAGACAAATAAATTAACATGGGATATCCCAGGTGATTTTAATGAGTTTAATCCACGAGTTTTTTCTTATTAGCAGCGATTTTGTTTTGAATGACAGATATGAATGGTACAGAACAAATCGGTATACCTGGGCTGAAAAGGCTGAAATATCTGATGAGATTATCCAGTACCTGATGGACTACTTGAGCTGGTTACCTTCATATAACCCCGAAACAAAAGAAAGTAGCAATGGGTTAAATTACTATGGAGTAACTGTTATTAATAAGACAGGGGCAGAGAAGCTAATAAAGATATTAGATAAGTGGCTTAGTTTAATCGAAGAAGCACCAGTCACATTTAGTTTAAGAGGAGATACTGTTTGGAAAGAAGAGGAGAATGAAGACGGTTACTGGGAGCTCACGAGAAATTGGGTGAAGCGAGAAGCAATTCAAGGTGACTTAGCAGTTTTGATTAATTTAGCTGTCAAAGCTTCAGACAATAACCAATTAATAATTCATTTCGGAATCTAATTACAACCGAAGGTGTTTTAAAGTAACTGGGAACGATAGCACAATCAATATAAAACAGGCTGCCGGCAACTCGGCAGCCTGTTCAAGTAACGGGCAGGATGCCTTTATTGCTTTTGTTACATAGAAGGGATTATTATCCTCAATGGTGAATGTTGATTTATATAAATTTGTTTCGGAGCTGATATTAAAATGAATCATAAAATTGCTGACTTACATATTCACTCTTTATTTTCCGATGGAACGTTGTCTCCCGAAGAAATTATAGCTATAGCAGTAGAGAAAGGGTTAGGTTTAATAGCGATTACTGACCACAATGTGCTAGAAGGTTCAAGAGAAATACAAAAGCTAAATGATAAAAAAGAACTATTGTTAATATCTGGTGTAGAACTGGACGCATTAGATAGGGGAAAAAATCTGCATATATTGGGTTATGGAATGGATTTAACTAATGAAAGGTTCAGAGAATTTACTGAAAAAAACAGATTGCTTTTTGAGTCTTTAGATGAGCGACTCATAGTAAGGATGCAAAGGGAATACAATAACATATCTCTAGAGGAATACTTAAATTATAATTATGACCGAAAAAACGGTGGTTGGAAGGCTTTGCATTATTTTGTGGAAAAGGGGATTACCAGCAGTTTAACAGCAGGTTTTGCATTTTATTCAAAGTACGAACTATCATTTGACTGTATTGAATTTCCCTCTGTAAGCATGGTATGTAATCATATTCACAGTGCAGGTGGGAAGGCAATTCTTGCTCATCCAGGAAGAGTTATAAATGTTACTGAAAGGAACGATTTTAAGAGAGAAATAACTAGATTAATTAATTTAGGGATTGATGGCATTGAGTGTTATTATCCAACGCATTCTCATGAAGTCACAGAAGATTGCCTGTCCATTTGCAAAGAACTTGGCTTGTTAATTACAGCAGGTTCTGATTGCCACGGTAATTTTGGAAAAACCGAAATTGGAGAGATGGAAATTCCGATTTCCTGGTTAAATCTTGGGGATATTTTAAGTCGCATTTAAGCAAGCAAATTCACCACATGATTAAACTAACGGATAACAATAGTTAAAATGAACGTACACAGGAAGTCACTGCTTCCTTGAGTACGTTCATTTTTTGTATAGTTTAGCCAAGGATCATATACCCCTTAAAATGTTTTTTTTCAATAAAAGGTAGTTCCGCTTTTCTTGACAAACACAACATAAGTACTAGCTTTATGCAATAAAAGAAGCTCCGGATAAGTTTCCAGGGCTTCTTGATAAATTAAAGCGATTTGGTTACATTTATTCAACGGGCAGGATAGTTGAACAGTGTTGTTTAATTTGTGTTCAACAATCGGGACATAATGTGGAATAAGAAAATTTGTCATTATTTTAATGTGTAGTAGACTAAGTAACTACAGTTTTTTCCTCCTATATAGTTGGAATGAATTTTTTGGTTTTTTAAACGAAGAGGAGAGTCAATATGGAAGTAGTATATTTTGCAGGTGGATGTTTATGGGGAGTACAAGCTTTTATAAAAACTTTACCTGGAGTTAAGTTTACAGAAGCAGGAAGAGCTAATGGAACAAGTCACACACTTGAGGGTGATTATGATGGGTACGCCGAATGTGTAAAAACAGGATTTGATCCGACAGTTGTAACGATCAGGGAATTAATGGGGTATTTATTTGAAATCATTGATCCATACAGTTTAAATAAACAAGGACAGGATGTTGGCGAGAAATACAGAACAGGAGTATACAGTGAAAAGCCTGAACACTTAAAAGAGGCGAAGGCGTTTCTTAGTGAGAGAAATGATTATGACCTTATAGTTGTTGAAGTATTACCTCTCACAAACTATGTGAGAAGTGCAGAAGAACATCAAGATAGATTAGCTAGATGCCCAAATGATTATTGTCATATTCCAGAAGAAATATTAAGTAGGTATAAGTAAGGGAGAATATTAAAAGATGGTTTATGGGATCTATAGTTTTCAGAAATGCTTTACCAAATAATAAGGGGACGGTGAACGATGGTACTGGTTAAAAGAGGATTTTAAAACACTTGGCGATGCCTACGGTGGCAATTAATCGTTGAACTAACGGGAAACGATAGTTCAATCACACGACATGACGGCAGCCGGTAATTCGAGGCTGCCGTTGTCCGTTGAAGTAACGGGAGTTTAGTTCCAATCATTAGTGATCAGATACGGTATAATATGGATATGTCATTGAAATGTGGAGGGTATTTGTGAATGAGTGTAGAGATCGTACCTTTGAATGAGCCCCTTGTTCCATATGTTAAAAGTTTGATAGCGGGATATATTAATTCTTCATCAAATGGAGTAAACGAATTGGATTCAACATCTAAACAATTAGAAGAATGCGAGGAAATCTTAAATCGGTTTTTACAAAATAGCAAATCTTATTGTTATGTAGCTAAGTTTGACCAAGATTATGTAGGGTTTATTGTGCTATCATGGAGCTTTTCAATATCCAAAGGGCATCCTGTACTTCGAATAGATGCTTTATATTCATCGCCAAAGCATAGGAATACAGGTGTAGGAAGAAAACTAATGCAATACGCCATAGATATAGCTATTGAGAATAAAGCTTCCCGATTACAGCTTGAAACAGATGATGATAATGCTCCAGCTCGTAATTTATATAATAATCTCGGATTTAAGTTAATACCAGGTAAAGGAGTATACATGGCATTTTTATAGAGGATTGGTTTATTGAATTAACGAAGACCGATAGCTGAGGTGAAAGTGATGCTAAACATACGAAAAGCAAATATAAATGACCACGAGTTTTTAGTTCTAATTGACTTGAAAAATGATGGGTGTTCATTTTCAGATGTAGTTGATATGACAGAACAAGATAAAGAGGAGCACCGTAAGAAAATAGCAGGGTATCTCACTGACTCTGATAAAGGTGCATTTGTAATTGAGGATTCGGCTTTAAACCAATCGATTGCAGTGATAATGTATTCCATAGCGAATAGGGATTCTGTGTATCCATGGAAAACGATTTACGACGAGTTAGACAGAAGCCTATTTCAAATTGATGGGCGGTTTTTCGAGATATTTCAATTATGGGTTCATCCAAGTTATCGAAGGTTAGGATTAGCGACTAAGCTAAAACTCATGTTGGAGGAAGAAGCGCAAAAAATAAAGTTAATCTAATCTACACTCATACAGAAGAAACAAATAATCATGTTATAGAGCTAAATAAAAAAATTGGTTATCAAGAGGTTCGGCGTGGGCCAATCTGGGATGAAGTAATCCGAGTAAGCTTAATTAAGCAATTAAGCTAAAGAGAAACGATAGCTTAATAAACAACTAAGGCGCGGCAGCCGGCACAAACCAACGGCCTTTGTAATGCTAGCGGGCAGGCTAGTTTTTGAATGAATGTTAATATGGATTCTGTATTATAAATTAACATGCGCTAGCCCAGATACCCCTGCTCCATGAGAATACTTATGCTTTTCAAGCTCTAAGCATAGGTTTGTTTGCAACAATAAAATAATAAATGGAAATAGGTGGTTAAATATGCCGATTATTAGGAATAAATATGAGTTTAAAACATTTGAGGAATTGGATAATGAAAATGAGTATATTCCGATACATATTTGCTATATAGGGATCAAAAAATACAAACCTGGTGATTTCATTTGCGGAGAATCTCTTTTTCCATACGATAATAAGCCTCAAGTCAGCGATCTAGACGATGATATCTACGTACTAGAATACGACGACAGTGGTTACCCTGCGAGGCATGCTTTAGCACACATCTTTCAAGGAGATAAAAGAGGTGGATATCATTCTTCTAGTGAAAGAGGGATTGGAGATATAGCGGAAGAGAAAGATAGGTTGCGTGGTTTCGGCAATAAAGGAGCATACAAAGCATTTATTAATAATCCATCTACCACTCCAACCTCAAGTGAGAAATCAATGTTTCCCAAGAAATACTCGAGAGAGAAAGTTATTCAATCGATCACCAAAGCGTATATTAATTGTACATTTAGTGGGACCCCTCGCGAATGGATTGGTAAGGATTGTGAAGGACTTTCAATAATATTGATTCTCAATGATGAATTTCAAATTGAAAGCTGCTGGCCGCATGAGGAAAAGAAGTAGTGGAAAATTTGAGCAAGTAAAAAATATAGATACAAGTCCATTTGACTGTGAAAGAATTAAGTTTACCGAGGCAAAGATAAACTTTATTAAACTAAATTCAGGTAGGTGGTGGAGTTCTAATTATGGAATTCTCATTGGTTGGAGACATAACTGTAGAAACAAATTCTGAACTTATCAGACAAAAATATAAACAGATTATAATAAATGCAATCACTTTTTTTAGTAAGGAAACTGGTCTAACTATCGATGACATGAAGATTCATATTGTCATTTCAAGGGATTATATAAACGATATAAAAAAACGACACTATCAACCTGATGAAATAAATGACATTAACTCAAATGCTATGTTTATCCCTAAGGATTATCAAAATGAAGAATTTAGAAAGATAGATAAGGCAATTATTATTGTTAATTTAATGAAGCTGGAGGCTTACCAGGCTTCTTTATGTTCAATTGAGTCAATTATCATTCATGAACTCATACATTACTATGATTACTATTTTATATACCCGAATAATGTAATCGATAGATATGGAAAAATAATATGTTCTCAACCTGGTTCAATTGAATATGTAATCTTTGGATATTTCCAGTTGCGTTCAGAATTTCGCGCGAAGTATTTTCAAGAAAAATATATAGTTTCAGGAATGGAAGAAATTAAGGAAGATTATATGTCAAAGTTTCTTGTGAGGATCGAATTTTCGAATAATTCTAATTTGTTTTACACATTATCTCATGCCCGAGGACAATTATTATGCTGGGAAACAATCACCGATGAAAACCAAGCAGCCAAGGATTATATTGAACAAAGAAAAAATGAGATTGAAGATATTGAAAAGGACAAGTGTATTAAAAATGTAGCAGACATTCATACTCTAGTGGAGTTCTTTGATTTTTGCGATAAACTAAAAAGCGCCCAAGAGCCATCTGCTATTCATTAATAATAACGTTTGCGCTTGTTAAACTAAAGTGTGTTTTATCAATTGTCTGACTCGGTATAAGTCTCCTATTTTCATATATTAGTTACTCAACTTTCGCACCTAATAAAGCAGTTTAATCCCTTGCTATTGTAAGATACAGAAGAATAATTTCTACTCTTGACAGAAAAACACCTTTCTTGTTTGGTATCATGGAAGATTCGAGCAACCATGCAAACAAAGAAAGGTGTTGTACTTCCTATGTTACACCAAAAATCCTTGTCTGAACAGGCGAAAACTCGTTTTTCCGTCTTGTTTTCAACCTTACAAATCGGTCAACTCTTACGAAAAGCCAGAATAATCAAGTCGTTTGGTCCTTCTAGTTTAGCGTGTTTCAGATCTTGTTCTCTCTCGTATTTGAAGGTCGAAACTGGTTTCGTCTCTTGGAAAGCGAGCGTGGTCCATCGCTACCTAATATAGGTCAAGGAAATCACATCAGATCTCATGATGTGATTTTTTGTGTAATAAATGATTTTGAATTATCTTTTACATATTTTTCAAACTGTTTCCTTGCTACAATTGAAAAAACAACTTTCAGGGAGGACATTAGAATGCCATTACAAGTTCATCCATATTGCACTGAATTAGAGGATACAGTTAAAAATTTAAGTCACAAAACATGGATACTATTTAAGTACAATAAAGATTTCGATCATCAGAGGATGAGTTGTATATTTAACGAGGACGGTAATTTAATTTGTGTGGGATACTTACGACATGGAATAGCTGATGATCATGATGTATTCGAAATCGAAATGCCCACTAATGAACTAGCTTCAAATCGTATGAATGAAGTGAGAATGGCACTTTACCCTACATTCATAAATACCAGTCAAAAGCTCCGTAATCCAAACAAGAAAACAAAGTTGGTTGCGTGGAAGGACTTTTATGGTGACAGAGAGTTTTACGAAGAGAAGGGCTTTATCCCTTATCAGACATATTATATAGCACAGCATTCACTTGAAAAACCCATGCCTGAAGTCAGAACGCCTGTTGGAGTTAATGTCAAATTTCACCCGATGGAATCCAAAGAGGAAAGAATCAAATATACCGAATTAGAAAATCAATTTTATCAAGGTGTTGTATACAGAAGTGTAAATATGTTGGAATGGATGATGGGTGGTCCAGAGTTACATACCATTTCTGCTTTTGAAGGCGATGAACTTGTTGGCAGCGTCATGTGTTGGCAAACTGGTGCAGTTGAAAGATTATTCGTAATTCCTCGATGGCGTAATAAAGGGCTGGGTAAGTTTCTCATAACAAAGGGTTTTGAGTATCACATTAAGAATAGTCGAAAAGAAGTTGAGACGCTGGTTAATGAACAGGATAAGGAAGCTATGATGATGTTAGAGTCAATGGGGTATACCTTTCCTGTAAGATTAGAACTCAAGGCATTGGATGTTTAGCAAAAAGAACCAATATGTAAAGAAGTAGATTATAGATTATACATTTTCCATTTGGCAGCCGCTATTCCGCTAACGAGGAACGATAGTGGAGGAGCTTGCTGCGTGGCAGCTCCTCGTTTTGTTTATTAAAGTAACGGGCAGGATAGTTATGTCCACATCCAAAAAAAAGGTAATTGGTAATTGATGTTGAATTCTTCACCTGAACGCAAGTATTAATGAGGTGATAACAATGGCATGGAATATTGGGTTACTTTGTATAAAGGCGAATCCAACTATCGTCGAAAATGAAACATATCTTGACATTCTTTATAAATCGAAAGAAGGGCTTCATTTTGAAGAAATTACATCCGTTACTATGGGATCAGCCCTTGGAGTTGGTCATGTAGAGCCATGGACATTAATTTTTGATATAAACGCCCGATTTATATTTGATGAGAAGTTTCCACTTGAAGCATCAAAGAAATTAAAGTTAAGACATTCTGGATTTCAGAATCACTAATATACAGAGATTATCATTTCGGTATTTTCAAAAAAGGTGGAATTAAAACGGAAGTTAATGGGATTGAAGAAGGACTAAAATATTTGTCTTCAAAGGGGATAAAAGCAAAGGATGAGTGGGGGGAGACAATTATTTTTCAAATCATTGAAAGAGAAATCATGAATAAAACAGATGGGGATTTTATTGGTTCTATCAGGAGTTTACCATTTGCAAAGTATGATCTTGATTAGTCTTTATTCGTTTGTGTTTTTAAAGAAAAAGTCAAAATTAAGCAACGAGAGATTAAGCTAACGGATTTAGATGAATGCTTTTATGGAGGATAAATGATGATTATCAAAGCGGAGGTAATAAATCAGCCACAATCAGGAGAATACAAGGAGAAGATTTATGATATTTCGAGCCGCTGGAATTCCCAAAGCTGGACTTGGATTAAATTCACTAACGATGATTTAACCGAATGGTGTGGAAACTTTCGAGGGTTACCACGAGATGTTGCAGTATCAAAAAAGTATAATTCCGTTCTTGTTCTAACTTCGGATTATTTATATAGACTTGACAGTGTCAGTGAAGAGTTAGTTGAATATGAATCCCAGCCTCAATATCAAGATCTAACAGTAACCACTTTAGGGGATTTCATTATAGCTGATTACTATAATATCGAAATCATTAAATCAACATTAGAAGATAAGATATCAGTAGATAGTCCGATAAAAATGGATACAATTAAATTTCATGGGTGGTCTAACAATAAATTAGCAATAACATGTGATGAATTTCTGAACTGGGACAACCATGTGGAGTTAAAACTTGATGGGGAAACACTTGAAATAACTCTAAAGGACTCCAATAAGTTTTAATTGGAGGCTACTATCCAAAAATGTGAGCGGCTTATTGAACTAACGGGTACGATAGCTCAATAAAGGACATCTAAACAAAACACCTATAAATACTGTGAAGGAGCAGCCACGGCTGCTCCTTTGACTTGCTGCACAAAATATTGGACTTTATAAAAATGTCCCTGAGGGACAAATGACGGATCTATCCATTCCTTTGATAACATTATAAATTTCCATATTTATTAGGCACATAGATCATTTTTGGTTGGTGTAAAATTGAGGTGCCATTTGTTACTCCACGTACATGTGGTGGGGTGTTCCTGCGTAAGGTATAGTCGGCTGCTTAGGGGACATAGGGTAAGATGATTCCTCATAAGGTTGTCGGAAAAAGAAAGGATTAAGAAATGAGCTTCCAAAGCCCCCAAAGCCAAATGGGCTTCCAAAACCTCCAAAACCAAACGGACCTCCAAAACCTCCGTGCCCAAAACCTTCGAATCCTCCGTGAAAGCCCATATGTTAACCTCCGTTTATGATAATATAGACATTTGACCATATATTGTATGGGCTTCTGTCATAACGGGTTCGTAGTTAGATGAAAAATAGGCATATTTGTAGGCCGTACTGGGCTTACTGGCGATATACATTGCACAACTCATAAAACCTCATAATCGGCATTGATACGTATTTTGATTTTCATCCTCTGTGGTGCAGCTCTGGTCTTGCACTGCATGATTGACTAGCGGGAAACGAGAGCTTTTAGCATTGACAAAGGTAACTTAATGAGGAGGACTCTAATGCAGTGGCACTTTCTTGGAAGCACTTCAAACGATACTTTTTTTATTAATGGGACAGATATTTTTAAGGAAAATTGGATAAATACCAGGGAAACTGCAAATGTAACAGATCCACTGTACAAAACTATCAAAAAGTTTACTGTGTGGACAATAATTAGTGAGTGTAAAGAACTTACTTTTGCTGCTGGCGAATTCTCAAATAATGTTTGGGGTATCTACATTAAAGAATTAAGCTCCCTCAATATGATTTAGTATTCTCACTCAGGCTCATAATTCGCAGGATTTCACCTTTAGCTAAGTGTCAGATAAGAAGGAAACAGAGGAGCCGGTAGCTTGGAACAACTGAAAGAGCATGCAGGAATAAAGGTGAGGATGAATCACCTAATTTGTTCCATATCCTGCACGTCTCCATGTCGCCCCTAGCGATTTTCACTCCCATGTCTCAACGGGTCTAAGCCCTTTCATTCCTTCGTCACATCTAACTAAGGGGTGGAGGTCGTTTTTTTCTAACGGAACGGGTCCGAGCCGCCCATGATTCAACCGCATTCGCTTGCATTCGCGAACTTTCATTCTCCCCTTATAGATAAAGGATTTTTAGACTTTAAAGGTCTGTTGATTTCCCTTGGATTCATAATAGAACGTAGCTTTTGTGATTTGTTTGTGATTTGTGATTTTTGTGATTCAAAATAAAAAATCACATCTGCCATTTATCTATTAATCCATAGGCATCCACCGCGGCGGTAGGGGATTCCTTTCCCAGCCTTGGATGACACGTATAATTCCCGGCTTAAGCTCGGCATACACTTTTGTTATTAGCCCTTTAATGGCTGCACGTACCTGATCAGGCTTCCGAACTGATAACCGACATAACTGCTCCAAGTCCGGCTTTATCCAAGGGCATGTATGCGGTAAGATTGCCCAAGTTTTATACTCATGCCTTAAAAACAATGAACCGTATGATCCATTCAAACTTGCGAGCAACATGGGAGTAATCCTCGATGGCGATAAAGTAAGATTAAAGATCCCAGCTAATTTAGAAGATTACGAACGCCAGTCAGATGAGTTAGCTGACGATGATGTTTTATAAATTACAGTCATTTACACTGCCTTTAATAGAACATAGATAGCCCAATACCCTACAAATTGGAAATTAAATAACTTCCAATTTACGGTGATGGGCTTATTTACTTAAGTTGTTGCAGCTTGTGGTGCTGCTAGTTTGGCTTCCGGAAGCGAGACAAGAAGACAACTCGTCCAATGAAGCAGGTGCTTTTCAGGTCCGCTGGGGCGGTTAACGAGTATCGGGATTTCCTGATATCCAGTGAATTTGACGTTTGAAATTCCACAATTGCAAACGACAATTTGCAAGGCAAATAATGAAGTGAACGATGGCCAGCACGTTTAGAATGGAGAATGCCATGATTAAAAAGAAAAGCTGTTGGTTGACTACGCCCAGTACCGCGAGCAAAGAAATGAAAGCGAGAAAACCGTCAAGGCGATTCATGAAGAGACCTGCCGTCGTTATTTGTGGTTGGGATTGGAATAGTAGTTAATTTTTATAATCTCGGTATATTTTATCGATTTTGTCATTAATGGCGTTTGCAAGGAAGTCATATTCGTAAATGTCACGTTTTTTTAGTTCATCTATAATCCATTCTAATCTTGTTGAAGGGTAGCCAAGGTTAACTGGACCCATTTTAACTGTAAATTCAATTCCGCTTGGCAGAGTTACTTTCCAATCGTATTCAAGAATATTTTTCGGGTTTGGCAAAATTGCTGCCAGGGTTAATGTAAACTGATGCCCCCCTTCCTGGAAGTGGAATCCATTAAAATACTTAGTCTCCATTTGATCTAGCTTTGGATTTCTGAATAAAGCCATGATAAACTCCTTTGTTTTGTTATATAAGCGACTATTCCATCACTATCATCTTAGACCATTGAAATATTCGAGAATCTTAACTGGTATATCAAAATAAGAACGTATGTATGCTAGACTATCGTTGATCTTTCAAAATTATCCAATTATTGGATCTCTGTCAAGAAAGTAGACACTCAAATAAGAGATATCACACAACCTTTTTGTAATACATGGCCTCGTATTGATCCGGTGAAACATAGCCCAAAGAACCATGAATTCTCTTACGGTTGTAAAAGAGTTCAATATACTCAAACATTTCTTGCTGTGCTTGTGCCTTAGTCCGAAATTTTGTACAGTAAATAAACTCTTTCTTCAACACACTGTGGAAAGACTCGATGCAGGCGTTATCGTAACAGTTTCCTTTACGGCTCATGCTAGCTTTCATGCGATACTTCTTAAGTCGGGCACGGT
>NZ_JANQBD010000054.1 GCF_024722015.1 Paenibacillus radicis (ex Xue et al. 2023) | reverse complement strand
ATTGCTCCGTGTTTCATGAACAGAACATGCGTTCCATCCAGCTATCCGCTCTTAGCTATCGTTTCCGATAGTTATCCCGGTCTTACAGGCAGGTTGCCTACGTGTTACTCACCCGTCCGCCGCTAACTGTTCCCGAAGGAACAATCCGCTCGACTTGCATGTATTAGGCACGCCGCCAGCGTTCGTCCTGAGCCAGGATCAAACTCTCCATTAAAGTTGGTCACGAAGACCGTTTAACGCAAGCTTGTCTTAAGCTCAAAAGTAATGCTAGCGAGAATTTACATTCTCTATTTTAACACTCACTCGTTGTTCAGTTTTCAAAGGGCAATCGTTGACAAATCCACGTCATTTCTGACTTTCTTCTTTGTCGTTTTGTGCCAACTTGTTTAGCGGCGACTTTTATAATATAACACATTCGCCTACTACATTGCAAGCTTTTTTTTAAGTAATTCTAGAGACAATGGAAGCTGTCTACTCGAACCTTTGAGAATAGGCATGTCGAGGTTAATGCGGAGTAAAGTATAATCTATACTTTCCAATCAAATAAAAAACCTCCGCCGCAAAAGCAGCGAAGATTAATTTATCATATATCGCCTAACAGAGTCAAGTATTAATTATGTTAGATTATTTTTGTATAACTTCTTGAATATGTAGGTTACGTTGAATAGATAAATTAATAATTTGTCCATTCACATTAACCCAAGGGCGAGTAGGATTAGCACGATCTGAAAACACGATTTCACCAATACGGCCATCGCTTAATTTAACCAACACTCCATTATGGAACTGAGTTACCTTTTGTATAAAGGTTTGCACCATAACAGGATCCAGCTTTCCAAAGGATTCGGTAAAGAGCTGGTCCAACACCTGATAGCGAGAAGCTGCCTTTTTATGATAACGGTCAGAGGTCATAGCATGGAACATATCGGCAATAGCGACAATTTTGGAGTAAAGATGAATTTTATCTCCTTTAATTCCATAAGGATACCCAGAGCCGTCTTCACGTTCATGATGCTGTATAGCTGATAACTTCACACCTTCGTTAATAGCTGCAACACTTTTTAAAAGATTATAGCCTATAACCGTATGCTGTTTCATTTCTTCCAACTCATCAGGAGTAAGCTTGTTGGGTTTGTACAAAATTCCCGAATCAACCTTTGCATTACCAATATCATGTAAGAGACCACTTAAAGCAACTGGCATTAAATCTTTAGTAGGAAGTCCATGCCATTTGGCCAAAGTATAGGAGGTTAAGCTAACCATAATACTATTGTGAAGTAGAAAATCAGTTAATTGATAGGACTTTGGACTAAAAGTTAAAATTTGATATTGATCAATATGTTTTATTAGCGCTTCTAACTGTGTTCTAACTTCCAGAATGGGAAAATTACTTCCACCTACTGAAATAAAAACCTTTCGCAGCAGCACCAGCATTTTATCATATTGTTCGAAAAATGGAAGAATGGAGTTGCTCGGCTCTTCAATGATAGCTTCAGCTGTATTCTCTTGCTCATTTGCTTTGGATTCGATGGATATGGAAGGGATGAGAAATGCTTTTAAAATTTCGATATCTTTATCAATAACGACTCGGCCCTTTGGAAATAGGATATTCCCATGCTTTGTTAGCACGTTATCGTTTATTTTCTCGCCGCCTTTTAACTGGGAAACGGAAATTGTCGCCATGTAAATTCCCTCACCTTACTTTCTTTCTTATCACATCTTTATTTTAAACGAAAAAGAATGGGGATGTAACCCCCATTCTTACTGTTTCTGTGAAAAAAGTCCTATTTATTTGTTATTCGTTATCTGTAGATTCAACAATTTCCTCACCGTCTTGATCTTCGGCAGGCTCTTCACTCTTTTCCACTCTTGCAACTGTGGCTACTTCATCTTCATCTTTGATGTTAATAAGCTTAACCCCTTGAGTGTAGCGTCCCATCATGGAAATCCCCGACATACTAGTCCGGATGATGGTGCCTAGTCCTGTAATAATCATCAAGTCCTCGTCATCGCTGACAATTTTTAACCCTACTACAGGTCCATTCTTCGGAGTAACGTTCAAGGTTTTAATCCCTTTTCCGCCACGTGATTGAATCCGATATTCCGATACCGGTGTTCTTTTGCCGAAGCCTTTGGAAGTTACAATCAATACACTGCTGTCTTCTTGAACAACATCCATATCGATAACAGCATCGTCTTCACCAATGTTAATTCCTTTCACTCCCGTAGCGGAACGTCCCATTGAACGTACTTCCTTCTCAGGGAAATGAATCGAAATTCCTTGCTTAGTACCCATAATAATCGTTTGGTTGCCATCAGTCAGCTTAACGCCAATCAGATCGTCGTCCTCACGAAGCGTAATTGCAATTAATCCGCCTTTACGGATGTTCCCGTAATCATTAAGTGCGGTCTTCTTAACTAAGCCATTCTTGGTGGCAAAGAACAGCTCCTGTTCAGATTCAAAACCTTCCACTGGGATAACAGCATTTATCGTCTCGCCCTGTTCAATCTGTATCAGATTGATAATTGGGGTACCACGTGCTGTACGGCTAAGGTCAGGAATCTCATAAGCCTTAAGACGATACACTTTTCCCTTGTTCGTAAAGAAGAGTAGGAAATGGTGAGTGTTCGTCACGAACAAGTGCTCAACAAAATCCTTGTCCTTCGTGTCCATACCAATAACACCTTTACCCCCACGCTTTTGACTGCGATAAGTGGTAACAGGTAGCCTTTTGATATAGCCGGTATGCGTAATTGTGATGATTACATCTTCCTGAGGAATCAGATCTTCATCCTCGATGCTCTCCATACCAATTGTAATTTCAGAACGGCGCTCATCGCCAAATTTTTCTTTAACTTCATTCAGTTCCTGGCTAATAATAGCGAGGACCAACTTCTCATCAGCCAAAATGGCTTTATATTCAGCAATCTTTTTCATAAGCTCAGCGTATTCTTGCTCAATTTTCTCACGTTCTAAACCAGTTAACCGCTGCAAACGCATATCCAGTATAGCTTGAGCTTGATCGAAGCTTAAAGAAAACTGATTGATTAAACCTTCACGGGCTTCTTCCGTTGTTTGCGAAGCACGAATTAATGCAATAACCTCGTCCAGATGATCCAAAGCAATCCGCAAGCCTTCGAGAATATGCGCTCTTGCTTCTGCCTTACGAAGTTCAAATTCCGTACGCCGGCGAATAACTACTTTCTGATGCTCCAGGTAATGGAACAGCATTTCTTTCAGGTTTAATACCTTAGGCTCACCATTTACCAAGGCAAGCATAATAATCCCAAAATTCGATTGCATCGCAGTATGCTTATATAAATTGTTTAAAACAACATTAGGATTAACATCACGACGCATTTCGATAACAATACGCATCCCGTTGCGATCCGACTCATCCCGCAAATCGGTAATTCCTTCGATTTTCTTCTCGCGAACAAGCTCGGCAATTTTCTCAATGAGACGGGCTTTGTTTACTTGATAAGGCAGCTCATGAACGATAATACGAGCCTTATTATTATTTTCTTCAATGGTAGCTCTCGCTCTCATCGTGACTGATCCACGACCGGTATTATAAGCTTGCTTGATACCTTCGCGTCCCAGAATATAGCCGGCTGTTGGGAAATCCGGCCCTTTGATGGATTGCATAAGCTCCATTGGAGTTACATCCGGATTTTCTATCAGCTGATGTACTCCATCTATAACTTCTCTTAAGTTATGGGGAGGAATATTGGTTGCCATCCCTACTGCAATCCCAGAACTTCCGTTCACCAACAGATTGGGAAACCGGGCAGGCAGCACAGCCGGTTCATGTTCCTCACCGTCATAGTTAGGAATAAAATCAATCGTTTCTTTATTGATATCACGTAGAAGCTCCATCGCGATCTTCGATAAACGCGCTTCGGTATAACGCATAGCCGCCGCCATATCACCATCAATGGAACCGAAATTTCCGTGACCGTCTACAAGCATATATCTCAAAGAGAAATCCTGCGCCATACGTACCATGGTCTCATATACGGCACTATCACCATGCGGGTGATATTTACCTATAACTTCTCCAACGATTCTCGCAGATTTCTTATGTGGCTTGTCCGGAGACATGCCAAGCTCGGACATTGCAAATAAAATACGGCGATGTACGGGTTTAAGCCCGTCCCTGACATCGGGCAAAGCTCGGCTTACGATAATGCTCATCGCATAATCCATAAAGGAAGTACGCATCTCCGTGCCTATATCGATATCTTTTATTTGTGAGCGCTGTTCTTCCGACATTGTTGACCTCCTGAGAACTTTCCGTAGGAAAGTTGACTTCGTAAGCGTGTGCTTAGTTTTGCTTTAGCAAAACTAACTTCGTAAACATAATCTGAACTTTCCGTAGAAACGTTGATTCCATAAGTCGCGTGCTAAGCTTCGCCAAGGCAAAACTAACTTATAAGCCTGGTCTGAACTTTCCGTAGGAAAGTTCAGATTAGACTCATTAGATATCTAAATTCTTCACATATTTCGCATGCTGCTGGATAAACTCTCTACGTGGTTCTACGTTCTCACCCATCAATGTATCAAACAAGGTATCTGCATCGATCGCATCCTGAATACTAACCTGCAGCATTGTACGGCTTTCGGGGTCCATAGTTGTTTCCCACAATTGGCCCGGATTCATCTCTCCAAGACCTTTATAACGCTGAACGTTAACTTTGACGCCTTCACCAAATTCTTGCATCACAATTTCTCTTTGTTTTTCGTTGTAAGCATAACGAATCGTCTTATTACGCTCCAGTTTGAATAATGGAGGCTGAGCAATATATATATATCCGACCTCGATAAGTCTACGCATATATCTGTAAAAGAAGGTAAGCAGCAATGTACGAATATGAGCTCCGTCCACGTCAGCATCGGTCATAATAATAACTTTGTGATAACGAGCCTTGGCTATATCAAAATCATCACCAATACCAGTACCCAAGGCTGTAATAATAGCCCGAATCTCAGTACTGGATAAAATTTTATCAAGCCGCGCTTTCTCAACGTTCAATATTTTACCCCGAATGGGCAAAATAGCTTGGAAATGGCGGTCTCGCCCTTGTTTGGCCGAACCACCCGCGGAGTCACCTTCAACGATATACACTTCGCTGATCGAAGCATCCTTGGAGGAGCAGTCGGCAAGCTTACCAGGCAGGGCACTAACTTCAAGCGCACTTTTACGTCTTGTCAGTTCCCTGGCTTTACGCGCTGCCTCTCTGGCGCGCGCTGCCTGGACGCCTTTCTCGACAATCTTCTTAGCAACTGCCGGATTCTCATCAAGGAATTCCATCAGCTTCTCAGAGAATAACGATTCTACAATACCCCGAACCTCGCTGTTTCCAAGCTTCGTTTTCGTCTGCCCTTCGAATTGCGGTTCTGGAATCTTAACAGAAATGATCGCGATTAAGCCTTCCCGCACATCATCTCCAGATAAGTTAGAGTCACTTTCTTTGATTGCATTATGTTTACGGGCATAATCATTCATTATGCGCGTCAGCGCGCTCTTGAAGCCCGATTCATGAGTACCGCCCTCATGGGTATTTATATTATTGGCAAAGGAATATATGTTCTCCGTGTAGCCATCATTGTACTGAATAGCAATTTCAACTTGAATATTATCTTTAGAGCCTTCCGTAAAGATCGGCTGATGCACAGGCTCCCGGTTACGGTTCAAATATTCAACAAAGGAGATAATACCCCCTTCGTATATGAATGAATTGGACACATCTGTCCGCTCATCAGTCAAAGTTATTTCAATACCCTTATTAAGAAATGCAAGCTCCCGAATTCGGGATTGCAAAGTATCGTAATCATATTCTGTTGTTTCTTTAAAAATCTCATCATCCGGCCAGAAGGTAGTCTTGGTCCCTGATTGTTCCGTTTCGCCAAGCACCTTAAGGTCATATTGCGGCACACCTCTTTGATATTCTTGTTCATGCACTTTGCCTTCGCGTTTAACCTGAACGATTAACTTTTTGGACAGCGCATTCACTACAGAAATACCAACACCATGCAAACCACCGGAAACCTTGTAGCCTGAATCGTCTCCGCCAAATTTTCCGCCTGCATGCAGAACCGTAAGCACGACTTCCAATGTGGAGCGCTTCAGCTTAGGATGCTCACCAACCGGAATACCACGTCCGTTATCTATAACCGTTATGCTGTTATCACGGTGAATGATGACTTCAATTTTTGTGCAATAACCGGCCAAAGCCTCGTCAATACTATTATCGACAACTTCCCAAACAAGGTGATGAAGACCTCTGGCGCTTGTAGATCCGATGTACATCCCCGGACGTTTTCTAACGGCTTCGAGACCTTCGAGCACCTGTATCTGGTTTTCATCATACGTATTTTGATTCGCAGACATTCTGACACCCACTTTTCCAAGGTAAAATCTAGTTCGTTAACAATTGATGCGCCCGTTTCTTCAAGGTCATGGAGGAAATTGGAGAGTAGTATACCTTAGATTGTGTGACAACAAGCGATTTGCATTCTTCTTCGCCGATCACTTCAACCTTCTTCTCTTTATTGGCATAGCTGATAAATTGCTTTGATATTTTGGAAGATTTTTCAATAGACAAGTCAAATATGGCAACAAGCTCGGATGCACGAATAATTTTTTCTCCGCCTAAATGGATGAACATAGTTGGCCATCTCCTTATTACGTGAGACTTTAAGTTAAGCTTCCATTCTGCACATGAATGACAGAAGCATTTTCCAGCTTGGATAGATCGATGCTTTCGATTCCGGTCGTTGTTATAAAGGTTTGAACCTTGTTTTGAAAGGTTTCAATCAGTTGGGTTTGTCGAGAGCGGTCCAGCTCTGACAGTACGTCGTCCAATAATAGTATTGGGTATTCGCCAACTTCTTCACGGATCAATTCAATTTCTGCCAGCTTTAAAGAGAGTGCCGTTGTCCTCTGCTGCCCTTGAGAGCCGAAGGTTTGTACTTCTTTGCCATTGATAAAAAACAATAAATCATCCCGATGCGGCCCGATCAATGATACACCGCGCCGAAGCTCCTGTTCTTTCACATGTGATAACTTTATCATAAATTGGTCAAATAAAACAGATTCATCTTGGACAGCTCCTTGATCGAACGAACAAGCATACTGAATCTCAATCTGTTCATTGCCTCCAGTAATTCCTGAATGAATCTTTTCCGCCCATATTTGGAGCTTCTTTATAAAGCTTTGACGTTTTTTAATGATTTTAACACCAAACTGTGCCAATTGTTCGTTCCATACTTCCAAAAGGGCCGCTTTTGTGTCTCGAGTAGTAAATAACTGCTTTAAATAATTGTTCCGCTGTACCAATATTTTCTGATATTGCGATAAATCATATAAATAAGCGGGATGGACTTGGCCGATTTCCATATCCAGAAACCTCCGCCGGATAGACGGGGAGCCCTTAACAATTTCCAGATCCTCCGGTGCAAACATCACAACGTTTAGCGACCCGATAAAATTACTTAGCTTGCGCTGCTCCAGGCCATTTATTTTTGCTTTCTTACCTTGCTGAGAGATGGTCAAATCAAGCTGACATGAGCCATATTTTTTATCCACTTCGGCATGCAGCAGGGTGTGGGGAGCATTCCATTGGATGAGCTCCTTGTCCTGATGCGTCCGGTGCGATTTGGTAAGTGCAAGTACAAATATCGCTTCCAGAAGGTTGGTTTTCCCTTGTGCGTTCGGACCGACAATAATATTGACCATACGCCCCGATTCAAAATAAACCTCATCGTAGTTTCGGTAATTCTGTAAAGAGAGCTTTTTCAATTGCAAAATGGTTCCTCCTACAGCCTCTGCCAAGGATAAACGGCCACGCCTTGCTTAGAGCTCTTCTTAGAAAAAAGATTTCTCTAGCTGCGCACTACTTGAAACTCACCGCATCCTTCAACACTTACTTTATCATCATGTACAAGCTTCTTGCCGCGGCGATTCTCCGGCTCCCCATTTACAAGAATTTCAGTTTCCTGCAAAAAAAACTTGGCTTGTCCGCCGCTAGATATACAATCAGCCAACTTCAAAAATTGACCGAGTGTTATATAGTCCGTATGGATGTTTACTGTTTTCATCAGGGCTTCCTTGCTCCTTTATCAGTTATTAACATGTGGATAAATAAACGCATGAACCTATCCCCAATTTAATTCGTTGTGCGGTAAGGGAGAATTAGCTGCAGCAGGGTGGAGGATTCCTCCATGGGACGGATAATAATCGGCTGCATAGCACCGGTAAAGCCTATATGAATCAGCTCGCTGTCAATTACTTTAAGCGCATCGAGCATATATTTTGAATTAAAGGAAATCCGCAGCAGTTCTCCGGTTAATTGGGATACATCGAGCTGCTCGGTTACTTTTCCAAGCTCTGAGGAGCTCGACGAAATTTCAATGGTTTGATCCTCACGCATGATCATCTTAACTATATTGGTCTTTTCTTCTCTGGAAAGCAAATAAGCCCGATCGATAGCGTTAGCCAGCTGCTGCGCGTTAATAACAAGTTCGGTTTGATAAGCCTGGGGGATCAGCTTGGAAGTATCAGGATACGTTCCGTCCAAAACTCTAGTATAGAACAGGATGGAGCTAAGCTGAAATAATACCTGGCTTTCTGCAAAAATGATATCGATCAGCGTATTTTGATCCGGCAAAATTTTGGCCAATTCATTCAAAGTTTTCCCTGAAATGGATACATTACTCACTGGGAACTCATCATTGACTTCGATTTGCGTTTCTCTACTTCCTAATCGATGCCGATCACAGGCGGTGAATTTAAGATTGCCTTCATTTACGGTCCATAAAACACCTGTCAGAACCGGTGTAGATTCATTAGTGGAAACAGCAAAAGACGTTTGTTTGATCATTGATTTAAGCAAATCACTTGGCATTTGAATTCTTCTATTCTCTTCGATACTTGGCAAAGTTGGGTATTCTTCCGGATCTAAGCCAACTAATTGAATTTCAGAAGATCCGCTGCGAATTATCGTCAGAAAATGGTCTTTAACCTCTATTTCAATCTTGGAAGCCGGCAGCTTACGAACAATTTCAACGAAAAATTTGGATGAAAGAACTACGCTTCCCGGTTTTTGTAAGTCTATTATGCTTATTTCATTCTTTTCGTTCGGAATATGGCTTTGAATGGAAATGTCCGTATCGCTTGCTGTAAGCGTCATTCCATTAGCATCGGCATCTATTTTTATCCCGCTCAATATAGGAATTGTTGTTTTGTTAGAAATAGCTTTGGAAACATGCTGAATGGATTCATTTAAATACTCTTTTAATATCGTTAATTTCATACTGTCACTCCTATGATTCGAAAATGTGGAGATGTCCATTTATCCCTTCATAATACTCTTTTTTTATTAGTAATAGTAGTAGGGGCAGTGGATATGTGGATATGTGAGTAAAAGGTGCAAAACGAAAGCCTATCCACATGTTAATAGTTTGTGCATAGGCTTAATGTTATTCAGATGGGCTGGAAGCATGATTTGTACTACTTACATCGTGACATTTTTTACTTTCTCCATCAAGTTCTGGACGATCCGGTATAGCTCTTGATCCGTCTTCAACGCTGTAGAAATTTTCTCATGAGCATGAATAACGGTTGTATGATCTCGGCCGCCAAAAGCTTCACCGATTTTGGGCAATGAAAAATCAGTCATTTCACGAGCTATATACATGGCAATTTGCCGCGGATAGGCTACCATCTTCGTACGTTTGCGTGCTTTAAAATCCTCCAGCTTCAATCCGTAAAATTCGCCAACCCTTTGCTGAATATCCTGGATCGTAATGACCTTCGGTCGGCTGCTCGGAATAATATCCTTTAATGCCTCAGCTGCGAGATGCGATGTTATATCTTGATTGATCAACGAGGAATAAGCAACGACACGAATAAGAGCTCCTTCAAGCTCACGAATGTTCGTATCGATCTGATTGGCTATGTAAACCATGGCCTCATTGGGTACTTCCAGGTTTTCGGCTTTTGCCTTTTTACGTAAAATGGCAATCCGGGTTTCCAAATCAGGAGGCTGGATATCGGTTATCAATCCCCATTCAAATCTTGAGCGCAGACGTTCTTCCAGTGTAGGAATTTCCTTGGGAGGACGGTCGCTTGAAATAATAATTTGTTTGCGTTCCTCGTGAAGCGCGTTGAATGTGTGAAAAAATTCTTCCTGGGTTTGTTCTTTTCCGGCAAGGAACTGAATATCGTCAATAAGCAGCACATCGATAGTACGATATTTATTGCGGAAGCTTTCTCCGCGATTGTCTCGGATGGCGTTAATGAACTCATTAGTGAATTTTTCCGAAGAAATATACAGCACACGGGCACTCGGATTATGTTCCAACACATAATGGCCAATAGCATGCATTAAATGTGTTTTGCCCAATCCCACGCCTCCGTATAAAAACAACGGATTATAAGCTTTGGCCGGCGCTTCTGCTACTGCGAGCGAGGCCGCATGGGCAAAGCGATTCCCTGAACCAATGACAAACGTATCAAATGTGTACTTGGAGTTCATCATATGACTAAACGTTTCTTCAGGAACGGTGGGCGGAGCTTTCACAGGATGGAACGATTGGGAGGAGGTTGCTGATGCAGCTTTTTCTTCTTCGGTCTCGATAACAAATTTCACTTCGGCTGGTTTTCCTGTGTAATCAAGTATGGTGTCTCTTATGAGCTTGGTATATCGGTTTTCCAGCCATTCTCGAGCAAAGTTATTAGGGGCGCAGATGACGACTTTTGAATCGTTAAAAATTACGGCTCTTGTGGATGTAAACCACGTTTCATAGCTTGGTTTACTTAGCCTAGTTTGAATAATGGAAAGAACTTGCTGCCATTGCTCGTTGGGATGGCTTTCCACAATAGTATTCACTCCTTTAAAAAATAAGCGATGTGGCATAAGCCAGGTAATTGTTGAAAGAAAGCGAGTTATGTCGGATTATATCCACATTGTTAAGCTATTGTGGACAATCTTTATTAGATAGGAGTGTAAATTGTTCACAAAGATATCCACAGCCTGTTGATAATTCTGTGGAGTACTTATTGCTATCCACAGGATGAGCATAACCATAATATCAAAATATGCATGGATAATCAATGGAATCTTGGGTTTTATCCACATTTCCCATAGATTGTGTGTAACTGTTATACACAGCACAAGATATTGTTAATATTTTGTTATTATTTCGACTTTATCCGATTTTTTGACTTTTTGTTATACACAACTACATGTTTTGACAAAATAAATGATCCTACTTGAGCACAGGATATGAAAGTTTCTTTCTTGTTGATAACATCGGATTTTTTATTCGGTGCTTGGGATAACCTTGATGAAGAACATGCATTCAGGAGGAGGGTATAACTGTTTATCCATACAAGAACAACAAGTTGACTTTTTCCTCGTAAGGTGGTTTAATGTTAAGAGGTATTTTCGGGAATGGAATTTCCTCAAGGAGGTGCAGGATAGATGGGTCCTACGTTTAAACCGAATGTAAGAAAACGCAAAAAAGTACACGGCTTCCGTAAAAGAATGAGTTCAAAAAATGGTCGTAAAGTACTTGCTGCTCGTCGTCAAAGAGGCAGAAAAGTTTTGAGCGCTTAATACAAGAGGCCACTAACAGGTGGTCTTTTTTGTTGTTTTTTAAATGATTTGATACAAATTTCAATAGATAGCAAAAGGTTTGTTTTAAAACACCTTGTTTTAGTACACGCTAGTATTGTTTTGCTGACCGGTCCGGGATATGGAGAGAACTGCCTGTGGAGAAGAAAAATCGACTAACGAAAAGGGAATATTTCGATAAGGTATACCGCGGGGGCAAATCGGTGGCTAACCACCAGTTTGTTCTATATTCCTATGTACGGCATCAGCAAGCGGGATTCCGCCTGGGTATTTCGGTAAGCAAAAAGCTTGGTAATGCTGTTGTCCGAAACCGGATAAGGCGGATGGTGAAGGAAATTGTCCGGTTGAATGCACAGAGATTCCCGGTTGGTTACGATCTAATTTTGATTGCCAGGAAGCCTGTTGTAGGAATGGCTTATGCTGAAATGGAAAAGAGTATTTTTCATGTACTAAAGAGAGCTGCACAATCAGTCCGAAAATAAGCGGTTCCATTTCTTTTTTTCTATAAGATATGGTATAGTTTATTATTGGAAAAGATAAATTAGGAGGACTTCATTTTGACGCGTCGACTAGCTAAATATTTGCCGCTTATGTTTGCTTTTTTACTGCTTGCGGGATGTGCCCCGGCAACAACAAAGATCGATCCTAACAATGGGGTATGGGACAAGTATTTCGTTGGTCCATTGTCTGATGTTCTCGATTGGTTTGCGACGCTTCTTTGGGGACAATACGGTTTGTCCATCCTAGTTGTTACTCTAATAATCCGCTTCATCATATTACCTCTAACGTTGAAGCAATATAAAAGTTCCAAACGGATGCAGGAGCTTCAGCCTGAAATAAAGAAATTAAAAGAAAAATATAAAGATGATCCTAAAAAGCAGCAAGAAGAGACGATGAAGATATTCCAATCGAATGGTGTGAATCCGCTTGCCGGTTGCTTTCCTTTAATTGTACAGATGCCAATTTTGATTGCTTTGTATAATGCTATCATGCGGAATCAATATATCGCCGATCATTCCTTCCTTTGGTTGCAGCTGGGTACTAAGGATCCGTATTACATTCTGCCTTTACTGGCAGCGTTAACTACGTTCTTCCAGCAAAAAATGATGTCGTCGCAAATGGCGCCTCAAATGCAGAACTTGATGTTCATTTTCCCCGTATTGATTTTCGTAATGGCTATGAACTTTGCAGCAGCACTTCCTCTTTACTGGGTATATAGTAATCTATTCACGATTGTGCAGTCTTATTTCATATACGGACCTCAAAATAAGGGTGGCCTGTCTAAATGAAAAAAATTGTGGTTACGGGTAAAACAATTGAAGAGGCCGTGAAAAACGGCCTTCGTCAATGGGATACCACGGAGGATCGGGTAAAATTGGTAGTCCTTGAACAGCCCTCTAGAGGGTTGTTTGGTCTTATTGGTTCTAGGGATGCGAAAGTTGAGCTAGAGTTTTTGCCGGATGCTGTTGATGAAGCCATTTATTTTTTACAGGATGTTTTTAGAACGATGAGCTTGGAAGTACGTATTGATAAGAAAACGGACAAGGACGGATTGGAGCTTCATTTATTCGGTTCGGATTTGGGGATGCTGATCGGTAGAAGAGGGCAAACTTTGGATGCGCTTCAATATCTGGTTAACATTGTGGCGAACCGTTATGCGACCTCCCATGTTCGTATTGTTCTGGATGCTGAGCATTTCCGTGAACGGCGGAAGAAAACCTTAGAGGATTTGGCCGCAAGGTTGGCTGATAGGGTGATTCGTACGAAGAAAGAAGTTGTCTTGGAGCCCATGTCTTCTCATGAGCGCAAGGTGATCCATGCTAAACTGCAGGACCATCCTATGGTTCGGACCTTTAGCAGGGGTGAAGAACCAAACCGTAGAATTGTTATCGTGTACAGATAAACTTCCGGGTGCAATGATGTCATAGTTATGACTCATTGCATTTTTCAGTTGGAGCCACTCCAATAAAGCTTCTTGCCTCGTATTTAAATGAAGGCGGAGCTGGTTATTTGATTAAGAGACAGAGGTGCAACTATGTTAAATGACACCATAGCAGCTATATCGACTCCATTGGGTGAGGGAGGAATTGCTGTTATTCGTATAAGCGGGGATGACGCGGTTACGGCAGCTGATCGAATTTTCTATGGTAAGGATAAATTAAAAGAAGCCTCCACACATACAGTACATTATGGTTATATTAAAGATCCTCAAACCTTGGCTAGTGTAGATGAGGTGCTGGTTACCCTAATGAAAGCGCCACGTTCGTTTACTACGGAGGATGTAGTAGAGATTAGCTGTCATGGCGGATTTATTTCTGTAAAGAAAGTTCTCGATTTGTTGCTGGAGCAGCAGGAGATAAGGTTAGCTGAGCCCGGCGAATTTACGAAACGTGCCTTTCTTAATGGTAGAATTGATTTATCCCAAGCTGAGGCGGTTATTGATTTAATTCGGGCCAAATCGGATAGAGCTTACCAGGTCGCTATGAAGCAATCGGAAGGTACCTTGTCCAGAAGAATTAAGCTGCTGCGTCACGAATTAGTAGAGTTGATGGCACATATAGAAGTGAATATTGATTATCCGGAGCATGATGTCGAAGAAATGACCAATGCTTTTATCAAGAATAAATGTTCGGCCGCTATGGGGCAAATAGATGATTTACTTAATACTGCGCGGCAGGGCAAGATTCTACGTGAGGGTATTGTTACAGCTATTATAGGTAAGCCGAATGTTGGCAAATCCTCATTGTTGAATACATTGGCACAAGAAAATCGGGCGATTGTAACCGATATTCCCGGAACGACGAGGGATGTTATAGAGGAGTTCGTTAATGTTAATGGCATTCCCCTCAAGCTATTGGACACAGCAGGTATACGTGAAACCTCTGATCTGGTTGAGCAGATTGGGGTGCAGAAATCGAAAGATGCACTTGTCGAAGCCGATTTGATTCTTCTGGTCTTCAATGGAGCGGATACACTCGAGCCAGATGAGATGACAATAATCGAGCAGCTTAAGGACAGGCAAACCATTATCATTGTAAATAAATTAGATTTGGAGCAGCGAATAGAGCTGAACCTTTTACAGAAGCATTTTCCTGCGGAACGCATTGTTATGATGTCGCTGCTGGAAGAGCAGGGGATTACGGACTTGGAAAAAGCTATCGCTAGTATTTTCTTCAGTGGTCAGGTAGAATCAAATGACCTGACTTATGTAAGTAATGCACGGCACATCTCCTTGTTAAAAAAGTCTCGAAACTCTCTTGAAGAGGCATTTACGGCAACCGAGAATTTCGTGCCTATAGATATGGTTCAAATCGATATCCGCAATGCATGGGAGCAGCTTGGAGAAATTATCGGAGATTCTGTTGGCGATTCGTTGATAGATCAAATTTTTTCGCAGTTTTGTTTGGGTAAATAATGATATAGGGCATTTTTTTTGAAATAAGGTTATAGCTTAATAAATTTATGAAGTAAGTTTTCTTTTGAAAACTCCCAGGAGGTAGAATCAATGAGTTATGTAGCAGGGCAGTATGATGTCATTGTTGTTGGTGCGGGTCATGCAGGATGTGAAGCAGCGCTTGCAGCAGCTCGTATGGGTTGCGAAACATTAATGATAACGATTAATTTGGACATGGTTGCATTTATGCCTTGTAACCCTTCAATCGGTGGACCGGCCAAAGGCCATGTTGTTCGTGAGATTGATGCGTTGGGCGGCGAAATGGGCCGAAATATTGATAAAACATACATTCAAATGAGGATGCTGAATACAGGTAAAGGACCTGCCGTTCACGCACTTCGCGCACAAGCTGATAAATTTCTGTACCAACATATGATGAAGCAAACAATGGAAAATGAAAAGAAATTGACGCTTCGTCAAGGATTAGTGGAAGAACTGATTGTTGAGGACGGCGTATGTAAGGGGATTGTTACAAAAACAGGTGCTCAATATTTGGCCAAGGCTGTAGTTATTACAACCGGCACTTATCTTCGCGGAAAAATCATTATGGGCGAATTAATGTATGAAAGTGGGCCTAATAATCAACAACCGGCTGTTAAATTATCTCAATCTCTAAAAGATCAAGGGCTGGAGCTAGTTCGTTTCAAAACAGGTACTCCGCCGCGTGTCCATAAAGATACGATTGACTTCAGTAAGACGGTTATTCAACCAGGGGATGATAAGCCGAAGTTTTTCTCTTTCGAAACAACTGAAGAAATCCCTAATCAATTACCGTGCTGGTTAACTTACACTTCGGAACAAACCCATCAGATTATTAATGATAATTTACATCGTGCGCCAATGTTCTCAGGGGCTATTGAAGGTACAGGACCCCGTTATTGCCCGTCAATTGAGGATAAAATCGTGCGTTTTGCCGATAAAGCAAAGCATCAAATCTTTTTGGAGCCGGAAGGACGTAATACGTCCGAATATTATGTGCAAGGTCTTTCCACAAGTATGCCAGAGGATGTACAGCTCAACATTTTGCGTTCCATTCCGGGACTCGAGAAGGTGGAGATGATGCGAACAGGCTACGCTATTGAGTATGATGCGGTTATACCTACGCAGCTTAAACCTTCTTTGGAAACGAAAGTGGTTAGCGGTTTGTTCACGGCTGGACAGATTAATGGAACTTCAGGCTATGAGGAAGCAGCAGGCCAAGGCGTCATGGCGGGGATCAACGCGGCAAGAAAAGTGCTTGGACATGAAGCAGTAGTATTGGATCGTTCCGAGGGTTATATTGGCGTATTAATTGATGACTTGGTGACAAAAGGTACGAATGAACCTTATCGGCTGCTTACTTCACGAGCTGAATACAGATTATTGCTGAGACATGACAATGCTGATCTTCGATTAACACCTATTGGTCATGATATCGGTTTAATTAAAGAGGAGCGTTATAAACGCTTTTTGGAAAAATATCGGTTAGTTGACGAAGAAATCGAACGCCTGAAAACAACCAAAGTAAAACCGGCAGATGCTCAACAAATGCTTACTTCTATAGGAAGTGCGGAGATTAACAATTCCGTTGATTTAATTTCCTTGCTTCGCCGACCTGAGGTATCCTACGAGCACATTCATGGGATCTCGCCGAGTCCGAATGTTCTTTCGGATGAAATGAAGGAGCAGGTCGAAATTCAAATCAAATACACCGGATACATTGAGAAGCAGCTCATTCAAGTGGAGCGTTTACGTAAAATGGAGAAAAAGAAAATTCCGGACGATATTATTTATGAAGAAATTCATGGTATAGCGATGGAAGCTAAGCAAAAGCTGGCTAAAATTCGTCCTATCTCAATAGGGCAGGCAACACGTATTTCAGGTGTTACTCCAGCGGATATTTCCATATTGCTTATCCATTTGGAGCATTACAATAAAGTATTAGCAGCCAGAGGTCAATGATGGATCCTATACAAACTATTTTTTTAGAATCGCTAAAACCATATCAGATCGAATTATCGGAACAGCAGCTCTTGCAATATGAATTATATTACAAAGAGTTAGTATCCTGGAATGAAAAGATGAATCTGACTGGCATTACAGAGAGAGAGCAAGTCTATGTCAAACACTTCTTTGACTCGCTCTCTGTTTCTTTTTTTGTTTCCTTGAAAGATAAGAAGAGCCTGGCCGATATAGGCTCAGGAGCTGGGTTTCCTAGCATACCGCTCAAAATTGCTTTTCCCCATCTTAAAATAACTATTGTAGATTCTCTAAACAAGCGAATTCAATTTTTGAATCATCTTTCTTCGACGTTAGGGCTAACGAATGTGGAGTGCATACACGGCAGAGCAGAGGACATTGCTCGTTTACCACAACATCGTGATAGTTATGATATCGTAACGGCCAGAGCTGTTGCGAAGCTTTCCGTACTTAATGAGTTTTGTTTACCTTTTACCGCCATCGATGGATGTTTTATAGCAATGAAGGGGAACGATGTTCAAGAAGAGGTCAAGGAAGCAAGCTATAGCTTGAAAGAGCTTAAGGGGAAACATATACATACACATCATTTCGAGCTACCGGATGAGGAGCATTCCACAAGACATTTGGTTGTTATTCGTAAAACGTTCCAAACACCATATAAATATCCGCGAAAAGCGGGGTTACCTCTAAAGCTTCCTCTTATTTAATGTTCCACGTGAAACATTTCTTGTGTTTTATGGTTCTAAGTTTTCTGTTTGCAAACTGATATTGAGATTATCTCAAGGATGTCATTTATAATCATTTTAATTGTTTATTTCTATATTTTAATAATATAATTCCACAAGATGTAAAATTGAAATATTATTCATGATTATGCCAATATTCTTGCAGGAAATGGCAAGCTTTTGGAGAATTTATTAGAGTAGTATTTTGCTATTTACGGCTAAAGATCGGGTGGTTAGATTAATGAAAGAACAGATCTCTAAATTGTTTGGATTCACGGATAAATCTTCGACGGATGAAATTAAAAATATTTCAATCCAAGATATCGTTCCAAGTCCATATCAGCCTAGAACAATTTTTGATGATGAGCGAATTGAAGAGCTGTGTCAGACCATTAAAACTCACGGCGTTATACAGCCGATCGTTGTCCGTGTTAGGAACAACAAGTTTGAATTAATTGCCGGAGAGCGTAGATGGAGAGCTGTCAAAAAACTTGGATTGGATACAATTCCAGCAATAGTCCGGGATTTTAATGATTCTCAAGCTGCTTCTATCGCATTAATAGAGAACCTGCAACGTGAAGGATTAACAGCGATTGAAGAGGCGATAGCCTATCAACAATTAATAGATTTACACAATTTAACACAAGAGAGTTTAGCTCAGCGTTTGGGGAAAAGCCAATCCACAATAGCTAACAAAATTCGTCTGTTAAACCTTAGCGAGCCGGTTAAATTGGCTTTAATGGAGCGTAAGATTACAGAAAGACATGCTCGCGCCTTGCTCTCTTTGAGCCAGGAGGATTTGCAGGTTAAAGTGCTGGAAGACATTTTGGCCAAGGAACTAAATGTTAAACAAACGGAAGCTAGAATTCAGTTTCTGAAAGAGACAGCCAAGATCAAAAAGACGAAGCGAGTTTCATTTTCGAAAGATGTGCGTCTGGCATTAAACACAATCAGGCAATCCGTTGAAATGGTGACTTCCTCTGGCTTGCAAATCAATACACATGAACAAGATCATGAAGATCATTATGAAATCGTAATCAAGATACCAAAACGGTGAAAAATATAGTATGATAGATTAGTTGCTATTTATAAGAGAATAATTCTATTAAGGCTCCGTTAAAGGGAGCTTTTCTTAACCTTTTTATAATGTCAGAATGTTTAGTTTACAGTGGAACAGAAAATTCTGATATTGCAAGTAACCCTACAAATAAATCGAGGTCGCTTATCCGTGAAATGCTTCGAAAGCGGGTTTCTTGTTAATTTTTTATGATGTGTTTGCGCTTTTGCGTGGCTTAGAGTCGATTTAAGATTGTTAAGTTGCAAATGTTGTTTTTCAAAAGGTCACTTCATTTGTTTGTATGTATGGGTATAGTTCTGTCTATGGAATTATTTCGAATTAGTTGACTGTAGTTATTAATTAGTCCGGGTTATTGCTTGTTATTAGTATTTTATTGAGGTGAAATGATTTTGTCTAAGATTATAGCAATCACAAATCAAAAGGGTGGTGTTGGTAAAACAACAACGTCCGTTAACCTTGGGGCATCATTGGCGGCATTAGGTAAAAGGGTGCTGTTAGTTGATATTGATCCTCAAGGGAATACAACCAGTGGTATTGGTGTTAACAAGGCTGATGTTGTTTACTGTATCTACGATGTCATTATCAATGACATTCACCCAAAAGATGCTATGGTCGATACAGCCATACCGAATTTGAAGATAATACCTGCTACAATTCAATTGGCGGGTGCAGAGATAGAACTGGTGCCGACTATTTCACGTGAAGTCAGATTAAAGAAATCTTTGCATTTGGTCAAACATCTATTTGATTATATATTAATCGATTGTCCGCCATCTTTGGGTATACTTACGGTTAATTCTTTAACAGCAGCAGATTCGGTTATTATACCAATCCAGTGTGAGTATTACGCTTTGGAAGGCTTGAGCCAGTTGTTGAATACAGTTCGCTTGGTACAAAAACATTTGAATACCACTCTTCAGATTGAAGGGGTTCTGTTAACAATGTTTGATGCGAGAACGAACTTGGGCATGCAAGTAATTGAAGAAGTGAAAAAGTATTTCCAGCAAAAAGTTTATCAAACTATTATTCCACGAAATGTAAGGCTAAGTGAGGCGCCGAGCCATGGTCAATCGATCATTACGTATGACCCGCGTTCCAAAGGGGCCGAAGTGTACATGGAGCTTGCGAAGGAAGTGATCGCACTTTGAGTAAACGATTAGGCAAAGGTTTGGATGCATTATTACCGGCTCTTAGTATTGGGGATGACGATAAAATCGTAGAAATCCCGTTGTCACAACTGAGACCCAACCCATATCAACCAAGACGGACTTTTCATGATGAATCGATCAATGAATTGGCAGCGTCGATAAAAGAACACGGAATTATACAGCCTATCATAGTTAGAAGTGTTTTAAAAGGATATGAAATCATAGCAGGCGAACGCAGATTCAGAGCTTCTCAAGTTTGCGGCTTGGCAACAATCACAGCTGTAATTAAAAAGTTCAGTGATCAGCAGGTTATGGAAATTGCTTTGATTGAAAATCTGCAGCGTGAAGATCTTAATGCTATGGAAATTGCAATCGCATATCAAGCTTTGATAGATCAATTTTCTTTAACGCAAGAGGAGTTGTCTGTTAAGGTAGGGAAGAGCAGATCGCATATTGCAAACTTCTTGAGATTGCTTCAGCTTCCTGAAGAAATTAAACAATATGTTTCACGTGGAACATTATCAATGGGTCATGCAAAAGCAATCATCGGATTAAAGGATACGAAAACGATAAAAGCTTTAGCAGAGTTGGCGATAAAAGAGCAATGGAGTGTTCGTGAGCTAGAAGAGGAAGTAAAGCGGTTGGAAGAAAAGACGGACAACAAGAAGGCTGCTTCCGCGAAATCGAAACGAAAAGATCCGTACATTAATGAATTGGAAGAAAACTTGCGAGAAATGTACAGAACAACAGTGAAAATTAAACACAACAATAATAAAGGGAAGATTGAATTGCTTTATTATTCCAAAGATGATTTGGATCGTTTGTTGGAGCTGCTGCAAGGGAAGATTTCTTGACGTATAGATCAGTTTAAAAGGAACGGTAGAAACGAATGGGAAGTTGACGTAGCATACCTTATTATTGCCTGCTTGAATGGGGCAGACTAGGTATGCTACTTTTTATGAAGGAGGGTGAGAAGATAATGAATATAGCCTATTTAGATCATGCAGCATCATCGTGGCCCAAACCGCCTGAAGTATTACAAGCTATGCAGGAGTGTATGCTTCATTATGGCGCTAATCCGGGCAGGGGAAGTCATCAAATGGCTGTACAAGCAAGTCGTGCGCTGTTCGAAACGCGAAAAAGCTTGGCGAAGCTGCTGAAAGTTAAAAATCCTAATGATATTTCCTTTGCACTGAATACTACAATGGCGCTGAATCAAGCGATAATGGGGTTTGTAAAAGAGGGAGACCATGTAGTGTGTACTGCTGTTGAACATAATTCAGTTCGCAGACCTTTAGAGTTTTTGAAGAAAACAAAAGGGGTAAGTATAAGCTATGTGAAAACTAATGAAAAAGGTGAACTTTCTGTTCAGGACGTCAAAGAAGCGTTTAACAGTAAAACAACTTTATTAGTTTGCAGTCATGGTTCCAATTTATTAGGGAGTATTTTACCTGTAGAGCAATTGGGAGAGTTGTGTAAACAAACAGGGGTTAAGTTGTTGGTGGATGCGGCGCAAACGGCAGGTACGCTTGATTTAAATGTGGCGCTTATGGGGGTCGATATGCTGGCTTTTCCGGGCCATAAGAGTCTGTTGGGACCTCAGGGTACAGGAGGGCTCTATATAGCCCCTGAGCTCGAATTGGAGCCTCTGCTGCATGGTGGGACGGGGAGTCAGTCGGAAGCTATAGACCAGCCTACAGTAAGGCCGGATCGATATGAGTCGGGTACTCAAAACACAGTGGGAATAGCCGGATTAAATGAAGGTGTAAAATTTGTGCTTAAAGAAACAGTTGAGCGTATACATAAGAAAGAATGGGAACAAACTCAATTGCTTATGGAAGCATTGATGGGAATTGAAGGAGTTTCAGTGCTGGGGCCAGATTTGGGGCAAAATAGAACAGGAATCGTATCCTTTACTATAAATCAATCGGATTCATCAGAGATTGCTTTTATATTAGATCAATCCTTTCAAATTGCGGTTCGTGCCGGTTACCATTGCTCTCCATTAGCTCATGAAAGCGCGGGGACGCTGGAGAGAGGTGCTGTAAGAGCGAGTGTAGGGTATTTTACAACAAATGAGGAAGTCGAGCGTCTAATAAGTGCGGTGAAGGAAATCGCTAAGCATATGAAGTAAAGGGCCTTATTCATAGAGATGCAGGAGGAAATGAGTGTGGGGGAAATACTGGAGTTGCTGGATGTCAGAGTGCTGATGGTTGTTATGATAATTGTAATTGTAGTTTTTCTAATAATTGTGCTTGTATTATCGAGTAAACTGAATAAGCTTAGAAAAAACTATATGAGTATGCTAAATGGCGATGCAAGTTTAAACGTGGAAAGTGCATTGATTGGTTTGCAAGAAAAGGTGGCATCAAGTAACGCAGAAGTAGATGGAGTCAAACAGCAGATTCAATTAATAACGCAGCAGATGAAAACAATGAAGTCCAAAATAGGCATCTACCGCTACAATGCATTTGCAGAGAGCGGCAGCGATCTTAGCTTTTCACTAGCTATTTTGGATGAAAATGTAGATGGAGTTGTAGTGTCGGGAATTCATAACAGGGAAGAGACCTATGTATACGCAAAGCCATTGACGAAAGGGCAGTCCCAGTATCCTCTGTCACCTGAAGAAAAAGAAGCTATTAATCGATGTGTGTCAACGAAGTAACGGCTGCAAAGCGTTTAATATTGCTTAATGCGACGTAGAAAGAGCGGGCAATAACTTCAGACATGCTCATAACAAGACTAAGGCGAGTGTTCTGAAGTACGAAATATTCCATAAAACCGCCTACATTAACGATTCCAGTAATATGCATATTGCCTACAGGAGGAAGTTCTTTATTAACGCCTGCCCCAGGCTTGACCGGACCGTTACCGATCTGGATGCATCCAACACTGGCTAGCTGACCTAAGCATGCATCAATGGCTATAATGTAAGGGTTATTGTACTGGGAGTTGATAGCTTCAAGAGTTTCCTTCAAATTCATAGCATGGACAGGTTGTTCGAGAGTTCCATATAAGTGAAAGCTTTCTAAGCTGTACTTTTTGAGCTGTGAACCAACAAGGGGACCAAGGGAATCTCCAGTCGAGCGATCGGTTCCAACGCATACAATGATGAGAGGCTGCTGTGTAGGGATTTGACCAAGCACTGAGCATAGACGGTCAGACAGGACTTCGATGATGTTATTTTCGGTGTGTTGAACCTTTAAATTTTCAACCTCTTTTGGCATCACGGTGTCTCTATGAAAAGAAAATTTCATATAATGGCCCTCCAGTTCGTAGGAGTGTAAAAACAATTTTTACTAGTATACGGAAGAAGGGTTCAATTTATACGTAAGTTTGTGAAAAAATGATAGGGGTGAGAGGGCATGTTATTAATGGCATTTGATTCGACCCAACAGGCGTTAAGAGCTGAGATGCTGCTGGAATATGCAGAAATAGAGAATGACATGCGTCCTACGCCCAAGGATATTACAGCAGGATGTGCACTTTCCCTTGAATTTCCCAAAGAAGAGTATAAAAGAGTGAAACAAATCATAGAAGAAGAAAGAGTAGAAATAAGGGGCATTTTCTTCAAAAAAGACGATCAGTATGTTAACATGGATGCATAGGGTGGGAAACAAATGAATTATTTGGTACAAGGTTTTCTTCTGGAGGATAAAATGGGGTTAATTGCCGGATGGCAGCAGGTGTGGGATCCATTCATCGCCTATATCTCCAATCCGGAGGTATGGACAGGTCTTCTTATCGGGGCGTTAAAAGTCATTTTTATTTATTTCGCAGGCCGGCTGGTCATGAAGCTTGCAAATAAGGCTTTGGAGCATATGCTGGTTGCCAGAGACAGGAACCCGTTAAAGCTCGATACAAGACGGACAAATACGATTGGAAGATTGTTGGGTAATATCACTGCATATGTGGTTAATTTTATAGTCATATTAATGATTCTTAATCAATTCGGTATCCGTTTGGAGCCTATATTGGCGGGTGCAGGCGTCGTTGGATTGGCCATCGGATTTGGTGCGCAGAGCTTAGTAAAAGATGTTATTACCGGCTTTTTTATTATATTTGAAGATCAATTCGCAGTAGGGGATATAGTTCAAATAGGAACGTATAAAGGAACAGTAGAAGAAATCGGGCTGCGGGTTACGAAGTTGAAGAGCTGGACAGGGGAAGTCCATTTTATTCCCAACGGGACTATAAATCAGGTAACCAACTTCTCATTGAATAATTCAATAGCTGTTGTAGATATTTCGATTGCTTATGCGTCAGATATTGATAAAGCATTAGAAGTGCTGCGGACAACCGTATTGAAAAATTACGAATCCAATGTCAATATGGTAAAAGAGCCACAAGTGCTTGGGGTACAAACGCTTAGCACCTCAGAAATAACACTTCGAACAACGGTGGAGTGCAAGCCGAACACACAGGCACTAGTATCTCGAGAGCTTTATGCCGAAATCAAAAAAGCTTTGGACGCTTTAAGTATTGAGAGCAAAGAGTCCCAGGCTAATTAAACTAGCGTCCATGTTTCCAATACAAAGAAAAGGGGGAGGGCGTGTATGGAACGAAAACAGTATCAACTAGGCGATATTGTCCAAATGAAGAAGCCTCACCCTTGCGGGAGCAATGAAATGGAAGTAATCCGGCTTGGAATGGATATCCGCATCAAATGTGTAGGCTGCAAGCATAGCGTACTGGTACCGAGGGCGAAGTTCGAAAGCAAACTGAAGAAGGTGCTGCGTTCTAACCCCAGTGCTTCAGAATTAAGCGCGGATTGACTCTAAGATAATGGTTGCAAACCATGGCTAAACTGTGGTATATTACTACTTGTCCCTTTTTAGCGCGGAAAGGTACCCAAGAGGCCCAAGGGGGCTGACTCGAAATCAGCTAGGCGGCGCAAGCCGTGCGTGGGTTCGACTCCCACTCTTTCCGCCACTTAAGTTATAACCTACATATTAAAGATAACAACCTCCTTATGCAGATTAAATGCGAAAGGAGGTTTTTTTGATAATATTAGAAAATATAAGTTTGAACCGGAGGTTCACCTTTCTAATATTGCAAGAAAAGCAACCGCTTAGACACGAATGTATCTTCATCGAGAGGGCTTCGATCAGAAGCTTTTCTTAAGATAATAGAAAGTATAAATTTTTGGAGTTCCCCCACATTCAAAATATTGATAAATTAGTGATATGAAACAGGACATCTTACATCGGATATTTTTTGACGAACATAAGCATTGGGAAGCGTTCGTA
>NZ_JANQBD010000053.1 GCF_024722015.1 Paenibacillus radicis (ex Xue et al. 2023) | reverse complement strand
AAGTTCGAGATATGACGGTTAAGTCCACTGCTCTTCGTCAGTTGCTAACTAATTTTTAAAAATTTTTATGGTTAGGTGTGTTTGAGTTACTCAAAAGTCAGTTTAAAGCTTATTGACATAGTACGCTATATAGAAAATATAATGCCTTATGGCATCCTTGGTGTACGATCTACGTTTGTGCGCTTTGGAGGAATGGGTGTGGGATTACGGCCGCTGTTGAAGTCGTGTTCTTAGCGCAGAGATCACCTGCACATAACCCTAATCAACACGCCAGTATTGCATCCACGGAAGTGAAGGGAAATACGGAAGTAATTGTTCCTCTATTGCCTGAAAAGTCCAAAAATCAGAGTGATACAGGAACAGCTAGTTCCGTTATTGCTCTGTTTTGTGCATAAATGCTCCAATTCGGCCAACATAACGGAATTCCCGCTTCCGCTATCGCCCCAGATTGGCGGCGGCAGATGGAATAACGGAACTCTCAGTTCCGTACAAAATCCTCCAGGGCTCATCGCCGCTATCTCCATATAAAAATCCCCCATGATCATGGGGGATTAAAGATCTTAAGCGCTAATATAGCTCTAATCTAAGCAAGGCAGGCAGGTTACTCGCTCATTCTTCATTCCTTCGAAAAGCTCTCTGATCGAGACGAGAATCTTTCATTGAGGATACATTTAAATCTAAAAGGCAGCTTGTCTTGCGAGATAAATAGGCTACCCTCGGCAAACTTAATTAGAAAGGGCACCCCACTTTAGCGCTCTAAAGCGCCTAAACTTCCTTATATGCCAAAAAAGCCTGACTCAGACCCAGTCCAAGTTAAGCTTTTTCAGAAAAATATGCTGCGATAAGCTCCACTTCAATGCGGGTAAAGACTATCAAATTCAACACCGCAGGGACCGCCGTCCGGATTCGCCTCCGCATCAACCCTGGTGCCGTCTGCACGAAACAACGGGCTGTAGAAATTAGCTATCCGGGTTGTCGACTCGCCGGCGTAGTGACAAATAAATGCCCGACGAAAGCGATCCTTCGATTTGTTGCGGTAGGAGCCATGGATCAAATTGCCGTTAAAGAACAAAACGTCGCCCTTCTTCATAATAGCAGGAATGATTTGTTTGCCTTGCGGCACTTTTACCAAATGCTTGGTGAAGGATTCGTTGTCATCCGCCAGCTCTGGACAAACAATTTCGTGCTCACTTGTTCTGGGGACGACAAGCAGCCCGCCATTCTCTTCATCAGCCGGATCAACCGCCATCCAAGCCGCTATACAGTTCCCCGGTTCCACCTTCAAATAAAAGTTATCCTGATGCAGCGCCTGTCCGCGAGAACCAGGTGGTTTGTAATAAAACATCGTTTGAGCGCCCAGCGGGTTCTCCTCGAATAAATCATGAAGGACTTGGAGAACAGGCTCATGAAGCATATATTTAAGAGCTGTCTCGTTAAACCGATGTGGCTGCATGACCCGGGGATAACGCTTTAGCACATCCGTTGTATCCGGACTCCAATCCGGCTCAAAGTGGCCTGGAATCGTTTGCTCGCTTATTTGCTCAAAAGTTACCATGATCTCTTCCAGCTCTTCATCGGAAAATAATCCATTCACAATTAAATAACCTTCTGTTTCAAACTTCTCTTTCTGCTCTGTGGTTAGTACAGTTAATTCATATGACATCCGAACCTCACCTCATCCTAATAAAATGAATTTTCCTTCTCTTCGCACTTGTAGCCAAACATGCAGATACCTACAATCCTGCTTATTGCAAATCTGTCATATTGCATATTTTCTATTGCCATTATAAGCTTTATACAGTAGAGGAGGAATGTTCGGAATGGTCATAAATATGGATGATTCTGCTGCGAAAATAACTGAAAGCCCGGTTCCAGGCATATTGCTGGCCAGCACCTTCCGGTCCCCATACGGATATTATACTTACCGGCCCAACGGTACACGTGATTGGCTGATTACTTACACACTTTCGGGCAATGGTATTTATAGCATCAATAACCGTAAGCATAGCTGCTCTCCCGGGGACGTATTTATACTTTCTCCTGGAACTCCCCATGATTACCGGACAGCCGAGAACGAGATTTGGCATTTTATGTGGGCGCATTTTGTTCCGAATCCGACCTGGACAGACTTGCTCCACTTGCCTCGACTGGATGATGGTCTGCTCCATCTGCACATATCGCAAAATGACGTTCACCGGAGGGTGGTTGCCGCCTTCCAGCGGGTTATCCGCAACTGTATCGAGCCCGATAACATCCAGGAGCGATTGGCACAAAATGCAATGGAAGAGCTTTTGCTTCATCTCGCGAGGTACAATTCCCAGTTTCACCGCAGCACCCTGGACCCCCGAGTTTTGAACACCTTGGAGTATTTAAACAACAATATGCAGCAGACGCATACAGTTGAGAGACTGGCCTCAAGAGTACTGCTTTCCCCTTCAAGGTTTGCCCATTTATTCAAGTCAGCAACAGGTGATTCCATTATTGAAACCTTGCTCAAAATAAGGCTGCGGCATGCTTCACGCCTTCTGGCTCACACTACGCTATCTGTAGCTGAAGTTTCCGATAACGTTGGATTTCGAGATCCGCTTTATTTTTCCAAGCAATTCTCATCCTTCTTTGGCATAAGCCCGACAGCATACCGTAGAAAAAACTTCGATAATCCAAAATAAGGCTAACCCGTTTACAGCTCTCAGAAAAAGATAGCCTCTAAAGATCTGCAAATTTATACCAAACATGCCACAGTAATAAAATCGAGTTTATCGTAACCAAGAGTTATGATAAGATATACCAAGTTAAATGAGTTGAACCAAATTGACTAACCAAATTAGAGAAACGAGGGATTGCTATGAGTCATCCTCATATTGTCATTGTTGGCAGCTTGAACATGGATCTGGTCGTTACTACAGAGAGAATGCCCCGAGTCGGAGAGACTATCGAAGGACAACATATTCGTTATTTACCTGGAGGCAAAGGGGCCAATCAAGCCGTGGGCTGCGCCAAGCTGGAGGCTGTTGCAACTATGATCGGTTCCGTTGGAGACGATGTGTTCGGCAGCCAGATTATACAGCAATTAACGCAATATGGTGTAAAAACGGAACATATTTCTGTCATAGAGCAGGTACCTACAGGAACTGCCACTATCTTACATACAGCCGAGGATAACTGTATTGTAGTAGTCCCCGGAGCTAACGCGCACACGAATGAACAGCTTGTTGCTGAGCATGAATCCGTAATCCGAAATGCTGATATATTGCTTCTGCAGCTGGAAATACCGACAGCGGCTGTCAAGCTAGCTTTGGAAATTGCACACTCCAATGGAGTGCGAACCGTATTGAATCCCGCTCCTGCCAAAATCCTTCCCAATGAAATCCATGAACTAGTCGATATTTTGACGCCAAATGAAACCGAATTCGAGCTGCTCTCCGAAAGAACGTATGCCAATGAAGAAGAGCTTGCCGAAGGGATGCGGAACTGGGAGAAGCTGCACCGGCAAATCTTGATAGTCACAAGAGGGGAAAAGGGAGTATCCTATCTGGAAGACGATAAACTAATGACGATTCCTGCCATTCGGGTTCAGGTTGCAGACACCACTGGTGCAGGAGATGCCTTCAATGCAGCGTTATGCTGCGGACTCGCTTCTCAGCAATCCCTGGAATCCTCCATTCGTTCTGCAGTGAAAGCCGCTTCCTTATCCGTCACCAAGTTCGGAGCTCAGGACGGTATGCCCACACTACTGGAGGTAACGGGCGCTTAAGGAATAACCTTAGTTTACTGCCAATTTAAAGCTGCTTTATACATAATTATTGGAAAAAGAGGCTCCCACGCAAGTAGAAAAATCTACTAGTTGGCAGCCTCTTTGTGTGTACTAATCTGGACTTTAATAATTTCAAGAGCGGTTATAGCTCGCACACCATGGCTAGCTCCACATGGAATTTGCAGCACAGCTCCGGTTTGAATCGGATCTACCTTATCATCCAACATAAATTCACCCGAACCGGAAATAACCGTCCAGATTTCTTTTCGGCTCTTATGTTTATGACTGCCTATTGCTTTACCCGGGTACAGCTCCATTTTTTTCGTTACATATTCTATTTCCTTACCTGACTTCGAATAGTCTAATACCCGTATAGTGCCCCAGCTTTTTTCCTCATACATACTGCTGACCCAATCATTGCTGAGCCTTTGTTTAATTTGGCTCGATTTATTTTTGCTGGCCACAAGAATACCGTCCGGGCTTGCAGCTACGATTACATTCGGTACATCAATGATATGAATGGGAGTAGGCAGCTCATTAACCAGATGTGTATTTATTGAGTTATTACATAACTCGCCTATGCCTATAACTGTATTTTCCAGATGATTGGTTAATGTATCCCAGCTGCCTAGATCCTTCCAGGCTCCCTCATAGGGAATTACGACGGAATGTGCTGTTTTTTCTACGACTTCTTTATCAAAGCTTGCTTCAGGAAGATTTTCATAGCTTCCAAGCAATTGATCATAATCTATGGGCAGTCCTTTATTTTTCAAATAGGAAAGCATGAAATTTAAAGAAAACGCAAATACACCGCAATTCCACAGCGCTTGTTGATTGATTAGGCGAATCGCCATCGCTTCATCGGGCTTTTCTGCGAACTGAGCGATAGAGTTGTAAAAGGTGTCACTCTCTACATGAGGAACGATGTAGCCGAACTGGTCAGAGGGATGTCCGGGAACCGTTCCAATAAGGGCAAGATCAGCTTGGGAACTAGCTAGAGCATCATTTAATTTGTAGAGCAGCTGGAAGAAAGCCGTTTCCACAAACACATCTACAGGCAGGACACATATCGTTTCATTTGGGTCTGCATTCAGCTTGGAATGAAAATATTCAGCGGCTAAAGCAATGGCCGTAAATGTCCCTCGTTTATATGGCTCACATATAATCGGGATCATGTCACCAATATGGTTTTGCGTAATTTCAAATTGGCTTCTATGTGTAACAATAGACGTATGTGGCAGCAGACCCACCGAATCCAATTGTCTGCAAACTCTCTGTATCATCGATTCCTTTCCGCCGTCCTCTGAGCTTAACAGTTTAAGAAATGCTTTTGATCTTATCTCGTTAGACAGAGGCCAAAGTCTTTTTCCGGAACCGCCTGACAGGAGAACGATTCGCAAGATTTTCTCCTCCTTCCATGGATTTTCGAGCAACCTCTACAAGCCTTTTTTCGACTGAATGACCTTTTCTACAGCCTGCTTTAAGGCATAACCTGCCCGATCCCAAGTTAGCTTAAGCGCATCTTGTCTGCCTTGCCGTCCTTTCTGCTTGCATAGATGAGGGTTCTGATAAGCGGCTCTCATCTGTTTTTTTAAGCTGCTTAAATCCACTTCAGCCCACTGCTGCCCCTTCTCAGCAAACAATCCGCGAAATTGGCGAGATATGGAGTGCCTGCTGTTCATGCTGCTTGCAGGATTCCTCAGCTTATACGAGATCAGGAATGAATTTCTGTGAGTTAGAAAGTCTTTGTGTCCTCCCCAGCCGGTTGCAATAACCGGAACTCCGCTGGATAACGATTCAAGAAACGGCAATCCGACGCCTTCTCCCCGTGTAGGCAATACAAATGCATCACCTAGTGTATAGATGCCTCTGAGCTGCTTGGAGCTAACATGACGTCCGATGACCTTCACGGGTGCCGTAGCCTTACGTATACCAAGTCTGCTTTTATAATTTTTTATTCTATTCTTAATCCATGCTTCATTCTCATAGGCCGCATATCCGTTCGTTTTTATTACCAAAAGTACATTATCACTTGCGGAAAAAGCTTCCCAGTAAGCTCTTAATAAAGCTTCGGGGTTTTTGCGGTGCTGGAAGCCAAATACAGATACAAATATAAATTTTCCTTTTGCCTCAGGTATAGATAGCTTCTTATTGCTTGGATTATACGTTTGGGAATGAACTCCATGCGGTACTATAAATATGGGAACCCTCACGCCGCTATTTCTCATGGCATGCTTGTTTTGAATGGATGGGACGCACACGGCATCGAATTTATTTATATTCGCTAACCAACGCCTGGGAATCTTTGTCGTTTCCCAAACCGTATTCAAGATGATGCGATCGTAAGCTTTTCTTTCCTTGCTCATGTTAATCGTATTAGGCGAATGATGATAGATTAATATTTTACGCTTCCTGTTGCTTCCATCATGGAACAATCTATTACGGGCAGCCCCAACTGTAACATCGACCCCCAGCCGTTTTAGCGCATATACATACTCTCTGCTTGCTATGCCCAGACCGCTTGCTCTTTCTACAGGACCTTTCCATACTACCTTATAAGGGGTCAATGCCCTCCCGCCTTTGATTTGATTACATATCCTTTACGCTTGTGGAAAGAGATCGATCTATACTTTTGGGCTAATTGGTTTATCCTTGATTTGGAGATTTGTGTAACGTTCATATTTAAGCTTTTGTTCCTTGCTTTCTTTAAGAGAAGTGCTCCAGGGTTTTTGGAGTACACATAATTAGCATACGTTTCAAACTCCGAAAAGCCAAATTGCTTCGACTTGTTAATACTGTGTATGATCGCCGAATACCAGCTTCGATTAGGATGCTTCGATTCAATATCCCTCTTAAGCTTGGCAACCTTCGCTTTCTCAAACAACATATAATGGGTAACAAAAGATGTCGGTGATGGCGCCTTTCTTTTTAACAGCTTTTTATAGGTTGCAAAATATTCAGGCTGGCTCCAACTACGGCAATAAAATACCGTTTTCTTACCGGATTTAAATACATGCGGGCGAATTAACACCGTATCAGCGTCAATAACCAAATAGTAATTGGATTTACACAAGGAATCACCACCCAACTTCAATAACTGCTGAAACAGCCAGCCTGAGCGATCCCATCTTTTGGAGCGATAATGGATATTCGATTTTGTAATAGGGAGCACTGTATTTTCATCGATAAATTTACATCCTTTTTTTATGCATAAATTAATTATTCTTTTCTTTCTTGGAGCAACAATCATGAAGTCCCCGATCGGATGCTTAACATTTTTTCTTACAGCATCAATAACATAGGGAAGTGTTCCTAAATCCTTCTCTATCGCCGGGATCAGAATATCTATTGTGGTCTTGCTGCTTATTGATTTTGTTCCATTAGAGGACATAGCTTCATCTCCACTTAGCAAAGTTTGGTTTATGATATGCTGTTGTAGGCGAAAAGGAATGGGCTCTGGCTGTTCCATCGGATAAGAGCTTACTTTTTGCGAAATCTTCCATTTACTCTTGCATAATGAATTACTTGGTTAAACATCCGTTTATCCTTTAACTGATTGAATATAAAAGGGTCTGGGGCCGTGTTCACTTCAAGAATCCAAGGCTTCAACTCTTTATCGACGCCTATATCGACTCCAACTTCTCTAAAGCCGGGGTAATGCTTGTTTAGATGAACGGCAATTTGATAACCCAGTCTTTTCAGATCACTTATATACTTTTGCTTCTGCTCACCTTGTACAAAACGTTCAAGCAAAGTCTCCAGCGGTAATGGCTTTCCACTATTATGGAAATTGGTGACTATCTTTTTAGGATGGGCAACTCGACCGATATAACCGCTTGCTTCCCATTTCCTTTCCCTGTTTTTTTGGACCATAATTCGTATGTCAAATACCCGGTTATTATATTTAATTAAGTGTATGCCTTTTTGGACTAAGTAGCTGCGTTTCAATTTTGATTTCGAGAGCGAGGAATACATGGCATCATAATTGTCAAAGCTCCGGGATGTTGTCCCATGTTGATACCGGTATTTCCTTCCGGTCGTAGTATGCTGCTGATCCACCCTTATGACACCTTGCCCGAATGAACCATTAACAGGCTTCACATAAACCATCTGATACTTCTTTAGCAAAGAAAGAACACTGGATTTATTAAACAACCTTGTTTCGGGCACATGACTACAAAGCTTATTGCTTTTTAAAAGCGCAAGCGTTTTAGTCCATTTACTAGTCAGGGTTCGAATGGCCTTCTTTTTCTGCACTGCTTTTTCACCCTTCTACAGTAGATTTCAAATTCATTAATAATCAACATACTTTATTCCAAAACGTATGGAATCGGCATGGATGAACACCTACAATCCAAGATTATTCCGAAATATTAATATTTTCTTCTTTTCTTAAATGGATTTTATGGTAAAATATCGTACGGCAAGTTAATTAGAAGCCATACTTATGGGGCAGGTTTTCTAATCAAAACTCAGTTATTGCTTACAAAGAAGGTTTAGGCTAAAGCCTAAGATCTAAGGAGGATCCATCGTGTCTCGCATTATTCAGGTTGATGAACGCCCCTCAATTGGGGAAAGCATTCCGCTTAGTTTGCAGCATTTATTCGCTATGTTTGGCTCCACCGTGCTGGTACCTATATTATTTAAGGTCGATCCAGCCACCATCCTGTTAATGAACGGGATCGGTACATTGCTTTACATTTTTATGACAAAAGGGAAAATCCCCGCCTTCTTGGGATCAAGCTTCGCCTTCCTCTCTCCGGTATTCATCGTTCTGGGCTCCAAAGGCTATAGTGCGGCATTAGGCGGATTTCTCATTGTGGGATTGATATTTACAATCGTTGCGTTGTTGATCCGCGCCGTTGGAACACGTTGGATTGATGTCGTGTTTCCGCCAGCCGCCATGGGAGCGATAGTATCCGTCATAGGCTTAGAGCTGGTGCCTACGGCTGCCGGTATGGCTGGCTTTATCGCTCCGAGCGATGCCCCAGCTGGCTGGGCGCCGGATCCTACCGTTATAACGGTATCTATCATTACATTGCTGGTAGGTGTTGTCGGCTCCGTTGTATTTCGAGGGCTGCTGAAGGTCATTCCGATTTTGGTATCCATCATTGTTGGTTACATAATTGCCGCTTCATTAGGCTTGGTGCATATTAGAGAAACATTGGCGACTGCAGAATGGTTTAAGCTTCCGACTTTCTACAGCCCTACCTTTGACTGGGTGAGCATTCTCATAATCGCTCCTGCCGCTCTCGTCGTAATTGCGGAACATATAGGTCATTTGATCGTAACGGGAAATATGGTAGGAAAGGATTTATCCAAAGACCCTGGACTCAGCAGATCCTTAATGGGCAATGGTATATCCACAATGCTATCTTCATTGGTCGGCTCAACTCCAAACACTACCTACGGTGAAAATATTGGCGTCATGGCCATTAGCCGAGTATATTCCGTATGGGTTATTGGGGGAGCAGCGATCCTTGCGATCGTGCTATCCTTTGTCGGCAAAATATCTGCGCTGATCCAAACTATTCCGACCCCTGTCATGGGCGGCGTTTCCTTGCTGCTATTTGGCGTAATCGCTGCCTCCGGCATCCGGATGCTTGTAGAAACCAAAGTGGATTATTCCAAGCCGGTCAACCTTATTCTGACAACTGTAGTTCTTGTAATCGGCCTTAGCGGCGCGGCGTTGAAGTTAGGACACTTCGAATTGAAAGGAATGGCTCTGGCTACCATCTCCGCCATTATACTGAGCTTATTTTTCAAGCTGCTTGAAATCCTTAAGCTTGCCAATAATGATTAATCGTTAGGCAAAATACTTCGAACTTCTTCGTACCTAAACGGTAGCGGCACTTCAATACCCCGGCAAGTGCTTTCTTTACAGCGGCTATTGCTACCCATAATGAATGAGTCAAACTGTTAGCGGAAGTAATTCTTCCGCTATGGCATAGAAAGCGCAACAAACAGAGAGATAACGGAAGACCTTGTTCCGTTATCTCTCGTTTTTGTGCTTACTATTCATCATTCGCTCCACATAGCGGAATTCCGACTTCCGCTATCGCCTTCAATTGGAGGCGGCAGATTAAATAACGGAACTTTCAATTCCGTTCAAGTTCTTTTAGCTACATAGCTACACCTTCCCACTACCCGAAGAATATATAAGAAACTCATCGGACGATTGTAAACTTCCTGACTAATAATAAATAGCGCCCCACAGAGATCGTGAGATCACCGTCGGGCGCTGCTTTTTTATACGGATTCTATTAAAAGTTTTTCCTTGTTAAACAGCATTCTTCATACTATAGCAAGATGAGCTTCGTTCATCTGATTACGGTGCCCTCGTTTTATCTGAAGCGTGCTTCGCTATTTTATCCGTTTCGCATCTGCTTCAGATCATGCATCACATTTCCTAATGCCCCATTCGGTAATCCGAACGATTCATGCAGCTTACGGTAATTGGCGAATAGCTGGTCATACTTGGTCTTGACCTCTTTATTCGGTTGGATGTATCGCTCTTGCACTTGCCCCATCGCTTGAATAGCATCGGTCAAACTGTCGTAACCACCGGCTTCTTTCCCTGCTGCAGCTGCTCCGCAAATCGCAGCTCCTAAAGCTACAGGCTGACTGGACTTGGCCAGTTTAATCTCCTTACCCAGCACATCGGCGAAAATTTGCATTAATAAATTATTTTTTTGCGGCAACCCGCCGCAAGCATACAAAGATTCAATCTTAACCCCACCGGCCTCAAAGCACTCAACAATACGTCTCGTACCGAAAGCCGCAGCTTCCAGTAATGCACGATACATCTCTGCCTGTGTCGTACTTAATGTAAGTCCGACCATCAGGCCTGATAATTGCGGATCCAATATCGGCGATCGGCCACCATTCCACCAATCAAGGGCGAGGAGCCCCGATTGGCCTGGCTTCAGCTTATCCGCTTCTCTCTCCAGCCAGCTATGAACACTGATCCCCTCGGCAGCTGCCTGATGCTTTATCTCATCGGATATTGATGTCTCGACGAACCAGGCAAACATATCCCCTACCGCCGGTTGACCTGCCTCATAAGCAAACAGCCCTGGCACAATTCCATCCTCAACAACACCGTTAACACCTTCGATGAGCTTCTCCTCATCGCTTAAAACCATGTGACATAGCGAGGTTCCCATTGCCAGCACCATGCTGGCCGGTTCAGTCACCCCACAGCCAAGCACAGCTGCATGAGCATCGATAATGGCAGTCGATACGGCTGTTCCCGGCAGAAGCCCGAGCTTCTGCGCCATCTTCGGCTCCAGTCCCCCCGCACGGATACCGACCGGATATATGGACCCGGCGAGCTTGGTTTCATACAAATGCTCTAACCGAGGATCCAGCCGCTTCATAAACTCAGTCGACGGATAGCCTTCCGATTTATGCCATGTTCCCTTGTATCCGGCGCTGCAGCTGTTGCGTACAAGCTCACCGCATAGCTGCCATACAACCCAATCGGCTGCCTCAGCGAAATAATGTGCCGCCTGAAACACGCTGGGCGATTGCCCAGCTGTTTCAAGAATCTTAGGCAGCAGCCATTCTGAGGAAATGCTGCCCCCATAACGCGGAAGGAATGCTTCTCCTCTCGCCTTCGCCAGTTCATTCATTTGCTCGGCTTGCGGTGCAGCCGCATGATGCTTCCACAGCTTAACCCAGCTGTGGGGGTCGTTTCGGTGTTCCTCTTGGAAACATAGAGGAACACCGTGTTCATTCACCGGCAGCACCGTGCATGCCGTGAAATCAATCCCGATGCCAATGACGGCATCGGGTTGTACCCCTGCCTGCTGAAGCACAGCAGGCACGGATTGGTACAGCACATCCAGGTAATCACCTGGATGCTGCAGCGCCCACTCGTGCGGGAGCCGCACCTGCGAGCCGGGAAGCTGCCGGTCGATGACGCCATGAGCATATGGCGTCACATGCGCGGCCAGCTCTTCTCCGGTGCTTACATCAACAAGCACCGCTCTTCCGCTCTCCGTACCATAGTCTACACCTATAGTATATTTTGGAATTCCGCCTTCTCTCATAAAGCTCCTGCCTCCTGCTCTACCCTATTTATATAACGGTCCCAATTGAGAGCATGCACGATAATCCGCCGACTCAAGATTCGCTGTCCCGAATGCTGTCCATACACTTGGTCTGAATATGCGATCTTCAGCTACATTATGCATACTAACAGGGATACGCAGAATCGAAGCCAGCGTGATTAGGTTGGAACCAATATGACCATAGCTAAGTGAGCAATGGTTGGAGCCCCACGCATTCATGACGGAGTAGACGTCGCGGAATACACCTTCTCCAGTCAAGCTCGGCACAAACCAGGTTGTTGGCCAAGTTGGATTCGTTCTTTGATCCAGCACATCATGAATGTCTTGCGGAATGTCCACGGTATGGCCTTCGGCAATTTGCAGAACCGGACCCAAGCCTTGCACGAGGTTGATACGCGCCATCGTTACCGGCATCCCGCCAAGTGTTTGGTAATCCGTAGAGAATCCCCCGCCACGGAAGAAGTCAACAGCAGGACTCCAAGCGGTAGCCTTCAAGCATTCTTGCACTTCGTTTTCGGTAATCTCCCAGAATGGCTTCATTGCCGGTTTTCCATCCTTCGTCTGACGTCCCGTACCATCGAGTGATGCGGGTCCCGAGTTAGTTAGATGAATAATTCCGTTCTGTGCAGGACCGGTCAGCTCTTTACCTGTTACACGTTTTACTGCATCCGGGCTCCAATAAGTACGCACATCAGCAAAAATCTGGGCTGAATCGGTCAACAGATGACCGAACAGCATCGTAACCGCATTAAGCGTATCATTTTCTGTTGAGAGAATATAAGGCTCGCGAATGCCGTTCCAATCAAAGGAAGATGTTAAGATCGCTTCCATGAAATCCCCGTTAGGGAAGTGATCGGTCCACATCCGTTGTCCCTGAAAGCCTGCTGCAATTGCGTTGTGACCAAGCGCTTCCTCACCATAGCCCATCTCGGCTAATTTAGGATTGCCAATCATTAAGTCTCTGGCGATCAGCGTCATTTGAACGACCGTTTCCCAATCTTGAACCTTCTCATTTGCAGTCCTTTTCAAATGTTCAGGGTTAACGTCAATACCTTCACCGCAATTTTCCTTCGTCCATTTCAAAGCTCTCTCATATTCGTCTTTATCATAGATGCCCCGCTCCATACGCCGAACAAATTCGGTCATGTCTACGTACTCATTGCGCATGCCAAGATACTGCTGAAAAAAGGATTCGTCTGCGATACATCCGGCAATCCCCATCGATACAGAGCCAAGCGACAGATACGATTTCCCTCTTATCGTGGCTGCTGCAAGGCCGGCCTTGGCAAATTGGATGAGTTTATTCTGAACGTCATCCGGAATACTGCCATCTCCCATATCTTGAACGTCACGCCCGTAAATGCTGAATACAGGCAACCCCTTCTGGTTATGTGCAGAATTGGCCGCTGCCAAATAAACCGCTCCTGGACGCTCCGTGCCGTTGAATCCCCAGATGGCTTTGGGAATATGCGGTGAAGTATCTATGGTTTCCAATGGATAGCACCATGAAGGTGTAACCGTTATCGACACGCCAACCCCCGCTCTTTCGAATTTGGCAGCGGTTTGAGCAGCCTCTGCCACACCACCGATACAAGTATCGGCTATCACACATTCTACAGGAAGGCCATTAGCATGCTTTAGTTTGCTGCTTAACAGCTCAGCAACCGCTTTCGCCATATTCATAGTTACTTCTTCCAGAGACTCACGAATTCCGCCTCTACGACCGTCAATTGCAGGACGAATGCCAATCTTGGGCATGTCGCCCACCAATCGATTTTTTACATTTTCATTACTCATGAATAATTCCTCCTATATAAAATAATTTATGAATACATGTAAACGATAACATGAAAATTATGTGTGTTATCGTTTACACATGCTAAAAAAGAAAGCCGCTATGAGAATTGCTTCTCTAAACGCGGTGTAAAAATACGTTTTTCCCTGCCTGTGCCTTCTCTTGCCAAACGTTTAAGCGTAATTTCTGCAACGGCTTCCCCTATTTGAGCGGGATTCTGATATATGATGGACAGGCGATGAGAAAATAAAGGTGCAGCGTCCAGTTCCCCGAAAGAAATCACTTCTACGGAGTCCAGATCCATGCCCCGTTCCTTCATGCCTAAATAAAAACCATATGTCATTTCATTGTTCGAAGAGAAGATAGCCTCTGGAGGCTCTTGTGCTTCCATAAAGAAGTTGCATGCCAAAATGCCTGATCTTCTGGAATAATCCCCAGCATAATAGTTAGTCTCGGAAAATTGTGCGGCTGCCAGCTTTACAGCTTTTTGAGCACCTTCCAATCGCTCTCTGGCCGTGCTGATTTGCTGCGGACCTCCGATGACTCCAAGTCTGCTTCCATACTTGCCAAGTAAATAACCCATCGCTTCCTCAGCAGCCCCGGAGTTATCTTCTACGACCAGATCCGTGTGTACACCTTCAATGATACGGTCAAGCAGCACAACAGTCGTCCCGGACTGGATCAAATGCTTCACAATCTCCGCATTTTGACCGGTTCCGGCCAGAATCAAAGCTTCAATTCGCATGCCCTGGAGCAATTGTATTGCTTTAAGCTCCTTATCAGGGTCCTCCACTGAATCCATATAGATCAGATGGTAGCCTTTCTCTAACAACCGCTGCTGCACAATTCGGGCTACACCCATGAAGTACGGATTGGTCATATCCGGTAGGACAATCCCTACCGTTCGTGACTTCTCCTGCTTCAAGCTGCGCGCCAGTACATTGGGCTGATAGTTAAGGCCCTTCATCACTTGCTCCACATGAAGGCGTACCTGATTACTGACATAGCCGTTCCTGTTAAGAACGCGAGACACTGTTGCAGTGGATACGCCGGCTGCTTGTGCAACGTCTTTGATGGTTATTGAGCCCACACTGTATTCCCCGATCCTTTTAGCTGTACGCCATTTAGTATAACGTTTACATAACATAATGTAGCATAGTCACTTTGTTTTAACAAGATCCTACATTAAGTTTTCATCCCTGTTTCATTACTTTTATCCACAGCTTGGCTATATTTTATTTAAAACCTTTCATAATCCCATTAGCTTTTCCAAAGGAGCAGACAACACATCCGTGCCTGCTCCCCTGTTTTACAAGATATACCGTTCTACTCTTCCGGTTCTCTGTACACTGTCTGTTCCTCATCATTCTGAACAAGCTGCCTCCGCTTAATAAACAGAGTCATAATGGACATAACTGCTAAACCACCGACAAACCCACCTGCATGTGCATAAATATCGACATTTGGAATAACAAGCGAATACACAAAGCCCATAATGACAATAATCCTTACCGTTTGTTTCGTCTGATAGTCGATCAGATCCTTGCGGAGTACCGACATGTACAAGTAAGCCCCGTAAACACCATATATAGCCCCTGATGCCCCGGCTCCAATATAATAACCCGGGTGCAGCCAGGCACTGACTATATTGCCAATAATGCCGCATGCCAGATAGAACAGCGCGTAACGCCAAGCACCCAGCATTCGTTCGAGTGGTGCCGCGAACACATACAACGCGAAGCTGTTAAACAGCAAATGCTGGAATCCAATATGAAGAAAAATCGATGACACATAACGCCACGGCTCCGGACGTAGATTAGGAAGATCGAACATGGCCCCAAAATGAAGCAAGGTCGCATTATCCTTAGATGATCCATACCATTCCATTGCAGCCATAGCAAGTAAATGGATCACAATAATAACGGTCGTAACAGGATACAACCGGACGTACTGCTTTAAGCTTTCCCTTCTTGCAAACACATACCTCTTCCCTTCCGCTCCTGCTGTTATTCTCCCCTAGGAGTCTTTCCGACGGAAGCAAATCCGTGAATATATATTCATTACTGAGGTTATTACAGGAAAGGGATGGCACTCCACCGCTCCCCCACCCCACAAAGTGAAGATTATGCGTTGGAGAAGATTCCGAATACTTTGCGGGGACCCCGGACATTTAAGTTGTCTTTAATTTACCTTGCGGTAACAACTTCATTTCAAAGGCGGCCGTAAACTTTCCGTACCATTCCCTTATCCCTCCATAACCACATGAATATATATTCACGAAAATCAAATCGTCGGACAGACTCCTGTTAGAGGTTGTTCAAAGCCCCTTGTCGTACTCTCTCTATTATAGCGCAATTGCTTCTCCATGAAAAAAAGCACCTTGCTCCTCTGATAATGGCGACTTTCGTCACTTCCATAACCATTTTTGCATAAGTGCACTCTATTTCCTATTTATTTAATCACATCTTAAATTTCCAGCTTAAAGTTATGCTTCAGATGCTCTGAAATCGATGTAAAATTAAAGCTTCTCAGGATATCTTCCAGCTTGGCTTCAGTTCCGCCTATATTATAATAGTGGATAAAATGTTCCTTGCGCGGAAGTATCAGCTTCGCTTCGTTAACATTAACCTCTCTCGGGTGCAAATAAACAATAGAGCTTTTACCTTGCCGATTTGCTGAGCGAATAACTTGTTTAATAAAAAATTTAGGAAAAAAACGGAAATAGAAACCGCCAGAGTAACCCATATTTTTTCCAGTCAGCTTCATAACCGACATTGGGACTTCATACAGATTAAGCTCTCGTCCATTCACTCTTGGCTTATGAATCTCCGTTGGTGCTGTGGGAATTCCATACAGAAAGGTCTTTACGGGAAAAATACTGGCATCATACTTTAACCCTAGCTCCTCAAGCGCTTCAAGATAATGCAGATTGCTTTCCACAATGGACCATGAGGGTGCGCGGTACCCTAATACCTTGGTTCCGGTTATATCCTCCAGAATATCCACGGACTTTTTCACATCAGCCTTAAACTCTTGAATGGTCTGCTTGTACGCTAACTCATGAGCATAACCATGGGATGCAACATCATGCCCTTCCCGCGCTATCGCTTTGACAACATCCGGAAAATGCTCCCCGATATAGCCAAGCACAAAAAACGTAGCCTTGCACCCTGTCTCTCTGCATAATCGTAGAAGCGTATCCATGTTTGATCTGAAATGGGACGGTTGGCTAAGATCGGGCTTCACATCATCATAATTAGCGTGAAACCATTCCTCAATGTCAAAGGTCAGCATATTTTTAACGCTTTGATTGCGTGAGGATACTTGAGAAGCTCCGCTATATGTTGCTTCCTGTTTAGTCAATTTTCTTTCTCCCTTTTATCGCAAACGAGGTGCTCAGCGTATTCGAGAAAAGCCCTGTCCCATTGCCTGTCGTCACAAATTTGAAAGGATGATATATGTTTAAAAACTGTATTTGTTCAAATCCGTGAGCTTCGAATACCTTTTTCAATTCATCCATTGCGTACATTTTGTCAAACTTCTTGCTCTTCTCAAATAATCTTAAAATTTTTCTTTGAAGAGAGCCTTTATTTAAGGTCTGAATAAGAAGAGTTCCTCCAGGCTTGGTAACCCTTGCCAACTCTTCAATGACAGCCTTATATTGTTCAATTAGCTGTATAACGCCGATGCATAATACTACATCAAACTTCTTGGATTCAAAGTGCAAAGCCGTCAAATCATCAGCTGATGTTTTCAGACCTCTGCCCGCGGCAAATTCAAGGCTTTTCTCTGAAAAGTCCACGCCATATACGGTATTTTGTTTAACTAAAGGCTCACTGAAAGCTCCAACTCCGCAGCCGGCATCCAAAATTTCCTTACCTTTATATTCTCCCAGCCAGCGCAAGGTATTATCTCTCTGCATAAAAAAGCTTTCGTCATCGAAATAGTCGGATGATTTGACAGACGCTCCATGAACCTCTGCCTTTTTGTCAAAGTACTGCTTCCAGTTAGAACTACTCATTTTTATTGCATCCTCCGATTATGAAAAAATATGCTACGCAGCAAGCTTTCCTTCAGAAAGCTCAGACTATCCTTTCGAAGCAAGCTTTCCTTCGGAAAGCTCTTAAGGCAACAAATACTTGATCAGCTGTTTACCTACTCTGTCGGTAATGAAGCTCGGAGTAACTTTCCAGAGCTGAACAAAAAAACTAAGGCTTTCCCTATCAGGCGGGCCCGATTCCTTGCCGCTTCCATTATAAACCAGATACTTGAGCTGCTCGGGCTTTGCTCCCCACTGCTCCTTGTATTTGTACGTTCCCGATCCCGTCTGAGATCTCCCCAGATCCAGAAACTTCAATCCGTTTCTTATGCCCAAACGGACAGCTTCCCAGTACATAAAGTTGTTCAAGTACTTATTGTTATACTCGGATAGATTGGCTCCATACGGATAATAAAGCGTTGAGTTCGAAGGGCTTGCCAGCAAAAGCATCCCTCCTACCACTTCCCCTGTCTGATTATCGAGAACGGACAACAAGAAGGCATGCTCAGGCAGGTACTCAAGAAAGCTTTTGAAAAAGCGGATATCTTGGGCCGGAGAACCAAGCTGCTTCATTCGTTTCACATACACCTTATAAAAAGCTTCCATATGTGCAGTGTCGAAGGATACCGAGAACCAGTTATTTTTATATACCTTGCGAACATGATTTCTATTGCTGCCAGTAGATTGTGACAGCACCTCTTCCTCATTGTCAGAGAGAGACAGCACGAAGGTATGATTATGAAGATTCAAGCTCCACTCGGAGCTATCAAGGTTTTGATCCTTTAACCGCAGCTCAATGTAATTAAGACGATACTTGTCCTTTAATTTTATCAGAGAATCCAGGGTAAACTTGAAGGATTCCTCACTGTCAGCGCAAATGTCGGTATAGTTAACAAAAGGAAGCGAAACGCCGACTTTTTTCAGACCTAGATTACGGCCAGCTATAAGTGGAATTATCGCACAAATACGGTTCTGCTCATTTAGAATGACATGATATTTGCACTTGTAGCCGAACGAGCTTACCAGAATTTGTCTGAATGCAGTGGTATGAAACACCGTGCCCTTCGACCATGCAAATCTATCCCACTCATCCTTCATGGCGTCGGTATATGCAACACACCTGAACATGAATAGTTATCCTTTCAACCAAAAAAATACACCTACTAGAATAAAGCCGGTACCCGCCCATTTCATCATACTGATCTGCTCATTGAACACAAGAAGGGACACGGCAATCAGCAAAACATATTGAGCGCTGGATACAAAAGTAACATAGCTTAAATCGAACTTGGACAAGCAATAAATCCATAGAACAGCAGCCATCGCATATAGAGCAAAGCCCGATACGATAAGCGGCGATGTTAAATAACCAAGTATAATCCCCATTAAAGGTCCATCGAAGGGAACCGATTTACTGCCCAGCTTCAGTACTGTATTTGCAATCACTGTCATAGTCATACTGCCAAAAAGCAATAAATAATTAATTATTGTTCACCCTCGCTAATTTTCTTCTCAAGCTGCTCCAGCCTTAGCTTGGTTAAGCCTAATTCCTGAGTCAATGCTTTGTTATGCATCTTCAATCCCGATATACTGACGCTCATATTAAGCAGCAATAAATATGCGCTGGCGATAAGTATCGCAAAAAAAGCAGATGGACCATAATCAATGCCAATCAGCTCAGAGAACCAATCTATCAATTCCCTGAAAATAGACATGACTAATGTAAATAATCCAATGAGGAACCATACCAAAGAATATTTTTCCCTAAGCAATCTTGCTCGAACCATTAAAAAAACCGATATTATCATGATCAGACTGAAGGCTACTCCCATCAGCTGTACATTGTAGAAATGTCCGCTTTCTATGACGCTTTCACCACCTTGTCCTTGTATAGGAGAAGAATATGGACAATATAACCTTCGCCATATAATATGGACTTTTTATCGGTGTTATTGAGGACGTACCATGCTCACGTTCCTTCATTTCAACACCTACTTCACTAATACGGAGCCCGTGTTTTTTCAAAAGGATAATGGCATCCGGCTCTGGGTAATCATCAGGATAGTATTTTGACAATAATTGTATACTTTTTCTATTATACATCCGAAAGCCTGATGTACTATCCGTAACTCTGGTTTTTATCAGAAGTCTGAACAAATAATAGAACACCTTGATGCCCAATCTTCTGGACCACGTAGTTTGGAAAGATTTGATGTCCAGGAACCTTGAGCCAATAACCATATCGCTGCCGCTTTGAACCATAGCCTCATATAGCTTGATCACCTCTTTGGGCATATGCTGCCCATCGCCGTCAACCTGCACCATATAATCATAACCATTAGCCCAAGCATATTTAAATCCGGTTTGCACCGCTCCTCCAATGCCCAGGTTATAGGGTAAATCCACAACCTTAACACCCTCCGCCTTCCTGGCATTAACGGAGGTACCGTCGAGAGAGCAATCATTGATAACCAAAATATCATAATCGGCTCCACTTTCCCGGATATCCCAAATTACCTTCTGGATGTTGTTCTGTTCATTATAAGCAGGAACAACAATTAGTATTTTTTCTTGGCCCATAGCAGCTTCCCCGCATAATTATTTATAATAGTCTTCGCTCCGTGAATAATGGTGTCTACGCCATAAGCAGCTGCAATAGCAAGAAAAGGCAAGGCAGGCGCCTTATATCTGTACACTCCGTCGATAAAGATAAGAATGCAGAACCCATAGACAGCAAGTGCAACCAGCCATACAATTGAAGCCTTTCTGAACAGCCCATTAACTATGGAAGCAATGGTTCCGGTCAAGAACAATACTGTTGGCAGAACATACCAGAAGAAACGGGTAATCCCACGAAAAGTACTTAAGTCTGTCTCCCATACCCACCAACCAAGGAAGGCAATAGCCCTTCTCCCGTATAATATTAACACATGATCCCAGTTATTTATTAAAAAGCTTAAAATAAGGCTTCCAAATATGTTAATAGTATAATCTGGTTTGAACGTATAATCATGAGTAGATTCCTTGTCATAGATCCAGCCATGCGCATAAATATTATACAACACAAGCTTGGCATTATACTGTAAAGATTCTATGAGCGGATTAAGCTTGTCACCGACAATCATATAAATAAGAACCGCGACTGCAGCACCCACAACGGCTCCGATAACCAGCCTGTACTTTTTAGCCAAATCCAGAAGCACTTGTTTATCAATTCTAAACAGAAAATAAATCATAATAAAAGCTAACGATACGACCCCAGTCGGTCTAAATACCATCATATACAACGAGGTCAATACGAATAAAATCGTGTAGATTCTTTTTTTCGATTCTAAAGACATGAGAAGGAAATAAACACATAATAGGAGCAGACTTATAAAAAAGCTGTCTGAAAGGATATAAGTAGACCATTTGGTAATATTCCAGGAATAGGAATAGAAAAGGGACGCTACAATAGCCGTTCTTCTATTAAATAGCATTCGCGCGATTTTATAAACCAGAATTACACTCAATCCTGCCGTCAGCGCTTGTATGAATATAATAGCGACGGGGTCTTTGAATATAGCAAGCAGCAGCGTAAGCAGAACATTGTAACCAAGATATAAGATATCATTCATATGCAAACCGATTTGAAAGTTGGTCATCAAAGCGTTTGCATATTCTATATACCATTGCGAATCTTCAGAATCAGGAAAACCTTTGCCTGAGGAATATATACGAATGAAATTCCCAAGCCTCATTGAAAGGGAGAATAGTACTAGAGGTATAATATATAGGAACTCTCGATCCCTGTATTTAAGATATAGTTGGTACACTAATTACACAGCTCCAAGTCACAGCATAAGTTGTATCACAATGTATAAATATTACATACGGAACCGTGAAATGGCAAGAATTAATTTACATACCGGACTCAAATTCCGTATTCCTTCTTGTCCTCGCCAACAGTTTAAGCGTTAATTTTTTGACGATCACAAAGGCTTCGTGAAGCACTCTCTCAAGCCCGTACGCAACCACTATCATAATAAACGGTAAACTAGGCGCTTTGTACCTGTACATGCCGTCAATAAATAAAATAATACAAAAAACAAAAACAGCAAGTATGACCAGCCACAGAATAGACACTTTTCTAAAAATGCCTTTCGCTATCGCCGCAATGGTCCCGATCAAAAACAGAGTAGCCGGCAGTAAATACCACCCCAACCTTACATAGCTCCGTACACCGGTTAGCTTAATATCCCAAGCCCATTTACCTATAAATGCGATAATTCGTTTTCCATATAAGACACTAACATGATCCCAGTTGTTTAAAATAAAACTTAGTACCAGGCTATTCAGCACATTAATTGTGTAATCCGGCTTGAAAAAATAGTCATAGGGAGATGGTCTGTCATAAATCCACCCTTTTGCATAAACGTTGTATAACACCATTTTTGCATTAAACTGCATAGAGGATAGGAATGGGTCCAATTTACTTCCGGAAAACAAATATATACCTGCGATAACGCCAGTAGTCAAAGAACCTCCAATTACAAACCGGTGCTTTTTTACAAATCCCCACAACTTCTGTTTATCAAGGTTAATTAGGATATAGATCATAATAAAGAACAAGGAAACTACGCCTGTCGGTCTAAATACAAGTATATAAAGAGAGGATAATATAAACAGAACTTTGTATACGCTTTTATTGGATTGCATAAACTTGAGGAGTAAATAAACATTTAATAGAAGAAGGCTGATGAAAAAACTGTCGGACAGGATGTACATCGACCAAAGGGTTATTGTCCACGAATAATAATAATAAAAAAATGAGGCTATGATTGCAGTTGCTTTATTGAATAACATTCGTGAGATCTTGTATACAAAAATGATACTAAGACCAGCAGTAACCGCTTGAATAAAGATGACAGCAAGAGGGTCCTTAAATATTCCAAGGAGCAAAGCAAGAAGGAGATTATACCCAATATACATAATATCGTTCATTTGCAGTCCAATTTGAAAATTTGACAACAGAGAATTCGCATAATTGATGTACCACTGGGTGTCGTCAGACTGTGGAAAACCTTTACCGGAGTTAAGTAGGTAAAAAAAATACTGCAATCTCACGTCCAGAGAAAGCAGAGCAAACGGTATGATGAATATGAAGTCTCGATCTTTGTACCTATGAAATAGTTGGGTTAATTGGTGCACTGTTTACACGTCTCCAAGTGGCAGCATATGTTTTATTGATGTAAGTGATTTTTATTATGACATATTTATTGGATCATTCACAAGATGTATTTCTGTGGAAATGAACTATTTTTATAAAAAATTTAGAGTTTCATAGATTGCGGCAATCAATTGATATAACAGCGTTTGCAGCAATGCACGAGGAAGAAAGACCGAAAAATATTTTCGGCCCCCACCTTTATCTTCTATTAGCCCTGAATTTCCCATTGCTCCAATAATAGTCATAATTGAGCTCTAATATGACCGTTAAATGAACCCATGCATGTAGAAGCTTCACAATGGGTTTTGAACCCTTGACTATGTAGGACGATAGTACCATTCTGCCCTGGGTTGTAAAGACCTTACATGGCGTGTAGGATTGCTTAGAACTATTATTCCTTAAGGGTTCTCTCCTCTCCTGCTTTATTCGTCTATTCGCCTGCCATTATTCCTCACTCCTGTATACCCGTTCATTATCGTAATGGATTTCCATCGGCTTTATAGCCAGCCCCATGCCATCCACCAAGCCTTGCAGATAAATGATTTTTTCTTTGTCTGGTGGCTGCTTGGCTGAAATCTCGGACAGCTTTCTCCTGAAATTGACCTCCGTACTCTCAAGCTTCTGAATCATTTCTTTAATATCAGCTGCAGCTCCCTGGCAATCCTTAAAATCACCATCTTTAAAATCTCCTTGATTCCTATCCATCAGGTCTTGAATAAACCTCTGCAATTGTTCGCCCACGGCATTCATCTCCCTCTCCCCTATATGTTCTGATCATCAAATGATTGTTATTCATACCAATTCAAACAGGTTCAAAAAAACCGATTCGCGCTGGCGAGCACTCCCAAATCGCAAAAAGGTTCCAATATCATTCATTCTACTAGGTGTGCTATACTTAAGACTGCATTTACAAGATGTTAATAATACAAATGTGGTGATATATATGGGGGATTTACAGCTTGCAATTCAAAATCATGGTATGAAAGCAGCCAGACGAATGCCATTGCTTTTATGGTCAATCTGGATTGTATTTCTAGTGGAATTAATGAGTAGAGGCGGTTGGGGGGAAACCTTTAGCTGGACGTTTCATGCAATACCAGAGCTTGTTCTAAATGCAGTCGTCGTGTTGGGCTTTCTATTTTTGTTAACAGCTATTACCGGCAGAGTTCATCTCTCGTTCTGGCTGGTGGCCAGTACCTGTTTGGCATTGGGGTTAATCAGCGGAATTAAGCTGGAGATATTAGGTGTCCCCTTTCTGCCCTGGGATGTGCTCTTAACAAGTGAGACCAAAGACATGGCGCAATATCTCAAAGGCCTGCTTAACTTCACCGTCATTTCTGGCTCCATCTCGTTTGTAGTCATCAGCTTTCTACTGTTATATAAGCTGCCCCGAATTTCGTTTATTTTTCACTGGAAACATCGTGTAGCTATGGGGATTGCTTCGTTGCTCCTATTAACCTTGATCTATACGGATGGATCCATGTCACTGAAAAGACTGGCCCATATTCAAAATCTGGCATGGGATCAGACGGAAAACGTTCGGACAAACGGATTTCTTCTATCAACGATCATGAATTTGCAGTTTCTCTTTTTGAACCAACCCGAAGGCTATGATCAAGAATCCATTCGTTCTGTTTATCATTCTGTAACACCGGCTGTACCTGTACCCGCTGAACGTAAACCTAACATTATTGTCGTTCTTAGTGAATCCTTCTGGGATGCGACACAAATTAAGGATGTTACTTTCAGTCGTGATCCGCTTCCTTTCTTTCATGAGTTAATGGATAAATACAGCAGCGGCACCATGCTCTCTCCCCAGTACGGTGGAGGGACTGCCAATGTAGAGTTCGAGGTGCTGACAGGAAACTCTATGCGTTTCTTACCGCAAGGCTCCATTCCTTATAATCAGTACATCAATAAAGATGTGGATTCGTTAGGGAGTATTTTGGCCCGGCAAGGCTATGCTTCTACAGCCATTAATGCTTTCCACAGTTGGTTTTATAATAGTAAAAAGGTGTATGAAAACTTCGGGTTTAACAAGTATGTGCCTATGGAATTTTTCAAACCCGAATACGAAGGTCCCTATATAGCTGATAGGGAGGTTGCCAAGCAGATTATTGATGCCAGTACGCTTACAGAAGGACCGGACTTTATTTTTGCCAATACAATGGAGAATCACTACCACTATTACCCTGGTAAATTCAAGGAAAATACAATTGAAGTGACGGGAGTCACCGGTGAGACAAAAGGTCTGCTCGAAACTTATGCCCAAGGATTACTGGGTGCAGATGATATGCTGAAACGATTGATAACTCATTATGAAAGCATCGATGAACCTACCATTCTGTTGTTCTTTGGGGATCATCTGCCTAGTCTGGGGGAAAACTACAAGGCGTACAAAGAGAGCGGCTATTTAAGTGAAAATGATCCCGACTTTCTTGATAAAATGTATCGGGTTCCCGTTCTCGTGTGGAATAATTACTTGCCTAAACAAAAGGATACACTCAATATGAGCCCTTCCTTTGTAGCTCCATACTTATTAAAATTAGCTCAAAGACCTGGCAGCTACTACACGGACTATTTATACCAGCTGTCGCAGAACATCCCGGTAATTCCTCCGGAAAACCGTTATGAGGACATGAACATAAACAAGGAAGACCTTAAGACTTATGAAAAACTGCAGTATGATATTATTTTTGGAAAACAGTACGGTTACGAGGAAATGAACAGCAAAATTAAGGACAGCAGTTATATACTGGGTCAAGGTAGAATGGTAATAGATGCGGTAAAAACAGAAGCTTCAACTAGTGGAAATGTTCTAAAGATTACAGGTAAAGACCTTCCTTATAACAGTATGGTAACTATTAATGGCGAGCTGTTACCGGCACAATGGACCAGTAACCATGAGTTGACGGCTCAATTATCGCCTAACAAGAAAATGAATTATCCTTTGAAGGTTGAAATTATAGTCAAAGATTCCAAAGATAAAGTTATCGCCAAATCAAACGAATTTACTTATTCACAAGCTATGGCAAGCAGAGATTTGTAAGATGACAAGCAAGGGACCCTTAAATAAGGGTCCCTTGTTTGTTTATTACTCTGCATGGAGTTGTCGAACGACCGCCGCGAAACGCCGCACCCGCGCCTATGATTCACGCAGGTTGGAGAGGCCGATTAAAGCTTCTCTCCTGTAATTCAAACTCGGTAATCGGCTTTACATCAAAACCTGTGAATGTTGAATGATAGCAGCCATTAGCTCTATATAACGGGAAAACATACCGTTAATTTTAGTCCATATGGGTCCAAATCTTTAAATAACTGGAAATCATCACGCTAATTCCACCCGCCTAACAGGATATCCCTAATTATTGCTTTAATTAGATGGAGCTATTCCAGTTAGACTCCTTACTGAGGCTGAAAAGGGAAAATTAGCTCCAGAAATTCCAGTTACCTTCAACTGTCCATTCAACTTCATTCTTTAGTGCTGCAATATTTTAAGCTTCCCATAATGTTCAAAGAACCCACGAAAAATATCGTGGGTTCTTCTGGGTTTAAATATGTATGTAAGTGTAAGTTAGTTTCGTTAAATTAGAAAATTGGTTGCGGGGGCAGGATTTGAACCTGCGGCCTTCGGGTTATGAGCCCGACGAGCTACCGGGCTGCTCCACCCCGCGTTAATAATACAGAACCCACACAAAATTGTGTGGGCATTTGCTTGGCAACGTCCTACTCTCCCAAGACCCTGCGGTCTAAGTACCATTGGCGCTGAAGGGCTTAACGGTCGTGTTCGAGATGGGAACGCGTGGTTCCCCTCCGCCATCATCACCAAACGATGGTGTTTTGCTTACGCAAAACTAACTTATTGAATGCTTCTGCCAAGAAGCATCGTTAACTTAATTCAAGGCGGCTTGCACCCTGAAAACTAGATCCGAAACAAGCAGCGTCGAGCAACGCTATATATTTTCACGGGGCCCCCCGCAAAGTATTCGGAGTCAGCTTCAACGCTTCTCTTCACTTTGTGGGGTTCTTTTTGGATAAGCCCTCGACCGATTAGTATTCGTCAGCTCCATACCTTACGGCACTTCCACCCCGAACCTATCAACCTCGTCGTCTTCAAGGGGTCTTACATACTGGGAAATCTCATCTTGAGGGGGGCTTCACGCTTAGATGCTTTCAGCGCTTATCCCTTCCGTACGTAGCTAT
>NZ_JANQBD010000052.1 GCF_024722015.1 Paenibacillus radicis (ex Xue et al. 2023) | reverse complement strand
GCGTCTGTGTAGATGTTGCCTTCCAGATTCCGCATACCGTCGGCCTATCTCAATGTTAGTCAATTTCGGGGCTCCGTCACTTTTCAGGCCTACTGCCTGACTGTCTACGCTTAGCACTCAACATTACTGCTGATAGCCCAAGACTCGCTATTGGCAACGCGGCTGCACGTTCTACCAAGCAGGGGTTCCACCTGCTAAATTACACGACCTTGCCCGGTCGCTCACGGAATTACGACTTCCGCTATCGCCTTAAATTGGAGGCTGTTGAGGAAATAACGGAAATCCCTGTTCCGTTCAAATCCTTCATAGATCCTTGCAGCGCACCTTCTCCCCTATCCATATAAAAATCCACTTTGATAAAGCAGCACGTTAAAGCCATCAGCTCTATTGTAACTATAATCAAAGTATGGTAGGTTGCTCGCTCATTCTTCATCCCTTGATGCTGCGATTCGTCAACTATGCGTTATCGAATGGTCTTACTTCCTGTACAAATCAGTTATGGCGCTTGGCTATCTTGACACAAACCGGCTTTGTTACGGTCACAGTCTGTCCTGTCTCTGTCAATCGGCCTGACTGCTGATCAATGGCAAAAGTAACAATCGAATCTGAATCCTGATTAGCTGCCAGCAAAAAGCGGCCATCCGGCGTAATGGCGAAATTGCGTGGGGTCTGACCCTGCGTAGACGTATGCTCCACATAAGTTAACATCCCGGTCGACTTGTCGATTTTATATACAACAATGCTGTTATGCCCACGATTAGACCCATACAAATAATTGCCTGATGGTGAGATATGAATATCAGCGCATATATTGTAGTCTGTAAAATCTTTTGGCAGCGCAGGAACGGTTTGAACATGATGGAGAGCACCGTCTTCAGTATTATGAGAATATGCGGTTATCGTGCAATCCAATTCATTAATGACATACGCAAACGAAATCGAAGGATGGAACACCAAATGCCTCGGACCCGCTCCCGGTTCAGCAAGCACCTCATTATGAGGCAACAATCGAGTTTGTTCATAGTCTAATTGATACACTTTGATTTGATCGAGACCTAGATCAGGAACGAATACGTATCGGCCACTGGGGTCAATAACCGCTGAATGGGGATGTGCCGTTTCCTGCCGATCCGTACGAATACTGCTGCCTTCATGCTGTACTTTGTCTGCCGCCTCACCAAGGCTGCCATCGCTATTAACCGGATACAAAGCAACACTACCACTAGAATAATTAGCCAACACCAAGCACGAGGAATCCTCATCCACAGTTACATAGCAAGAGGCTTTTCCCAGAGAAGACTGCTCGTTTAGGAAGGCTAGCCTTCCATGAGGATCAACCGTATAGGAAGTAACCGTACCATCGGCTTTACCGATTTCACTAACCGCATATAACCGAGTTTGATTATGGTTAAGAGTTAGGAAGGATGGGTTTTCGATTCCGCTCAAGCTTTGGTCCAAGGTTAAAGAACCGTTGTCTGTGTTAAGACGGTACACATTAATCCCTTTCGATGTCGATGGAGCGTAAGAACCTACATAAACTAACAGCTCATTCTCATTCATTTGATTCATTTGCCGCGTCACTCCTTTTTTAATAATCTGATTTCATCCTTGTAAAAAGCAAAAATTTTGTTCGTTTACCATATTATCCTAACCATATCATATTCTTTTCATAGGTGAAACAGTCGAAAGGATTGACAAGCATGATGCTTATTCGTATGTTTGTTTGAGAACTACCGAAGAACTGCATAAAAGAAAGGAGTACGATTTGCAACAAATGAATACTACTTCTAAAAAACACGAGGACCAGCTGCAGCAGCCTTCACCCTCACGACGATTATGGATGGCGCTAATATTGGGTTCATTAGCTGCATTCGGCCCGCTTTCTCTCGATATGTATTTACCCGCATTACCTCTGCTTGGCAATGATTTGCACACAAGCGCCTCACTCGCCCAGCTCAGTCTGACAGCCTGCTTGCTCGGACTCTCGTTAGGGCAGCTGCTCGCGGGACCGCTCAGCGATGTACGAGGTCGCCGCACTCCCCTGCTGATTGGACTTGCGATGTATACAGCAGCATCGCTGCTATGTGCTTTTACAACTTCCATTTGGGTTTTGATTATTCTCCGATTCATTCAGGGCTTGGCCGGATCAGCTGGAATTGTTATCTCCAGAGCCGTTGTAAGGGACTTATATGCCGGTACGGAACTTACTAAATTTTTCTCACTTTTGATGCTGATCAATGGTGTGGCTCCGATCCTGGCTCCCGTTGCCGGCGGGCAGCTGCTGCGCTTCAGCTCTTGGCCTGTCGTATTCATTGTATTAGGTTTAATCGGCTTACTCATGTTCGTCATTGTCATGTTCGGATTGCCTGAAACCTTGCCGGCTGAGCGGCGTTTGCAAGGCGGAATTCGCAATACACTCTCTACATTTCGCCGCCTCATCAGTGACAAAAGTTTTATGGGCATCGCCCTCTCCCAAGGGCTTGTAGTCGCCGCCATGTTTGCTTATATTTCCGGATCTCCCTTCGTCATACAAAATATTTATGGAGCAACTCCGCAAATGTTCAGCCTGTTCTTTGCTATTAACGGTTTGGGTATTATTATCGCCAGCCAAACCGCCGGTCGATTGGTAAGTCGTATCGGAGAGATGAAGCTGTTAGTCAGCGGACTACTCATTGCTCTATTAGGCGGCATCATGCTGCTCATCATGATCCTTGCAGGCGCTGGACTTGCTGCTGTATTACCTTGCTTGTTTCTTGTTGTGTCCAGTGTCGGGATTGTTACGACAGCCGGTTTTTCTCTGGCCATGCAAAATCAGAAGCAAGGCGCGGGAAGCGCCTCCGCGCTACTAGGCGTACTTTCCTTCATCTTTGGCGGAATCGTTGCACCTCTCGTAGGCTTGGGAGGAGAAGGTACTGCTGTTCCAATGGGGATCGTAATTGCATCAGCGGAGATCGGTGCGGTCTTATGCTATTGGACCCTAGTACGTCGCAAGGCGAAGACTGTCAGCATTACAACATAATGGAAGGCGAATAAGACCGCGGCAGCCAATTTTTCGAGTTGGCTGCCGCGGTCTTATTTGTACACCGTCTTCTTTTATAGCGCTATCCGCAAGTACAGTTCAGAACAGGCTTGCGCGCTGCCTGGGTTTCATCAAGACGGCGGACAGGAGTTGTGTATGGAGCATTATGGAGCAGCTCCGGATTGTCTTCCGCTTCTTTGGCAATTTGAATCATCGTATCAATGAAAGCATCCAGTGTTTCTTTGCTTTCGGTTTCCGTTGGCTCGATCATAATGCACTCTTCCACATTTAACGGGAAATAAATCGTAGGTGGGTGATAGCCAAAGTCTAGCAACCGTTTGGCTACATCCAATGTGCGTACGTTGAATTTCTTGAGCCCTTTGCCCGAAATTACAAATTCATGCTTGCAGACGCGATCGAATGGAGCTTCGTAATAAGGAGCAAGCCTGCGCAGCATATAATTGGCATTCAACACAGCGCATTCGGAAACCCGACGCAAACCCTCGGGACCGTAAGTACGAATATAAGTGTATGCGCGAACCAGGATGCCGAAGTTACCATAATAGGCTTTCACTCGGCCAATTGATTGCGGTTTGTCGTAATCGAAATAATAGGATCCATCCGCTGCACGTTCAACGATAGGCTTTGGCAGAAACGGAGCAAGCAGCTTCTTAACCCCGACAGGGCCTGCTCCAGGACCGCCGCCGCCATGCGGTGTGCTCATCGTTTTGTGCAAGTTCAAGTGAACGACGTCGAAGCCCATATCGCCCGGGCGGGTAATGCCCATGATTGCATTAGAGTTAGCACCATCGTAGTAGAGCAAGCCGCCAGCCTCATGCACAATCGCTGCAATTTCTACAATCTGCTCTTCAAACAAGCCAAGCGTGTTCGGGTTTGTCAGCATCAATGCAGCAGTGTCAGGACCAACCGCTTGACGAAGAGCATCAAGATCGACCAAGCCTTTGGCGTTAGACGGAATGGTAATTGTGTCAAGGCCAGCCACTGTCGCACTCGCGGGATTCGTCCCGTGCGAGGAGTCAGGAACAATAACCTTCGTGCGGTGATCGCCGCGGCTCTCGTGGTAAGCGCGGATCATCATCAAGCCGGTCCATTCGCCATGAGCACCGGCAGCTGGTTGTAGTGTAACCTGATCCATACCCGTGATGGCTGCGATATCATTTTGCAGCTGGTACAGCAGCTCCATAGCACCTTGAATGGAAGACTCCGGCTGATACGGATGTATTTTCGCAAAGCCTGCAAAACGTGCTACATCCTCATTAATCTTAGGATTGTATTTCATCGTGCAGGAACCAAGCGGATAAAAGCCGTTATCAATGCCGAAGTTTCTACGGGATAACGCTGTATAATGGCGAATGACGTCTACTTCGTACACCTCCGGCAATTCAGCCGGTTTAGCACGCAGCAAGTTTTCTGGTACAAGCTTGGCCGTATCTTGACGCGGAACATCGCATTCAGGCAACGAATAGGCGACACGACCTGGTTTGCTCATTTCAAAAATGAGTGCTTTATCATGCTTCACAGCTACATCTGATTCAGTTCCCGGTTGTACAGATATGGTATCACTCATATGGCAGCCTCCAGTTGTCTTGCAAATCCGTCTATTTCCGCTTTGGTTCTGCGTTCAGTGACGGCAACAAGCATATGGCCTTCAAGTGCCGGATCATCGTTGCCCAAGTCATAGCCGCCAATAAACCCTGCTTCCAGCAGCTTGCTATTGATTTGTTTTATGCCCGCAGCTCCAGCATCGGACAGCTTGATTACAAACTCATTGAAGAATGGTGTTTGCGTATAAGGAATGGATACCCCAGGGATGCGGCTTAACACATCAGCCGCGTAATGGGCTTTTTGCACATTCAAGTCAGCCACATCTTGAATCCCTTGTTTGCCCATGGTCGAAATGTATACGGAAGCGCAAAGTGCGAGCAAGGCTTGGTTGGAGCAAATATTCGACGTAGCCTTCTCGCGGCGGATATGCTGCTCCCTGGCCTGCAATGTCAGCACAAAGCCGCGCTTGCCATCACGATCGACCGTCTGCCCAACGATGCGTCCGGGCATCCTGCGCATCCATGCTGTAGATACCGCGAAGAAGCCGCAGGTCGGCCCGCCGAGCGAAGCCGGGATGCCGAACGGCTGCGCATCGCCGACGACAATGTCAGCGCCCAGCTTGCCTGGCGCTTCAAGCAAACCCAAGGAAAGCGGATTCGCGCTTACTATGAATAATGCCCCTGCAGCATGCGCCAACGGCTCAACTGCACGCAGATCCTCAATGCAGCCGAAAAAATTCGGCGACTGGACAAGCACGCCCGCTGTCTCCACCGAGACAAGGGAGGTAAGCTCTTCAAGATCGGTTACGCCATCCTTCGTCCCGACTTCAACGATTTCCAGTCCAAGCCCTTTGGCCGTTGCAGCAACTACCTGCCTTGCTTCAGGATGAATCGCCCGGGAAACGAGCAGCTGTTTCCGTTTCGTAGCTCCATGAGCAAGAGCTCCCGCTTCCGCTAATGCAGTTGCCCCATCGTACATACTCGCATTCGCTACAGCCATTCCAGTCAGCTCACAAATATACGATTGAAACTCGAAAATCGCCTGCAGCTCGCCTTGACTAATCTCTGGCTGATAAGGCGTGTAGGCCGTGTAAAATTCGGAACGAGAGATAACATGATTGATAACAACCGGGAGATGATGATCGTAAATGCCGGCTCCAAGAAAGCTTGTATAGCGTTCAAAATCCGCATTTTTACCGGCCAATTGATTCATGTGCTTTAAAAGCGCGTGCTCATCCAGAGCCTCCGATACTTCTAACCTGCCTTGAAAACGTACTTTTGTAGGAATATCAACGAATAAATCTTCCACAGAGTCAATGCCTATAGTTTGCAGCATATCCGTTTGATCTTGCTCCGTCATCGGTATATAGCGGTGCTTCACCTGATCCACTCCTAATAATTATGATGATGTGAATTTCCTCTTCCGCTTTCTATCTCATTTCACGTTTATAAAAGGGCGCCTTCACAACAACAGCCTTAAGCTGCTTCTCGCGAATTTCTACCCAAACTTCAGTTCCAAGCTTACTGTACTCGGTATCTATCAATGCCAATCCCAGATTCTGCTTTAAAGTCGGAGACTGGGTACCGGTTGTTACCTCACCTACCAGCTTGCCATCCGCATAAACCGGATAATGGCTGCGTGGGATTCCTCTGTCTATCATTTCAATGCCTACAAGCTTGCGGGGAACACCTTCTTCTTTTTGCTTAACCAAGGCTGCCCGACCTATAAAATCACCTTTGTCCAGCTTAACAAAAAATCCGAGTGATGCTTCAAGCGGGCTGATTCCTGCTGATAACTCCTGTCCATAGAGCGGCAGCTTAGCTTCGAACCGCAGTGTATCTCTCGCCCCAAGTCCAGCAGCCATCAAGCCCTGCTCCTCGCCTGCTTCCATTATCTGTTCCCATAGAGCCTGCGCATCACTGCTATTAATATAGAGCTCAAATCCATCTTCTCCCGTGTATCCGGTTCTCGACACCAAGGCTTTGAACCCGCCAACAACCGTATCTGAAATGAAAGAAAAGCCTTTAAGCTCTTTTAACGGTGCAGATGTTAGCTTGCCCAATATTTTCTCTGCAGCCGGACCTTGAATCGCCAACAATGCAGTTTGCTCCGATATATTGTCCAAGGTGACATCTCCGGTTAGCTGCTGCTGCATCCACTCTACATCCTTCTCGATATTCGAAGCATTGATAACTAGCATAAACCGCTCCTGAGACAGTCGGTACACTAGCAGATCATCCACAACTCCGCCATCCTCATAGCACATCAGACTATATTGCGCCTGTCCGTCCATAAGCTTCGACACATCGTTGACGGTCAAGTTTTGTAAATACGTCAGTGCATCCCGGCCTGTTACCATGACTTCTCCCATATGGGAAACATCAAACAAGCCCGCGCGCTGGCGAACGGCTTCGTGTTCCTTCTGAATACCGTAAAATTGCACTGGCAGCTCCCAGCCCCCGAAATCGATTACTCTTGGTGCGCCATACTGTTTATAGATTGGAAAAAGCGGCGTTCGTTTCAATCCGGACATAAGCTCACCTCAATTTTAGTTTGTTTGCTCATTTTTAGACAAAACAAAAGAGGACAGAGTGAAAAGCAGAAGCCCATTGTTCATGAACGACCGTTCTGCTTCTCACTCTGTCCCTTGTACCTGAGAGTTACCTAATAAGCTTCCCCTATAATCCGGAAAAAAATTAGTTTCACCTTGGGCGCCCCTTAACTTTCACCGGGATCTCTCCAGAGCTGCGTCCTGCAAAAGTCCTTTTGCCTGAGAGATTCACCCTTCCGGGTTTACTCCTTCGGCGTTACCGTCAAGCGGTAATCTCTCCCCTTGCCCTCATCCGCTTATTTCATTATATACTCATTATTACTCTATCGTTAGCCTCATTGTCAACATCATTTTCCGATAATATACATTTTTTTGTTACATATATTGACATGGGAGGCATTGATGATTAATCTACAGAGAATAGGACTTTGCTCAATGTGTTCCGTTTTATTTCCACTCTGTCTGTTAATGCTTTATAGGGAGAACAACAATATGTTGAAGGTGAGGATTGATTATGTCAGAGGTTAAGGATCAATTATTGTACAGCAAGGAACATGAATGGGCAGAGGTCATTGGAGATCGTACCATTCGGATCGGAATAAGCGATTTTGCACAACATCAGCTTGGAGATATTGTTTTTCTTGAACTCCCCGAGGTTGGCGCACAAGTAAATGCAGCCGACAGTCTCGGAAGCATTGAATCTGTAAAAACAGTATCCGACCTGTACTCCCCAGTAAAAGGAACGGTAACCAAGGTAAATTCCGCTCTGATCGATCAGCCTGAACTGGTGAATGAAGATCCTTATGAAGGCGGATGGATGGTCGAGATCGAAATTGAACAATCAGCGGAAGAAGCATTAGAAAACCTGCTAAGCGCTGAGCAGTACAAGGAATTTACAGAGGATCAGGAGTAGCCGCTCTTAAAAGCAGCTATTGAAAAGAGGCCGTGCGGCAGCACGGCCTCTTTCAACATATTTTGCACATGAGGTACGATCGATCGCCATGCAGCACCGCAATATTCCCCCGGGATTTGTACATGCTTCTTAGTTTGGAATCTTTTTGCTTCTCTAACCTGTAACTTGTAATTTGTAACTTGTCTTGTAACTTGTATCTTGCCTTGTAACTTGTAACTTGTAGATCAGCGCTGCCTTGACAGATTGAACAGCATGAACCAGATAAGCAGGAAACCTATGATTTGCACAAACGTCACGGTTTGTTGAAAAACAAGCCAATTAATTAATACCCCTACTGCAGGAAACAATAGCTCGGCGAGTGTAGCAAAGGACGCTTTGGTCCCTGATAATCCACGGTAATACAGCAGTAAACTAAGCAGTCCGGGAAGAGCCGCTTGGAGGAGCAAATTGCCGGATAAAGCAAACCAATCCGTTGCACCGACTGGCAATTGCAGCTTATCGCCTTCCAACCAGGTTGTTGCAAATAGTAGTGGAAGTGCGCACGTAAACCTGAGTGCCGTGACTGTTTCGAACTGCATTTTATTTAGCAATACACGCCCCATTACGGTTGATCCACCCCATAAAGCAGCTGCCCCTATAGACAGCAGCCCGCTTGCCGCAGCAAATTCAGACATACTTCCGACCGGAGCCGCGAAGCCGAATGTAAGCAGGTAGGTACCGCCAAGCGCCATTAGCAGCAGTAAAGGAAATAAGGCCGGAAGCCTTTCTTTCAATATTAACCTTGCCATAATTATTGCAAATAAAGGCTGCAGCTTCTGAAGCAGCAGTACTGCATTGGGGTTCCCATAAGCAAATGCAGAGGTAAACATGATGGTAGCAATTGCTGAACCGCCCCAGGAAATAAACAACAGAGCAAGCACATGACGAATCGCCAACCCTCGTAACTCCTTGCGGTGCAGCCATAGAATCGGCACTGCATACACAAGCAGCAGCAGATGTTCGAACAATACGATCTGAGAAGAGGTTAAATGCTTTAGCAGCAGAATACGAAACAGGGGATCAATCCCCCAGAGCGCGGCACCGAGCGCCACATACCATATTCCGCTCCGCGTACTGCTGCCAGTGCGCTCAAGCTGTCCAGACGGATGAATCAAAATACTTTTTTCCATATTCAATAACCTCCTACAAATTTGCGAAGAAGCCTGCTTTTTAAGCCATTTCTTCGTTTTTTTGAATAGGACGCTTCGAAAGAAGACACCCCGCTATCAGATTCGATAACGGGGCGCACATAAAGAGGCTTGGAGCCAAGTCGTTTTTTTACAAAACGTTCCTGGCACCATGCCTGCTTTTGACCTTCTCCCATCCGGACTGTACCGTCGGCTTTGGAGTTACACCAAATCAGTCGCTAACTGCCGCATAGCAATCAACGAGTCGCGGGCTTAGGTTCGGAAGAACCATCACCGCCGGTCGGGAATTTCACCCTGCCCCGAAGGTCCGTATTCAATTAGATTGCATTTTACCACAGGACACTGTGCACAACAAGATCTGTTTTGCAATTTATTTCGTCAGGCGACCTAATTTCGCACATGCTGCATCCGATACTGAGCCGGAGTCATCCCGAACTTCCTTTTGAAAACATAGTGCAAATAGTTAGCGCTTGAGAAACCGTTCTTAAAGGCAATCTGATCAATCGTCAAATCATTTTTGCTCAGCTCATTGCAAATATGTGACAAGCGCACCTGCTCGATATATTCACTGAATGTACCACCCGTATGGTCACGGAAAATGCGCTGCAATTGACGCGGACTGATCTGCACACGCTCAGCTATAGTGTCCAATGTCAACGGCTCCATATAGTTATCCTTAATGAACTGCTCCACCAGCTTGTAGCGGTAATGCTTCATATCCCGGGAAGGCAGGTCCGGTTGAGGAACTGAAGCATAAGCTCTAGTCGTGCGCAGCAATATTTGAATAATCGATTGCTTAATAACAGTAAACAAGCCCGGCTGATTTTCATACCACGCGCGGTAAGCGTTCAAAAAGCATTCCATCGCCCGATACTGGTCCATGGCAGGCTTCAAGGGCAGCTGCTGCAGCTGCTGTACGCATGCATGCGCCTCAGCAATTTCCCATTTGCTTACCCAATTGGACATACCCGACTCCTGCTCGCCTCCATTGTCATGCAGCTTCACAATATCAATGTGCAAGCAAAGCTCATCCATAGCTTCATTGGCATCCGCTTCCTGATAATGGATCACATTAGGTCCGGTAAGGTACAGCATGCCTTCCTGCAGCGCGTAAGGGGTATCGCCTAGAATGACTTTTCCTTTTCCACGGGGGATGAAATGAAACTCAAACTCAGAATGCTTATGAAAAGAAACCGTTCGTCCGGGAGCAAAGCTTGTATGGTGATATCTGAGCATACGAATACCGTAATTGCCCCAACGGAACTCAACATCAAGTCGGTCAAGGGCATAAGGCTGGTCCAGCATTAATTCAAAAGGATAAGGCTTGGGAGTGGCGCGGCCATGATTGTCCATAGGTTGAGCACCTCCTGTTATAGCTCATATAAAATGGAAAAGCCGCCTGTTGACCCGCAATAATAGCAAGGTCTACAAGACAGCATCCCCATCTTCTTATTGTTGCATAACTATTCCGCTAAGTCGCTTAGTTTGAACGCTGCTCCCGATTGAGCCGACGCATTCGAAGCTTCCATTAATCGGGTCAAATCCAACGCATATTGGATATTTTCAGACGCAACCGTCCCATTCTGAATATGGGCGACCCACTGGTGGAACGCAGACTCACGCTCTTCCGGCAGCTCTTGAGCCTGCCACTCTCTATTCGCATCCTCGCCAAACTTGGAGCTGCGGACCAGCAGCTTGTTATCATGGGTAGAATAGAGCAAGCTTCCCTCGGTTCCATGCACTTCAATAACAAAAGGCGAAAAAGGATTTACAAATCCGGCTTCAATAACAGCCAATGCACCGTTCGAATAACGAAGGACCGATATAGCGTTATCCTCGACCTCTTTACCGGTTACATAGCCGTAATTCGCTGTTACACTCTCCGGAAGGCCCAAGAACAAACGTGCCAAATACATAGGATGGCAGCCCAAATCGATCATTGCTCCGCCGCCGCATTGCTCTTTGTTGTAGAAATGGGTTGGCAGCCATCCCTCTGGCCCTCGTTCCGAAGGAAGAGCGCCATTATGGGATAGACGGGTACGAACTAACGTCAGCTCACCCATCAAACCCTTGTTAATTATATCCTGTATGGCCAATGTGTAATTAAAATTTAATCGGGGCAGCGAAACCGTCAGCTTAACTCCCGCCGCTTCAACCGCTGCGATGATTTCATTGCATTCTTTAATTGTTGTCGCGACAACTTTTTCAGTGAAAATATGTTTACCAGCTTTGGCTGCAGCTATAATGACATCCCTATGAATATTAGTTGGCGTATCTACAATAACCGCATCAATATCGGACTGGGCAAGCAGCTCGTTCAAATTCTCATAAAACGGGATGCCACGTGCTTCCGATTCCTTACGGCCTCGTTCAGGAATTTCGTCCCACAGGGCAACAATTTCTGTATCCGGATGTTCAATTGCCTGACGGGCGTAATCCTTGGCATGAACATGCCAAAAGCTCAGCATCGCAACTCTAATCATAAGTTTGCTTCCTCCGCTTTCCGCTTTAATCGAAGTAAACGGCTTTGCCGGTCTTCGCAGATTCATAAATCGCTTCAAGAATTTCCGATACAACGCAAGCTTGCTCCGGAGTTACGATCGGCTGCTTATCGTTCAATACTGCATCGATCCAAAGGCGAATTTCCGTATCCTGCATGTTTTCTTGTTTTCCATCATAGAAATCCACGCCTTTAGCATCCAACTGGACTTGGTTTTTATATAAACGGCTGTGCTTTTCACCATTGATCCGCAAGCCTTCCTCCATATCGGCTCCGCCTTCGGTACCGCTTAGCGTACATTTTGCTTCCTTCACATCCAATGTATTCAAAGCCCAGCTAGACTCTAAAATAATGGTCGCCCCATTTTTCATAGTGATCATGCCAAAAGCTGAATCCTCTACAGTGAATTTCTTCGGATCCCAAGAGCCCCATGCATTGGCAGCGTTTTCTTTCTGTGACAGCTTATGAAAAGTCGTTCCAAGAACAGCCTTCGGTTCATAATTGTTCATTACCCACAGAGTCAAATCGAGCGCATGTGTACCGATATCGATAAGCGGACCACCGCCTTGCTTCTCCTCATCCAAAAACACACCCCAAGTCGGGACGGCCCGACGGCGAATCGCATGAGCTTTGGCAAAGTAAATTTCCCCCAAGTCGCCTTCCTCGCAAACCTTTTTCAAGTATTGGCTGTCGGAACGGAAACGGTTATTGTAACCAACGGTCAGCTTCTTACCGGTTCTTTTCGCGGCTTCTACCATACGGCGTGCGTCTGCAGCTGTTTTTGCCATCGGCTTTTCGCACATAACATGCTTGTCTGCTTCCAAAGCTGCAATGGAGATCTCAGCATGGGAATCATTCGGGGTACACACATGTACGATATCGATAGAACTGTCGTTTAATAGCTCTTCATAGCTTTCGTAAACCTTAGCTCCAGCGACACCGTATTTCTCAGCAGCCTGTTGAGCCTTCTCCACGATAATATCACAAAAAGCGACAATCTCAACATGATCGAGCTTAGACAGAGCAGGCAAATGTTTGCCGTTCGCAATGCCCCCACACCCGATTATCGCTACTTTTACTTTAACCGACATAAGATAATTCCTCCTATAAAATAATGACTTGGATTTATCTTAGCATGTTTTCCCAGAACTTTGAATTGCAATTTGATGACAGAAAGGAGTGCAATTTTGTGACATCTGGATTAAATGAGGAGCAGTAAAATTTATTGACGCTTAGGAGGGATGGATGTGAGCATTAGCGAAAATAATCATTCCGCTATGGCATGAAAAGGGGCTGTCCCAAAAGACATTTTGAGACAACCCCTCCACCATTTTATCCTGAATAGATGGTAGCAAAAGAGCCCTCAATTCCACTTTAATAATTGAAGGCTCTTTTGCACATTCTTGTGTATTCTTAGAGATGAATAAGATGAGGTCGCTTTCCAGCGTGTGCTCATCGCGGGTATCGGGTTCGTGGTTCGTGGCTCATGGTTCGTGGTTCGGTTACGGCATTGTATGGCAGTCTTGCGCACTCCGTGCAATTATCAGGAAAATGTCAAGTTAGTTACTCCGAAAATAGCGTTCCAAGTCTTATAGCTGGAATTCCTCAGGCTAATTCTACGTATTTTGGCTGATATCCACCACTTCACCTATATTAGAGTTAGTTTTTCCAGTTAGATTGATTTCAAGGCGATATCCACGCTGGATTAGCGTTACAAATTCCATCTATTTTCTTTCCTTCCGTAGCCGCCCGACAAATCATGGTCTCCTCTAGATTGAAAGCAGCCTTTGGACATCGCTTCTCGCCCCATCACTTAAGCAACATCCAAAAAGCGGCCGAACTCATTTTTGAATCTTCGAACCCCACTCTGAGGGAATTTCCCTACGAAAAAGACGCTTCCATTTCCACTTACATGGTGGTTTTGGAGGCGTCTTTGTACATAGTTTGGGAATTGATACTCTTTTGGGACAGCCTCATTGTGCCCCTATTACCGTGTACCTCCAAATAACCTGCGCAGCACTCGGTACGCCATATAAATAATAACAGCCCAAAACAATAGGCCTATCAGCGAAAACCCCCCACCCATACCTGCTCCTCCAAAACCGCCGAAGCCGAATGGATTTAATATGCTGCCGAGCAATGTACCTGCGGCCAATCCTCCGAAAAAGCTCCCGAACCTCCCTGTAGAAGTGCCAGGCGCTCGATTGGCTGGCTCATTGACTCCAGGCGTACGTGTGGTTTGACCCGTGTTGCTTCCGGGAGTTGCCCCACTGCGGGTACCGCCAGTGTATCCGCCTGCCGGTGAGCGGTAGCTTCCCCTTCCCGATCGGTATGCTTTTGACTCTATGTAGTTCTCTTCTTCTACGTTAACTGATGGTGCTGAGGCAGCTACATTCAATTGCATTATCGGAGCTTGAATTAAAAGATAGAGTCCTAGAAATATACTCGCTATCACTTTTTTTCGCATACGAAATCCTCCAATCCTTGCTATGGAATCAGAGGTAGTATTTACAATTTCAGCAGCAATATTCAAATGATTGTTAAACCGCCCCATGCTCGTTTCAGATCATCTTACCCGGTTCAACAAAAAATCCCCCACAAAGTGGGGTCTTGCTTCGAAGTTGATTCAGATACTTTGCGGGGAGCCCCGAAACATATCGTATATAGGTGAAGAAATCCGTCCCAACTCAGGACGGATTTCTTTCATTGCTAGGCGTTACTATTGCGAATTTGCTGTCTGGAGAAACACGGCTATACGCCGCACCGCTTCACGCAGTACGTCCTCTTCTTGAACCAGCGCTATACGCACATAACCTTCGCCTTCTTGACCGAAAGCATCACCAGGGATTACCACAACTCCTGCTTTATACAAAATTTCCCGGGAAATTTGTCGAGATGTCCAACCCTCAGGAATACGTGCCCAAATGAACATCGTAGCTTTCGGCCGAGGAATAGACCATCCTGCTGCTGCAAGACCTTCAATTACAATATCACGTCTGAGCTCGTACAGCCCGGATACGGATACGGATTCGCCCTTCTCCATATCTTCCTCTAATGCGGCAATACCCGCCTCCTGTACTGCCAAAAAGACACCGTAATCAATATTAGACTTTAATACGCGCAGTGCTTTTACGACATCCGGCTGTCCGACCATGAAGGCTATCCGGCAACCAGCCATGTTAAAGCTCTTCGACAAGGAATGAAATTCGACAGCTAACTCCTTAGCCCCTTCGACCTCCAAAATGCTCATAGGACGAAAACCGTCAAATGCCATTTCAGAATAAGCCAAGTCGTGTACGATCAATAGATCATACTTTCTGGCATAGCTCACCAATGCTTCAAAAAACTCATAGGAAGCTACAGCCGATAACGGGTTGCTTGGATAATTCAATAAAATAAATTTGGCGTCTTGTGCAATTTGCTTGGCAAAAAGTCGTTTTCTTCTCTTAACGGTATGAAGTAAGGGGTTACTTCGGCTAAAACCAAGCTCGCTCCATAGATGGGGTAGCCCGGATCCGGAACCAGCACCGTATCTCCCGGATCGGTTATAGCCATAGCCAGATGAGCCAGTCCGTCCTGGGAGCCCATGAGCGTAACAATTTCCTGCTCCGGATCAAGCGTTACTTGAAACCGATGCTGGTACCAACGCGCAACTGCGTTACGAAAAGCTAGGCTGCCTTCCGAGGTGGGGTAGCCATACACTTGAGGCTTGCGAACAGCCTGCTCCATTGCTTGCATGACCCGCTCAGAAGGAGGACGGTCAGGGCTGCCTATGCCCAGATCGATAACGTCGATTCCTCTGCTGCGCACCTCTTCCTTCCACCCGGCCATTTCAGAAAAAATAGCGGAACCCATTAAGGAGAGCCGCTTGGATTGAAAACGTTCCATAGAATCATAACCTCTTTTAGTTAAAATGAGTGTTGGGATAAATTCAGGATGTAGGGTTTATATATTACCGACCTTATGAACCAGAGACATCATGGCAAACAAAAAGCCTGCAAGTGCAAAATACGCGATTCCATATTTCCAGCGTGAAGCGTTTGGAACCTCAAAGTATTTGTCATTATCGAAAGGATCGTAGTCCACCTGACAATGTAACATCAGATGTAGCCCGTCTTCCTTTTGTATACGTTCGAGTCTTGTCACATGCACTTTGCGGATTAAAGCTTGCTGCATAAGCGGTATCGTTCCTGTAAAGTCTAAGCCCTCCCAGATAACATATACATACTGCTGCCCTTCAAGATCAGAATACGTGACAAAATCCAGATCCCTTTTATGCTCTTCACCGGGAATTAAATAGCCCTGCGCTATTAACGGCTCTGCCGGAATCAAAAAGCTTGCAGCCATAGCACGTTTTTCTCCGCCGTTTTTACGATATTTTACATATTTTGTATAGAGATTGTATGCGAACATTACCCAAATGATAAAAAGAATGATACTGAAATTGTAAATAATTAGAACTAAACCGCCGATTAATCCTACCAGCCACAGCCATCTTGAGACCGCAGTAACAATACGGCCACCATCAAGCGGATGGATCGGAATGAGATTAAACAAATTAATCATAAAACCTGCTAGTGCCAAGCTATACAGCAATGGACTATTGAAATAATAAGCCGCTCCAAACACGGCAAGTGCGCCGACAGTACCTAGAACAGGGCCTCCTATTGCTATATAAGCTTCTGTAACGGCATCTCTCGGATGGCGCTTCATATTAATAAATGCTCCAAGGAATGGAATAAACATAGGTGCAGATACGGGCAATCCCTTCTGCTTGGCCGCTGCAACATGACCTAATTCATGTACCAGTATGAGCAATACAAATCCAATCGAAAAGCTCCATGGAAAAATAATCGCATAAGCGCCTATGGAAACCAGCATCGAAAGAAACACACCGCCGAATTTCCCGAATTTCAAAAGGGTCAACAAAAACTTGCCCTGAGTAAGGATAAACACCCCTGCCGCACCGATAAACCATAGCGGATTTTTTTTGTTCGCTTTTTTTTGCTGCAACAGCGTTCACGCTCCTTCAATTATGGGACTACACGCCCCACACTTGCTCGTACTGTTCTTCTTTATAGCCTACAGTTACTTTGGTTCCATCGGTAACAACCGGACGTTTAATAAGTCGGCCATTCGAGGCCAGCAGTTCAATCTGCTGCTCCTCAGTCATCTGTGAAAGTTTATCCTTCAACTTCATTTCCTTGTAAACTTCACCAGACGTATTAAACCATTTTTTTATGTCCAGACCGCTTTGTTGAATCAATTGCTTAAGCTTTTCGCTGTCCGGAGGATTATCGAAAATATGGATGGCTTCCATCTCCACATCTTTTTGCTTGAGCGATTTCATCGCATTCCTGCAAGTCCCGCATTGGGGGTATTGATAGATGGTCACAGTTCTTTGAGTACTCATACGATCATTCCTGTCTTTGGTTTCTTTTTGTCATCGCATCAAGCGGTATTTCCTTATTATACAAAAAAACAGGGAGATATAAAAATGCATCTTGAATCACTATGCCTCAAAGCAAAAAAAGGCTATTCCAAAAGGGTATCAGTGAATGAATCAGTCCTAAATTATGAACATATACGCCTCCAAAACCACTATGTAAGCGGAAATGGAAGCGTCTTTTTTGTAGGGAAATTCCCCTCAGAGTGGGGGTTTTAACATCCAAAAATGAGTTCGGCCGCTTTTTGGATGTTGCTTAAGTGATGGGGCGAGAAGCGATGTTCAAAGGCTGCTTTCAATCTAGAGGAGGCCATGATTTGTCGGGGCCGCTGCGGAAAGAAAAGAAATAGATGGAAATGCTCACGCTAATCCAGCGTGGATATCACCTTAAATCAATTTAACTGGAAAAACTAACTCTAATAGAGGGGATATGGTGGATATCAGCCAAAATACGTAGAATTAGCATGAGGAATTCCAGCTATAAGACTTGGAACGCTATTTTCGGAGTAACTAACTTGACATTTTCCTGATAATTGCACGGAGTGCGCAAGACTGCCATGCAATGCCGTAACCGAACCATGAACCCCGAACCCCAAACCCCAAACCATGAACCACGAGCCACGAACCACGAACCCCAAACCATGAACCACGAGCCACGAGCCAAATACCACGAACCCGATACCCGCGATTAGCACGCGTTGGAAAGCGACCTCATCTTATGCGTCACTGAATACACAAGAATGTGTAAAAGAGCCTTCAACTATTAAAGTGGAATTGAGGGCTCTTTTGCTACCATCTATTCAGGATAAAATGGTGGAGGGGTTGTCTCAAAATTTCTTTTGAGACAGCCCCTTTTAAGCGAGTCCAGTCAGGGCCATCGTTCCTTACAATTCAAGCAGATTTGTCTCCACGATAGGAAGCTCCGCATGATCCGGGATTTTAAAGGTTTTGATTTCGCATCGCCCGAACTGTGCGGTCCATGTCCGACTCTGCATCGGAATGTCCACTACCGTCTCCGTCTCAGTTCCACTTGTCTCGTAGCAGCGCAAAATGTATCCGTCCCCATCCTCAGCCCTTTTGAAAGCGGTGACTACGACTTGCTTCGATGATAAATGGACTCCACAATAGCTTAGTGGCAAACTCCCTTTGTGGTAGGTTTCTACAATATGAACCAGCGGAACGTTAAGCTCATAAGCTTTACGGACAATCCCGGCCTCCTGCCACGAACCTGCATGAGGAACAAGCGTATAGGCAAACTCCTGCACACCTTGATCCATATACTCGCACATATCGTCTCGTTTTCCGTAATGATCTGCGAATATCGCGCTCCGCACAATCGTCATGCGCAAATCATTGCCTTTTACGTCAAAGCTGTATTTGCTATTGTTCAATAGGGATAGTCCATATGTATGTTTGTCGGATGAGGCCGCATCAGCGCAGCTTCCATGTACAATCCCCGTTAAATCAACCCATTGCTGGCCCGGCTCCTCTTCTCCATTCACTGGACGTTCCAAATAACCGTAGGGGATTTCATAAGTCGCTTTGGGTTCATCAACACGCACCGGGAATGACAGCTTCAGCATTTTGTGCTTTTCATGCCAATCCAGCTTCACCCTTACTGAAACATCAGCACTGTCCTTATACAGGGTATAATCCTGACGTAACAACGACTGCCCATAGCGGCTTGTTACTCGCAGCGTTGCACGTAACGGACCTGATTCGATCAGCTTCACCTCAGCGTCCGTAAATCGGCCGATCTCATTGCGGAACTCCAGCTTGCCATGCCCCCAAGTGTCACAGTCATGCTCATCGATAACGATCGGTACCGCTCCCCGGCCGTCTATCATTTCAACGCCGCTGCGTCTATCAAACAAGCTTTTCACATACCCGGTATGCGGTTCGATCTCCAATCTGACCCAATCATTTTCGATAGAAGAGGAAGTGACCCTTAGCGAATCCGTATGAACCGTTTCAGTAAATGAGGCTGAAGCCGTTGTAACCGGTATTGGGAGGTCAAACGACTTGTGACGGTAAATCCAATAGACTCGGTAGCCCATTGCTGGGATTTTACCCATAAACAAAGTATCGTATTTATCTCCGCCATTCGTTTTAGAAGAACGGACAAGTTGGATCTCAACGGGAATGCCCGCTTCATCGGTTATCCCTTTCATCTGCTGTGTCACCGCTACAGGAGCCGTTACTTCCCAGGATAACGGGTTGAATACGACAACCGGAATACCTTGATCGGCTTGCTCCCACAACGTCCGATCCTTATTTTTATCCAGAGATGAAATTCCCGGACGCATCGTATCGATGGACCATGAAATTTTTTGCATCGCTGCGTTCATGGAGACTGCTCCGATATGGAGCGCATATCCATACGATTCACGTGCATCAGTGTAAGCTTCCCTGATGCTGCAGCCTCCCATAATATCATGGAATTGATTGAACATGACGCATTCCCAGGCCATCCTGAATTGCGCCGCGTCGTAGGGAAGATCGAGCAAGCAATGGGCTGCCGCAGACAGCTTCTCCGCTGTCAGCAGCCTATGCTCGGACTTACGGTTGCTCGCCTTCGTCTCGGAATGCGTCGAATAGCAGCCGCTGGCATGATGCTGCAGTTCGTCCGCCACCACAGGCAGAGAAGGAGCATACGCCTCCATCCGTTCAAAATAAGCATTAGGCGAGCTTAATACGATTGCTTCCTGTCCTGTCTTTTCTCGTACCGCGCGAATTTCCTGTAAATTAGCAATCGTCGGACCGCCGCCATGGTTGCCAACACCGTAAAAGCACATTTGATCCGTGTGTTGTTCCTCAGCTATCTTCTTCACGGCATGTACTTTCGGTTCCGACGTTTCGAATTGGTGAGTGCAGTATCCTTCGGGAATCCGATAGGCCATTACCCGGCTGCCGTCAGCACTCTCCCACCAGAACAGGCTTGCAGGTATGCTCTTCTCGTGTTTCTCCGGACGCATGAATACGTAATAATCCATACCGCTCAGCTTCAAAATTTGCGGCAGCATCGCATGGTGGCCGAATGAATCAACGTTATACCCGACCTTGGCGGTCAATCCGAACCGCTGCAGGAAGTAACGTTGACCGTAAAGAGAATGCCGGGCGAAGGATTCCCCGGAAGGAATGTTGCAATCGGGCTGAACCCACCAGCCCCCAACAACTACCCAGCGCCCTTCGGCAATCCGCTTCTTTATTTCTGCAAACATGCTCGGATCATTTTCTTCTATCCATTTATAGCTAGCGGCGCTTGCGCAAGTGAATATGAACTCCGGGAACTCGTTCATTCGATCCAGAGCCGAACGGAACGTCGCTTTTGTTTCCGCATAGCCCTCCTGCCATTGCCACAGCCATACCGGATCCAGATGCCCATTGCCAATCATGTGTACGACAGGCTTATAGTCTTCACCCGACAACGGATCAGCAGAAGCAGGCTGCTCGCCACCCTCGTTGAACAGCAGCCGTCGTTGATCATCCATTATTTTCATTGATGCATTCGCTCCTTTTCCTCATCATGCACAGAACACTTAAATCTCTATAATGCCTATCCATAAATGATTATCTTCATCAGCAAATGTGTAGGTTACTTTAAGGCTGTCAGGACTAAACGCAGGATGAGGATGCCCCGGATGACTCCACCACATCGGCTGTTCGCACAACAGCTTCGAGGATTTATCCTGTAAATCTATCAGCACAATTTTTGTAGGCTGTTCATGTGTATCAGCAACGATCCATCTTCCATCAGGGCTTGGAGCAGCGTGCCAATAAGCATAATCACCATTGATAAATTCCGCGCCGTTTCCCCATTTATCCGCATAATAAACACCTGTCGGCTTAAGGGGGCTGGAATTGTATTTAACCAGGTATATCCCTTCCCCATTATTAGCCCACATCTCATGTCCTACATATTCACCATTCGTTCCGTCTGCAAGCATCTGCTGCCTATATATATTGTTCGTCTTTCCCGTCTCCATATCGAAAACCCATAATCGGTCTGAAATATGTTCCGTCTTTCCCTCATGTGCATAGAACACGAGATTATCGTACACAGGATTAATCATCGCGTGATTTGCTACCTCGTACGGCTTTTCGAACTTGGGCGAACATGCTGAAATCACCTTACCCGAAGCCACATCAACGGCTCCAATCATCCATTGGCCATCCTCATGCCAGTATACGCCCATAGTCCTGCCATCATTGGAAACGGATAGCGGTTCGTAAAATCGGTTTTCATGCTCCAGTGTACATACGGTCCACGTATCCAATGTTTTTAGATTCATAGCTTGAATCGCCGATCCATCCAAATAATACAGATTGTCATCAGGAGACACGATGCCTCCTGCCCACTCGCCACTGTTAACCAGCACGGTCGATTCACCTGTTTGAGTATCAACCCGAACAAATTGGCATTTCTTATCGCCATCCATTTGCGCGCTTGCAATAAGATGGCGGCTGTCGGACATCCACGTCATAGCCGTGTAATAGAAATGTCCTGTATCGGTCCCCTTCTGCCCGACTGCTTTAATGGCAGTGCCAGTATTGCTATCTCGAAATGAACGTATTTCCATCATAATTGCCAAACCCCTTTCAAGAGGAAATTTCTTTGTCCTTCGCAAGGAATGACTCCCGGAATTGCCCGGGTGTAACACCTTCCATTTTGCGGAAATAACGAATGAAATTTTGCGGCTTGTTGTACATAAGCTTTTCGGATATTTCAGTTACCGTCATATTCGTCTCAACCAGTAATTGCTTGGCAATATGCAAGCGGTACCGGGATATGTAATCGCCGAAAGCGAAGCCTGTTTCCTTACGGAATACACGACCGACATACTCCGGATGGTAATTCAACCGAGTACCGCATATTTCAAGTGATAAGGGTGTGCCATATTCGCGATGAATGATGTCCAATACCATATCGGAAATTTTCATATACTGGATATCTCTGCGTTTCTCGATGAACAGGATCATAGGCTTAATCATCGATGATTGAAACCAAATGACAATTTCCTTGGCAGATTTCAGCATGAACAGCTCATTGACCAAGGATTTCTCATTCGGCGAAAGATCGTGCATATTCCCACCGAGATCCTGATACAAGCGCAGAAGATCAATTAACAGCCGCAGCAGATACAATTGGAATTCCTGGTGGCTAATATTTCTGGCAGTGACTACCGTCATGAATTCATCCAATAAACGATAAGCCGTCTCTTCGTCCAGCAGCTTGATCTGATCGATAAGCTCCCTGACAATTTGCTGAGGATATGTCATGGAATCAGCTATAGATGGATCGTACATATCATCAAGAAATAGTATTGATTCGTCTCCGAGACGAATGCCGTAGGCCAACGCCTCTTTAGCTTCCTGGAAAGCACGGGGAGCCTCGATACAATCAGTAAATAAGCGGCTGATACCGATACTGACCGGCAACTTCAAGAAATCCTTGACCGCCGTTTGAATATTTCGCGCCAGCGCATAAATATCCGCTCTCGATTCATCCGGATAATCGACATTGCTGCCTATGATCATTACCTGAAATTCATTGATGACAACCGGATTCAGTCGCATCTGTGCAGACACCAGCTCACCTGCCATATTGTTGATGGCAAACAGAAGCAAATCCTTATCCAGCTCTGTATACTTGGAGCCTCCAAGTGTGTCGATACGCAAACAAACGACCCGTAGTTCCCTCCATGTATCCAATTCTCCAGAGCGAGTCCGATCGGTTATTTCATTCGAGCTCACTGCGCCCTGAAGCAATTTGTGTACGAAAAAATCCCGTAGCTGCTGGGTCATTTGAGCTTCATTGCCAAGCAGAACCTTCATCCTTCTCTCAATCCAATATAATTCGTCGCTTCTTGCAGACAAGTTCGGCATATCAGGGGATTTCAATACAATCTCGTACAGCTTACGGATGGGAAGATACAGCTTCCGCGAGCCCTGAAGAGACAAGAGCAGGATTAGTGCAAGTAAGCCAAGACAAATTGCTACAGTTACCCAACCTATCGCTCTTGATTCCTTCGTGATATCTTCGATATGAACCTTTGTAACATAAATCCAATCGTTATAATTCGATTTTCGATAAGTAATACTGTAGGGTTCGTTATTGATATCCATTTGAAACTGATTAGCTTCCAGGTTGTCTTGTACGATTCTGGACGAGAACGGATCGTTGGACAGGTTGACACCAACCTGCTCCGGATTACCGGCCGCGATTACCTGCTGCTTATTGTCGAGGACATAAAATTCGCCTGGCTCGCTTCTTTGGGGAACCATCTTATTAAGCTCGACACTCGGCAATACTGCGACCAATAACCCAAGAGGCTGAATAGAGTTAATAGGAATCTTTTTAACCAGCACCATGTTCCACTTCAAAGCATTGCCTTCCTCAAAAAAAGGTGATTTCAAGGCCGTCCAGAAGGAAGCCTTTCGAACTGCGGCATACTCCATAAAAGAGCTGGAAAGACTATGCTGCGCAAACGTTCTTCTCCCGGCACTATCCAAAATCCAATCTTGATTCAAGTTCGCAAGGTATACCTCTGACAATCCAAATTCATAGGTTTGCAGCCTGTAAATCGACTGGATCAATTCCTCGTACAATAAGTAGTTGTCACTATCCAGCCTTTTATCCATCGCCAAGTTGACGGAAGACGAGCTAATAAATTGCGTCTGGGTATTGTCTACCATCTTCAGCTTCTGTTCGAACCGGAGCCGGGCTTGCTCCACCATCTCGGCATTACTTCTATTAGCCTTCTCCAACAAGAGGGCGGAAGACTTCGCATAGGAAAAATACCCGAGAATAATAACGGGTACAATCCCTATACAGATGCAAAAGAGAACGAGCTTTTTGAAGTAATTGATTCGATGGTTTTTCATGGCGACCTCCAGCCAGCAGGTTTCTTTCCTTTGTTTCAGAGCCGATTATTTTGATTTAGAAGCCGTGAAGCTTGCAGCCAATTCGGCCATTACCTTATCACCGCCTGCCTTAGTCCAATCTTCTATTGCTTTGCTCCAACCGGCCTCATCCAATTTGCCTGTAATAAACTTGATCTTGGCATCATTGATAATTTTATTCAAATCGGAGCCTTTCTGAACCAATGTTTCCGATTCCAGACCTAATGACGGGTTAAGAACGGCCAGCTTCACATTGTCCTGCATCACTTTTTTGGCCTTTTTAACGATCTCTTCTTCACCCTTAACCGGCAATTCTCTTGCTTTATCATCAATCCGCAGTTCATCCAGGCCCAGTACATCGCTTGTGAACTTGTCTGCGTCTACGATTTTCTCTACTTGCCCATCCGTCAGCTTGTACTGCTTGCCTTCTATACCCCATGCGAGCAAATTGACTGCATCCGCTTCAAGAAGCCTGTCGAAGAAGGCTAGTATGCGCTTCAGCTCAGCTTCGGTCTTCACAGATGACTTAGGAAATAAATAAACTCCTGTATATCCTTGCTGTGCCATATTCCGCTCACCCTTCGGACCCGTGAGATTACCCATAAGCTCTACTTTTGCATCCGGAAGATTTTTTCGTATTTCGTTTTGCATGGAACCAACACCATCCGCATTGCCAAGAACGATCCCAGTTTTACCCTGATAGAACATAGTGCTTCGCTGCAGTTCCTCCGTCACGACAAAATCCTGGTTCATCAGCTTTTCATCATACAGCCTTTTAATAAATTTCATCGCATCCAAATATTCCTTGGCCATGAATTCAGCTGTGAATTTACCGCCTTCTTCCTTCCACTTATTCGGAGCGCCAAACAACGCAGTCATATGAGGCATCAAATAAGCCTCGATATCTTTATACTCAGCCATGCCAAGCGTATCGTTCTTTCCATTACGGTCCGGATCATTGAGTGTAAAGGCTTTCATGACATTGTATAATTCCTCAGGCGTTTTCGGTTCCTGTAAGCCAACATTCGCAAGCCAATCTTTACGGAAAATGATGCCGTGTCGTGAGATCGGTCTAGGCCGGTACAGCCCATAAATCTTGCCCTCCACCTTCGTGCTGTTGAACTGAATCGCATTCATAGCATTCAGGTTTTTATAATCCTTCAGATAAGGTCCGATTTCCCAAAACACACCTGATTTGATCGCATTCACGAGGGGGGCAGCATTATACTTGAGCGCCAGCATCACTTTGGGTAAATCATTAGAAGCAATCGATACGCTCACTTTGTCATCAAAGGCCGAACGCGGAACCCAAGTCATATCGATGGATGAATTCGTCAGCTCCTGGAGCTTCTTCCACGCCTCATTCTGGGAATTAGGCGGCTGCGGCGTATAATAGGTGGCCATAATACTAAGCTTTAACGGCTGCTGCGCTTCATTCGGTGCAGCACCGGAGGCACTCTCCTTTTGTTTGTCAGCACAACCGGCAACAAGAACGGTCACCATAGTGAGGATGCTTAATAATGAAAGTCCTCGTGTATGTCTTTTTGCAGCCTTCATGTTTTTAGCCCTACCTTTCAAATAATATTATATATGAAATAACAGCATTGCAGGTCCAAAATGTTAACCTTTAATCGAGCCAAGCAGCACGCCTTTGGCGAAATGCTTCTGTAGAAATGGGTAGACAGCTATAATCGGCAGTGTTGAAACAACGATGACAGCCATTTTTACCGTTTGTGGCGGAACCTGATACAACGCTTCACTGCTGAAGCTGGCATCTCCAATCCCTCCCGATGACATAATAACGATTTGCCGAAGCAGCACCTGAATAGGCCATTTTCCCGCATCATTAATGTAAATAAGCGCCTGGAAAAAGGTGTTCCAATGTCCGACAGCATAGAACAGGGAGAACGTCGCTATCGCCGGCAAAGACAGTGGAATAATAATTTTCCATAAAATCGCCGGATCGCTGCAGCCGTCAATTTTGGCCGATTCCTCAAACTCAACCGGCAGCTGCTTAAAAAAATTCACCAGAATGATCAAGTAAAACGGATTGATGGCTCCAGGAAGCCATAATGACCAATATGAATTCAAAAGTCCTAGCGATTTCACAACAAGAAAAGATGGGATCATGCCTCCGCTGAACAGCATAGTGAACACGACCAGAAGCATAATCAGACGCTTTCTTTGAATATCCCGCGACAGTGGGTACGCCATCATAGCCGTCATCGCCATATTGAATAAGGTGCCTACAGCCGTAATAAAAATCGTTACCCCTAAACTGCGGGACAATGTGCTTTCCGAAAATATATACCGGTAAGCTTCTAGCGATAGCTGTTTCGGCACTAAAATAAATGTGCTGTTCAGCACTTCCTTGGCAGGCGCCAGCGAGCCGGCAACAATATGAAGAAATGGAAACAGAGTAAGCAGCGCGATAAAGGCAAGAAACATATAATTGCAAGTATCGAACAGGATTCCTGATAAAGAATTTCTGTGAGGCATAGCTGTCAATACACTCCTTCTTCCCCCAGTTTGCGGGCTATCCGGTTAGCCGCGACGACGAGGATGAGCCCTACTACCGATTTAAACAGCCCGACTGTGGTCGAATAGCTGAATTGGCCCTCGAGAATACCGCTTGTGTATACATACGTATCGAACACTTCACCTACATCGCGGTTCAAGGCATTGATCATAAGCAGCATCTGCTCGAACCCTGTATCCAGAAAGTGACCAAGCCTCAGAATGAGCAGGACAATGATCGTGCTTTTAATCGCGGGAAGGGTTATATGCTTGAGTTGATGCCATCGGTTAGCCCCGTCTATTTTTGCAGCTTCGTACAATTGCGGGTCTATTCCTGCCAATGCCGCGAGAAATATAATCGTTCCGAAGCCGGTTTCTTTCCATATGATCTGGAGCGTAACCATCGGTCTGAACCACCAGGGCTCTGTCAGAAAATTCACCTTATCCACACCTAGCCCAGCTAATGATTCGTTGACCATTCCTCCTTCGGTTGTAAACAGCACATAGGTTATAGCTACAACAACTACCATGGAAAAAAAGTGGGGAATGTAAATTAACGTCTGAACGGAGCGTTTGAACCATTGCACCCTCAATTCATTTAATAGAAGAGCTACAATTATCGGCAGCGGAAAAAAAATAAATATATTATAAACCGCTAAAATAGTCGTGTTCCGAAATAACAGCCAAAAAGCCGGGTCCCCAAAAAAACGGACAAAATTCGCCGTCCCCACCCATTTGCTCCCCCATAAGCCAAGCGCGGGCTGATAATTTTGAAAGGAAATCAACAAGCCCCACATCGGCATATATTTGAACAAAATAAAATACAGCAGTCCTGGCAGCAGCATTAAGTAGAGCCAGCCATTTCTTCCCAGATCCCCCCTGCTCCTACTCATCAACTTATGTACGATCTTCTTCACCTCCTTTATGCAAAATAACCTTCATAGCAAGCCGTAACTCCTTTCCTCCAAAGCTTTTGTTCCGGCTCTATCCCAATGTAATTTGCACAACGTTGTTCAGTCTATAATCAGCAGCCGACCATCTGGTATTAGCTGACATTACGCAATAAATAGCTATCATAATCATTTAACGAACATCGTAATCATTTGCCAACATAAGTGTTTGAACTTAGACAGCTTTGAGCCAGGTCCCCCAAATAACATTTTCTTAAAAAGCAAAAAGGCTGTCCTTAGCGATCCAATAAGATCAAACAAGGGCAACCTCAAAGTAATTTATGCAACTCTATTGATTTCTGATAAAATATTACATAAAGAATTTGATTTGGATTGACTATAGCATGTCAGGAGCAAGGAGTAGGCTAATGCTTTATATAATTAAATATATCTATACCTTTTTCATTCCGCCAGGACTTTTTATTACTGTTCTCGTCTTGTTTAATCTTTGGTTGCGTAAAAGGGAACGAAGTGCCGCTAAGCTGTTATGGGCAGTTATTGCCTTCATCTATCTTATTTGTACACCAATTATTGGGAACACCTTGATCGGCTACCTGGAGCATCGCTACGAACCTCCCGTCACTATTGAAGGAGATGTAATCGTTCTGTTGACCGGTGGTGCAGTAGGAAATACCCCTGATGTGGGTGGCAGCGGTAATTTAACCGGCTACACGATGAACCGGCTTGTTACGGCATATAAGCTGCACAAGAGCACGAACCTGCCGATTATCATATCCGGTGGACAAGTTTATGAAGATACCGGCAATGAAGGCCAGATCTGCAAACGGAACCTGCTCGCTCTAGGAGTAGCGGAGTCGTCCATATGGCTTGATGACAGAAGCCGGAACACGAAAGAAAATGCTCTAAATACAATAGAAATCATGAAGCAGAAAAACTTTACCAAGCCAGTATTAGTAACATCCGCCTTTCATATCCCAAGATCTGTAGAAAATTTCAAACAGCTTGGAGTCCTTACTGCTCCTTATCCGGCAGACTTTCTTGTACCCCAGCCCTATTCCATAACTTTGAGCGCATTCTTGCCTTCGGCTGACGGATTACAAAAAAGCTCGTTAGCTGCCAAAGAGTATTTAGGGCTTCTCGAATTGTTGGTTCACTAGCTCACCGGATAACCTGTTTAGGTGCTAATTTTGCGACTACCAGTCTTTTCTGTCCAAAAAAGCCATTCGCTTCGTGTAACCGAAGGAATGGCTTTTTCTATATAGAGGAACTATCAGGCTTCGGAAGAAGCAGCTATTTTATTTCCGATATAGACGGTATCTTCACCAGTAGTGTCTGTAGAAGAATCCTCCGTTTGTGTGCGGAACTGATTCTCGCTTTTTGCAATAACCACCGTAGCAACGCTGTTTCCGATCAGGTTCGTAATAGCACGAGCTTCAGACATAAAGCGGTCAACGCCAAGCAATAAAGCCATACCTTCGATAGGAATAACATTACCTGGAATAGCCGTTAAAGTAGCGGCCAATGTAATAAACCCGGAGCCGGTAACCCCTGCCGCTCCCTTCGACGTAAGCATCAGCACACCGAGCAGCGTCACTACTTGCAGCAACGTCAATTCAATCCCATAAGCTTGAGCGATGAACAGAGCTGCCATTGACAAGTAGATCGATGTTCCATCGAGATTAAAGGAATAACCTGTTGGAACAACCAAGCCGACAACGGACTTGGAGCAGCCATACTTCTCCAGACGTTCCATTAACCGCGGCAATGCGGATTCGGATGATGAAGTACCAAGTACAAGTAAAATTTCTTCTTTAATGAATTTGATCAAATTGAAAATACTAAAGCCATATATTCTTGCAACCAAGCCTAAAACGATAACGACAAACAAAAACATTGTAATGTAAACCGAACCCATCATTTTGCCAAGCGAGAACAGGGAGCCGACACCGAATTTTCCAATAGTATAAGCCATTGCGCCACCAGCTGCGAACGGAGAGAAGCGCATAATAATACTGACAAGTCTAAAGAATACTTCATTCATTTTTTCAAAAAAATGAGTTACCGGTTTAGCTTTCTCACCAAGACCGGCCATAGCCAGACCGAACAATACGGAGAAAAACAGAACAGGAAGCATCTCTCCCTTGGCAAGCGCACCTACAACACTATCTGGAATAACACTGACAACGAAATCCATAAACCCGTGAGGAGTATCCGACGCTTGCTTCGCGAACTTGGCAACTTCTGCAGCGCTAGCGCCAACTTTACTGGTATCCATACCTGAACCCGGGCTAACCAGGTACATGACCCCGATTCCTATCGCCATTGCGAAGGTTGTAATGATTTCGAAGTATAGTACCGCTTTACCGCCGATACGGCCTACCTTTTTCATATCACCCATGTTGGCAAAACCGATAACGATGGTGAAGAATACGATCGGTGCGATAACCATTTTGATCATCTTGACGAAAATATCTCCAAGTACTTTAAGCTGGACACCCACCGCTGGGAAAAATTGTCCGATCGCAATCCCAAGCACTATCGCAATCAACACTTGCACGGTCAGGTTTTTCAAATTGATTCTCATTGTAATTCCTCTCTTCTTCTGTAAAATGGGTGGAAGCTCTACAACCTTCTGTCAGAAGGCATTGGGAAGCTATAACGTTCAATCCGTTCTTCGTCCTTGAGGATGCAATCGCTTTCATGTCGATCGACCTGCTTCATCCTTCACAAACCTGAAGCACTATCCTCTGGATTTCAGAAGGTAGGGGGAAGAGTTACGCTTGCGGACTGCTTGAACAGCTTAAGTATTCCTTCCATGACATCACGGCCTTTAGGATTGACCCTGTCGTATCCCTTCACTTTCTTGTTCATTCCATGGACTTATGATATCGCTTACAATATGATTTGTGAATCATTTGACCTTATTGGTATTTTTGGTCTTTTTGGTCTTAAATCGGATGCAAAAAAACACCATTCTGACAAGGAAAGCTCCTCATGCAGAATGATGCCGGATTTCAAGGGAATACTTTTTTTAAAGCTGTGATATCACATACTTGTTGACCGGGCGGCCTATCCCATATTGGAGATCGAGACGGACCTTGCCTGACTTCTCTAGAAAGTCCAGGTACCTGCGCGCTGTAACTCGAGCTATGCCTACTCCTTCAGCCACTTCTTCAGCCGACAGAGGATGAGGATTATCTAATAAAAACAGTGTAATCTGTTTCAAAGTAATCCCTTGCAAGCCTTTGGGCAGCTGCTCTGCCGTTGCTTCCGGATCAGGTATTACCCTGGGAATGCTGACACTACGTGTCTCGGAGCCAAACAGCAATCGGTCCAGCTCGTTTTGCGAAACAGCTCCTTCCTTTTCTAGCAAGCCTTTCATGCTGCGGTACTGCTCCAAGGCTTGTTTAACACGCTCAAATTTGAACGGCTTTATAATATAGTCTACAGCCCCATTTTGCAGCATCCGGGCAATCGTACTCTGATCGTTAGCAGCGCTAATAACCATCACATCCACAGACAGCTGCTGCCGTCGGATTTGTGTTATCGTTTCCAATCCATCCTGAAGCGGCATGAAGATGTCGAGAATAACCAAGTCAGGCTCCAGCTTTCGAAGCAGCTCCATCCCCTCCAAGCCTGTACTAGCCACACCCGTGACGATGAACCCGCTGACTCGTTCTACAAATTGCTTGTTAACCTGTTGTACCATAGGATCGTCTTCGATCAACAGCACCTTCATCAAACGTTCGCTCATGACGGACTAATCCTCCTTTTTGTTTCATTGATTCCTTCCGCTGACGCTTGCATCGGAAAAGATATCATAAAAGCCGTGCCTTCGTCAGGTACTGAATCCACCCTTACAGTTCCCGCTCCTTTTTGCACGATGCCTGCCAATAGATAGAGCCCTATGCCACGTCCTTTAGTTCCCTTGGTCGTAAAGCCCTGTTCGAAAATACGCTGCTGAACGGTTGGGTCTATCCCCCCTCCGTTATCCTCTATGAGAATGGAAAGCACATCTTCATCCTGCTCTATGCTGATAAATACATTTTTGTCCAACTGATCCCGCTTGCTCTGGAGAGCATCGAATGCATTTTCGACTAAATTACCCACAAGCACAACAAAGTCGTGATGATCAAGCCGTTCAGGGAAACGCATCAGATGGCTTTCACGATCAATCGAAACGGTTATACCCAGCTCTTGACCTCGGCTGATTTTTCCTAACAGAAGGCCTGTTAAGCTATCGTCCTTGATGTTCTGGCTGAGAAAACGGGTAAGCTCTTCCTTCTGCTCCGTAATTTCGAACAAATAATTCAAGGCCTTATCTTTATTCCCTAGCTGAATTAATCCACCGATCGTATGCAGCTTATTCATATATTCATGATTTTGCACACGCAGTGCATCTACGAAGGTTTTTACTCCCGTCAGCTCCTCGGCAATGCGGGTTACTTCCGTACGATCCTGAAAAATAGCTACAGCGCCTACCGTCTGTCCGTTTACTTTAATCGGCACACGATTGCTCATAATATGTGCCGCACTGACATGCAGCTCTTGATTATAGATAGGATGATTGAGATCCAATATTTCCGGCAGCCGTGTATCCGGAATAACCTCACGAATGGACTTGCCTATTACATCGCCCTCTATTTTTAGCATTTGCTTGGCTTTATCATTAAAGATCGTTATCCGCTCATCCTTATCAATGGCGATAACTCCCTCATGCATAGCGTGAAACGTAGCGGTCCGTTCTACCAGCAGCCGGGCAATTTCGTGGGGCTCCAGCTCGAACATCTGCAGCTTAATATGCTGGGCAAGCTTCCATGAGCCCAAAATACCGAACAGCAGCGTCAGCAGCAGAATCACATAAGCTTGCCCGCTTAAACCAAGCATCACCTGCCCGATACTCGGCAGCAGCTGCCCTACCAGAACTACGCCGACCTGAACATGGTCGGCGTTCATTACGGGCACGAAGGCGCGCAGCACCGTGCCCAGCTTCCCCTTTGCCTTGGACACGTAGCTGTGCTCGGCGAAGGCAGGCCCTTCATCGGCCCCTCCCGAAGGGGTGCCGATGATGGCTTGAACCGGGTGTGACAGCCTTACCCGGTTCTGATCCATAACAACGACGTAGGTGACGTCGTTGATGATGCGAATGCGCTCAGCCGACGCTTGAATGGCCGGCTGCTGCTGCTGCGCGGTGATGCCTTCAGTCACCTCAGGCATCTGCGCCACCGTTCGCGCCGTCACTAGAAGCCGGCGTCCCAGCTCCTCCTCCTTCAAGCTCACAATCGATCCGACAAGAATTGTGCCGCCGATCAACAAGGAAAAAACCACGATGCTAAAAGAAAATATCGTAATTTTCCAACTAATCTTCAAACGCTGCAGCATACGTAACCTGCTTCCTTATGATATCTTAGTACCATCATACAATAAAGCAGAATGGATGCAAAAGCTCATCCCTGTACGGAACACTATTTTATCTGTAAAATAGTGGCTCTACACTAAAATCAGATCTCTTAAACAAAAAAGCTGCTCCCTTATTGGGACGATACGAAACGAACTGGAAAACATCCCGCTAATTTCGTTCTAAATCCCTTTATCAGAGCATTTTACTGGATAAAGCACCGCTAATTAGTCTGAAACTACTTCCTCGCGGTAGCGTCAAGAAGTTTGTGTAAGGTAGGTTTATCCATCGGGACGATGGATAAGAAAAGTTAGTTGTTTGAATATTCAGACGTTATAAAGGGTGAGGGTGCAGCCCAAGCGAAGGCGCGGGAGC
>NZ_JANQBD010000051.1 GCF_024722015.1 Paenibacillus radicis (ex Xue et al. 2023) | reverse complement strand
GTAACGTTCCTGCTGGGATGTTTAACTCTTCTGCAATCTGCGGAACGCTCTTTGTCTGTTCTTGAATGTACTTTACTGTCTTTTCTTTAAACTCATCACTGAACCTCTGTCTCATCTCACCCACACCGGACACCTCTTCCTCTTTGTAATTTAATTATCTGCATTCTCTTATGAGGTGTCCACTTTTTATTCTAGATCTAGATTTCCCACTATTATAGTTATGGTGGGGCGCTCCCGATCACGCGTTGTGTCGTTGCATAGCGGTATAGCCTGTTACTTCCGTCAAGTGATGGGTTTGGTGCAGGATGTGTTCCCGTCTTGGAAAGTCTGCAAGGAAACATGACATCAACATTGACCATAGTTCCACACCCATTCTCTCTCCATGCACCACGTTTGTTCGTCCTTGAGGATCATCAGTACAGTTTCCGGATGGTTTTCCTTATAATAACAGACTTATAAGTTTTCAGCGGAGCTGAACAATTCTGATATTGCAAGAAAAGCTACCGTTTAGACACGAATGTATCTGCCTCGAAAGGACTTCGATCAGAAGCTTTTCTTATTGCTGCTGCTTCAACTCGGAGGTAAGATTTTATGTGGAATTTGTCACATTTTTGTAAAAAGTTGTTCTCGCTACCCATTGACTCTGATATAATATTGTATAAATGTGTCCGAATTGAATGGATAAATACAATATTCAGGAGGTGTTGAGATGGCTACAAGTGATGAAAGAACAATGGCATTATTATCTCATATTTTATGTATTGTGGTCGGCTTTCTTGCCCCGCTTATCATCTGGTTGATTAAGAAAGACCAGTCCCAATATGTGGATGAGCATGCGAAGGAATCGCTTAATTTTCAAATTTCGATCACGATCTATTCCATTATTGCATCAGTGCTGATGGTCGTTCTTATCGGATTTGTTCTTTTGCCTGCGATTATCGTGTTTATGTACGTATTTTGCATTATTGCAACAATTAAGGCTAATAACGGCGAAATGTACCGCTATCCGCTTACTATTCGTTTGATTAAGTAATTTTTCAGCTTGCAGAAACACTGCTCTGGGCTAATAGGCTCGGGACAGTGTTTTTCATTCTGTTAAATGGTAACGTTTACATAAAATAATTTTTACAATTACTTATCCATAACCCCTGAATATTTGCTAAAATAGAAATAATGACGTCGGACAGGAAAAAGGGGTAGCAACCATGATAGGCAAACGCGTAAAGCAATTGCGACTTGCAAAAGGACTTACCCTAACGGATCTGGCCCAGAAGGCTGGGGTAGCCAAGTCCTACTTGAGCTCTATTGAGCGAGATATTCAGTCGAATCCATCTATTCAATTTTTGGAGAAAATATGCGCTGTACTTGATGTGCCGATAGAATCATTTTTACAAAATAAACCTGTGTCTCAAACCGAACCAACGGAATTAGACGAGGAGTGGAAGAACCTTGTCCAAGAAGCCATGGCTTCAGGTGTGAGCAAGGCGCAATTTCTGGAGTTTTTGGAATATAGTAAATGGCGTAAAGATCAGCAGAAATAATTGCTTAATATCGAAAGCCTTGCTTGCCTCGCGGTGAGCGGGCTTTTTGTTTTGGTGGACATCTTATTCGAAAGTATTTTTATTGTAAAATAGTAAAAATATACCTCGAATTAAGAGGGATTTTGTTGTATGCTATCGAATTTTACGGAGTAGTATCTAATGACAATAAGAGAATCTATATTACTGTGTGGTTTATTATTAGCGAAGATTTAATGAGGAAGTGCATGAATATAAATAATAACAAATCACCAAAAAAGAGAAGAGTAATTCTTATTGGTTCCTATGTGTTTCTTACTCTCTGGGTTCTAGGTACGGCTATATCAATTTTGAATCCGATTATATTGTATATATGGTTTTTGCTCTGCAGTACAATTTCTTTACTACTCATCATCATTTTATTAATACCTCCTAGGAAAAGAATGTCTTTAGAAGAAAAAATAATCGCTATAATCTTAATTTTGCCGTTAGTACTGATAGTAGGAGTTTATTTGTACAGTGAGATTAAATCCAATTATGTTCTTAGTCACACTCAGCCTTCCGAGGAATTAATTTTGAAGTCTCTTACAGATTATGGGAATGAGCGAAACCTGGATCTATCTTATATGGAGTATCATATGGCAGAATACGACACTAAAAACCGACATTTAACTGTAAATGTGAAAGTTCATTCAGAGTTGTTAATCAATTATTTGGAATCAAGTAGTGGAAAAGCTCAAGAGGATCCGCACCGTTATATTCATATGATAAGAGAATATTATGAATTTGTTAATGAATTATATCGACATACAACGGTTCCTCAAACCATTACAGTAATGGGATACTGGGGAGACACTTTTATTTATAAAGGAGAGTACGTTATAGGCAACAACCATTATCGTACAATTAGCGAACCTCTTAAAATAGTAGGAAGAGAAAAACAATGGTTTCTAAAATTCTATATAGATGGCACAGACAGAGAGATATTTCTTAGAAACTCTAAGAATAACGAAAATTTTGGTGTATATTACTGATTCATTTATTTTTTTATGTAGAAGATGATCGGAGGGGCATGGAAATAAATAAAAGTAACTCACCAAGAAGAAAAAAAAGAAGAGTTCGATTAATTTTCTCATACATAGTTCTTGCACTAGGGATTGCTATGGTTTCGATAGAAAAGGTACTGGGTGAACTATTTCTACTTCTTTTTTGAATTCTTGTTTTTGGCGTAATTTCCATAATACCATTAATCGCTTTACTTATCCCCTCAATAAAGATTATGTATTGGGAAGAAAAAATTGTGGCTATTATTTTATTTTGTCCACTCTTACTTGCCACTGTATTCTGTGGTTACGTACTACTATAACGTTCCTGATTGTATCGGGAATATGTGTTAAACAGGTAGGTTTGTTGTTTAATAGAACTACGCAGCATCTTACTCCAGTGATGGAAAAATAAGCAAGCTGACTGATTCTACGTTGTCCATTAGTCAAGCGAGCTATTCACCTGATGGCAAGAAAATCGTATTTATAGGAAACGATCGATTGTACGGAAGTGCGACTCACAATCATTTGTTTCTCATGCCAGCTGAAGGCGGTGAGTTGTCCTGCCTGACCGGGATGCAGGATATACAAATGGGAAACATGGCACTTAGCGATATGTTGGCTGTTTCCGTATCGCCATCCCCATTATTCAGTGCAGAAGGTTCATCCATGTATGTGTTGGGCTCCTTGCATGGCAATGTTCACTCATACCGGTTTTCCATGGACGGTGCATTTGATGAAGTTACTCGAGGCGAGAGGAATGTTTATCAGTATGCCCTAACTTCTGATGGTCGTTACCTTATTGCGGTCTCCTCAGATCCCTCACATCCAGGTGATTTGTATCGAATCGATACGCATACGAAAGAAGAATTACGTTTGACGAATAGTAATGATGATTTATTGCAGCAATTGGACATAAGCTTACCTGAAGAATTGTGGCTGGAAACTTCCGATGGCTGGAATGTTCAAGGTTGGATCATGAAGCCTGTCGGTATGGAGGAAGGCAAGAAATATCCCATGGTTCTGCAAATTCATGGAGGCCCTCATGCGCTATATGCCAACACCTACAGCCACGAATTTCAAATGCTGGCTTCCCAAGGCTATGTAGTTCTTTATACGAATCCGCGTGGAAGCTTCGGTTACGGTCAATCCTTTGTCAAAGCTTGCCGGGGTGATTTTGGTGGCCGGGATTTCCAGGATTTAATGGATGCGGTGGATCACGTATTGAACATCTGTGACTTTGTAGATGAAACAAGATTAGCTGTGATCGGCGGCAGTTACGGCGGGTTTATGACAAATTGGATGGTTGGTCGTACGAATCGGTTTCGTGTCGCTGTTACGGATCGCTCCATATCCAATTGGCTCTCGTTTTATGGTACAAGCGATATCGGGATATCCTATACTGAATGAGAAATTGAAGGAAATCCTTGGGATGATTCGGAGAAGCTGTGGAGGCATTCGCCTCTTGCTTATATTAAACATATTGAAACCCCGTTGCTATTTATGCATGGCGAAAACGATCTGCGTTGTCCCATCGAACAAGCGGAGCAGTTATATGTCGCCTTGAAATCTTTAAATAAACCGACGCATTTCGTCCGCTTTCCAAAGGCAAACCATGCCATGCTTAGAAATGGAACGCCCTCGCTTCGAGTCGAACGCTTGAATCGAATCAGCGAGTGGTTCGAAAAATATATGTTCTGAGTGAAGTTATAAAGTTAAGAGAAACGACTTGTGGCGTCCTTGGAAAGGGCTGTCCCAAAATTCATTTTTGGAACAGCCCCTCCACCATTTTATCCTGAATATAGGGTTGCAAAAGAACCCTCCATATTAAAAGTTCTTTTGCACATTCTATCGGATTCACTCACTCACTCACCAGGGCTTACCTTTTTGAGAATAGCCTTCTTAGCGAATAGCTGAGATGAGGTCTCTTTCCAACCCGTGCTAATCGCGGGGTTCGAGGTTCGTTTGCAGCATGGCATCGCAGCCCAGTGAAGACCACGCAATTATCAGGAAATTGTTGAATTCCTTTAGTTCAACTTATATAGTAAATGGCGTAAAGATCAGCAGAAATAATTGCTGTATTTCAAAAGCCTTGCTTGCCTCGCGGTGAGCGGGGCTTTTTGTGTGCGACGAACATCTTGTTTGAAAGTAATTTTATATAATTTGTTGAATAATGCCATCCCTCAGATGCTAGACAGCAAAAGGGGGGCTCGTGATATGATAGTTACCAACGCGACAAGATGAATGGATGAGAGGGTACTATCATGCGAGTCTTAAGTATTTTAATCATGCTGTTTACGATTTGCGCATTAGCAGTATCGCCTTTCGTAAGTGCTATCGAGACTGCTGCAGCGACGGGGCTTACGTTGTCCGATAACGTTCAAGATTATTCGATCAACCTGCAAATGGATGTACTTGAGGACAAAGAGCGGCAATGGACTATTGAGGATGTTCAGTCACCAGTTATCCAGCAGCAGTTTAAACCTGCCGAAGGCAAATCCTCCTTTGGTTATACATCATCCTCGTATTGGGTTCGTTTTACGGTTCACAATGATTCGCACAACGAGCAATGGGAGCTTCGCGTGATGAATTCGGTCTTGGACAGCATCGCCATATATCCCCCGGAAACGTTAGTCACCTTTCATCGAAATCACCCCAGTTATTTGCTGAATTTGCCGACAGGGCAACAAAAAACGATTTATATGCGTTTTGAAACGTATGGATCGATGCTGATCCCGATTAGCTTAACATCGTCATTGTATAGCAACATGTACAATGAGCTGCTTTTTTATGGACTCTATTACGGTGTGCTTCTGGTTATTGTTGTATTCCAGATTGTATTGTACTTGTACACCCGAAATAGAGCTTATTTGTATTACATGCTTAATGTTGCAACCTTTTGCATCGTGCTATTGATTTGGAACGGGTTTGCGCTGCCTGTGTTTGGATCGGAGAGGTTGGCGGGAGGTGAGGCGGGATCGGCCATATGGGAAAGCCCGTCCGCTGCCTATGATTTCTTTTATGTGCTGGGCCGGTTTTTCGGCATTCTGTTTGTAACGGCGATTTTGCGGCCGAAAAGTGACTCGCTGGTAGCTTATTGGATTTGCTGTTTTATGAACATTGCCTGTCCGATTGTCTGTATCGGCATCCTGTTTTTTTATCCGTTTGGCATGGGGAATATCGTATTTTTATTCAAATACTTTACTTTATTGTTGGGTTTAGTTGTTTTCGTCTTATGCGCTATGAAAGGAAATCGTATTGCACTGTATTTGGCGATTCTCAAAATACCGATCGTTGCGGCGACGGTACTCCCCAAGGCGCTGCTGCTGTATGGTCTTGTGCCGACCAGCGAGTTTACCCGCTTCGCTTCACAGTTCGGTTTGCTCGGGGACTTTATGTTTATGGCTATTTTGCTGTACGCCCTTATGAATCAAATGCGGAGGAAGGAAGAAACCGCGCAGCAAGCTCTGGTGAAAACGTTGTCGGAATGGAACGTAAGCTTGAGAAAAACAGTTGAAGAGCAGACGGAAAGCTTGAAGCGCGCTAACGATGAGCTTGTTTTATCGGAAGCGTTCCGGACGAAGATGCTGCAAAATATTTCGCATGACGTTCGCAGTCCGCTTTCTTCTGTGCAAAGCGGTGTTCAAGTGCTGATTCATAAAATGGAAAAGGAGCCGGGGCAGCAGGAGCGAATTTTGCGCATTGTGTACGACAAGGTGCTGGATGTCAATCGGTTCATTGACGATTTTTTGCATTTGAGCCGCGCTGAGATGGCGGTAGGCAGTGCCGATCGGCAAATGGTCATTTTTTTCGAATGGTTTGAAGAAATAGGCGAGGAGTTGGCCGCAGATATCGAATACGCCGGACGGCATTGCCGGCTCGTGATCGCACCTCCCCAAATGGAGGTGGATGTGCTTATCGAACCGCACTTGATCAAGCGCGTGCTTTCCAATCTGGTTCACAATGCGTGCAAGTTTTCGCAGTCGGATAGCACAATTACGCTGCATGCATCGCTTAGGAATGATTATGTCTGCGTAATGATAGAGGACACCGGCGACGGGATCGGTGTGGAACAGCTTCCTCATATTTTCCGCCGCTATTATACGGAAGGCGAATCCCGGGGAAGCGGGCTCGGCTTGGCGATCGCCAAAGAAATTGTGGAGCAGCATGGCGGCGAAATTGGGGTGGAGAGCAAGCTTGGGAGCGGCAGCAAGTTTTATTTCACACTACCCGTCATTCGCTAGAGAACATTTGTTCTTAAGGCAGTTTGCCTTCAGTTCCGTCGAATTTGTAGCCGAAGCCTCTTACGGTTTGAATGTAACGCGGATTCGCCGGATCGATTTCCAGTTTTTTGCGCAATTGGTGAATGTACACTTTGATAAGATCGGACGAGTAGCGGGACGAGTCGTCCCAAATTAATTCGTACAGCTGTCTGGGATGATAAACCCGGTGCGGATTTTTGGCGAGCGTGATCAGCAGATGCAGTTCTTTGGCTAGCAAAGTAATTGGCGCTCCGTTAGCAATGACTGTCTTGCGCTCCAGATCGAGCTCCAGTCCGGAAAACGTCAGTTTGCGGCTCATCGTTTGCTCAGTTGAGGCAAGAATCTTCCCCCAGCGCATATGAGAGCGTACTCTTGCGGACAGTTCCAACTGGTCGAACGGTTTGGTTATGTAGTCGTCGCCGCCCGCTTGCAGCGAATCCAGCTTATTAGCTTGCTCCTTGTTGCCCGTCAGAAACAGGATAGGCAAAGGATATATGCTGCGGATACTGCGGCAGAGCGTGATTCCGTTCATATCTGGCAATTGAATATCCAGCAGGACAAGATCCGGCTGCTTGCTTTGTATTAGAGCCAAGCATTGCTCACCATCGAATGCCTGTACGACGCGAAACCCTTCTGCAGACAAAAATAAATGCAGCATTTCTTGCAATTGAATGTCGTCGTCTACGGTTAACACCGTTGCTCCCACTCCATAACCCCCTCATCATGTGTGAAAAAAATGTCGCTTTGTGTAATTAGTTTAGCAAATTTTTGTCTGTTTGGCCTTACATTAAAAAAATTATCTATTTTACCTTAGCTTAACCTTCACCTTTTTTTAATGAATTCTCCCCGCAGAGATTAAATTTGCATTCATCAACAGGCTGAATAAGCCAAAAACAGGAGGGATAGCGATGTCGAACTCGAACAATGAACAGAATTTTAAGCTTGATGAATTGGAGAAGCCGTTAACGGAGAAAGAAATGAAGGAAGCTACCGAAGGTTTGGCAGAAGCAAGAGGAGGCGCACTCATAGCGAACGTCATTGCAAATACGCCGCCCCCCAAACCGAACCGGCGACGCCGCTAAAAGCTTGTCAGTATTGAATGGGGCGCAAATTCCCGAAAACCTAACATTTTGTTAGGTTTTTTCTATAGCGGGGCTTCCCGCAAAGTATCTAGTGTACCAGATTGGCAATCGTATTTCTCGCTATTCCGCCATATTCCCCCACTAAAATACCCATTTTCTTCTAACATATTTGCAAAAATATACACTCTCCTCCATAAGGATGTCATTTTTTGATGAAGAAAAGTATTAATATTTTTCATTTTACCGCTATTTAACCTGCCGTTGTTAAGATGATGTTTATTAATGGAAAGGGAAAATGATCGAGAAAGGTTTTATCTTAAAAATCGTTGGTTTCGCTTTTATAATTATGGCTTTATATGCTGGAACAGCTATTGCTGCCGATCCTTCTACAGCATCTTTCAAACCGTTCTTACGGTCATCCGATTAAGCCACACCCTATAGCCACCGGCTATTTTAATGCAGATGGGAAGCCGGATGTAGCCGTTATAAGTTCTGAATACATTCAGAGCAGTTACTTGCTGTCTATCTATTTGAATAATCATATACCTACAATAACGAACAACACCTTAACTGGTACGCAGAATGAAATTCTTGCCTTCGTGAAAACGGACTTTAAAGGAAATAACTCGGATGGAGACGGCGACCCAATAAGCGGGGTTACCGTTGTCTCCTTGCCGGCAAACGGAACGTCGAAATTGAATGGATCGCCAGTGAATTTATCGAAAAGAGGTTATCTGTTTTTCGAAAAAATGTAGCATTTTGTTCAGTGCTGCGGAACCGATTGGGGGTAAATGTAAGGTGGTTGGGGCAGCATTTTCATGGGTATTTGATGGGAATGGACATTTGATCTGGGAGGAAGTCTGATGATGGAAAGAAAATGCAAGAGTAAAGCAAGTTTTGTAGAATGGAGCAAAGTTTGGATCGCATTACTTTTGTTTTGGGCATGCGCTGTGCCCGCTGTAATTTCGGCAAAATCAGCTTGGGATCGGGGAACTATCCGCAGGAGGCTACCATTCCTTAGCGATGAAATCGGACGGAACCGTCGCCGCGTGGGGAGATAATGGTTATGGGACCGTCGCCGCATGGGGACAAAATTTTTATGGTATATCGACCGTGCCAGCGGGATTGAGCGGTGTTGTCGCCATTGCCGCAGGAGTTAACCATTCTATAGCGTTGAAATCGGATGGCACCGCCATCGCTTGGGGATTTAATAGTGATGGTCAACCAGCGTGCTAGTGGGGCTGACAGATAAGTTATCAACAAATTGAAAAAAGATCGCTCTTTCTGTAAATTCGTTTGTTCCACACAAGACGATTTGAAAGAGGCGACCTCATGAAAAAGGCTACCGTTTACAAACCTTGTTCAAACTCTTCTGAAGGAAGAAGATGTTGTGCCTGTCTTGTTCGGTACAACGAAGAATGCTGTATTCAACCAACTTTTTGCTGCGCTTATGACATACTACGTCGTTCTAAAGTGGTTGTATGATCGCGCCAAATCGTTCGTTCTTCCTTGCAAGTTAGTTCCACTCATTCGGTTCAAGGAACAAATCCAGTATAATCTGTTGCACGTTGAGTGGATCATCGCCATTGCTAGAGTGTTGGATAAACACGTCTATTTGTCGACTCTAAGCAACCTAAAAAATGGTTAATCAACAGGCGTGATCCTAAAGGAGAGAATTGCTATGCCATATTATTATTTTAGGGAACTCTGGACACCGCTCAAATTAATTGGAATACGTTTGTATCGGGATAATGACGGGTATGTTTGGATCAAGTACTGGAATAAGAGAAGTCGGAGATTTCGATAGATAATACCGTTAGCGTTGTAGAATCGTTTAGTGCAAGGCACAATGTCCTACTGTAGATTAACAATTACTATGATACTAGATGGTAGAATTGTAGTATCAAATGATACGAATTTAATTTTTCATTTAACCAGTATTTAACCATAGCCAATTACACTTGAAGTTGTAAGTTCTTGGCTTTTGCCGAACAAAATCACTTGAAACCCAATGTTGGTTGAGTGGTGATGGATCGTCTGCTTCAACTTTTTATGTTTCTAGTGAACCATTTGGATTAAATTGAAACCCTATTGCTAATTATGCATGGCGAAAACGATCTGCGTTGTCCCATCGAACAAGCGGAGCAGTTATATGTCGCCTTGAAATCGTTAAATAAACAGACGCAATTCGTCCGCTTTCCAAAGGCAAACCATGCCATGCTTAGAAATGGAACGCCCTCGCTTCGAGTCGAACGCTTGAATAAGATCAGCGAGTGGTTCGAAAAATATATGTTCTGAGTGAAGTTACAAAGTTAAGAGAAACGCCTTGTGGCGTCCTTGGAAAGGGCTGTCCCAAAATTCATTTTTGGAACAGCCCCTCCACCAAAATAGGGTAGCAAAAGAACCCTCCATATTAAAAGTTCTATTGCACATTCTATCGGATTCAATCACTCACTCACCAGGGCTTACCTTTTTCAGAATAGCCTTCTTGGGTATTCTAGCGAATAGCTGAGATGAGGTCTCTTTCCAACTCGTGCTAATCACGGGGTTCGAGGTTCGTTTGCAGCATTATATGGTAACCTAGCGAACCCATGCAATTATCAGGAAATTGTCACGTTATTTTCTCCCAAACATAACGTTCCGAGTCCTATAACTGGAATTTCTCATGCTAATTCTAAGGATTATGGCTGATTTCATCACGATCACCTTGATTAGCAGGAGTTTTTCCAGTTAGCTTGCTTTAAAACCATATTCGTGCTGGATTAACGGGAGGATTTCCATCTATCTTCTTACTTTAGGCAGCCGTAAGAGTATCCTGGTCTCCTTTATCATGAAAGTAAACTTGGAACATCTGTTCACGCGCCATCAGTGAAGCAACACAAGAAAGATTTAGCTTATAAAGCGCTAAATCTTTCTTGTGTTTATAAAAAAGTCGTTCTCGCTAGTGCTGCGAGAACGACTTTTTCATTTTATCAACAGCCTGATGGCCAAACCTTCTTCGAGCGAAGAGGAACGGAACGTATCGTGGATGGAGTGTTTGAAAAATGCAGTGTTTTAACAATGCGCGGTACGTCCTGATTGACCATTCGTTTCAACAAGCGTATCGCATTTCCATACTTTTTGTAATTATAATCGCCGGTTTTAGGATCGACAAATGCTTCAGGAAGCTCTTCGGGGGTTATGTATGCAAATACATGCCCATCTGACTCGGCAAGGAAGCTTAAGGGGGAGTCCTCGTAGCCTTGCTTGATCCATTCCTTTCGCGTCATCTTGTATACGAGTAAGGCAAAAATATCATCGTAAGTTTTTCCCTTATATTTGAATCGAAAATGCAGCTCGTATTCGGTGTCCTTGTCGTACTTTTGTTTCTTGATAACGGTGTAGGGTTTCCACCAACGCGGGAAGGTTAATGTAAACCCATACTTCTCGTCTCGGTACAATAAAGGGTGAGTTTTCCTTGCCATGAAATCATTCCTTTCGGGATGAGTGATTGTATACTCTATTCACGAAGGGCTCTGAATATGGCTTGAACCAGATGTTTTTGAACTGCACCCAGTCAAGTGAGTCCATAGAAATGCCTTTGACTGAGGCGTGGTAGGTCGTTTTTAGCCTTTTAAAATATAAATATCGCAGCACATGCTCATCGCCGAGCCGCCTTTCTATGCTTTGCAGCAAGCCGGCCCGGCCGTCGCGGTGCGGCTCCCGCAGTGCAGCAGCAATGAACTGTTCAACAGCTGATTTGCAGCTTGGCTCCAGATGATGCTGCATGCTTTTGAACAGATCGATGAGCCGCAGCTCGATGTCATTGTCGAGCATGAAGGAGAACAATAATAAATCGGCTTCCAGCCGCCGATCCCCCTTAAATTCCTCCATGGGAAGGAGGATAACCTCAACGGCTACACCCGCCTCGCGTAGCATGGTCTGCACAAGCAGAGCATCCCGCTCATAATGCGGAATCGTGCACAGGATCAGCCGCTCACCGGCATAGCCGGATTGCTTGATGCGTTCGCGCAAGCGCGCGGGCTCCAGCACCGGAGGCTGAACAGCCGTGTGCCGGATGAAGCTGTCCGCTGCATAAACGGCATCGCCATCAAGCAGCTCCAGCATTTTCCGCTGCTCGATAGCCCCGCAGATGGCCTCGCGAACAGCCGGATCCTTCAGCGGCCCTTGCTTCCGCAAATTGACCGTTATAAATTTGCAGGTTGAGCCTTGCTGCTGTACTTGCTGCCAAGCGCTTTCGGCTTCGCCCGGCATCCGGTAATTGTGGATGATTTGGAAGCTTTCCAGCGTGCGAAACCGATCTTGCTCCTGCATATCCGGCACGTGCCATAATTCCACGCGATCGAGGTGAGCTCTTCCCTGGAAGTAAGCGGGGAAAGCATCAAGCACACACATGGATGTATCATGATAGGTCAGCTTGAATGGACCGGTACCAACAGGTGCTTGGGCGAATGCCTCCTCACCCCCTTGTGTGTAGGCGTCGATAGGGATGATGGAAGCGCGGTTCGTACTCATAAACTGTGTAAACAGTTCGTTCGGTTCCGATAAATGCACCGTTAAGGTCAGTGGATCGCTGATGTCAATCTGCTCTATCTGCTTGTATACCCAACGGTACAAGGATCGTGCGGAGGATTGCTTAAGTCTCTCCAGCGTGAAGCGGATATCCTCAGCTGACAATTCTTTGCCGTGATGGAATAAGACACCTTTCCGCAAATAAAAAGTCCATGATTTTCTCGTGGCATCAGCTTCCCACGCATGAGCAAGATGGGGTTCTACTGTCTGCGTGAGCCGATTATACCGGACCAGACTGTCAAACAATTGGTTAACAAGATGGCTCTCCGCTGAAAAATTCGTAAACGCGGGGTCAAGCGTCAGAATAGGCTGAGTCAGCGGGAAGCGCAGTGTGTCGAACCGCTTGCTGTCACGCAGCTCGCTGCTGTATCCAAAATAACCGTTCAGCCAGCGGTGGAAATTCTCCTTCAAAGTTTCAGGTATAGATGAAACATTCATTTGCTCCAAAGCCCCGCGAAGATCCTTCCGCTCTACGAGTTCCTTCGCCAGCAGCAGGATCACGTCCTCTGCAGGAGTAAGAAACACAACGGTTGATTTATTGCCCCGTCCTCGTTTGGGCAGCCACTGCAGCCAGCCCTGCTTGTCCATCTTATTTAAGATCATGGCTACATTACGATGGGTACAATCCAGAATTGCAGCCATATCATCCAGCATCAATTCATATTCCTGGCGCTCTCCGACATGCGGCAGCTTTTCCCTCAATCTTATATAGTGACTCGCTAATTTCATAGGCTCACCTCACTTTCATAAGCATAACCGTTTTCTGGAATGAAAAACAGGAAATTTCCATTTGCAAACTTGCGCCTTTTATTCCTGTTTTATCGTCTACAATAAGATTCGAACCTAACCTACGAGATGCTTGCGTGCTGCGACACGACAGGAAGGAGCGAATATGAAGGGATATCCGATTAAACCGGAAGCTTGCCCGCTACAGCTGCATTGGGCTGATCAATTTGTGAATGAATCCGAGAGGTCTATCGATGAGGAGGATGCGGCGACTGTAGCGCAAATGGTCATTTTTTATGCTAGTTTGCAGCTTGAGATGATGTTTCCCCCTGCTAATTTCTCAAGGGCTCAATTAGAGATAACGGCTGCCAAGGATTGGCTGCTAGCCTCGGAGGAGGAGATCGTCCATGCTTCCATAGAGCGAGATCCGCAAGCCAACCGACGTTTATTACAGTTGTCGCTGTATGTGATACGGCTTGCTGAGCCTTCCGTGCTTTCATTGGAGGAAAGTGCGGAGCTTCGTATGTACGCAGGGCCTTATATACGGTGTGCTCGTGAGCGACTTCAACTTCTGGCCGAACAGTGGTTTCACTAAATCGATCTTACATTGGAGGTAAGCATCTATTATGATTATCCATGATTCTGCGATCAAGCATGATAAGCTGTTGCTGCTGGGAGCTTTACTATGCGGCTGTCTGCATCACATGATGTTTTATGAAAAAGCCTGGGGAATATCTTATCCCCTGTTTATGTTAGTGTTTTATGTTTACTTTTATTGGGCGGTGAAGGAACGCTGCGAGCTTCGTTTCGATGCCTCCTTGTTAATGGTTCTGCCGATTGTTCTGCTGTCATTAACCTACACGGCTTTTACTAACAGCCTGTTTGCTTTTTTGAATGCGTTGGTAATTCCCGTTCTGATCGTGATTCACACCACATGGGTTATGCGTAAGGGGGCTGTCCACTGGTATGAGAGGGGTATTATCCAGGCGGTATTGGAGCAGCTGTTCCTACATACGCTCAGCTACGTGCCGATGCCAGTGAAAGTAGCCATTAGGTCACTGGCGGGCAAAATTAACGCAAGCCGTTCCCAACAAATATGGAAAATTTCGGCGGGGATAGCTATTTCATTACCGCTTCTGCTGCTGGTTGTCTCGCTGCTGGCATCGGCGGATACGATGTTCGACCGTATGCTGAACAAGCTGCCGGAGCTGCTGAAGCAGTTTGAAATCATACAATTCATGTTCAGAACAGGCTGGATCGTCATAGTGAGCATAGCCTTATTCGCCTATATTTATGGGTTGCTCCATCCTAAAGAAATCAAGCAACCAATGAGAGTGGAAGATGAATGGGGAAGGGATTCCATCAAATCTGCAAATCCCGACGAGTATCCGCTGGTGGCGAATAAGCCAATGCGTTTCGATGCTACCATTACAGCCACGATATTATTAATAATGAATGCAGTTTACGTACTATTCGCCGTTGTGCAGTTTTCGTATTTTTTCGCGGGAGGCTCCGCCTTGTTGCCTGATGGGGTGACTTATGCCGAATATGCCCGCCGCGGATTCGCAGAGCTTGTAGTAGTCACTGTAATTAACTTTACATTGCTGATGGTAACTCTGCATGGGGTTGACCGCTCGGTTCCCTCGATGGATCGCTTTTTGCGGGTGCTGTTGGCGATGCTTATTGGATGTACGGCCGTTATGCTGTGCTCTGCCTATTTCCGTTTGTCGATGTATGAGGAAGCCTACGGCTTCACAATATCAAGAGTGCTAGTTCACGCCTTTATGATATTTCTGCTGCTATTATTTGCTATTGCGCTGATCAAAGTAAAAAAGGACCATTTCCAATTAATGAAGCCTTACCTAATTGCAGGAATGGCATCTTACGTACTGTTGAATTATATCCAAGTGGATGGAATCATTGCATCGAGTAATATAAAGCGCTATGAAACGACGGGTAAAATAGATACGGGATACTTGGGATCATTGAGCTTCGAGGTAGTGCCTTATTTGATAAGTTTGCAAAGCAAGCATCCCGAAATAGAGGGGGCGAAGGAGGCTCTGCAAACCATCAAGGACCGATTGCCGCATAAGCTGGAAACCTCTTGGCTCTCGTTCAATGTATCCGAGTGGAGAGCGGCTAAAGCACTGCAGAAGCAGACCGATTGAGCTGGAGTCAGAAGAAGGGATAGGGATCGATCATCCGAGGCATGGAGCGGGTTTAATCAGTATCATGTGCTTGTTACGCCGGACTTCCTGACTCCAGCAGACTTGAAGGAGTCAGGCATGACACGACATTTACTTATACAGTGGCACCTGAGAAGTAACGACGTATCGCGTCGGGAATATCTTTGAGTGTCGTCAAGGTAAGGTAAGCGCCTTGGGGCTCCGCATCTACTTCCACGTTATTGAAAGACCATTCCTGAATAGCTGGCATGAAGATGGAATGAATGCCTGTTTTTAAAGCGGGCGTTACATCGGTACGCAATGAGTTGCCTATCATCCAGGTTGATTTCCGGTCTAATGCTTGTTCCATGATAAGCGCTTCAAGAAAATCAACGGTTTTATGTCGGGCTACATGAATACGGCCGGCAAAAAATGGCAATAGACCGGCCTCGGTAACCTTGCGCATTTGGATGATGGGGTCTCCTCCCGTATACAAATGCAGCACATGTCCATCGGCCTGCAGCTCGTTTAAAGTTTCCAGCATAAAAGGGTAAGGCTCGATGCTATGTCCGTAAACACCTCTCCCAAGCTCCATTAGCCGTTCGATTTCGTCCGTGTCTTTGATTCTTCCGGTTAAATCGGAGAAATAATCATAGGTTTCAACGAATGATTCAGGAAAATGATCCGGAGCAAAGCCACTTTGCAGCACGCGATCCAGGTCAATCTGCGACTGTTTCTTCTTAATCTCTTCAACCGGTATATGGTAAGTGTGAAACCACATTTCCATCTGATCCGCGAATTGATCAACGACAATATCGAAGTATTTGTTGCAATGGATTAATGTATCGTCCAGATCGAATAAAATCGTTTGTTTTATCATAGGAGCACTCCAACTTTTTTTCAATAATTATACCATGGTACAAGGGGAAATCCTATCACCCGACATCACGGCCATTTGGCTGGTCCCCTGAAATAGAGCGCCCTTCTCGATAATAAGCGAGCCCGCGTGCACCGTGCCGATCAGTCTTCCTGTAGCTGTAATTCTCACGATGCCGTCAGCTTTGACAACACCTTCCATTCGTCCGGCAATGATCACGTCCCGGGCTGTTACTGTGGAGCGGACAAAGCCTTTCTCCCCGATAACGACCTCTCCGGTGGTATGTAGATCACCTGTTACCTCCCCTTCAATTCGCATGTCGGCCTCAGAGGTGCAGCTGCCTTCAAACAATGTTTTTTCACCGAACAATGTGTCGGTTGCCGCATAGCGGCGCTGAATCTTGGGCTTGCCGGTCAATCTCAGCATATACATGGTTGAACTCCTTTGGATGTGGTTTAAGCTTTACCGGTTATGATTTAGGGTAGACTCTACCGATTGGGTAAGTAAGGCTTGGGATCGGTGCTTTTCCCGTTATGTACAATTTCATAATGCAGATGAGGCCCGGTACTTCGGCCTGATGTGCCAAGCTTGCCTATTTGCTGGCCCCGTTCGATTCGATCCCCGCGTTTAACGAGTATGCCATTGAGATGCATGTACCAGGTATGCACTCCATTGCCGTGATCAATCACGATATTGTGGCCGTGAAATTTATCGTAGCCAGCCGTTATAGCAGTTCCTTTAGCGGAGGCATATACAGGATCATTCATTTTACCAGCGATGTCGATGCCTCGGTGGAAGCTTAGCTTATCGGTGAATGGATCCTTGCGATAACCGAAGGCCGATGTGATGGTCTTCGTATGCGTTGGCCAAAGGCTTGGAATTCGCAGCAGCTGATCCTGTTTGGCCAGCATCGATTGCTTGGATTGAGTCCAGTGCGCCTGAAGCTCGGCGATTTCCTGCTTCAAAGCTATGTAGCTGGCATGGGTCGTGTGAAACAGCGTATTCATTTGCTGCGTTGTAACAAGATGAGCCGGGCCGCCCATACCACCAGCCGCCTGTGCCTTTACTTCTGAGGCATCCTCTGAGCCGGAGCCTGACTGAGTTTCCTTCATCGAGGTCAACTTCTTCAGCTCGTGCTCCAGCTGCTTCATTTGCTCCATCTGGCTCCGCACCTCAGCAGCCTGCTGTGACAGCTGAAACACTTCGTTTTGCAGATGATCGATTGTCTTGTTTTTATTCGTTAAATCCTGCTCCAACCGGCTGGTCTGATCATTCACTCTCGCTTCGGTTAGCTGCGCGGCTGCTGAGGAGTGGAAATAGACACCGTATAAATACGAGGCTGTTCCCAGCAGCAGAATGATACCTAAGAGGGCCAAGTAAAGCTCCCCCCGGGACATCTTTACACGCATGACGCTTCCATTCGCCTCAGGAATAATGACGAATGTCAGCTTGTTTTGTAACCACTTCAATCTCATGATAACTCCTTTCGGTATGTTGCGAACGGCCCTGGCATATAGTGAAGATAATGAAAGCTACGCCGTGAGGAGGAGTTCGCTTGTCTTTTAAAACGAGCCGTATCAATTTGATGGAGCGCCTTGCCCTTCATTTGAAATCTGAAGTGGCTCTGCAGGCAGTGGGCTTTGCAAGTGAGCCGGGTGTGCTGCAAAAGGTCGGTAAACGGTTTATACGAGTCAGTGGACAATTTTTTGTACCTCACACCTTGCAGGAAATTGTTCTGCTTGGCGTCCCTCCCAGGACTAGAGGCACAAAGGTTGGCTTGCGTACGACGTATATGGGCAGCTTTTCGGCAGTGCTGGTTAAGGCTGGAGTCGATTTTGCCGAAGTCATCGTTACCCGTCAAGACGAAGAGGAAGAGCTTGTAATATTAATTCCTTATAACCATTTGATCAGCATTGAGCAGATCTAAGCCGGTTAATTAGTTGGCCTTGCTCCCGCATCCAACCCTGTCTGATGCAAGGCCATGTCAGCCTTTTCTATGCTGCTTGGCTGTAAATAGCTCCATGTATGAGCTCAATACAACCACAATTGTGCAGAAACCGTAGGTAAAGCCACAAATGACACCGATGCTGGAGTGGTGCTTGCTCATCCACAATCCTACACATACACTTATTAAACTTATGAGTAAAAGAAGGTTGCTGGAAAGCTGCCAGGTCCGAAGTGTGAAGGGATGAAATACGGCTGGAGCTGGATTGGGCTGACCATTTGATGTTCGTTTTCTTTTTGATCTGGACTGCGACTTATCTGAAGTTTCCTTACGATCCGTCGTATCGCCTTTTCCATCTGTTTCTGAGAGCTGGCTTTGGTCCTTCTGTTTGGAACTGTCCTGCATCGGAGAATTTATTTGTGATTTAACCGGATGCCGGAAGGCAAATAACCACAGCAGCAGAAATAACACAGGCTGGTAGCTAAGTACAATAATTGGCGAGCTGTAGTTCCCAAAGCTGAACACCTCGGAGGTGCCTTTAAAGGAAAGAAGCGTTGTCAGCAGAAGCAAGAGCACAACCGGTGTGTTAATAGAGCTGTAGTCCCGCTGTTTGACCAAGCTAGCTATGCCTGTAATAAATGCGAGGTAGATCAGAATAACCTCACAAGCCGTCACCGGAAACCATATGCTTAAGATGATCAAATCCATGCGATCCAAAAAGTCGGTTATATGGATTTGCTGCACTAGATTATAGTTCGGGTAGAGAAAGTTGCCTGCCATGTTCGGTCCAAGTACAAGCACCTCCAGCACTAAAAATGTTATCAGCAACAAAGAAGCTAGAAACACACCATGGCGCATAGCGGAGTGAACCTGCTTGGATTCCCACAGCGTGTGAAGAAAGGCTCCCATGATGAAGATATCTCCGTACCAGCCCAGACTTAGTGTATTTGAGGCTAAGAAATTTTTGATAGTTCCAGCCATAGTCGGCAGCAATAAAAAGCCATCTATTTCATTAGTTAGCATCAAGGACGATAAAATCAGAAGGAAAAAGAGAGGAAACATCAGATCATTCACTCTCGCCAGTACTTCAACGCTAGTTTTTCCATAATACAGGAGCAGTAAGGTAAACAGCATGATAATGATTTCTTCAGGTGTCTCTGGCAGCAGCGTGATTCCTACAAACATGCCCACTGAGCTAAGATCGCGTACAAGAATAAGCCACAGATGCAGCAGCAAGACGAGATTGACAATAGTTCCAATCATCCCCCCAAACACAATTTTCGTAATTTCAAACAGGTTTTTTCCCGGAAATCGTCGGACCATCTGACTAAATATATAGCAGAGGGCGATGACATAGAAGGTAGGAAGAGTATAAGACATCCATGCATCCATGCTGTTAACTCTTAGCAGTACCTGCTGGATACTTACCAGTCCACCACCAGTCAATAAGGAAGCTGTCAGCCAAGAAAATTGCCGATAATTGATAATTTGCTTCTGATCCATTTTTGTCACCGCCTCTTCTGTCAGATTTAATGGTGAACGATAGAGAAAACCCAGGGTGAAACTTGTTTGATGAAGAAATGGGTTGGCATTGGAATTTTTATCCCAATAATCATTGAAATAAACGTAATGCAGGTCAGAGTATACAGGGTTATGTACATCCCCTTGATTGATTTATGCTGCTTGCGCAGTCTTTTTAAATCAAATAGCAGGTTTACCAATAAGATAAACCCAAAAGCGACCAGAAATATCTTGTTCATTCATCTATTCTCTCCTTGGTTACATTTTCGTAGATCAATCCTGTGTTAGTGATATCGCTCTCTACCTGAATGGTGAAGTGTGCGTCCTTCATCGCATCCGGCCATTGTTTCTTGAAGCTTTTTTTCCAAAGATCCGGGTAAGCGCGCCATATATAGGTCCCGAGGAGGGCGGGGTCCGTATTGGTTTTTATTGATTTATCAATTAAAGCCTGCATGCTCTTTTTGATATAAGCGGATAGAGTATGTTCAACCTCAATCATTTTTTTCATCTGACTTAGGTCATAAAAGGAACGGTCCTCCGACAGCCTTGCTTTGGCCATCGTTTTAATCAGGTATTCTATGTTCCCGTTATTTATATTGACGGTGATTTTCGTTTTGGTATTATAAACGTTTAAAGTCATCAGATGCTCCTCGGCGACCATCAAGGTGACGCTTTCGATAGTGTTACTATTATGAAGCCAGGAGAATCCTTGAGCAGTTTCATTCTCAAATGTTCCTATCATTTTATCTCCATGAAACTGAGCGTAGCCCTTGAGTTCAATCTCCTTTGAAGTCTTTTCGCCTTTTTGCGATTCCTTGACTGCTACATAAACGGCAACCGGATCTCCACCCTGAGAGCTTAAGCCTAATGCAATGTCCTTCATATTCATGTCCTCAAAAGCGCGGTACTTAGCAAGCTCACGGATCGCTTCTGAAGGAAATCTTTCGAAGCGAGGGGTAGCTTGCAGCATCTCATAAGCCGTCCCTTTGGTAACCAGCATATAAGTCGACATTCTGTTTTCAGGACTGCGTGGAGTAGCGTCGAATAAATCTCGAATTCCCCGCTTAGCCATTTCCTCCCCAATTAGAATAGTTCTTCGATGTGCCAGATACATACGCCGCGACATTCTCTTTTGCAGCTTCATCTGGGCCTCTCGATAGGTGCGGCCTACCTCGGAATCGATATAGTAGCTTTTATCTCCGCTAGTGCCGCCTCCGCCTCCGCCAGGCCCCCCCATCTGACCTGGAAGCGGGAGCAATACGGAATAGCGGACTTGGCCGTCCTTCTCAACATCAAGCGCTGTTGATAGCACAAAGCCGACGTCATTGATTTCTGTGCGGTCCCAACAGCCGGTTAGCGGAAGAAGGAGTGTCAGCAGTAAGAGACTCAGAACACAACGCTTCATCAATGGACATCTTCCTCTCCACCATTAGTATGCTTGATATTCAGTCCGGTTTGTCCCCCCAGCTCGGAGATCTCATTTGATAAATCATCGCCTTGGCGTATAGAATCCTTCAATGGCATGAAGGTTGGACGTTTCTCCATCTTCCACCAGGGTGCACGAATTAGAACATCCTTCATGTCGCTTGAGGACAGAGGTCCGATTGGTGACAAGTAGGGAACGCCGAAGGAGCGTAAGTTCGCCATATGTCCGAGGATGAACATGACCATGATAAAAATACCGAATAAACCGAAAAATGCAGCTGCGAAAATAATGGGAAAGCGGAGCATTCGAATCGCTATCGCTCCATTAAACTTTGGAATGGTGAAGGATGCGATACCCGTAATGGAAACGACGATAACCATGGGTGCCGAGACAATTCCAGCCTGAACGGCCGCTTGCCCTACTACCAGAGCACCAAGGATACTCACGGCCGAGCCGATAGTTTTGGGCAAACGGATCCCGGCTTCTCGCAGCGCCTCAAAGGTAATTTCCATGATCAATGCTTCTACAACGGCAGGAAAAGGAATCGCTTCGCGCGCAGCTGCGATAGAAAGCAGCAAGGTGGTCGGCAGCAGGTCTTGATGGAACGTAGTAATTGCAACATAAAGGCCGGGAGTCAGCAGGGATAATATAACAAAGACATACCGCAGCCAACGGATTAAAGTTGAGATTTGAAACCGCTCGTAATAGTCCTCGCTCGCTTGCATAATTTCCACAAAGACGAACGGAATTATCAGAACGAATGGAGTCCCGTCTACGATAATTCCGACCCTGCCTTGCAGCAGAGCTGCAGCAACCATATCGGGTCGTTCCGTATATTGAACCTGCGGAAAGGGGGAAAATGCGGAATCCTGAATGAATTCTTCCAAATATCCTGATTCCAGAACGGCATCAATATCGATCTTATCCAGCCTTTTCAATAGCTCTTCCACAATATTCGGATCTGCTATGTCCTGCAGGTAAGTTACAACAACGCATGTATTGCTTTCCCGCCCGATGGTCAAGTTCTTCATCTTTAGATGGGGTGTCTTCAGTTTCCGGCGGATCATGGATGTGTTGGTCCGAATATTTTCAACGAACCCCTCACGCGGTCCACGAATGACGGATTCGGTTTCAGGCTCATTGATGGAACGCAGCGATGCCCCGCGAATACCTAGGAGCAAGGCTTGATTGTTGCCCTCAACAATTAGCCCTGCATCTCCACCTAATATAGAAAGAAGCAGTTCGGAATAATTGTCCGTTTGCTGAATTTGGGATACGGGCAATGTCGTTTCCATAATGCGGTCGATCAGCTGCTCTCGTCCCTCAAGTATCATGAGAGATTTCATCGCTTCGTTGGCCAGCTCGCAGTTCACCAGACCATCGACGAAAAATAGGATCGCTTTAACGCTTTCCTCTATTTTAAATTCCCTGATTACGAAGTCCGAGCAATCCTCGAATAGTCCAGTCAAATAGGTTTTATTTTCCTCAAGAGTCATAAAAACCGGTACCGATTTCAGTTCTGTGATGAACTGGTAGTCGAAATTTTGCAAGGATGAATCTTTGGAGTCTGAATTTTTTTTATCCCGGCTTTTCGTTTTGAACATGGCGACCTCCTTGTATTTTCCTAAAGAACCAAGGTGTGGAGGAGAGTATCCCATACTATGTTTCCTAAAAAAACAGAAATTATTAAATTATTTCCTGCCGGGTGTCAAACTGAGAGCTCCAAAGCGCTGGTCCGCACTGGTATAACAGATCAGTTAAAGGTCAAAGATAATACAATACCGGATCGAACGGGTTGACTTACCGAGAAGAGGAGGGTGGCTGCCTTGGTCTGGTTAATGGTTGCATTGGTGTTATTTATATTTCAGATCATCACCATTCTGCTGCATGAATTTCGTCATCCTTCAAAAACCGTAGCTTGGCTGGTCATTCTGTTTGTATTCCCGATAATTGGATTTATCATGTACTATTTCTTGGCCAAGGAATATACACAGCATAAAAAAGTTAGGCGAAAGAAGCTTCGCTACATCCCTAATCCGCAATATGAAGGACGCAGGTATGCGGCTTCGCAAATACATGGAGAAGAAATTCAGCATGACAACATTTGCAGTGAATCAAGACTTTACGCCTTATTAAATAACATTCCGAGCTCATCCTTCACGCAGCAGAATGAAGTTAGAGTGCTGACTAACGCTGATATGGCGTTTACGGCAATGCTTGAAGCGATGGAGAAGGCAAAATTGTACATACATTTTGAGTTTTATACATTTCGCAATGATACAATCGGACTCAAGTTTGAAGAGCTGCTTATTCGGAAAGCCGCCGAAGGTGTAAAGATTCGGTGTATTTTTGACGGTGTTGGCAGCTATAAGCTGTCCAAGCGTTACTTGGGCAAGCTTCGTGATGCTGGTGTGGAAACCTATATTTTCCTGCCGCCGCTTATTGCATTTTTCGATAAAAGGATGAATTACCGGAATCACCGAAAAATAGTTGTTGTAGATGGAAGCGTAGGTTATTTGGGCGGAATCAATATTGGGGAAGAGTATTTGGGGGGCAATCCGAAGCTGGGCTTCTGGAGAGATACGCATTTGGAGCTTAATGGTGATGCCGTATATTCACTTCAGTACACCTTTCTTACCGATTGGTTTTTTGTAAGCGGGCAGCGGCTAACCGATCCTATCTTGTTTCCAGAGCATTACAACACCGGGAGCAAACGTGTCCAAATTATAAGCAGTGGTCCGGATTCCAATCTGGATGCTATTCTGGAAATGTATTTCGGAGCTATTACTACAGCCAAAAAACGAATTTATATTACGACTCCTTACTTTGTTCCTGATCCGAGCATTAATATGGGGTTAAAAACAGCGGCTGTCAGCGGAGTGGACGTCAGAGTTATTTATCCCGAGCGTCCGGATTCCAAGCTGGTCCATTATGCTTCATTATCGTATTTTGAAGAGCTGATGCAGGCAGGCGTACGTTTTTACTCCTATAAAAAAGGCTTCATCCACGCTAAGGTACTCATCATAGATGACATTCTGGCGTCAGTAGGTACGGCAAATATGGATATGCGCAGTTTTTTTAGCAATTTCGAGCTTAATGCCGTGCTGTTTGATAAGGAAACGATCGGGCGGCTGGAAGCGGATTTCCTACAGGATCTAAAGGAGAGCGAGGAATTGAAGCTGGAGGTATTCGTTAAACGCTCAAGGGCTCAGAAGGGTAAAGAAGCTGCGGCCCGACTTCTGTCGCCTTTGTTCTAGGAGTCTTCGAACGAAAGCAGAACCGTGAATATTAATCATTTCTATGGTTATTACGGGAAAGGGATGGCACTCCACCGCTCTAGAAATTAAAGTTGTCTTTAACTTACCTTGCGGTAACAACTTCATTTCAAAGGCGGCCGTAAACTTTCCGTACCATTCCCTTATCCCTCCATAACCAATCAATTAATATTCACGAAATATCGTGGGCTGGCGAGACTCCTAGAAGTCTTTTATATTAAATAAAAGACAATACATGCTTCAGGCTTTGGGGAGGAAGCTGTTGAATCAAATCTCCTGTTTGTGCTAAACGATCACCAATGGTAAGTAGATTGAACTCACGCGGGTCGCAGCGGCGGGCTACTTCATCCCAGCGAAGCGGGGTGGAAACAGTCGCGTCTTTGCGTGCCCGCGGCGTGTACGGAGCCGATAGCGTCTTTCCATACCAATGCTGCAAATAATCGATATAGATAAGCTTGCCGCGATCCTTCTTTAAACGCTCAATCGTAAACAGCTTGGGGTACTTCTGAACGGAGTATTGAGCTACAAAATGGCCGATCTTACGCAACTGCTCAAAGGTATAGCCATGTTCACGCACAATGGGCACATAAATTTGCACGCCTGTGGCTCCGGAGGTTTTGGGGACCGATTGGATGTTCATTCGATCAAGCGCCTCACCGATTATTTCGGCTGCCTCCATGATGCGGGGCTCTGGGTCCAAGCTTGGATCGATGTCTATGAGCCACTCTTCAGGCAGCTGTTCACCGATCAGGTGAAAGGACGGATGAAACTCGAGGCTTGCCAAATTACCCAGCCACAGCAGGGTGGGGGCAGAGTCCAGATGTACATAATTAATGCCTTCCAGCACTGCTGTTTTAACAAAATCGGGTATAGGCTCGGGAGCATTTTTCTGATAAAACGACTTATCGGCATAGCCATTAGGAAAACGAATGGTCGTTAAATAGCGGTTGCGGCAGTATGTCAACAAGTAAGGGGCCAGCATGAGCAGCTTTTCCAAATAGATGATTTTGCTGATCCCCATCTCCGGCCACAGCAGTTTGTTCGGATTTGTAATCGTAATCTCCTGTCCCTCGATAACTACGGTTCCTTTATTCTTCGCTGCAACAGCCATCTGGTGAACCTCCTTAGGGTATCCGTAAGAAAATCTGCTTAGCAAGTTTGCATACATAAATTTTTAGGTAATTAGACGTTAAGACGGTTAAAGATTCAGGGCATAAACTAACCCTTATTTGATATCATGGAACTTTACGATTTTGGGATGACGAAGTTGTCCATCTGAGGTGACTTCAAGTCCAGTTACCGTGCAAAGAAACGGGCTGCGGAGCCACAAAATTTGCTCCTTTTTTAACTCAGCGGGGAGTGTACCGAGCTGCGGCGTATCCAGCTTGCGCTTAGAGCCCTCCTGCAGCAATTGGGCTTTGCGTTTTTCGTCCAAACCCGATGAAACTCGGCCGAATAGTACACCGTCTTTGGCCATAATGAGACTTGCAACATGTCCTCCGCGAATAATCAAGCCAGGTATGGCAACTTCGAACAGCAGCGATGTTTTCTTTTTATACCAGTCTTTATGACGCTTTCCTTCACGGTAAGGGCTGGCAAGTCTCTTGGCTACAACGCCTTCCCAGCCGCCTTGCTCAACCCAACTCCATAGCGCCGATAGATCGCTGAACAGATCCGTTACAAACAGCTGCGGCTGCTTGTCCGGTACAAGCTGCAGCAGTCTGCGATGGCGCTCCACATAAGGGAGGGAACGCAAGTCTTCTCCGTTCCAATACAGCAGATCAAAAAGCACAAAGATAAAATGATTGCCGTCATGAACTCCTGCCTTGAATGAGCGTGACCGTTCCCTTTTAAGAATCAGCTGAAAATTAGGCCGCTGCTTGCTTTGGTCGAAAATGACCGCTTCGCCGTCAATCAGGCAGGTATGTTTTTGCTGTATGGGCTCAAGCAGTTCCATGGCTTCTGGATAGAGGAGCGATTTATTGAGCATCTGCCTTGAAAACAGCTCGGTCCGGCCCTCTTCCATTCGCGCAAGCAGCCGTACGCCATCCCACTTAATTTGATAGCCCCACTCTTCTCCCACGGGCAGCGTATCGACGGCAATAGGGGCCATAGGTTCCTTGGGCAGCAAAATTGTCATGATACGGTGTCCTTCACCTTATCCTCCTTGGCTGATTTTCTTGCTTTTGGTTTAGGTCCTGATGTTTCCGGCAATGGCTTCATAGCGTCCAGACTGGCCTGAAGCGCAGACATAAGATCCACGACATTCGTTCTATGCGGCTCAGGCGCGACGCTGATCTGGTGTCCGCTAACCTTTTGCTCAATCGCATTAAGTACGGCTTCTCGGTAGTCATCTTTATATTTTTCCGGTTCAAAAGGAGTCGTTAGCTGGTCTATCAGCATTTTTGCCATTTGCAGCTCTTTATCATTCACATTGCTTTGCTGCGGCAGATTGGGAACCTGCTCAACCGAACGGATTTCATCGGGGTAAAAAATAGTCTCCATGGCGATGCAATTATCAATGACCCGAATAGCGGCCAAGCTGCTTTTGGTACGGATGGACACTTTGGCAATGCCAATTTTCCCGGACTGCTTCATAGCTTCCAGCAGCAGGTTGTAAGCATTTGCTCCTGTTTCGTTAGGCGCGAGAAAGTAGGTTTTTTGAAAATAAATAGGGTCGATATCCGTCAATTGGACGAAATCGAGAATTTTGATTTCTTTGGTGACCTCGCCATTCAGATTATCCAATTCGTCCTTTTCGAATAAAACAAAGGCGCCAGGCTCATATTCATACCCCCGAGCAATTTCTTCCCATTCCACCTCGCGCTCACAGGTAAGGCATTTGCGCACAAAATTTAGCGGTGTCGTACATTCCTTATGGATATATCGCATGGATATATCCTTATCTTCCGTGGCTGAAAACATTTTGACAGGAACATGAACCAAGCCGAAGCTGATCGCACCTTTCCACACTGTATGCATAGCAGCATCTCCTTTTAAAGTTATTATCACTAGTATCCCCACATCATGAATGATTCACACCAAGAGAGGAATGATAAAACCAACAGAAACGACTATGCGTTCAATTCTGTTTAGACTAAAAGTAAGACTCTAAGGAGGAGCAGATCGATGGGGCAAAAAAATCAAGGTAATCAAGCGGAGCAAGAGAGTCAGGGAGAGTTGAACGAAGCAGCGACAGATGCGCTCCATCAAGGCCGGGAGGATTACTTCATGGACATTGACAGAATGGTTAATGAAGGACTCGGTGGGGGGTATGTCTCCGTCAATAACGGGCTTATTGAGGAGTCTACGACGGATACCATGGACCATCCCGAATCGGTTATTCAAGGCGAGGAATAGTCAGGTGAAGCTATATCGCGCTCAAGAGATTTTACAGTCGGAGGCCAAAATTGAGGTTGAGCTAAACGGAGTATCCGTATGGATTGATAGTGTGGACCCTGCGCAGGAAACGGCAAAAGTCCATGAAGAGCAGCGGCCGGCCGAGGCAAGAGTTGTGTCGGTAGAGGAGCTTCAGGAAGTTCAATAAAGTAATGCTAGCATAGATGCAGGTAATCAAAAGTGCTACTATTGCCCTTTCTTGAGATTAATACTCGGGATAGGGCTTTTTGTTAGTTGAATGTACAAATGCAAATTTTAAACCAAAGACATCGTAATGTATTTTTCTTTATAGCCGGCAAGGTTATGTTGTATTGCTACATGAGAATGGGAGGGCTATAATAGGGACAATACATGACGGAGGCGGTTGTAAGGTGAGCTCTATTGATGAATTTGCTCTCATTCAGTGGTTGACAGACGGCAAGCAGTCGCGTTCTTTTCAGCAAGCCGGGGGGGTTGAGACTGGCATTGGGGATGATGCTGCTGTAGCCAATATAACACCTGGCTATCAGCTGGTAATGACTTGCGATACGATGACAGAAACGATACATTTTAAAAATACAACTATGCGGGATCAGGATATCGGCTATAAGGCGATGGCATCGGCGATTAGCGATATTGCTGCGATGGGAGCGTTACCCAAGTATGCGCTGGTCGCTGTAAGCTGTCCTCAGGGTACGGAGCTAGCCCGGTTGGAAGAGCTGTACCTTGGGCTATACGACTGTGCGAACCAATGGAATGTAGTGATTGCGGGGGGAGACACAACGTCTTCCATGGGCGGAATTACGATTACAGTAACCGTTATAGGTGAGGTGGAGAAGGGCAAAGCTCTGCTTCGCTCTACAGCTGAACCAGGTGATGTGTTATTTGTTACCGGAATGCTTGGCTGCTCGGCAGCGGGCTTGGATTATTTGCTTAAGCGCGATTTACCGGCGGATCAATGGCCAGATCAGGCGCAGAGCCAACCGGAGCTAGATCGTTTGGTTCAGGCACACTGCCGGCCGAATCCGCGGATTGAAGCGGGGCGACTGCTTCAGGAATCCGGAGTATGCCATGCATTAAATGATGTAAGTGATGGACTGGCCAGCGAGGCTTGGGAAATCTCCGAGGCGTCTGGAGTAGGCATCGATCTGATTGAAGACAAGATTCCTATAGCCGACGAGCTAATGGTTTATTCGATGGATGCGGAGGAGGATCCGCTTGATTACATATTATTCGGCGGTGAGGACTATCAGCTCCTTGGCACTATGCCAGCCGAGCATGCCATCTCGATGCAGATGAAATTCAGGGAAGCGGGTCTTGCCCTCTATATAATAGGCTACGTCAACGAAGAAGCCGATGGAGTGAGGCTGGTCCAAAGCAGCGGATATGTCGTTCCTATTGATAAAAAAGGCTATAACCATTTTCGAAAGGGCTGATTGCAGATGACAGCTCCGGCTTATTACTATTCATATAAATCTGGCAATACTGAGCAGACGGGTGCTCTTGCGGCTGCACTTGCCGTGAGGTTTGTTCCGGGAACCGTCATAACGCTGGATGGGGATCTAGGGGCGGGTAAAACGACATTTTCACAAGCAGTAGCCAAAGCAATCGGCGTTAAAGGTATTGTGAACAGCCCGACCTTCACGTTGATTAAAGAATATGAAGGGGAGTCACTCCCTTTTTATCATATGGACGTATATCGTTTGTCTCTTGATGAGGCCGACGAGCTTGGATTGGACGATTATTTTTACGGTGACGGGGTTACTTTGATTGAGTGGTCTTCCTTGATTGAGGAGCTTTTACCTGAAGAAAGGCTTTCCATAACTATTGAGCATTGCGGTGAAGGAGGGCAGGAGCGTATGTTCCGGTTAATCCCTCACGGAAATACTTACATACAATGGTGCGAGCAGCTAAAGGAGAACGGAATTCTATAATGACAAGTACATCTAAATCTATTAACGGCACATTGCTTGCTATTGATACTTCAACAAGCTCCATGTCGGTAGCTTTAACCCGCGGAGGAGAGCTGCTCGGCGAATTGAATTCCAAGGCAGAAAGAAATCATTCCATTCATTTGATACCATTAATACAGCAACTGCTGTCTTCAGAAGGTATCCACCCGCGGGAATTGGATGCTATAGCGGTGGGGGTAGGACCTGGATCTTATACAGGTGTGCGTATTGGCGTCACAGTAGCCAAGACCTTCGCTTGGACGCATGGGATGGCTTTACTTGGTGTATCCAGTCTGGAGGCACTGGCTCTCGGAGGTGGCGCCGCTTATTTGTCTGGATCGGAAGCAGGACTTAAACCGGGACAGAAGATGAGCGCAGCGGATGAGAGTTTGCAGCAGGCAGAGGCAGCGGAAGTAACGCTTGGAACTAACGGAACCGCAGGTTCTGCCGAGGCAGCTCTTGGCAAGCAATCCGAGACGATCTGGATAGTTCCGATGTTTGAGGCTCGTAGAGGACAAGCTTATACAGGATTGTATCAAGCCTCACCTCAAGGCTGGAGTTGTCTGATTGCAGATGGAATTCGTTTGATGTCGGCTTGGACAGAAGAACTGCTAGAGCGAGCTGTGAATGCAGGCGCAGGCTCCACCATGCCGGATCGCATATTGTTCATTGGAGAAACGGCACTGCATGTAGAAGTACTGCAGCAATTCTTTGCTCGCTGGGCAGGAGCATCGGGCATAGTGAACCATGAGATACATGCTTGTCACATTGCTGAAATCGGGAGAAGGCAGTGGAAGGAAGGACGCATTGAGCAAGCGCATGCATTGATACCGAATTATACACAGCTTACTGAGGCTGAGGCCAATTTATTGGCTAAGAAACTGTAAGGGAGGCCGTAACGATGGAGGCGCAGGAACGTATAGAAGCCATTGGCCCCTTGGAATTCCGTGCAATGAGGCTGGATGATATTCCAGCTATTTGTGAAATTGAACGAGAAGCGTTCACCACACCATGGACCTCAGGGGCTTTTCATAACGAATTGACCAACAATCAATTTGCCCGGTATATGGTAATGGAATATGAAGCTCAAGTTATAGGCTATGGGGGAATGTGGCTGGTCATAGATGAGGCGCATGTTACCAATGTGGCTGTTCGTGAGGGCTACCGCGGCAAAAAGCTGGGTGAGATGCTGATGCGGGAATTGCAAAAAACAGCTAGCTTCCTCGGTGCTGAACGTATGACCCTTGAAGTGAGGCCTTCTAATATTATTGCACAGCGTCTATATGAAAAGCTCGGCTTTCATTCAGTCGGAGTCCGCCGCGGCTATTATACCGATAATCGGGAGGATGCTCTGGTGATGTGGGCCGATTTACCGAAATATGATCATACTTTGAATGAAAATACAGGGGAATTGCTATGAAAAAAAGTGCGGATCTAGACAATCAAGCAAGCTTATCCTCCGAATACAAGGAGTCAGAGGGCCAGAGCAGCAGTACGTCTCAGCCGGAGAAGCCCTCTATGATTCTAGCTATCGAAACTAGCTGTGATGAAACTTCGGTTGCTATTGTGGAGAATGGTACTATTATTCGTTCTAATATAGTATCGAGCCAAATCGAAACGCATCAACGCTTCGGGGGAGTCGTTCCGGAGGTTGCTTCACGCAAACATGTAGAGAGCATAACGTGGATTATCGAGGAAGCGTTTGAGAAGGCGGGAGTCAGTCCGCAGGAGCTGTCAGCAGTTGCTGTGACAGAAGGTCCCGGCTTAATCGGTGCGCTGCTGGTGGGAGTGGTGGCAGCCAAAACTTTGGCGTATTCACTCGATCTTCCATTAATTGGCGTACATCATATTGCCGGGCATATATACGCTAATCAGCTCGTTCATCAGCTGGAATATCCCTTTGTGGCTCTAGTAGTATCGGGCGGTCATACGGAGCTCGTGTATGTAGAGACGGAGGGCCGTTTCCAAATTATCGGCCAGACGAGAGATGACGCTGCTGGAGAAGCTTACGATAAAGTCGCGCGGGCTTTGAAGCTGCCGTATCCCGGGGGCCCTCATATCGACCGGCTCGCACACGAAGCGGAAGAAGGATTTCCTCTGCCACGTGCCTGGCTGGAGCAGGGCTCGTATGATTTCAGCTTTAGTGGGCTGAAATCAGCGGTGCTGTCCGCGTTGAACTCGGCTGCCATGAAGGGGCAGCCTCTAGAGCCGCGTGCCGTGGCCAAAGGCTTCCAGGACTCCGTCATCGAAGTCCTGGTGGAGAAGGCTCTTCGCGCCGTGCAAGCATACGGCGCGAAGCAGCTGCTGTTGGCGGGCGGCGTGGCCGCCAACAGAGGGCTGCGGGAGCAGCTGGCTGTGCGCTGCGCCGAAGCGGGAGTGCCGCTGATCGCTCCGCCGCTCAGCTTGTGCACGGACAATGCGGCGATGATTGCCGCCGCAGCGTTCCTGAAGCTGAAGCGAGGGCAGTTCTCCTCGCTTGAACTGAAGGCAGAGCCCATGATCAAGCTTGAGTCATGGTCAGTTTAACCCTAGGGGGCTATCCCAAAAGTCATTTTGAGACTGCCCCTCCACCATTTTATCCTGAATAGATGGTAGCAAAAGAGCCCTCAATTCCACTTTAATAGTTGAAGGCTTTTTTGTCTTAGTGATGAATAAGATGAGGTCGCTTTTCAGCGCGTACTCATCGCGGGTATCGTGTTCGTGGTTATTGGTTCGGTTACGGCATTGCATGGCAGTCTGGCGCACTCCGTGCAATTATCAGGAAAATGTCAAGTTAGTTACTCCGAAAATAGCGTTCCAAGTCTTATAGCTGGAATTCCTCATGCTAAATCTACGTATTTTGGCTGATATCCACCATTTCACCTCTATTAGAGTTAGTTTTTCCAGTTAGATTGATTTCAGGCGACATCCACGCTGGATTAGCGTTACAATTTCCATCTATTTTCTTTCCTTCCGCAGCGGCCCCGACAAATCATGGTCTCCTCTAGATTGAAAGCAGCCGCCCCATCACTTAAGTAACATCCAAAAAGCGGCCGGATTCATTTTTGGATTTTCGAACCCCCACTCTGATGGGAATTACCCTACAAAAAAGACGCTCCCATTTCCGCTTACATGGTGATTTTGGAGGCGTCTTTGTACATAGTTTGGGACTGATTCATTCACTGATACCCTTTTTGGACAGCCTCTTTATTATAATAACAGACTTAATAAGTTATCAGCGAAGCTGAAGAAGTCTGTTATTGCAAGAAAAGCTACCGCTTAGACACGAATGTATCTTCATCGAAAGGGCTTCGAATAGAAGCTTTTTTTAGTTTTATGGGCCAATTGAACAGCATGGAGATTCTAGCATTCTACTCTATCGATTAAGAAATGCTGCTAGGGCTTGCCCGGCGCTTGGCATTATTTCAAATTAGGAGACTTGACTGAGGTGAGTAGTTGGTTGAAATTTCCATTATTTAATGCTTGCATTCTCTTTTCGAATTTGTTATATTACATCTTGTCGCTTCTGAGGCAGTCGAATTTTGAAGAAGAAAATAAAGAAACTTCAAAAAAAGTACTTGCAATGGTGTAGACGAATATGATATATTGATCAGGTCGCTTTTGAGAGGTTGTCGAAAGAGAACGAAACAAAGCGAATATGGTCGAAGATTGCCCTTTGAAAACTGAACAACGAGTGAGTGTTAAAATAGAGAATGCAAATTCTCGCTAGCATTACTTTTGAGCTTAAGACAAGCTTGCGTTAAATGGTCTTCGTGACCAACTTTAATGGAGAGTTTGATCCTGGCTCAGGACGAACGCTGGCGGCGTGCCTAATACATGCAAGTCGAGCGGATTGTTCCTTCGGGAACAGTTAGCGGCGGACGGGTGAGTAACACGTAGGCAACCTGCCTGTAAGACCGGGATAACTATCGGAAACGATAGCTAAGAGCGGATAGCTGGATGGAACGCATGTTCTGTTCATGAAACACGGAGCAAT
>NZ_JANQBD010000004.1 GCF_024722015.1 Paenibacillus radicis (ex Xue et al. 2023) | reverse complement strand
GTAACGTTCCTGCTGGGATGTTTAACTCTTCTGCAATCTGCGGAACGCTCTTTGTCTGTTCTTGAATGTACTTTACTGTCTTTTCTTTAAACTCATCACTGAACCTCTGTCTCATCTCACCCACACCGGACACCTCTTCCTCTTTGTAATTTAATTATCTGCATTCTCTTATGAGGTGTCCACTTTTTATTCTAGATCTACAATTACTTCATCCTCATTAAACAAAACCCTGATAAATGCGAATAAATCACCTTTCTTTAGGTAAACAGGTAATTTCCTAGTTTCTATTAAGTTAAATATCTGTTCTGTTGTTAAGGAGTACATCGAAATCTTCTTCAATACATCTTTAAAAAAGATCAAATTATTTTGTTTGCCTATTTCAATACACACATTTCTAAATTTTTTTATTGCCATGTTAATATCCTCATTTTTATATAGTACATGCAGGTACCTATGTTCCTTTGTATTTAGATAACTTTTTAAATCCAAATACTTTAGTAGGTGTAATAAAACCGGCCTGTTTAAGCCAAACTTATCCATCATCTCATTTAATGAAGAACAATGTTGTATTTGCTCAATCACCTCGATTAATCTACATCGTTCTATATACGCAGCAGAATATAGATTATTTTTTTCATACTCAATTCCTGATAATATTTTATGCTTTAGTAAAGCTCTCACTGTACCTCGAGTTACGTTTAAAAGCTTTGCTGCTTCGTGGAGAGGTAAATATTCTTCTAGTAAATAAAAGGAATCTCTTCTTTTACGTTGAAAACTCATTAGATAGTTTTGGAGATTGGATTTAATATAGTGTTCAAACTGTTTTCTTAAAAAGCTATTGGATCTTTTATTTCTAAAAAGCTCAGAATAAAACTCACCAAAATCCACCCTAAGTCCACCAGCAGTCTCCAAGGCTATCCCCTTTTCTTCCACTAATCTTTTATGATTAAATTGCTTTACTTTATCGAGAAAATGGTTAAAATTACAGGGCCAATTCTCTAAAACCCTATTAACTTCCATCAATAATAGATGCATCCTTTCGTTGCTTAATATCTTTGGAATTAATTTCGTATTTTCTTGAATAAACCATATTTGATTTGCAATCAAATATATATCATTTAAAAAATAATCAATTGAATATCCGATATTAACCTCAAGCTTTTTCAAAAAAATCGGAATTCTATTTTGTGATAATTCCAAAACAATATGTGAAATCAATAATTCATCTAGAGAAATACTTTTTTGAACCGAATTTCTCAAATCGAAACCACACTTACAGATATAATCGTTCTTGAGAACAGAGATTGTAAGAGAAATGTTACAAATAGAACATTTGTCAATTAATAAAGTTTGATGTTCAGGACAACAAGTAAATCCAATTACGTCCCAAACTTTCTTATAGTAGTTCTTTGAATTAATACAAGAACAACATATTTTGATTTTTTCCATCATTACAAAATAACTGTGAATTTGATTAACATCATGAACTGCATCAACGCTTCTTTCAGTCGCACTTAGAAAAAAATTATGACATTCTAGTAAATTCTGTTCCTTTAATAAAAGTGTTGATAACTTATATAATTCGTCTGGAAAGAAGAACTTTTTCATCTTTTTGAATCCTGTTAATTCCTTATATAAAGAAAATTTATAATTATTTTTTTTGAAAGTACGTAAAAGATATCCGAATATACTTTCATCACTGTAAGGCTTAAGAACAACTAACAAATGATTTTCCTTCTGTACTCCGAACACATTTTCAATGCAACTAGACACTCTTGGATCAATTAATTCAATGGCTTTCATAAGTAATCACCTTCCATTATTTCTAATTTATTAGTATGTCCGATTTTTTTACTTTTAAACAATAACTAACGAAATAAAAAACAATTATCGAGGTGCGTTCAAACGAACACTCCGTAGGGTATAATGTCTCCCACTTACCACAACTCTTCAACAGCTCGGCGTTTTTTCTACCTTGGCTGAAATTGAAGGCGGTTATCCAAAAATCAAGGAATTCATTTATCGATTGTGACTTCTTGAAAATACAAAAATACACAGTTATAAGCGGTTAGATAGAAAATTCATTAAATTGATCCCGACTTTTTATAGTCATGAGGAAGCAAAGCAGTGGTTTAAAGAATTATTTGGTAAATATTTTTACATGATTGGCTCCGATGTGTTGTCTGATAATACCAAAGTGTTCTTCTTTGTTTTGGTATTCAATCGAAATCATGATAAATTGAATAATCTAACTACCCAAAACACAGAGATTGATATTGATAATCTAAGCGCTGCTTTGCGCTTTAGTTATCAGTGTATAGATATTGGTGAACATGGTGATGTCCATGTCATTCACTAACAAGGCAAAAATATAATTGGCTTGAGGCAACACTTTATCACTCAGCTGCTCACATATACTGTGGGCGGCTTTTAATATTTGCTATGATACGATTTTTGTCCAATATTGCACATGACATAACAATAATAAAAAATATTTTTATAAGGGAGGGAATATAAATAATGCGTCTAACTATGGTTATAAAATTTGTTGGATCGAATGAAAAACAACTTCCATCTCTTATTAGTGCAGTAAAAAATAATAAGATCACTGTAGATAACCCCGTAGTAATTAAGCACACCTTTTGGCTTGAATAGACGAGCGTCGAAGGAAAAGTGAAGTGCTGGACCGGAGGCAAAAAACGCCGCTCCTTTATGGACTCGGCGTTCTTTTAACAATCTATGGATGATATTATTAAGCCCAAAGGTCCGGAAGAAGGTACTTTTTGCGTCATTTTATCACTTCATTTTTGTCGTTAATATCAAGATTAAATAAATCCCCATAAGCATTTAGAGTTCTTACTGAACCGGGAATTTTGGGGTATTTTTGGTCTTCGACAATCATTATATGTTTCATCAACGAGTAATAAGCAACTACTGGGATGGGGATATCAGAATGGAAACACTGTCTCACTATATCATAATCAACGACATTTTTTAGTGCTACGCTATGAACATCAATATCATCATGCAAATGCTTTTGAATTTCATGTATACTCTTTAGGTGCTGGTCTGTTTGATTCTCTAAATCATCTAGTATTATTGACTTTTCCAGTCAAATTATAATGACATGAGTCTTCTCGCATGTTACGGTTTGTATTGGGAGGGATTGTTAAACCAACCAATGAAACCAATGCTTTTACATAAATGTTCAGTAGCGATAATTGTTAAATTTTTCGTTATTAAATTTTAAGACTATAGACCTGTATGGAAAAATATGCTACCATATTCATTGACCATAAGCACCGGCTAAAAATCCGTGAGAAAGCATCTCCGGATTTTTTTATTATATTGAATTAATCAAAAGACCTGAGCAATGGTGTCATCTGATGGAATAGGTTAGGCTATAAACGGAGGAATAAGAATGTCAGAGGCGATTTATCATCATTTGGTACCGCGAACATATCTAAAAAGTTGGTGCCATTATGGGTATAGTGCACATGCTTATAACAGAGAAGGTCAAAAAATTAGAGATGGCGTTAATGTGAATAATCATTTTGGATACAATCATTATCATTCTTTAAGAGTAGGAATGAGTTATCTAGAAGAAGAAGATTTAAGTCAAATTTTCAAAGAACTGAGTGGTTTCCGGGTAGAGTACGAAGGTAGGTATTTGGAAGATTTGAAGGAGTGGAACGAGAAGTTCTACGATAGAGAAAACTGGGAGTTGATATACCCGAATGGTAATCGTGTTCCGAAAAAGAAAAAGAATTCATTATTTCAAAGTATAGAACATGCTGCATTACCTGTGATTGAAACAGGATGGGCGAGAAAATATGAGGGCAAGTGGAATGAACTTCTGCGTGTTATCGAACAAAAGGTTCTTGTCGAAGAAGAGGATACAGAAATACCAGAATTCTATAAAGGGCTCATAATGAAAATGATTGTCTCCATTGGATGGAGAAGTGAGCGAAGTAGCGAAGTCTATACAGAAGTTCTTAATCAAATTGATAATGCAGTGAACTAATTTTATAAAGTAAAACATTTCGATATTGTGATATAGAATTCCTTTTTATTAGTGCTTTTTCCCCATAAAAATACTGCAATTACAACGAAGATACTTTCCATCATTAACCTCAATCGTTTCATCATCAAAGCTAATTAATCTACCTTTATAACCCGATATTCCTCCAACAAAGACTTCTATATCGACATTGTTTAATACACAGAGCTGAAGATGGTTTGACGTTTTTATAACTGTTCGCTTTTTCAATTCAATCCCATCCATTCTTTTTAAAATAAAAAAAGCAAAGTTAACCCACAGAGAGTTAACGGTGCTTCCGTTTGTAAAAAGAATACCACAATATTACTAGATGTTCAAGCGGTGGATTTCATCAACAACTGCTGTTTAAACTTCTCTCGGTTTTTCTTTACAGCCTTTTTAAGGTGCTTATCCCAAGAAAACCTCCAATAATTTAAATGAGGAAGTGATCCTTTTACAGGCTACGATATCAGAAATGTGCCAGTTAATGAAATAAAGTGGGATGAATTCGAAGATCTTTGTGAACGAAGTATCATTACTAATGAAGAAATGTTGAATAGATTGGATCGAATGGCGCGTGAGCGACTTACGTGGAGTGAACTGCTAAATTCGTAACAAGGTGTCGGATGTGCTAAATATAAGAAAGAGCCCGAGAAATTCGTGGGCTCTTTCTTATGTTTTGGTATCGGGACATTAATTCGTTGGTTTTTGTTTTCCTATCGAAAGCGCCCTCTTTTTTTCCATAGCCATAGTTTTCAACGACGAGGCAGCCTTGCTTAGTCCTCCATTAAGCCCACGGCTAAGGACTGCATTTTGTTGTGTTAGATCATGGACTTCCAAGTTCAACTCGTATCTGCCTAGATTCGCCAATTCGAGTTGACCGTCTCGCTCTGCAACAGTTTTATGCAACTCAGCCATTGCCAAATGAGTTTTGGCAGCATCAAGATGCATTCTCGCATTATCCTGTAGTAGCGCATTGGCTTGTTCTAAAAGTTCCTTTGAAAAGTTTTCATTATCCATTTAAACTCCACCTTTCCAAGAATTATTATCCCCCGCCAAAAACCTTACTATGTATCTCGACAGTCTCTGTCCTTTTTATAACCATTACGGAAGCAGTCTGAGCAGGCGCAAATATCGGCGGTAATCGAAGCCGATGAAGTAATGTTCAATTCTTCATTTCATGACCGAATTCAGACAAAGCTCCATCGCCGCTGAATATTTCATGTTCAATAGTTCAAAGTGGGGCATAGTTTGCTAAAAATCAGCTATCTGTTGGAGAAAGTTTTGTAATTTGGGTAAATATCATGAGTTCTTGCTTGTAAAACTATGTCCGCCAACACCATTCTTTAAAATTATGCCCAACAAAATTGTGTCAAAGACTTGATACAACTGGTTTTTTAGTTTCAAAGGTTTGCCCGACATTTGCAAAACTATGCCCAATGCGACAACAAGACCGCTCACTGACATAGCAACAATGACCTAGTAATATTGCAACATTCACCCCGGAAATCACAAATTCTTGTTTTCGAACTTGAGGTTGTTTCTAACTTATTTTTATTTGCCAGTTTAATATTTTTGATACATTTACTTTCTTTTAATATTTGAAAATACATTGGTGTTTTTAGTTCATCAGCGGGCAAAGAAAAAAGACTGCACGGTTCATATAAGCCGGCAGTCTTTGGTTGGGGTTGTAAACCTTGATCACAGGGTTAGACTAGCTAACGAATTCTTTTTGTGCAAAATTTTGTCCATCCAATTCCATATTATAAGAAAATTGTGAACCGCTGACCAACTTTTACGATACAGTTTAATATTGTGCACACTCTAGGATTTTTAGGGTTTTCACAAAATCACGAACACACATTCCATCCCGATCATTTATTCAATCTTTTAGAAACTATCCCCATAGTGACGCGGGTTTGCGCTACTAAAATGTCCAACTTTTATTTTCGCTTTTTCAAACCTTTTGAAGGATTACAATGTCATTCCTCGCTTAACGCCATCAAAATACGAAACTGTCAGGGCACAAATCAGTGTATAACCATGCATAATTATACATTTATCATTAATTCTAGAAATTTTTCTCAAAAACATGAAATATTTTCTCAGTTATTATGACACCACACACTCTCTCTCTCTCAACAGTCGCCCCCCTGCTCCTTAGCTACACTTTCCATAACCGCAATTAGTACAATTCTTGCAGCCCTCACTATTGATCAACGAAGCTGAGCCGCAGGATGGGCACAGGTCGAGCGATGTAGCTGAGCTTCGATTCACCGCATACTGTGCGGTCGTTTCCATCACGACCTCCTGGGTGGCGGTGACGTAGTCGTCCGCATCGTCGGAAAACTCACCGTGCATCTCGAGCGCTTTGGCCACTGCGTCTGCAATGGATTCAACTCGGTTGGCACCGAAGCCAATCGCTCCCGATCCACCAATGCCTTTGAGATGCTTTGTCAGCAGCTGTACCTTGTTGCCGTGGTCGCCATAACGCAAGAACAAGGAGCAGACGCGGCCTAATGCTTCGGACATAGCGAATACATCAGATCCTGCTTTCCCCACATTCAGGAAAATTTCAACGGGCGAGCCATTCATATCGTTAATCGTAATGTAGGCCATCCCGAATGGCGTATTGAATTTGTACGTAGCTCCACGCAAAATTTGCGGCCGCCGTTTGTACTGCTTATCATCCACCTTGTCCGTCCCCGATACAGTTATAGCTAATGATTCAGCAATGCTGCTGTTAAGAGGCGTATGAACACTTTCTTTCCCTGATGAAGTGGCGAGAGTCTCTACCTTTTCGGTTACATCCGGTTTGGGCGCTGCACTTGCATCGCTTGATTTATCCTCTTTCTTCTCTGTGGAAAGTACCTGGACATCACGGCTTCCATCACGGTAGATCGTTACGCCCTTGCAGCCTAAATCGAAGGCTAATTCATAGAGTCGCTTGGTCTCATCTACCGTAAAATCAGCTGGGCAGTTCGCTGTTTTGGAAATCGAGCTATCCACCCACTTCTGAATCGCAGCTTGAGCTCGGATATGATCCTCTGCTGATAAATCCATGGAGGTTACAAAGTAGTCTGGCAGCTCCTCTCCCGGATGAGCATCCTTCCAATCCTGGGCGATGGGCACATACTGCTTATCAAAGCCAAGACGACTTTGGCGGTAATATTCAAAAGCAAAATAAGGCTCTATACCTGTCGAAGTGCCTACCATAGTTCCTGTACTCCCGGTAGGCGCTTGAGTTATCACAGTAACATTGCGCATTCCTTTTTTCTGAATTGCCGCCCCAACCTCAGGGAATTCACTTGTCATTGTTTTCATGAAGCCGCTCTGTAAGTATTTATCCGCTTCAAAAAGGGTGAAGCTGCCCTTCTCCGCGGCAATATCGGCGGATGCTAAGTAAGCCTCCTTGGCCATAAAACCGTAAATCCGATCCATGAATTGGAGTGATTCCGGGCTTCCATAACGAATCTGAAGCATGATCATCAATTCAGCCAAGCCCATCGTTCCAAGACCTACCCTGCGTTCATTCAGCTGGTTAAGCCGATTTTCCTCAAAATGATAAGGAGTTTTGTCAATTACATTATCTAGAAACCGAGTCGAATAGCGTACAACCTTGCCGAGCTCATCCCAGGCCACATCATGCTTCTCAGCATCATAGAATTTGGACAAGTTGACGGCAGATAAATTACACACACCCCATGCCGGCAATCCCTGCTCTCCGCATGGATTGGTGCAAATAATCGGATTGAAGTACCAGCTATTGGACATTTGGTTGTAATATTCCATGAAAACAACGCCAGGTTCTGCAGATTTCCAAGCCGATTCTATGATGGTATGCCATATTTCACGCGCTTTGACAGTACGGTATACATGGACTTGTTTGCCCAGCTTCTTCCACTTATCCAGATCTCCATCCCATAATTCGTCATACTGTGAATCGGTTGTGTCCGGATATACAAGATCCCAATCGAGATCTTCCTTAACAGCCTTCATAAAACCATTGCTGACGCAGACCGATAAATTCGCATTCGTAATTTGCCCCATCGTTTGCTTAACTGTAATAAAGTCTGCAACATCCGGATGCCAATCATTCATCATAAGCATCAATGCGCCGCGGCGGCTGCCGCCTTGTTCAATCAACCCGGTGGTATAGCTGAACAAGCCTCCCCATGATACAGCGCCGCTGGAGGAACCATTGACCCCCTTAACAATTGCTCGTCTTGGACGAAGCGAGGAAAGATTAATCCCGACGCCTCCTCCGCGAGCCATAATTTCCGTCATCTCAGTCAATGAACTCATAATACCGCCACGGCTATCATGAGGAGATGGAATGACATAACAGTTAAATAGTGTCAATTCATCGCTCGCGTCAGCCCCTGCGGCAATCCGTCCTCCAGGAACAAGCTTCCAGTCATCCAATATATATCTAAACTTCTCCGTCCACTCCGTTTTTTTCTCTGGTGTAGCTTCTACTGAAGCCATGGCGCCTGCCAAACGGTCCCATAATTGCTCGGGTGTTTTTTCCAATGTCAAAGTAAGCTTTTCAACCGAAGAATCTACAATATCTCCATTGCGAAGCTTAACCTTCACATATTTATCGGTGCGGCTGATCACTTCCCCTACCTCTTTGGCAGGAAACTTGGGATCATCCTTTGTCAGAACCAATACGGTATCGCCGACTTTCGTTAAAGCCGTATTTGCATTCTTCATAGCATAACGATCAAGGAAAATTTTCTCGCTCAAACCACTTAATTTCTTGCTGTCCACTGTCTCCAAAACAATAACCTCCCGAAAATAGAGATCAACACCAAGCACAATATCTAGTATGCCTTTAACATTATACAACACAATATATGGTACTTCTAATGGGGCACTCGCGGAATTCACGGGTTAGGACAAGACACATTGCCAATTGCTTGAATTTGCTCTGCGAATCACTCTTTTTCAAGGATTGAAAACGATAGTTTTTTCGACAGCTTTCGCCTAATAATCGATTCGCAGGAACTATTTCCCACGACAAAAGCACTACTATTTTCAACATAGATATCCATTACTTGTAAAGAGCAGCAAACTAATTTTGACATACAAGGCTAACCTTGTTACCCTAACGATAGTACGACTTCGTAAATCATGCATGTACCAGTCAACAGCCATTCACTACTTTGAGCATACCATATTATTAATCGCAACACAAACAAATGTTCGTATTTCATTTTGAAAAAGGAGCGTCTTGCTATGAACCTATATTTGTATCAAAATCAGTTTCTCCCTAAGGAGCAAGTATCTATTTCCCCTGATGACAGAGGCTATTATTTTGGAGATGGCGTCTATGAAGTATTTCGTGTTTATAACGGCAATCTGTTTGAACCGGAGGGGCATTACCGCAGGTTGGAAAAGAGCGCTCGGGAGGTCCGCATTCCACTACCCTATAGTTTAGAGCGGCTGCATCAATATTTAACCGAACTAATACAAGCTAATCATCTTCAAGAGGGCACTGTGTACATGCAAATCACCCGTGGGGCTGCACCACGCGCTCATCCTTTTCCGCCTACCCATACAGAGCCGGTTTTGATGGCCTTTTGCAATGAAATCGCCAGACCGAAAAGTACAATGGAGCAAGGGATTACAGCAATAACAGCGGATGACATTCGATGGCTCAGATGCGACCTGAAAACTTTGAATCTGCTAGCAAATGTTATGGCCAAGCAGCATGCATTGGATCAAGGGGCTGGAGAGGTCATTTTACATAGAAATGGAACCATTACAGAATGCAGTGCATCTAACTTCATGATCATAAAAGAAGGCGAGCTCTTTACACACCCCGCCAATAATCTCATTTTACATGGTATTACCCGTGAGGTTGTGCTTAGATTGGCCCGTAATCTGGACATAGTGTACCACGAGCGAACTTTTACCATTGAAGATCTTCTTTCGGCTGAAGAGGCGTTTATCAGTGGAACTACTGTGGAAGTAACGCCCATTATCTCAGTAGACGGCAGACGGATTGGAACAGGCCGTCCAGGACCTGTGACCAGGAAGCTGCAGCAAGCGTTTGAGCAGTTAATTAACGGTTAGTAATTTTATAGTAGAGTTTTAAAAGAAAATTGCGGAAATAGGTTCGGGAGGATCAGGCGGAGAATCCAATCAAAGCTACTGACGGTCCCTTAGGTGCGTGCCAGACGCTGGTGCATGGAGAGATTTTGAGCGCCATTGTACTTATACATGCAGCAATTGCTATTTAAACGCATCTATTGCAACTTCCTAGTGTGTGGGATTCCGGGCAATATTGATGTCGTGTTACTTGGATATGCACGCTTGTCATGATAGGAACACCTCCTTCACCAAAATCATACTTGACGAAAGTTAGCAGCTAGATGCTCTACCATAACAACCATGAGAGAACGGATTCACTTTCATGCTCTGTGGTGCAACGCAGGAAGAGAAATGGATAACTACCATGAGAGAACGGACTAACTTTCATGCTCAGTGGTGCAACGCAGAGGATGCATGGGAGGCTAACGGGAAAACCTCCCGTTAATCCCAGCCCGAAGGGAGCTTCTACCGCAACTAGCTGGAAATCCTCCTGCTAATTCTACACTTCTGCGACGTTTCACCCAATAACCCCAATATTAGAGGGATATTTTCCGATATTTTCCAGCTAAACTCCTCACCGAGGATCAAACGGGAGAATTAGCTCCAGAAATTCCAGTTAACCATTCGCTATCGCACCGACGAAGATGCATTCATGCCTCAGCAGCACTTTTCTTAGGCCCTACATGCGCTTTAGTGAAATTAAACTTTCTCTATCTGTTAAGGTTTAGCGCATCCAAGTACACAACAAATTTATGCTCTTTTAAAAAACAATGAGGCAGGGACAAGCTTACAGCCCCCAGCCTCATTATTTATTTAATATCCAACTGTAAACCGTTGACGGCTGTACTGGGGTTTCTCTACCTCATCAAGCATCGCGATCGCGTAGTCTTCAGCAGAAATATAGCTTTCGCCTTTCTCATCCACGATTAACTGCTCCGTTCCTGTACGATACTTTCCAGTGCGTTCGCCTGGAGCAATCTTAGCCGCTGGACTTAGATTCGTCCAATTCAATTCTTTTTCTTGGCGATATACATCCAGTGCATCCCGATGAGCCGTTGCTGTAGGCTTTACGATTTCAGGGAATTCCGGGGTATCAATAAGAAGTACTCCAGGAGCCACCTCCAAGCTCGCAGCTCCACCTACGGCTAGAAGCCGATCCACGCCCGCACTTTTGACTCCTTTAATTAAAGCTCGGGTTGCTTCTACCAAAGTATGCTCTTCACCAGAACCAAATGCTGGACCAAAGGCACTAATGACAACATCATGTCCTACCACTGCTTTAGCTACACTAGCTTCTTCGAAAATATTACCTGTTACAACTGTCAGGTTTTCATTTTGCTTAGTAATTCGGGAGGGATCGCGGACGATTGCAGTAACCTGATGTCCTCTCATCAAAGCTTCCTCTAAAATACGTTGTCCAATAGTTCCGCTAGCACTCATCAATGCAATTTTCATTTTCTTCTCCACCTTTTCCTTTTTTTTAATTACATATCGAGGAGTGTTTCGTTAGATTCGTTGTAACCATAATGATTACAACATGATCAAAAAAAATTAGTCCGCTTTAGACAGCTGAATCTGTTCAGCAAGCACGGTTACTAATTCTTTCATTGTAATATCAGCTAATATTTTCTCCATGGCATCTTGTGCACGACCTAATAACAGCTGCAGAACAGCCTGAATATTAGCTCCTACAGGACACTGAGGATTCGGCTGCTCGTGGATGTGGAAAAGCTGGCCTTCCTCCACGACATCAACCGCTCTAAACACTTCTAATAGAGTAATTTCCTCCAGGTCCTTCAGCAAGAAAGCACCACCGGTACCTGCACGTACATTGACTAACCCAGCCTTTTTAAGTTGCCCTAATATTCTCCGAATAATAACAGGATTCGTTTTTACACTTTCTGCAATCCACTCCGAAGTACCATGAGCATCCTTGGCAATAGCTAAAAGTGATAATATATGAACGCCAATGGAAAATCGACTGCTAATCTTCATAACTTACACCCTCTCGATGTAATCATTATAGTTACAACCAAGGACGGAAGTCAAGCACATCCAAATATTAGTTAGCTTACCTCCGAAGGTTCCATTCCTCGTTTGCATATTTCTCGCTGATCAACTGCTCGACTAACGTTTGCTCATATTCAGTCAGCGTGCTCTCTACTAGCTCAATATCCAAGCCCTCTTCCATCCCGGCCCGAAACGCTTCTTCCACCTCTGGCAATGAAACGGGCTGCTTGCCTATATGGCGGCAAAGATCATTAATGGCAACGGCTTTATGGACAAATTGCTGCTTTAACCTGGCCTGTAGTCGCTCATTTGAAAACTTCAATACCCTAAACAACTGATCCACATCCATATCGAGCAAAATCGAGCCATGCTGCAGAACAACCTGCTTTTGCCGGGTTTGTGCGCTGCCTGCGATTTTACGTCCTTCGACAACAAGCTCGTACCAGGAAGGTGAGTCGAAGCAGGCTGCTGAGCCCATCGAAGCATATTTGCTTTTGTCCTCCTCACTCTCCAGTTGAACCATCCGCGCATCCAAGCCCAGCTTACGGAAACCAAGCAGCAGCCCTTCGCTCAACACTCGGTATGCTTGTGTTACTCCGCTCGGAATGCCCGGGTAGCTTTCCGACACAATAATGCTGTAGGTCAGTTCCTTATCATGAAGTACGGCCCTGCCGCCTGTAGGACGACGTACAAAGCCTAACCCTTCCTGTTTTATCTGATCAAAATCGATCTCCTCAACCGCTTTTTGAAAGTATCCGATTGATAAAGTTGCAGGATTCCACCCGTAGAATCGAACAGTCGGTGGAACCTTACCCTCGCTATGTGCGGTCAATATAGCTTCATCCACTGCCATATTATAAGCCGGGTCATTCATACCCGATGAAATAAATCTCCATTGTGATTTCATTTTGTACTCTCCTGTCTGCGTTTAATGTACGAAATTACTTTTTCACAGCTATTCGTTTGCCCGACGTAAGCTCGGGAATGATCAGCTCACGTAAAGGTGAATCAGCAGCAGCATCCAGTCCGACAAACGCCAAAGCTCCGTCTTCGGCTAATACCACAAATTCATTAGAGAACACATCCGCATCAACGGGCCGATGCCCCCATCCTAGATGAATTTGCTTGCGTGTTTTCAGATCCAACAACCCGAGCGGCTTCTCCAGCTCTACATTTACATTGGACATATCATGACGAAGGATCAACATTTTGCCTTGAAGCCCAACCATACTATAAGAGTAAGGCTTAGTGTTGGACACAAAATTTTTCGTCAGCTCATAAGGGGTTTGATTTGGATTGAACTTATATATTTTATTAGACCATTCATTTTTGGATCGCTCTGATATCATCATATAAATATCTCCGTTGCTGTCCAACGACACCTGATCGAGCGGATAGCGCCGCGCTTCTTGAATTTGTTTGCCCCATTCCCCGCTGAGAACATCGGCTTTATAAAGATTAGAGCTTGTCTCCGTATTATTCGAAGTAACGAAGTAAACGAACTGCCCGCTTCCCTTCACGCTTTCGATGCTCCCCGGCACAAACCATTCCTTTAGCCATTTATGCTCCAACATATCGTACAGTGCTACTTTTGTAAAATCACCGATCTTCTGGGCCGTCTTGTCAGCGGAAACGAGGAACAGTACATCACCATATATATAACTGTACCTTGGAGATAGCTGCGGCGTCGGATATTGAAGAAAGCTGTCCGATTGCTTATTGCGCAAATAAAAGCCTTTGAACGCTTTCGGATCATTAGCATCATAAACGGTAATCACTGTATGCCCGGAGGTGTAGCTGATGCTGCTTATCGGCTGCCCCGTCTGCAGAATCCGCTTGGAAAATTGGGTCTTGCTGTTGATGCTGTACACCTGAAACTCATCGGCCAGCAGCATATCGCCAGTTTGGTCTATCGCTTGGGTAGACTCAGAATCGATGGGCATCAAATGTGTCTTGGTCTGGAATGTAATAAACAAATAAACGGCGCTTGCAATAGTCAGCAAAATAAGAAAAAGCCATAAGAACCGTTTTTTCAACAACAATCCTTCCTTTCTACAATCCTATAAACCATCATAATGCATTCAATCGAGTTATGAAAGTGCCTCTTTTCGTCCATACTTAAAAGTAACGTTCATGAAAAAATTACCGATGTTCACGCGTACGTTTGCCAGCTTGCCTTCCCGAAGGAGGGCGATAAAGGAGCGTCTACTATGCAAACAACCGATCACAAAGAGCACGTGCGGCCGTTTAACGATCATGTTCAGCTTCATTTTGACAGGCAGTGGTTTGAAGAATTGCATACAAAAGCTCTTCGCAACGGCCCTTGGGATGATTGGACCTTATACCAGCTCGCTTACGAGGCGGAACAGTCCAGCCTTATTTCCAGCTTTGATGAGCTTCAGTGTCTCGTACACCTTCAACAATTGACCCCTATGCCTCATCAGATCGATACAGCGAAAAAGGTTTTGAACGAGATGCGCGGCAGAGCGATTCTGGCCGATGAGGTCGGCTTGGGCAAAACGATTGAGGCCGGGCTTATTTTAAAAGAATACATCATCCGGGGCCTGGTCAAAAAAGTGTTGATCCTCGTTCCCGCTTCATTAGTGCTGCAATGGGTCCGTGAGCTGAACCAGAAGTTCGGCATTCCCGCTGTCGCCCAGAAAAAGGAATACATGTGGCAGCAAAATGATATCGTCGTTGCGTCCATGGATACAGCCAAACGTGATCCGCACCGCGAAATTGTATTGGGTCTGGAATACGATATGCTCATCATAGATGAAGCCCACAAGCTGAAGAACAAAAAAACTACCAACTACCAATTCATAACCGAGCTGCGCAAAAAATACTGCCTGCTGTTAACCGCAACACCTGTACAAAATGATTTGAAAGAGCTTTACAATCTCATCACACTGCTCAAGCCCGGTCATCTTGGCGGACAAGGCAGCTTCCAGTCTAATTTTGTCGTGGATAAACGTATCCCCAAAAACGAGGATCAGCTGCAGCAGGAGCTTTCTAAAGTAATGATCCGAAATCGGCGAAGCGATGGCAATGTGAACTTTACGAAGCGAATTGTACGCAATATCCCGCTTACTCTATCACCTGACGAAAAGGCTCTTTATGATGGCGTAACCAGCTTTGTCAAAGGCAGGTATGAGGAAGCCGGCAGTGATCTGAGCAGTATTTTGTCTCTTGTAACGTTGCAGCGCGAAGTATGCAGCAGCCGGGATGCGGTGTTCATTACGCTGGTCAATATGTTCAAGAAAACACCTGAGGATTCCCCGCTTCGCCCTCGAATTTGGGAGCTGGTTGAGCTGATCCGCAGCATTAAGGCCAACACCAAGGCGGAGAAAGTAATCGAGCTGATCAAAGATATTAATGATAAGGTCATTATTTTCACGGAATACCGGGCCTCGCAAGAATATTTAATGCAATATTTAAAGGAGCATAAGATTACAGCCGTTCCCTATAGGGGCGGTATGAACAGGGGAAAGAAAGATTGGATGATGGACCTGTTTCGCAATCGCGCTCAAGTGCTTGTAGCAACAGAAGCCGGAGGCGAAGGAATTAATCTGCAGTTTTGCCATCACATGATCAACTTTGATTTACCCTGGAATCCTATGCGGGTTGAGCAGAGAATTGGCCGTGTTCACCGTCTGGGACAAATGGATGATGTGAAAATATACAACCTCTCCACCCAAGGGACCATTGAGGAATATATTCTATCCTTGCTCCATGAAAAAATCAATATGTTCGAGCTGGTCATCGGTGAGCTGGATACGATTCTGGAGCGGTTGGAGAAAACGAGCTCCATAGAAAATCATTTGGCCAAAATGATCCTGACCTCACGCAGCGAGGATGATATAAGACGTCAAATGGACGATCTCGGCCGTTCCATTTCGACAATCCGATCTGAGGTTGAGCAAACTGCCCAAGAGCCATCACAGCTCGCAGCGCTGCTTGATTCCGTGACAGGGCATCCTGCCGCTCAAGGAGAGGTGCTTCCATGAATCAAACCCAAATTCAAGAATTCGTAATGCGCTACCTGGAAGCGGAGAAATGCGATATTGTGGAAAAGCACCCGGCTTACGTTACCGTCAAGCTGTCTCCTTCAGCCGATAAGGAGTTAACCTATCGGCCTTATTACTGGAGCTTCGTGGAGCGAACCGGAGTAGCGCCCGAGACGATGACATGCACCTTTATCTTTGACCCGGAAGGCCACAAAGCATCCGTCCAGGAGACAGGCGGCGCATCGGCGGCAGGCTTGCCTCCGCAGGCTGTGCCTGCGAGCGCCAGACCTGCTTCGGGCAGCGTTGCGAATCCGGTGCCGTCAGGAGCCGCTGGACAAGAGCAGCAGCCGGACAGCATCCTTGGCCGCTACTTCGGCTTTGTGCCGACGCAGATAGTCGCACGAGTGCCGAAGGACGAAGTCACCTTCGGCAGCCGGAGGCTCGAGCAAATCTTCGGTGCAGTGCGCAACAAGGGGCGTTTCGTCCACCTGTACGAGCAGTTCAAGCCGGAGCAGAAATCTACAGCAACCATTCCTTACGAAAATTGGCTGCAGGTGAATTTCAAGGTCGAGCTTGCATGTGACATGAAACGCAGCGAGATTCACTCTCTCGGAATCCACCTGGAAACCGGACAAATCCGTGAACGGTTTCAGGAGCTTCTGCTCACTAAGCGGCTTACTCCGCGTCTGCCTGCGCAAATATTCATCATTCCGGATAAAATTACACTGCCGCGGGCCGTTATATATTTGGAAGAATATTTAGAGCAGCTGTTAAGAGGCTACGACCATAGATGGGCTCAGGAAGCAGGGCTGCGTCTGGCCGAAGAGATCGACCGTATCCGAGGTTATTACGAAACCTTAATTCAAGGGGCTGAGCCGGATAAGCGGTCTGAGGTTGAAGCCCAATATGTGAATCGCAAACAAGAAATCGATTGGCAGTACAGACCACGAATCCAAATATCTGTCATCAATTGCGGTCTATTTCATCTTCAAAAAGGTCACTTGCCCATCAACTGACGAATTACGCTAAATGGCAGCAAAAAAAGAAGCAAAATGATTTTACATTGCTTACAGGTTCTAACAACCTTTTCAAGGCATATTTTATACAATAAGGGCATAGCGGCTCGTCCAACAAGCGTATCTCGACAAGAACACGCTTCAAGACAACAAGCTTCATGCCCTACATCCATACACAAGCAGGTGAATGAATGATCAAATCAACTTTATGGCTCGTGTCGCTCGTTATTTGGACTAGCCTGATGCTGCCTCTGCCTCTTTCAAATGCGGCTGTATCCAGCTCAGTACCACTCACCACAGCTGTAACATCATCACCCAATGCTGCAGCATCTACGGCCCCAAGCGCATCAACGAATGTGACTGTACCTGCGCCAGCTCCTGTGCAGCCGGATAATAGCCTATCTTCTCCATCGTTAATGGATGCCATCAAGCAATGGGTACAAAGCATTTCTGTAAAACCAGGCTATGAAGCATGGAAACAAGCTACCTGGACAAGCCAACCCCTTGGGCCAGGAACACATGGTTGGATCGTGCTGCTTCAATCTGATGGGAAACCTGTAGGTTACATGGTGATACATGCCGCCGACCCCAATAATCCGACCAAGTACCGTCTAACTGAATACGGAAATGGAAACACTCCTCTTTTCAGTATGCAAACTCTGTACCAGTCCCTGGTACAGCTCGAACTTATGGATACTTCATACCAAGCAGATCGTCTTTATACAAGCCCCCTGCAAGCAGTCTGGAAAGTAACCTCGGGTGAAAATCTGTATTATATTGATGGCAAGACAGGTGAGATTCTCCCCCCTCTCGCAACTGATTCCGGGATGCAAGGACTCGATAGACCCAATGAAGAACAACTATTTTCTCTTCTGAAGCCAGAGCATACGATAACCGCAAGTGTACAGCTGCCCGAATTTGATCCTTATGAGCGTCTGCCATGGGTGAAAGGCACTCCCTTGCAATATGAATCAACCTCGGCTCTCCTCAAAGATCTTGATCTGCAAAAAAAACTGACCTACACAGCCCAATTGTACCGTAATAAAGTAACCGTTCCACTAGCAGTAACCGGTTACCATCAATGGTCGAACAATGAAGTGTTTTTGCTGCTGGAGCAAGCCGGACAGCGTGCGATTCCTTACGACACCGCTTTCAAGCTAGGAAAGTTATATCCCTAGTACCTAATAGAAAAGCTTCCCTTCCTTAACAGTCGATTTTAGTAAAATCAACCTGTTAAAAAGAGAAGCTTTTTATTTTTTTATGCGCAAGCTTTGCGTCCACATCTGAATGGCTACTGGCAGCATGCCAAACCAACGGTATTTCCAGTGCTCCCGGACTTCCCTCTGATTCGCTCTAACCTGCTTGCGAACTTCGCGAGGTGTTTCCATATAATGCAGCAGCTGCTCGGTTACGTATTTAACTAGTTCATCGCTTTTTGCCAATGTAACCCCCCCAACTATCAGTATGACCTCTTTTGGGGCGGGGTAATCCTTTCTGCTAAAAAAAGCAAAACACCTGAAGCTCACTTTCCGAGGAAAATGAATTTCAGGTGTTTGATGTACGGCTACATTTTTTCCGGTGCTTCCACTCCGATTAAGGTTAAGCCATTTCCTAATGTAATCTGCACACTTTTTACTAGTGCTAATCTAGCTTGACGCAGCGAAGCATCATCTACAAGAATTGGGCACTCATGGTAGAAACGATTGAAGCTTTGTGCCAGATCAACCAAGTAACGGCTCACGATCGAAGGCTCAAGCTTGTACATAGCCTGCTCCACTCGTTCCTTGAACAAGTACAGCTGTCTGATTACTCCCTGCGCCTCAGAGTCCTCAAGCAAGCCTAAATTCAAAGCCTCCGCTGATCCAGGCAGCTCGATGCCGTCCCCGCCATTAGCTCTGCGCAGCAGGCTGCATGTTCTTACATGCGTGTACTGCACATAGGGTCCCGTCTCGCCATCGAAGTTCAGGGCATCCTCCCAGGAAAATACAATATCCTTGACCCGATTATTGCTTAAGTCACTGAAGATAATGGCTCCTACGCCGACTTGGCGAGCCACTTCATCCCGATTTTCCAAATTCGGATTTTTCTCCTCAATAATCTCCCGCGTCTTCTCAACCGCCTGGGTCAGCAGCTCCTCAAGTCGAATTACATTCCCTTTACGAGTGGATAGCTTGGCGCCCTCAAGACTTACTTTACCAAACGGTACATGTGCGAGCTTGCTGGACCAATCGTAGCCCATCAGTTCAATCACCTTAAACCATTGCTGAAAGTGCAAGCTTTGTCCTGCATCTGTAACATATATGGCTTTTTCGAAGTCATAGGTTTTATTGCGATAGATGGCCGCCGTAACATCACGAGTATGGTACAGTGTTCCCCCGTCTTTCTTAATCATAAGAGCAGGTGGCATATTGTAATCGTCCAGCCGCACCAGCTGCGCGCCATCATCCTCTTCCAACAGCTTCTTTTGCTTCAGCTCTTCGATTATGGCTTCCATTTTATCATTATAGAAGCTTTCACCCGTATAAGAATCAAAGCTTACTCCGAGTAAAGCATACATCTTCTCAAATTCCTTCAAGCTGATTTCAACAAACCATTTCCACAGCTTTAACGCTTCTTCGTCCCTTTGCTCCAGCCTTACAAAACATAAGCGTGCTTCCGTCTCCAGCTCGGGATTGTTATCCGCTTCATCGTGGAATTTAATATACAAGCGCTGCAGCTCATCAATACCTTCTGCTTCGACCGCAGCCTGGTCCCCCCATTGCTTATAGGCAACAATCAGCTTGCCGAACTGGGTTCCCCAATCACCCAAATGGTTAATCCCTACGCAATTGTAGCCGAGAAACTCATGAATTTTATATATCGCATTCCCGATCATTGTAGAACGAAGATGGCCGATATGAAACGTCTTGGCGATATTGGGAGATGAAAAGTCAATGACTATATTCCGGCCCTGACCTATATTCTGCGAGCCAAAGCTTTCTTTCAGTTCTAAAACCTCACCAAGCACATCCGCAGCAAACTGCCCGCGATTCAAATATACGTTGAAGTAGCCGGATACTGCCTCCACCCGTTCGAAAGCCGGATGAGCCTCCCACCGCTCCTTCAGTTCCTCCGCAATAGCTTGCGGTGCTTTGCGCAGCTGTTTGCTTAATTTAAAGCAGGGCATAGACAAATCGCCCATCTGCGGATTAGGCGGGTATTCAATTAGCTCAGCGATTGCATCCTCACTAACACCCTCCACCTGAGAAACTAATCTGGAAGCGAGTAAACTCTTATAATTCATGATGGTTGATCCCCTTTTCTTTTCAATATCAAGCCGATCGGCAATCGGTATTTTATACAATAAAGCACCCCAAACGGGGTGCTCAGAAGACTTTTGTCCCAATATACCTTCATTGACATATGTTACATTATAGCTATCTGTAAAAATCGAGTCAAGCAAATAAGCAGGAGCACTATGAGATTTTGAACTTCCGAACCACACCGCTAAGCTCTTCGCTAATTGTTTCCATCCCATTTGCTTCCGAAGTGATCAATCTCATAGAGTCCAACTGCCCTGCGGACAGCTGAGCGACCTTCGATGATTGCAAGGAAGACAGCTTGGCAATCGTCGCTGTTTCATGCACAGATGAGGCGACCTCCTCCGTGCCTGCTGATATTTGCTGGGAAATGGCCGATATTTCCATGATCTGCCCGTTGGACTTATGCGCTTTATCTACGATATTTTGGAAGCCGCTGGCTAGCTGGTGAATGTATGTCTTTCCTGTCTCCATTTCAACGATTTCCCGCTCCATAGCCGCAACCATATGCTGAATCTTGATTTGTACCGACTCAATTAATTCAGAAATATGCTCGGAGGATAATCTCGACTGTTCGGCCAGCTTGCGAATTTCACCGGCTACAACCGCAAATCCTTTTCCCTCTTCTCCAGCTCTTGATGCTTCAATCGAAGCGTTTAACGCAAGCAAATTAGTCTGAGCCGAAATCCCCTTCATGACTAACACAATTTGGCCAATTTGTTCGGAGTTGCTGGATAACTCCTTAACTGCTCCTGACGATTCTTCTACTGATTCATGTATCGACTCCATTTGCTTCAGTACACGGTTCAATGTTTCACTGCCCTCTATCGCTGCGCTGAGAGTATCCGCCATCATTTCCGACATCGTCATAGCTGAATCAGCAATCCCATTGATCCCTTCAGCAATTTCCTCCATCGCACGTGCGCTTTCGTCAGTCCCTTTCTCCTGAGCATCGGCCCCTGCTGCTATTTGCTGCATGGCTGAAACCATCGTGTTAATCGAAGCTGCAGTCTGATTAGCGTCTCCTGACAGCACTTTCGATGTTCGATTAACCTCTCGGGATGTATCCTCTATCGTATGTATCATTTGTTTTAACTGAACGCTCATTTGATTCACAGAAGCAACCAGGCTGCCAATTTCATCCTTGCTTGTGCTGGTTATGGCCTCTCCGGTCAAATCGCCTTCAGCAATTTTTTGCACCCTGGCGCTAACGAGTCCAATAGGCTTTATCATCCTGCTGATCAAGAGATACGCTATTAATGCAGCCACTACTGGAAAAATGCCTCCCGTTTGTATCGTAAACATCAACATTGTGAATGTGCGTTCCTTTATAATCGATGCGTCAAAATCAATCGCCATCAGTGCCACAATTTCTTTGGATGAGTCATGATTGGCAAAGATCGGAGCATAGCCGGTTTTACGGTCAATACCTGCAAAGTTGTAAACAGTAGATGCTTCAGGATGCTTCATTCCCGTCAGCATATCAACAGCATCGCGATCAATGAATATTTTGTCTCCCGCTTTATAGCCCTGCTCTTCCCAACGCTTATCTGGCACAATCAGCACGCCGTCCAAGCTTATTATTGCAGCATTTTTAAATATAGTTTTATGGTTAACAATCCAATTAACTTTGTCCTTTAAGGCCTGTGAAGCTTTGCCCTGTGCCAACTCTTGTATCTCTGCTGTTGTAAGCAGTCCCGAGGTAATGCTTGCACAGCCTATTAATTCATCGCCAGCCGCTTGGTCAACCTGTTTGTAATTCACAAAATATCCAATACTAAGAAGTGATAATACACTTATCATTACAGCTATAACTACCAACCATGTAACCTTACCTACAATCCCCATTTTAATGTTCATGAATATGCCTCTTTTCTCTACAATAGGTAGCTGTACCTACAAAGTATCATGATGAACTAATTTTGTACTGTGATAAATATCACACCTCTGTGTTTATTTAAAACTGTTACCGCTTTGTTACCGTTTCAAGCCTCACCGATTGGTATAATGACTTAATGAATATTCCCTTGATAAGAAGGTGATTCCCGCGTTACGGAACAAACTGCGTTTCTCGTTCACATTATTCACATGCATTGCCTTAATCTGCAGCGGCTGCGCACTTACTAAGGACCCTCAATCCTATATGCACTTGCCCCGGTTACCTGAGGAAAAAGAGAGCTTAAAACAAGTGATCCAGAACGCTCTTCCCCCGGGAGCTTCTTTGGTACGTCCCAAAAAGTCCAAAACAACTGGATCCATTTTCGTCAACGATCTTGATCGAGATGGCATACTGGAAGCTATTGTATACTACCAAGCATCGGAAAACAACAAAGGTCTTACCGGAATGCTGTGGCAGCAAAAGGGTGACACCTGGAAGCTGCTCAATGAATTCCAAGGAGAAGGCTATGAATTAGATACCTTGATGTTCGATGATGTAACCGACGATGGGAGCTTAGAGGTAATTGCCGGCTATTCAGGAGGGGAAAAGGTAGCTAAAGGCTTAATTGTCTATCGGTTTGATGGCCATAACTTTAACAAAATATTCGATTCGCCCTACACTGAGTTCGTCGTTGATGACCTCAATGAAGATAATAAAAAAGACTTATCTATTCTAACCTTGGAACGAAATGCTTCCTCGTCATTAACTGTCCTTCAATACAGTCAGAACAGCTTCCAAACGATTGGAGCGACACCATTAGATTCTCATGTCAGCGGTTATTACTCGGTCCAATCAAACTGGATTGCAGAGTCCAAGCGCGGTATTCTGCTGGATGCCGGAATAGGCGCTCATTCCGCTTACACACAGCTGGTCTACTTTGAACAGGGCAACTTGATAAAAGCATTCCCTGACAAAGACATCCCCCTGAAGCCGCGTCCTTCGATTAACGGTGATTTTAATCATGACGGTATTGTGGAGATAGGTATGGACCGGGTGCCGACGGGCTGGGAGAATGAACCTTATGTTTCTACTCCCTGGATTACAGCCTTTTACCGTTGGGACAGTCAGAAGGGCTACACTTCAGCTCCTCTATACGAATTGTTTATGGATATTGGCAGCGGCTTTTACTTTGAAATCCCTGTCGAGTGGAATAAAGACTACCAGCTTCAACGGCCCAAAGACGAGGGAGTGATCCGGTTCATAGCTAACATTAGTGGAGAAACGGTGGAGTGGAAGACGATGTCTGAGGAAGCTTGGGTCAGTATGCAGCCTTCCACCGACTGGCTGGAAATAGGCCGAACGGCCAAAACGGTAACTGCTCTTCATCTTACGGAGGCCAGTCTCCAATATTCGACCCGTTTCCGGCCTCTATCCGAGCTGGTGAAATAGCTGAACGCTTAATCATTTCGTCAAAGCGAAACTGTTAGGAGATGTGAACCATGAGCACCGTACTTATATTAGAAGATGAAGAATCCATTCGAAGCTTTATCGTTGTTAATTTGCTTCGCGAAGGATTCCATGTTATTGAAGCAGCCACTGGCAGTGAAGCCTTGCAATATCTTCAGGAACACGCTGGGGTTGCCATAGCGCTGTTAGATGTCATGGTACCTGCTCCTGACGGATTTGAAGTTTGCAAGTATATCCGGCAGAGTAACGAACGGATGGGCATTATTTTCTTAACCGCCAAAGTCCAGGAAAAGGATAAAATACTCGGCTTGACTCTTGGAGCCGATGATTATATTAGCAAGCCGTTCAGTCCGGGTGAATTGATGGCACGTATTCATTCCCTGCTGCGCCGTGTTGAGCTGAAGTCACCATCAGCCAGCGGCGGTGATTTGATTCGCTCAGGTCCTTTTGAGCTAGATGCGGAGGTTCGTGAGGTCAGAAAGAATGGTCGCCTGCTGGAGGTAACTCCAACCGAGCTAGCTTTGCTAAGGATGTTTATGATCCACGAGGGTGTGCCGCTAAGCCGTGACTCGCTGCTGGATGAGGTGTGGGGGGAAGATTATTACGGTGATCCCAAGATGGTTGACGTCAATATTCGTCGCCTCCGACAAAAAATCGAAGAGGACCCGTCCAAACCTGTCTATATCGAAACCGTGTGGGGCTTCGGATATAAATGGGCGGAACATCACTATGGTTAAAGCAGGAATGAGACGACTTGTCGTGTCCCATTATTTTCTCGTTGTTTTGTTAACCTTAATTTTGGTTGAAAGTGTGTTTATTTACTCTGTCCGGGTTTATTACTACAACACCATCTCCAATCAGCTGAGTAATCATGCCCAAGTATCCGCCTCCTTCTATAATAAGTTTCACGCCAACTTAAATGTAATGCTGCTTGACACCCAGCTGGCTGATATTACGGATTCCTTCGCTCACAATAATGCTGAGCTTCAGGTCATTAGCACCCAGGGGACGATTCTGGCAAGTTCAAGCGGCTTCGCTGTGCAGGAGCAGCTGCTGACCACAGATGTGCAAGCAGCAGCCCAAGGAGCTACAAGCCGGTGGATCGGTGCCAATCCGTTGACAGGTGAACGTATTCTGGCTGTCTCTACCCCTCTTCAATGGAACAGCCAGTCCATCGCCGTGCTGCGTTACATCACTTCCCTGGAAGCGGTTGACCGTGTCATTCGTACAATATCGAGTATCGCTTTGTTGATTGGCTTGATCATTTTGGCAGCTGTCACGCTGATTAGCATGGCTTTAGCAAACTCTATTGTAAAACCGCTCAAACATATTACAACAGCTTCTTCCCTTATGGCAAAAGGCCATTTCGATACACGATTAGATGAAACCTACCGGCATGAGCTTGGGGAGTTGGCCCGAACCTTAAACTATATGGCTGAGGAAATTGTCAAAACCGATAATTTGAAAAACGACTTCATCTCGTCCATTTCTCACGAGCTGCGAACGCCTTTGACCAGTATAAAAGGATGGAGCGAAACGATTCTACTTGGTGATTTACAAAATACGAATGAAACAAAAAGAGGTCTCAGAATCATCGCGAAAGAAACCGACCGCCTAGTCGGACTGGTGGAGGAGCTGCTTGATTTCTCCAGGCTGGAGCAGAAGCAGCTTGTATTGGAGGTTAAACAGACGAATATAGCCGAATTGCTTAATGAGGTATTGCTGCAGCTCGCAGCCAAGGCTTCTAGCAAAAATACTTCATTCCGATTCACTATCCATAACGCGCCTGAAAATGGCATCATCCCCGGGGATGAAAACCGTTTGAAGCAGGTGTTTATTAACATCATCGATAACGCAGTTAAGTTCGCTCATCCCTATACGATAATAGAAATAACCTTATTCACTGAACGAGAATATTGCGTCATTCGTGTTCGTGATTACGGTATCGGCATCCCTACCGAGCATATTAGCAAAGTGACTGGCAAGTTTTATCAAGTTCACCCTGGTGGCGGAGGAACCGGCTTAGGACTTTCTATCTGCAAGGAGATTATTGATCTGCATGGAGGCACTCTTACTCTGGAAAGCCCCCATCAATCCCAAGGTACCGAAGTCGCTGTCCGTCTGCCAACCGGGCAGAAACTTCGGGGATAAATGCTTACAGCATTTTCTGCATCATAATTACGTCCAGCATCCTGCCGAACTTAAAGCCTACTTCCCGCATAATTCCTACATGCTTGAAATCGTAGACTTCATGCAGGTGGATGCTGCTCTCATTGCCTTCGACAATTCGAGAAAGAACAGTATGCAAGCCCGCTGCAAGCCCGGCATCAAGCACTTGCTTCATCAGCTGCTTGCCAACCCCCTGGCCCCTGTAATCACTATGGATGTATAAAGACAGCTCAGCGGTTCTTCTGTAAGCTAATCGATCGGAATAAGGATTTAATGAGGCCCAGCCTATTATAATACCCTCTTGCTCAGCAACCCATATAGGGTATAACTCTCCATGGTTGTGAAACCATTGCGTCTGCTGCTCCAAGGTACGCAGCTCCGTATCAAAGGTTGCCACCGTATTTAGTATCGCCTCATTATAAATGTCCAATATCGATTCAATATCCTTATGCTGTGCTGATCTGATTTCCATCCTTGTCCCCGCCTTTTCGTATTATGATGGTTTATGAAGTTCCTAAGGGCATCACTAATTAAATTAAAAAACCACCTGCTATGAATCTAACAAGTGGTTGGAATGATACAGGTCGTTGCGTTCATACAGCGATAGGCTTGACGCAATCACCAGCCATGGCTGCGCATGTCTTTTATCACAACAAATAATATCACTCTGGCAGCAGTACTGTCAACGTATCTGCTGCAATTGTCCTCTCATTTGCTTATCTCAAGCGCATCGAAATCTGACTCAATATTATGATTATATCCTCGCGATTAAAAACTCCATCCTGATTCACGTCAATTTGCGATGCAGCATTACTTATCATTAGAACTATATCGTCCACGCCAATCCGATTATCATTCAACAAGTCGAGCTTCTTGAAGGTAATGACGGGTCTTGATTGGATTGCATTGTTTAATTCATTGCTGCTTGTTTTAAAGGCTCCGCTTTGTATGGATATAGAAACCGATGTTTCGTTCAGTAACACTGGTGAGGCGAAGGTTAGTTTTATAGTTTGATGACTGGAATCAGTTAAATCATAGACTGCATTAGTGGCCGTGCTTTGGACCCCACTCGCAAGGATTTGAAATTTGGCCGGCTGTACCCCATACGTCACATCCAGAACCGATGATAATTTTATCGTTATCCTATGTCCCGATTCGTCACCAAAAGCTGACAGGATGTTAATGTCTTTCATTTTGGGAGTTTCCAATGTTACTATTGCAGCTTCAGCGGCTGTTAATTTACTTAGATTCGTTACAAGGCTTTTTTGGCTCAAAGTAAGATTGTTATAGGCAGTGCGTGCCGCTGTGATAGCCGGTTTATCCGTTAATGCCACTGAGGCTTGGACCGGCAGTTGTCCTATTAATGTCATCACTGTAGCTGCTGCAATTTGATCTGCTTCCAGTGCTGCTATTGCCGCCTCCGCTGCTGTTAGCTTACTTAAATTGGTTACGAGGGTCCTTTGAGCAAAAGTAAGATTATTATAGACCGCGCGTGCCGCTGTAATAGCCGGTTTATCCGTTAATGTCACTGAGGCTTGAACCGGCAATTGTCCTATAAGCGTCATTACCGCTGCTGCTGCAATTTGATCTTCCGTTTGATGCAAAAAAACTTCGAGCTCAACAAGTCCGCTGTAAGAAAAACTTCTACTTGTAAATACGACTCTTAATTTGTCGGATGTAACTGTATCGAAATCTACCGTATTTAAAGTGGTTGCAGGTGTAGCCTTCGAACTTAATGACGCCTCAGGCAGCTCAGGAGTTTTGAGTTGGTTGGTCGGACCTATCCAGTCACTGCCATTCCAGTATTGGATAAGATAGCTTGCTGGAGTCTGAACACCCCCGCCGTCATTAAATACATATAATTTTACCTGGTTAAAGGATTTAGCCGAACCAAAATTAATAGCCACCCAATCCGTCGGATTCGGAGAACCGTAATTGGTCCAACGGTCACGTGGACTTTCATTGTAGGAGAATATGCCATTCACCACACTCCATACACTATCACAGCCGCATGTGTTGGATGCAGTGAGTTCCGGATAACCTGCACCACTGGGGTTTAAAGCAAGATTCGGTTCATTGTCTGCATGAGCACTGTTTGAATTGGTCAGCAAGGTTAGAAGCATGACAATCATTAAAAGTACCGGAATCATACTTTTTTTCAGCACAATCGACATATTCATGAGGATCTCCGTTCTTCATGTGATGCTCTCCTGCTATCAAAAGGGAGTTTTACCTGCTCAGGCTTTTCCCGCAATAAACCGATGAGTATATATAGAGTCGAAATTAGAAGAATGCAGCCTAATGCGTTCCATATGATCAGCAACATTTGCTTATGCCCCTCCTTGAAATTCTAGTTCTTCTTATCTAAATACATATCAGATCCATTATCCCCAGTCCTTTCGACCCACACATCTTGCAAGCTCACAAGTAACTTTTGGGAAAATAGCTATATACATTCCTCAATCTATCCTAAACTATATGTCTATTTCTATTATAAATGATTCTAACGACCTATTAAAGGTGAAAATATTCACTATTATAGACATATTTTTGTCTTTTTTCGACATTATTTTATGATTCATATGACTTAGGTCATGTTTGTGGTACTATATAGATAGTAAATATTTCATTACTTGTGAGGATATAAAATGGACGCACAAATACATAAAAGATTAACTCTAATTTTGACCCTGGTCGTTATAACAGCAACCGTTACTTTGCTGCTCCACACGACTGAGTTTTCTATTGGATTATGCCTCCTATCCTGCACTTTTGTAGTTGTTGTCCTGATTAGGGATTACATCATGAAGATCGATTTGCACCAACCGATTGGCGTTCTCTTTTTATTTTTTCAGCTAGCCTTGGCTCTTTTTATTTCCGTAATGTCTGAAGACTTTTTTGCACAGGTATATATCTTGATTCTCATAGGAGAATTTACCTTTCATCACTCCAGAAACCATTCTATTATTTTTACGATAGTAAGCTATGCTGGCTGTCTGCTAAGCCTTTGGACTTTTCACCAATTCCCCCCCTTTGAACCGATATACTATGCTTTTCCTCGAGTCATCGAATACTTCGCCATTTTCGGAATAAGCTTACTTGCAAAAATTGCTTTTCAGCAAAAAAATCAATTAGCCAAAGACAATGAACAGCTGCGAATCGCCTCAATCGAGCTGGAGAGAAAAGCGATTCTTCAAGAACGGACCCGAATATCCCGTGAAATTCATGACTCGGTTGGACATACGCTAACCTCAGCATTAACCGGACTGCAAACAGCAGCCCACGCTATCGGGAAAAACCATTATTCCCTGGCACTTGAGATGATCGATAGGACGAAAGAAAACATTCTCAGCGGTCTGGATGATGTTCGAACTTCCGTACATCTGCTGCGAGAGAACATGCCAGAACACCAGTTCATTCCCGAGCTTATAGGTTTAATTGAAGAAACCAAAAGACAAACCAACGTAGAGATTGCTTATGAAATAGACAGAAATATACCGGATTTGTCACCAATGATTGAGCTAACTATTTACCGTGCACTTCAAGAAGGTCTAACTAATGGAATTCGGCACGGCTCCAGCACTTATTTCCAATTTTCATTAAACTATTATACCGGGCATATTCGATTTATTTTATCCGATAACGGTAAAGCTCCAAATCAGATTAATTACGGCTTTGGTTTGAACGCCATGAAGGAGAGAGTAGAGGATGTCGCAGGAGAAATGTCGATTTCTAACCAAAATGTTCCCAGTGGGGTAACACTTGAGATAACCATACCCATTCAGACAAAACCGATTGAACGGAGTGAGCGAATTGTCTAAAACAACCATTCTTATAGCAGACGATCAACCCTTAATCCGTGATGGTTTAGCGGCCATTCTAAGTATGGAAGACTACATCGTAGTTGCCAAAACGAGCGACGGTATGTCAACAATTGCACAAGTACAGCTGCACCGCCCTCAGCTTGTTTTGATGGACATCCATATGCCTAAGCTTAGTGGTCTCGAGGCAACCAAGCAGATCAAAACGGAATTTCCTGATATCAAAGTGCTGATTCTAACAACCTTTGAGGATGAAGAATACATATGGGAAGCGATACGACATGGAGCGAGCGGATTTTTAGTTAAGGGGGTCGCTACCGAAAAGATCCTTTCAACGATTCAAGACTGTTTGGATGGGAGAATAAATTACCCCTACACCATTCAGTTACGCCTTGCTCAAGCGATCCAGTCAGCGGAACAGCATGACAAAGGATCATCGAATGAAATAATCGCACCCTCACATTCCGATCAACAGCACGAGGAAAAATTGTCAAGCTTGTCTCTGCAGGAGCTAAACATTGTAAGAAATCTGAAACTAGGGAAGTCCAATCAAGCTATCGCTTCTGAATTATTCTTGACTACAGGCACCGTAAAAAATTACCTTAGTGCGATTTACAAAAAGCTGAATGTTTCCAACCGATCTGAAACCATGGCTTACCTTCACAAAAATGATCTATAATATCTTCCACAAACCAATCAAATTGGTCTATGTTCAGACAAAAAAAACAAACCGCGTCTCACCCCATATCGAGGTTGGATGCGGTTTGTTTTGTTATAAACATGACTAATCAAGTATTAATACGAGCCTGACTTATCCAATATGCGCAGGATCATAACTGCTGCTTCAGCACGGGTTCCAAGTGCATCTGGATTGAACTGTTTCTGTTCATTGCCTTCTACGATTCCTGATTTAACTGCAGCCGCTACTTCTCCCTTAGCCCAATCGCTTACTTTCGATCCGTCTGTGAAGCTTTGATCTAAGGATACTGTTTCAGCAATTGCTTGGAATTTAGAACTATCCAATCTATTAAGAGCACGCACTGCAATCACTACCATTTGCTCACGAGTTATCGCTGAGTTTGGGGCAAAGCTGTTATCGCTGACCCCTTTCACTAAACCCTCTTTAACACCTAAACTAACTTCAGCAGAATACCAGTCGCCTTGTGTAACGTCATTAAATTGGTTCGTTGTTTCCTTCTTATTAACGTCATTAACGGCGCGAATCAACATCGAAATAAATGCTGCGCGAGTTACCTCACCATTAGGATTGAAGGAATTATCCGTAACACCGTTCACTATGTGTTTAGAAGCTAACAATTCAACCGTTTCTTTAGACCAATGAGACTGAACATCAGTAAAGGTCTTATCATAAGTCATCACTATAAACTTACCGTTCAGCTGTGATACGTTAAATACTTTAGCTCCATCGCGAGTTACGCTACGGATAGGAACCCAAGTACCGTTCTCTTCCTTATAAACGTTATATCGCTTTAGATCATTTGAGTTAGGGGAAGCTACAGCCAGCTTGACTTCTAATGCATGGACCGCCTCAACACCTTTAAGCGTACTGTCACCATTTTTATCCACTACGTTCACATTTATTTCAAGTACATTTGACTTAGATGAATAGTTAGCAGTCATTGAATTAGGTGCGACTGACTTCATAGCATCTACTGTTATAGTCGCAACAGCTCCATTTGTTACTGCAGAAGTTGGGATATTAACATTGATACTAACAGAGTCAGATTTAAGCTGTAAGCCTAAACCTTTTTCTGCTAACCCAGATAGCACATTAGCAGGAATATCGATTTGGGTACTAGCCTTCGTCAGATCTTGCAGACTCAGCGCTATTTTATCAAAGCCATCTTTAATATCAACAAAAGGCTTCAATATGTCCTCTTTTAACATAATGATATTTACTATCGATCCATCCTCTTTTTTCGTTTGCGTAACAGTTACCGCATCACTGGAAGTAATGATGAGGACGCCATCTTCTATCACCGGAGGATTAGCGATTGCAGAGTTCGAAGTAGTATTTGAATTATGATGATTTGGCCTTGGAGTTGGAGTCGGAATAGGATCCACCGAAGATCCATTTGAATCCAAGGTGAATGTAACGCTAGTTTTAGCAGATTCATTATTACTAAAATCAACAGATGTAACGCCAAATTCATAGGACTGTCCATATACCAATCCAGATACCGTGTAGGTCGAGCTAATAACCGTTGCACCATTTACACGACTTCCGTTTACGTATACATTATATCCTTTCAAGTCAGCCGCTGAGACTGCATTCCAAGTTAAAATAATTGAATTATTTACTTGCAAGGCTTGGACGTTCGCCGGAGCTGGAGGTGATACTAAATCCAGGCTCAAAGCATTTTTAGTTACTCCGTTTGACTCATTGCCCGCATTGTCAAAGGCAGTAACTTTGTAGGAATAAGTAGTGCCGTTTTGAGTTACTACATCCGTATAAGTCGCGTTTACTACAGTACCGATCTTGGTACCGTCACGATATACTCTGAACCCAGCTAAATCATTATCATTAGGCGTATCCCAGGTAAGTACAAATCCTGTGCCATTAGGTGTGATGTTTAGGTTAGTCGGATCTGATGGTGGAGTCATATCAACAATAGGCGCAGCTAATGTACCCGCGTTTACTGTTACACCCGAGGATTCCACGTTATACAGATCAACAACGATAAATTTATAAGTATAAGAGGTATTCGGGGATAAATTCATATCTGTATAAGTAGTACCCGTTACTGTTTGTTCAGCACCATCACCACGTCGTATCAAAATATGCTTGAATTCCCCGAAATTCGGATTCGTCCAATTCAAGGTAATTTGGTTAATAGTAGAAGAGTAAGTCGCCCCAGTTACGTTAGGAACAGGTGGAATGGATAACACGTTAAATGAACTAGTCTTCGTCAGTTCTACGTTTCCGGCCATATCTATTGCATAGTAGGATAGAGTATAATTGCCGGCTGCAGATATATTCAACGTATTGCCTTGAGCGATATTAGTCAACGACCCGCCATTCAATGAATATTTTATGCTGTTTATACCACTGCCGGAAATATCCACGCTGCTAAATGTGATATTCACAGCATTCCGGTAATTTAAAGAATCCACAGTGATGCCTGTTAAATGAACGGAACTTACAGGAGCTGTCGTATCGATCTTCAGTATTAAGGTCTTTTCAACCTCCTTATTCCCTGTAATATCAACAGACCAATAAGTAACCGTTTTAGTCCCGTCACCACTTACTGTAAACGGTCCGGAGTAGATCGTTTCAGAACCAGAAACACCTAATGTATCGCTTATTCTGTATTTCGTAACAATAGTATCCCCTACTGTCGCGTCTGTTGCATTAAGAGTTACAGTAACGCTTGTATTATACCAACCACCTAAACCAACCGTTCCTGCAGGGGTCGCAGTAGTTACTGGAGGAATTGTATCACGACCTGCTACCGTTAAATTGAAAGCTTTAGTGTCCAGAACCATACCTTTTTGGAATACTGCAGTCAATGTAACTGTTGACTGACCCAGCAACGGGCGAGTTAATACAGCGTTGACAGCACCCGTATCACTATCAGTAATAATGTTAATAACACTAGAATCATTGGAAGACCAAGTGATTGAATCTAACGTATCTCTAAGACTTGTCGAATCTATAATTATATTTTGCGTTATATGATTAGAGCTGTCTCCATCTTGATACCCAATCTGAAGGTTTTCTTTAGTATCGGCTACTATTTGAGCATCCGTACGGACCGGTACGGCTTGGATTACGGTCAACGTGAACGTTTTAATGTCTACAGCCCCACCCTTTGTTATCGTGGCCGTAAGAGTAACCGTTTCATTTCCTGTAGCGGGACGCACTACTTGACCATCAACACGAACTACTGCCGTATTGCTAGACGTCCAAATGATAGAGTCTACAGTACTGCCTATACCTGTGGAATTAATAATTACTTTTTGCCTTACATAATTTTCGCTATCTCCGTCCTCATAGCCAATCTGAAGATTTTCTTTTACTTCTGCTACAAAATCTTCAGGAGTTACTGGCGCTTTCCTCACAACCATAACAGTAAAGGTTTTGCTGTCTGGGGCTGCAGAACCGTAGGATAGGCTTGCAGTGAGATTTACGACAGTATCACCTGCAACGAATGCAGGTCGGTTTACCACACCAGCGCTGTCAATAACCGAATTTTTGTCAGAAACCCAAGAAACCGTTACTCCATTAACTAGTGTGGGAAGCGAAAGGTTATTTGTTATTCTCCCTGCACTATCACCGTTGGCATATCCAATCGCCAATGCAGCTTTTGCATCCTGAAGCATCACGTCATCGGAAGGGGCAGCAGCTACTAGTCCTGGTGTCGGCATAAAAATACTTATGATCATAGCGAATAAAGTAAATATGACTAGCGATTTTCTAAGTTCCATTTGATAGAATAACCTCCGGTATGTAATTGTTAAATATAGTAATAAAAGAATTCAATTTATTTATCTCCAAACAAACTCCTTCCTGGCGACAATCTTCAACCACCTATAATAACATAATATGAAAATCATTGTACATTTTTCTACATTTCTCTACATTCAATCCGATATTGATCAGACCTTCCAGGTCCACTCTCTCTTCTTTCATTTTGACTTCATTTAAACAAAAAAACTCCAGATTTCTCTGGAGATATTATGACAAAATATCGATATGAAAAAATTACTTACTGTTTGCCACGTATATTTCTAAACGATTTAAATCGACAATGAACTTCTCTGGAATCAATAAATCCAATCCAATGAGACCGTTTATTCCGGGATACTCTCCGATCCGTCCAAAGGTATTGTCAATGATTTTCCGCGATGAGTAATGGTTACAGAGGAAAACAGCAGGCCACCAATAAGATCAAGATTCATGAACAGGAAGTCTCCTGATCATAGGTTTCGTCCGCACTTCTATGACGATATTTTCATTCGAAGTGTGATATACAAATCGCTCATTTTTGGCAGAAAACAGTTCTTTCCATGCTTCTTGTGCATCCTGAATAGGCTTGATCACAGCCACTTCTTCGACATGAAGCATACTGTCCTCATAATGGGATTTTAGTTCTTCTACCAGAACAAATTGATCTGGAAAAAGATCTCTCACTTCTGACCAGAGCATACCGTCACCTTCTTCGGTTCTTTTGTATTAATTATACCATTGCTCTCAAGCTCTCACATCAAGCCGCATTGGAAAGTTGCAAAAAAATAAACCTTCAAAATTAATTGAAGATTTTTTCGCTTTAGGTTTGGTGCGGTCAAGAGGACTCGAACCTCCACGTCATTGCTGACACTAGAACCTGAATCTAGCGCGTCTGCCAATTCCGCCATGACCGCAAATTGTAATTATTGAAAACATGTAAATATTTCGTAACTGCGAGATTTATAATAGCACGATGCCATGCATGAAGTCAAGCCTCTACGTATATAAAAAAAGCGCCAGCGAAGTGCAGCCATAACCTTATGTTAACTTTCATTATTTAATTCACATTCAAGTTTTTACATACTGCACGGATTGCGTAAATATCACGGTTTTTAGCGAGCAATAAAATAGCAATAACAGACCCAAGCTATAAGACACCAGATTGGTAGCGTAAACAAAAAACCATAGACTGTTCCCTTTAAAGGGGATCCTTCATCAGACATCCTATACCCTCCTCTAAATCCATGCGCCGTTGTGCTTTAGACGGATTGTTGGATTATATAGTATGCTGGGTTTTGCACAATTATTCTCTGATTTTTGAACCATTCATCATTTTTTCCAAGCTTGTTCCATATAATGTGACAACGAGAAATCTTTGCTCATGCAAAGATACTGGGAGGATTCCGAATGGTTCTATATCAAATAGCTATTGGCGTCATAGTGGCATTATTGTTGTGGGGGTTTATAAAGCTAACCTTCCATTCCATGCTTTGGATAATAGGAATTGCTATTCTAGCAAGCTTGATTGTCCCCGGTGCTTTCCTTTTTCTAAGCGGCCTTCTCTTCATCCTTATTGGGATGTTAGCTACACTCGGTATTATGTTTATTTTGGGGGCTTTCAGGCCCTAGAGACCATTATTTACTGATTTAAAACCCGTCCTGGACTTCTACCCTTCCCTGTAGGCCTGCAGAGCTCTTAATGCCCATTCCTTGGCGGCCTGCTCGTTTGGCATTGAAGGGATATCGAACAAATGGGTATCCGCCTGCCCCGCTTCCGCAGCAAGCATAATGACATCTCCGCCTACCTCGAGCTCGCCGACATTTTGAAGCCTCAGAGCATAAAAAGCATCCAGTTTGACGATTTGCAGTTGCTTCAAAGGATTCCCTCCATTTCCCTAACATCTAACTTATATTGTTCCAGTAACCACTAAGGTTATACCTTGAATTCTAAGATGGATAAGAACTTAATGAACTTGATAACCTATTCTCGGGGAGGTGATATCATGACGGGAAGAAACAACAAACCGAAAAATAGAGGACCTGCTTCGCATCCATCCAGGCTGGAGCAGTTTGATGAGAAATGGGCAGAGGGTAGAAATACGAAATCAGAAGCTAATAACTCAGAGTCAAAGTAAATGAATACCAAGGATCTACTACTCCGCTTTAAGAACGAACATGCTAGTCAATGGGATAGAGGCAACTTATACATTTATTACACTATTTAATAAAGGAAGTAGCCGGGGGCAACCCCGGTTTTTGTTTTTCACCCTTCAATCCATTCTACGTTTCGTTCCTCAGCAAAAGGCTGATAATGATGGTTGCGGTCAAGCTTAACAATACGTCTGTTTTGTTTACGAATCATCACGGTTTCATCATCCCAAGCAACAACTATTCCTTTCACGTCATTTTTGGCATCAGCATCTCTTACAACACGAATTAAAGTTCCGTCAACCCGATATTGATCCAGAAGATCTTCGGTTATCATAAGTATCACTCCTTTTCCATCTAGTTTATGTAAGAATAGAATACACCAAACGAAGCGCACAATAAACCTGTTAGTATAAGTCAAGTCATTTGCCCAAAAGAAGGGAAGCTCAAACAACATGGATGTAAATACAGAAACAGAGAAAAAGACCTTTTATGTTTCAGTTGGTCAAGGAGAAATACTGGAGCCTTCGAACATGACAGGTAATTTCGAATTTGAAATCAACGCAACTGAGGAAGAACGCGACCAGCTTGAGGAGCTATTCGAGGAATCCATGGAAGCTCAAGAAGATACAGGCATTCGGGCGCATATCCCTTTCCGGGAATATCATAACGATAAAGAAAATGATGCCGCTGATTATTACTTAGCACAAATTTACAAGAAACTGCATGAGCTTGGAACTTCAGAAACTAAAGCTCATATCGAAAGTATGAATATTTTGCCAGACTGACGTGAATTGAATATTTTGAGCACAAAAACAAAACCTATTCCACCGTAAAGGGTGAAATAGGTTTGCCCATTCTTACTGTATAGCACCGTACATCGTACGACTAGCTTACATGTTCTTTAGAATCATTAGTTTCAAACCAGTAATCAAGAACTTTGCTGGACATGACTCTTTTTTGTATATAATCTACCTGCTGTTGAGAAAATTGCTCTTGCCATTCTTCCCCAAGCTGTTCACACAACTTAACAATCGTCAACAATTCGGACCACGCTACGTAACGTTTATACCAAAAAAATTGAGGATGTTCAATCATATAGGGATACAGGTCATCAAACTCTGTATGTTTACAATCGAGGGCACGTTCAAAGTGAATTTTGGCTTCACTTAACTTGGTCTTAAAAAATTCGGCCGGTACACCATTCCCCATAGCAATGCCTCCTCTCTTCGCATGTAATTATTATAAATGAAAATGACCATGCTGAAAAGGTCTATTGATTTTGAAAATAATTCTTGAAAACCACACTATTCAAATTGTATTTTCCCAGGCTCCATGGAAGCAATTCTAGCTAAAGACTCTACACGCACTCCAGATTCCCTGATCGTACGCCCGCCTGCTTGAAATGATTTTTCCACTGCAATGCCGACACCAACCAAGTGAGCGCCTGAACGGCGTATGATTCGGATCAACCCTCTGGCCGCATCCCCATTGGCAATAAAATCATCAATTAGCAGAATTCGATCCTGAGGATCCAGAAACTCACGCGATACCATTATATCGGTGACCAGTCCTTTGGTAAAAGAAGGCACACGCTCGCAGTAGGTTTCTGACGAATCTGCATTGAGTGATTTCTTACGACGGGCAAAAACCATTGGTACCCCGAGCTCCTGCGCTACTGCAAAAGCGATCGCAATCCCGGAAGATTCAATCGTAACTACCTTTGTTATATTCTCTTCCCTGAACAAACGAGCAAATTCTTTTCCCATTGCTGTAGTCAGTGCAGGATCAACCGCATGATTTAATATGGCATCCAATTTAATAATCTCGTTTGATAGTACAGTACCCACTTCTCTTATACGTTGTTTTAATAATTCCATTTATGCTCCCCCATCCGCAAAACTCTTTCCGTTAACTTATCACAAGGAGATTCCGGGTTTCAAGTCCTAATGCAATAATCTTTTTTTAAGAAAGTGCAACTTCGGCTTGTAAAACGCGTCTATATAGATGTAATGCGAGAAACATTGACTCTGTCCACGTAAAAAGCTTTATGAAAATAATAACAGGCTATTTTCATAAAATTTGCCTTCTTTTTGTCATAAATGCACTTTGTGGATTACTCATCAACAGAGTATGATTAGGTAGGTTATCTTTAGGGTAATTAATGTACAAAACAGATGAACCCGGATTAATTCTAACAAATTATTCAAGGAAGGAAAGATTGGGATGATCAGACAAAATAAATTAATCGCTCTTTGGTCTATTCCTTTAATCTTCATTATGCTGTTAATAGGATGTAAAGATACATCAACTACGCTGCAAAGTCCCAAGCCTGGGGAATCACACGTTCAACCTCCAACAGCAGCAAATGTAGATGTGACTCATAAGCATGATGCAGCCGAAGTGAGCGTACCTGTCAAACAAACAGATAATACACCAGCGATAGTGAATCCAAGTGATAAGGTATCATTGGCGAGTGTTGAACATAATACTCAGCCTGATCAGGAAACACCGGACAGTAAACCGGCTGCGGCCGCGAAGCCAAAGATTGATATTCAAGACCCTTATAACCAGGCAAAACCAACGCTGCTAGGATTAACTTTAAATACCTCCTTGGAAAAGGTTACAGCGAAATACGGTAAACCGAAATCGCAATTCGTCATGGAAGATGATAGCGACCCCATAACGGTGTATGACTATACCGATTTCCTGGTTGGTTTTAATCAGAAGAATTTGCTACAATTCATCGACATCCGCAGCAGTGATATCAATCCCGGTCTTAATGGACTTAAGCTGGGTCAATCTACGAATGATGTGTTCAAAACATTAGGTAAACCGGATTCCAACACAAGCTTTGTACTTACATATAAATCAACAGGAGCTGTATTGAAGCTTGACATTGACCCTAAGACCGAGAAAGTGAACTCCATCAAGCTCTTCGCTGTAGAGTAATGTGCAACTGGGAGCTCCGAAACATATAAATACAGAAGCAAAAAAAGGACCTCCATCGAGGTCCTTTTTTTGCTTCTGTATTTATTTCAATGAGACTTTTGACGCTTGCGACGATAACGCCAATAGACATAGGTTCCTGCCCCAGCCAATACAACTAATATTGCAATGGATAGTCCCAAATAATGATGAACAACACCTGCGATCATCGGAGCGTTCCTGCCGATAAAGTGACCCAAAGATAGAAATGTCAGACACCATACCAATGCGCCGCTGCCTGCGTACAACAAATATCTCCATAATACGACACCACTTACACCTGCCAAATAACAAGTGAAATGCCTCACCCCGGGGACGTAGTATCCAAATACGACTGCCCATATCCCATATTTTTTAAACCAGCCCTCTGCTCGTTCTAACCTCTGTGGCGTTAGCTTCACCCATTTACCGTATCGGTACAGGAAGGGCTTCCCAACGGTCTTTCCTAAATAATAGCTAACGAGCATTCCAGTCATTGTACCGGCAAAACATACTATAAATGAAGTACCGAATGATAGTGGCCCGCCTTCCAAGGTTAAGGACCCCACTGTTGTCATCAAAATTTCATCAGGTACGGGAATTCCAATAATCCCTACTGCCAAAAGGCAATACAATGCAATGTACCCATAGTTTTCTATCAATAGTAAAATATCATCCAGCACTCAAACACGCTCCAACTTCAGATATAATCAACAAATATAAAAGTTCTAATCAATTTTAACAGAAACCTGCCATTTTCCCAAGTTCAGTGTCATGTGTTCGTCCACTCACTCATACCTTGTACTATATCGGGAGTAACATGCCGTGTGAAAGGTAGGTATTTAGATGAGAAAACTCGGCAGCATCGCGCAAGTCAGTTTTACCTATGTCGGTACTGTCGTGGGAGCTGGATTTGCAACAGGCCAGGAAATACTGCAATTTTTTACTCGGTACGGTTGGATGGCCACGCTTACGATTGGTATTTCCAGCCTGCTCTTCGTTTGGCTTGGAATTAAGCTTATGCTGCTGGCTCACGATGTCAAAGCGCGTTCTTATGAAGATTTAAACAAGCTACTCTTTGGTGAAAAAGCTGGACAGTGGATAAGTCTGTTCACTCTCGTAACTATGTTCGGCGTAACAACGGTTATGTTAGCAGGGGCCGGCTCACTTTTTGAGGAACAATTTCATTTGCCATACCAACTCGGATTGTTACTGACATTAGTATTCTCATTTATCGTATTAAATAATGGAATGAAGGCAATTCTTGCCGTAAACTCCATAGTTGTCCCCTTAATGCTCTCCTTTAGCTGTATTATAGTGTGGTATAACTGGGACATGCCTGGCTCAAACAATTGGCTTCAATTAACATCCGATCACAGCATATTTCGCATTTGGTTTGCACCATTTCTTTATGCCGCCTTCAACCTGACCATGTCACAAGGAGTGCTTGTCCCGCTAGGAGCTCAAACTAAGGATCGCTCCGTTCTATTCTGGGGAGGAATTTATGGTGGAGTCATTATTGGATTGATGCTGCTAGCGGGCCATTTTGCTTTATCTGCACAAATGCCTGGAATTTCCCAATTTGAAATCCCTATGGGACATTTGATTCAAAATCTGGGTCCACTGCTACAGTTATTGTTTATTGGTGTAATCTATGGAGAAATTTTTACAACTCTTATTGCTGATGTTTATGGGCTCTCCACTCAGCTGGAGCAACGAACCAGATTTTCTCAAAACCGGATTTTACTGTCCATCCTGCTACTCAGCTATTTAATTAGCCAGTTCGGCTTTAAGACACTGCTCTCCACCCTTTACCCGCTATTCGGCTTGGTCAGCATCGCTTGGTTGGTTATGATTATCCGGTATCGTAAGCGGTCGATCCGCCCGAACTAACGATAGTACAAACGCCAACCTAAGAATCATAAACAACATACCAAACAGTGTAAATACAAATCCACAAATTAAGTAACCGTAATGATAAAGCGGGTAGCTCTCCGCATCACGAATAACAGCAATAACGTCCGTAAACAGAAATAAGCTCCCCACAGCAAATACGGCAATTAATGCGTAGTCAAAAAAGGTCCAGCGCAGCATTGCAGCCGAAACTGCACTTACAGACGTTATTCCAGCCTTATCTGAGGGCTCTGCTGTCACAATATCTTGAGTTGATTTGGTTTTATGATGCTGGTACAAAGCCCAAGCCATAAATACAGCAGAAGCTGTAACCAACAGTCCAATACTTCCGCCCACGATTGCCAGAATCAATTTCATATTAGTCACCTGCCTCATTTCTCAATAATAACTTTGTATCAATCTACTGTTGAAAGGATAATTGATATAGTAGCCATATTGAAACTCCAAATACTATGACGGGGAAAACCCATAATACCACTTGCAGAGCTTCATCTTTTATTAAACCTGCCGATCGCCACAACCAACGTAAATTCCAGTTATCCAATCGAGACAGCAGGTTCTCGTCCCCTTGAATTTGTACTGAAGGCTCTCCACTTTCGACTGGATGCGCTAAATTCAGCTTGATTTTTCCTCGTTTCCAACCCACTTGATAGGTTATTTCCCGCTCTGTTCGTTGTTCAGGCTCCATCATTGCGCCTCCGTTTGATATACTATATACTATAGTATTTATAACCTGTAAAAAAAGCAATGGATTTGTGTAAAGGATATACTTGTTTACGAAAAAATTAGATAATATTTGCAGTGATTTTTCAACAAAAAGTTGCAGGAGGAAGAAAATATCATGCAAAAAGTAGTTGCAGTTACCGGAGGGGCCCAGGGCATCGGAAAAGCTGTGGCTCTTGCTTATGTCAAGGCAGGCTATGTGGTTGCTATTGCAGATGCAGATCAGGAAGCAGGAATGGAAACAACACGTGAGCTTCTACATACAGGCGGTCAAGCGGTTTTTATGTGCGTGAATGTGGCTAGAGAAGATGAAGTCACTCGTTGGATACAGAGTATCCAACGTGAGTTTGGACGTATTGATGTTCTAATTAATAACGCCGGGATCAGCCGCAATGGCAGCATGCTTCAATTGTCTGTCGATCAATTTGATGAAGTAATTGGTGTGAATCTCCGCGGCGCCTTCCTATGCTCGCAGCAAGCTGCTGCTGTGATGAAGCTTCAAGGCAGTGGCGCTATTGTGAACATGGCCTCTACAAGAGCTCTGATGTCTGAAGCCGATACAGAAGCTTATTCAGCCTCCAAGGGCGGCCTGGTGGCGCTCACACACGCTATGGCCGTTAGCTTGGGGCGTTATGGCATACGCGTTAACGCGATTAGCCCCGGATGGATTGAAACACGCGACTGGCAGAAATCAACGAATCGGCAAGAGCCGGTGCACAGTGAGCGTGACAAGCTCCAGCATCCAGTTGGGCGGGTCGGGACTCCAGAAGACATTGCGGCCGCATGCCTCTATTTAACAGGAGACCAGGCGGGGTTTATAACAGGTCAGAATCTTATCATTGACGGTGGAATGACGGTCAATATGATATATGAATAACAGTTAATATTAATTCAGCGAGGAGCTTTCATCATGTGGTTTGTATTTGCGGCTGCCTCAGCCGTTTGCTTCGGCTTAAGAGGTATTCTGTATCAATGGACTTCCCAACGCCCTATCGACCGAAACTTATTGTTATTCGGTGTTTATTTATCGGGAACAATTATCGCATTAATTATTAATTTGTTTGCAGAACAGCATTGGTCTTCTGGAGTTTGGATAGGTGCAGTGATGGGCTTGTTCTCCTTCATTTCCAATGCTGCGATATATCGCGGCTTTGCAGTTGGAAAAGCAGCGATCATAGCCATGTTCACAGGCTTGCCGCCAGTTGTGGTTGTAATTATGGCTTATTTCATATGGGATGAAAAACTAAACCTTTGGCAGACATTATCCTTTGTCATTATCATCTTCGGACTGTTGTTAATCCGCTATTCCAACGAAATCTCTTGGAGTAATTTAAAAGGAGCGCAATGGGGCGCTCTTGCTATGCTTGGCTTTGGATTAACCGACTTATCGTCCAAGCAGGCCACCCTGTTAGGTGCAGAGACATTACCTACACTGTCCCTTATGTATATTACTGGTACTGTGCTGTTCGGTTTCACCTGGTATTCGAATCAACGCAAGAAGTCAGCCTCTCATGCTGAGACAGCTGCAGCAGCTGAGGTTAGCATTGAGAACGGGAATAGTGCTGCTATGCCAACCCCTCCACGGGTGAATTGGAGCATTGGCAAAACGCTTCTCTGGGGTATGATTGTCGGGCTAACGAATATTTCCGGAATGATGCTAGTTATGCCAGCCTTTAAGCTAGGTGTGACAGGATTAGTTTCCGTAGTTATTGCCATGAACGTAGTATTTGTACTTTTGTATGCCCGTTTTGTCTTGAAGGAACGTTTTACGCCATTGGAGCTATCAGGGCTTTGTGCGGCTATGGTTGGCATTATTATTCTCCGTTTAGCAGCATAGTGGAAGCTTCCTACGACACCAAAAGACCGATCCACATATTGGGATCGGTCTTTTGGTTATAAGAATAGGTTATGATTGCTCTTTACGGTACGGGCGGTATACACTCTTAAGCTGTTGGACAACCCGTGACATAGAATAGGCATTCTGCGCCTTATCCCAAGCTACACGTCCCAGATTATACCGGTACGTTGGATCTCCGATCACTTTCTCCAATGCGTTAGCCAATGCGGGAACGTCGTCCACCGGCACCAACAGGCCATTTTGCCCATGAACGATCTGTTCCGGTATCCCACCCACATTCGTGCCTATCAAGGCCAATCCACAAAGTGCCGCTTCGGCAAACACGGAACCAAAGGACTCCGCTCGGGACGGAAGTACGAATACATCAAAGAACGGCATGAAGTCCTCTGGATGCAGCATATAGCCGTAGAAAATAATTTCCTCATAAATATTCAGCTCTATAGCCATCTGTTCAAGCTCTTGACGAATGGGACCATCGCCAATTAGATGGAGGACAAAGGAATGGCCTTGCTTCTTAAGCTCCGCGCAAGCTAATAATAAAGTATCCAGCCCCTTCGCCGGGACTAACCTGCAAACTGTAATAAGCTGTGGTGTTTTATTCTCATGGGCAACCGGACGAAATCTTTTCTCATCAAATCCGTTCGGAATTACACCTATACGCTCGGGCTCCTGCACATATTCAGCTAAATATTGCTTGAATGAACTGGATACCGTTATGAGCTGGTCAACCCGCTCCTCAAGCTCTCGATAAATCGAAGTTAAAAAGGCATGCTCCGGTCCATTTTCCTTTATTTTACCGTTCAGCACCAATTCCTTTTCAAAGCTTGAATGAACCGTCATCAGAATGGGCGTATCCGGGAACAACTGCTTCATAACGAGTGCAGCTATGGGATGATGGGCATGAATCAAATCATATGTTTTGTTCAAGCGAAGCTTCGTCCACCACACATAGTCCTTATATGTTTGTATATATTTGTCAACGATAGCATTGCCTGCATACACTTCCCAATCAAACGTTGAGAACTGCACCGGCTCAATTCCCTTGCTTCGTACCCTCTTTGGTAACGAAAACAACTCCATTTCCCAGCCTCGTTTATTGAAACGATCCAGCATAAAAGGAATCATCGATGATACTCCACCCGGCTGCTCCGGGGGGAAAAACAAAGCCTGTAATATATTCATGGTTGCCCTCCGCAAAACGTCCAAGTAATAAGACAATTTAATACTTACATCGTAACAGTATTATTTCGCTACTACAAGAGTGTAAAATAAAACTTACAAGTGTTCTTTTCTGTGATTCGTGTTATAAAAAAACCTCTTCCAAACTCATTTAACATGGTAACGATGAAGCTTTGGTTACATTGTATTCCTGAGCAGGAAGGAGGTTTTATTATTTAACCTGTGAATATTTTAGTAGATGACACACTATTTATTATTCTTGATAATATACAACTTTTGTAACTGTTGTAGACTTTCCAAAACTGTTTACTGCTTTAAAGTTCAATTGATTTTCACCTTTTGTTAGCTTTACATACTTCGAGAAACTCCTTCCAGTACCAGCCCACTGCTCGTTTAGTAAAACATAAGGATTATCATCATTCTTATCTTGGACACTTCCCGTGACGTTAATTGATTGGCTCCTAGTAGTTGTCGGAATATAGTCAATAGTCAATTTAGGTGCGGGAGGGGTGAATATGATCTTCTTTGTAACATATGTTTCTTTGCCCAATGAATTTTTAACTCTAAATACTAGCAGATTTTCCCCTTCTTCTAATGACAATGTTATAAGGAATGATCCATCCCCGATTTTTGCATCATTTAAATAAATGACCGGGCTATAATTATTTTTATCTGTAGCACTACCCGTTACAGTAAACGAACTCTTTTCTGTTGCAGTAGGAATCTCATCTAATTTTAGTATTGAACCCCCTACGGTAAAAGTTATCCTCTTAACAATAGTTGTAGTTTTACCTGCTTCATTCTTTGCTTTAAATGTTAAAACGTTCTCCCCTTCTACAAGGTTAACCGTTTTATTAAATGATCCATTCCCGATTTTTTCATCGTTTAAATAGATTGCCGGACTGTAGTCATTTTTGTCAGTTGCGCTACCTGATATAGTTATTTCCTCTCTATCTGTCGTTGCTGGGATATCATCAATTTTTAACGCCGGTCCACCTAAGTTTAATGTTACTTTTCTAGTCACTACCGTTTCTTTACCGGTACTGCTAACGGCCTTAATCGTAAGCACATTTTCCCCTTCGTGAAGCGTTATTGTTTTATTAAAAGAACCCTCACCGGCTTTTTCCGCATTAATGTAAATGGCAGGTCTAAAATCGTTTTCATCTGATGCGCTTCCAGATATCGTTAATGAATTCGATTCAACAACTTCCGGGACGCTATCTACATTTAATGATGGACCACCAACTTGGTATTTGATTCGTTTGTTTATAGTAGTTGATTTCCCACTTGGAAGTATCGAAGCAATTTTTATATCATAGGATCCTTCTTTATCCAGAATAAAACCTTCTTTGAATTCACCGTCCGATACAGGGATCTCTTTTCCGTTAATTGAAACCTTTGCATCTCTATGTGTTTTTCCGGAAATATAATAAGTACCGTTAGATGTTGTCTCCGGCATGTTTACTTCCAAAGGCGGTCCATCCGTCTGGTCCTGAGCTGACGACTTGATTACGCGGTATAACAATGTTGCTACTTCTGCCCTTGTAATAGGCTTGTCTGGACGGAATGTACGGTCCTCATAGCCACTAATTAATTGTTTCTCAGTAGCGATAGCTATATAATCCCGAATCCCATAGGAAATATCAGCCGCATCCTTGAATTTATAGGCGAGAATATCGCTGTTTTTTGAGGAGTTTGTTGTAAACCCTAGAACTTTCACGAGTGCAACTGCTACATCTTCTCTCGTTGCTTTCGTTTCTGGACTGAAAAAAGCTTTTCCCTTTGGAGGATAATAACCCGTTAAATAATTCTTCGTAGCCTCAATATAAAGATAAGACCATTTGTCATTGCTAACATCGGTATATGTAGGGGTACTTGGTGAAGCCAAATCTACTGAAAATGTTATAGCTATCATCTTAGCAAATTCTTCTCGTGTAATGGATTTTTCGGGTTGAAATGATGAATCTTCGTATCCGCTAACAATACCCTTTTTTGACATATCCGTAATTGCATCATTCGCCCAATGATTTTTTACATCAATAAATACGATGTTCTGATTAATAACGCCACCATCTACGGCTTGATTCTGTAATCTTTGATTCTCAGCAAAAACAATCGGGGTAGAAAGCGATAAACAAAGTGCCAATGAAATAATAAGACTTCCTTTTACAATTCTCACTTGTATTCCTCTTTTCTTTTCCCTATTTTTTCCTAATATTGTAATTTATCTAAATAGACCTCAATTCCTGCTGCCTAATATCCAATAATTGTATTTCGAAGGACACGAAGCTGATAGTTTTATTATCCGATTCCATTGCACCTCATACTGCCTTTGATCTAACCAATCGAAACCCCTTAACACCCAATCTGCTCTAAAAATCAATCTCCACATTCTTCGAATACAACCCAAACGTCAAATTTTTTGCATGTTCATTATTCAAATAAAAAAGCCCTCAATCACGAGGACTGAGGACTTACATTGAATTTGCTATTAGGTGAAACAATTGAAGATAGGCCCGGTGGGGGTCGAACCCACAACCTACCGGTTAAGAGCCGGTTGCTCTGCCATTGAGCTACGGACCTGTACATAAAAAGTATATTAACACAGGTTACGGATATAGTCAATTCCACGCTTCCAGTTTTTCTTCATACCATTAAATATCAATAAGACAAACCAAACGAATGTTTGCTATAATAGAGCTATCTGCATAAGAATGCGAGGTCAATTACGCACAATGAATGGTTTACGACTAGAGGACTTATGGTTAGGCCCACTCGGTGCCGTCGTTTCATATTTAATCATTTCGGTTATTTTGCTGCTTACATTGCTGGTTTCTATCCGACTATTAATGACACGCAGAAAAATCGGTTATTTCTCCATCATGCTCTCTTTGATCATTTTGATGGCGCAGCATTATCAATTAATTTATTTTGAACTGACACATTCAACAAGCGATTCAGCTTTTTATTGGGCAATGATGCTTAAGCTGTTTTCATTTCTCCTTGTTAACTTAGGAGTCTATCAGCTGTACAACCCAACTCGACTTAGAGACAGCATCGTGTTCGTCCTGTGCTTCGCAGTGACAGCGTTATTTTCTTTGAGCTATTGGTATATCCCTGAATGGCTGCAAGGAAGCAGCGACCAGATTCGCTTACTCCGGCCGCTTGGAATCGAACTATTCTTGTTTGTGCTTATATTCGTTAGTTTTCTTCTTGTGAATCCTCGCATCGGTCAAAATATCAAGTACCAACTTATGCTGACCTTATATTTCTGTACACATATGATACATATGGCGAATAGCTATGTTTTTGGTGGTGTGCAAACCGTACTAACCAAACTCGAGCAGATCATACCTATGGTGTTCCATATCGTACTGTTCTTGTTTATTTTCGAGCGTGTCATCGAGCTGATGCAAGCCATCTATAATTCTTCCATCAGGGATGGGCTAACTCAGCTGTATAATCGCAAGTACTTCTACAATCGGGTTCGACAGCATATCGAAGGGCGTATACAGGTGTCCGTGCTTTTCAGCGATATCGACAATTTCAAAAAGCTTAACGATACAAAAGGCCATCATATGGGGGATCAGGTGTTAAAGCAGGTAGCCAACATTATAAAAGAGGAAACCGATCAAATAGGCATTTGCGGCAGATACGGTGGCGAAGAAATGGTCGTTCTAGTTACGGATACAGAGACAGATGCCAGTAAGCTTGCAGAACGTATCCGAGCCAGAATCGAGGCGGAGACCATTGTAACTGTAAGTATGGGTTTGAGCCGTTACAGTAAGAACGTAACTGCCGACGAATTGATCAAGCAAGCGGACGAAGCCATGTATAAAGCCAAAACAAGCGGAAAAAACAAGGTCGTTGCTTGTTGATAAGTATGTTTTTATTCTATATCGAACAGAACTTCCAGGGGCTGATCCAGCAATTCACTCAGCCTCTTAGCTGTGGCCGGCCCTACTGATTTGACTGAGCGTTCCAGCAAACTTATGTAGGATGGGCTTAAGCCTGATCGCTTGGCTAAATCTCTTTGGGACAATCCTTTTACAATTCTTGCTTTCACAAAGGCGTTCGACTTCGTTGTGATTTTCATCTTAATGAAGTCACCCTCCTTTCAACTGTAATTGACAATTTCCATTATATCACTATTTTTTACTATTGCAACCACTTATGTTTACTTTTGAATACAAACTTATGAACGTTGAAATTACATATGTTTACTGTTATCATAATAATGTTAACCATTGTTTACTTCTAATTATGCAGGTGCTGCCTAATGAACTTTTATGAACAACTGCGCGATATGCGCAAATTAAAAGGCTTCACCATCAGAGAGCTGGCTGACCGGTCCGGAGTTTCTGCCGCTTACATCTCTCAGTTGGAAAATGGAAACCGCGGGGTTCCCTCGCCTGATGTGCTGATGAAATTGTCGGAAGGATTGAATACCCCCTACTCCGAGCTAATGGATATTGCAGGATACTTAGAGAAGCAAGGATTGGAGCATAATGAGCCTTACACCAAGCCACAAGTGAATCTACGGCGCTTTCTGCGTGAAAATGATCTGGTGTTCGATGGTATTGAGCTGTCTGATCAGGATAAGGAATGGATAGAGCGAATGTTGACCGCATTATTCTGGAAAGATAAGCGTAAGGAATATTCAAGCGAGAATAGCCAGGGCTAGTCAGTTTGGCGTTTGGCGTCATTAACTCGATTGAGAACATATAAAATACCCCTGCTTCATCCGAGGATGATATGCAGGGGTATTTTATATGTCTTCCGATTAACTCGATGGTAACTCACGGTATGCAATAGGATCTCTGACTCCTGCTTCAGCGAAGCCTTTCAGCCTTAAGCGGCAGCTGTCGCATACCCCACAAGCCTCTGACTGTCCATTGTAGCAGGATGTCGTTATTTGGTACGGTACATTCAACAAGGTTCCTTGGCGAATTATGTCAGCCTTGCTCCAAGTACTAAGCGGGGTTTTGATGCGAATGGGTCCACCTTCCACACCCACCCGTGTTGCCAGTGCCATAACTTCCTCCACTTTATGGATAAATTCCGGCCGGCAATCTGGATAGCCGCTATAGTCCAGCGCATTGACTCCTATATAAATCGCCTCAGCCCCGATAACCTCGGCATACGAGGTTGCAATGGAAAGAAACAGCAAGTTCCTCCCTGGTACGTAAGTGACGGGGACTTCTGAATCTTCTCTTGCTTTCTCTACCTCATCCACATTTGTCATATCTGGAACATCAATGCTTTCATCCGTTAGCGCACTGCCGCCGAACTCCTTCAAGAAGCCTAGGGTAATGACTTTATGTCTATTCTTCACTTTGTAATGCTCAGCCACTAAACGTGCATTGTCCAACTCGATTTTATGCCTTTGACCATAGTCGAACGTTATTGGGTACAGCTCGTAGCCTTCCTCTTGTGCAATCCCCATACAGGTTGTGCTATCCAGCCCACCGCTTAAAATAATAACCGCTTTTTTCGGTTCAAGTTTTGTAGTCATATTGCTTCACACCTTTTTCATGATTTACTAAGAAGACTAAACACCGCGGGCAGCCGGATCCCATATTATCTTGTGCAGCTGCATATTTAATTTGACATGGGATAGACCGTGGTCGAGCATGAGCTGAACCAGCTTGGCTGGCGGCATTGTCTCCCATACTGGGCTGAACAGAGGCAGCGCCTCGGTTGAATAATGCTCTAATACGCGGACAGCCTCATTAAAATCACGATCGCTTCCTATTACAAACTTTAGCTCGTCCTGCTTGCGCAGCTTTGCGAAGTTGGACAAAATCATTTTATCGGTCTCTCCGGAATCAGGAAGCTTGTAATCTACAATATACCTGACCAGAGGTGAGTCAATGCTGTCCATAAATGGAGAGACATCGATCGCACCATTCGTTTCGATATGCAGATCTGTCAACGTCTCGATTTGCAGCAGCGCTTTAATCAATGCCGCCGACTTGTCACCATATAGAAGCGGCTCTCCCCCTGTTAAACATATCCGAGTGGATCGATACTTACGTACTTCCTCTACAATCTCCCCGATTGTCATGACACGGTCCGCTTCCTCAGGAGGGTAACTATACTTCGTATCGCACCAGGTACAACGCAGATTACAACCGAATAATCGCACGAACACCGTTGGAAAACCGGCTCCAGTCCCTTCACCTTCTACGGTTTCAAAAATCTCGACCATCGGTAATTTGATGTTATTCGTATTCACAATAGCGCCCTCTTGCATTTTAACTTCCACCTGGTACATCCCCCATCATAGCCGCAGTAACCGCTGCATAGCTAGTCGGCGTTTCCCACAGTCTAACTTCCTCCAAACGTACTTTTGGATAAAGTGATTCCTCGCGCAAAGCCTGATCCAATTGTTCGTACATCCAGACTACCATATTTTCAGCAGTCGTATTCATTAAGGGCAGAACATCATTCAAATAACGGTGATCCAGAAGGTCCATGATTCGTTCCTTGGCAATTCTCTTAATATCGCCAAAATCAATCGAAATACCTCTTTCGTCCACTTTGCCGCGCATGATTACCTGCAGCTTATACGTATGGCCGTGCAAGCTTTTGCATTTTCCTTCGTAACAATGAAGATGATGCGCGCTGTCGAATGTAAACTCCTTGGAAACCAGTACTTCTTTATCATGATATTTAAGCTGGTCCTTACTTATATCCACACCCAATCGCTGTACTTTTGTTGGGATTTCATATTCCATTGTCATCTCACCTCTTCCTGCAAAAAAACAAACCTAATTATAGCATGGACACTTCATTTATCACAATAAGACAAAAAAACTCCGTGCCTGTCCGAAAGTCAGCTATCCCCTCCATCACAAGACGCATTATAGCGGTATGAAATGAAACAGGATCAGCCGGGTTTCTCGGCAAACTACGGAGTACTATTGTATTCTGTTAATGATAAGCCTCTGTTTCAAACATTAATTCTTCAAAAGGCTTGTTCTGAAACAACATGGTAACATTGAACGATTCAAATTCTTTTTCCTTGTCCAGCTCCTGCATCAGTAAAGTGCTAATGCATTCACGATCATCGGAATTACCCGGTTCCCGAAAATCGATAAATCCAGTTAGCTGCCTTGAGCTAATATCTATGGTAGCAGTGCCAATGGGCAATCCGCCGTATGATTGTTGGTAGATTTCATAGGTTAGAGTATCGCCGTCATCGCGAGCAAGTACGATTGTATAATCCTCATTCTCCAACTCCCCGTCAACGGTTTCCCATAAACTTTCTGTCTCGTTTCCAACTTCATCCTCGAACAGATCTTGATGGGTTAGCTCAATAGTTTCAATAATTTCCTTATCCCATTCCATATTAAGAACAAAGGTATCTACTTCATCCTCGTCAAAATCACTTACCAATAGATTAGCAACAGCTTCTATTTCATCCTCATCAGGCTCAAGCATCCAGGTCACAGTCCCGCTTACCTCACTACCAAGGATTCGGATCGATGCTTCGGCAACCAATTCCTGCAATTCATTATAAATATGATATTCAACTTTGTTACGAGACTCTGCTACAATCATCAACTCGTAAAAGTCATAGACTGAATCCTCTGCATCCGAATCACTCTGAAGAGGCACGGTGTCCGTATAAGCATTCATTACGTACTCATTTTGCTCCATTGGATCTTCATCCTCAAACCGTTCATTCTCCGGCCAATCAAAATCAAAATCATGATCCTCTTCCACATTATAAGCTCCAGTTTCCAAAGTATCCGTAGCAATGATATGGTCATATTTACTGTATGTAACCATTACATCGCAGGAATGAACCCCCAGAGCTTGAATCTGAAATTGGATATGCTCCTGTAGAAAAGCCATGACACGCTGCTTAGCATTACGAGGAAGGCTCTCCTCTTCCAATTGGATAGCCCCAGAAATGCGGTCTGCCTCGCGATATACCAGTGTCATGGTTCCAACAAACTGATCGTTCCACAGTATGTCGCTAACTTCTCCGCCTGTCGTCTTCAAATCCGGTCTGAGCATAACATCGGTCATTATTCTCGCCTCCAATGGACTGTATGGTCGCAGTGACTTTATAAACCATCTTTACTAGCGTGTCCTAATAAGCCCAAAAAGTATGCATAGGGGACAGGAGTCCATATCGATCAGAGGTATTTGTCATACTATAAAAGTAGACCGACAACCAAGTTAACTTAAATAATTAAGGCTTTAAACCACTGTTCTTCTAAACCTTTATTGCAGATTGTCTTGTTGATCGGTTAATACAAACAAATGGGAGGAATCAGCATGTCTGTAGTTGGAGGATTTCACACGAGCACAGGTGTTATTTTGGTATTGTTCATTTTGTTAGTCATTGTATCTCGTGCCGGCTTCCTGTAAACTTGCGATTAAGCGTCAATGAACTTCTGTAACTAAGTAAGGAAGCTTCTATCTCCTGACCTAACAGAACCCCACTTGGATAACAGCTTCGCTCTCCTTAAGGACATGTGCTTAGTCCAAGGTTTAAGCAAAGCCAATATAATGCCTTTTAATTAATAAAAAGACCGGTCACACGGCAATTACGCTGTGACCGGTCTTTTTCCTGCAGGAATGACTTGGCTGCTTGCAACAATTTTTAGAACAAGTCTCTTTAGACAATCCCTAATTTAACCAATGCCTTATAAACACCATTATCATTGTTAGATGAAGTAACAATATTCGCTGCAGCTTTTACTGCATCAGGTGAGTTCTCCATAGCTATACCCAAACCTGCATACTCAATCATTTCTATATCATTATAATAATTCCCCATGGCGATAATCTCCTCCCGGGGAATATTCCATTGCTGAGCAAGCTTTTCCAAAGCTTTACCCTTGGAAGCCTCCAAGCTCATCACGTCAATAAAATAATCACCGCTGCGAATATATTGAAGACCTTTCGGCATCTCCATCAGCCTCAAGTCGTTCTCTACATCATCCATTAGCTCTAAAGCTCCGAAGATCGTGAATTTGACAAGTGAATGGTTCAGAAGCAATACATCGCTAACCCTCTGGGGTTGAAGCATATATTTCTCATACATGCTTTCCTCCGTAGCACCTATTTTATCGACGTACATATCAAAAGCCGTATTTAAGTCAAAATGAACTTGTTTATCCCTGCAATAACGGATCACCGGTTCAATCTCGGTTAGAGAAAATCCACTCTCATGCAGCAAAATACAGCCTGGTGTTTGAATTGTCGCTGCACCATTATGGGTAATTAACACTCCCTCTAAACCTAACTGCTCCAAAATCGGAACCGCATTCCCCGGTCCCCTGCCTGTACAAAGTACTATTCTTATTCCTGAAGCATGTGCTTGCTGCAGCGCTTGCTTGGTAATGTCCGTGATTTCATAATTATCGTTTAATAGTGTTCCATCTACATCCAATGCAATCATAGAATATTTCAATTCCCTCAAGCTCCCCCATTGATCCCTTTGCCATAAACTCCTGTCAACTCAACCCTGACGTATTGTTAGCCTGCTGCAGTTCTTTGAGCTCCTCAGCAGTTAATTCCCGGTAGGAGCCCGCTTCCAAGTACTCATCTAGAAGAAGGGGCCCCATCGATATCCGTTTCAAGAAGACGACCTTTTTTCCAACAGATTGAAACATACGCTTCACCTGATGGAACTTCCCTTCCATGATCGTCAATTCGATCTTTGAAACCTCACCCGCAGCGGGCTCCCCAGATCTTAGAATAACCAGCTTCGCAGGCATCGTTACATATCCATCATCCAATGTCACACCTGCTGCAAAGGCATTTTTGTCCTCATCTGTAACCGTCCCCTCCACCTCGGCAAAATAAGTTTTGGGTACATGCTTGCGCGGGGACAACAAATTATGAGCAAGCTTGCCGTCATTCGTTAACAGCAGCAGTCCCTCTGTGTCTTTATCCAACCTTCCGACGGGAAATGGTTCAAATGTCTGGTATTCCGCAGCCAATAAGTCAATCACAGTACGGTCTCGAGAGTCCTCTGTCGCCGATATAACCCCCTGCGGCTTGTTCAGCATCAAGTATATAAACTCGCGGTAACGAACTCCTACTCCATTCACAGTAATTTGGTCTTGATCAGGATTGACCTGTATGCCGCCGTCTTTAACTGAACGACCGTTCACATAAACCGTTCCGGTTTTCATCATTCGTTTGATCTCACTGCGCGTACCGTGACCGGTATGCGCCAAAAGCTTTTCCAAACGTATCGTTTGCTTCATTCTAGGTCCACCTCCAACCGGCTGGATATTCATTTTTCAACATACCATCTAGCCATTTCCCCCAACCGACCGGATAACCGTCGATACATACAAGACAATAGCCTTTCAAGGGGATATCTGTATGGGATCTTATAACCCTTTCCTGGGGGATCTCCAAAGTTTCCCCCTTCAAATACCTGATTGCAGCGCCATCTCCTACTGATAACGAAACTGTCCGGACCACATCGGAAGCCTGCAGCCCCATTGCCAACGCATGCGAAGGCTCAAAACGCTGCTTGCGGAAGCTGCCCAAGTACCAGCCTGGACGAATGACACGGATCCCATTCAAATTAGGAAGGCCCTCTGGGGCAGCATAAACATGGTCTCCGTGCAGCGTAATAGTGCCTATGGCTACGTTTGGTGCGTGCTCTGCCATGAATTGATACAGCAGCTGCAAATCAACGGCAAGCTGGCCTTTCACCTTAACTGACGGACGAGAGCCTTCAGTGCCGCGCTGCTTTCCAGCCTTAGCCTGCTTACTCACTTTCATTGCTTCAAACCTGCCAGATTCTTCTTGCAGCATCGGATTCTCATCAACCAATTCATCCTCATCACCGATTGAATATTCAAGTACCGCAGCAAAATGACCTTCTCCCTGCAGCAAATGCGGCCATAATCTCACTGTACCCTCAACAGCCTGCTTGGAGCGTTCGGAAATATGAGGCGCTGTGGCTTTCTCAAACTCCTCGATCCTGCTACCCGCAGTCACATCAACCCAAGCCGGTACACCGGAACGAAAACCATGTTCTGGAACAATCGGCAATACCTTAAATCGCGGATGTGCTTCGAGAAACTCAGCTATCATTGCTTCATTTTCTTCTGGAGAGAACGTACAGGTAGAATAAACGATCCGTCCTCCTGCTCGCAGCATGACAGCAGCTTGTTTAAGAAGCTCTCGCTGCATCTCTGCATACTTCTTCACCCAATCGGGCTGCCAAGCCTTGGCCATATCCTCTTCCTTACGGAACATGCCTTCCCCTGAACACGGGGCATCGATCAGAATTTTATCAAAATAGCTTTCGAAAGGCCTCTGCAGCTTTTCAGGCTGCTCATTAAGCACAACTGCGTTTCGTACGCCGCTCAATTCTATGTTCTTTACCAATGCTTTCACTCGATCTGAATGAATATCGTTAGTTACCAGAATGCCTTGACCCGCCAGCTTCGCTGCAATTTGCGTCGATTTACCTCCTGGTGCCGCACATAAATCGAGTACCCGCTCACCGGGATGAACGTCCAACAGCTCGACCGGTGCCATTGCACTTGGCTCTTGTATATAGTACAAGCCCGCATGGTAGTACGGATGCTTGCCGGGCCGATCCGCTTCGTTATAGTAGAACCCTGTCGGTGTCCAAGTAATCGGCTTTAATGGTAAAGCTGAGATGGAAAGAAATTGCTCTACACTCGTTTTCAACGTATTTATCCGCAGCCCATACCACCTGGTATCCTCATAAGAAGCAAGAAAAGCCGAATATTCTTCACCCAGCATACGCTCCATTTTAGTTAAAAAAGCTTCAGGCAACTGACTGCCCATATTCGTCCAACTTTCCGCATCTTATTTTACACTAAATACCTGTTCCAATTAATTCCACTGAAAAAAATACATCTTATCGCCTTCAGGCTGCTTTTGATAACGTGCCAACCAATGTCCGCTCAGCAGGCTAAACTTATTATTGTCCCAATTATATTTCTTGTAGTTCAAAGCCGCTACTACCAGATCAGGTCGGGTTAACGAACTTACGAACATCCTTTTCATTCCTTCATCCTCATAGATTACAATATCCTCGTCTTCAAGCAATTGGACCTGGTAAGACGTCTTCCAACGGGTCATGTAATAATTGTTTTCCAGAAGATTTACAAATACTTGCTCTTGATTGGATGGTACTAAAGCACTGAGCGTTACTTTACCGAACAGAATATCTTTCTTATCCCAATTGTCAGGAACATCCGTTTTGCTAAGCATTGTCATCGAGCCTGTACTCATATCGCCCAGCAGCCAGCCTAACGTCTTTTTGTAGGGCTGTCCATTACCGTTCATCGCGACTATGAATTTATGCAGCAGTACCGTTTTCTTGCTTTCGCTGTAGCCTCCGAATTCAAGCCTTTCCTTCGCATCCTTAGATAAGCTGAAACGCTTTGTTGGATTCCCTTGTTTATCTATCATTTGAACGCCATTAGGTAAAAGCAGCGATTGCTTATCGCCCATCATTACATTTTCCGGCAAACGGTCGTAAGTAAAATTATAATACATTATTTTTCCTTGCACATCCATCCCAACCTCAACAAAGCCCTGCTCACTAAGTAACGGTTGGCGTACCATTCCTGTACTCAGGTCGATCCACGACACATCATTCTGATAACGCGAAGTACTATATAAGGCAATACCGCTGTTCACCAATAGTTCAAAATACTCTCCAGCCTTGACTTCATTCGAGCCTTCTATAGCCTGCCTAATCTCACCCGTACTCAAATCATAGCTTGAGATTCCATTTCTGCTATCTCGGACGAGCAAATGTGATTTGTCAGGGGCAAGCTGGGAGCTATAAATAATCGGCGGCTTACCGCCATTTACAGCTTTATACGAATAACGAAATAATTCCATTACAGGTGTTATTGTCTTATGTGTAAAATTAAATTTATTGACCAAATAAACCCACTCATCATGCTCATTCTTTACAGTTGTGTATAGAAACTCATCCCCTGATAAATAACCGCTTAGTCCCGACGATTGCAGCCCGGCCTCCAGTTGTTCACCATTAGAATAAGTAAATCCTATCGGTTCTACGAGCATTTGTTGTGTTTGCGGATCGGCAGATACAAGATCTACCTGCACCCAGGCATTACTACCCTCCAGCTGCTGCCGTTGTACCAAATAATCCATTCGTATTCCATCTGGAGCCGCATATTGTCCTTGTACATGCCCTTGCTTGGCAAAAAGCTGAATTCCCTTGTTTATTTTGGACTTGTTAACCTGCAGGGAGCCAAAGTTGTGTTGTGGCAATTCAACATTGGAAGCTTTGAAATCTTCCGCTGCTTTATAGCTGACGGGTGCAGTAATTAGCTTGGCAGAACTCGCCTTTCGTTCGGATGTTTCAATAGGGTTAACCAATAACGTTTTCCATACAGGGTATGAAAAAACAACGAAGCTTGCCGCACATAGCACAGCCAGCCCCAATGCGAACCAAATGAAAGGTTTTTCTGCTTTTCTGATGTTGAGTTTCATAACGTATTCCCCGCAGTCTGTTCAAAGAATCACTCTACGTTGTAAGCGTAATGAAGTATTCCACAACTCTGTAAAAAATCCTTCATTTAAAGACCTGAGCAAAAAAGGTATTTCATTCCTCATAAGAAAAGATTCTATTCGAAGCCATCTCGATGAAGATACATTCGTGTCCTAGAGGCGGATTTTCTTGCAATATTAGAAAGGTGAACCTCCGGTCGGTTCAAAACTTATACATCCACTTTAAAAACATTCACTGAGCCGGTGCTTCCGGCTCCCGCCCCCGCCCCATAGCATATAGAGAATGATAAGCGATAGGGGGCTTGCATTACGTGAGATTGAACGTCAGTCCGCTGATATTAACGAAACCTGGTACCTCTTAGCAGACATAATCGTTCCGCTATAGCATGGAAAGTACAAAAAACAGAGAGATAACGGAACAGCTGCTTCCGTTACCTCTCGATATGTGCATAATATTCATCATTCGGCCCAAATAGTGGAATCCGGCTTCCGCTATCGTCTTAAAATGGATGCAACAGATTAAATAACGGAATTTCCTGTTCCGTTCAGGACCGGACGGAAATCGAACGTACCAATGTGCGCTTTCGTACATTGCTACGTCTGGATGGATGGTTGTGCGACTCCAGCCACTTATTGAAGTGGTGTTCCTACGTGGCTTGGAAGCAGCCGCAGGAATACAAATTTGCCCCACATAGTCATACTCTGAATACAATGGGATCCGATTAACCAGAATCAACTACCACAAAGCGGCACAAATCCCCTCAGTATTCCCTCGCTTGTGGAATAACTGGAAAATCTCCATCTAATCTCCTCAATTTTACTCATAATTCTGATATAACTGGAATTTCCGGAGCTAAATCAGAACATATCCCAGTTTACGGGGTATTCCATCCCAAATAGAGGTATATTTTCCAGTAAAATAATCTTTTCCGGCAATAAAGTCAAAATTAGCGGGATGTTTTCCAGCTAGTACTGCTGCCATACAATAATATTCGGCAATTACTCTAATGATCAAAGGCACTGATTTGGAGTAAAGTCCAATTTTATTATTCTTCCTCATGACTTACTTCAGGCGGATTCAGTGTAAGCTCTGCGACCAGTTGAGCTAGTTCTGGATCTGTTATATGTATATCCAAGTCATAAAATGCAAACGGCTCCTGATCCAGCCGCTCCAAGCGCTTCAGATAAGCCTTACTGTCTAGGATCAACTGTTCCAAATCAATGCCAAGCCGCGGCTGCTTGGAGTGCTCAAGCTTCTCCAGCGCTGCTGTATACAGCTTAATGGCTCCGCTCACATTACCGTTCCTGTAATGGTACAGGCCTACTGCAACCTGCAGAAGGCCTTGAAATATAGGAGCTCTGCCTTCCTCCAGCCAAAGCTCCTCCATAACTTCATGACACTCGAAATAATCCCGCTCCACATTAAAGTAATAAATAAACTTTACATAAAGCAGGTCATATGGCTGCTCTCCTATCACGGTTTCACCTCAATTATTTCGGACAGGATAAGCGCAGCTGCCTCTTCAAGCAGTTACCCTTTTTTGGCCCGTGCAATAGCCTCATCAATTTCAGCGGACAGCTCTTTGAGATACCTAACGTCATCAGTCTCCCAATGCTCGTTGAAGCGCAGCTGGAATTGGGCTGCCTCTCTTACTCGATAGTAGAAATAGAGCTCCTGAATTCCATTTAATACCCGGGAAATAATATTCGAATTATCATCAAATAACTGCTGCGCTTCCATAATTTCATCACGGATACTGCTCATTTCCTGGTCAAGCAAATAGGCAGCTTCGGCAGCTTTGCTAAGCCGCTTAATCACTTCCTCCGGCAGGCTCTCCCGGTATTTATAATTAAGCGAATGTTCTATTGTAGCCCAGAAATTCATAGCAAGTGTCCGGATCTGAACCTCAGCCAACACTCTTTTCATCCCAAGTGCTGTTTGCACCGGATATTCTACTATCATGTGATAGCTTCGGTATCCGCTCGGCTTCTTATTAGTGACGTAATCCTTCTCATAGACTAGTGTCATATCCTCACGCTTACGGATCAGCTCAGCCAGACGCTCTATGTCCTCAACAAACTGACACATAATACGTATGCCAGCAATATCCTCAATGCCTTTCTCCAATTGCTCACTAGGAACATTCAACCTTTTCGCTTTTTCCAAAATACTTGAAACTTTCTTAACCCGCCCGGTTACGAATTCAATTGGAGAATATTCCTCTCTGCTTTTCAATTCACCGCGTAATGTTTTAAATTTAACCTTCATTTCCTCAACAGTTTGTTCATAGGGTAACAGGAATTTTTTCCAGTCGCGTCCATCCATCCAAGTTCCTCCATTCTTACTAACGCCGGTGTGCAGAACCGACCGCATCCGTTATATGGCTGAATCCATCCTTCCGCAGAAGGTTTAGTAATCCCTCATTCAAGTTTCGAATTAATCCAGGTCCTTCATAAATGAGTGCCGTGTAAATTTCTACCAAGCTTGCACCGGCACATATTTTGTCATAAGCGTCCTTCGCCGTGAAAATACCTCCCGATCCGATAATCGGCAGCTTTCCTTCAGTGGCTGCATATATCGAGTGGATCAGGCGAGTCGAGCGTTCGGTGAGCGGTCTGCCGCTTAAGCCGCCCATTTCTCCTTTATGCTGATGAGTCAAACCATCTCTTGAGATCGTCGTATTGGAGGCAATGATGCCCGAAACACCGCTATTCACAATAGTTTGGACCATGTACATAACTTCTTCCTCTTGAAGATCCGGTGCAATCTTCACAAGAACGGGCTTGGCTGCCCCTCCTTTTTGTTGATGCTGCAGCTTCATTTCCGCTTGAACAGCGTTCAGTAGTCTGGATAAATCGTCACCGTGCTGCAAACTTCGTAAATCCGGCGTATTCGGCGAGCTGATATTCACTACGAAGAAATCGCCATAATCGTAAAGCCGTTTAATGCAAGCTCGGTAATCATCCTCCGCATGCTCATTTGGTGTAGCCTTGTTTTTCCCGATATTAACGGCTACTGGTATAGATCGCTTTCCCGATTCTTGCAAATGCTGCGCCATCGTTTCGATCCCTACATTATTAAAGCCCATACGGTTGATCAGTGCTACGTCCTCTGGCAGACGGAACAATCGCGGAAGCTCATTGCCAGCCTGCGGCTTTGGAGTAACCGTGCCAACTTCCATAAACCCAAAGCCTATGCTCGAAAAGCCTGTGACAGCTTTCGCATTTTTATCCAAACCCGCAGCCAACCCAACAGGATTAGCAAAAGGAATTCCCCACAATTCGGTTCTCAATTCAGGATACTCCGGTACCGCGTACAATCCTCTCAGCAGCGCCCTTCCTCCTGGTAATTTTGTAGCCGTGTGAAGGCCATCTATTGTAAGATGATGTGCCTTTTCAGGATCCATTTGAAATAAAATCGGCTTAACTATTTTTTTATAAAGCATTATGTCTCTCCCCCACGAACGATAAGTTGCTCTCTTTGAACAGTTTATCGTTTTATGCAGGAAAAATAAAGAGGACATGTCTTGTAAAATCATCTACGCAATGGGTTACATTATGATAAAATATTCCTAAATCCACTTAAAAGGCAGGGCTGATCCCTATGCAGCGTAAAAAACCAACTTATTTGCAGCAGCGTAAACCAAAAGATGAGATCAACAAAAAACTTTTAATTTGGGTGGGCTGCGTATTCGCGGCAATAATTATTGCCATGACCGTATTATTGCTATTGAATAAATAATGCTCTATCGTTCAATTAACATCAAAAACAAAGAAGGACGTCAGGTTTTGTCACCTGATATCCTTTTTTTTGTGGTGGATTAATCTAACCATTTGTATACTTTACCAGGATTCGTTTCATTGCTGTTAAGCGGCAGGCGGAACACAGGCTCCCCTCGCTTGACTTCAGACGGCAAAAGGCCTTTTCCGATCGTCACAGAGGTGCCTAATGGAGCCATGTCAAACAATTCCTCAACATCCTCCTGCAGCATGCGAATACAGCCTAATGATTGGTCCTTCTCAATACTTGCCGGCTTATTAGTTCCATGGATGGCATACAGCGTATCTGAAAGCGTCATACCTCTGCTGCCGAAGTCGCCATTGGATTTTCCGTTCGGATTCCTGACCTTTTCCGATATCTCGAACGTGCCTTCAGGTGTTTTATTAGCTCCAAGGCCTACCGGATAGCTGCGTACAATCATTTGACCGCTTATAACTGCCAATCGGTGGTTAGTTTTATCAACTACAATCCGAATCGGTTCCGTCAACGGCTTCATAAGCCCGCTTACGCTTGATAATGAATTAGGAGAACCAGGCGACCCAGAACCTATGCCCGCTGTTTCAGGCACAGAGCTTGGAGTAATTGCAGCTGGATTCTTCCCCTGACGGTCAGGTGATTCTACAGCGAGTTGTTCTTTCTGCTGATCATACAGCTGCTGCATGAAAGGTGTAATGCCTGGCAGTACATTTTGTGGATATGGCTGATTCAATGCTTGCAGCTCTTGAGGCGGTTGACCATTTTTACGTGTATATGAGGCTATGGCTGAACGAAGAACGAGCTCCTGCTCTCGTTGTCCAGCCCAAGATTGATAAATTGCTTGTGCTTTTGCGGAATCAGTAGGCTGACAACTGCAGCTCTCCGCATCATGATAGTAGATTTGCTGTTGAGCGGCATCCTGTTTGCCTTCGACAGAAAGCAATAAATCCGGCGGTTTCAGCCATGAAATCCACTTACCGTCATCAGTTGGCTTGCCATAAGCCAATATCGCGTAGCTGTTCAATCTTTCCTTAATCAACATTTCCTGCAGTGCTGCACCGACGTTTTCTTTGCTTTTACCGGCCGTCACATAATACACCTTGGTTTGTTCAACCATCGCCGCGCTAACATCCTGGGGAAGTGATGGAACACTGGGTAATGGAAGTGAGCTCGGTTCAAATGGTGGTGAATAGGCAATCGCTGCCAATGCCAGTGTCGTTAGAGCAGCTATACGGATGCGATTAAGCCAGCGTTTCCTCATCCCCTTACGTTCCCATTGCTTTAATGATTGGAGGGATTCCAAAGAAACAGGTATAGCTTTATTCTCAAAGGCTTCGTAAACCTCTCCTGCTTGTGAAAAGCAATACAGAGCTTTACCTCGTTTACCTTGAGCATCATATTCACGACCTAGCAAATACCAGGCCATTTTATTATTCGGGTGCTCGCGCACGTATTTTTTTAAGTGAAGTGGATCTTCTTGATGCTTAAAAAATTGTCGAAGCTGCTCCTCATGCTCTTTTCCTTTCATCCAATCCCTTCCTTCCACCCTTACCTCTTACTATCGGCTTCTTTTTCAAAATTTTTTAGGGCAGAAAAAAACACCACGGTATCAAGGGACCTGGTGCAAAAAAAATTTTAACATGTATTCAACTAAAAAACTTATTCCACCGGTGCAACAAAGGGTCTTACTTCAAACTCATCCTTTAAATAATTTCGTGTGTGCATAACGGTTTCGAAGGCCTTTACAACCTGGGGATCAAAATGCGTTCCTTTGCACCGAATAATTTCATTTACTCCATCCTTGTAGCTTCTTCCCTTGGCATAAGGACGATCTGTAGTCATAGCGTCAAAAGCATCTGACACAGCGACTATCCTGGCATAAAACGGTATTTCCTCTCCTTGCAGCCCTTCCGGGTAACCGGATCCATCCATCTTCTCATGGTGATACATCGCAACCTCAGTCGCTTGAATCATCCGTTCTTCCGGCTGCATCTTGGATAATATTCGGGCACCGATGGTTGTATGGGAAATCATAATCTGGAATTCCTCTTCATTCAGGCTATCGGCTTTTAGCAGCACCCGATCCGGAACACCAATTTTACCAATGTCATGCATCAAGGCAGCCCTGTAGAAATGCTTGCATTCAATTTCCGATATTCCCAATTCCCTCGCGACCCATAAAGAATATAGCCCCACTCTAGAAGAATGACCTGCCGTATAAGGATCGCGGGAATCCAGAGCTAATACTAGCGAATGAATAACGCTAATTGAAAAAGGATCATTGATTTCAGTCATACCCTTCTTCAACTCATCCGTCGATTCCAGTAATAGTGAGAGCTCCTTATTCCGCTTCTCCAATTCTTCCACTCGATTCTGCAGCTCTTGCATACTGGACATTCGATCCCGCCTCCAACCTAGTGGGCTTTTGACTTCTATCATAATCCAAAAGACCTATGATGTGAAGAGCAGAACCTTCTGCTATCCAACATTATAGGTCTTTCAATAACGAAACCTCATACAGCTATAGACGTTTATTAACGAAGAATAGCAGTCCTTGCGGCCTCATACCACTGGACATTCAATCCGATTTGTTCAGCGAAGAAACGAACGGGAACAAATGTAGTATCGTCCTTAATGTAAGGTGCAGCATCGGTTTCCTTCATAACTGCATCTTTTCCTTCTACTGTTTTTTTAATACCTGTTTTATCGATATACAATTCAATGGCAACCCCGTCTTTTGACAGCTGAACACTGCGTGCTGCTTCATTAAAGGTTACTTTGTAGCCCAATGTTTCTGTAATCGCTCTGACCGGAACCATCGTTCTGCCGTCTTTAATTTCAGGCTTCACATTAAATTCAATCAATTGCGAGCCGTAAGCCACCTTCACTTCATTATCCTTTGGAAGATTGGCTGGCAGTTTATAGAGACTTATCTTTCGAATCTTATTATTACCAGAATCTGCCACAAGGATACTTCCATCCTGTTGCACGGCTACGTCGGAAGGATTTCTTAACTGAGCGCTGCGATCTCCTCCATCCGCTTCTCCTCCACGAAGATTTGCAGCTCCTGCAATGGTGGACACTTGACCGTTCAGTAGATAGCGAATCGAATGATTATGGCTATCTGCAATTAGAAGTCCGCCTTCATCCGTTACTGCGATACCTTGAGGAGAGTTAAACAAAGCTTTATTAGCAGGTCCATCGGCATAATCACCGGCAGCATATAGATCTGACTTTCCATACAAACCCGTTTTGGCATCATTTAAGCTGCTGCCCGCCACCGTCGTTACCATGTTATTCTGCAAATCGATATATCGGATTCTTTGATTCCCTGTGTCACTTACATACAGGTTTCCTTTGCTGTCCAAAGCAAGCCCTGTAGGTTCGTTAAACTTAGCAGATGCCAGGGCACCGTCCGCAAAATCACCGGATTGAATCACTTGTCCAGGCGTAACCTCAATGAGTCTCCCTGACAAGGAATTTAATGTCTTAACCTGCCCGGTTGGACTAATACTGCGAATCAAATGATTCAAAGTATCGGCAACATAAACAGTTCCATTTGCTGCAACAGCTACATCAGAAGGATTGTAGAAGCTAGCCTCCATCCCTGCAGCATCCTTCATTCCGATTAAGCCGTTACCGGCAATAGTTGTTACCTGACCGGAAGGTGTAATTTTACGGATTGCATGGTTCGCCGCATCAGCAACGATGATGTTTCCTTGACTGTCAATCGCAAGGCCAGCAGGGTTTTGGAAAAATGATGCATCCGTACTACCATCATATCTTCCACCTTCAGGAAAACCTTTAATATCTTTTTTCAAACTAAGACCGGCGTAGGTGGTTACTTGATTGTCCTTGACCAAACGCAGCAAATGATTGCGAGTGTCAGCAACAAGCTGAGCACCGTTAGGCAACACAACGATACTGGACGGGCTTCGGAATGATGATGACAAAGCGGCCCCGTTCTCTGCGCCGAAATCACCGATTCCTGCTACTGTTTTGACATCAGTTAATATCTGGTCATTGCTTCCCTTAACGCTATCTGAGGATAATGATGCTCCCCATGCTGTCGTACTGCTCATCAGTACAGATACTATAAGGCTCAGAGCAACGAGCTTACTTACTTTTTTCATATGGTTCCCCTTCCCGAATCATACCCTACTTAGTTACTGTAATCGATTTGGGAGTTGTAAACTCCGCAACAGTAGCACCGTTCTTATTAACAACCTTGACATAAATAAGATCTACATTCGTTGGACCCGTTGCATTGGGAGAGAAGGTTAATGGAATTGAAACCAAAGCCTTTGTCCCAACTACTGTAATATTTTTAACCTCTGCTGTTGAATTAGTTGCTTCAAACTGAGAAGCTGCATAGACCAATTCTGATTGCGTACTTACATTATGCTGCTTCAATGTTTCTGCTGATTTATCCGCCCCGTCAAATACGGTATTCGGTACGTCTTCAAGCTCTATTGGGCCTTTGTAGCTTAATGTGTTGTTATATACCAGATGAGCTTGAATCGCATAAAACTCCTTATCCGACAAGAAATTTTTCATAGACAATTGCAATGTAACGGTATTGGCATCTTTGCTTACCTGAGTTAACGTAATATCCGTTATTTGAACAGTAATGGTCGGAATAGTAATGGATGCACTGAGCCTGCCTCCAATTTCAGCACGTGCCGTCAAATTATAGACTCCATCAGGTAGAGTTAAAGTGAATACGGAAGGTGCATCCCCTTTGCCCACAAGAGTAGATACAATGGTTTCACCATTCAGAATTTGGATGTTGGAGTTTGCTGCCGCCGTTAGCTTTACTTCAACATTTCCTGTTGTATTGGTTGTTACTGCTGTCGGACTAACCAGTGCGGGCGGCTGCACAATATTATCCGCTATTTGAACGGTAACTGTCGGAATAGCAACCAATGTACTATATCTGCCTCCAAATTCTGCACGAGCCGTTAAATTATAGACTCCATTTGGAAGAGGTAACGCGAATATTGTTTGCGCATCTCCTTTACCGCCAAGAGTAGACACAATGGTTTCACCATTCAGGATTTGGATGTTGTAGTTTGCTGCCGCCGTTAGCTTTACTTCAACACTTCCTGTTGTATTCGTTGTTACAGCCGTTGGACTAACCAGTGCGGGCGGCTGTACAATATTATCCGCTATTTGAACGGTAACTGTCGGAATAGCAACCAATGTACTATATCTGCCTCCAAATTCTGCACGAGCCGTTAAATTATAGACTCCATTTGGAAGAGGTAACGCGAATATTGTTTGCGCATCTCCTTTACCGCCAAGAGTAGACACAATGGTTTCACCATTCAGGATTTGGATGTTGTAGTTTGCTGCCGCCGTTAGCTTTACTTCAACACTTCCTGTTGTATTCGTTGTTACAGCCGTTGGACTAATTAGTACAGGCGGCTGTACTACAGTATTGCTCGGCCTGGATGAACTGCCACCTGGTGAAGGTGACGGACTACTTGGCGTTGTTGTGGTTGTTTCATTGCTCGAGGAGTTCTCCTTCTCAGCCTGCTTGCTTGTGTATTCAGCTTCCGCTTTTTGTTTAGCTTCTTCAATTGCTTTTTTATTTTCTTCTTCAATTCGTTTTTTTTCTTTTTCCATACTTTCTAAGATCGCTTTTAATTTTTCCAACTTTTCCTTTTCAAGCTTTAGCCTCGCTTCTAACTCAGCTTGCTTTTTTGCATTTAATTTTTCAAGCTCCGCTTTTTTTAATTTTTCTTTCTCAGAGTCTACACCCGCAGTCTTATCCAAAGGCGCTACTTTATCTAAATCCAGCTTTTTAGTTGCATCATTAATTTGGTTGTTGGCATCCGAAATGATAGCCTTCATTGCATCCGGAGTAATTTTATTTTGCGCCAATGCAGCTAAGGCAATATTTCCAATAAGGTTATCCAAGTTTTTAGCGACTTTATCCAGCTCTGCCGTATCCTTGATCGTCAGTGAAGATTCACCTGTATTGGAATTACCGTTCTCTTCAATCTCTTTTTTCTTAGCAGCAATAAATTGTTGATTTTCTTGATCTATAAGAGATTTATTAAGAATAAGAGCTTTAATGACTTCCGGGGATGCTGTCTGTACAAAGGTATTAATGTCAATAATATCGACTTTAAAATCCAAATCCTTAACTTCATCCCTGCTGTCAAGATTTAACTGTTGGGATGGCAGCAAGATCGTGTTAGTCGTTTGCTGGGTGCCATCTTGCCCATTGTTTGTAGTTGTTGATGCATCAATCTTTCCTGCCGCCAGAAACACGGTCATAATTCCAGTTTCCGGATTAATCGATACGCCTAATTGCGTTCCACGAACACCCATGACAGCTGTTGGAGTCTCAACTTCAAATTCATCCTCCGAGCTAACCAGGGATTTAACCTTAACCCACAATGAGCCTGCCCATGACTTTATTTTGGACGTTTTCCCGGCCCCTTGTTCAGACAGCTCCGCAATGCTGATTTCCGCATTCTCGCTTATCGTAATCTCGTCTTCGTGGTCGGCAATTTTTAATACTGCCGAGGAGCTTGCTCCAGTAATAATGACATCGCCTTCGTTTAAGCTCATATCTTTGTAGGCTGTGTATGATTTGGAGCCTCCTGCCTTTTTGACGCTAACGGTGCCATTAGCAGCAACTATTATTGCAGCTCGAGTTGATTTTGCTTCTGCTGGCTTGGCTAGTGCTGTTGATAACAATGAAAACACCATGCAAAATGCAACAAATAGCGACAAAAATGATTTCTTTTCACCCATCCTCATCCGCTTTGAATGTCCCACATTAAATCTCCTCTCATCTCTATCAATCTTTTTTACGAACTAACTCACTCTATTAATTGTAATTTGATATTTTTTAATTAGCAATGCAAAATTTGACACATTACGAGGCTTTCCCCGCTTTCCCTCCCTCTGCCGGAGTACCCTTTATGCTTACCACTTCAAAAAGCTTCAAAGCCGAGCTTTTCCCCTTCATCAGCTTCTCACCGGCAAAGTTATATTCGATATAATCCTTTGTCTGCTCATAGGTGGATTCAGATACCCAAACTTGATTCGGACTGGCTGTCGATTCGATCCTTGCTGCTGTGTTGACATTGTCTCCAATGGCCGTATAATCCACCCGCAAATAAGAACCAATATTTCCTACAACTACATCTCCTGTATTGATACCAATTCTTATACTAAGATTGATGCCATATTTAGCCTCGACATCAGCACGAACCTGCTCCATCCCTTTTTGTATTTCATGGCCTGTCTTTACGGCATAGAAAGCATGGTTAGGCACATCCAGTGGAGCATTGTACAGGATCATGGCTGCATCACCGATAAACTTGTCGATTGTGCCATGATTCTCAAGTGCTCTCTCTGTAATTAAATTGAACATCATATTCAAGAAATCAACGACTTCCTCCGGTTTAAGCTTCTCCGATAGCGGTGTAAATCCACTAACATCCAGGAACAGCAGCGTTAACTCTCTTTTGATACCGCCTAACTGGATTTCCGAATCGCTGCTAGCAATCTCTTTGACCAAATCAGGAGAAATATATCGTCCAAATTGCTTGGTTATGTAGTTCTTTTGCTTCGTTTCAAAATAGGTCTTCATTGCTATGTTCCCTAAATAGGAGACTAGGCCGCTCAAAACAGCCCCTACTGAATCCAAGTAAAAATCGCTATAAGCAAATGTTAGGTATTGTACTATCATGAGACCTATTGAAACGGAAAAGACCAGAATAATACCGGAAATTGCTTTTAATCTCCATGTTAAGAAACCGAATAACAAAATCATCAACGCTGCCAATGCGACGGTCCAAGAGCCGCTGACAGGGGTAATAATTTTCTGATTCAGGATCTGATTCAAAATATTGGCATGGGCATAAACCAGATGCATGTGGCGTTCAACCGGTGTAATCCCTTCATCTGAGCCAGGCGCTGTATATCCTACCAATATGATCCGGTCCTTGAAGGTACCCGCCGGAATTTTCCCCTTGTACACTTCAGAAAAAGGAATGGTTTCAAAATCTTTCTCCACACCGTCCCACTTGATGGTCAACTGGGATTTCGGACTGTTTTGCTGCACTGGCATATTCACATATTTACTTACATCTGCACCGGCTAATTGAGCCATGGCAAGTCCCATTGAAGGCAATATACCTTCTGGCGTATTGATCTGTAGCCAGTTAAAACGAATTACGCCATCCGTATCAAAAGCCGCGTTAATATGCGCTTTGTTCATAGACTTGTTAATGGCGGGAATTGGATTTTGCACTCTCTGCGCCATGATCAATTCGCCCTCTTTAACTTTAGTTGAACGGGCAAATTCATTTTCTAATTCGGCATGGGAAGGAAAGATGATGTTTTTATACTTAGCAATCTCCTCACCAAGCAACTTATCGCTCTCCGGGTTATTGCTTTCCGTGTAAAGCTCAATATCGAACCCGATAACTCTGGCTCCAGCCTTTTCCAATTGATTGATCAACTGAGCATATACTTTACGATCCCAAGGATAGGGACCGACCGCTTTAATTGATTCCGCATCAATACCGATGACAAGGATATCACCATGTGGTGCTCCAGTCATGGATTGTTTCATATTAATGTCGAATACTTGGTCGGAGAGCACTTTCCATAGTCCAAAAGTAAGAAAAATCAAACAAATGAGGACCACTATTGTATTTCCGGTTACAATTATTGCCGTTTTACTGACATTTTTTCTCATCTAATCCCTCCAACCCAAAGTTTCGTACATAATCTTATCATAAAACCCATCCAAATACATGGAATTTCTACGAAATTTAACAAAAAAAGCCCTTTTTCCTAGGAATAATTCCCCAGAAAAAAAGGCTTTTTGTCGAATCAATTATTAATTGAAAGGAGTGTCTGCTACTTTGATAGAATCGGTAGGACAGCCGTCTTGAGCATCCTGCAGATCGTCATACAAGTCGTCAGGAATTTCAGTTACGCCTTTGTTGCCATCACCGTCAAAAATAACTTCAGCTAAACCCTCATCGTCATAATCATAAATATCTGGAGCTGTTGCTCCACAGGCTCCACATGCGATACAGGTATCTTTTTCAACCCAAGTGTATTTTGCCATCTCTAAATTCCTCCCTAAATTGTAAGCTCATCCTAAAATATAATATAAAACAAGAGAAAGTTCAAATAGTATTCTTCATATGAACTTCTATCCATGCCGCAATTCCGCTTATATCGTCTATATTAAAAAAAGGAATCGTTGCAGGTGCTAGCTCTTTTAGTGATTCCAACGATGCGGCAGCTGCTGGAGCTTGAGATAAGCTTTCAAAAATTTCAGCCTGTTCTTCATTAAGGAATAAAGCAATTTTATCATGGGTTCCATTTTTGAAGCCTTCTACTAATATGAGCTCATAGCTTTGAGCTTGCAGCATTTCCACAATTTGTTCGAGATCCACAGCTTCCCGCCGGAATGCCATATAGGAAGTGGGTGATACAACTACTGTTGCAGCAGCCCCCGCCTGCCGGTAATGGGTGGAATCTGTTCCCTCAGCCTCTTTATAATGCCCATGAGCATCGTGCTTAATCACTGCTACTTTCAGTCCGGAATTGGTAAAATGGGCTACTAACTTTGAAATCAGAGTCGTCTTCCCACTATTTGAAAATCCCGTGAACCCAATCACACTCGTCATTGCTTACTTCTCATCCTCCAACCGATTTAGCTTAAGATGATCCATCTGCAGCGATGTACCTCTCGCTTTGTGATCGCGTATGAGTGACGATGGATCGTCTCCCAGCATACCCGCTGTCAATATCGCGCTTTCCCCGAATTTATCACGAAGAGCATCCAATGTTTTATTAAGCTTTTCCCTCACAGGCTGCTTCTCATAATCGAACAAATCCAATTGAACTGCGGCCTCGGCTTTATCCAATAAATTCTGAAGTGTGATTCCAAGCAACCGGACCGGCTTGCCTTTGGACCAATGCTCTTCAAACAATTTACAAGCCATGCTGTAAATGTCCTCACGGTTTTCAGTTGGAGTTTGCAGCTTCGCCGCACGTGTGATCGTCCTCATATCGGGATCTCGGATAGTAATCTGTATTGTCTGGGCGAGCAACATTTGCTTGCGGAGACGCCTGCCAACCTGATCCGACAAATTAAGAAAAACTCTGCGAATATCAGCTAAATCGGTAAAGTTAATAGGAAGTGTTGTAGTATGACCAATCGATTTGCTTTGTTCCCGCTCCGGATGTACAGGTGAATCATCCTCGCCATTGGCTGAATGTCTTAATACAACGCCCATCACGCCGAAATGCTCTCTTAGCAGCTTCTCTTCTGCTTTGGCAAGCTGACCTAAAGTATGGATATTCAAACGCTTTAGCTTTTCGGCTGTTTTGCCCCCTATACCGTATAAATTAGCACAGGGTAGATCCCATAATACCCGCGGCACATCTCGTTTTCGAAGGACGGTAAGCCCATTTGGCTTCTTCATATCGGAAGCCATTTTGGCCAAAAGCTTATTCGGAGCAACTCCAACCGAACAGGGGAGCAGCAGTTCCTTCCGAATACGATTTTGGATAAGCTCAGCAATTTCCAGTGGAGTACCGAATTGCTTGGACCCTGTTATATCCACATAGCATTCATCGATCGACATGGCTTCCACCATTGGCGAGTAGTTATATACAATATTCATAAAGGCACGTGAATATTGCCTGTACAAATCAAAATTCGGGCGAATGAGGATCAGTTCAGGACATTTTTTCACCGCTTGCCCAACCAGCATACCCGTCTTAATTCCCTTTGCCCTTGCAGCGTAAGAGCATGTGACGATTATCCCTTTGCGCAGCTCCACACTACCGGCAACAGCTGTCGGCTTCCCCTTGTAAAGCTCAGGCTCCACCGCCTCATGCACCGAGCAATAAAAGGCATTCATATCAATATGAAGAATCACTCTTCCATTAACCGGATAGGCTTGCTTATTTTCAATGTTCATAATCTGTCTGGGTTAGAAGTGACATTTTTATTCCCCCATAGGAAAGTGACGTAACATAGCCGTTCCTCTTAAAGGATACCTTCCTTGCATTTGCAGGTCAAGCCGGACTGTCCGTCTATTTTGTGAAAATGATACCCTATGTTGGAATTATTGTGATATAATAATGAATCATATTTTGTGCAAGTCTTATTGCAGGAGGATAACCCATGGCCAACTTCGTAAAAATTTTCGACACAACTCTTAGAGACGGCACCCAAGGTGAAGGTATTAGCTTATCCGTTGAGGACAAGATGAAAATTGCCCGCAAGCTTGATTCCCTTGGAGTTCATTATATTGAGGGCGGATGGCCCGGCAGCAACAATAAGGATATTGAATTTTTCACACGTGTTAAGGAGCTTGGCCTCAAGCATGCAAAGGTTACCGCTTTCGGCAGTACTCGACGCAAGGATACGCTGCCTGAGAACGACATCAATCTCAACCGTATATTGGAAGTTGGAGTTCCGGTTGCAACGATTTTCGGCAAATCATGGGATTTCCATGTTCACCAGGCCATTCAAACTACATTAGAAGAAAATCTTTCCATGATATACGATTCCGTTCATTATTTGAAAAATAAAGGCTTGGAAATCATCTACGATGCTGAGCATTTCTTTGACGGTTATAAAAACAATGCGGATTACGCGCTGCAAACTATCAAAAAAGCAGAGGAAGCCGGAGCGGACTGGATCGTTTTATGTGATACGAACGGTGGGTCCCTCCCTCATGAAATAAGCGAAATCGTATCCGTAGTGAAACGCTCCGTATCCATTCCCGTTGGGATTCATGCCCATAATGATTGCGAGCTCGGAGTTGCGAACAGCTTGGCCGCCGTTATGGCTGGTGCGACACAAGTTCAAGGTACAATTAACGGGTTTGGAGAACGATGCGGCAATGCGAATTTATGCTCTATCATCCCTAATTTGCAGCTTAAGCTGAACTACTCCTGTATTTCGGAAGAGCAGCTGCAAAGCTTGTCTAACGTTGCTCGTTATGTAAGCGAAATTGCAAACATGCATTTGCCTGTTAACCAGGCTTTCGTAGGAGCAGCGGCTTTTGCTCATAAAGGCGGAATTCATGTTTCGGCGATCCTGAGAAACCCTAGCACTTACGAGCACATCAAACCTGAGCTTGTCGGTAACAAGCAACGCGTGCTTGTATCTGAGCTGGCAGGCCAAAGCAACCTGGTGTTCAAAGCTCAGGAGCTTGGATTAGATTTCGATCACAATAATGAGCAATCACGTAAGTTGATTGAACAAATCAAAGAGATGGAGCATCAAGGCTATCAGTTCGAAGGAGCCGACGCTTCGTTAGAGCTTCTAATCCGTGATGCTTACGGGAAGCAAGAAGAATTATTCACCTTGGAATCCTTTAAAATCATAGTTGCTAAAAATGCCGGACAGCCCGTCGTTACAGAAGCTATAGTGAAGCTGAATGTAAACGGCGAATCCGTCTATAATGCTGCGGAAGGCAATGGCCCTGTAAATGCACTTGACAATGCACTACGCAAGTGTCTGCTGCAATATTATCCTGTATTGCAAGACATGCACCTGAGCGACTACAAAGTGCGCGTGCTTGACGAAAAGGATAAAACAGCGGCTAAGGTTCGTGTATTAATTGAGTCCACTGACTTCCAAAATACATGGAGTACAGTTGGTGTATCAGCGAATATTATCGAGGCAAGCGGAGACGCCCTTATCGATAGCCTGCGCTATGCTTTAATCGGGAAAACGAGAAGCGCTGTGCAAGCCGAAGAGCAAAAAGAACGCATCGGTCTTGTCAATCATTAAATGCTCCTAATAAAACCGCGGCAGCATGGAATATTATTCCTGCTGCCGCGGTTTTATTATTAACCTTGGCTGTTAATTAGCAATTGAATACGCTTTTCAAGCATTTCTGGTGGGAGAACATGTATCACATCCCGGAGAATACCATGCTTATCAACCAAGAAACTGGTCGGTACAAACAATATCCGATACAGCTCCGCAGTCGTCCCTTTCTGGTCTAGCAATACAGGGAAGGATAGATCATACTTTTTCACAAACCCCTTTACGTCCTCCAGCCTATCATCTCTGGTGACATTAACGCTATATAGATCAAAATGTTCACCGTATTTATCAAACATCCGTTTTAAATCCGGCGCTTCCTCATGACAAGGACCACACCACGAAGCCCAAAAATTCACAATCAAAGGCTTCTCCCTTTCGCCTCCAATTTGGTATCCTTTTCCATCCAGTCCTTGTAACGTAAAGGACGGCACCGGTTTATTCCTCGCCATTTCTGGCGGTCTAATCCCCCCTGCGGCGCGAACTTCTTGGCCATTTTGTATCATTTGATAAGCCGCTAATCCTGTTAATATTAAAGCAATTAGCAATACTGGAAAGTTCCGTTTCATCCAAAACGCTCCTCTAACCCAAAATATGTTTTATTTTATATTGTAACCAAAATGGTTCATTGTTAGTTGGAGCCCCCTTCTAAGTCGGACAGAATGACAAGATCGACCCTAGGGCACATTATTTGTACAACACTGTTCTAGAGGAGACTTTCGACCGATGCAAAAGACAAAGAATCGCAAGCTGAACATCACCTTCGAAAGCGATATGGAATCGGAAGCAACTACAGCTCCTGACACTAATCAAAAGGATAAAAAAGGCAGCACATCCAAAGGACAAATATGGGAATTCATAGCCATTGCCACAGTTCCCTTGGTACTAGTATTAGGCAATTCCATGCTGGTTCCGATTTTACCTGAAATGCAGGAAAAGCTCGGAATCAGTAAATTTCAGAGCAGTCTGGTTATTACCTTATTTTCGGTAACAGCAGGTCTAATCATACCGATCTCAGGCTACTTGTCAGACCGTTTCTCCCGAAAAGCCATTATGATCCCATCATTAATCATTTATGGAGCAGCAGGCGTTCTAGCGGGGTTTGGAGCTGTCTGGAACTCGTACACGATCATTATCATCGCCAGAGCCATTCAAGGGCTTGGCGCTGCCGGTACGGCCCCTATAGCGATGGCATTGGCAGGGGATTTATACAAAGGGGGCACGGAAAGTAAAGCGCTTGGCTTAACCGAAGCTTCCAATGGAATGGGTAAAGTACTAAGTCCTATCATTGGCACTCTGTTTGCCCTCATTGTCTGGTATGCTGCCTTTTTCGCTTTCCCTGTATTCTGTTTGATCTCTCTGCTTGCAGTCATGTTTTTATTAAAGGAACCAAAAAAAGAAAAGCAAGCGCAGAAGCTTAAGCCTTACTTGAAATCAATCGGCACTATTTTAAAACAGAAAGGACGTTGGCTGATCACTGCTTTTTTCGCAGGCTCCTTAGCGCTGTTTGTTTTATTCGGTGTCCTCTTCTTTTTATCCAATATATTGGAAGAAGATCCATACAACATCGATGGCGTGAAAAAAGGTTTAGTGTTAGCCATTCCCCTGCTAGGCATGGTTGTAACTTCATACACAACCGGAGCCATGATTAAGAAGAATGGAACCTTGATGAGATGGCTGATGAATATCGGGCTTGTTCTTATGACGATAGCGCTAGGAGCCTGTATTTTTATTTTAGAAAAAAACCTCTATTTCTTGATAGGCTTGCTAACGATTAGCAGCATCGGAACAGGATTGTTATTGCCATGCTTGAATACTATGATCACGGGGTCTGTTGAAAGGCAGCAACGAGGAATGATTACCTCGATCTACAGCAGCTTAAGGTTTCTTGGAGTAGCCTTCGGCCCTCCGTTGTTCAGCTGGATGATGGACATATCCAGTCAAATTGTTTTCATTACCGTAGCCAGCTTATCTCTACTGACGCTTGTCCTGGTATTCTTTCTTATTAAACCAAAAGGACAAATTAGTTAACGGATCTTCCCGCATGTTTGCAAAACCATTATAATAGTCAGATCAAACTTAAAAAGGAACTTGGCAGGCCATGTATAGATCGGTGTTCATTAAAAAAGTTTTGTTTGATCAAACTGCATACTATTGCATAGAAAAAAAGCCGTATGAAGCCTGCGGCTTTTTACTTGGTTCTCTAGAAGCGGATACTGTTTATGCAGATGAATTTATACCCGTGGCAAATGTTGCTGAAAATGCTGCAGTTAGCTTTATGATGGACCCCGCCGCAATGATCCCTATTGTTACGAACATTTCAACTAATAAAAGGTTAATTGTAGGAGTGCTGCATTCTCATCCGACTGCCGCAGCCATTCCATCTGCTGAAGATTTACAATCGGCATGGCTTCATATTCCAAGCCACTGGATTATGTCTTTGCAGCATGATGGAATTATTGACTTACAAGCCTATCATTATTTTGAAAATAACTTGCATGATGCATCGGGCCGCACAGATTCATTCTCAAAAATTAGGTACACCTCGCTGGCTTTAAATATTTACGATAATTAATGGCTCAAAACCGAAATCAGCGCTTGACGAAGTTATTCGAATCCGTCTCCTTGTCCAACCTAGCCTTGGACAAAAACTTAAGAACGGTAATGACAGCGCACACGACTTTATTCGAATTTATTCGACTTGAAGCCACTGCCTGCTCCCAAAAAACTGCATTTATACATCCTTTAGCCGGTATTTCCGAAGTCTCATGAATTCATGCAAATGTGCATTTATTTTTTCATTTTTAGCTGAAGCGGTGCGTTTTCCATGAAAATGGATGTACTTTTGCAGGTTTGTTCTCACTACGCAATTCCGGTAGGAAAATAACTACATGTTTGCAGGATTTTGCGAGGACTAGTGGTCGTGGAGGGTCAAGTACTGATTTTGAGGTTGAGCCTAATTAATTTTAAAAAAGCTTCAATTCGAAGGCCTCTCGATTAAGATACATTCGTATCCTGAAGGTGGCTTTTCTTCTAATAGTAGGTGAACCTCCGGTTCAAACATCACTTCTAATATTATAGTAAAAAGCTTGCGCAACCTTGGTGTACCTTCTACGTGTGTGCGTTTGGAGGGATCGTTATGGGTTACTGCCGCCGCTGTTGAAGTCCTGTCTTGGAATGGTAGGTTTACAACTTTGGAGATACGAGATTCAAAGTCAATAGCTTCGAATCATACATTATTCCCGTGATTTGAAGCACTAGCAGAAGTAATCCTTCCTTTATGGCATGGAAAGCACACAAAAACAGAGCGATAACGGAACAACCTCTTCCGCTATTATCTCAAATTGGATGTTTCAGACTAAATAACGGAATTTCAAGTTCCGTTATGGACTTTTAACGCACATAGCTACGTTCCCTGTTAACCGGATGATTGAAAACGTAAAAATATTAAGAATTCATATAAGATAGAACTAGAAAGGGCGCCTCTGCTTCATATTTGTTTCATAATCGTTTGAACCAGGCCAAACCGTGGGTCGAACTTTCCAATAGGTCAAAAAACCTTCGGCGCGTTCACACCAAAGGTCATTATTGTTGATAGCTTAAATGCGTGTATAGATCACCGAGATTATAAATCTCTCTCGAATGGATTTCAAGCAGCAGCTTACTCCATAGCTTGGCGGTCATCAGCGCATCCTCCAGCGCATGGTGACGGGTAGTTACTTCCACTCCATACAAGTCCAGCATTGAATCCAAATCATAGCTTTTCAGCTTTGGATTAAGCCATTTGGCTACCATCATTGTATCTAGAATACGATGCGATAAATTTATTTTCGACGTTTTCCATAGGGCGGAATTCAAAAAATGCTTGTCATGCCCCGAACCATGAGCAACAAGAACTTTCTGCTGAACAAACTCCAGAAAACTTCGCAGCCCATATAGTAAATCAGGAGCATCTCCGACCATCTCGTTTGTAATTCCGGTTAAATGAACTATTTCCTCAGGAATAACTCTTCTGGGATTAACCAAACTATAAAAGGTTTGTTCTTCCATTATAGAATCGCCATTGACTGATACAGCGCCAAACGAAATAATTTCATCCCCATTATACGGAGAAAAACCGGTCGTTTCCAAGTCGAAAACAACCAGTTCCACCGTATTTAAGGGGATATCGTATAAAGAGTTTTTCCGCTGCTCCTTCATGATGGATCGAATGAAAGCCATCTGCTGGGCGCTTTGCGCATTAAACATTGAAGTAATGGCGGGTGTTATTCCGCCCATTTTGTAGAGATGCCACATTCTTCCCGCAGGCTTCATGTCTTTCATAACAATACCACCTAACCTTTTTCTATCTCTTTATGAACACTTTTCTTAACATACTTTTGCAGATCATTGCCGATTCTTAGACAGAGCTTCAGCTCACTGATTCGTTCCTTGGTTAATCCGTCTGCAGACAGCTTTCCCCTGCTTGTGTAATGCCCCTCTTCAAGCTGAAAAGGGGTAAACGAGCGGAGCTTCAACGCAATGGACAACGCTTCCAGCCAATCCTGAGCTATTTCCTCTTCGACAAAACCTGTCTTCATCAACCCCAATATCCGCTCCTCTGTGGAGGAAGCCTTCACTCCTGCTTCCACAGCCAGCAGGCGAATACCGCTTACAATCGGAATATAGGCCCCATACTTAATATCAACTCCGCCTGCATCCTCACCGTATCTCTCTTTAATGAGCTGCCCGAACAAGCCAAGCGATATCTTATGATGAAGCGTGTTATGCAGCATGTGCTCCAGCATGATAGGATGCTTACGGACATAATCAAAAAACTCGTCCAACACTGCTGTTACCAAACCCTTGTCGCCAAATACAGTTCTCATGTCTGCAAGTATAAGCAAATATCGGATATGCTCCCAATGCGGATCCTGCATCCACTCGTGAAGCATCGAACGATAACCGTTCAGGGGCTTGCGCCATTTCTCATTTGTGCAAATCACTCCGCCTGTGCATGGAGGATAGCCAAGTTGCATCAGCAGCTCACTTACCGCTTCTGCAAGCAGCTTAAAATAAACAATTGCCTGCTCCTCGATCTGGAAATTAGCTGGAACCCCATAGATCAATCCATTATCCTGATCGCTCCACAACGTCTGTTCGCCGCGGCCACCACTTCCAAACAACACAAAAGCAAAAGGTACCGGAGGATCGCCGCCTCCCTCTTGCCGTACTTTCTCTTGTCCAAGACCGACAGCCTTCTCTATTAAAAGATCATGGACTTGATTCAGCTCACGGTTCCATTCAATTGAAGTGGAAAGAAGGAGACGCCCTTCGAACTCCTCATGCAGTTGATCGCGTATTCCTCGAAGCTGCTTGTAATCGCCAGCCCTTTGAATTTCACTGCGAATCATTTCTAATGAGAGTTCCATTAGGTATCCCCTTCAGCCTTGTTATTTTAGTTGGTATGAAAACTTCTTACACAATTATTTTACAAAGTTTGAGCGTTTGTTTGAGCTTTCTTCATAGCTTCTGGATAGCCGTAAGTACCATGCTCGGAAAGATCCAGACCAACAATTTCTTCCTCTTCAGTTACACGAAGGCCAATGGTTACTTTAATCAATCCAAGAATGATGAAGGACAGAACCAATACGAATGCAAACGCTCCGAAAACTCCCAACGCTTGAACACCCAATTGGTGCAAGCCTCCGCCGTACAATAGACCAGGTCCGCCAACATTTACCGCTTTAGCCAGTTCTGGTGTTGCAAAAATACCTGTTGACAATGTACCCCAAATACCAGCAATACCGTGTACAGAGAAAGCATAAACCGGATCGTCGATACCCGCTTTTTCAAACCATTGTGCTGTAAAGAAGGTAATGATGCCTGCCAGAGCGCCGATAATGATCGCATCACGTGGAGTAACGAATGCGCAAGCTGCTGTGATCGCTACAAGTGCCGCAAGCACGCCGTTCAACATGCTAGGGATATCCGCTTTACCGAAGTACATCCATGATACCACAAGGGCCGCTACTGCGCCTGCTGCTGCTGCAAGGTTTGTTGTCAAAGCTACATAACCAAAGAATCCATCGCCAGTTGCACTTAATGTGGAGCCTGCATTAAATCCGAACCATCCAATCCAAAGGATAATAACGCCCAGAACGGATAATACTTGATTGTGTCCAGGAATTAAATTAGGTGTTTTATCTTTATTAAATTTACCGATACGTGGCTTAAGCAAGATTGTTGCTACTAATGCAGCAGTTGCACCCTGTAAATGAACAACCGTCGAGCCTGCAAAATCCTGCATACCCAATTGACCAAGCCAGCCGCCTCCCCATACCCAGTGAGCAACAACCGGATAGATACAAACGGTAAACAAAATTCCGAAGATAAAGTAGACAGCAAGCTTACCGCGTTCTGCGAAGCCGCCCCATGCGATAGCAAGTGATACACCTGCAAAAGCAAGTTGGAACAAGAACAAGATACTAATAGGAATAGGTGATTCTGCAAAAAGGCTTATAGAAGCTTTTGTTTGCTCCGCACTGCCATCAAGGAAAAATCCGCCTTCCCCAATGAAGCTGTTTCCGTCACCGAAGGCAAAGCCGAAGCCGATTGCCCAAAAAGCAATGGCGCAAATACCGAAGGTTAAAATTGTTTTACCTGCAACGTGACCCGCATTTTTCATTCGAGTGGATCCTGCTTCGAGAAGTGCAAAACCAGCTTGCATAAAAATTACGAGTATTGCTGCCAACATGACCCAAACGGAGTCGATGGCACTTGCAAGTTGTGCAGGGGTTTTGTCATCCGCTGCAAATGCCATAGTCGGTAATAGCAGAGACATAAGGCCGGTTGATAAAAGTAATTTTTTAAACATGGTTGACCACTTCCTTCTTAATGTTAGTTTATATAACATGTTTTGAAATTCTTAATGTCATTATATACAGCATTTCTAGATTTGACAATAGGGTTTTTATCAAAAAAACGTTAAAAACGAAAAATAACCTGACATGGATTATGCATAATTCGGATTTTCTAACGATATACTAGTGATTCTCCCATTAAAACGTGTGATAAATACTAACAATAGCCAAATGTACGCTTTTTGTTTATTTTTTGTTAAGTTTTTCAATGTCAGGTTTGGCTTAAACGGCGTCCAAGCTATATATATATAGAAGAAGCACTCATACATCGGATCGTAAAAGCATAACGTTTGACTGTACGGTTTCATATCAGGTATCATATATAGAAGCTCAATCGAGCCGCTATACATAATCCGTTTAATGTATTTACACTTACGCGCTATATTATTTTTCTTATAAGGAGGGAACTCGATGGGGATATGAAGCTATTTAAAATCGGCGAACTCGCTCGTTTATCGGAAGTCAGCTCCAGAACAATCGATTATTACACTAAGATTGGTTTAATCGAGCCAGAAACACGTTCAAATACTAACTACCGGTTATATAGCGATGAAACCTTAACCCGCTTAAAACGTATTGAAAATATGAAAAGGGAGAAATATACCTTAGAGGAAATCAAGGCGAGCCTTCAATTGTGGACTAAAATCAGCAAGGATGAGATCGTGACAGAAAAGCTAACATCACTACAACTCCATTTGCAGCAATTGCAAAAGGAAGTTCTGGAAATTAGCCCTATTCTCGAACGATTGAAGCCTTCACAATTAAAGAAACTAAATAAAGTGCTCACACCTCATACCGCTGCATGTATCGAGGCCTTGCTGCTACTACTGGGTAAAAGCCCCTTATCCTAATACAAACGGAGGTCTGCTGCCATGTTTTTTCATCCGATGGATTTCTTGATCATCATTGCATTCGCGCTTTCTTTATGGGCGCAATTCCGAGTTAAGGGCACGTTTAACAAATGGGCCACGGTCCCAACCCAGAGCGGCATGACTGGCTACGAGGCAGCCCGCCGAATGCTGGATGCCAATGGACTATATGACGTACCTGTAGAACCGGTACAAGGAAGGCTTACCGACCACTACGACCCTACGCAAAGGGTGGTTCGCTTATCGGAGCCGGTATATTATGAAAACTCAATCTCCGCCGTCTCCGTTGCTTGTCACGAAGTTGGCCATGCCATTCAGCATAAGGTCCATTATCCAATGCTTTCACTTAGACACACCATGTTCCCCGTTGTTAATCTAACCTCCGGGGTAGCGCCATTATTAATTTTGGCCGGTCTATTCTTTCAACAGTTCAACTTCTTGCTAGGTCTTGGTATTATTTTCTTCTCCGCCGCTGTAGCTTTTCAACTAGTGACGCTGCCTGTAGAATTTAATGCGAGTAATCGGGCAAGGGATCTTATGATTGCTGAAGGCTTTATCTCTAACGAGGAAGAACGCGGAGTTGCCAAAGTATTAAATGCAGCAGCTTTGACTTATGTAGCAGCCGCACTTATCTCGCTTCTAGAGCTTCTCAAATACATTATGATCTTCAACAATCGTAACAACGATTAATTAAATATTAAAAGAAACAAAGCCATCGACTAAGTCGATGGCTTTGTTTCTTCGGTTTCTTGGAAAAAATGGAGCAGAAAACTTTGAAAACCCTCTGCGACAAGCGGCAGCTTATCACCTGTTCTTTGAATCAATCCGATACTCCGGGTCACTTGCGGTTCAATAACCCGTACTTTGGCAGGCTGGAGCTGACTAATCTCCGTCAAGGCCATCTCCGGAAGTAAACTGACTCCCATTCCTGCGGCGACCAGTCCACGAATCGTATCGGTTTCTTCGCCTTCAAAACCAATCTGCGGTACAAAACCCGCCTTTTCACAGGCTTCAAGCACAATGCTCCGCAATGAATATTCCTCACTGAACATAACAAAGGAATCATCCCTTAACTGCTCCAGTCGAATCGTTCCGTTATCAGCAAGAATATGTCCTTGCGGAACAATAGCATACAACTCCTCTTCAAGCAGCAAATGCCCGCTTACATGTTCATGCTTTTCAGGAAACGGAGAAATAAATGCCAAATCAATTTCCCCTTTCACCAAGTCGCGAATTAGACTGTTATAGGTTCCTTGCCGCAAACGAAACTTTACATTAGGATGCGTGCGGCGGAAGCTGGCGACAACTGTAGGCAGCAAATAAATGCCCAGGCTGTGAGGGAAGCCTATGCGTATTTCTCCGGCTTCCGGATCTAGAAATTCGCGAACCTCAGTAACAGCTCTCTCCAGCTCCAGTAAAATCTCATCTATTCGACTTAAAAACAGCTTTCCCACAGAGGTTAGCTGAAGGTTTCGTCCCTTTTGCACAAACAAAGCTACGCCGAGTTCTTCCTCCAGCTGATGGATTTGTCTGCTTACCGCCGATTGAGCAACATGCAGCTCCTCAGCTGCTTGAGTTACATGCTCTTTTTTCGCAACTTTCACAAAATATTGAAGCTGTCTTAATTCCACAATGTTTCTCCTTCCGATTGGACAAGTTCCTTTTAAAAAGCTTATAATAAATGATGGTGAAATACCAATCATTCTCAATGAAAAATAAGGAGGCCCATTTACTATGGCACAAGAGCGTACTGGTGTAGCAACTCTTAAAGGCAATCCGATTACTTTGATCGGTCCAGAACTAAAGGTTGGCGACAAAGCACCTGACTTCAAAGTAAACAAAAACTTGATTGAACAGGCATCATTAGCTGACTATGCAGGTAAAGTCAAACTAATCAGTGTCGTTCCTTCCCTGGATACAGGTGTATGCGATGCTCAAACTCGCCGTTTTAATGAAGAAGCGGCAACGCTTGGCGACAACGTGGTAGTACTGACTATCAGCGTGGACCTTCCTTTTGCACAATCCCGTTGGTGCGGTGCAGCAGGCATCGACAAAGTGATCACTTTATCCGATTACAAAGATCATTCTTTCGGCCAAGGATACGGCGTACTGATTAATGAAATCAAACTATTAATGAGATCCATCTTCGTAATCGATGCTAATGATACTATTCAATATGTCGAGTACTTAGGCGAGATGACTGAGCATCCTAACTATGAAAATGCAATCGCAGCAGTTAAGAAGCTCGTTTAATCAAGAATATTACATTGTTTCAAAAGAACAGCGGAGAAGCACTTAGCTTCTCCGCTGTTCTTTTCTTTAAATGCCATAAGAGCATAATCCTCAAGCAATGTATCTTAATTGAATAGCTTCTAAGTCAGAAGCTTTTCTTATTGATCCATTTTGTGAGATGCAAGTCGTTTATCCAGTTGTTTGTAAATCTCCAGAATCGTTCTGTAGTTGGAGCCAAGATCGCCCAAAGATCCTCTCGAAGCTGAATAGACATCAATAGCTGTTTTTAACGGATTGATTCCAAATAAGGTTAAAGTGATGTCTTGTGTCCGTCCGGTAACCGTTTTTCTTTCCACAACGATTTCACCGACATTCTTGACTTCGTGAAGCAGTTTATACCCGTTCATCTTCTTGAACATGTTGGTCACTTCATCCCAGACCTGATCCTTGGAAAGCTTATAATACCGGGTTTTCAGGGCCGGATCCTTCGCTTTTTCTCCTGTTGTCTCATGGCTACGAATTAGGCCGATTAAGGTGCGCTTTAACAAAGCTTTCCCTCCTCATAGAAGTACAGTACAATAATTTCCGTATACACTATTTTAAATCATACCATTGATTCGCCTTCATATAAAGAGTTATTTCACATTTTAGACAATATTATGTTATTTACATTAAAATAAGTTACAAATTCATGACAGATTTAAAATCACTATTTCTAAAGATGCCTTAGAGCCCAAGATTTTTCAATTATGTATAAAACGCTGGCAACTATTCAGCAGGAATTTCTATTTTCCCTCCGAATATATATATCATACAATTTGTTTATCCAATAAACTAAGTATGAATATCAATAGTTGAGGTGAGTGTATTGGCTTATTTTTTAGGAATTGATTTGGGAACTTCAGCAGTAAAGTGCATTCTAGTAGATGATCAAGGTGGAGTCAAGTCTAGCCACAGCGTTGAATATCCCCTGTTGCAGCCACAACCAGGATGGGCAGAACAGCATCCTGAGGATTGGTGGAAAGGAACTGCCGCTTGCATACAAGCCTTGTTAACAAAAGCATCTGTACAGGGTGAGGAAATCGCAGGTATAGGCCTTTCAGGTCAGATGCACGGATCCGTTTTCCTTGATCGTGAACTGGAGGTGGTTCGCCCTGCTCTGCTTTGGTGTGACCAACGTACTGCCGCCGAATGCGATTGGATTGAACAAACCATTGGCAAAGAAGAGTTGGGCCGCTTGACGGGGAATAAAGCACTTACCGGATTCACTGCACCAAAGGTGATCTGGTTGCGCAATCAAGAGCCTCAGCATTACGATCGTACCGCACATTTAATGCTGCCCAAGGACTATGTAAGGCTGAAGCTGACTGGCGCCTTCGGCATGGACATGGCGGATGCTAGCGGCACGCTTCTCTTAGATGTGGCGAAGCGCAAATGGTCGCCTGAGGTGGTTGAGCGGCTCGGTATACCGATGGAATGGCTGCCGCCTCTCTTCGAGAGCAACGATGTTGCAGGGCATGTGCTGCCCGCTGCAGCGGAGCTGACTGGCCTGACGGCGGGCACCCCCGTCGTCGCAGGCGGTGGCGACCAAGCCTGCGGCGCGGTCGGCGTAGGTGTCGTGCAGCAAGGCATCGCCTCTGTTGCCATGGGCACTTCCGGTGTCGTGTTCGTCCATGACGACACGTACCAAATGGATCCGGAGTGCAGGCTGCACTCCTTCTGTCACGGCGTGCCGGGCAAGTGGCACCGCATGGGCGTGATGCTGGCCGCCGGAGGCTCGTTCCAGTGGTGGAAGAACCACTTTGCGTTCGAGGAGCTTCAGCAAGCTGAAGCGGAAGGCCGCGATGTGTACGAATACTTGACGGCGCTTGCCGAGACAGCGCCTTTAGGCAGCGAGGGCTTGCTGTTCATGCCTTATTTGACAGGCGAACGCACGCCCCACCCAGACCCCAAAGCACGCGGCGGTTTTATTGGGTTAAACCTGCGCCATACAAAGGCACATCTCACACGCGCAGTTCTCGAAGGCATTACCTTTGGTCTGCGGGATTCCATGGAGCTAATAAAAGCCTCCGGTATCGAGATCAAGGAGCTTAGGGTAAATGGAGGTGGCGCGCGAAGCTTGTTCTGGCGGCAAATGATCGCAGATATTTTCGGATACCCTGTCGTTACTGTGAACTCCACGGACGGACCTGCTTATGGCGCTGCTGTAATGGCGGCCTCAGGGGTACTCCAGAAGGATGTAGCTGCTTTATGCGATGAATGGATTCAGGTTGTAGACAGAGTCGAGCCTAACCCACTTCAACAGCGTGAGTATGAGCGGTACTATGAAGTATATCGTACCCTATACCCTACTCTACGGACAACGCTTCACCAATTAAATGATCTTGTATCCCCTTAATAAAAGGGAGAAGCGTTGTAATCAACAGCTTCTCCCTTTTATTCTTAGTTCCTATTAAAAAAATGCCTTATGGCGTTCTTGATGTACGATCTACGTTTGTGCGCTTTGGAGGAATGGGTGTGGGATTACGGCCGCTGTTGAAGTCGTGTTCCTTTGAATGGAAGGTTTGAAGCGGTAGGAACACGTGCTTTCAAAGGTAGGTCGCATACCCGAGCAGTTACCGGAGGTGACGACCAGGGCGGATGCTTACGCTCCTCCCCCCCACACCGATTCCCTCTTTTGTTCTACTCTGTGCTTTGCGCCGCTTCCTTACTCCACTTAGTCGGTCTTCGAGCCATTATTAGCCCCCTTCGCAGTGTCCATGTACAGTTAGTTTCACTATACTTTTAGCGAAGAAATCACCTGCACATAACTAACAAACGCTATGTACTGCATCATCCACGGAAGTGAAGGGAAATGCGGAAGTAATTGTTCCGTTATCACCTGAAAATTCCAAAAAACAGAGTGATACAGGAACAGCTAGTTCCGTTATTGCTCTGTTTTTGTGCTTAAATGCTTCAATTGGCCAACATAACGGAATTCCCACTTCCGCTATCGCCCCAGATTGGAGGCAGCAGACGGAATAGCGGAACTTTCAGTTCCGTACAAAATCCTCAAGGGCTCATCGCCGCCATCCCCATAAAAATCCTCCCTTGATCATGGCGTGCTTTAAAGATCTTAAGCTCTAATGTAGCTCTTATCTAAGCAAGTTAGGCAGATTACTCGCTCATTCTTAAATTCCTTCGAAAAGCTTGCTGATCGAAACTCTTTCATTGAGGATACATTTCAACCTTAAAGGCAGCTCGTCTTGCGAGATAGGGCAGCTTCGGCAAACTTATATTAGGAAGAGTATCTTACCTCAGTACTGTAAAGCACTTAAACTATTCTTCCATGTAAGAATAGTTTCTATTCGAAGCCCTCTCGATGAAGATACATCCGTGTCTTAGCGGTAGCTTTTCTTGCAATATCAGACTTGTTCAGCTCCGCTGAAAATTTATCAAGTCTGATATTATAAGAAAGCTTTTTTCGAAGCCCTTTCAATCAAGATACATTCGTGTCCTAGAGTGGCCTCTTACAATAGCAGAAAGGTGAACCTCTGGTTCCTTTCTACTATATAAAACAAGCCTGCCAGGTTATCCCTGAGCAGGCTCTTATTCAATAATATTCCTAGAATCGGCTCAACTTAGCGCCTTCCCAGTCAGCCAGGAAACGCTCGATTCCTGAATCTGTAAGAGGTGCTTGACCATTCCTTGAATAACCTTAAGAGGTACTTCTGCAATATCTGCACCCAGCAGCGCCACTTCAATCACATGAGCGGAATGTCGTACGCTAGCCGAGTTAATTTCCGATTTAATGTTATGTACTTTGAACATTTGACTGATTTACTTAATCAGGTTCATCCCGATTTGATTAATATCATCCAAACGGCCAATGAATGGCGACACATAAATAGCCCAATGGCAAGCCCCAACTGAAGATATGAATGAGCAAAAAGAAAATGGCACAAAAAAACCCGCAAATGCCGTCCGATTTAGCGTCTCAAACCCGCTCTCGCAGGTGGGTGTCCGCAGAATCGCTTTTGAAGTCCCTTTTCGAGGGCAGGTCAGCCGCGATTCGATGTAGGTCTCCCAAGAAACAGTCATTGGTTCAAAACAACTTAAAATCGTAACGAACACCGCAGGATTTAATTGTAACCCCATTATAAGTTTTTCTGATGTGAAAGTAAACCTTCTGTAAAAAGCTCCTAATTAATTAAGGCTTCTCGTTTCTAGTGTTCCCATCCTCGGATGATTGATGCATTTGTGTTGACGAAGAAGGGAGCCTGTCTTCGGTTGTCGATCCGTTCTCTCCAGCTTCGAGCTGCTTTTTCTCGGCTTCCTCCGCCTCTTTATCAGCTATTTCCTGTTGTTTGGATTGAAGCTTGCCAAAGATTAAATTGAAATGCCAAAATGTAATCACCGCAATTAAGCTGCCCATAAAAAACGGAATCAAGAAAGTAAATGTCGAAAAGCTTATGTATATAATGAAGCCATTGCAAATGATCATGGTTATAGAACGAACCGGATGACCGATTGAGATCAAAACTGCATTTTTAATAATCTGAAACATCTTCATGTGTAAATGGGATAAAATGGAGAAAAAATGAAAAAATGATACAGAAATCAACACTGTAAGCGTCAACACCAGGAAGCGTAATACACCAAGCGATCCGGTTTGACTGCCGTAATATTTGAAATTTGTGTACAAAACTACAGCTATCAGCGTATAAATAAAACCGCCCAGCATGGCTTGTACAAAATTTTCTTTGTATCCACGAAAGAAAGTTTTGAATAGAGGAGCATCCTCTTCACCTGTAAGCCATTTACGAGCAACGGAAAACATAGCAGCAGTTGAAGGGAACAGTGTAAATGGTGATACAATCGCAAGAAGAATTAATGTCGATAATAGTTGGTCAACCGAATCTGTTTGCAGAAGCATCAATCCGATAAAGAAAAAGGGCAGTGCGCAAATTATCCATAGTACATTAATAACAGATAACCGCATAATCCATTCTGAGATGCGGTAAAAACCACCCATAATACCTCTAAACTCCAAAACAAAACCCTCCCTAAAAAAATCTGACACAACATTAATCAAAAGTTCAATTCACAGTCAATCAATCTACAAAATATATTATAGCCTATTTTGCAAGTTCTAGGTAGCCGTCTATGCAATACGCCCGTGTGGGCATAGGATATATGGTAACACCCGGAAAAATCCGCAAAGGAGGTTAGCACAATGTCCCATGCTGCGATCTGGACTTCCACAGGAATAATCCTTGTACTTTTTATCCTTCTGGTAATAATTCTTCAAGGAACCCTAATATAAAAGGATGAATAGAAAAGGTGAAGCTTGACTTAAGCTTCACCTTTTCTTGTTAATTTTTTACAAGTTCTTCGTTAGAACGGGAAGACGAAGTGGAACGGTTAAATCCACGATCACGTCCATAATCACGGCTTCCTTCGTTACGTCCACCGCCGCGATTGTCGCGTGAAGCATAGTCTCTGCTTCCACCGCCGCCATCTCTGCGAGGAGGTCTCGAGCCGGAACCGGAGTTCGAACCAGAACGGTCATAAGGCTTATCGTTACGACGAGCGCCTGCTGCTGTTCCGTAAGTACCGGATGGTTTACGGCCTGAGCTGCGTACATCCTGTCTTCTCTTTTTAGCGCGAAGCGGCTCTTCAGGTGTCAATTCGATAGCTACTTCTTTTTTATCGCCTGTCAGCAATTTCAATGCCGAGGCAAGAAGATGAACAGAATCATGCTGCTCCAACAGTTGAATTGCCAAGCCTTTGTACTCGTTATGATCTTCTTTATCAAGCAACGCAAGAATACGTTCAGCCGTAACTTTTTGTTTCCCTTCGATAGCTTCTGCCAAGCTAGGAATCGGCTTTTTCGTGATTTTGTGGCGAGTCAGCTTCTCAATGAAGTTCAAATGATCGATTTCTCTTGGAGTTACGAATGTGTATGCCGCACCTTCTTTACCAGCGCGCCCTGTACGACCAATACGGTGAACGTAGCTCTCAGGGTCTTGCGGCAAGTCAAAGTTGATAACGTGAGTAACACCGGAAACGTCCAATCCACGAGCTGCTACGTCTGTTGCTACCAATACATCAATGCTTCCGTCACGGAACTTCCGCATAACGTTGTCACGTTGGTTTTGGGACAAATCTCCATGCAAACCTTCCGCTGTATAACCGCGCTTTTGCAAGCCTTCTGCTAATTCATCAACCCGGCGTTTTGTACGGCCAAAGATGATAGCCAAATCCGGAGACTCCATGTCGATCAAGCGGCATAACGCATCGAATTTCTGTCTTTCTTGCAATTCAATATAGGATTGCTCGATTAATGGAGCACTCATTTGCTTAGGAATTACAGACACATGCTCTGGGTTACGCAAAAATTGTTGAGCTAATCTTTGAATATTAACAGGCATTGTAGCTGAGAAAAGCATAGTTTGACGTTCTGCCGGAACCAGCTTCAGGATAGATTGGATATCTTCCATGAAACCCATATCCAACATTTCATCCGCTTCATCCAGAATAACGGTTTGCACATCATCCAGCTTGATTGTTTTGCGATTGATATGGTCCAACAACCGGCCTGGAGTTCCGATAATGATTTGCGGTTTTTTCTTCAAAGAACGAATTTGTTTCACGATGTCCTGTCCACCATAGATCGGTAAAGAACGGATACCTTTAAATCTGCCTAGCTTCTCGATTTCTTCTGCAACCTGAATGGCCAACTCACGTGTTGGGCACATAATCAAAGCTACGATTTTCTCTTCTCTTACATCAATTTTATTTACCAACGGGATTCCGAATGCCGCTGTTTTGCCTGTACCTGTTTGTGCTTGACCGATCAAATCGCGATTATCCATTGCAATGGGCATTGCCTTTTCTTGAATCGGTGTTGATTCTTCAAAGCCCATTTCCGTAATGGCACGAAGCACCTTTGGTTCCAAGCCGAACTCGCTAAAATTTTTCAAATGTTTTCAATCTCCTTTAGAATAGGGTTCTTATTTATTTATACCCTTAAGTGCGACTCCTATATCCTTTTATTGTATCTGCAAAATGCGTCCGAAGCATTCGTAATTACATACGCAAGGCCGTACTTAAGAATATCTTCAATATTATATCACAACCAAATTTCAAATTCCAGAAATTTCAGTTTGAAACCTGCACTTCCTCTTTATCGTATACATTAGTTATAATGATAAAAACGAATACTTACTATACATGCTGCAAAAGGAGCGAACCCATTATGTCGATCTGGAAAAGAGTCGGTTCTATCATTAAGAGCAACAAGGAACAGCCCATAGTAAAAACATCCAATCCTATAGAGGATACACAAGTTGGAGACATTATAAACGTTGATCTCGAAGAATATGTCGTTTCCGGCAAGCTCATTTACTTTGATAGAGGATATCCCCCTCACCGTTTTGTATACTATTTACAGAATGGTACGGCCATCTCCAGTTTACTAGTAGAAAAAGGGCGCGCCTATGAATGCTTTGTCTGTCATTTTATCGAAGGTGCACTCGATGACCCTAATGATGTTCCGACTGAGCTTGATCTCAACGGAGAGGTTACCTACAGCTTGGAAAATCAGCGTACCGACCTGGTGCGAGCTGAAGGAAACACCGATTTTCGTGCAAATGATGATGTTATTTTATGGAGATATATTGGATCAGAAGGGCGTTATTTCTTTCTTCAATGGCAAGATGGGAAGTTTGTCGCTATGGAAGGAACCAAAACCCCTGCAGGTCAAATCAAGTTTTTAAAAGGCAGCCACTAGAAGACACAGCGGATACGGAACTAACCGTATGGAGGTGATTTCGTTATGAAAAAGCGTTCACTGCAATTACTTTCAATTTTACTTGTATTTACTTTGCTTGTAGGCTGCGGAGATGCCGGTAATTATGTGAAAGAAAATTATACGCTGGTAGATGTACAGGGCCAAGGCAAGAGTACCGCAAAAATTTACTCGGTTGAAGGAAAAGATGTTCCAACTGTAGCAAAGGAAATCTCCGATAAAGAAAAGCCGAAAGAAACAAGTAAAGAGTCAGCCGATCAAATGTTCCTTGTGTATGATAATAAGATAGTAAATGTACAGAAGGATCCTAATAATGAAAACACTTCTCTAGTCGAAGTAGACTCGATTGAATATGCCAAGCAGAACTATGACTCCTCTTTTCTTCAAGGCTATATAGCCGCATCATTAATTCAATCCGTATTCGGGGGAGGATGGAGTAATTCCCGCGGCAATGATTATCGAGGTTATACATCAAGCAAGAGATATGACGATTATGGTAAATACCAAACAGCGCCAAAAACGGGCGGCAGTACGGCTACATCACCTACAACAACGCCGACTAAACCAACTCCTGCAACCACAGACCGTAAAGGCAGCTTCAATAGTGCACCAACAACTAACTCACCATCTGCCACAACACCGCCAAAAAGTTCGAGCGGCAGCAATAGCAGTACGAATACACGTAAAAATGATGGATCCTCATCAACCTACAAATCGCCAAGCAGCAGTAAATCAGGTTCCAGCTCTAAACCAAGTACAAGCACACGGTCGGGATCCTTTAAAAAGAAATAAATGTTCATATAAAAGCTTCACTCTCAGCATTTGCCGGGTGTGAAGCTTTATTTTTATTGAACTACGGTTTGATTTAAATGCCCTAATCCATACTAAGCTTATCATCACAATCAGGAGGATGAGCTTATTGTTCCGAATATGGATTGTTCCATTGCTGTCAATTATTATCGGTTCAGCATTAATTGCAGTGGCCTTCAACCTTTTTCTTGTTCCACAGCAGCTTCTTAGCGGCGGTCTATCAGGTATTTCTATGATTGTTAGTTATTTTACGGGATGGAACATCTCCATAGTGTTTTTGCTGAGCAATTTACCTGTCGTTTTGTTTGGCTTGATAAGAATCGGACGTAAGTTCATCATCTTGAGTGTAGTGTCGGTTATTATGACATCATGGTTTTTACGGCTGGTCCCTACGTACGTTGTAGCTCAAGACAGTATGCTTGCCGCAGTTACCGGAGGTGTACTTATTGGCATAGCTACAGGTATTGCGATGCGGGCTGGAGGCTCGACAGGAGGATTCGATATTATTGGATCCATCTTGACGCAAAGACGTGATTTTCCGCTTGGTACTGTATTATTTATATTAAATGGTGTTGTCATTGTTGCCTTGGGTTATTACAAAAATGATTGGGATTTGGCCCTTAACTCCATGCTTTCAATATTCATTACCGGCAAAATTATCGATACCATACATACACGTCATTTAAAAGTAACCGTTTATATTATTACGCAATCTAAAGACGCGCTGCTTGAACGTTTAATGCTCCTGCAAAGAGGCGTCACGATACTGACAACGGAAGGCGCTTATACTAAAAAAGAACAGCATATGCTGATGACCGTTACAACCCGCTATGATCTAGTAAGTTTGCAAAATATGATCAAGGCAACTGATCCCGACGCTTTTGTAAATATTGTTGAAACGATTGCAATAATGGGCCAGTTCAGGCGGAATTAGTCCGAATCTTAGAAAAATAAACCATACATATTTTCAACCGATATGGTATAATAGAAGCAGTAATTTCATTTGAATCCTCATTCTTTACCTTTGTTTATCAAGTAAGTCAAGCCTGATCTTCTCTAACAGATGACGAGGAAGGGTGATGCTTGTGGAAACAGTAAAGTTGTCAGCGATTGTGATGAGATTGACTCCCGAGTTATATCCTTTTTTGAAGCGGGCCGAACTCGAGTTTGAGATTGTACTGCGGAACGGGCTTGAAGCTTTAGAAGCTGAAGACGCAATGGAAATTATTCAATACAGCATTTCAGAACAACAAAAGGACGCCTTGCTCCATTAAGGGGCAGCGTCTTTATTTTTAATGTAACGGGCAAAATGTTATCGTTCTGTAATATTTGCATGTTATATTTTGTCTAGATAATGGTATGATAGACATGTTAACTTAAATCGGAGGTGTATTATATGGGAGCTTTATCTCCATGGCATATTATATTGATCGCTCTTGTAGCATTGTTGTTATTCGGACCGAATAAATTGCCAGAACTTGGACGAGGCTTTGGTAAAATGTTCCGGGAGTTTAAAGAAGCTACATCCGGCAATAGCTCAACACCAGACGAACCCGCTGCACCAGCAAAGAAAGAACTGCATGTTGCTCAGGAACAGCAGCACAGTACTACTGAACAGCAGTCCAACTTGCCTAAATAATTGGATTGGCCTATCAACTTAGCAGACCAGAGTAAGTAAGACTAGATTCAGTTATTTCAATCGCTTCCATAAGAAAGCGCATTAGTAAAGCCGAGCACAGTTGATGTGCCCGGCCTTTTTGTTTTCTTAGAGAATCTTCGACAGCCCTTCACAGCGAACCACCCAGGTACCGTCTTGCGGAAAACCAGGAGCATGCTGCTCCCCGCTCCCCTCCCAGCCGCAAGCCATGATCGCAATAGCAGTCAACAACCCGCCATTACCTGGTAAATAAGCTGTTAGTCCGGGCCGTTGGTAATTATGTCCGTTAGGGAAATAAACATTTTTTATTTGATCCATCAGCAGCGTGTCGACCGCTATATTTCTTTCACCTAAACGTGCTGCTGTCATCGCGGCCATTGGAAAATCCCAACCCCAAGCTGTTTCCCATTTCCATTCGGATATGACTTTTTTCAAAGTATTCCTCATAATCTCAGGGTCGACCAGCTTACCTGGAAGAATGCCAAGAGCACCAAGCATAGATGGATGATCCTCGTTAAATTTAGTGAAGGAATCCGGACACCATTCATGCGCAAGGTATACCCCTTCCTCATTAATGGGCAGCGCGGCAATGTGCGTTCCAATATGATCCCACTCAGGTTCGCGCATAAGGCCGAGACGCTCCCTCCACATTTGAGCAATTTCCAATCCGTATTTCCAATACTCAAGCTCAAACGTTGGATTCAACGTTTCCTCAGGAGCATGATTTTCTTGTGCAGGAATAACAGGCGGCCCTAATACATAACGCTTAGACTGCTCCTCCCATACTGCAAAGGATGCCATGAATGCTGCACTGTCCTGCACAATATCTTTATATTTGAGAAGCGTTTCCCTATTCGGATGACTGCGGTAGCATAATTCAGCCATAGCAATAGGATGCGGCTGCTGCCAAATGAGCAAAGTTCCGATTGGAGATGGGCTTTGCAAACCGCCCGGATCAACCATTTTGGGCCAGCGCGCGCCCTCATATCCTTGAGATTTTGCTAATTCATGCGCGACAGGTAAAATACGGCAGTACCAGTCCATGCTTTTCTCCAGCATGCCAGTACGCCCCCACAGTGCAAAATGAGCGGCATGCCACCAATGCATTTCAAGATGGAACTTACCGTACCAGCTATTGTACAGGAGACCTGTTTCTTGAGGCGGCAATGAGCCCGAACAATGAATAGCGGTCTGATATTGAGAGAGCACGACTCGGCGCTCCAGTTCAACTGCTCGCGGGTCCATGCTTCCGCTGAAGTCAACCGCCCCACCCTCGCTCCAAAATTCACGCCAATAGGATTGGCTCGCTGATTTTACATCTTCAAAGCTGTAATTATTCAGTCCTTCATCATTGGAACTAAATCCAATAGTAAGCTCAAGTCTGCTTGCTGTACGCGATGGCAGCAAAACATAGCTGTGATCACTTTCCTGTTGGATATCGCCATCTGACCATGCTGCTGTAACTGTATATCCATCGTCATCCATACTGCGCTTCCAGCTAGCGGTTGAGGCTTTGGATGATTCCATGCTAGTATGATGAGTCTTATCCTTATTCCAATTCAAGTCGATGCTTTCAGCCCATTCATTGGACTCAACCTCTTGAGAGGGAAAACTGATGCGCACAGCAAGGCGTTCATCAGAAAGTAGAGCTGATTCTACAGATATAGCAATCTGATCGGACCCGGGATGACAGCAAGTCGTAACCGTTACCGGATTCCCTTGTACCTCAAACCGACTCGTAATAATGCCCTCCCACAAGGAGAGAGTTTGCTCCACCTCATGAAGATCTTCAAGCTTTGCCTCACTGCCATCCACCAGACGTATATGCAGCCCAATCTGACCAAGCTGCATCCGATGGGGATTTTGCCTGAGCCAATGAAAAGCCTCCTCCTGACCGGAAGCGTCCGTTGCATATCCCACTGCTCGTCCGTAAGTTTCAAAAGGCTTAAGCTGGATATGCTCCTGCTTGAAGTGATCATGGCCGCCTGAGCTGTGCCAGCCCCATTGCGATTGCGTGCCCAAAGGAACTTGATATTGATCCGGAAAGCTCTGTAAACCAGTGATATCCACTGTATAAGCGAATTCACCGTTACCAACTGTCATTGGAGATAAAAGCTCCGCTTGCTTCAATACAGGATTATGTCTGCTTACCAATGCATAACGGTCAATCTTTTCATCCATTTGATCACCTTTTTTAATATATTTTTCAAGCTTATACTAATCAGCCGTTCAAAAGATTCTCTTCATGTTTCAAAGACTTACTTCTAAACTATATGGGAAGCTCTTACATTTCGTCTATGCGTAATCTGTGTTTATATTGCATTATATTGCGAAAAACCGCTCAGCCACTAGAGGCTGAACGGTTTCTTTTGTTTTTGTCCGTAGGCATGCGTTCCCAACAGCAGTATTGCGGCTATAGCCGTCATTATCGCGCCGAAAATATACATCGCAGAACCACCCCATAAATCTTTTATAAAGCCTCCTACGAAACCTCCTGCTAGACCAGCCAATCCCAAAAATACAGCGGACAGTAGAGCAAGACCTGTAGAGCGCATCTCTTCAGGTACTAATCGCACCGCATATTGCACAGACACAATCCAGAATACAGCAAATGTTACGGATTGCATTACTTGCAAAAGCGTAAGTATAGTCGGGTCCATGATTACAGCATACAAGATCCACCTGAACGTATATAGAATGGCTACAACACCCAATAGTGCGAGCTCATGAAAACGGTGCATATATCTGCTGAGTAATGCAAAGGTAGGAACCTCACTTACTGCTGCAAGCGCCCATGCCCAGCCAGCCATCGAATCACTTGCTCCCAGGTCTTTTAAATGAAGCACGAGCAAGCCGTCGTTCATTCGATGCGGAACTATAAGAATGAAAACCAATACCAGAAACCAAAGAAACTGCTTATTTTTTACAATGCTTAGAACTGCTGAAGCTGTAATACGCTGCCCGCTGCCCTTCTCATCCTTCAAAAAGATCAAAAGAACAAGCGGCAGCACCCAGATCGACCAATACAATAATGGAATATGTTGAATGCCGCCGAGTGCATCCAGCACTGAACCAGCAATTAATGCTATCAATGTAAAACCAAGCGATCCCCACAATCGAACCGACCCATAAGACTTCCCTGCCTGCAGCGTAGCTTTAACCGTAATACTGTCCAATAGAGGTACGGAAGATAGCATGAAAAAATAGAGCAGCATCATAAAAATAAACGCCCAGCCATAGCCATCGGTATGAAAAATTCCTACGCTGGAAGCGATTGTCATCACCCAAAGGGAGAAAATAATGAGCTTAAGTGTGTTATAACGATCTCCCAAATATCCCCATAGCGGCTGGGCAAATATCGCCACAAACGGCCCGAACATCATTAGCAAGCCAATTTGCGAGGATGAATAGCCTTTATGCCCGAAATAAATCGGAAGAAATGGCATAAGAGCTGCTGTAGTAGCATAGTATGAAAGATTTAAGCCGCGCAGCGTCCATATTTGCTTTTTCATAACACCTGTCCTTTTTTGTTTATAAAATGTCACTTTTCCCGAAATCCCAACAAAATGCGTCAAACTTCTCTATCAACCTATCAACTTCTCTATTATAATGGAGAATATCATTCTGGCAAGGAGAGATAGACACGCATGGAACTTTTACTAGCCTCGCTGTTAATGGTAATGGGTCAGGTAGGAACGGATCATCCCGATGTGAGCTTCGAGCAGCTTGTTCAAGCATCACTGGATTCCAAAAATGCTATTGTCCAACAAGCAGCACCTGGTCTTGCGGCCAACCCCAATGATCGGCTAATGCCCGTTAATAAGAAGGACCCTCAAACAGACGCCCCTAAAGTAAAAGGCGTTTATGTTACAGCTCACAGTGCTGGAGGGGCACGAATGAACACCTTATTAAAACTACTGGACGATACGGATTTAAACTCTGTTGTAGTTGATATCAAAGACGATTGGGGCTATATTACTTATCCGACTGGCAACCCGGAACTTGAAGCTATGGATACAACACAGAAGATCATTTCCGATATGCCCAAATTCATGACTACGCTGCGGGAGCATCAAGTCTACCCCATTGCCCGTATTGTCGTCTTCAAGGACACCGTGTTAGCCAAGAAGCGTCCTGAACTATCTTATGTCAATCCGGACGGGACCTTGTGGAACAATGGCAAGGACAGCTTTGTAAATCCCTACATGAAAGAGGTATGGGATTATAATATCACCGTTGCGAAGGAAGCCGCCAAAGCTGGTTTTAAAGAAATTCAGTTTGACTACGTGCGGTTCCCCGAAGGCTTCGAGAAGCGCGCCGATACGTTAAAATATGAAAAAGACGACCGTTCAAGAATCGATGCCGTTGCCGAATTTGTGAAGTACGCAAGAGAACAGCTCACGCCTCTTGGCATAAGAGTTTCGGTTGATATTTTTGGTTATGCCGCTTCTGTGCCTGCTGCAGAAGGGATTGGACAGGATTTTGTGAAAATATCTCAAAATGTTGATGTCATCTGCCCGATGATCTATCCAAGCCATTACAGCACAGGCTGGTTCGGTGCCAAAGTACCGGATGCTGCACCATATGTCACTATAGACGGAGCCTCCAAGGATACTCATAAAAAGCTTGATCCTATAGGTGAACTGAAGCCTGTTGTACGCCCATGGATTCAGGACTTCACAGCCTCTTGGGTGCAGGGCTATGTCAAATACGGCAAGCACGAAGTCGAAGAACAAATCAGAGCTTTGAAAGACAACGGTGTTGAGGAATTTCTGTTATGGAATGCCGTTAATACGTACACACCAAATGTAGATTACAATAAGAGCTGATGATAAAATACCTCCACAAAGTGGGGTCTTGCTTCGAAGTTGATTCAGATACTTTGCCGTGAGCCCCGAAACTTATAAATACTTTTATTAAAAGAGACCCCGCAGAAAAAGCGACAAGAAATCGCCGATTCTGCGGGGTCTTTTTGAATAACCTCTATAAATTAGATAATTGCCAGTTTATTTCTGCTGTACCTTGGCTGCGAAGAAAAGCATTCGCTTTAGAAAATGGCTTGCTCCCAAAAAATCCGCGATAAGCTGATAATGGACTGGGATGTACGGAACGAATAATTGGATGCCGCTTATTCGTAATGAGCTGGATCTTTTGTTGTGCATGGCTTCCCCATAAAATAAACACTATTGGCTCTTCCCGCTTATTCAAGTACCCGATGACGCTATCGGTAAACCGCTCCCACCCTTTCCCTTTATGCGAATTAGGCGAAGCTTCCCTTACGGTCAGCACTGTGTTCAGCAGCAGCACCCCCTGCTCTGCCCAGCCTGCCAAATATCCATGGTTTGGAATGATGCAGCCCAAATCTTCATGCAGCTCTTTAAACATGTTTTGGAGGGAAGGTGGTGCGGGAACACCGGGCTTAACGGAAAAGCTTAATCCATGCGCTTGTCCTGCTCCATGATAGGGATCCTGCCCCAATATGACGACTTTAACATCAGCGTATGCTGTTAAATGCAGCGCATTATAAATATCATGCATATTCGGATATATCGTTTGTTTTTGAAACTCTTCCTTTAAAAACTGCCGAAGCTCGATATAGTAAGGCTGCTCAAATTCCGGCGCCAGCAGTTCGGCCCAATCATTTTTTAATATAGACATGATAAAATTTTCACTCCAGCCTTTTACAATTTCCGGAAGGTTTTCACCATCGAAACGAAATAATTAAGCGTTCGCGCTACGCGCTCTCTTATTTTATCATGAGCAGGCGCTCCATCGGATGTAAAGCTTCTCTGCTCTCCTCCGATCGAGATCCATTCAGGACAATTCACACCATGAACATTACGTACTATCGTTTGCAGCTGCTGCAGCGAGCTGACGCCAACAGCCCCGCCCGCCGAACTGACAGACAGCACTACCTTGCCATCGAATTCATCGAAGCCTGCGTAATCAAGCGCATTTTTCAAAATGCCGCTAGGCGCTCCGTGATAATCCGGTGTCGCTAACACTATACCATCGGCTTCCCTTAAGCTCTTTATGAACAAACCTACATTCGTATCGTCTGAAGCGACACGCGGTCTGTAGAATGGCATTGGCAGCTCATACAAAGAGAGCAGCGTAACCTTGCATCCCATTTCTTCTAACACCTTTTGCAGATGTCTGCACAATTGGGTGCTCGTTGCATTCTCACGGTTGCTCCCTGCAATAATTGTAATTCGAGCCATTGCTATCGCTCCTCACTGTACTTGTACTTACTTTACATACATAATAGTATATAAAAGTTTGTTGGGTCAATGGTGCCCTATGTTCCAGGATTGTATTTGCTTGCATGTAATTTCCCTTTTTCGATACAATGGTAAGAACGAAATAACTGAAGGAGATGTTCTCCATGCTGTCTATTGGATCTATTGCCCCATCATTTGAAGCCGATAGCACCCGAGGCACGATAAATCTGCAGCACTATTTAGGAAAGCAGCCTATCGTGCTGATCTTCTATCCGAAGGACGAAACACCCATATGTACCAAACAGCTATGCGCTGCTCGTGATTCTGCTTCTCAATATGCCGAATTCAATGCACTCGTATTGGGCATTAACCCGGGCACGCTTGAGGAGCATAGGCAATTTTCGCAGAAATTTCTGTATGACTTCCCACTCGTGTCTGACACCAATGAGAGAATTCGGCAGCTGTTCGATGTAGGTAAAATCTTCTTGCTGGGCCAACAGCGCTGCGTAATTGTCATAGGTATTAAAGGGGATATCATCTATGCCAAAAAGGGAAACCGCCCGACAGCCGAAATATTGAATGCTTTGAAGCAGGGGCGGTAAGCAATCCCCACAAAGTGGGGTCTTGCTTCGAAGTTGATTCAGATACTTTGCGGGGAGCCCCGAAACATATAAATTCTATATCAGCCAAAAAAACATGCTGCCTCTTGTTGGCACAAGATGGCGCATGTTCCTCCTTTAAAAAGCTTATCGATTATTGAGACAATCTCTTTGCTAATTCGTACAGCTCCATATTGAATTCTCTCTTGGTGTTTACAACCTTGTCAATATCGGTTAGTACTAATTCGCCTTTGATAATACCGCAGCCTTTGCCGGACTCGCCTTCAATTAATTTACGCACTGCGAAGTCACCCAAGCTGCTCGCTAGTATACGATCATTATGCGTTGGCGCTCCGCCGCGCTGAATATGGCCCAATACAGTTACACGTGGTTCAATACCCGTGTTCTTCGTAATTTCGGCAGCAATATCCTCGCCCTTGCAAACTCCCTCTGCAACCAAAATAATACTGTGACGTTTTCCAAGATTAAAATTGTCTACCATTCGTTGAGAAACTTCTGTCAGATCAAACGGTACCTCTGGTACAAGAATCGTTTCCGCTCCGCTCGCTAGCCCCGCATACAAAGCTATTTCACCGCAATGGCGGCCCATAACTTCCACTACGGATGAACGCTCGTGAGAGCTCATAGTGTCGCGTAATTTGTTGATTGCATCCACTACAATGCTAACCGCTGTATCGAATCCAATTGTGAAATCCGTAAAAGGAATGTCATTATCAATAGTACCAGGAAGACCCATTGTATTAATCCCAAGCTTGTTCAGCTTGTTGGCACCTTGATAGGAACCGTCCCCACCGATTACTACCAGTCCATCGATTCCTCTCTTACGGAGGTTATCCGCACCAATTTGCTGTCCTTCTGGCGTCATAAATTCCTTACAGCGCGCTGTCTGCAGAATAGTTCCGCCTCTTTGAATGATATCGCCGACGCTGCGCAAATCCATAGGCCGGATATCATCATTAATCAGACCCGCATATCCGCGCTGTACTGCAAAAACTTCCAAACCATGAAATAACCCGCTGCGTACTACGGCACGTACCGCCGCGTTCATTCCTTGCGAATCTCCGCCGCTCGTTAGTACGGCTATTTTTTTGACTGTCATGTATGGTTTCCTCCTGAGAGTTTTTGTTGAAAATGATTCGTAACCTTTGGCTTAATTACAACAATTAATAGGTTTTACGAATTAATATGCTGTTGATAAAGAAAAACATCCGCATTAGCGGGCTTCCCTTCATCAGCAGTCGCGATATTTGCTTCACCTGTCTCTGTTTACTAACCTTCGGATCGGACAAATAGAGCGCGAGCAAGCCTTCAATAATCATTCTGTGAAAGGATGGATGCTCCAGCCGGTCTGCTCTCATCCTCGCCTCGAGCACAATAACAGCAATGCGTTCGACTGTTTGATCCATCCCATCATAATAGCTGCAAAAATTTAAATCGCCGCCAAGCTCGTCTTCCTCTTGATCAATTAAATAATCCAGCAATATATGCAGCGAGCATATATAGGGAAAATACGCTTCTCGTATCGCTTCCACGGTTTCCTGCTTCAGTTGGGAATCAGATGCCGCCATAAACAGCATAAAAACACCTAATGTCGAGCCTGTAGCAGCAGCAAATTCATTCCAGCTTATATTGGGAAATCTGGTTTCATAAGCTTTCCACCAGTCTAACAACGCCGCCTCTCTAAGCTCCTGCCGGACATGCTTGTACACCTGAAGGTCGCAATACAATCCAACCAGTTCTTGAACATGGCCTGCAACAAGAGAATAGGAAGGCAGCAGTCTAAGGCTGGCTTGACATGTCTTAACCAGCTCATCCAGGTAACCGCCATCCTCTTTTTCTATGCGATAACTATAATAATCATGCATAGGCTCAGCAGGATCCACCGCATCCAGCATGGACTGGTGGAGCATGCGAAAATCTTCGGGATCCATCGATGTGCTTCGATCGCATAGATTATCCAAATAATCGCTTATCGTTTGAAAAGCAACAATAAGCGGAATCATCACGTGACGCATCTGCAATCTGGCTACAGCGTATACAGCACCACCCTGACAATGAAACTGCTTGCTCGTCATGCTGGCTATTGCCTGCTTCTGCAGTTCAGCGTCAGGAATCTCTTCTGCCTTGCGCCGCCAATACTGCAGCTGATCGCGCACCTCCGGCAAAACATAGCGGTACACGCGCAGCATCAAATGAAACGGATTACGCGGAACAAGAGCTATGCGGCGGGCTTCAAAGCTCAATCCGTTTCCCTCCGGTCTGCTCCAAAGCATACTGCAGCAGCAGCTTCATTTCGACCCACTGAATCTCCAGCAGTAAAGCTTCCGCTTGAGCTTCTTGGGCGACAGTAACCTGCTGCTGAACCATATCAACGAATAAGTAAGGGTCCCATTCCGAGCCTGCCATAAGCCTATTCAGTTGACCTTTCAGTGTTGCGCTTTGAATGAAGTCCGATTCATATGGATGGTACAGATACTTGGCTTGTTCCAGTAAGGCTGCAAACACAGTATGCGTTCCAACCTGACGAAACCAATACTTAGCGTTACTGTAATCCCCTTCCATCCGGTGCATGATCCCATGCCAATAACTTCCAGTAGGGTTGTGTATGTCCTGCGAAAGCTCATGAGATTTGTCCAAGCTTTCATTCAACAGATGCAAACCCGCCTTAACAGACGAAGCATAGGCCGCTCTCCGGGAATCCATATCCTGCATAGGCAGCTTAGCTATCCTTATATCGAGCAAATCATCCCATTCTTCAGCAGGATAAAGTGAAGGTCGGTGTTCTGACAACTTATCCCACAGCTTTTGCACCGCTTCCGTCCATTCCATCATGCATTCACCTTCTTCATTGGAATCAGCCACTAAAACTCATAACGTCTATTATAATATAAGAGGAGCTTCTATAGAAGTCCCTTTACCAAAGATACATTCATTCCAATTGGAAAACTTGCTCTTAATGGTGAGCTGCTGAAGCTGTGACATCCTGATTTACCCTAAACCAGAGATGTAATTCATTGATTGTTCCTGCCAGATCGGCAATTTCCGAATTCAATTGGCATGAATATTTGAAATTATCCTCTATGTTCAACTGGTTTTGCTTCGCAATAATAATACGCTCCAATCGTTTAACTTGATCGGGAATCGTACCGCGAATTTCTTCCCAATGAAGTAATATTATCGATCTTTCTTCCTCCGTATAATCTTCCCATTCCTTCTCAAAATGAGGAAGCGGAATACCGAGACGATCATCGATGATGAAATTCCAAGACATCGAAATCTCCACCTTTCCAAGTTAACCCTACCTTTTTTATTCAATAAATGTACCACGAACCCCAAGCTACTGCTAGTGGAATGTATCAAATTTACACTTTGAATACCCCCAATCTATGTTATACTAGAGCAATTGATTTCATCTTTTTCCAGTAGGAGTCCTGAATCTATGAGCAGCAACCAAGAACAGAAAGTCACCTTTAAGCAGTTGTTAATGTTTTTTATACCGCTAGGAGTCTCATCGAGCTTGATCACAATCTCTCACGTTATCATCAACAGTACATTGGCTCGTTCGGCTAATCCTGAGATCATCATTGCCTGCTATGCTTTACCAATGAGTATATTAGGCTTAACTGAAAAGCCGGCTCTCCTTATGAGGCAAACATGCTCAGCATTAGTACGTGATCGCGTTTCGTTCCGGGCCATGTCAATTGTTAATTGGTATGTGCTCGCATGCGTCTTAATCTTGGGCTCCCTGATTTGCTACACTCCACTTGGCAGGTGGGTCTTTTTGTATTTCTTTGGAGCAAGCGAAGAGCTTGTCAAGCCGATGATCCAGACGTACCAAGTGCTTATGTTTGTCAGTATATTCTCAGCTCTGCGCTGCATGTACCAAGGCATCATCATCTTTAATATGAGGACTAAATGGCTAACCATCGGCATGTTTTTCCGGCTGTCTGCCATGTATTCGCTTTCTCTTTACTACATACAAACCAATCAAGTGAACAGCGCACAGGTCGGAGCCATTATATTTCTGGTCGGCATGATGGTCGAAGCCGCTGTCAGTGTTTGGGAAGGACGATCGCTGCTGAAAAAAATTCCGGAGAAGAAGCCGGATCATCCCGTTGAACACCCGCGGCAAATTTTTCATTTTTACAAGCCGCTGCTTTATTCATCTATAATTGCAGTTATTATCGGACCTTCCATTAACGCATTTCTTGGAAAAACGATGGACTTCCAACTGGCCGTTGCATCCTTCACCATTGCAGCCAGTCTTACGCAGCTTGTCATCAGCTTCTTCTCTTACATTCATCAAATCGTATTAAACTTTTACCGCAAGGACCCAGCTTCTGTTATGCGCTTTACGCTGATTCTTGCTTTTATACCGGGCTTATTGATTGCTATTGTTTCCTACACGCCGCTCGGACCTTGGTTTATGCAAAATGTAATGGGTGTGAATGAACGCTTGATGCACGCCAGCCTGGATACATTAAGAGTGTTTACAATTATGACACTTGTATTTCCTTGGCTTGATTTTGGCAACGGTCTGGTATTACTGCGCGGAGAAACAAAGCTTATGGTTTGGTCACAGGCGGCCAATGTCGCAACAACTTTAATTACCTTGACGATATGCATTTTATTAAGTCCAGGATGGAATGGAATGATCGGAGCGCTTGCCCAATCATTCGGTGTAGCGGCAGAAGCAACCGTTGTATGGTATGTTCTCCGTGCTATCGGTAAATCGACCGGCAAAACGGGATTCCGCTCTACACTAAAATCTTAGAAACGAGTGATCCATTTGAACAGCGCTATGCAGCAGAAAAAAGCTAACTATACAGTGCTGCGGGGATTCAGCTTTGCATTTTACAGTACAATGGCCGTTATTACATCTTATTTCCCTTTATATTTCCAATCCAAAGGTTTTTCCGCTCTTCAAATTGGGCTCTTATACTCCATCGGACCGATGATCAGCATCGTCTCCAATCTGTTCTGGGGATTTATGAGCGATAAGTTCCATACTGTGAAAAAAATACTCGTCGGTATCTTGGTATGCCAATTAATTATGGCGTTTTTCGTATCTCAAAGCTTGCATTTTGGATTATTGATGGCGTTGATGGCCTTGTTCTTCTTTTTCCAATCGCCTACGAGCTCATTAACGGATAGCCTGACATTACTGACCATTAGGGGGACTAAAAAAAGCTACGCTTCCTTCCGCCTTTGGGGCTCTATCGGGTTTGCTGCCGCATCGCTCGTTTTCGGTATATGGCTTAAAGAGAACGGGCCTAACTATACTTTTCTATTATGTCTTGGCACAATCAGTATTTCGCTTATGCTTTCATTGTTTTTGACCGATGTCCAAAGCACCTCATTTAAAAAGCCGGATTTCCGCGTACTTGCCAAAATCATCGGCTCCAAACGGTTCCTAATGTTCCTGTTGTCAGTGATGATAGTCTCTGTTGCACATCGGTTTAATGACGGCTTTCTCGGCTTGTTCCTTCAACGGCTAGGGGCGGATCAATCCATTGTCGGCTGGGCTTGGCTTGTTTCAGCCTCGAGCGAGATTCCCGCATTTCTTTTGCTAAGCAAATATGGGCATCGTTATAAGGAGCTTCCCCTTCTTGTTGTGTGCAGCCTCGTCTATGTGATCCGGTTTATATTTATGAGTCAAATCGAGAATCCGCTGCTGGTCATCGCGGTTCAAGCTCTTCACAGCATCTCCTTCGGCATCTTCATGTTCACGGTTATCCGTTATATCCAGCGCATAGTTCCTGATGAGTACCGGGCCACAGGTCAAGCCATCTATGCGGTAACCTGGTCAGGTATGGCCGGGCTTTTGAGCGGTGTAATAGGCGGCTGGGTATTTAATATAGCGGGTCCCCACGTTATGTATGGCGTCGGAGCTATCCTTGCATTCATTGGCATGATAAGCTTCCTGCTTCTGCATTTATTGCAGCGCGAGACGGAAGATTGAGACAACGACTACGAACCCTTTTCCAGCTTGGAATCGCTTCTTGCAGCCGCTATCCAATTAAGGATGGCGGCTTTGACATTTTCTGCAACATTTCGACAACGACTCGCGTCTTACTTAAGTAAGTTTACAATTGTAACGGAGGGGTTATGTGCTTGCAGTAGAAAGACTGTCACACTGGTTTATCAATGGCGGAGAAGAAACTCCGGTGCTTCACAACATTCATTTTACCGTTGAAAAAGGGGAGATTATCGCCCTGCTCGGAAGCTCAGGCTCAGGTAAATCAACGCTGCTGAATCTAATGGCCGGCCTTATGAAGCCAAGCGAGGGGAGCATCCTGATTAACAGCCACCCCATCGAGAAAATGACTGAGAACCAGCTGGCTGAATTTCGCCGCACTCAGATCGGTTTTATTTTTCAATCCTACGAATTAATTCCCCACTTAACGGTACGGGAAAATGTGGAGCTTCCTTTAGTGTTTCAAAGTATAAAGGCGAAAACCCGCAAAGAAAAAGCACTGGTATTGCTCAACAAAGTCGGTTTGGGGGAAAAAAGCGAGCTGTTCCCTTCCCAGCTTTCCGGTGGTCAGCAGCAGCGGGTTAGCATCGCTCGTTCGCTAATAACTGAACCTGCCATTGTATTTGCTGACGAGCCTACCGGTAACCTGGATACAAAAACCGAAAAAGAAATCATCGATCTCATTATTGAGCTAAATCATACATTATCTATCACTTTTGTAATTGTTACTCATGAGTTGGAGGTAGCAAGACGCACTCGCCGGGTTATACAGCTTCGCGATGGATTTTTAGTGGAGGACGCCTCGTGGGCAGGTGAACCCGAATGAAAGGCTTCGATTATTTACGTCTTGGTTGGGATCAGTTGAGACGCCGGATGGTCGTCACCGCTTTATGCACAATGGGGATAGCCATAGGCTCAGCTTCCATTATCGTAGCTCTTTCCTTTGGAGAATCCATCAATCATTACAGCCGCGAACAAATGAGTTATTTCATGAAATCGGACGAAATAACGGTGCGCAACGGATATTCCAACGAAACCAATCAATCCGATCCCAGCGCAGCCAAGCCCTATGAATTAACTAAAGCAAAAATAGAAATTATGCGCGGCTTCCCCCATGTCAAAGCCATCGCAACCTATCAAACGCTCAACTCCTTTGAATTCGATATAGACAGTAAAAAAGGACGAATTAACAACATATTCGCAACCGAATTACATACACTCGAGGCTTTCGGCTACGAGCTCCAGCAAGGCAGTGCAAGCGATCAAGAGAACACCATCATTTTGAGCTATGGAGCCACAATGGGGCTATTGGACAAGCAGCTGTCGCGCACACGTTCCTTGCAAATTCAAAACATGTCCGAGGACAGGCAGGTAACAAATAGCTGGAAGCAGCAAATGTACCTCGCTTATCCGGTTTATCAGAAGCAAATTATGTTAAATCCGCAAATTTTCCGTCCTAATGGAACAGAAACCTCAGGAACCGCCATTCCTTTACGTGTGACTGGGATTCTAAAAAAACCTGAGGGTATTCCTGATGATGCCATTATGAATATGAAAACCGCCTTCGTTTCACCTGGATTGGGTAAAAGGCTGCAGGATGCAATCTCTAATATGTATACGAGCAGTACAGATAAATCTAACAACGGCGAAGCTCAGAAAAAACAGGCGTCGGAATACAATGAAGTGAAAATTAAAGTTGACCAGAGCATCTATGTGAAGGAAGTCGACGATCTTATCAAAAAGCTCAAGCTTTCTACTGAAACCAACATTCACCGCGAGGAGCAAATGCAAGGTCAGCTGGTCATACTGCGCCTTATATTCGGTGGGATCGGCCTGTTCATCCTCTTTGTCGCTTCCATCTCGATCATAGTCGCCATGACCATGTCCACTTATCAAAGAAGAAGGCAAATTGGCATTATGAAAGTGCTGGGCGCTAATTTAAAACAAATCCGCAACATGTTTATGATGGAGTCGGCTCTTCTTGGTTTACTAGGCGGCGGATGCGGCATTTTACTTTCTTATTGGGTTATTTGGGGAATCAATATTGCCGTCATTCAATTCACTCCACAGCGACCGGGCGCACAGGCCGAGATTTTGTTTATTAGTCCCTGGATCTTACCGGTCGGGTTATTTTTCGCTGTTATGACGGGTGTGCTTTCAGGCATTTATCCGGCTGTAAAAGCTTCACGCACCGATGCATTAACTGCCATCAAACGGGATTAGGAGATATTACAATTATGAAAAAGAAAACGTGGCTGATCGGATTTGCGGTAATAATCGTAGCTGGTATAACCGCAGCCTTATTTTTACTAAGTCATTCCCCAAAACCGACTCAGCAAGCGGGGTCGATGAACTCATCCGCTATTAGCTTCAAGGTAACGCGAGAAGATTTATCCAGTACAGTTGAGCTTAAAGGTAAATCCTCCTATCAGAAGGAAACTTATATTAACGCCCCTTTTAGTGCAGACGTTAAGACGTGGAAGGTCAGTGAAGGCACTCAGGTCAATAAAGGTGACTTGTTGTTCCAGCTAGACGACACCGCACTTCGTGATGAAATTGCTCAGCTCCAGGCTAATCAAAAAAAAGCAGATATGGAAATTCAAATTGCCAAATTTCAAGAAGATATCATCTCCACAGAAACCATCCTTAATGGCGGGTTATCGGAAACAGAAGCCAAACAACGTTTTGCCAAAAATAAAACGACTCAAATGCAAACTGAAATCAGCAAGCTGAACTCAGAACATATGGAAACCCAATTGGCGCAAAAGCTGGAAAAACGTCAAAGCGCTAGCTTCACTGCACCGGAAACCGGTATCTTTTTGTTTAACGACACCAAGGAACCCCAATCTATCAAGGAAAATGAACGGGTTGGCAAGATCGTTGATCTCACAAAGCTGCAATTGATTGGTTATGTCGGTGAATTTGATCTATTTCGTATTAAAACCGGAATGTCTGTAGAGGTTAAAGTGGACGCACTTAAGAACACAACCCTACAGGGTAAGGTGGAGAAGCTTTCTAAGTTCGCCAAAAGCACTACAGATACAAATACGGCTGCGGCAGAATTTGAAGTCATTATCTCGCTTCCACCCAATGAGCAGCTCATCGCCGGTCTCAGTTTGACTGCCACTATTCAGACGGATAAGAAGCCTGACACCTTGGTTGTATCTACTCTTGCCGTTCAGCGTGATAAGGATCAATACTATGTGATGGTATCAGAAGCCGGACAAGGAGCACCTGTACGCCGCGATATCAAAATCGGGTTAGAAACACCGGAAAAAACAGAGATTATAAGCGGATTAATAGAAGGTGACACGGTTGTATTGCAATAAAACATTGTTACCGTTGTTATTCTCTGCAAAACCGGATATAATTAATGGCAGCTATTAGTACCAAGTCATAAACTATTTCCATGTGAGCTTGAAAGGATGTATTTGCCGTGCAATTCGATGATTTCAAAAAAATTGTGTTAGAACGAAGAAGCATTCGCCGGTTTACTGAAGAGGATGTAACCGTCGAGGATATAAAAGAACTCATAGATTGTGCCCGCTATGCGCCAAGCGATACGAATTCGCAAACCTGGCAGTTTATCGCAGTAATAAACCGTGAGAAAATAAAAGAGATCGAGCAAATGACCTGGGATCAGCTGCACAAAAAAGCTGCGGAGGCCGAAGAACGAGGACTAAGTCGCGAGGCGCGGATGCTCGTTAAATCATTTGGCCCCTACGCTACTGCTTTTGCTGATGCTCCCGTATTGATCGTTTGTCTTGCCACTCCTTATACATCTAAATTCAGAGACAAAATTTTTGATCCTGTACAGCTTGTAGATCCTTCTGTATGGGATGAGGAAGGTATCAAAAGCAGCTGCCTGGCTGCTCAGAACTTGATGCTGGCTGCCCATGCCAAAGGACTTGCTACTTGCCCTATGACCGGCCCTGTGCTGTTAGCCGCAGATCAATTAAGAGATTACCTCAATATTCCTGAGGAATGTCAGATTAATATGGTTATTTCTTTGGGTCATCCTTCCGAGCAGCCAGGTAAGCTGGCCCGCAAGGAAGTTGCGGAAATCCTCAGAATTGTCGATTAGCAATACGAATAAAATCCGCGGACCAGTTCCGCGGATTTCCATGGTTATAAGTATGGGTTTATATGCTATCTATCGCAATAAGGTCCGGGTCATCAGTGCAAAACAAGAAAAAGCAGTTCACGAAAGCCGAAACTTTCGCAAACTACTTTTATTTTTGGTTGCTATGGCACTAATATATAAGAAAACTTTTCAATGGGCAACCCCATAAAAGTTTTAGGATCTTATAACTTAATGACGTTAGCTGCTTGAGGACCACGGTTGCCTTGAGTAATTTCGAACTCAACGGATTGGCCTTCTTCAAGAGTTTTGAAACCGTCGCCTTGAATTGCGGAGAAGTGAACGAATACATCGTCGCCGCCGTCAACTGAAATGAAACCGTAACCTTTTTCTGCGTTAAACCATTTAACTGTACCTTTCAATGAAAACAACCTCCTAGAAGTATCGCCATCTAAGGGCGAATAGGTTAATTATAGCATCACAATTATTATAAATCAACATTCAAAAATTATCAACAACCGCTGTTTTTCTCTTATTTTGCAAGGCTTAACAGCTCTGTAGAGCCTGGAATAAACGGCAATTCTGAAGCAAGCAATCTGGTTTTTATTTGCTCTTTTTCTAGTGTTGATAGCAGTTGCTCCAAGTGGGGATAATAGTCCCATTGCAGTGATCTTAAAGGGTAGATTCGCACCTGTCCGCCTGGTCGGCATACGCGAAGCAATTCTTGTATGGCCTGAAGGTGAAACTCGTAATCGAATTGCTCATGATATAGAAACAAAAAATGACTGCACAGAACAAGATTAAATGTGCCATCTTCATATGGCAGCTTAGGCAGCAGAGCAGGTACATACCGTCCCTCCTCTTTGTACTGCCGATAATCCTGAATAAATCGAACCAATGACTGTTCACGTAAAGCACGATGACGATCCAGGTCACCATAATAGCTCCAGTCAAACGATTCCTTGATAGCAGCCAGTTTCTGAGTTGAGGTTATTATCTCTTGCCCGCCATGACTCATGATCTCATCCGCATTCATTGAATAGAGCGGATCTGCAGATTTTGCGTTAATCCCTCTTGCGCAAGCTTCAGCTGTAAATGACGAAGCCCCTGCTGCAACATCCAATATCGGACCATCTAACGCTGTCAGCTGTCCTAAAGCGAACATTTTTTCATACTCGGCAAATGACCTGCAGGTCATTGCCACACCTGTTTGCTCATAACGTTTACTCTTGCTCATACTCATCTCTCCTCTTCTCATCACAACTCATCTATGGCAATATGCCACAAGCTAGCCTACGCTAAGCTTAGGAGAAATTTTAACATGCCACCCATATGTTTACAATCTTTTTTTCAGCAGCAAAAGCAAAAAAAGCACCCCTATAGCTGCGCAAAGCTTATCGCACTTGATTTTCCTTTAGGTTTGCGGTATGATTCAGCCGATATCTTTCTTAAGGAAATGGAGCTTAATGATGATTAAAAAACACTTAATTTACAAAATAGACAAATGGAACATGCTCACCGTTGAAGTACACGGAAAAACCTTGATTTTACGGGAAATTAGCGACCAATGGGGTGAGGAATGCCATACGTTCATAAGCCGTCCCGAAATGATGCATTGGGCGGAGTCGAGGTTCTCTAAAGAAGGCTTTGACCGTACCCCGGAGGAACGGGAAGCGATTATACAGGCTTTTAAAGAAGTGTAATTTTTCCCAGAAGCTTGACTTTGTGCTTGTCCAGCTCATATAATAAAGTTAATTACATAAGATGTCCTCCAAAGGGGAGTAGCTTCTCACAGTAAAGTCGTCAGTTCGGGTTTTAAAGCCCCGGCTTTATTGGCAACGTATCGTTGTTAGCAAGACCTTTGCCTATTCGGTAAAGGTCTTTTTCTGTTAATGGCCTTTACCAGTTAATTGGTAGAGGTCATTTTTTATGTAAAATTTACTACAAGACTAAGGAGCTGATCGGGTATGGAATGGTTGGATGCAACATTTTTCACGGCACTATTAAGCATTATTCTCATCGACTTGGTACTTGCAGGAGACAATGCCATTGTAATCGGGTTAGCAGCGAGAAATTTGCCGAAGGAAATTCAGAAGAAAGCTATTATTTGGGGGACTGTTGGCGCAATTGGAATTCGTGTAATAGCAACATTGGCCGTTGTGTGGCTGCTTAAGCTACCGGCACTTCTTTTGGTAGGAGGCGTGGTATTAGTCTGGATTGCCTATAAATTGCTGGTTGATAAAAAGGATCATAATATTCAAGCGAAAAATGCACTTTGGCCAGCCATTCAAACCATCATTATCGCCGATACTGTAATGGGTTTTGACAATGTAGTTGCTGTAGCAGGTGCAGCAGGTTCTCATGATGGAAGCTTCGTATTAGTCCTGTTGGGTCTCCTTATCAGCGTTCCCATCATGGTTTGGGGCAGCACACTGTTCATTCGATGGATGGAGAAGTTTCCATGGATTATTTATCTAGGTTCGGGAGTTCTGGCTTTTACTGCAGGAAAAATGCTGGTCGGGGATCCACTTGTTGCCACTTGGTTTGCAGCCAATCCGGTACTTAAATGGACCTTGGTAGCGATAGTAACTGTTGGCGTATTGTTAGCGGGTATTTGGAAGAAGAAGAGCAGCTCCTTTGTTACGCTTGATTCGAGCGGTCATTTGACCCTATCGCATGAGCTTATGCAAGAAGCCAATATTCAACCGGATGACAGCTTTAAAGCAAGTCAGGATGAGCACGGCCGATTAGTGCTTGTCAAGCAGACCGGCTAATCTCTAATTGATAAAGCTTCACGACATGCCCTCCCTCCTCTCTGTTACGCTTATGTAATGGAAGACGGGATACGGTATAAGTGAAGCTTTTTTATATAATACCGATTGAATAACGAATGCATCATTACCTCACTCCGTATACTGGAAAGAAAGAGAAAACGTAAACCAAACCCTGTAGAGAAAGGATTTGAGCCTTCATGCAGCGAATCATTTAGAAAGCAATACCTATATAGTCCATACCCTGCCAGATGAGGTGAATCCTGCATGAGTAATTCAGCTTCTATATTAACAATGATAATTGTATCGTTCTGCTTTGCCCTGATCCTTATTTTAAAAAAAGACACACTTCCGAGCACCGTAAAGCGTCCTCTTGCCATATTAGCATTGGTGATGGTCACCTTCTCTTTTTCGTTAATCGTGTATAGCTTCTTCTCCCTGCACTAAGCTGTGAGGGGCGAGATGCGAGCTTCACCTCTTGAAATGGCTTCGTACATCAGCAAGGAAATTTACCTTTAAATCGCGGTCGATCACCTGTGAATTTACTTCGATCGGTAATTTCCTTTTATGATGCAAGCTTCACCTCTTGTAATGGCTTCGTGCATCAGCAAGAGAATCTACCTCTAAGGCGCGGTCGCACATCCCTGTTTTACTTCGATAAAAGATTCTCTTATAATAAAGCTACCATCCGGTCATACTAGGAAAAAAATAGCAGGGAGCGTGAGCTTAGATGCGGTTTTTTCCATTGATTATGACCGGTATGCTGTTAACAGGAACTATGCTTTCCGCCCCTATAGCAGCAGAAGGATTTAGCAAACCATCCAAAATAACGAGGAGGGCTCCGATGAATCAAGTACTTAAGCGCAATGATGTTCCAGTTGAGCAAAGCTGGAAACTGGAGGATTTATTCGCAGACCAGAAGGCATGGGACAAAGAGTACCAAGAGGTCAAGGAAGCTTTGCAGAAGGTGGCGGCATTTCAGGGAAAGCTGCATAATCCCACAGCCATCAAGCAATGCTTTGAGCTTGAAGACTCCATCTCCTTACATATGGAAAGACTCTACGTATATGCTAACATGAAGCACCATGAAGATACGACGGAGCCTACTTATCAGGCGTTATCCGACAAAGCCAAGAAGCTCAGTGTTGAAAGCGGCGAGGCCTTATCCTTTATCTCACCTGAAATACTAAGCTTGTCAGATGAAGAGCTGAACAAGCTGCTGAACCATCAAGAGCTTCAATTTTACAAAAGAACCTTAGACGAAATGATCCGTGAAAAGCAGCACATTCTCTCTAAATCAGAGGAAGCGCTGCTCGCCCAGGTTGGAAACTTATCACAAGCACCCAGCACGATTTTTAGCATGCTGAACAATGCTGACTTGAAGTTTCCAAAGGTGAAGAACGAGCAAGGCGAGGAAGTCGAGCTAACCCACGGGCGATACATTCAATTTTTGGAAAGCCGCAACAGGGACGTTCGTAAAGAAGCTTTTCAAGCGATGTATGCCACCTACGGCAAAAATAAGAACACCATCGGCGCTACATTAGCTGCCAATATCACAAAAAATATTTTTTATTCCAAAGTACGCAAATATCCTTCCGCCCTAGAAATGTCCCTGTACGGGGATAATATCAAGAAGGAAGTGTATACGAATCTCATTGACACTATCCATGAGTCTCTACCGCTGATGCACCGTTACATGGAGCTGCGTAAAAAGCTGCTGAAGGTAGATGAGCTCCATATGTACGACCTGTTTGCCCCACTTGTGGATGAGTATAAAATGGATATTACGTACGAGCAAGCTAAAGAAACGGTAAAAGAAAGCTTGAAGCCGCTTGGGCAAGATTATTTGAACATTTTGCAGGAAGGCTTCTCCAACCGTTGGATTGATGTATATGAGAACGAGGGGAAACGAAACGGTGCCTACAGCTGGGGAGCATACGGTACTCATCCTTATGTTCTGCTCAATCATAAAGACAACCTGAACAGCATGTTTACATTAACTCACGAAATGGGCCATGCGATTCACTCCTACTTATCCGATGAGAGCCAGCCTTACCGCTTCGCGCAGTATACAATCTTCTTGGCAGAAGTAGCTTCCACATTAAACGAAGCGCTGCTGATGGATTATATGCTGAAGAAATCAACGGATCCCAAAGAAAAAATGTACCTGCTCACTTACTATATGGATCAATTCCGTACAACCGTTTTCCGGCAAACCATGTTCGCTGAATTCGAGAAAATAACTCATGAAAGAGCAGAGCAAGGTGATTCGCTTACTCCTCAGGAGCTAAGTAAAATCTATTACGACCTTAACCTGAAGTACTATGGCAAAGATATGGTTGTCGATAAAGATATCGAAATGGAATGGGCGCGTATCCCTCATTTCTACAATAGCTTCTATGTATATAAATATGCTACAGGCTTCTCTGCTGCCACCAGCTTCTCCAAGCAAATTCTTGAGGAGGGCCAACCGGCAGTCGATCGTTATCTAGGCTTCCTTAAAAGTGGGGGCAGCGACTATTCCATTAGCATCTTGAAGCGTGCGGGTGTCGACATGTCCTCCCCTGAGCCAATCAAACAGGCAATGGATGTTTTCAAAGACTTGCTTGAGCAAATGGAGAAATTAGCCAAATAATAAGCACAGCAAGGCTGCCTGCGGGAGATGTTGGCAGCCTTGTTCCTTTCACATTTTTATTTAGGAGGCGGCGTATTCTTTTGAAAGCACAATGGACCTTTATTCTTATTTTGGTTTTTGCACTAATTACAGCCATTTTTGCTGTTTTTAATGTAGCTCCCGTTCGGGTACATCTGATTTTTACAGAAACAGAGCTTCCACTTATTTTAATCATACTTGGCTCCACTCTGCTCGGCGGACTCATAGTTGGCCTTATAGGGGTCTCACGTCAGTTCAAATTGAAAAAAACGATCAAACAGATGGAGAAACAACTAGTGGAATTAAAGCAAGCATCCTCGCCAACTGCCACTCCTGCAATCGTCAGCGAACAACCGTCGCCTGCACCTGCGGAGCCTGAAACCAAACAACATGTGGAGTAATTCACATAAAAAGAACATCTTTTTTCGTATTTATTCATTGATCTGTAGGGAAACATTATTTACAATATAGTTAATAATGTTAAAAAACATATCATTGAACAGGAAGGAATTTTTACATGCCTGATCCAAATCAAGAAGAACTTCGTATTGGACTCGCCGCTTTTCAATGGTCGATTACAGGCATGGCAGTTATATCAAAAGACGGACGCTTTCTCAAGGTGAATCCTGCTTTCGGCAATATTCTGGCTTACCAGGATTCCTCCTTGATAGAGAAACATATAAGCTCGATTACACACCCTGATGATGAATTGCATTTTGCCTTCTTTATCCGGTATCTCCTATGGAGAGAGCCTGCTTTAAAGCAGCTTGAATTACGTTTGCTGCATAAGGAAAAAGGAGCTTTGCCTGTACAGCTTAGCGCCTTTCCACTAAGTCTGCCTGATTCTGATGAATGTGTTTTGATCCAAATCCAGGAGCTAGCCAAATCGTTGGACTACAGTATACAAGAACCACTGTTCCATTCTGACGGCTTTTCAACTGTAACTGGCGTGGGAATGGTTGTGTTGGATTCTTCAAGCCTCGTTACCTGTCTGAATCCGGCGGCAGAAAAACTGCTGCAAAAAAACAGCACCGATCTAATCGGCCATACATTCTGGTCACAATTTCCAGAAGCTGTCCGCACTCCTCTCTATGAGAAGTTTCTGTCTTCTATGACCACTCAGCTTGCCGATTCGTTCGAGTTTTTCTCACCTAGGTTTAACAAATGGTTTGAGCTGCACACCTATCCCGAGCCTGAGTCTATAACGGTCTATTTCCGGGATATTACTGTGCGTAAGCAGAATGAAGACTCCTTGCGGGAAAGCGAAAGAATGTATCGGATGATCGCTAATAATTCAACCGACCTCATTTCAAGACATGCTGTGGACGGCACCTTTCTGTATGCATCGCCCGCATCAGCAGCTCTGCTTGGGTACGAGCCTGATGAGCTCATAGGCCGCAATGTACTGGAGCTGGTTCATCCGGAAGAATATGATATGTTCGCAAACTGGGAGCAAAATAATGCCATTGATTTAAATCAACAATTTTCCTCTTATCGCATTCGCAGGAAAGATGGCACTTACATCTGGTTTGAAACTACATCCCGAAGTATTTCTGATTCCAAGAGACATAACAAAGAAGTTGTTGCTGTTTCTCGGGATATTACCACTCGCAAGCAAGCTGAGCATGAATTGCTGGTATCCAATGAAATGCTGCAAAAAATTTCAACCATCGATGCATTGACAGGAGTTGCAAATCGTAGAGGCTTCGATGAATGTTTCCATAAAGAGTGGCGGCATGGACTCCGATTCTCCTCACCTTTATCGATCATTCTTCTTGATATTGACTATTTTAAACGTTATAACGACACCTATGGCCATCTTGAAGGTGATTTATGCTTAAAGCGTGTAGCTAACTCATTGAAAAAGAGTGTAAAACGTCCGAATGACTTTATCGCCCGATACGGGGGAGAAGAATTCGTTATTGTTCTTCCAGCAACGGATTTACAAGGTGCGAACATAGTAGCCAACCAAATGCGCGCACATATTGAATCCTTGCAAATTCCTAACATTCGTTCGGAGCCTGCCCTATGCATCACCATTAGTTTAGGTGTAGCCACTGTGGTTCCTTCTGCCGAAATGAACCCTTCAGAGTTGTTCATACGTGCGGATAAAGCTCTTTATCAAGCTAAACATGAGGGCCGCAACAGGGCAATGCTTTATCAAAATGCAAACTAAGCTGCATACCATGAGCTGGGCCGCCATCTTACTGAAGAAGCGGCTTATTTGCTGCTTTCTTTTTTTCTCAAGATGAGCTGTAACAAAACTACCCTCGACTACGTTAGAAGAATTGATTGGAAAAAATCAACATTATTGTTGGAGGGATTATTATGAAAAAAATGCTACCTTTAGCATGTCTTCTCGCTGTTACCCTTTTCACCTCCGGTGCTGCCCTGCCTTCTGCTGCAATAGAAAACCGAACAGAGATCGGACTAAGCTTGAACGGCCAATCCGTTACCTTCAGTTCTATGCCACTACGGGTAGGAAGCACCTTAATGGTGCCGCTTCGAGACCTTTCGGAAGCATTGAATGTCCAGGTTAGTTGGGAGGATAATGCTCAGACTGCCACAGCTGTAAAAGGAGACAAGAGCATCAAGTTGTCCGTTGACAACGTACAGGCTTTCCGCGGGGAACAGCCGATAACTCTCGATGTTTCCCCACGAATGGAGTCTGGTAAATTATTCGTACCGCTGCGTTTCTTCAGCGAATCCTTTGATTTCAACGTATATTGGGATGCATTAAACCAAACCGTAGCTATTCATGATGCGGATAAAAGCCTGCCCACGGTTGGTTCATTAGATAATATGAAGGAGCTTTTTAAAGAATACGGTAACGGCGCTTCCCCCATTTACTCAGTAACGGCCAAGGTCATGGCACAGCCTATGGTAAAAGAAAAGCTGTCGGCAACTGTAACCTCGGACAGCGCAGCAAAAAGTTCCTCTTCAGCCCCAATGCCAGCGCCAGCTGCTGCAGCCAAATCTGAAGCAAAGGCAGATTATTCGGGCACTAATGTACAGGTTGAAGGCGTAGATGAATCTGATATTATCAAAACAGACGGATCCTATATTTACCAGGTTAATAAAAACCGTGTCATCGTTGCCTCCGCCTATCCTGCAGAGCAGATGAAGGTAGTTCAAACGTTAATATTCGATGACAAAAACTTTCGTGCGAATGAGCTCTATATTGATGATAAATATATGGTCGTAATCGGAAGCACCTCTTATCCTTATAATGACAGAGCTTACCCCGCTCAGGATAGCGCAAGCCCTGCTGCCCCTGCGGTTGAAGCATCCAGCAGTTCCCCTGCTGTGCAAAAAATGATTGTTCGACCTTCCCGTATATTTACAAATACAACAAAAGCTATTATCTATGAGCTGGGAGACCGCACTCAATTTAAAAAAGTTCGCGAGGTTGAGCTCGAAGGAAACTATATTTCCTCACGTAAAGTAGGCGCCTCTCTCTATCTCGTTGCGAACAAAGGATTTAATGTTTACCCGCTGCTGCAAAAGGATCTCTCAACCGAAGAACAAACTGACGCATTAGCCAGTGCCGTGCCCACTTATCGTGATTCAGCAGCTGATAGCGACTCTTTTGTAAAAATAGGCTACGAGGATATCCGCTACTTCCCGAATTCCGTACAGCCCAACTATTTGATGGTAGCTGGTTTGAATCTTGACCAGCCAACACAAAAGATGGATGTAACGAGCTATCTTGGCTCAGGTAATCAAGTTTATGCTTCACAAACACAGCTGTATGTAACTACTGAAGAATATACAAGTGCCGTTCAAACAGTACCATCCAATACGGACATGAAAAAAATTCGTATAGGCCCAGGCGAAACTAACAGCGTCATCTATAAATTCACGATGAACCAGGGTAAAGTAGTCTACACGGGTCGTGGGAAGGTTCCAGGTAGAACACTTAACCAATTCTCAATGGATGAGCATAATGGGTATTTCCGAATTGCCACTACAACTGGTTACGCAGGGATGACCGGCGAAGCTGAATCCAAAAATAATATGTATGTGCTTAATGAATCTATGAACATAGCGGGCAAAATCGAGGATATTGCACCTGGTGAACAAATTTATTCAGTTCGTTATGCTGGAAACAAAGCATACATGGTTACTTTCCGCACCGTTGATCCGTTATTTGTAATTGATCTAAAAGAACCTCAGGAGCCCAAAATATTAGGTAAGCTGAAAATTCCAGGTTACAGCAACTACCTGCACCCTTATGACGAGAATCATCTGATCGGCTTCGGAAAGGATGCAGTTGAGGTTTCAACCAATTATGGGTCTGGACTAAATCCAAATACGATTGCCTACTACCAAGGTATGAAAATGGCCATGTTCGATGTAAGCGATGTTGCCAATCCAAAGGAATTATACAGTGAAACGATAGGCGGTCGCGGAACTGAGTCCGAGCTGCTCCAAAACCATAAAGCATTGCTTTTTTCCAAAGAGAAAAACTTGCTTGCTTTTCCAGTGACCGTAAGGGAAACTAACAACTCCAACAGTCCCTCTCAGAAAACAGCAGCCGAATACGGTCAATTTACTTTTCAGGGGGCTTACGTGTATAAGCTCGACTTGGCAAGCGGCTTCAAGCTGCAAGGAAAGATCACTCATCTGACGGATGAAGATTATTTGAAAGCTGGGCAATATCAAGGTCTTAATGAGCGGAGTATTCAACGAATTTTGTATATCGGAGACATCCTGTATACAACCTCGCAGCAAGTATTGAAAGCGACGGATTCTGCTACTTTACAGGATGTAAAGGCGATTAATTTGCCACAATAAATTCACACGTATTTCTTAAACAAACTTGTCAAATGCTTTACTATACGAGCAACTAGTCTATCCATAATGAATTAACGGAAGTAATATTCCGCTATGGCAAGGAAAGCACAAAAAACAGAGAGATAACGGAAGAGTTGGTTCCGCAATCTCTCTGTTTTTGTTCATTTTGCCCCTATTTTCCCCAAATAGCGGAATTCCGACTTCCGCAATCGTCTTAAATTGGGGGCGGCCGATCAAATAAAGGAACTTTCAGTTCCGTTCAGGGCCTTTGGTCCCCATAGCCAATTCTCCGCTATCGGCACATAATAAGGAACTTACCGTCCATTTGATACATAGGATTTAAGTAAGGGTACCCCTTGTGCACCTCCTGCTTTGGTACAATAAAGAATATATGAATTACTAAATTATTGCAGAATAGAGGCCAACGCAAACGGCTCCACCGAGCAATGAACTGATCAAATTAACTGCATCGTTGGTCATGAAGGCAGCACCACGAACCTGAACCGATTGTACATTGCAATGACGGTTTTTTTCCACTTCCTTGCCGCAAACTGCGCAACGATACATGACCTGAAATACCGCCCCCAGCCATGAATCGGCCAGGGAGCCCACCATCCCCCCGACTGCTCCAAGCAGCAGAAGCAATCCTATTCCGCTTGAGGCATAGGTATTAAAGCCAACAGCAGCCGCATCTGTACCCCATTGAATAAATAACCAGCCGAAGATACCAATGACCAAGCCGCCTGACAGAGAAGCCCCAAGGCCCAGCGCAGTTATGCCTCCCGATGTACCTGCCGGCACTCTGCGCCCATTAATGATAGAACGCGGCATTTGTCGGCTGGAGCCGCCAATTTCTGTAGCCCATGTATCTGCAGTGACTGTAGCCATGACACCTATAAATGCAGCCCACCACAGTGGGTGCGGCCATAAGCTGTGTCCGATGCATAGCAGCGTGCCAAGCCCTCCATTTGCAAGCACCTGACCGGCATCTCTTCGACCCGACTTGGCATATCCACTTTCTACAGCTGCTTTCTGCCTATGCCTCCATTTGGTCAGAAATGTTGAGGTTAGGAAAAATACTAGCAAAGTGCCATACCAAGGAAGTCCTCCCCAAGCGAACAGCACTGTTCCAACGACAACAGCAGCAACGGCTCCAGAACCTGATAATGATTTTTTGCCATATGCAGCTCCTGCTATCAATAAACTAAACAATATGCCCATACACCAATCCAACCACATACTAGTACCTCTTTCCCCCATTTTTCGCTATATTTCAACAAGAATATGTTTACAGACCTATAGCCATTATAATATGATTTTGATAGAAGAAAAATGGAAGTGCCCAGGGGAGGGAATTTACGTGCACGAAACTCACCAATTAGGTATTCGAAAGATCAAAAAAGATCTTCAGCCTGAGGAAATGCTTCGAGTTATTTTTGAATACGCTGCTAAAATAGCCAATGAACGACGCCTGGATCACTTAATTATGTTAATGGCGGATATGGGACGGGAAATGATCATATCCGACCGCTGCACGGTGTGGCTTTTGGATAAGCAGAAAAACGAGGTTTATTCCACAGTAGCACATGGTGTCCCCCCTCTTCGACTTCCGAGCAACGCTGGATTAGTCGGCCATTCCATCGGAACAGGATTACCTATTTTCATTGATGACGCCTATCAAAATGTTGAGTTTAAGGAAGTACTGGAACGCGGTGCTATTGCTATGGATCAAAAGACCGGCTATCGCACGAAAGCGTTAATGGTTATTCCCTTCCGTAACAATGAAGGCGAAATAATGGGAGCTTATCAAGCCGTCAACAAGCTGACTGAGCAGGAGCAATTTTCCGAAAAAGATCTGGAGCACCTGTCGCTAGCCGCTTCCTATGCGGGCAAATCACTTGAATCGGCGCTTTTATCCAATGAAATCGAAGAAACGCAAAAAGAAATCATTTTCACAATGGGCGAGATTGGAGAAAGCCGTTCCAAGGAAACGGGCAATCATGTAAAACGCGTAGCGGAATACTCTTATATTTTGGCACTGGGTCTCGGGATGAGCGAGGAAGAAGCCGAACTGCTGAAAATCGCATCGCCAATGCATGATATCGGAAAGGTAGCTATCCCCGATGCTGTTTTGAAAAAACCTGGCAAACTAACCGAAGAAGAATTCGACATTATGAAATCCCATACGGATATCGGATATGGATTGCTTAAAAACTCAAACCGCCATATTTTGAAAACCGCAGCTATTGTAGCGCATCAGCATCATGAGAAATGGAATGGACGGGGTTACCCTACAGGCTTATCTGGGGAAAATATCCATATCTATGGTCGGATTACAGCTATTGCCGATGTCTTCGACGCTTTGGGAAGTGAACGGGTGTACAAGGCTGCATGGGAATTGGATCGAATTCTCAATTTATTCAAGGAAGAAAGCGGCGAGCATTTCGACCCCAAGGTCGTAGACGCTTTCATGGAACAGCTCCCCAAAATACTCAAAGTCCGTGAACAATATTCAGATGTCGCTCTTGGGGGAGCCGAGAAACATTAGCTGGTAGAAGAACTCTGCTAACATATACAAAAGCAGGAGGAGCTATTTAGAGCGCCTCCTGCTTTGTTTTATTTCAATTCAACGGTGAATTCGCCGAATAATTCTTCGCCCCATAGCAGCTCCAACCGGTCGCCAGTTTGAAGTGCCGCTACACCTGCGGGAGTACCTGTATAGATAATATCGCCTTCACCTAAGCCATAATGCTCTGCTATGTAATCAATGATGACCTGAAAATTAAAAATCATATCGTTGGTATTGCCACGCTGCGCTTCTTCTCCGTTTTTCCGCAAGGAAAATTCCGTTTGCTTTACGGCTTCCAATCCTGGAAACTCTCGGAACTCAGATAAAGGAGCCGAATTGATGAAGCCTTTTGCCGGGAGCCAAGGATATCCTTTTTTCTTGATGACTGACTGCACGTCCCGTAAAGTTAAATCGATTCCGAGTGCAAAATTGTCAATCAGCTCATCCACCCGGATTCCTGGCTTATAAGCTTGGCCAACATGTAATACTACCTCAGTTTCATAATGAACTTCACCACGGTTACCTGGCAGGCTAATCGTCTGCCCTTGAATCCCGACAAGTGAATGGGAAGGCTTAGTAAAAATCATAGGCTCATCGGGCACATCATTTCCCAATTCAGCCGCGTGCAATCCATAATTACGTCCTACACAATAAATATTGCGAATTGATTGCATGGTAATCCTCCTCTTGGTTCAGCTTTCGCTGATAACTATTCTGATATTATATTTCATACTCGTTGATCTCACAATATCGCCTTTGTTATGGCTGTTTCTTCGGTGCTCCTGCCTCTTGCTGCGCATTTGAATTAGGTTGTTCATTTTTCTGTGTGTTTCCTGGTGAAGTCTTGTTCGTTGCGGGTGCAGGTGTGGTTTTACCGTTCTGTGGATTAGGAGAGCTTGCTCCTGAAGCCCCTGTATCGGCGGGCTTTTTGGGAACAGCTTTCTGTGCCGGTACCTCTGCAGCAGTTTCCTTTTCTTTAACAGGAGCTGCCTCACTTATTTTACCATCCTTATCCAATTGAGCGTTGATAGAAATGCGAGACATTTTATCGAACAGCTTCATCCCATCTTCCTCTGTCATACGAACGGGCTGGGCTCCTTTAGTCAACACCGGAATCATTTGAAGCTCACAGGATCTTTCTTTAGTACAAGTAGCATTCAAAATCATCGATTCCCATGTCGTCGGCTCTGTATTGGTCGTAAAAATGAAATTCCCCAAGCTGTATGCGATCCACTTGCCTTTGTATTGTTCAAAGCCCTGCAGCACATGGGGATGGCTTGCAACAACCAGATCCGCTCCTTGATCTATATACTTATGGGCTAAATCTGTCTGCTCCTTGACCGGGCGATCTTTGCGTTCTACACCCCAATGTGCAAAAACAACAACCAAATCTGCCTCTTCGCGGGCTTTGGCTATCGCCTCTAACGGGAGCTTTGTTGAATAGGTCTCTGCAAGGCCAGGCTTCTGTTTACCAGCATACCAGCTTGTTTCGGGAACTACGCGGCTAAATCCAAGGAAAGCTACTTTTATGCCATTTTCCTCTATGATAACATGCTTATACGCTTCCTCGCTGTTTCGTCCTGTACCGACTCGCTTGATGCCGGCTTTATCTAATTCATCCATAGTATCAAGCAAGGCATCCTGCCCATAATCCAGAATGTGATTATTCGAAGTGTTGACAAGATCGAATCCAGCAGCTTTAAATGCAGGCAATGCCTCCGGTGAGGAGCGGTATACGTATTCCTTGAATTGTGGAGTACCCCGTGTGGAGATTGGGGTTTCCAAATTGGCGACAGTGATATCGGCTTTATCCAAATACGGTTTGACATACTGATACGGATAGTCCCAGCCATACTTTTTCAGCAGATCCTCCACCTTGCTTGCAAATATTACATCGCCAACAAAGGTTAGCTTTACATTCGATTTGGGGGGATTGCTGTTTGGTGAGGGGTTCCCTGAAGTCGTTCCATTGCCATCAGGTATCGATCCAGTCCCACCGCTTACAGTTACTTGATCCTTACCCGTATTATTGTTATTCGGTTGGGTAGGGACAGCCGTGTTCGAACCGTCCTTTCCCGCTTTAGTGTTGCTATTGCTTGTCTGGCTGCTGCCAGGTGCAGACTCCAATGCCCGAGCGCGCTCCTGCCCGGATAACGAATACATTAAATAACTGAACGATGCTATTATTACCACGCTTAACACACTGATCGTAATCCATGTGTTTCTTTTACTTTTAACGGGCTTGAGATGTTTTTTTGAACGGGATTCTATGCGGATCTACTCCTTTAATCGATCATGCCCTTGCCTTAGTTGTTCCGCAGCTCGGTTTGATTTCTATATTGAATAAAATGATCTATGGATCATTATACCAAATACTGCGCTTGAGGTCATGGATACATAGAATCAAAATAATGTTTGCCAATACTTTCAAGCTTTGATATGATGCTCTTTTTCCAAAGAAACCCCGATATAAGGAAGGAGGCATGGAAAATAGGTGTCTCTTTTCTATTGCAAACCTTATAATGGTAATACTAAGTATTCAAAGAGGGAGCATTACGATGGGTAAAATTGCAATCATTTCAGATATCCACGGGAATCTCACTGCTCTTGAGGCTGTGTGCAAGGACATAAGCAAACGGCGAATTAAACGTGTCATCTGCCTCGGCGATCTTGTAGGTAAAGGGCCCCAGCCCGCTGAATGCGTGGACCGTATCCGCGAGCTTTGCGAGGTTACTCTGCAGGGCAATTGGGACCACAGTGTCAACCAGCCTCACAATAAGGAAGGTATCCTCTGGCAGCAATCTCAACTAGGGGCAGAACGACTTGACTATTTGAAGCAGCTGCCTTTTTCCGTGGATCTCCACCTTAGCGGTAGATGGATTCGTTTATTCCATGCTTCTTCCAAAGATGTTTATCATCGTGTCACACGCAAAGCATCCCGCAAAGAAAAGCTATCCTTGTTCGAACATACGGGAATGACCGGATTTCCGGAAGTGAATATTATGGAAGAAGCAGCAGCCAATGACAGCATACCCGTAAAAGCAACACGACTGACACCGGATGTCGTTGGATATGGGGATCTTCATATTCCTTTTATGCAAACGATAAAAAACAAAAATAAAGAAGGGCTGCTGCTATTTAATACAGGGAGCGTTGGGGCATCTTACGAGGGTATCCCTCAAGCCTGCTATTCAATTATCGAGGGCAAGCCAGATTCCTCAATAAATGAACCATTTAGCATTCAAACTGTACGGGTTCCATACGATGTGGAGAAAGCTATAGCCATTGCAGAACAGCTGCAGATGCCTGGAATCGATCGTTTTCGCTATGAAATGCGGACAGGCCTGGAGCAATAATAGCCATGATTTCCATATAATTACTCAAAAAATAGAACTATGTTTTCACAACTAGAAAGAGGCGATTTCCTTTTGCTTAACTGGAGAATTAACTTATTTGTTCTATGGGTTGGAGCCTTCCTTGTCATGGGCGGTATGACTATGATTGTGCCCTTCCTACCCTTGTACCTGCAGGAGCTTGGTATGAGCGACCCGCATGAGATAGCTACATGGGCTGGGATAATTTTTGCAGGTAACTTTGTAACGTCATTCATATTTCAACCAATCTGGGGCGGCTTGGCGGATCGTTACGGGCGAAAAGTTATGCTGCTGCGTTCCGGATTCGGGATGGCCGTAGTGATGACTTTAATGGGCTTTGCAACAGGGGCCTGGCAGTTGTTTATTTTAAGGATGCTAAACGGAACCGTTTCCGGCTTTTTACCCGCAGCCATTGCCTTGGTTTCTACAAATACCCCGAAAGAAAAGACCGGTTTCGCAATGGGCACCTTACAATCAGGTACTATGGCAGGAGCTATCCTTGGCCCCTTTTTTGGCGGTTTAATGGCAGAGTGGATTGGCTACAGATATATCTTTTATATTACTGGAGGTCTGTTATTTGCAGCTTCCCTACTCGTTATGTTTACGGTTAAGGAAACGTTTGACTCAGCAGCGGCCGCCAAAAAACCTAAGCAATCCATGATCGAAGCGTTTAATATATTAAGACATATTTCACAGCTTCCCTCTTTGTATACAATCACTTTCGTAATCCAGTTTTCTCTGATGAGTACAATGCCGTTGATTCCTTTATTCGTTCAGCAGCTGCATGGCTCTGGAGAATATCTCGCATTTTATGCGGGTATGGTAGGGTCTGTAACAGGCTTTTCCAACATGGTGGCTTCACCATTACTAGGAAAGCTATCCGACAAAATCGGCCCTGAAAAAATACTAGGTGTATGTTTAATCGGAGCCGCTGTGGCCTCCGTTCCGCAAGCGTTCGTCCATACCGTATGGCAGCTCTTAGCGGCACGTTTTTTTCTTGGCATGTTCTTGGGTGGATTATTGCCGACCGTCAATTCATTGATACGAAAGTATACACCAAGCGGAATGGAAAGCCGTTCATACAGCTTCAACACCAGCTTTTTAAGCTTGGGCAATATGATCGGACCTATCGTCGGAGGCTCAATTTCGGGGATTCTGACTATACAACAGCTGTTTCTTATAGCTTCCGTGCTTTTGCTTGTAAATTCGTTCTGGGTTTATTATACCTTGGTTTTAAAAACCAAATCTGCTTCTCCAAGTAATATAAATTAATTTAGCTGAGTTCATCTTATGAATTTGAAGCATGAATTCAATCATACATTTAAAGGTTGGGTTCAAATAATGTTTTGTCAATTTCCGAACATTGTTGTATAATTACATAAAATCAGCTTACAAGGTATTTTCTTCCAATATTTTTATTATCTTAAAGTAAACTATTTATAATTTTTGGAGGTGCTTTCTCTGAGGGTCAGCGTGAAAAAGATATTGTTTATTATAGTTTGCGCCGAATTGATGATCTTCTATTGGGCTTATCTTGAGGTTCAAAAAACAGATAATATCGTGTATCTAAAGGATGATAAGACACTTCAAGAAGCACCTCCAGCTAAGGAAACAGCTACCTCCACTATAAAAAAAGCTTCCTAAAGACATAAAAAAACACCGCAAGCTTGTTAATCAAGCCATTGCGGTGTTTTTTTATATCTCTTGAATATTAGCGGACTCTTGCGATTGCTAATCCGTCATAAGCCGGTAGTATAACACCTTCCACGCGGGGATCGCCTGCTATCCCTTCGTTAAAAAGACGCATTTTCGTTACAGCATTTCCCTTCTCTTTAGGATCCATGCTTCGTCCGTGCATCAATGTGTTATCACCTATAATAACGGCTCCAGGATTAGCCAGCTTGATCGCCCATTCCAAATAATTAGGATAATTCCCTTTATCCGCATCGATAAAAAAGATGTCAAACCGCTGTCCCTCTGCGTCCAGCTGCTCCAGATTGTTTAATGCTTCCCCTATCCGGTACTCAACTTTGTCACCTAATCCAGCCTCGTGAAGGTTCTGATGTGCCGCATCCGCATATTCCTGCTTCAGCTCCAGTGAAATAAGCTTGCCGCCTTCACCTAACCCTCGTGCCAAGCAAATACCACTGTACCCTCCCAATGCGCCTATTTCCAAAATGTTCTTCGCCCCGTTCATTTTCACCAGTAGCGTCAACAATTTGCCATATCCGGCCGCAATAGAAATTTCAGGCATCCCCTTGGCTCGTATACTTTCCTTTACGCTAATCAATTGCTCATCTTGTTCTAACAATGATTCTACATATTGCTCTGCTGTTAACTTTTCCATTCCTCTATATCCTCCCCATCATTTGTATAAACTCATAGATTATCCTATAATATCAGAATGGTTGTAGCTGCTTCGAGCCTACCCAAAATGATCTGTTTCACCTTAATTACTATTGTATGTTTTATCCCAAGAGAGTTCAACAGATGAATGAAGCTTGTGTGCAGGTCCGAACCGCATACAATATGAATTCGTTTATGTCATATGCTATAGATACGGAGTGAGAAAATAGGATGTCGGAAATTACTTTGATTGCAACCTGTGCTATGGGCTTGGAAGCCGTAGTGGCGCGGGAAATTCGTGACTTGGGGTATGACAAAGTCACTGTGGAAAATGGTCGTGTCACGTTCATCGGAGATGAGCTTGCTATTTGCCGCGCCAATTTGTGGTTGCGCACAGCCGATCGGATATTAATCAAGATGGGGCAATTTAAAGCTCTAACCTTTGACGAGCTGTTCGAAGGGACTAAAGCACTTCCTTGGTCTGACTGGATTCCAGAGGATGGTGAATTTCCCGCAGAAGGCCGCTCCCACAAATCGCAGTTATCAAGCGTCCCTGCTTGCCAAGGGATCGTTAAGAAAGCTGTTGTGGAGCACATGAAGCTGCGTTATCACAGAGACTGGTTCGAGGAGACCGGCGACCGATACGTCATGGAAGTGTCGCTGCTTAACGACATAGCCACCTTGACGCTCGACACAACGGGCGCGAGCCTGCACAAGCGGGGCTACCGTAAGCTTGTTACGGAAGCTCCGCTCAAGGAAACCATGGCAGCAGCTCTGGTGCTGCTCAGTCGGTGGCGGGTGGAACGCCCGCTCTACGACCCGTTCTGCGGGTCGGGAACAATCCCGATCGAAGCAGCGATGATCGGGTGGAACATAGCGCCGGGCTTGCGGCGTACCTTCGCCGCAGAGGCGTGGCAGGCCGTGCCGTTGTCCCTGTGGGACGAGGCACGGGAGGAAGCTTACGATCTCGTGCGGGACGATGTACCGCTCGAGATCGTAGGCTCTGACATCGATAGCGAAGCCATCGATGTGGCTTTGGCCGCCGCCAAGGCGGCCGGGCTGACGAACCAGTTCAGCCTGGAGGTGCTGCCCGTGGCCAAAGCAAGGCCGCTCGGCGACTACGGCTGCATAATCACTAACCCGCCGTACGGCGAAAGGCTTGGGGACCTCGATGAAGTCGAGAAAGTGCTGCGACAGTTAGGCGGGATTACATCCAAACTTCCTACCTGGTCGACTTTTATACTGAATCCAAGCAATAGGGCGGAGCATTACATAGGCCGGCCGGCAGACAAAAAGCGCAAGCTGTTTAATGGGCGTATCGAGTGTCAATTTTTACAATACCTCGGCCCATTGCCTCCCCGCCGCCCGCGTGAACCTGAAGAATAATCATCTCGTACTCTGAGTTAAACTAACCGTATGTTATCCTTTATTCTATTTCTATCAGCAACCACCTGAAATTATAGTCTTCAATGCTAAAAATAAGTCTCTCAGGAAACCGAAACATGGTTTCCATTTAGGGACTTATTCGCATTATCTATAGGCTAAGCAGATTGGAAATCCCAAATTAAATTTCCTTGGGCCAAACATATGCGGGAACAAAGCCCAAAACATGCTTTGCTTTTGAACAATCCAATAGGCTCTCATTCCCGATAAATGGTTTTCTCAGCTCTACCTCAGGGAAGTAACGCTCAATTAGCTCCTGTGAGCTCGTCAGGCAGCGCTGCTGAGCGGCAGCAATGCAGAACACCTCATGCCCTTCAAACGATGCCTCCAGGCTCATACGAAAAGCACGCGCACAATCACGTGCATCGATATAGGACCATACATTCCAAGGACCTGCCTCGGGATCGGATCTCATTTTCATATAGTCGTTCCGGCTATACTCTTCTTCTCCTATAATGTGCGTTATCCTCATGGATGCAACAGACATATCGAAACGTTTGGACATCCCTTCCGCAACCTGTTCCCCGACAATCTTGGATAGCCCATAACAATTATCGGGTGCTGCAGGATGAAGTTCGTCCATTGGCAAATAAATCGGCTTCGTTTCCTTGTGACTAAAGGTAATTCCAAACGCGCAATCACTGGATGCTACTGACACTCTGCGAATTCCTGCTAATCCTGAAGCGAGCAAAACATTATACGTACCCATAACATTATTTTGGAAAACAAAAGGCTCTACGGCTCCCGATGGGCTGGCATACGCCGCCAAGTGTATAATCCCGTCACAGCCTTCCACCGCCCGCTGTACCTGCTCCAAGCTGGTCATATCGGCCTGTGCCTGCTCTATAGGAGATTGCTCCCAATACTGCCATGTTATTGCCTTCACCTCGTATCCTTGCTCCATCAGTTCGTTGACCACATAGCCGCCAACCCTCCCGTTTGCCCCGGTCACACCAATTTTCATCACAATGTTCCCTTCTCCTTAAAATTCTAAGGCCGAACCGAAGTCCCATCCGGTATCCTCGCTAATGTCCACTCAGGCAGCTTATTCGTACAAGGGTACTTTGCAGCCTCCCCCTCATCAAGCTCAATACCTAGTCCAGGAGTCTCATTCGGATACACATAGCCATTCCTCACTTGCGGGCAACCAGGGAAGACTGATTGCAGCTCCTCTCCAAGCGGCGTCCATTCTTGAACCCCAAAATTAGGGCTGCTTACATCCAAATGAACATTGGCTGCATGTCCAATCGGAGATACATCTCCAGGCCCATGCCAAGCCGTACGTACGCCAAATGCTTCACAAAGAATTGCAAGCTTCCTTGCCGGGGTAATGCCGCCGATCGCACTGATGTGAACACGTATGTAATCAATTAACCGGTTTGCAATCAAAGGGGTCCATTCCATAGGGTGAACAAAAAGCTCCCCCATAGCCAAAGGTGTTGAGCATTGACTTCGGATCATCTGAAAGTAATCAATATGTTCAGGCGCCAACGCATCTTCCAGAAAAAATAGCCTGTAGGGCTCCACGCTTTTAGCCAGTCTGACCGCATCAATTGGAGTTAATCTCTCATGCACATCATGCAGCAGCTCCAGCTCAAAGCCAAAACAGTTCCGAATATGGTCAAGCATTGGCGGAATACTGCGCGCATAAGCCTGCGGATCATAGTAAGCCCCAGGCAGAGCACCCTCAGGCTTATGCAAGCTGTGGTTCTTGCCCCCGTAACCGCCCATTTGACAGCGAATATAACGGTATCCTGCCTCCTTGAAGGCTGCAACATTTTGCTCCAGCTCCTGCACATCTCGACCATCAGCATGACGGTATACAGCAGCGGCCTCCCTGCATTTGCCTCCAAACAATTCATACAGAGGCATCTGGGCGATTTTCCCCTTTATATCCCATAACGCCATATCCACACCAGACAGTGCATTGTTTAACACAGGTCCATTGCGCCAGTAAGAACTGACCATTGCTGACTGCCAAATATCTTCGATTCGGCTAACATCCTTTCCTACCAAGAAAGGCTTTAAGTACTCATCAATTGCAGCAGCTACCGCCAGATAGCGCTGAGTGAAGGTTGCGCAACCAAGCCCGTATAGTCCCGGCTCGGATGTTTCTATTTTTACTACGACCAGATTGATTCCTTGTGGAGCTGTAAGAATTGTTTTTACATTACGGATCGTAACAGGGGCCAAGGCTTAACCTCTCCTTTCAATTAATCCGATTTTTTGTATACGTTTTCAAAAACGCATTCAACCACTACCGTATCATATAAGTCCTAAAGCTTCACCCCTACTAAATATCTTCATTCCAGTAAAAACAGGCATGAATCCTCCTCTAAGTCTATTCTCCCAATGTTTCCCAACCATTGCTTCCGATAGTTCATTCAGGATCATTCTACTGCGCATTCGACAAAAAAAGTTGTCTATTGGGTTCTAAACTTATATCCCACACTAAAATATCCCCACAAAGTGGCGTCTTGCTTCGAAGTTGATTCAGATACTTTGCGGGGAGCCCCGAAACATATAAATTCTAACAAAAAAAGCCCTGGCGCATTGCCAAGGCTGTATTAAAATCCGTCCTGAGTGGCGGATTATTATATGTAATTATACAGTTTGATTCATTTGTCCAACCAGTTGGCTTAATACTTTATCAGCATCCTCATACGGGATCTGGCAGGTTCCCGCTGCTCTATGACCGCCTCCGCCGTTCTGCAGCATCAAGTTGCCGACGTCGACCTGGCTTGTCCGGTTCACAATGCTATGTCCGCAGGCGAACACACAATTCTGCTTATTTCTGCCGTCTACGATCCAGATTGAAATATTTTGCTCCGGGTACAGGGCGTAAACCATAAAACGGTTGCCTGGATAGATCGTCTCTACATTCCGCAAATCCGTTATTATTACACTTCCTTCTACTGTCGTGCGCTCTTTTAACATGGCTCTGTACTGGGCGTCAAGCTCGAAATACCGTTGGGTCCGTTCCACGACATCCGGAAGCTGCATAATCTCATCAACCGACATTGTAGCGCAATGATCAACTAATTCCTCCATCAGCTGGTAATTACTGATCTTGTAGTCACGATAACGTCCAAGTCCAGTACGTGCATCCATAATGAATGAAAGCAGATCCCAGCCCTTAGGATTCAAAATATCGTCTGCGGAAAATTGAGCTGAATCGGCTTTATCCACACCTGCCATAATATCATCGATATCTCCAAAACGCTCTCTGCCGCCATAATAATCATACACTACTCGAGCGGCACTTGGCGCAACACGAGTTTCACCTTTGTATTCTACTTGGGGGCCTGTCCGCTCTAATTCGCTGGAATGATGATCAAACCACAAACCGCAGCCCGGCACATAAGGAACATTAGCCAAAATATCATTCTCATTTACTTCGATTAATCCATCCTGCATATCTTTAGGATGAACGAATTTCATCTCATCGATCATACCCATTTTCTTAAACAACATAGCGCATACCAAACCATCAAAATCAGAACGTGTAATTAATCGCATAACAGATCCTCCCCAATAGTGCTGCAGTACTACTTATTACTATTTATTATAAACAATGCTCTACTGGCAGACAATAGCCTGAAAAATAAAAAAAGCAAGCCTTAAGCCGCATTAGGCTCAAAACCTGCTATTCTTTATAACTCTGTATGATATTTAACCAAATCAATTGTGACTGTCACCGATGCAGATTTTGTTGAAAAATGACTCCAATTAAGCCAATCGTTTAGCCTCTATTCGACAGCTCAAATAATGGTATAAGCTGAGAAACATTTCATTCTCATTACTGCAACGGGTTGAAAGCTTTACTTCTCCTTGCCAGTAAAATGTGACCAGATGACTGCTTTTCCCCATGACCATTTCAAGATCCCAGCAATGATTTTGCAGTTCAAAAACCTCACTGTTAATAAATAGCCTGGGACCTTCACTTGATAAATATACGCCAATTCTATCATTACCTGCCTTGGTATAAAAACCTTCTCTGGTCATGATATTTCGTTCCCCGCTCGACATGAATACCGATCCACCTTCCTAATACATAAAGACTCCTCTTTCATCCGGTCAGGAGCCGCAATATCTATATGCGCATCACTGTTCCTTCGACAGCTGGCTGGCAAGATGCATAAGTGCATCGTAAGCCCCTCTAGCTTTGCGTCACAAGCTTTCACCTGCTTTGCCTTTATCGGGTCCTTAAGAAAATTTTATAATTGAATACAATTTACGACAACTTTAGCATATAAGATAGGCATAAAGGAATATATACACCTCTTTACCCATTTTCACATGCTGTTCGTAGTTAATTAGACCCATCTTCATACAAAGAATCACTTTACACTTATTATTAGCCAAGGGCTTATATAAAAAGTTTGTAAAAAAAAAAAAAATGCCTTGCGGCGTCCTTGGTGTACGATCTCTACGTTGTGCGCTTGGAGGAATGGGTGTGGGATACGGCCGCTGTTGAAGTCGTGTTCCTTTGAATGGAATACTTGCAGCAGGAGGAATACGAGCTTGGAAGGTAGGTTGCATACACGAGCAGTCACCGGAGGTTACGACCAGGGCGGTCGCTTAAGCTCCTACACCCCACACCCGTTCCCTCTTTTGCTCTACTCTGTGCTTTACGCCGCTTCCTTACTTCCCTATGCAGGTCTTCGTGCCGTTAATGATCGCAATGAACTCCTCTGCTGGTATTCCAGGTGTACGATTAGCTTCACTATACTTTTAGCGCAGAGATCACCTGCACATAACCTTAAACAACACGCCGGTACTGCATCCACGGAAGTGAAGGGCGATGCGGAAGTAATTGTTCCTTTATCGCCTGAAAAGTCCAAAAATCAGAGTGATAAGGGAACAGTCAGTTCCGTACAAAATCCTCCAGGGCTCATCCCTGCTATCCCTATAAAAATCCCCCTTGATCATGGGGTGCATTAAGGATCTTAAGCTCTAATGTAGCTCTAATCTAAGCATGGAGGGCAGGTTACTCGCTCATTCTTCATTCCCTCGAAAAGCTTTCTGATCGAAACTCTTTCATTAAGGAATTTCCTTATATATTAAAAAAGCTCATCTTCTCCTTCAGGGAGTGAATGAGCTAACATGATTATTTAATGTACTTTTGAGCCTTCTCGATTGCCTCATCTTCAGTTGCCCCAGTCACATAACGACCATTGACGAAAATAAAGGCAAACCGTGAGCATGGTCCACAATACGATTTGCAGCCTACCTTAATCTCAGAGTCGGGAGCCAACTTCTGAAGCTTGGTCACAGCTGTCTTCATTTTCATATGCTTGCATTTATCGCAGACGCGAATGTCATTCGCCATGTCTTACAAATCCTTTCATACCCTTTGCCCATGAATATAGCTTGTGAGGTTGTGTAAACCGTTGATTACAAAAAATTAATGATCCCCGTGGTTCCCCTTACCTGGGTTCGTCACTGCGAAGCCTTCTTCCGGAGTATAGAAATAATCGATGCGAACTCCGTCAAGCAAAGGCTCGTCTTTTTTCAGAATAACGTCGATTCCTTTATCCGTGCTGACTACAACATCATCGTTCGTCGGAGTGTCCAAACTCATACCGTAATGAGCATGATCCCCGTGACTGTGCGTAATGTATACGCGAAGCTTCATCTCTTTATTTTCTTCCTTCTCAAGCTCTTCCAAAAGCACTTTAGCCGCATTTCGTGAGATTTTGCAGTTCATTCTTTATACATCTCCTAAATTATATTATTAGAGGTTGTTTTCCTTGAAATATTAGTAATCTGAAGCTCCCGCTTCAAACTTATACTTCCTGATATTATAAAGAAACCCGAATAGGAAATCAACCTTAATTGATCAAATTTAGACTATGAATGAGGGATATGGCCTAGTATTGACTCTAAGTCCAATTTCACAGGAAGCATCTTGTTGGCATAACATCCTTCGGTGTTGGAATCGAGATGATACTCCCGAATGGCATCGGTATCCTTCAGCATATTACCGGTCAAAAGACATACGGCTGTTGCTTCCCGATCTATCACACCCTCATCTACAAGTTTTTTTAATCCTGCTACTGACGCTGCTGAAGCAGGCTCGCAGCCAATTCCGCTTTGATCGATTACAGCCTTGGCATTCATGATCTCCTCATCCGTAACAGAGGCCGTCACTCCGTTTGTTTGTCCCACTGCATAAAGCAGCGCCTTCTTCCAGCTCGGAGGATTGCCAATATTCATTGCCGAAGCACGAGTGAATGGCTTAAGCTCCGGTCTCAGTTCTGCTTCCCCCGTACTACCATTCGGTGAAAAGGATTTGCTCCGTCAGCCTGAATAACAGCTACCCTCGGCAATTTTTCAATGAAGCCTAGTTCATACAAATCTTGCAGCCCTTTACCTAATGCTGTTGCATTGCTTAACGCCCCGCCTGGCACGATGATCCAATCAGGAAGCTTCCAGCGCAGCTGATGGGCTATTTCATAGATGATGCTTTTTTGCCCTTCAATGCGAAAGGGATTAATTGAATTGCATACATACAGTCCCAATTGCTCACTATTAGCTTCGCTAAAACGTATTCCGTCGTCATAGGTTCCATCGAATGATAATAAATGAGCACCGTACGCTAATGTTTGGAGTACCTTGTTCAAGGAAATGTTTTTTTCAGGAAGAAATACATAAGCTGAGCAGCCGGCTATAGCCGCATACATGGCTAACGAGGAAGATGTATTGCCAGTCGACGTACATGTAAACCGAGTATACCCCGCTGAGCGCCCATGTGAAACCGCTGCTGTCATCCCGTTATCTTTAAAGGATCCGCTCGGATTCTCACTTTGTGCCTTGAGCATGAGCTTGCGAATACCCGTGTATTGGGCAACTCGATCGGAATCATACATTCCTGTATTCCCTTCAAATTTAGTCGTTATATAAGCATCAGGCAGCTCAGGCATAATCAGCTCTTTGTAACGCCACACACCGCTTGAGTAAATAGTCATTCTCTCAGACAATCTCCGATCAAACTCCCTCTTCAGCCCCTCACTGTCAATGCTGCGAAAATCATGCACAACCTCTAGTAGTCCCTTGCACTCACATAAAAAAGGGTTTCTCACCGCTTCCAGCTCATACTGCTTGTTGCAATCGATACAATGAAAATAACTCATAATAACCCACCGCCTTATTTGAATAGGTTGCTAAAGAACTGTTCTACCTTATACAATAAGAGATGTTATTATATAAAACTAATATATATTTTCTTGATTAACATAAATTTTATTGATGTATTAGGAGGCGAATGAATTTGAACCTGCATGCTTTAAAGCTGTTCTATGAAACTGCCACCCGGGGAGGGGTTACTAAAGCTGCCGAAGCGCTGCATATCAGCCAACCCGCTGTAACCGCACAAATACGGAATTTAGAGCAGGAGCTCGGATTAGTGCTATTGCTGCCTCAAGGCAGAAGCAGCCGTTTAAGTGAGGCAGGACAAGTCCTGTACAAGTACGCAGCCCGCCTGTTCGCCTTGGAGCAGGAGATTTCCCGTCAGATGACAGATTATCGTGAAGGAAGATCTGGAATGCTGCGCATCAGTGCTACTTACCTACCGGCCAATCACCTCCTGCCTGGATGGATGGCAGCCTTTAAACAGGCCAATAAAGGAATCGACATGATGCTGACAACAGCCAATTCGAGGACAGCCTATGATAAGCTTCTTCATTATGAAGCAGATATTGCTGTTATTGGTGGAAGCAGAGCAGCTCCAGCAGGGCTGGTTCAAGAAAAGCTGATGGAAGATGAGCTGTGGTTCATCGCATCGACAGTACACCCTCTCGCAGGACAAAGCATATCGTTATCAGACATAATGAAAGAACCTTTTATACTACGTGAAGAGGGCAGTTCGACTAGAGAAAAGCTGTTTGCTCTTTGCAAACTTCATAATGTTAATCAACCTGTGGTCGGTTTACAATTTAACGGTTTAAATGAAACAATCCGCGCGGTCATGGCGGGGTACGGCGTCAACTTCCTATCCGCATTGGAGGTGAAAGATTACATCCAGCAAGGTGTAGTCGCTCGAATTCACGTAGAGGGAGTCCATCTAACCAATCCCTTATCTGTATGCCGGAGAACTGATGATGACCTTACTCCAGCGGCTGCTCAATTTCTGAATTTTATTCGAGAGCAAATGCATATAAGCCAAAGACCCGCCTCAAGCTAGGCTCAAGGCGGATCTTTGGCTTATAACCTTTCAACTATTTATGGAATCGAGCAGCAGCTTAAAGTCTGAAACTATTGCTCCATAAAATAATATTGCTGTTTCCAGCCCAGGAGCTCCTTCACCAATGAATTGGACAGCAGCGCAGCACGCCCTTCCAACGGAATCCGAATCTCTTGCACTTGAGGAAGGTACTTCTCCACCAGCTCTTGGCTGGTGCGATCTGAAGAAGTATCGTCCGCTGCAAGAATCAGTGCCTTAGCCCCAAGCCCCTCCTTCTCAATAGCAAGACGGCAAGCGGAAGCTACATCCCGGGCATCGATATAAGACCAAAGAATCCGTTTCCTGCTTTCTGTATCATCAAAGTTAGCCCGAATGGCTGCATAGCTTTCCGGAACTAGAATATTTCCCAATCGGAACGATATTACTTGCATCCCTGTTCTACGATGGAAGGCTTCAGCTGTAACCTCGTTGACCACTTTGGATAAGCCGTAGCTATCCTCCGGAAGCTGTGGATGAGCCTCATCAATAGGTAAGTAAAGCGGAGTGAAAAATTCGCTGGCAAAAACAATTCCATAGGACGATTCGCTAGATGCAAGAACCACTTTCTCGATCCCGAGGTTTGCAGCCGCCTCTAAAATATTATAAGTATTCATAACGTTATTACGGAAACAAACATCATTAGGATGTGTAAACGCTTGTGGAATAGCGGCAAAATGGACTATGCCTTCCACTTTCTGACGATTGCGTCCGCTGAATGGAGCAAGTGCATTATGGACCTGTCCCAAATCATTCAAATCAACAATAATGGTCCGGCATATGGGTTCCTCCGGGAGCTTCCAGTCCAAGTTGATAACTTCATAGTTCTGCTCAACAAAATGCTTCACTATCCAAACTCCAGCCTTACCGCTTCCGCCTGTAACTATGATCCTTTTTTGATCCATAACTAACCTGCCTCTTTTCTGTCCATATAACTTAACTAATTTGCTTCCTGGCTACTATTGCTATTTTATCGCTTCTTCTTTACTATGGAAAGTAGTGAATTTATTATCACCTTATTACAGGAAATATATCTAGTTACCTGTATGTAATCATCTATTATAGGAAAGGATGATTCTAAAATGTCATTGCTAGAAAATGAAAGCAGCAAAAAAACGAAGATGGAAGAGCAAAACTACATACCGAAACAACCCGTACATATTGCTTGTTCCATTGAAAGAACTTTGGATGTGATCGGAGGCAAATGGTCCTTTCTAGTGCTCCGAGAGCTGTTCGGCGGAACCAAGCGCTTTGGTGTGCTGCAAAAAAAGATCAATGCCATCAGCCCCAAATCACTTACAGAAACACTTCGCCACCTGGAGGAGCAGGGCGTTCTTGAGCGTACCGCTTACCCAACCGTCCCCGTCACCGTAGAATATACCTTAACACCCAAAGGGGAAGATCTTCACCAGATTTTAAAAGAAATGAAGCTTTGGTCCGCCAAATGGACCTGATATCTCCCTTTTGACGAGGTGCTTGGATGATCGCATTTTACAGGAAATATTGGAGAACCGTTTTTGATATCGCTTTAATACTGCTCACAGTGTATTTATTTATGCTGTTGTTCAGCTACTTATATGGGATCGCTACACCGATTTTTCTAGCGTTTGTTATCTACCTGATCATCGAACCGCTTGCCCGCTTTTTGAATAAGAGAGGAATGGCCAAGAGTCTGGCTTCCGCTATCTCGACCTTTATATTCGTTCTAGTAATTCTTGGGGCCATGACTGGAATCGGTGTTATTTTCACAAGTCAAATCATGAATCTTCAAGACAAGCTGCCGGAATATTCAGCCATTCTCCAGAACCAGCTTATTTCTAAAACGGCTCTGTTCCATAACAGGATGGATGCATTACCTGATGACATCCTCCAAAAAGTAGCGGAATATACGACTCAAATCACACAAAAAGCAACCGCGATTGCAGTATCATTTTTGACAGGTACCTTTAATTTACTAACCAGCTTCTCAACGTTTGTTGTTAACTTCGTAATTGCTATTATTTTAGCCTACTTCCTGAGTATCGAAATCGACACTTGGAACCGGATAGCAAAAGACAAAACACCAAAGACGTTTAAGTCTGCCTATACTTTTTTGAAAGAAAACGTTTTAAAAGGGATTATTGGATATATTAAAGCTCAAGCCAAGCTGATTAGTTTAACCTTCGCCGTTATATTTATCGCTTTATTAATACTTGGAGTTAATAATTCCTTCTCCATTGCCCTGCTATCGGCTATATTCGACGTTCTTCCGCTGCTCGGCGTGTCAACATTGTTCATACCATGGATCATCTACCTATTTGTTGTTGGACAGACTGCTCTAGCTATTTGGTTAACCGTTTTGCTCGGAGTTGTTATTCTGGTGCGACAGATTATGGAACCGAAAATTACTGGAGATTCCTTAGGCGTATCGGCTTTTACCATGCTCTCCTTCATGATCATTTCACTCTCCTTGTTCGGAGTAGCGGGATTGATATTATCCCCTGTACTGATCATCACTATAAAAGCCTTATATGAGCAAGGATACCTTCAGCGGTGGATTCGTTGGCCTGAGGGTGAGTAATCAGACATTCGGCTTGTCTAATCAAACGGCAAATACCCCGTTCTCCATAGAATGGGGTATTTTGCTATTTGATTATGGCATAACAGATTACGGCTGCAAATACTTCCGTTCCACCCGCGATGTAAAAAAATTCATCAGAAATAAAGTTACCGCAATATCATCTATTGGAATAAATGGCATAACATCAGGTATTACACAATAAACAATGGCAGGCACTGCAAATAATAGCTTTTCCCAAATGGGTATTTTAGGTGAAAATAACAGAGGTCCGATACGGCGGAACACATGGCCCCAGTTACGGAACGAGATCAATCGTTTCCACATGGAAAATACCCCCTAGAGTGCAATGATATAAGTGTAACCGTATTGCCGATTAGAGTTTCATAGTTGTGAGAATAATTTCATCAGCATAAGCTGTTGTCTCTATTTCTATTATACCTTTATATGACCAGTCCTTCCAGCATGATTCCAATCACCTCATCATACATACTGCGAAACTGTGATAATGGCAGAGGATTTACCCCAAACCCTGTTTCAACCGTGAAACCAGGCCGGCGAAACTGTTGAATAAACCAATCTTTATAACCCGCGTCGCTTCCTTGCAGCTTCACAGCACGATATCGACTCACTTTGGCTAATCGTTTGGCTAATTGCTCTGCTTCAGGAGGCTCCATGTCGCCATAATTCCAATAAATCTCTTGCCCTTGCGTATGAAAAGCAATCACCAGCCTGAAATCGTGCTCATTAGTAAAGTCAGCCATTGCTTTGGCCTCGGGCTCACTGAGGGGAGCCGTACTTGTGTAATCCCTTGGTCCCGGGCCTGTTACTTCTCTACGGTCCCGCTCACGCTCCCAGCCGGCAGGAAACTGATCATTCAAATCGACGCCGCGGATATTGGACTTCCAGCCGGAGAAGTCAAGACAGCCAAAGTTCCATTTCAACAGAAATTCATAGTATGGGTTGTCCGGCATTGCACCCACATGTACGAGCTCAACACCATCAGGGTTAACCATCGGTACAATCCATAAGGAGGATTGTTCAAAAATCTTTTGTATATCCCTACCCCGAAATAAATTACCCGATCGATATACTTCCGCATACTCTTCTATGAACTTCATGAGAAGCAAAGTCGTTATCCATTCATTTGCATGAAAGGCTCCGTTATAATGAAGTTGTTTGGGGCCATTGCCCAAACGAATTACAGGAATGCTTCTACCCAGCACAGAGCTTCCTATGGAGCCCATCTGCAAAAACGGATACCTCTTGCTTAATAGCTCTAAATCTTCAATTAGTTCCTTGTAACCATACTCACTATTCGTTTGAATAATAGATGTTTTTTTATTATGTGGTAGAACAATGGTTTGACCAATTGGCAATTTGTCTGGATCAACCTGGGGGTTGGCTGCTACCAAACTCTCTAGCGAAATCGCTAGACGACAAGCAAGTTCAAACAAAGTGGTATCCCCGGCTTGAATCACATATAAAGATACAGCTGGTGGCGGAATTTGCAGCACCTGTCCAGGATAGACGTAGCCTTGCTCCATTAGCTGCGGGTTCAGGCTGTATAAAGCTATTACATTAGTACCTTGATGACGGGCAATACGAAAAACCGTATCTCCACTTTGCACTACATAGTGACAAATCATCTATAAGCTCCCTTCCTTGACTGCAATAACTCTGCAGCTTACTGGTAGCTTATATGTATGCAGACATATTCCTGTCTAATGACGTTCATCTTAAGCAAAACAGACGATCTGAAGGATATCCTTCAAAATCGTCCGTGAGATGATCATTATCTTGTTCCCCTGGCTTAGCTTCTCATATAATGTGAGGCACTTGCCAAACTACCGGAGTTACTCTTGTTTCTTCATTTAACCAGGATTGCGCTATTTTCTTAAACATAAATGGATCTCCGCTGCAAAAAAATTGATGAACCGGAATCGAATTTGAAGTAGCCAGCATCCCTTTATGATATAAGATTGTACTGATTTCCCGTGCTGTTTCATCTGCTGAGCTGATGAGTGTCACATTAGGTCCCATAACATTTGAAATGGCTTCCGTCAAAAAAGGGTAATGGGTACAGCCGAGAATCAAACAATCCATCGGTACATCGGTTAAATTCCTAAGCGTCTGCTCTACTACCAATTGGGTTTCATCCGTACGAAACAGCCCTTTCTCCACCAAAGGTACAAGTTGCGGGCACGACTGGCTTACGACCTGTATTTGAGGAGAAATCTGACGCAGTGCCTGCTCGTAAGCACTGCTTCTGATCGTACCTTCCGTACCAATAACTCCGATCATACCGTTTCGAGTTGTTTTTATTGCTGCTCTCGCACCCGGATGAATAACTCCGACAACAGGAATCGACAGTCTTGCTCGTATTTCATCAAGAGCGACCGCTGTTGCTGTATTACAGGCGATAACGATCATTTTGGGTTGAAACTGCAGCAAATAATCTACAATTTGATGTGTAAATTGTATCACTTCTAGGGGAGATCTTGGACCATACGGAGTACGCGCCGTATCACCGAAATAAATAATCTTCTCCTGCGGAAGCTGCCTCATGACTTCTTTGGCTACAGTGAGCCCACCTACTCCGGAATCCAGTATGGCTATCGCTTGCTGCACAAGTATTCGCTTCCTTCTGTCTGTGAATTGATGAAACGCTTCTACTCCAAATGTTCATATTACTTTATTGCTGCCTCTATTATTAAAGTATGATGGTAGATAAAGAAAGGTACCTGTCATTAGTTCATGTCAGAAGCATCATTTTATCATACCAGATGGAGTAAAAGGTTGTCATGCCATGCTGTCTTATATTGACGGTAATTACTGATTTAATCTTGCAGCAACTCTTAATTCTATGGAGTCTGGATGTCTGTTAATAAAGCAAATTCATAGCCTGCTTGACGCACTCCCTTGATAATACGGTCAAGAGCTTCAATATTTTCGGGAGATCCTTGATGCATCAGAATGATGTTGCCATCATGCAGATTATTCATTATATCGTTATAAGGATCCTCTGCTCCGTTCTTCCGCGGCTCCCAATCTTTCATCGCCGTTGACCAAAACACCGATTTATAACCCATATCCGATACTAGACTAAGTAAATGCATGTTGTAGCGTCCATAAGGAAATCGGAAATAAGGCTGGATGTCTTTACCGGTTACTTCTTTATATAGTTTCTCATAATCTTCAATTTCCTTCTTCACTTGCTCGTCGGTTTGTAGATTCATATCCGTGTGTGTCATTGTATGGTTGGCTACCAAATGACCATCCTTAACCAGCGTCCTGACAAAATCAGGCGCCTTCTTCACGTTATAGCCTGCAATAAAAAAGTTAGCTTTCGCGTCATTATCCTTTAAAGACTTAACCAGCAAATCCATATCGCCAAGCGGACCTCCGGTATCTATAGTCAAATAGACCTTCTTACCCGTACCCACCCATAATGCCTTCATATTATCTGTATACTGCTTAGTCTCATTCGGGAAATTAGGAACCTTTCCCTTGGGCTGCTTCATGTAATACCAGGATACGGCCTTACGGTCATTGGCAATGGCAGCTTGTCCCGCGGATTTACCTGTCGTTGCGGAAGCTCCTTTGTAGGTGGAGCTAGTTGCAGTTGCTTGCTTAGAGCTTTGCTGTGTCGCTTCTTCCTTCAATGGGACTGGTGCGGGCTCTGTTGAATTAGCAGTTGGAGAAGGTTCTTTGGCGGGACTGCTTTCTTCAGGCTTCATTGCTTTGGAAGCATCCTGTACCGGTGCCTTGGTTTCAACAGGCAATGGTGACTGGATCTCCTTAGCGCTCCCACTAGTTGGTGCAGCTTCCGAGCAAGCCGCTAAAGCGGACAAACAGACAACAAAAGCGATCATACCGATATGTCTGGCTAGAGTCGTTGGTTTCATCTCGTTGACAGCTCCGTTTCGTTATTCGTTAGGCAATTCTGTGGCTAAATCCAGCCATTCATCGATTGTAAAGGTACTTCGTGGCAGTCTATCGAATACGAATTGATGTTCGTATATATTTTACCAAAAGGCGCAGGTTCTGGCAATGATAATCGCTCTCCTAAAATGATAATTCACTCATAAATGACTGACTGGCAATGCACCACCAATTGCTATCCTCCTGTCGGATGAGTAATAAAATACAACTAATTGTAATCCTCCTATTAGATGAGTAACAATACATCACCAATTGCAACCCTCCTATAGAAGGCAAAAAAGCTCCTGTCGGCAGTGATCGCCAGCAGGAGCTTCTTGAGCTTGCTATTATCGTAAAATTTAGACGAACTTAGGCAGCCAATCACCGTGCGCTTCAATTAATTCATCGCACATAGCTACGATATCATCGATAGAAAGCTCAGCGGCGGTGTGAGGATCAAGCAGAGCTGCATGATAAATATGCTCTTTCTTACCGGTTATAGCAGCTTCAAGCGTCAGCAGTTGAGTATTGATGTTAGTTCGGTTCAAAGCTGCAAGCTGCGGAGGCAGATCGCCGACAAAGGTCGGTGTAATACCGCTGGAATCTACCAGGCAAGGCACTTCCACGCAAGCTTCCTTCGGAAGGTTAGTAATCAAACCAGTATTCATCACATTGCCGCCAATTTTGAACGGGTTGTTCGTTTCCATGGCTTCAAACATAAAGGACGCATATTCATTAGAACGTTTATGTTCCAAATTTTTATTGTTTACTAATTCTTCACGCATGGATGCCCATTTCTCAATCTGGCGTACACAACGACGCGGATATTCGTCCAAAGGAATGTTGAAACGCTCGATCAGCTCTGGATAATTTCTTTTAATAAAATACGGATGATACTCAGCATTATGCTCAGAGGATTCCGTCACGTAGTAGCCAAAACGGAACATCATTTCGTAGCGCACCATATCCTTATGCTGTTCTTTTTGCTTCTCACGAGCACGACGTTTGATTTCAGGATACAAGTCAACGCCATCCTTGGTTACTTCAAGCAGCCAAGCCATATGATTAATACCCGCTATTTTGGTTTGTATGCCTGCGGTCTCCATTTCAAGAGATTTGAATAAATGCGGCATGCAGGATTGAACACTGTGGCACAAGCCAACCGTTTTCACGCCACCGTAAGTCGTCATCGCATTGGTCAATACAGCCATTGGATTTGTATAGTTCAGGAACCAAGCATCAGGACATTCCTCTTGAATATCTTTGGCGAAATCCAGCATCACCGGAATGGTGCGAAGATTTCGGAAAATGCCGCCAATTCCCAAAGTATCGGCTATCGTTTGACGCAAACCATATTTCTTAGGAATTTCAAAATCCGTAATGGTACAAGGATCGTAACCTCCCACTTGAATCGCATTAACCACATATTTGGCTCCGCGAAGCGCTTCCTTACGATCCGAATACGCTTTCACCACACAAGTGCTGCCAGTGGAATGCTTTAAGTTGTTAAGCATATTTTCGGAGTCTTTAAGACGTTCTGGATTGATATCAAATAATGCCAATTCGAAACCTTGAAGTGCGGGCGTCATCATGCAGTCACCTAACACATTTTTAGCAAATACAGTGCTGCCTGCACCCAGAAAAGTAATTTTTGACATTCGCCTTGCCTCCCTATAATCTAAAATGTATTTTTAACCTTATTTAGACTATACTCTTCATGTTTAAGTAATCATATGGAGACAAACCACTTTTATATGGACGATTGTAGTTTGTTTGCATTTTTCCGGAACATTGCTGATCGGAGCAACTTCGAGGTTGCACAAGACGATAGAGCCAAGTATAATCACGAATGAGTGCACCCGTCTACGTTAAGGACAGTTAATCATCTTGTATACATGGTCCTTATATTATCATGCACTTCCTTATAACCTTATTAACGATGTAAATGATTAAGACATATGTAGTTGTTCTCTGGTAAGTAGCTATCATTAAGAATAACTTCTATTCTAAGCCCTCTCTACGAAAATACATTCGTGTCCTAGAAAGGGCGGATAAAACGGGCTTACCTCGTAAAGCCAACTCTCTACGAAATACATTCGTGTCCTAGAGGCGGCTATACATGCAATATTAGAAAGGTGAATCCCCGGTTCAAGCTTATACTTCCTACATTAGTATTATAAGAAAATCGCTTTGCTGCGTCCTTCGTGTGCAATTTACGTTTGTGTGGGAAGGAACAGGTGTAGAAATCTGAAATTCCAGTCGCTGAAAAATTCGTGTTCCTATTGAAGGCAGTCTTGCCACTATAGGAATACATCTTGCACCATAATCAAAACTTGACGAAAGTGAACCGGTAGGTGCTCCCCCATAAATAGATGGAAATTCTCCAGTTAATCTTAGGCCGAGAGAGCTTTTTACCGCAAATAACTGGAAATTATCCCGCTAATCCCTTCATTTATTTAAAATTATCCCAATATCCCTTAAAATAGAAGGGGTTTTTCCAGTTAAGTTGCCTCACCGAGGATGTAACGGGAGATTTAGCTCCAGAAATTCCAGTTAAACCATTTGCTACAAGCTCGACGTCCTGATGATGTTGTATTCGTACTTTTGCAGCCACTTTTCTTACGAGTAGGAAGCTCAACATGCGCTTTGGTGAAATAAAATTTTCTTTTTTTGTCAAATCAGAGCGAAGCCATGTATATAAACTTCTATTCAACTATGAAACGCTTCTATTCTAAGCCTTTCGAGGAAGAGACATCTGTGTCTAAGTTGTAGCTTTGCTTGCAATATCAGACTTAATAAATAAATATCGACTCGAGGTGTTCCTGGTGATAGAGCCCCATCATTCCGTAGCCTTCAATCCGCATCCAAGCAAAGGTGAATTATCCATACTGTTTAGTGGTAACTCCCAAACCAAGGCCTCTCATAAAGTAGGTCCTCAAGTTCTGGACTACTATTTAATCCATTATGTTGTCTCCGGTCGCGGAACCTTCCGTTGCATGGGTCATGACTACCATTTGGAGAAGGGAGGCAGCTTTGTTATATTTCCTGGTGAGCTGGTAAGTTATATCTCCGATGAAACAGATCCTTGGAGCTACCGATGGGTCGGATTCAAAGGTACAAGAGCTGATGAATATCTACATAAATTAGGATTATCCCAGCATCAACCTGTAAATGCCACTCAACCTAATCGCAAAATGAACGCATTGTTCTTCCAGCTTGAACAAACGCTTCACATAAGACAGTCTCACTGCGATATGCAGTCTCAAGGTTACTTGCGGCTTATTCTAGCCGAATACGGTCAGAAGCGGAGTAGTGCCAATGTTCCTGTCGAAGATTCACAGGGTATACAGCAACAGGTTGAGCAAGCGATCCGTTGGCTTACCCTACAGTACCACCAGCCTATTTCCATTGAACAGATGGCTCAAAGTCTTGGATACCACAGAACCCATCTTTCCAAAATGTTCAAGCAGCATACTGGAATGTCTCCCATGAATTTTTTACTTAAAATAAGGATGGAACGTGCTAAGCTACTGCTCCAGGAGACTTTAACCATTGAACAAGTTGCCTCTTCTGTCGGGTTTAGCGACGCTCTTTATTTCTCCAAGCAATTCAGAAAATGGTTCGGCCGCTCCCCTTCCGACTATAGGCAGGATCAAACTACTAATCCTTATGATTGCAGACAATAGCAGCAATATTTCCCGGGGAATCATAGTAGATGCAAACCACCGTCTCCTTCAGTACAAGTAGAAAACAAGCGGCCCATAAAATATTGTCCGCATAATTGGAATAAGCCAATAAAGCCACTGACAAAAGGAGATTTGTGGTTGACCACCTTCTCAAAAAAAGCTAATCTTGGTTAAGGAGGGATGATAAGTGAAAAAAGGGTTAATATTCCTGTTTGTACTACTACTAACCGTCCTCGGATCAAATACTGCAAGAGCAAAGGACGCTCCAGCCAGTACTCCAATTACTTATATTTTTGATCAGGTGAAGGTACTGTACGTTTTAGAATTTACAGCGCGTCCCTCCGGATCGGTGGAAGACAATAGCAATGTATTGACGATAACTAAACCAGTTACCGAAATTGTCTATAGCAGCGTATCTGACACTGTATACGGTAAGCCGCAGCCTGTGTCAGCAAACGAAATTCGCGTTTTATATGGAGTGGTAGAGCTCGGCAGCGGAGCAACAGCCTTTACAGAGGAATTCATCAAAATCGATGGCGGCGTTAGTTCGGCTCGGTCACTCGCGGGTGGAGGTAAACGGGATTTCTATGATTCCCAATATTCCCGCTTAAGAGCAATTAATACTTACTTCAACATAGGCAAGAAGCTAGAGGGCAACAAGGTAATTAAAGACTACAGCGGTCCTGCCCAAACTATCAATCTAACCCGCTCCTTCGATGAATATTTGAACTTGAAAGAGATCTTAATTACGTTCAGCATGTCTGAGAAGCCAACTGATTTGTTATGGACAAAGCTTCTTTCGCAAAAATGGCAAGTCGATCTCTCCGCGGTTCGGTATGTTGGAACCCAAACCGCAGTGAAATAACATGGGAGGTCATCTTATGAAGAAACCAATAGCGCTACTATGCAATGTGCTTGTCCTCATGGTGATCTTTTGTGGCATAGTGTCCATCTTCACGATAGAAGGCAACGCAAAGGACACGTCGACTTCCGCTGATGAAAAAATCCAAATGGCCGATACCTTGCTCAAGCTTAATTTGTTTCGAGGAACCGATAATGGCTACGAGTTGGAGCAAAGCTTTACTCGCGCCCAAGGTGCGGTCATGCTTTTGAGACTATTTGGCCTCGAAAAGGCGGCCGAACAAGCCGCTGAGAAGTCCGGCTTCCAAGATGTCCAGAGCCATTGGTCAGCAGCATATGTTTCCTATTCCTTTAACAAGGGCTTTGTACACGGTATCAGTGAAAATGATTATGCTCCTGACCAGCCAATGACTGGATCGGAACTAACTGCACTGATTCTGCGGGCACTCGGCTATGTTGAAGCAGAACCTAGCACTACTATCTCATTAGGTGTGATCAGCGGTCTCCTTACCGAGTCGCAGGCTCAGAAGGTGAACGCTAAGGAAGTCAGCTTTGACAGAGGAGATATGGTTGTCATAGCTTACCATGCATTGACCACGAAACTTAAAGGAAGCGAAAAGACACTGCTCTCCAAGCTGGTTGAAGACGATAAAGCGATAACCGTTCAGACAGCAGCCGGAACCGGTCTGTATGTAGCTCCCTCCTCCTCGAACGATCCGATGGATCAGATCGAAAAAGCTCTTCGAAACGTACTGGACGGTAAAAACTAATCACTTTGAGCCCATAGGTAAGCTCAAGTCTAACAAGTAAACGAGTAGGATCGAATGTAGACAAAGGAATGACGTTTCGCTAGTGAGCGGGGAGTGATTCCAAAAATATAGCAAAGAGTTCCTATTGTTTTTACTCCCACAGAGAAGTCTACCTATGCTGTATGGAAGTATGCTCGCTGAACACTTATACGCTGAAAATGTGAAAAAGCGCAAAATCCAGTTCACTGCTAAGTGATTGGTTTCTGCGCTTTTATAGCTCCTTATACAGAAAAGCTGTAGATAACAGGGTTCGTCTTTGCATTGATCAGATTCTGCCATTCCGATCGAGGAACAACATCTACAACAGCTTTGATTCCGATTGCCTTAAAATCAAGGTCCGGCACTTCCTCCAGCCTTAGGCGATCCGTCATAAGCCTATCCAGCAAACCAGGAAACTTCTCCTCCATTAGCTTAAGCCGGTATAAGCCGGTTTCAAAATCTTTACGCGATGCATTCACAGATCCTAAAATACATTTATTCTCCAGCACCAGCTCTTGATTTATGCGATCCGCAGAAATCTGCAGGCTCCGGTTCCCCGGCGTAACGCCCAACAACGCTAATACGCCATTCGCTCCCAATGCCGTCATTCCCTCGAATGCCAGCGGGCTGTAGCCCGTGCATTCGAAGATCAGATCGGCGCGCTTGCCGCTCTGCTCCAGGAAGCCGCTGAGTGTCTCAGCGGCTTCTCCTGTCCCCACGCTGCCCGTGCCGCCTGCTTGTCGGTACTCCGCCCCGCAGGCGCGAACCAGCTCTGCCGCCGGCCCGACTGCCGGCGACATGGACCAGACCACGGTGTCCAGGCCCAGACACCGGCATGTGAAGGCCGCCAGCAAGCCCAGCGGCCCTGAGCCCAGCACCAACGCAGTCTTCGGCTGCCAGATCAGCCTCTGCTGAATGCGTTGAGCTTGATCCCACACCTTCTCGACTATGCTTTGAGGCTCTGTCAGCACACCGTAAGCCAAACATTCCATTGGCACTTTAATCACATATCTGGCTTCCTCAACATAGAACTCGGATAAAAAACCGTGGCTGCCTTTAATTCCCCGCTCCACATACTGTCCGGTCTCACAAAAATCGGCATGACCGTTTCGACAATTTACACAGTCCGGAATCTTGCATGGACGCCTAACCAGGGCACAGACCAGATCGCCTCGCATCAAACCGCTTTCCTCTCCGGCTTCCTCAACTACACCCAAAGATTCATGGCCGATGGTCAACTCCGATTCACCTTTTGGAGGTATACCATACTTCTCGGTCATCAGCTCCCGATCCGTACCATCCAAGCCAATGCACAGCACACGGACCAGCACTTCATCAGGCTGTCTTCGTACCGGCTGCTCTATCTCGCTCAGCTCTAGCCTCACTTTTGACTCATGGTCCGTAAGGCCACTCCCGGCTGTTTTTATTATTGATTTAGCTCCAACTGCCTTTGCGTCCGATTGTCCATCTACACTACGGCTGTCTAATCCTGCTTTCGTCTCCGCAGCAGCTGCTTCAGCTTGAAGCCCTCGCAACCGTACCGTCTTCATCGCTGAACACCAGCTCCCGCCAAAAGCTTGGCATCGCTGACATCTTCTTTGCCGCCACCTTTGTTTTTAAGCATCTTCAGCTTGGACAAATACTCCTGAACTACTTTGACAAAGGATGCATGCGACCAAGTCAAAGGAGAGACCGACATGGGGTTACCTGTAAAGGGATGGACTTGCTCCGCCAGTACACCGCTTGGAAGAGCATGGCTCATCGTCCAACGAATCAAGTCCGCAGCTTCCTTCAAACCCTCCTCCGTTTTGGCAACCGCAATCACCCATTCCGCATACCACAGAGTGCATATAAACCATGGATTACCAGGCACTTTACCCACATCCTTGGTGACCTGATGGTAATAATCATCACTGTAGCGAGCTATCCCCCCCACTTCAGTTTGCACCCATAGCTGGTTCCGGATGGCCTTCATTGTTGCCGCGATACGAGGATCCTCCGCATCAAACATCTCAAAATCAAACAGTGCATAAAGGCTTGCGTCCAAAGTCAAATCCTGTTCATACTTGCTTTTTTCCCTGTTCCAGTACAAAGATCGTACAAAGCGTTTATTCTGCTCCGAATACATCTGCTTCTCAACAGCGCTCTTAACCTTAGCTGCCGTATCCCTATAATGTATGGCTCTAGCCTCGTCTTTAAAATAATCGGCAAAATTAGCCGCAGCTAGCAAGCCTGCATATACACTGGAGACGGTAAAGGCATGAACCCCATACCGCTCCTCCCACAAGTCATACGATGGGAGCGGCAAGCTTGAGGCATCCCTGTACCTGATCATAAAATCCGCTGCAGGAATAACCAGTTTATCGTAATCCTCTCTAGCGTCATCCATTGTTTTGGCCAACTGGTGATGATGCCATAACGTATAAATAACAAGCGCTGTCTCATCCTCTTGAATAGGCAGCTGCTTCTCTCCGGCCGGATTCACCCACGGATGCCAGCTCGACCCAGGCGAACCGTCCGGGTTGTATTTATGCTGCAAATAACCATCTTCCGTAATAGCTCGTCTACAAAATTCATAAAATGCCGACGTTAGCTTTGTAAAACCCGAGCGGTCCAATGCATGTGCAATCAAAGCACCGTCACGCGGCCACATATAAGAATAAGTATCTTTGGCAAACTTCAAAATATCCGAGTCGTTAGCCGCTATAATTGCGCCGCGGTTATCCATATTGCTCCTAATTATGAGGAGACTTCTTTTATAGAAGGAAACCATATCCGGTTCCAGCAGATCTAATTCATGCTGATCCTGCACCAACCACTCCTTCCAAAAGTTATATGTTCGTTGTAAAAGAACTTGTGGAGTTGACTCTCGAACATTATTTTCCAGCTTGCGAACCTGTTTCAGCTCAGTACCAAAGCAAATCCAAAACCATGCCTCCTTGGCACCATTCGCCGGAAGTGTAAGTGTTAGCTCTATGGTTCCATCAACGGCCCCTTGTGCTATCGGATTGTATCCCAGCTTACCGTCTTCAGCGTCCCTCCATGTGCCCTCAAGCCCATTGAAGCCTTTTTGCCCAATAGCGTAACCGCTGCAATACGGCATATTTTTCTCATTCGTCCAACTTGATAAGGTCATATATCGATGCCCTTTATAATAGACAAGCGAGTGAAGATCCGGATCATAATAAATCGTGTTTCCAATACCGTTTCCGCATAAATCCACATCCAAATGAAAATATAGCTTGACGATGCGTTCCTTATCCCAGGAGTTAGTAATATTTACTTTGCGAAGAAACACATTCTCATGCGCATCCACACCATCCCGTATTTGCATCTTCAAACCCAACCGTTCGTGTGCCCCTTCCACATGGCTAATCATCGAATCATTTAAGTAAGTGGCTTGTTTGGTATATTCGGGATGATCAATCCAGAAGAAGCCCTCATTTGTCCAAACACCAAAATGCGAGAGATGCTCTGCTGCTTGATTTTCCTGACCTACGTAAGGGAAATAAATATCCCGCAAATTATATTGCGTATCGAAATTCACCAATACTTTTCCATTTCCAAGAGGTAAATCACGTGCCATCTGCATAATCCTCCCTTATCGTTTTTATAGCAAATCTGCATCATAAGTTAATAACATTCCAACTAAATTTTGCCGAAAATACCAACAAATTATTCGTCTTTAGTACAAATTGTTTCTCCATAGCCGCCAATTCCATTATTATCCTGTAACACAAAAAAAGCACCCTGGCTGCTCCCATGTGCTTACGGTTAGTTTCTTCAATTAAAAGCTGTCATTTGCGCTTTCTGCCATGTTTGACTAGCGTCATCCGCCTCGAATGCCTTAGCCAGGAATAATACGCTTTCAAATCGCGAAGCTGAATATCTTCGGAAATTTTCCCAAGAAAGGTTACTATAATCATTTTGTATAAAGGATTTCCCGCTATGTCGATTTCGTCCTTCAGCATCATAAACTCAGCAACTACTACTAAATCCTCATCAATTAAGTAAACATCCTTCTCGTTCTCATAATAGGGTTGAATTTTTTCATTTTTCAAAGCATCCCAAATATACGAACATATATAATCAATGCCGCTCTGATCATTTCCAATTCTTTCGGTCCACCGTGACAGGGCATGGCTGGTTATGACGATATCAGCAATTTTGAATCCATTGAATTGTATATAAAAAGGCTCGTAGGTGCTCCAGCGGTTCATGATCTTGTCTCTCATCAACAGGATCCCCCTTCTTGTTGTAGTATGCCGTCTTTATTCATTAAATGTAGTATTTATACAACATTGCGTCAAGGCTTACATCCGTATATTAATAATATTTTAGAAACTCATTGCAGCTTTTTTATATTACAAAATCATTACATTTTTTTTACAAACCTATTTCATTTACCGAATTTGTCCTATACAATAATATGTAGAGAGAGGTGAAAATTATGGGGGAATCTATTCCAAATTTCGGTCAATTTTTAGAAGGTTTACGAGGTAGTATGTCATTAAGAGAAGCAGCCAAAAAGTGCGGCCTTTCACACGCTTATATTCGCGATTTAGAATTGGAAAAAAATCGTTCTACGAACGAAAAAATCACCCCATCGCCTGGCACTTTAAAAAAGCTTTCGGGGGCTTACGGCTACCCATACACGGAGCTTATGATAAAAGCGGGACATTTAATGGAACAAGACGTCTCCGTATCATCTCTATCAACTATTCAGGTAGATTTGACCGATGTATTGTATATCGAGATAGGAATGAAAGAGATTTATTGCTTAAACCAACATTCGAGGATAAAAAAGAACATGGATTCACTAAAAGATTTCATTCAGTTTCTTGAGCTAATAGACAAGCATGATTTTAAAAAAGTAGATACTGATGTTTATGCAAGCTTTCAACAAATACGCAAATATGATGAACACCTCGGCAAGCTGTATTTTGATTCAAAAGGAACAGGTCTGTCTGTTACCATGTCTGAGCCCTATCAACGCAAATACCACGAACTGATTTTTCCCCAAATTGCCAAAAACAATAGAACCAACCTAGAGTTTACATTCGGTAATAAAAACAGCCTGCAAACACTCTTATCTTCGGTAGACTAAACCGTTACAATCACCTAATATTGTGAAATTAACCCAATTGCAAGCGCTTCATTCGACAATTTTCTGCTTGTACATTACAAAAATCTAATATAAACTGAAAATGTAGTCTACTAAAGTAATGTTTTTGAAATATTTTCCATTAAATTCATTTACAAAGACAACATGATCTTACATAAGGAGAACAAACCGTGTCGATTCCCTTGTTAATCAAATTCTTTTTCTCAACCATCGAGTTGATTGCCGTAACTACATTCGCTTTATCTATATTTCGTTTTCCGTTGCGGTATCATTTCTCCAAGATATTAGCTATTTCAATTGCTATGTCTATCACAGCTTTTTATTTACGAGAGATCGCTATGCTTAAAAACTATGCAGTCCTCAGTATGCTTTCAACAGAAATGATCATGATAACGCTTCTCTTTAGTCTGCCTCTCTATTATTCATTAGTTATAACCATCATTGGCTTTATGCTAGCAGGTATTATTGAATATGCTGTTATGATGGCTGCAACCTGGTTGAATCTTACAAACGCAGCGATAGCAAGAACTAACTTCATCCACTCAAGTTCAGTGTTCCTGATCACTGCAATAATTGTAACGCTTATGACCATCTATATTAGATATAGAAAATTCGGTTTTATGTTTATGGCTAATAAACTCACAATGAACCAAGCCATAAAAAAGTATAACTTTGCTTTATCTGCTGTAATTGTTGTATTTATATTAATCATTCAATTAACCTCCTTATCCTATAATAATTTCTCTATACATTCCTTTATCCTAATTATTCTATCTATCTTCTGTGTAATAGGAATTTCGATAGCATACAAGCATAATAAAAAATTGATTAATGATAAACATGAAAGGTTGAAGAAACGATGAATTTCATCGACAAATCGGCCACATTAATTGCTTCCTCAATAAGAAAAAACAATCCGCAAGCAGCTTCACAAGCCGTTTTATTTTACGCTCTTAGTCTATTAATAAATGTTACCCTCACTATTATCATAGTTATTTTCATTTCTTCTTTTACTAATCACCTATCCAAAGCTTTATTAGTCATATTGTGTTATACCTTACTACGTATTGTTAGCGGTGGAGCCCATCTAGCTTCATCATTAGCTTGCTGCATAGCATCTTCTATTATTTTCATCACAGCTTCCCATTTGGAATACGACTTTTTTTATATAGGCTTTATATTAAATACTGCAGCTTTACTTATTCTATTAAAAACAGCACCTCAAGGCATAGAGGGTGTAAGTCGAATAGACAAAAAGTATTACCCTCTATTGAAGCTTATTTCTGTTGCTATCGTTTTTTCTAACTATTATTTTCAGATGGATCTTTTATCAACTGCGTTTTTCATACAAGCTTTGCACACCACAAAGCTGTTTGAAAATAGTATCCACTATTTAGAAAGGAGGGTTTCGCTATGAAAAAATGGTTCGCCATCATTGCTAACTCTGCTCTAGTTACTATCGCTGCAATATTTGTAACTACTAATTCTTTGTGGGATAATCGACCTGAAACACCATTGGAATTGTTGAAAAAATAATACTAAAATCGGCTGCCGGCCTACCCCTGGCAGCCGATTCAATCCTTCTCTTTGGAGCTGAGTCTTTATGCAGAAAATTCCCGTTACTCGAGATGGCAAGAGAGGGTCAGAGATTATTATTATTGATTCGAGCGAAGTTATAAAAATCGAACAAATCCGCGACCGATCTATAGTCATTCATACAAAAGACCAGCACTACTATCTGGATCTCTCATTTGATAACTTGGAAGAATGGTTATTTGAAGATGGATTCCGGTTTCTGGACAGCGCAAACCTAGTGAATATGAACCATGTCGGTGAATATGACTCTAAAAAAGGCATTGTTTATCTCGACAAGCAAGATCGCAAATATTCCAAAACCGCTTCCGCCGCCCGAATACATAAGGATCATATTTATAATGTTATGCAAATAATGGAAACTACTGATCCTAGCAACACTCAACAAGATCAAGCTGAACAAGACGAGCTGTTTGCCAAAATTATTAGTGAAACGAAGGATGAACAGCTTCTTCGATCCTATGCTACTATTCGTGCAGTCAATGAACGCAAACGTGCCGAACAAAAAATTGTTCATATGGCTTATCACGACTCATTGACAAATTTACCAAATCGCCTTCATTTTGATGAAAGGCTTAAAGCCAGCTTCGAAAATGCCGAACAAACCGGTGGTAAAATGGCCGTTATTTTTTTCGACCTTGACCGCTTCAAAGTCATTAACGACACGCTGGGCCATCATGTTGGCGACCAATTGCTGCAGCTATTAGCCCAGAAGCTTCAGATCTATGTGAAGGAAAAAGATATCGTAGCTCGCTTCGGCGGCGATGAATTTATCATATTGCTATCAGATATTGCACATATTGATGAAGCTGCCCAATTCGCCAAAGGAATCCCCGAGTTATTAAGGGAACCTTTCATCATTGAAAATCAGGAGCTCTTCGTAACAGCGAGCATAGGAATAAGTCTATACCCCCATGATAGTACTGACGTGAAAACCTTATTGAAAAACGCAGACATTGCCATGTACCGCTCCAAAGAGAAAGGTGGGAATTCGTATCATTATTATCAACCGGAAATGAACAAACGTTCCTTGCATAGATTAAATTTGGAGATTCATCTTCGCAAAGCGCTGGAGCGTGACGAATTTCGCATATTTTATCAGCCAATTGTAGATTTGAGCAATGGAAAAATTTATGGCATGGAATCTTTAATACGTTGGGTTCACCCTGAATGGGGCATGATCTCTCCTGCGGAGTTCATCCCTCTTGCCGAGGAAACCGGTTTAATAATACCAATTGGTAATTGGGTACTAAAGCAATCCTGTCTTAATAATAAAAAATGGCAGAACATTGGGCATCCTCCCCTATGTGTCTCTGTCAATATTTCCGCCATACAATTTCACCAGCCTCAATTTGTTCAGCTTGTAGAGAAGACATTAGAGGAAACCGGCTTGGAGCCTAAACTTCTATGCTTGGAAATAACCGAGAACGTCGCCATGACTAATATCTCTTATATTATAGACACCATGCAAAAGCTGAGAGCACTTGGAGTTCGAATCTCCATTGATGATTTCGGAACAGGCTACTCTTCATTTAGTTATTTGAAACGGTTTAGGGTCCACACCTTAAAAATCGATCAATCCTTTATACGCGATGTAACAGTCGATGAAGAAAATGCGGCTATCGTAACAGCCTTAATCGCCATGTCCCGTCAATTGAAAATCAAATCATTGGCTGAAGGTGTGGAAACTCAAGAGCAGTTGGACTTCCTTATTAATCAAGGCTGTGATGAGGTACAAGGCTATGTTTTTAGCAAGCCGATGCCTGCTCATGAATTTGAACTTATGATCAAAGAAAACAAACAGCTGTACCTAATGTAAATAAGAGGAAAAAGTCCAGTGGCTTACTGAAACTTTTTCCTCTTATTTACGTTTATAACAATGAAGCTACCGACATTTGAAAGGACAAAATTCATGGCACCCCAAATTTCACCGAATACGAATACTGGCGGCAGTTCAAAACCGAAACCTCAATCACTTAAAAAAACAAAGAAATCATCTGCGCTTCTAACCTTATTTTTGTATACGGTAAGTGTTTTGCTACTCATGGGAATGATATTCAGCTTTTGGTTCTTTATGACAAATTCCGGCTCCAATCTCCGCTTCTTGATGGCTGACACTTTAATTACAACACAGCATCGGCATTGGGCGGCATACTTAATCGGGCAAGAAGAATTGGAAAGACGTGTTAATCGTTATTGGCAGCAGTTCGATAACTTCGCTGAGGTCAAGGATCAGCAGCTAGTCCATGTAAGCAAGCCGGATAATTCAGTTAAGCCAGTTGAAAAAAAGCCATTAGTAGAGATCGAGCCGATATCAGGCACCAATTTCAAAGGACATTTAATGATAGTGAACGACCCCAAGAAACTAAGAATTGCAGTTCCTGGTGCGCCTGGAAAAGGTGAAAAGGTATCATCTATGGTCAAACGCCTTGGAGCGGAGGCAGGAGTTAACGCAGGAGGTTTCGTCGATCCGGAATGGATGGGCAACGGCTTTCAACCAACCGGACTTGTAATATCAGGCGGCACCATCTTTTATAATGATGGAGGGATGAATACCGCAAACCATATCGTTGGTATCGATAAAGACGGACGTATGATTGCCGGCAAATACAAGCCTACGGAGCTTCTGCAGATGGGTGTTCAAGAAGCGGTCACCTTTGCACCTCGCTTTATTGTTAATGGCGTCGGTCAAATTAAGAACCAGGCCGACGGCTGGGGTATCGCGCCTCGAACAGCCATGGCACAGAAGGAAGATGGCACCATCATGTTCGCAATCATAGACGGCAGGAAACCGGGTCATAGTATTGGCGCAACCTTATTCGATATTCAAAAAATATTTCTGGAGCATGGAGCTGTAACAGCTGCAAATCTGGATGGAGGTTCCTCCACCGTTCTGGTACATGATAATAAAATAATAAATCGTCCATCCAGTGAGTACGGCGAACGTTTCTTGCCTACGGCATGGCTCGTATTCGATAACCCCAAATCAGCGGACATCCGAAATATTTGGCAAGGGCTTGATCCTAGTAAAATTGACCCCTCCAAATGGTAATAGGTCGTTAATATCCGTTTCAAAAGAAACAAGAAGCCTCCTAAAACTAGAGGCTTCTTGTTTCTTTTGTTTCATATGAAGTTAACCAGCTTATTTTTCGTTTTCTTCACTTTCTACAACTGTAGCGGCAACTGGAGCTTCTAGGGATTCCAAGTTCTCAGCCTTGCCGTTTTTCCAAGAAAGAGCTGTTTCCTTGGCTTTTCCCGCCCATTCTGAAGTTTGGCGACCGATCGTTTGTACAGCAAGCTGTGTCTTATCACTTATCGTGCCAGCGATTTGCTTGGATTTGTCAGCTACTGTCCCCGCTACCTGCTGCGTTTTCTCAGATACATTGTGTACTCCATCCGAGATATCAGCTCTCAGCTCACGGCCCGATTTAGGGGCAAATAGTAACGCTGTAACAGCTCCTAATAATGTACCTACAACGGCTCCGATCAATAAATCTTTTCCTCTTTTATCCGCTGCCATTTCATTCATCTCCTTCATTGTTGTTCATTCGTCTGTGCTTTTGCTTTGGAGGATTTGGAGTCCTGCCACCTTTGCCATAGCTGCATGCTGATGGAAGTAAGCTCTAAAATATCTCGCATCGTATCTTTATTGCTATGAAGGGTACTGCTCGCCTCCGTAACCGTATCCGACAAAGTACGGGAAACAAGTTTTACAGATTGGGACAAACGGCTGGCCGCTGCTCCTGTCTGCTCCATTGCCTCTACAAAACCATTAGCAGCTTTGATTCTCTCTTGAACGTCCTCTACTACCTGTTGAGTTAATTGGATCAACTGCTTCGATTCCACCGCTGTCTGTTCGAGCTTCATTTGCAGCTGACTGAGCGTACTATAAGTTTCCTTGATGGTCCTGCGAGTCTCGATTAACGTTGGGATCAGAAATCCGATTAAAACGACTACAGCTATCGAAACAATAAGAACTGCTATTTGCCAAAGCATGTGCCTCCCCCCTCCCGACAAGCAACTGCCCTAGACGAATGCCTATGGAATAGTACATTATAAGTCGGAGGTGATCATTTTGACACTGATTATCCGAATTTATCCTAACTTTTTTGTCAGATCGTTGAGTCACTGTTTGAAATGATCAAAAAGAATGTCATAATAGATCTATAACTTGGGGATGAGGTGCATATATGAATCGGGAACAAGGATTACAGTTAGTTGAACAAACTCGTATTATTGCCATTGTACGTGGTGTGGAGGAGCAACATATCACCGGAGTAGCTCAAGCATTGCTGGACGGTGGCGTTCGAGTCATGGAAATTACTTTAAACACTCCTGGCGCTACTAAGATGATTGCACAGCTGCAGGAGCAATTTGGGGAACAGATGTATGTAGGCGCAGGAACTGTGCTTGATATAGACGATACGAAAAAGGCTATTGAAGCTGGTGCTTCATATTTGGTAACGCCTAATATTGATGAAGATGTGATCCGCTATGCGGCCGAGCAAGGAATTCCTATATTTCCTGGTGCGATGACTCCTACCGAAATTGTGAAGGCGTGGAAAGCCGGCGCGACAGCAGTAAAAATTTTCCCTGGCGCAAGTCTCGGCATAGGATACATAAAAGAGCTACAAGGACCCCTTAACCATATCCCAATGGTTGCTGTAGGAGGAGTTAGCGAGGACAATATCGCGCAATTTATTCAAGCGGGATGTCACGGCGTTGGAATCGGAGGATCTCTGGTCAATCTGAAGGAGATCTCAGCCGGCAATTACGGTTGGGTTAAAGATAAAGCATCACGACTAGTGGCAAATGCAAGAGTTTGAATAAATACAACAGATGGAGCGTCTATCCCTAGAGGATAGGCGCTTTTTTATAATATTACAAAGTAGAAGTCGAACCGGAGGTTCACCTTCAAATATTGCAAGAAAAGCCGCCGCTTAGACACGGATGTATCTTCATCGAAAGAGCTTCGATCAGAAGCTTTTCTTATAATACAAGCCTTGATATGTTTTCAGCTCTAGTTTCACATGAAAAAAGCTACAATGCATTATTTACAACGTAACAATGTTATGTTACACTGTTTTCACCAGGAGGTATCGATGTATGGAAACTCAATTAATATCAAAAAAGGAACTGCTCGAATTGACAGGCCTCTCTTATGGTCAGCTATATCGTTGGAAACGAAAAAATTTAATTCCCGAAGACTGGTTTATAAGAAAATCTGCTTTCACCGGACAGGAAACCTTTTTTCCTAAGGACAAAATACTTGGACGGATCGATAAAATAAAAAATATGAAGGACGATTTATCGCTGGATGAATTGGCTAACTTATTATCACCAAATGCTGCGGAAATTTCTCTTACCAAACAGGAGATAATAGAACGTAACATTGTTTCATCGAATAGCCTTGAATTTTATTGTGAGCGCCAAGGCCATTCAGATTCTTTTGACTTTGAACGCATTTTACAGCTCTTTATTTTTGATAAAATGCTTCACACCGGTGAAATTAGTCTTGATGAGGGCTTTCTGCTGCTGCAGGTTATGAATGAACATTATCCCAAGCTGCAGGGAAACAACGGCGAGTTAATTTTTATCCGGAAAATGGGCTTCTCTACTTTTTTATTAGCCGAAGTTCCTGCAAATGTTTATTTCGAGCCTAATATTCGAGTCGTTGCCCGACTGCTTTTGTCCAACTGTATGGAAGAATTAAAATTTAAAATGAACTGATGGAGGAATAGGATATGACAAACAATGATATTCGAGGCGATCTTATTATTTCTGGAAGCGGCAGCACCGCCGGCGGTATATTCGATAATGTAAAAATCAACGGAGAAGGAACTATTTCGGGAGATATCGAGAGCAGCGAATTCAAAACCAATGGAAGCTCACGCACCCAGGGCAATGTGAAATCCAAGGTCATTAAAGTGAACGGTATTGCCCGAATAGAAGGAAATGTTGAAGCTGAACAATTAAATGTTAACGGTCAGTCAGATATTGGGGGCGATGTTGCCGTCAGGTCCCTCAAACTGCAAGGAAAATCAGAAATTGGCGGTAATCTGACAGGCGACCTGTTGGAAATCGGCGGTGAATTGAAGGTGCAGAGAGATTGTGCCGCAGAAACATTTTTATACAAAGGCAGCTTTCTAATTAGTGGTATGCTTAATGCCGGAAAAATAGATATTCAATTGTTTGGCCCGTGCAAAGTAAGAGAAATTGGCGGTGAAACAATCAGTGTCAAACGTACCGGATTGGCGCTTAGCCTCCACAAGATCATTCATTCTTTATTTATTCCCGGCTTTGAAGACCGCCTGAACGTCGATACTATAGAAGGTGACGATATTTATCTCGAATATACAACGGCAAAGGTTGTTCGCGGCAATCGCATTAACATTGGTCCAGGTTGTGAAATCAATCATGTGGAATACAAGGATCATTTTGAACAGATTAAAGGCACTCAGGTGAAGGAATTTAGCAAAATTTAAGCTTAGCGGCTTCAAATAAGAAAAGCTTCTATTCGAAGCCCTCTCGATGAAGATACATTCGTGTCTTAGCGGTTGCTTTTCTTGCAATATCAGACTTGTTCAGCTCCGCTGAAAACTTATAAAGTCTGATATTATAAAAAACCATCGTCGACGCATGCTGCGTAGAGATGGTTTTATTTTTCTTGAATAATATAGGAGCATTTAATACCGCCCTTGACCAGGCATTCCGTGCGCTCGACATCGGCGTTGAGAAGGCTTTTGAACATCATTAGCTCACATTGGCAAGCATGATTATATTGATTGGCAACTTGAGAAATCGGACAATTATGTTCATTAATGACAAAATGTCCTTCTTTTGTTGCGGCCCAATCTACCATATACCCGTTGGAGTTTTGAATGTCAGCCAAAGTTTTTACTCTTTCTTCCAGCGGCTTCCCTTGCATCTGTTCTTCGTAGCGTTGAACCATTCGCTCCTTACGGCGCTCGAATAAGCGCTCAACCTGCTGCTCTCCCGCTTCAGAAACCAATTCGCCCAATAAATCCAAAGTCAAATGATGATATTTCTTAGGAAATAGCTCGTCTGCCTGTTCGGTCAACGAGTACAGATTGGTCGGCCGCCCCATCGCCTGCCGTACCAGCTTCGCTTCGATCAGACCATCACGTTCCAGCGTGTTCAAATGTCTCCGAACTGCCATCTCCGTTATGCCTAGCTGCTTGGCCATGTCGCTAACGGTAAGAGAGCCCTGTGTCTTCAACATGGTCAATATGACTTTTCGCGTGGATACATCCATCTCCTGGTTCATCTGGTCCTTTCACCGCCTTTTCAAACAAACCTTGCATCGATCAGAACAGACTGATAAGCAAGTTATTACAGCTATTGTATACGAATATCAACTATAAGTAAATTAATATACTAAAATGTATCAAAAATACTATTATAGGAAAATGCTAACAAGCTTCTGCTCGTAATAAACGTTGTATTTCCTGAATTCACACCATTTCCTTGCGAATAAATACAGGCACTGCCTCAGCAAAAGAAGTGAGTGCGTTGGGCAATTCACAGATTAAAGGATGCAGACTCTCCCTTGGGAAAACAGTAAAATCCTGAACGAGCGGCTTACGAAGCTGAACAAGCTGGCGCAAAATGGCTCCAAGGCTATGTTCGAATACACCTTCGCCCTGAAGAATTTCAATAATATCCTCATAGCTGCTGGCATCTCGCATCATAAAGGCGTCGATCAAGAGACTTCCGATATCCGTTACCGTTTCAATCGCCAGATGCAGCGTACGTTCTTGAGCAAAATGCAGCAGCAAGCGATCACTTTCAGAGGTGCTCTCCCACTGGGCAGCTAATCGTTCACATGACTCTGACAACGTAGGTATAAATTGCAATCGCAGCTCCACTTGCTCGTGATTCACATAATACATGGGCGTTATCTCCGTTTCTTCTTCTTCCATCTGGACCATAATATGATGGCTGGAAAACTTAGAATGACAAGTACAATCAATAAAGCGGCCTGACTTAAATATTCATAACTTAATTTAGCTGTCATGATTCCATAGACTCCTTCATATTACCATGCCGCCAATAAGCCCAATGATTGGTTGGTCCATGCCCCCCGCCAATCCCCAACTCATAACGGATAGCTAGCGTAATAAAACGTTTGGCCGTTTGCACAGCATCAAACAGACTGCTTCCTTTGGCAAGCTCCGCTGTAATAGCAGCAGAAAAAGTACAACCAGTTCCATGGGTATGACGAGTTTCATACCGCGACGCTGTAAGTAAATGAAACTGCTCACCATCGTACAATACGTCTGTTGGTTCCCCGCTGCTATGCCCGCCTTTTACAACAGCAGCTCCGGCACCAAATTGCTGTACGATTCTGAGAGCTGCTTCCTTCATATCATGGATCGAAGTTATTTGCATGCCTGTAATCACTTCTGCTTCTGGAATATTCGGCGTTACCACTGAAGCTAACGGCAGCAGTCTGCTGCGCAGAGCATCCTGTGCGTTATCAGCTAACAAGCTTGCTCCGCCCTTCGCTATCATCACAGGATCAACTACCAGCTTCGTAATCTTATGCTTAATTACCTGTTCAGCTACTAATTCGATTACTGCGGGCTGTGACAGCATGCCTGTTTTTACCGCATCTACTCCGATATCGCTCACAACCGAATTTATCTGCCCTTCAATTCCTTCTAACGGGATATCATAAATACCGTTTACACCTAATGTGTTCTGGGATGTAACTGCCGTAATAGCCGACATCCCGTAAACCTCCAGCATTTGAAATGTTTTGAGATCCGCTTGAATACCGGCTCCACCTCCGCTGTCTGAACCGGCTATCGTTAACGCTTTATATATTTGTCCCATTTTCTTAAGCTCCCTTTCCTGACCTTTCCCAAACTTACTCATTCCAGTGTATCTATCCCTAATACTACCGTCAAGTTCACTGTTTCTTGATTTTTTTATGACAACTTGGGCAAACGCTTTGACGGTCTTAACAGGCTGCGCTATGATGAAACTATTGATCTGTTATTTCATAAAATTAATTAAGGAAGTGTGCTTGTAATGAAGAAGCACGAGCTGCATGTCATAACGACCGGTAAGCAGAAGCCGACCGAAGTGGCAGCTATTGCCACTCAAATCCCTACACATCTCATTGATGTCTTGCATCTGAGGGAAAAACAATGCGGCGCCAGGGAGCTTACCGACTGGTATCATACATTGCAGCCATTATTTGATTCTACAGCTATTTATATGAACGATCGGCTTGATGCGGCTTTGGCCGTAGGCGCACCCGGGGTCCAGCTCGCCTATAACAGCCTTAGTATAACTCAGAGCCGGCGTATATTGCCTGCCAGCGTACGCATTGGCTGCTCCGTGCACTCGGCTGAGGAAGCCGCTGCCGCTGCCCAGCAGGGCGCCGATTATGTCCTGTATGGACATATCTTCGACTCGAGCTCCAAGCCCGGCTTGCCGCCCCGCGGCATCGCTGCTTTGAGTGAAGTAGTCGATGCCTGTTCCATACCGGTAATAGCTATCGGCGGAATCGAACCGGACAATGTCGATGAAGTGCTGTCCACGGGATGCTCAGGCATAGCCGTGCTCTCCCGGATCCTGCTGCATCACGATCCAGCAGGTCAGCTGGTTAGATTTCATGAAATGCTGGGACAAACCAGGCATATTCCAAAGCATAGCCTTATGAAATAAACATTACTAAAGCGAAGCTCTTAGGAGGAGTTACCATTGAATAGCAGCAACAGAACCGCGCTAATTATCGGGGGAGGCATTATTGGCTGCAGCATAGCATTTGAGTTATTGCGAGCAGGTATAAAGTGCACCCTTATAGATAAAGGCGCACTCAACAAAGAAGCTTCCACAGCAGCTGCAGGTATGCTGGGAGCACAGGTAGAAATTCATCATCCCGGTGCATTCTACGATCTTTGCAAATGGAGTCAGCAGCTGTACCGCAATTGGACGGAAGATCTATTAGAAACCGGCGGAATTTCTCCGCAATACATAGATAAAGGAATACTTAGGGCCGCACTAACCGAGGAGGATGAGCTGGAGCTGTTGAGCCGCCTGCCGTGGATTCACAATGCGGAATGGCTCACCGCAAAGGAAATGCGCGCAATAGAGCCCTGCTTATCTCATGAAATACGAGGAGGGCTAAGCTTCCAGCAGGATCATCAGGTACATCCGGTTCATCTGGCGCTGGCTCTTCAAGCAAGCATACATAAGCTAGGCTGTGATATTCGCGAGTGGACGCCAGCGTTTGGCCTAATTGAACGCAATGGACGAATCCAAGGCGTCCGGACGGCTGAAGGCGAACTATTGGCCGATCAGGTTATCATTGCTTCTGGAGCCTGGTCGTCCGCCTTGACCGAACCGTTCGGGTTGAAGCTCTCGTTATTTCCAGTTAAAGGCCAATGCATCTCTTTAAGAACGGCTGCGCCTGTAATAAGCAGCACTGTCTTTACAAAAGGCTGCTACATCGTACCTAAGCAGGATGGCAGTATGATCATAGGAGCAACTCAGGAGGAATGCGGTTACGACAAACGCTGCCAAGCCTCCGTTATCGGCACGCTCCACACCGCGGCTACCAAGCTGCTGCCCGAACTCGAGCAAGCTGAGTTCGTCAGCACTTGGGCCGGTCTGCGTCCAGGCACACCTGATGACCTCCCGTATATTGGCCGCTTTGAAACCATACCAGGCTTAATCATGGCAGCTGGTCATTATCGCAATGGCATTCTGCTTGCACCCGCAACAGGGTTATTGATCAAGCAGCTAGTAATGGAGGAACCGACTGGAATCAACCTTACGCCTTTCACTCCTGATCGTGTATTAACTCCATTGCAGCAGATCAACTAAATTGCTTGAAACGGGCTAGTAATGCCCATTTACGCTCAAAACGGCGCTTATATTTGGGCAGCCCGCGGTACAGCTCAATCGCGTCACGGTAAGCTCCGCGGGCTTCTTCTTTGCGTCCCAAACGTTCATACAGCTGACCCAAACGGTAATAGGCCTCGCAGGAGGATGAATTTACTTCCTTGAACTGCTCTAAATAAGCTATGGCCTTCGTTGGATTCTGATCTGCCCATGCCTCGGCTAATCGCAAATAAGGCTCTCCATATTTGACCCGCGGGTTCATTTCAACTGCCTCCAGCAGCAATTGCTCTCCCGGCTCCAATTGGCCTAGCTTCAGCCTGCATAAGCCAAGCTCCGCTCGAACCTCAGCAGAATCATCAATAACAGAAGCAACCTGCTCCAGCAGCTCTGCTGCTTCCACATATTGCTTGCGTTCCATTAATACCCTTGCCAATTCCAGCTTTGATGAGTTTTGATGAGGACTCAAGCGCAGCTCCTGGCGCAATCTGGATAGCTTTCTTGCTCTCTGAAGTGGTTTTAAAATATTAGGAGTGAGACCAATAAAACGTCGGTCCAGCGCATAAAAAATAACCAGCAGAACAAGTATCGCCACAATGGGACTTCCTGTCAGCCAAGTTAACAAGAAAAACAACAGCACCTTGCTCATTTATTTATAATGCCTCCCCAGTCTGTTTTTTACCAATCATTGTAACATAAATTATTCATTTATTTGTGTATAAAAGCGCAATGATTACGGCATACTCATTTAATACCCCCAAATATTGTATGCCAAAGCGCTTTATTCCTGCAAATGGAGTGATGGTGCTCTTCGTCATGTTGTGCAATATGGACCCTTTAGTTGTGAACAATTTGAGGACAGGAAGGACTTTAACTGCTTGGCAGCGAATGTTTGATCATGTAATTTTATGCGGGAGGAACAACCTACAATGAGTAAGATGACTGCCGAGCAAGCAAAAAAATGGGGCAAGAGAAGAATGATGGGCAAATCGAAATATGTGATGTTTTACGGTGTAGTAACCTGGGGAATCATACTAGCAGCACTATTTACGGGTATGGAGTGGATGACTCAGCAAACATTTACAACATCCTGGTTATATATTAGACTCGTTGTTTTTGGAATTCTTGGTTTCTTTATCGCAAATTTTCGTTGGGATGCCCGGGAGCGTATGTTTCATTCTCAATCTCGTTAATACATTACCTCATGGAGCAAAACGGATATCCCGTTTTGCTCTTTATTTTTTTCTCAGCTTTGTGGCCTAACCTGCATCATTCACTCTGCTCAACGACATTATAAGTTGCTTGACAAAAGTAAGTTAATGAACTATTATACTTACGTATAGTGAGTTGATATTATAAAAATAGTTGTGGAGGAATTTATTTTATGTCTAATGTATTATTTATTAAAGCCAATGGCCGTCCTGTCGAACAATCTACAAGTGTTAAATTGTATCATACTTTTTTGGATCAATATAAAGAATCGCATCCTGGGGATACTATCGTGGAGCTTGATTTATTCGCTGAAGAGCTTCCATACTATGATGTTGACACTTTGAACGGATTATTCAAGCTAGGTAAAGGATTTGAGTTGAACGAGCAAGAACAGCAAAAAGCTGCTAATGTTAATAAATACTTAGATCAATTCCTTGCTGCCGACAAAGTAGTGTTAGCATTTCCATTATGGAATTTCACGATTCCTGCACAGCTGTTGACTTACTTATTCTATGTTGTTCAAGCAGGCAAAACTTTTACTTACACAGCTCAAGGTCCTCAAGGTTTGCAGCCTGATAAAAAAGTCGCTTTGCTTAATGCAAGAGGCGGCGTATATTCCGAAGGCCCTGCTGCGGCTGTCGAAATGTCATTGAATTATGTCAAAGTTATCATGGGCTTCATGGGCATCCAGGATGTTACTACTGTAGTCATTGAAGGTCATAACCAATTCCCTGACAAATCCCAAGCCCTTATCGAAGAAGGCTTGAAACAAGCTGCTGTAGCTGCACAAAGCTTCTAATTCCTACTACTAGCCCACTATCATGTTATCTAACGACTCCCCATCCTAAGATGCGGGAGTTTTCGGCAATAAGAAAAAGCCTGCTCCCATGGGACCACAGACTTTCCAAAAGCTTATATACACTACTGAACCGGTGGGGTTGATTTCTTCTTCATAATAAAAAGACCGAAAAACAACAATACTTCAATATTAACGAAAGCTATTCCAAATCCGAATAGTCCAAACATTCGTGCAAAGCCTTCAAACAGACTGGCCCACCAAATACCAGCAATCACAAAAATCGCCAAATTGACGATAAGGGAAACAAGAGTGGATAACAGCAGCTTTTGCGTTTTGAGCATAAGCCCTACACCTAAGCCATTAGTAATAATAAAGGCAGCGCTCATGATAAACCAGTAATAAAAATCGTAGGACATCGTGCACACTCCTGCATTTATATAATCGAATCGAACATAATCTTCTCCTAGGTTACCAAAACAACATGGGGAAAACAACCGTTCCTGCATTTTGTTTCAAATCTGTCAAACTATTCACTTGATGCAGTTTTGAATAATTTCGCGTATAATTAAAACAAATCCATTTTAAACAACGAGGAGGCCTTTACTATGGCTCAAAGCAAGGCAAAGAAGCAAAGAAGCAAGTGGCAGAAGCAAGGTAAGTTAAACCCCGAGATAAACCGATTAGGTTGGAATGGTGTTATTCCTGTGGAAAGAAAGACACCAACCCTTGCAGAACGAAGAGAAAAACTGCAGCACAAACATAAAAACAAATGGAACCTTAACCTGCCAGGCAGCAGTGACGGTTCCATTTGTTTTTTTATAGAGTTAACATCGGCCTAAAAGCAAGAGCAGCTATTCTTCAAATAAAAGTACATAATTTTCGCTCAAGGAAGTCATTCTAGGATATGAAGCTCAAGCTTCTATTTCTTATGAGAGAAGGGTATCCCCATGAGCCAATCCAAAAACCGCGCTGAAAATGAAGACAAGATCCGTAAGCAAACGCAGCACCCTCACGAACATATCACATCGCTAGAGGAATTCGCCGAAGAATATGAAGCCGAGCAGCCTTCCCAAAACAAGCCACAATCTTAAAGCTTAAAAAATCCCCACAAAGTGGGGTCTTGCTTCGAAGTTGATTCAGATACTTTGCGGGGAGCCCCGAAACATTCTATATAACCAAAAAGAGACCATGTCTTGGCATGGTCTCTCTGATCTAAGTATCTAACTATCATCCCCAATGACGCTGTAAGAATTGAAGCGCTTGAGGCAATTCCTTCTCACGGTCAATAAGCGTGCATTCAGCTGATATCAAACCCGTGTAGTTTGCAGCTTTAAGCTGCGCAATAAAGTTCTCATACGGATATTGCCCCGTACCAGGGGCAAGTCTGCCTGTATCCGCAACATGAATATGAGCCAACCAATCTTTATTCGCAACAAGCGTATCAAGTGGCTCCTGTTCCTCGTCCATATGGTAAAAGTCTGCCAACACTCGAATGGACGAACGATTAATTTGCTTAGCCAAGTGCACTCCATCATTGACACTGTTAATAATATTGCTCTCTTTCCTGTTCAACGGCTCAATGGCTAGAGTGAGCTTCGTCCCTTCGCATTCATCGGCAAACCAATTCAACAGATTCAGCAACTGCTCTTCTGCGCGATTAAGGTCCCAGCCCTCAGGTACAGAGCGGGAGCCTCCGCTGCCAAAAACAAAGATCGAAGATCCTACCTTTTCCATCGTTTCCACAGCTCTGCTTATATATCTCTTTGTAACTTCATCATTAGCTTCAGGTCCAACTACTTTAATTTCACGGGGAAACAATACATTCCACGCTTTTACAGGCAATGGACTGTTTATGTAAAGTGGCAGCGCTTTCTTAAAATCTTCTTCGTTTTTGGTTAATAAGGGGGCAAGCATACATTCGATATAATCGTAACCGTATTCATTTAATTCACCGGCATGTTCAATAGGTAAACACCAACCGAATGCTGTCATTTCAATTCCTCCTCCAATTTGGGCGAGCAGCCGATGATTGCTTATGACGCATGCGCAATTTATTAGAATAAGCGTTCATCTCACTTTTTATCTTACAGTAAAAAGTGAGATGTTTCCGAACGTTTTTTGCCAGATAATGCTCATTCTCAACATATATTGCACTATACTTTTAGCGGTTGATGATGGATTCTTGATGTCTCAACTTGAATCGTTGCATGTTGAATTTGAAAACGCTCCTCCAACTGTTGAATAGCTTGCTGCAATATATGTTGACTGTCTTGATTATCCTCTATCAGTAAGTGACAGCTTAACGAGTCCAACCCCGAAGTAATCGTCCAAATATGAAGATCATGTACATCAACAACCCCTGCAATTCCCTCTAGAGCCTCCCTCACAGCATCCTGATTCAGTGAGGAAGGAGTGCCTTCCATCAATATATGGATGCTGTGCTTAATGACTCCCCATGCGCTTTTCAAGATGAGCAAGGACACGATGACACTAATTATGGGGTCAGCAATATACCAGGAAAATGCCAGCATTAACAATCCAGCTATTATGGCTCCAATTGATCCTAAAGCATCGCTTATGATATGAAGGTAGGCGCTGCGAAGGTTCATGTTATTTTTCACATCTCCCTTACGCATAAGGGACCAAGCGCTTGCCAAATTAGCTAATAAGCCAACTGCCGCTATTATCATCATGGATCCGCTTGCTACAACTGGGGGCTGAAGGAATCGGTGGTAGGCTTCCCACATGATAAAAATCGCAACTGCAAACAAGGTAACGCCATTAAACAATGCAGCAAGAATTTCGAACCTGAGGTAACCGAAGGTTTTGCTAGGTGAGGCAGGTCGTGAAGCAAACCCTATGGCTATCAGACTTAGCAGCAAGGATGCGGCATCGCTAAGCATATGTCCTGAATCGGACAACAAGGCAAGACTATTGGTGACAATTCCTCCGAAAAACTCAAGAAGCATAATACTTGCCGTGATTATCAATGCAATTGTTAATCCTTTGCGATTCCCTTCCGATGACGGAAGATGTTGATGATGGCTATGCCCGTGAACATGATTATGTTCATGTCCATGTGTGTGTCCATGATGAGAATCATTGGAATGATGATTATGCATAAGACTTGCCTCCCTGGATCAAATACCTTATAGGCATTAATTATTAAATAACATATGAGCATGTATTCATATGTATTATCGGTTACAGTCTTTGCTTTGTCAAGAAGAAATGCCCTTCCTTCTGTCAAATAGGTTAACAAATGCTTTATTAATTTATACCTATTCCATAGAAATGGTGAAAAGCTATGATCGAGTCCTCCAAGACCTTCCGTACATTACGTCTGTTCTGCAAAAAAGAGGCTGTCCCAAAAGGGTATCAGTGAATGAATCAGTCCCAAACTATGTACAAAGACGCCTCCATAACCACCATGTAAGCGGAAATGGAAGCGTCTTTTTTGTAGGGAAATCCCCATCAGAGTGGGGGTTCGAAAATCGAAAAATGAGTCCGGCCGCTTTTTGGATGTTACTTAAGTGATGGGACGGCTGCTTTCAATCTAGAGGAGACCATGATTTGTCGGGGCCGCTTCAGAAGGAAAGAAAATAGATGGAAATTGTAACGCTAATCCAGCTTGGATATCGCTTGAAATCAATCTAACTGGAAAAACTAACTCTAATATAGGTGAAATGGTGGATATCAGCCAAAATACGTAGAATTAGCATGAGGAATTCCAGCTATAAGTCTTGGAACGCTATTTTCGGAGTAACTAACTTGACATTTTCCTGATAATTGCACGGAGTGCGCCAGACTGCCATGCAATGCCGTAACCGAACCATGCCACGAACCACGAACCCGATACCCGCGATGAGTACGCGCTGGAAAGCGACCTCATCTTATTCATCACTAAGAATACACAAGAATATGCAAAAAAGCCTTCAACTAAAGTGGAATTGAGGGCTCTTTTGCAACCATCTATTCAGGATAAAATGGTGGAGGGGGTGTCTCAAAATGACTTTTGGGACAGCCCCGTTTGACGAGCATTTAATTATTCAAAAACAATCCAATCGAAATCTGCGTAACCTACAGAAGCAGCTTCAGCTTCCTTGCTGCCTAGACCACCTAGTGCATAAAGGCCCACTTTGGCACCGACCCATCTGCCTTCGCGAGCTTTAAAGCTCGATCCGATCGACTGGAACTCCTCACCGTCTGTACTGTAGCTGAACTGGCAATTGGCATTTTCCGTTACAGCAACCCTCAAATAAATCGGTCCCGATGCGATGTTCAATAGTACACTAGCCTCTACCTGCTCATTAACGGAATCATTGACAGCTTCGCCTAGCAGCATGACTACCCTCATGCCTTCGTCCGATTGCTGCAGCGACAGGCTTCCATAGGTGTATCCGAACACTATCAGACCTGCTTGCTCAGCAGAATGCACCGCGTGAAGCTCAGCCTTGGCTGTTACGGTAAAAACTTCGGCTGGGAACTTCTGCATCAGCAGCTGCGGTGCGCCATAGAGCGTGTCAACACCATCAGGCAGGGCGGAAGCATGCAGGCGCAGATAACCTGGCTTCTCCTTAAGCGAATACCAATTATCTTGAGGATTCGCCTGCCATTGCCATTGCAAACCAAGCCTGTCACTATCAAAATGATCCGTTGTGGCAGGCACAGCAACAGGCCAGCTTCCTCCAACATCCGGCTTGGTAGCCCGCAGCACAGGCTCGCCTATTCCATCGCCGTTAGTATCGACACCCATTAACGGCCAATCATCAACCCATTGAACTGGCTGAAGGTGAGCAATACGCCCATAAGCTTCCTTGTCCTGGAAATGAATAAACCAGGACTCGCCTGATTCCAGCTCTACCCAACCGCCTTGATGCGGTCCGTTAATAATAGAGTCTCCTTGGTGGAGCACAATTTTCTCCTCGTAGGGGCCATAAATGCTTCGGGAGCGCAAAATTAATTGCCATCCGGTAGGGACTCCACCTGCAGGCGCAAACAAATAATAATAGCCGTTGCGCTTATATATTTTGGGTCCTTCCAAGGTTGGATGGCTAACCGTTCCATCAAACACGATGACTCCATCATCCAGAAGTGTTTTGCCGTCTTGACTCATTTTACAAACCTGCAGCTTATGCTTGATTCCGCTGCGGCTGTGAGCAAACGCATGCACCAGGTAAGCTTGTCCATCTTCATCCCATAATGGGCATGTATCAATCCAGCCTTTCACTTCTTTGACTCTATGCAGAGGCGTCCACGGTCCGCGAGGATCTACAGCGGTGGTCATATAGATGCCTTCATCAGGCGCGCCAAAATAGATCCAGAATTTCCCGTCGTGATAACGAAGACTCGGGGCCCATACTCCTTTACCATGCTGGGGAAGCTCGTATCCAGGCAGAACCAGCCGATCGATTGCATAGCTGATAATAGTCCAGTTGACCAAGTCCTTGGAATGCAAAATTGGCAATCCAGGTACGTGGGAGAAGCTAGAGGCTGTCATATAGAAATCAGCGCCTACCCGAATAACATCAGGGTCCGAATAATCGGCGTGTACAATAGGATTTTGAAAAGTGCCGTCGCCCAAATCAGGCGTCCATACGGAACCGCCTTGCGCGGCTGTAAACTCCGCTTTACTCATAAGATGATCTCCTCCGAATAATTGTATATTAATCTCTATTAATATACGTGCTCAGAGCGATAACGGTCTATAAGCTGATCTTAACCTATTTTAAAATATGGCTTATTGGCTGTTTTAGAGGATATTTCCCCTTATCCATGTATCCGCTCAGGGTGGGTGTATATATTGAAACTTTGGCCGCGAATGAAACCAACCACAGTAATGCCCAGTTCATCGGCAAGCTGCAGCGCAAGCTGAGTCGGAGCAGATTTGGAAAGTATGATCCCCGCTCCGATTTTAGCTATTTTTAACAGAACCTCCGAGGATACTCTGCCGCTGAAAGTAATTATTTTTCCTTTTAACGGGATATGTTTACGAATGCAGTAGCCATAGATTTTGTCCAAAGCGTTATGTCTGCCAATGTCTGTTCGTGTAGTCAGCATCCCTTCATTATCACATAATGCCGCATTATGGACCCCTCCCGTACTCTGAAACTCAGGAGAAGCCTGCTGAAGCTGACGCATCAGCTCCAAGCACTGCTCAGCAGTTACCATAGCGCTTCCTACAGGAATGGTTTTGGCTGTACGAGCATCGTTATGATAATAAAACTGTCTGCTTTTACCGCAGCAAGAGCCGATAAACCGCTTGTTCACCCAGTCCTTGGCGGTGCTCTGCTTATTGACCAGCTCCACTTCGGCTATCCCCCTGCTATCGTCTATGCTTAAACAATGCAGCTCTGAAAGCGATCGGATAATCCCCTCAGAGGCAAGAAAGCCTATCACCATATCCTCCAAATCTGTCGGGGTGCATACAATGGTTGCAAACTCTTCCCGGTCCAGCTTAATTGTAAGCGGGAATTCAGTCACGACCTCATCCTTAAGCTGCTGTAATTCACCTGCGACATATTTGGTAATCGGCCATATTACCGTGACAGGTTTATCCATTGGCGATCACTCCACTTCCGTTTCCAATTCCGCGATCCGCTTCTCCACATACTTCGTATCTTTGAAGGCATGGAACGTTTCCGCTTTCTCTACGATAGCTGTTGTATTATATTCAGGAATACCTGCATGCGGTTCATACACTCTTTTGGGTATCAATGAGTTGCCCTCCGGCCAGTGAACTTCAATATTTCCCTTCTGAACTCTCACCGGCTTAGCCCTTCCATGCAGCATACCGTGTTGATTGTACACGACGATGGCATCTCCCTCTCTTAATCCCAACGATTTAGCATCATCAGGATTCAGCAGTACATCGTAGCGGTCAGCACCGTTAAAAGGGTCGACATCACTATATATCATGGAATTGAATTGCTTGCCCCTCCTCGTAGTTACCCGGAAATGCCCCTCAGGCTTACGCAGCTCCGGCTGCTCAATAGGAATGAACCGTCCACGTCCATCCGATGTCGGACATACTCCTTCCTCGCACAGCCAAGCCCCGCCCCATTGAAAAACATCCCCCCGTTGAGATAAATGTTGAATGCCTTCATAATAAGGTGCAGCAACAGCAATCTCCCTACGAATATCTGAAGCGCTTTCGAAAGCAACCAGCCGCTTGTACGCAGGGTTGACCTTGGCGGCAAGCTCTGCATAAATCGCCCATTCCGCCCGGGCTTCCCCTATTCGCGGGCCATCAATTTGAGGCGAGAAGTAGACCATTCTCTCTGTGGAAGTAGACGTACCGCCGCCTGGCTGTTCATAGCGTGTCATCGCCGGCAGCACAACTACCGCTTCCTTGGCGTCCACCAGTGTCGATGTGTTCAATACTATGTCCTGATGAACCCGTAGCTCTACGCTTTCCAAACAATACTCCACGAAGGCCGGATCCGGCATCGTTTCCAGAAAGTTACCGCCAGATGTGTAAAATAGCTTGAGCTTGCGCTCATGCCTATCCGGCAGCACCGCGTTTTCAAGTGACACTCCTACTATGTCTCCTTGCCACTTGGGCAGCTTAAAGCCCCATGCCCGCTCAATCCGCTCGATATCCTCGCCTTTGAATTCACCGCCAGGCAGACTGAACGGATCGGCTCCCATCTCGCCCGAGCCCTGCACACCGCTATGTCCGCGGATTGGCATCAGCCCGCAATGAGCGCGGCCGAGAAAGCCACGCAATAGCGCGAGGTTCGCTACCTGCAAGATATTGTCCGTGCCAAAGCGATGCTGTGTCAGGCCCATGCTCCAAACGAACACAGCCGACTTCGCTCCCGCTAGCAGCTGCGCAAATTCAAGCATCCGCTCACGGCTCAATCCCGAAGAGCGCTCAAGCAGCTCCCACTCCTGCTTTTTCACATGAGCTTTGAGCTCCTCATAGCCTCCGGTATGCATACGTATAAACTCATGATCGACCGCTGAGCCTCGCACCCGATCTTCCATTTGAAACCAGTGCTTCATGACACCGTTCATGAAGGCAATATCTCCGCCAATGTTAACCTGATAGAAGTCATCCGTCAGCCTGGTTCCGAACAACGCCGACTCAGGAATAGAAGGAATCCAATATTTCTCCATGGAAGGCTCGTAATAAGGGTTGATTACGATAATTTTCGTCCCTTTGCGCTTTGCAGCGTACATATATTTGGTCGACACCGGCTGGTTATTCGCTGCAACACTGCCCCAAAAGATAAGCACATCAGTGCCGATCCAATCTTTGTAATTACAGCTCGATGCTCCGATTCCTATGGAGCGTTTGAGAGCGGTTTTGGATGGCGAATGACAAATTCTCGAAGCATTGTCGATATTATTGGTTCCGAGGAGTCGAGCTACCTTGGCAGCGGCGTAATACGACTCGTTAGTAATGCCGCGAGCGGTGAGGTAAAAGGCGAGCTGCTTGTGTTCAATCGCGCGTATCTTGGCCGCGATGAATTCCAGCGCTTCGTCCCACGTTAAGCGGGAGAAGTGGGTTTCACCCTTGCGCCGGATCAGCGGATACGGGATCCGGCCGAGCTTGCGCAGCTCGGTGCTGTCCATCGTCCGCAGAGCGGCGATGTCCTGGTGCAGCACCTCGGGCTTGATTGGCGGCATCGTATTGAGCCGCAGCACATTCAGCCGCGTCGTGCACAGATGCGGCCCTTCCAGCGTCCGGTCATACAAACCGGACACGCCAAGCGCGCAGCCATCACAGACCCCTTGGGTCAGGATGCGGTAAGCGTATGGCAGCTGGTCGCGGTTATCCCATGCGACCTTGAGCGTATCTTTAATATGATGAGGCTTAATTTGTCCTAAGCCAAATGGAACTTTGCTGACCCACAGCTTCGGGTCCAGCTGCTTCGGCAGACGAATGGGGCCCGTATGTTTGGTTGTTCCCATGCTAATCCCTCCCCAAAAAGTGTTGTTGCTTGTTATTGTATCAGCCCTTGTCTCTACGAAAAAAGCCGCAGCAGGCGTGCCCTCGTTTGTTGGTTATCGTTCAACAAATGAAAGTGACTGTTGCGGCTGTTAGTCTTGAGCAGGATCGCTGCCAAGTGCCAACGGCACATGTATCATTTTGTGCAATGAAAGGTTTGTTTCCTGCATGTTCATGGAGTAAGCTGGTGCGTAAAAGGCTGCTTACGAAAATTTACTTTGAATATCCTGATCGAATACGAAAATCGACATCCCGAAATCTTTATCAAGATCAATATCTACGAACAGCTCTATAAATTTGGCTCCCAGCAGCTGCTCCATCTCTACAGGCGGATGTTTACGGTACATGTCCTTAACCATTTCGGTTCTGGCTGTACGCAATACCTGCTTACCCTCCGTTCCGGATGCTATGAACTTTTCGACAGGAGAAAGGTTTCCCTCCATCTCACATATTGCCCAATGCTTACAAAAGGTGGTCCGAATTTCTCTTGGCCCCTTGCCCATATGGCGCTTTCGAAACGCTTTCACTAAATTGCTAAATTCCGCTTCAACTTTATTCATAAACGGATTTCCTCATTTTCTTTCGATCATAAACAGTTCTTATGTTTCAAATTTTATCACGTACCTGACTGGAGTACAATTATTACTTGATGAAGTTCTTCTTGTTCTCAAAAGCAAACTTAACTAGGACCTGCTGTATTCCCCCTTTTCGTTCAACCCTTTTTTATGATCTATCCAAGCGGGATCAGGACAACTTCATATAATGTAATGAAGCATTCGCTGCAAGAGGAAGGTGACTTTTATGACAAACTATTCAATTTTTAATCATGCTAACGCTCCGCTCTATACTAACATGACAAATACGTATGCCAACCCTGGTGTGGAGACGCTGCCTGAAGGCAATGCGGCCATATCCAGCCTGTTGTTCACATTAACTACTGGCGGCGTAAGTGTCTCGTCAGGACAAAGCTTACTGCTGCAAGCCGCTAACCCTGCCGGAAGCGGTAAGACATTGTATCTCTCCAAAGTAATGGGCGGAACGACAGCTGCCGCCACACTCCTATTTTATTCCGGCGGCACCATAACCGGTGGTACCACACCTGTCCCAGTCAACTCAAACTTTGGGAGCTCGAACGCAAGCATTATTACTTCCAAGCAAAATACCGGCTCACTCACCGGAACGCCTACCACCGTTATAACCCTTCCTATTACCGCTGGTATGTACCTGGTTGCTTTGGGCGGCGCATTTGTCATCCCAGCGGGACAGACTTTTACGGCAACTCTGGGGACTGGGGCGTTGACAGGCTCTATAAATATCATTTGGTGGGAATATTGATATGCCTAACAACAATGTTTATAACTTGAGTAATAATCCGGTTTATTTCCTGTCGACCAATACTTTAAGCTCCCCTTCCATTGTGGCGCCTCCTGACAATGGTGCGGGTCAGACCGGCAAGCTGTTCGTTGTAACCGCCATAAACTCCACTAGTCTTGGTTTACTGGGAGGAAGCGTCATAATCACCCTGCAAGCCAACAATGGTTCTGGGAGTGGAATAACCATGTACCTGTCAAGTATTGTGGGCGGTACCAGCATTGCCCTCAATTTATTATCTTCCTTTACTGCCACAGCCGCTATTATAAAAGGAGGAACTCTAACCTCTCCAACGACTCTTACTGCCGTTAACACCAATTTTTCCAGCACCAATACAAGCGGATTGACCATTCAATCATCGACATCCGCTCCTTCAGGAGGCACCCCAGTATCTTCGTTCCCGCTTCCTCCTGGCATGCTATCCATTCCCTATAATGGTGGAATCGTGGTTCCCCCCGGTCAATCTATTACTGTAACGATATCAGCCGCTCTCACGGTTGCCGGCTTGCTTTCATCCACAGCTACTTTACAGTGGTGGGAGGCATAACTTGTGACACCAATTATATTTTAAAAGATTTGTAAGAATTTTGGCTCAACCTCAAAATCAGTACTTGACCTTCTTCCGACCGCCACCATTCCTCACAAAATCCTGCAAACATGCAGTTATTTTCTAGCGAAATTGCTGTAGAGAGAACATACCTGCAAAAGTACATCCATTTTCATGAAAAACGCTCCGGTTCAGCTAAGAATGAAAAAATAAATGCACATTTGCATCAATTCAATGAGCCTTCGGATATACCGGCCCAAAGGCTGTATAGATGCAGGTTTTTGGGAACAGGCAATGGTTTCGAATCGAAATAAATTTGATGTATTACCGCAAGCAACGGTCTTGAAGCACTGAATGTACTCGAGCAGTACGACATTCATCTGAACCTGCTGGACACTATGAAGCCCAGGATGGACGGTATTCAGGCCACAAAATATTTGAAGGTGGTATGGGGCATTGGATACAAAATTGAAAAGTAAGCGAGAAGACGATAAAGAATTGGAGAGATGAGTTTGACGCCCTTATTAACGAGGAACTTACCCTGAATGAGGGTTCAAATAGCGGGCTCTCCTTACATAAAAATGATTTCGAATTACCGTTTACAGTGTCTACCAACTTTGCCGTTCGAACACTGACACCGATTCGTCATGTATAAGGACTACATCAAGCTTCTGGGAGCCCGCAAACAGCTTCAATACTAATTTATTGGACTACCTGCCTCCATTCATGCAGTATTTCGGATAACACTTCGGGACATTCCTTCTCCTTGATTAATTCGTTCTCCGAAACACGCTTTCATTCATACCATAAGGAGCCGCCGTTATCTCAGAACAAACCAAAGAGGCCGGAAGCTGCTTCACGGCCTGCTTGGTTTGTTCCTTGTGCTCGAACCTTCTGGTCAACTAAAATATGTGTCAAACTGACCTTTTAAGGAGGCCATTTCTCCTGGCAATCGGCTTAAATGCATACGCAGCAGATCACTGGCTTGCTGTTCATCATTTGCTTGGACGGCCGCCCATATGCGCCTATGCTGATCCGTTAGCTCATGCATGTTGTTCAACTGCCTAAGTGTCAAATAACGCAGCCGGTTTAAATGACCTCGCATATGATTGACCACCGTCAACAAGGTCTGATTACCGCTAAGCTCCAGAATATGGTGGTGAAACGTCTCATCCAGCTGCAGAAATGAAGCCGCATCATCATTCTGGGCAGCAGTTTCCTGCTGATCAATAAGGAGATCAATTTGCTTTCCGCTGCTTATGTAGGGCTCTTCATCCTGTACCCATTTGCGCGCCACGATCTGGAATGCGGCAGCTTCCAAGCTTTCTCGCACAAAACGTGTCTCCTCCACCTTCGTTTCAGAGATTAAGGTCACCTTCGCTCCCTTTTGCGGCAAAATCTCGATTAGCTCCTCCGACAGCAGCATACGAAATGCTTCTCGAATGGGAGTCCTGCTGACTCCAAGCGACGCGGCCAATTCATTTTCATAAATCATTTGCCCCGGTTCAAACTGAAGCGAGATTATGGCGTCCCGAATCGATTCATAAGCTCTTTCACCCAAGGTTTGCCGAGTCGATTGTAGGTTGATAAATTTCATAAGTTCACCCGCTTCCTTATAAAGCTCATTACTTAGTCATTATACTTGTGTACTTGTATACATAGCAACTAAACTCTACTAATAATAGTCGCACAAAAAAACATAAGTTTCATTTGAGCTAAAATTTGGTGTGCATAAAATAGTAAAGACCCCCTTCAATCCCAGGGCGGTCTATTTCATTTCTTTTCTTTTTGATTCTTATATAGCCACCGTGTCTGGAGCTTTCGGGATCCCCGACTCGGCAGCTGTGAAAAAAGAGGCAGCCAGAGCCGCCCCTTGACTTGAGTTGTGTTCCCGAGCCTAGCCTTGAACCGAGTCGATGAATTTTTCCAAAGAAGTAACATCGGTCATGTTCTTATTGCACTCATGGCCGTTCATGCATAAATAGTTGCCGACCGACTTGTAATAGTCAGGCGAAGCATTTGCCGGTCTTTTTTTGGATATCGCCGAAAATAAAGCCAGCTCTTCGTATCTGCTGCATACGAAGCAGTAGCCTTTCTTATTAGTCGCAGTGTATCTGCCTTCTACGCCGACGAATTGTCCGCCTACAGAATACACAATGAACATTTTATTGGTCGATATATCGGTCCAACTCAGGCAGGATACGTAGCGGAGGTCGATTTGTGCAAGATCGGGCACCTTCAGCTTCTTGTTTTTCGGGAAAAGCTTCCGGATCTGCTTCTCGGTAATTTGCGGAAATTCGATCAGATACGGCTCGAGCGCCTGCAAATAGGTTTGAAAATCGTCTGTAGTTTTCAAATCCGAAATCGAATCCAACATCGTTTTCCTGTTATCCGTGACGGCGGGAAACAGCTCCGCCACCTTAGTTTGTGCACTGAAGCGTACGGACTCCAATATTTTTGGATCGCCGACCGTTCGAAGAGCATTGAGCACGGATTCTGCCTGGTTTTTGATAAAGTTATATTGATGGTTTCTAATAAATGGTTCGCACATGGACGTCAGCCCCTTATTCTTATTTTGGAAAGAAAATAAGGTGCAAAGCCAATATTAGAAACGATAGATGCTTATTTGGGCGACGTTGATGAATCCTAGTCCAGCCCATGCAAAGTATCGCCTCCAAATCAGGCTTTGCATGAGGCTTTGCCAATCCGGCAATCTGTGATTGCCATCAGTAACACCTCCCGTTTAAGTAATGTGAGTATTATACCCTAATCGATAGATAAAAAAAAGACTGCCACTCGCTATGGGAATTTTTTCGCGCTATTCTTTATTCCAGTCGAAGCCTACTTCTTTCAAAAATGCGCGAGCCAGCACCATATGCCCGGTCATATTAGGGTGAACACGGTCCCACGCAAGCTCAGCGGGATAGGTATGCTCCAGCACAGGTTGAAAAGCCGCCTGTACATCGATAAATCTCGTCTGATTGGAGGCCGCTATCTCCTTAACTGCTCTGCCATATTCATCCATCGTCTTCCGCATTGCATCATTGGCATTGGGCTCGATATAAAAAGGAGTAAAAAGGATAATACCCTTCACCAAAGGTTTTGTTGATTTTACAAGCTCATCCAATGTCCTTATGTATTCCTCCAAATAGACATGCGTTTCTTTGATTACTGATTGATCGTACTGACGCCAAACGTCATTGATGCCAATCATTATGGATACCCAATCCGGCTGCAAATCGATCACATCGGTCTGCCAACGTTCTTTAAGACTGCGGACTGTGTTGCCGCTGATTCCCATATTAATGATACGCAGTGATAATTCAGGATACACGGAATTGATGAGAGCGCTAACAGCGCTCACATAGCCTTTGCCAGTAGCTTCGCCGCGGCCTTCTCCATAAGGTCTTTTACGCTCTGTATCCGTGATGGAGTCGCCAATCATGACCAGCTTGTCATTTTTGCTGAATATCATAGTTACTCTACCTTTCTTTCTGCTGCTATAGCGTAGTTATCAATAAGTTCAATAAGATCATAACCATCAGGAACGGGCTTTTCAAGTTTTTTCTATCTGGTTCTTATTTAATCTGCCTAAATAATCTTCTTCCATATCCAAGACAGCTTCTGAGATCCCTTTGGTTTTAATTTTCATACTACCCCCACCTTCCCCCATTAAACTGCAGCTTATAAAATTAAACTAAAAATAGCGTGGCAAGTCTGATTTATAACCTGTTGTTGACCATTTCTGTGATCATCCCAGGCTGTAAAATGCAGCATTTGCACGCTATTTTCCATCATTGTTATATCAATGAATAATTCCCTTACCAGCCTAACGCTTTCTTGCCTGCTTCAAGGGCGGCAGTAATTCGTTCCACATCGTAGACGCTGCCCTTCCAGGTACCGCCGCTCACCGATTGGAGCGCTGCCCACAACTTAGTGTCATCCGGCAGCTTCGGGTCCGGCTTCATATCGGGATGAGGCTCTCTTGCAGCCAATATCTCAGCCCCTGCTTCAGGACTGACCGGCTGATCCTCGCTGCCAATATAATGAACGGTTCCTTCCAGCTTATGCGTATCCACTACAATGTCGATCAAATCGCCATCCCGCAACTTGCCGATGGGACCTCCCGCCAGCGCTTCCGGACCGACATGCCCAAAGCAAGCGCCTGTGGAAACACCGGAAAAACGGGCATCCGTAATCAAGGATACATACTTGCCGAAGGAAAGATGCTTTAACGCCGATGTCAGCTGATAGGTCTCTTCCATTCCTGTTCCAGATGGCCCACGACCGATTAGCACCATAATATCGCCGGCCTGAATACCGCCTGTTTTGATAGCGGCAATGGCCGTTCTCTCCGTAGTAAACACCTTGGCTTTGCCTCTGTGGCGGTAGACGCCCTCGCTATCGAGCACCGATCGATCAATCGAGGTCGATTTAATAACAGCTCCCTCAGGAGCGATGTTGCCGGTAGGGAACGTCACTGTGGACGTCAATCCCCGGCTTTTCGCTTTCTCCGGGCTCATGATCACATCGTCCGGATCGACTCCGTCCAACTGAACCAGCAGCTCACGCACCTTCTGTCTGCGCTCGCTTGCTTCCCACCAGTCCAACACCGTTCCGAGCGTTTCGCCCGTAACGGTCAGGACGGTTTCGTCCAGCAAGCCAAGGCTGCGCAGATGAAGCATAACCTCCGGCACGCCTCCAGCCAGAAACACCCTGACTGTCGGATGATACTCCGGGCCGTTAGGCAGCACGCTTACCAAGCGGGGAACGCGGCGATTCACCTCGGTCCAATCCTGCACATCCGGCACACGAAGTCCTGCTGCATGTGCGATTGCCGGGATGTGCAGCAGCAAGTTGGTCGAACCGCCGAAGGCTGCGTGTACGACCATTGCGTTGCGGATGGCTCCGTCCGTAATAATGTCCTTCATCCGTAGGCCTCTGGCCTCCATGGCGGTCACAGCCCGTGCAGATTGCCGGGCTACTTCCTCCCACATCGGCTGGCCGGATGGCGCCAGGGCTGAATGCGGAACCGCCATCCCCATCGCTTCGGCAACGACCTGTGCCGTAGCGGCGGTTCCGAGGAACTGGCAGCCGCCTCCAGGCGTCGCACAGGCTCTACAACCGAGATCGGCCGCTTCCTCCAGCGTCATCTCGCCGCTTGCATACCTTGCGCCGATGGTTTGGATCTTCCCTGCATCCTCGCCTTGCTCAGGCGGCAGGGTAACCCCGCCGGGAACAATGATGCAGGGCAGCTCGTGCATCGCAGCCAGAGCGACCATCATCGCAGGCAGCCCCTTATCACAGGTCGCGACCCCAATCACGCCTTTGCGTGTAGGGAGCGATCGGATCAGGCGGCGGAATACGATGGCTGCATCATTGCGGTACGGCAGGGAATCGAACATGCCGTCGGTCCCTTGCGAGCGACCATCACAAGGGTCGCTTACGAATCCGGCAAAGGGGACGCCCCCTCTGCTGGAGAGCTCCAGTGCAGCGGCCTGCATGAGCAGGCCAACCTCCCAATGTCCTGTGTGATAACCCAAAGCGACTGGAGTCCCGTCCTCTCGGCGAATACCTCCCTGTGTGCTTAGAATCAGGTACTGCTTACCCCCAAGACGCTCAGGAGACCAGCCCATTCCAACGTTTTGCGAGAGACCGAACAACTCCCCGCTTGGAGCATTCAGAAGCATATCACGAGTTAGAGGCAAAGAGCCTGCCGGGCCCGGAGCTTTCGTTCGAATCTCATATAAGCCATCCTGCGAAGCACCCATAATTCCGTGTAACGACTCTGTCATCCGCAATCCACACCTTTCCTTCGTCCTTTTATACAACTACGGTCACATCACGTAAAAGAGAACGTAAATGTGACCGCAAATTCATGCTGTATGTTATGCTTTTACAAACACCGTCTTAATTGCTGTGAAAAACTCGATTGCAGCTTGCCCTTGTTCACGTGAATGCGAGCTCGACTGCTTCATTCCACCGAACGGAGCCTGAAGCTCCACACCGGCAGTTTCCGCATTCACTCTAACAAGACCGGCATCCATGTCCTGAATGAAGGAAAGCAGATTGCTAATGCTTGCCGTATAGATGGAAGCGCTCAGCCCAAATTCGACTTCATTGGCTGCTTCAATCGCCTGTTCAATAGTGTCGACTTTGATTAGAGCCAGCACAGGTCCAAAAATTTCTTCCTTAGAAATGGTCATCGAAGAAGTGACATTATCGAATACGGTCGGCGTTACAAAGAAACCATCAGCTAATGCCGGATCTTCAGGACGTCCGCCACCATGCAATAATTCGGCTCCTTCTTCAATTCCTTTTTGAATATAAGAAAGTACGGTTTCAAGCTGGTTTTCATTAGCGCATGGCCCCATCCAGGTATCACCTTCAAGCCCGTTGCCCACTTTAATAGTACGAACCTTCGCCATCAGCTTTTCTCTGAATTCATCATATACTTCGCTAAGTACAATAACACGGCTGGTCGCAGTACATTTCTGGCCTGTCGAACGGAGTCCTCCACTGATTGTTCCATCTACAGCCAAATCAAGATCGGCGTCCGCTGCAACGATAACCGGGTTTTTGCCGCCCATCTCCAGCTGATATTTAGCGCCTCTTGCCAAGCAAGCTTGACCCACCTGTTTACCGACTTGATTGGAGCCTGTAAAGGTAATACCGCTCACGTCCGAATGCTCAGCTAGCCCTTGTCCGATTACAGAACCTTTGCCTGTAATTAAATTGATGACACCAGCCGGGAAACCTGCTTCTGCGAAGCATTCGATAACTTTAGCAGCTGTGACTGCAGTTTCCTGTGCAGGCTTAAGCACGACGCTATTGCCGTAAATCAAGGCTGGGGCCATTTTCCAAATCGGAATAGCTACCGGGAAATTCCAAGGCGCAATTACACCGACTACGCCAAGCGGTACGCGGGTTGTGAACATAAGAGCATCGGCATCTGTTGAAGGAATCACGTCGCCGACTTTGCGCATGCCTTCACCGGCATAATAACGCAGGATGGCAATGCCTCTCGCTGTTTCGCCTTTTGCTTCAGGCAAAGTTTTCCCCATCTCGCGTGTCATCGTTTCGGCGATTTCATTCAACCGCTTCTCCATAACATTGGCAGCCTTGTATAGAAACTCTCCTCTTGCTGAACCAGCGAGCTTTCTCCAAGCTTTTTGTGCATGCTTGGCGCTTTGTACGGCACGGTCAAGATCCTCGGGTGTGGATAGCTGGATGTAACCAACCACTTCATTTTTATTTGCAGGGCTGATGCTTGAAACGGTTTGACCGCTGACCGAAGCGCTCCACTCCCCATTAATATAGTTTTGATACGTTGGCGCGTTGACTGCTGTAGACATGTTTATTCCTCCTTAAAGTTGTTGAAGCCAGCCAATAAACTGGCATCGCAGCTGCTATTCTTTTGCATCCATGAAAAATTAACTTTTATTGTGCAGCAAGAACCGGATTGGATAACACACCGATTCCACTGATCTCGATGTCAACCCTATCCCCGCCTGCAAGCGTGAATTCATTAGGTGGCACGATGCAGGTTCCTGTGAGCAGCACAGTCCCTTCAAAAAGCTCATTATCCCGCTTCAAGAAAGAAACCAGCTCATCCAGCTTCCGCTTCAGCTGCCCAGTGCTTGCCGAGCCTTCTACAACCTTCTCTCCATCACGGAAAATTCGGCATGAGATTTGAAAATCATAAGGATTCTCCACAGCCTCAGCCAACAAAATAGCCGGTCCGATGGAGCAAGAGCGCTTCCACATCTTCGCCTGAGGCAAATACAGCGGGTTTTCCCCTTCGATATCGCGGCAGCTCATGTCGTTGCCAATCGTATACCCTAAGATCGTACCGCTGCTGTCCAGCACTAACGCAAGCTCCGGCTCAGGAATTTGCCACTCGGAATCGCTTCTAAGCTGCACGCCTTGTCCAGGCCCCACTGTACGAGCTGCTGTAGACTTAAAAAATATTTCAGGTCGAACGGCATCATATACTTTATCGTAAAATGTGCTCGCATCCAGCTTTCCACCCGTTGCTTCGTAGTTTCGGGCTTCACGGCTTTTCTCGTAGGTAACTCCCGCTGCCCAAACCTCAGGCGCTTCAATAGGAGTTAGCAGATCCAGCTTCTCCATAGAGAAAGGCAAGCCTTCCTTCGAAGCTGAGATGGATTGTACGTACTGCAGCACAGTCTTTCCTTCTTCCTGGGCCTGCTTTACCACGCTTAAAAAATCCTGCTGCGGCAGCTCAGTAAGCTTGCCTTCCTCGGTCAATGCGGCCAATACGATCTGGGAAGCCGCTGTCTTATAACGAATAATCCTCATGCTCAAACATCCTCTCATAGTGGATAAATGTTCTATAGTAAGTTTTAGAAAAACCACATGGAAATTGACTGTCTCATCATGATTTATATCCTAGCAGCTGAGAAATTTGAGCAGCCTCATATATTAATAATTGAATGCAATGTTGAAATTGCTCGTCATCCACAACGGCGATCATCGTAGAGATACTCATCGCTGCGGCTACATCTCCGGCATGATTGAAGATTGGAACCGAGGCGCAGCGAACTCCAGGCTCGTTCTCTTGATTGTCTATCGCATAACCTTGAAGTCGAATATCGGCCAGTTCAAGGACGAACTTTTCTCTATCCGTAACCGTAAACGCCGTTTGTTGGATATAGCGGTAGCCATTCAGCAATTGCTCTATTTCGTCGGAGGTGCGGAAGGCAATTAATGCTTTACCTGTTGCACTGCTATGCAAAGGCACTCTGCGTCCGATTCGGGAGTAGCGTATGGCTGCTTTATCCCCATCCACCTTATCGAGATAAACGCCGTCCTTACCATCCAAAATGACCAGATGCGTCGTTTGCCCGGTTTGCTTGGATAGTGAGACCAAATGCTTACGGGCTGTCTCGCGTATATCCATTCCTTGCAGCAGCAGGTGGCCCTTCTCTAGAAGCTTCAAACCAAGCCTGTATTTGCCGCTTTCCGCATCCTGATCGATATAGCCGTGCATTTGCAGCGTTTTGAGCAAAGAATGCACGGTGCTTTTATGCAGTCCAATACGGGTACTGATTTCGGTAATTTTCAATTCCTTCGTATGCTCATCGAATAAATCCAATATGTTCAAAGCACGGTCCAATGATTGTATGATCGGCATATCGGCTCCTTAAGCTATGGGGTTGGGATAAACCATGACCTTCAGACTTCCCGCCTTGTTCGTCCGCGCTCTTTCCATTGCTTCCTGTGTTTGCTCTAATGGATAACGGTCCGTGATCATTGGCTGGATATCCAATAAGCCCGATGACAGGAATTGAATCCCCTGCGGGTATGTATTGGCATAGCGGAAAATACCGTAAATATCAATCTCGTTATCACATATGAAAGGAACCTGCATACCAACCTCATCAACAGGAGGAAGGCCTACAATAGAGAGCTTGCCTCCACGACGCAGCGAGCTCAATGCGGTTTTCAACGCTCTTGGATGCCCTGCCGTCTCTAACGCAACGTCCACTCCAAGACCATTCGTCAAGCGGATGATTTCCGCTGAAGCCTCCTCGCCTGCCAATACAGTATCAGTCGCCCCTAGTAATGTAGCCGCTTTCAAACGATTCACTTCAACATCGCTTACAACAATTCGACTTGCACCGAATGATTTGGCCGCGGCAACTGCCATCAGCCCTACCGGTCCCATGCCAATAATCGCTACTGTCTGACCAGGCTGGAAGCCCGCCCGCTTCAAAGCATGAATACCTACGGAAAACGGCTCATTCAAAGCTGCTTCCTCGAAGGAGAGATGATCGGGAATAGGAAACAGAAAATCTTCGCGATGAGCAATATATTGAACGAAAGCTCCGTCAACCGGAGGTGTTGCAAGGAATTGTACGTCCGGGCATAAATTATACCTACCTTGTCTGCAGGCATCACAACGACCGCAAGTAACTCCCGGCTCAATGGCAACCCGATCTCCCGGGATGAAGCGGTTCGCTTTCTCACCGCATGCAACGACTATCCCCGCACATTCATGTCCGAGTATAATCGGTTTCTTAACAATATATGGTCCGATTCGGCCATGCTCATAATAATGGATATCGGAGCCGCACACACCTACAGCCATGACCTTAACCAATACCTCGTCAGGTTCGAGTGCTGGAACCGGCAGCTCGACCACTGAAATTTTCAGGGGCTCTGTCATTACGGCTGCTTTCATAGTAGCGGGAATCGTCAAGTCTACTAAATCTTGCTTTGGATTATTAACTGTACTGGAGTTTGGATTTGACAAATTCATGCATCTCCTTCCGCAGATTCTTATTTTGTTCTACATTATAAAACAGTTGACGACATTGCAAAACGCTTATGCTATATATTGTAAACCTACCGTCCCAAAATTTCAACGCTGTTTTATTGTTTATCCGATTTATTCTTAAATTTGCCTGCAACATACTCAGCAATTCCAGTCAGCATAATCGTGATCGACAAAACCCCGAGCGCATAAGGGATCACCAAAGGAATAACCCGGAGATCGGAAATCTTGATCCAGTGTAAAAACAGCGGGTACATGAGCAGCAATAGTATAAAAAGTATCATCTTCATAAGTTCAGGCCCCTTCTTGCAGATTCAAGACCCAGTTTACAGCAGGCTCTTTTTTATTTCAAACATCTTTTTATAACGTCTCCAACCAACAAAAACAGGAGCTCCAATTACTGAACTCCTGCATGATTAATTAAATAAACTGGCTCTTTGTATCAAATATTCCCGTGTCCAGCTTATGCCAAGGCTCGAAGGTAGTAGTTAACATGCAGCGCTGACCGGTTTCTGCGGACTTATAAGCGGCGAACATAATTTCATGGACATGCAGCTGCAACCGGCCTGACTGCTTCGGCTGCTCACCGGTTCTCAAGCAATGAACGAAATGACTCATGATATCTTGCTCGGAGCTGGCAGAAGGCAGCAGCTTTGGTAAATAGCATTCTTTTACACCACGCCAAGTTACTTCTTCTGCATCAGGAATCGGTGCGTTAGGAGAATGAACGACTAGAGGAAGCCCACAATCGTTAATAGCTACAGTACCCTTGCGACCATAAATGATCGTATTGTTCTGATTAAACGAGGTAGCCCACAATGTGCGGAATACCGCATGCTGGCCTCCTGCAAATTCCACAATCACTGTAACATTATCGTCCACATCGCTATGTATTTCCTTGCCGCCCCTGACAATTCGATTCGGAATCAAAGTATTAACCTCCGCCGTGACGCTCTTAGCGGGACCAAGCAGTGAAATTAATCGGCTTATCGGATATACCATGCAATCCAGGATTGCTCCTCCATGGGAAATTTCCCGGTTGTAGTACCAATTATCCCTACCCGGGCCGGGAATGTTAAGCTGCGCCTCAGCTCCGGTTATTTTACCGATTACTTCCTCTTTTATATACTCAAGCGCCGTAGTAAAGGCCGGGTTTAAATCATAGGGAAGGCTCATGAAAATTTTATTATTCCGCTCTGCAAGCTCGACCATTTTTTTGCAGTCATCAAAGCTCGTAGCCATAGGTTTTTCATTGAGCACATGAAGTCCTCTTTCCAGGGCGGCCAACACAACTTCAGCATGTACGGAATGAGGAGTGGTAACGACGACTGCATCCAGCTCTTCGTTATCCATCATTTGAATATAATCATCATACCAGCGTGCTATCTTATACGTTTCAGCCTTGATTTTGGCATTCTCCAAGCGTCTCGCACATGTGGCCACAAACGTGACATTATCCAGCTTCGCCGCTTGCTCAAAAAAGCGGTTGCTAATATCCCCGCTGCCGACCATACCTAGTTTTAGCTGTTTCATATTCAATTCTCCTTCTATGATTTTTCACTAGTTTATTTTACCAGTAAATCCTGCGATAGACGAATCATATCTACAACCTGTATTCCATTCTCAAAAATCTCTTCCTCATAATGTCGAATAAAAAAGTCCCTATCAACTCCAATAATTCTGAAGCCGCATTTCTGATAGAGAGCCAGTTGTCCTACACTTGAATTCCCGGTTCCAATTTCAATCGTTTTAAATCCGAGAAGCTTTGCATTTGCAATGGCATGATGAACCAACTGTCTTCCTATCCCCTTGCCTTGATGCCTTTCATCAACTGCTATATTAACTATCTCTACTGTTTCAGGCCTTGTTGGCAGCAGTACGTAGACACCTATTATTACGTTATCCGCAACCGCCACCATACATTGGCCCCTTTGTACATATTCCTCGACAAGCTTCCGGGAAGGATCTGCTAATAAAAGCAATTCCATTGGAAGTTGTTCATCTGCATGCAATGTTCGAATTTCCATAATATACTCTCCTCGATATCTTATCTCCTAATTCCATTATTACATTCTGTGAGATCATAGCTGTCTCCTCCCTGCCTGCCCAACATTTGCATACCTGCTAAATTAGCAATTACTATCCACTAGTAGTATGATTAAGTTTGATAGATGGACTACTATTAAAAATATTTGGAGGAACAAAGCTATGAAAAAAAGTTTCACCCTTATCGCAACCGCAGCTGTAGCTTTCTCTATGCTTGCTTCCACAGCATTGGCCGAAAATGTAAAAACCACTTCTGATTATAAAGATTTAACAAGTATTGACGCTGGTTTGAAAAGCAAAATCGATACCCTTCTGTCGAAAGGTATTTTCGAAGGCGTCTCCAGTGATACTTTTGGTATCTCGCAAAACATGACGAGAGCCCAATTCGCGAAGGTCGCTTCCCTGGTGTTTGGTCTCAAGGTTGATACTTCCATTCAAACTTCCAGCTTCACTGACGTTCTTGCCACGGATCCAGCGAACGGGTGGGCAATTCCGTATATTGAAGCCGCTAAGAAAGCGGGTTTAATTGATGGTATGACGGATACGACCTTCGCTCCCGGCGATAAGGTTACCGTAGGACAATTAGATACCGTGCTGCTAAAAGGACTAGGCCATAAAGTCAACACATCTGCAAGTCCATGGTATGCCGATGCAGTTAAACAAGCGACTGAATTAAGCATCCATCCATTGGATAAAAAAGGTGACAGCGACGCAACACGGGCTGATTTGGCAGTAGGAGCCTATGCTTCCTTGCCATCTTCCCCTACGCAGCAGTCTCCGGTATCCGTATCCACTGTTCAGGCATCGGGAGATCAAACCGTGCAAGTAACGTTGGATAAGGAGGTTGACACTTCCAAAGCTACTTTGTCTCTGAGCAAAAACGGTACAGACATTCCGGTTACTACTACATGGTCCAGCGATAAGAAATCAGCCTCATTAGCCTTATCGTCCGATACGAAGCTTTCTACAGGAACTTATACAGTAACTTTAGGCGGTCTGGATAGCTCATCTATCCTAACAGCATCCGGTACTCTTACAGTCGGTACAACAGCTGCAACAGGCGACCTGCGTTTTACGCTGCCCGAGTCCTATGAATTAAGCAACGTTATTGATAGCGGGATAGCAGAATCAACTACAGGACTTTCGAAAACAGAAGCCGAAGACCCAACCATCAGTAAATTCGCCAAAGAAATAGTATTTACAGTGAACAAGGCATCCGGCGAAGAGGTATCTGCGCCTGGTATTATTCAATCGATTACCTCATCGAACCCATCTATCGTAAAAGCAGCCGTTTCGTCTGAACACAAGGGTTATATTTTAGGTAATAAAGTTGGAACGGCTACAATAAACATTGTTTATTCGACCCTTGACGGCAACTTCAAGCAAGTTACCATTCCTGTCCATGTAAAAAGCGATTATTCGGTTGCTGAATCCATTAAAGCAAGAGATTCAGCTTTTATTCAGTACGTAACTGTTACCAATGGTGTGTATTCTGCCCAATTCAACGCTTTTGAGAAGATGGACATGATAGTTACCGATAATTATGGCAGCGAATATGAGGGAGCAGAGCTTTCCACCTATAATACCGCACTCGGCATTGTTGTTATTCCACAGGATATCGTTGGAGATCCGAATAGCGGAGCTGTAGGTACTGTCATGATTGACCCCAATGGAACCGTTCATGTTAATGGAAATGTAACTAAATTTACTATAACCGCAATAACTTCCAAAGGTACACAAGTATCTGCCGATGTTACTGTACTAAAACAATAATTAAGACCAACATTATACAAGCTCAAAGAGCCCGCGGCCTTGCCGGGGCTTTTCTTATAATATCAGACTTCATAAGTTTTCAGCGGAGCTGAAGAAGTCTGATATTGCAAGAAAAGCTACAACTAAGACACGAATGTATCTTCCTCGAAAGGGCTTCGATCAGAAGCTTTTCTTTTTTGTCCTGATACATCTTTCCTGAATAGAACTTAACCGTTTAATGCAATATATGGGTATCTTCTTCTAACTAAAAAAGGGGACTAAAGCTCATGGGCATTAAACAAAAGTTACTTGCAGCAGCCGCATTATTGATTATATTGATGGGTTGCAATAGTAAGGCCGCACAAAAAGAAGCATCGACACAATTCGGAGGTATGGATGAACGTCTGTTTAACGATACTATTACAGAGCATGATCGGTGGCTTAGAAAAGGGGACGCATATATTGAACAAGAAATTAGCGGCTACCGTGCCCAGGATAACTCTACAAGTTACAATCAAACCGTCAAGATTCATGGGTTAGAAGCTGGGCAGCTTGTAGAAGTGAGACCCAATCCCTCGATAGCCGCCACTCAAGGCAGCTATGCGGAGAATGTAATCTCGACAGCGACTATGTACTTTGGAACGCCTTACGAGTATGGTTCAGATCGTTCTGATCCTTCTACATTTGACTGCTCGGATTTTACAAGATGGGCTTTTCTTTCCTCCCTTGGCATGGATTTACCGAAAGATTCCCGTAATCAGGCATTATATGTGCAAACCTTTTCCAATCGAAACTACTCCAATATCTATGACGCGCAGCGCGGGGATTTACTATTTTTCATAAGCTTCAATGGTGTCGATCCACAAAATTACCGCAACAAGAACAAATCGATCGAAAGTATCACTCATACAGGCATCTATTTGGGGAATGGGAAAATGATCCATACGGCTTCTGCAGCAACCGGTGGCGTTCGAATCGATAACGTGTTCGGCAATCATCTCGAATGGCGTTTTGTTCTTGGCGGCTCGGTACTCGAGGTTAAGTAAAACAAGTAAAACTGGCACCAGCATAATACCGGTACCAGATATCCGAACCTTAAGCACGACTTGAATTTATTTATTGTAATAACGCTCGAGCTCTGCTGCAAATACCTTTGGTTCATCTACAGCAAACCTTCGAATACCAACATCAAGCAGCCCGAATAATGAAGCTTGGTCGAAATGAAAGATCAATACTTCAAGCTCCAATCCTGCTTCTCTCAATTGTTCCAATGCATTCTGCAGAAATTGGAGCTGCAGCCTGTATCTCCATTCCGGCTTTTCTTCTGCATCTACCAAATGAAATTGGATCATATCGAGAGAGTCGAATCCGGCCTCTGCCACTTCTCCAAACCGGGTGTCAATCTCTGTATCCGGTATCCACAGCATCGTCCTTATTTCAGGAGCCAACCGTTTCATAGTTCTACAGTTATCTTGATCCCGGTGACAGAATATGACTTGCCGTTCGACGCCATACTTTTGAATGACGCCCGCTAAGCTGGCCAGATCCACTTGTTTGTAATCCAGATAAACCTCTCGCTCCGGATAATCAGACAAAACATCCAGTACTTGCTCCAGTGAAGGAATCTTCTCTCCTCTGAACGATTCGCTAAATTTAATTCCTGCATCCCAGTTCTGTACTTGCGCAAAAGTTAATTCAGAAATCGGAGTATCTTGATCTGCAATTGGCGCGGTTGTCGTCCGCTTCGGTGTAGCATCATGCATGCCGATAATGATCCCATCTGCTGTTTGCCGGATGTCAATCTCGGGGATACCGCCAAGCTCCCATGCATAATGCATGGCTGACGTTGTGTTCTCCGGCATTTCTGTATTCGTGCTTTGGTGAGCCTGCCAATGAATTTTCTGCCCACTTATTTTGTTATTCTGTAAGGACATCCCTTCAGCTCCTCGCGATTACTTAGCCAGAATTCTTTCAGCTTCTTTTTTGAAAGTGTCCAAGGTGGACTGAACATTCTTACTGTCATACATCACAGCTTCTATCGCCGAGAAAAACTCGTGCATAACCTCCGGCCAAGCTACATCCTTATTCGTATCGATAGCGTATTGAAGCTGATCGTAAGCCACTTTCCGATTCGGTTCTTTTGCCCATTGCTCTTTAATTTCTGTGGATTCAACCATAGTTTTGGTAAATGGAAGATAACCGGATTGCAGAATAAACGGTAAAGCTCCTTGGGAATCCGTCTCCATCCAGCGAATAAACTCCCACGCAGCGGCTTTGTTTTTGGAAGAGGCTAACAAGGAAACATTGGCTCCGCCGGTCGGATTCGCATACATCTTATCCTGAGGCAAAAATGCAGTGACATAATTAAATTTAACAGTACTCGCCAAGCCGCCAATGCTTCCAGTAGACCCGTACATGATGCCTACTTTACCATCCACAAACATCTGTGTTGTAATATTTCCAGAATCTTTAGCCGGCGGATAATATAAGGCCCCTGTACTCTGAAGGTTCTTCAGGAAATTAAACACTTTAACGCCGACTCCATTATCATGGAACCCGATTGTCTTTTTATCATCGCTAAAAAATTTGCCGCCAGCCTGTGAGATCATAGCAATTGGATACCAAGTATCATAAGGCATGGTTACACCATAACGCTTATATTCATTGTTCTCTTTGATGACAAGCGCTTCGGCAACCTTCTTTAATTCATCCCAGTTTGTAGGTATCGCAAGCCCTTTCTCGTCCAGCATCGTTTTGTTAATATGCATAATTGGAGTCGAACGATTTAACGGCAAGGATACCAGCTTTTTATTGAAAGTCGAATGACCCATCAAGCCCGGGTTGAAAATATCGACGCTTACGTTAGAGCTTTTCATCATTGGAGTCAAATCTTCCAAAACATCTGCATCCGCAAAAAGCTCTACATAAGCGCGCTCGAGCATGCTTACATCCGGTGCATTCTTAGAAGCAATCGCTTGTTGAAGCTTGGTCACTGTTTCATCATAACCTCCTTGAAAGGTTCCCACCACCTCGATATCCTTGTGGCTCTCATTAAACCGCTTGATCATGGCATCGGTGTATTCGCCGTTCTTGCCACCCAAGGAATGCCAGAACTGTACGGTAACTTTGCCTCCGGCTTTAGCAGGCTTTGCAGCCTTCGCTGGCTCAGCCGCTTTGGCGGGCTCTGAAGGCTTCGCTGCCGCAGGAGCTGTTTGCTCGGGCTGACCTCCCCCACAACCTGCAATTAATCCCAAAACTACCGGAACTGCCAACATTTTACTTAATCTGTTCTTCATTTAAATTCCCTCCATTGTGAGTTCTCAAATTTTTATTTGAAAGGGACTAAGCTCTTATTTAATCCCTGAGTAAACAAAAGCTTTTACAATTTGCTTGGAGCAAAACAAGTAGACGATAAGAATAGGAACGACCAATACAACGTTGCCGGCCATAATAATGTGCCAGTTGCTTATTCCTTCTGTCTCCCGGAGCATTGCAATTCCCACAGTCAGCGGGCGGATAGAGGCTGAATCTGTCATTATCAAAGGCCAGAAGTAATCATTCCAATGACTGACAAAGCTGAACAGAGCTATAGTTGCTAATGCAGGCTTGGACATAGGAATCATGATTTGACACATTATTTTGAACTCACTCGCGTTATCCAGTCTGGCCGCTTCAACAATTTCCTGTGGAATTTGCATAAAATATTGACGCAGCAGGAAGATGCCGAATGCGCTTGACATAAAAGGGATAATCTGAGGCAATAGCGTCTTGCTGATTCCCCAATCCGCCATCATTAAGTAAACCGGGATGAAGGTGATCTGACCCGGAATCATAAAGGCGAGCAGTACCATGCCGAACAGCATATTTTTCCCGCGAAACTTGTACTTGGCAAAGGCATACGCCGCAGGAATCATTACAACCAACTGGATGATGATAATGGAGATCGTAATGATTACAGAGTTTTTAGCATATGTCAGAAAAGGGCCCGCACTCATAGCCTGTACAAAATTAATCCACTGCGGCGATGCTGGAATCAGGGTAGGCGGAAAGGATAAGGTCTCCCGAAAAGTTTGAAGAGAGGTGGATATCATCCATAGAAACGGGAAAATGAAAACCATTAAAATAATCGCTTTCAATAAAAAGTCCCTTGTCAGCCTCAAGTATTTGAATTCATATGTTTTCAAGTACGAATTCCCCTTTTGAGTGGTCCGAACGGCCACCTATTGATAATGTACTTTTTTAGACAACACTCGGAAGTATACAAAGGTCAGCAGTCCTATGATCGCCATCAGAACCACTCCAGTAGCAGCTGAATAGCCTATATTCGTCGTCCTGTACCCAAAGATATAATAAACAATCGTACTTGTTGCATCATTGGGACCCCCGCCTGTCATGACTTGAACTGTGTCAAAAACCTTAAAGGAACCGATAGTCATAATAATCAGGATAAAAAACAGCTGCGGTGAAATAAGCGGTAATGTAATCTTGTAAAATACTTTAAACCTGCTGGCGTTATCCAATGCTGCTGCTTCATATATGGTGGGGGATATGCTCTGAAGCGCAGCCACTATAATCAAAGTGTAATAGCCGATGCCCTGCCACACCGATACAATAATGACAGATAGCAGAGCTGTATTGGAGCTTTGCAGCCATTGGGATGTCGGCAAGCCCAGCGACTTGAGCAGAAAGTTGAGCATCCCGTGGTTAGGCTCCATAAGCCACAACCACACTAGCGAAATAGAAACTATGGAAACGATATGAGGCGTGAATATACCGGCTTGAATAATTGCATTAAACCGGGTCCTTTTGGAAAGCCACACCGCTATGAGCAATGACAAGATTAGCGTCAGGCTTACTACTCCGACTGTATAAAGCAGCGTATTCGTCAATGCCTTGTAAAAATCGGCGCGAGTAAAAATTTGGGTGAAATTATCCAGTCCGATGAACTTGCTTTTGGCTTTATTCATCAGGTTGTATTTAAAAAAGCTTAAATAGATTAAGTAAAGGATAGGGTACATAACAAACATACAGATGCCTGCCATAGCCGGAGCGATCATAATATAAGGACGGGCAGATTCCCAAATTGTTTTTTTATCCATTCCGATGCCCTCTCAGCACATCCAAATATTTGCGGAAATGAATGTGATCCTCACCAATACGGGTTTCATCCGCTCCGAAGAAATATATTTTTGCAGCCGCGACTCCGATATGCACCCTTTGATCGACTGAAAACGGATCTTCGATACATTTGATCATGAAAGAATGGCGTTCTGTTCTTACTTGATAAAGAGTTTCAGAGCCAAGCATCTCCCTAGTAGCTATGACTCCACTTACGGAATAATGCAGCCCGCCGGGTTCATCGGACAATACCGCGCTTTCTGGACGAAATCCGAATTTTACCCCATCTACCCCCAAATCTCCCACATTCATCGGCGGAACTCCAATAAACTGAGCAGCGAACAGGTTGTTAGGCTCATGATAGATAACATCCGGCGGAGCCTCTTGTTGAATAAGCCCTTGATTCATCAGAACGATCGTATCCGCCATAGACATAGCTTCCACTTGATCATGAGTAACGTATACGAAGGTGGTACCGAGCTTCTTGTGGAGCTCTATCAGTTCAAGGCGCATCTGCGCTCTGAGCTTGGCATCCAGATTGGACAAAGGCTCGTCCATTAGAAACACGGATGGTTTCTTGACCATAGCGCGGGCCAGAGCAACACGCTGACGTTGTCCTCCGGATAAAGTGGATGGCTTGCGGTCCAGATAGTCCTTCAACCCGACTGTAGAGCTTATACTTTCTACCAGCTGTATTCTCTCCGCTTTGTCTACCTTATTGTTAATTAATCCAAATTCGATATTTTCTCGGACCGACATTGTTGGGTAGAGTGCATAGTTTTGGAAAACCATAGCCACACCTCTTTGACCAGGTGCAGTACGTGTTACATCCTTTCCATCAATGAACACCGAGCCTGATGTTTGGGGGTCAAGCCCAGCTATCATTCTGAGAAGCGTAGTTTTCCCACAGCCCGAAGGACCTACCAGTACGGTAAATTTTCCATCCTCAATCTTTAAATCCAAATCTCGAATGACGACGCTTTTTTCAAAAGATTTCGTAACACACATAAACTCAATGGATGCCAAGAGTAATCCCCCTCCTCTTCCTTATCACATTCAAACCGTTACAACATTAATTCCCCATTCTTGAAATAGCTTGAGATCGAAGTCGGATGCTTCTTTCCCAGTAATCAATGTGTGAATCGAACTATTGGGAGCCACCGAATGGAGCGATAGCTTGCCGATCTTACTATCATCCGTAACCACGATAATTTCTCTGGCTGCTTTGATCATGCCCTGTTTAGCAGGGACCAATTGAGCCTCAGGATGCATTAGGCCATGCTGCTGGTGCAGGGCTGGGGTTCCGATAAACGCCTTCTCCACATGCAAAGACTTGAGCACATAATCCGTGAACATGCCGTTGAGCATATAACTGGATGGATACAGCTCTCCCCCGGTCAAAATCACCTTAACACGCGGGGCGTCGCGCAGCTCTGCAGCAACGTTCATATCATTGGTAACCACGGTAATATTAGAGCGATGAACTAAATTTCTCGCGATATGCAGCGTAGTTGTCCCGGAATCGATGATTATGTTTTCTCCATCCTCTACCAGGCTTGCGGCCATTTGACCGATTCTCATCTTTTGCTCCAGGCACTGATTGGTTCTTTCGTTAAAAGGAGGCTCGTCATGCGTCCATTGCTCAACAATGACTCCGCCATGTGTCCTCTTCAGGAGACCTTCTTGTTCAATTTCAGTAAGGTCTCGTCGGATCGTAGCCTCATGTACATTAAATTCCTTGGCAAGCACTGCGATTGTCGCTGTGCGATACTGCCTGACATATTCCACAATTCGCATTTTTCTTTGTACCGCTAACAAAAATATCCCTCGCTTTGCAAAAGTGTATGGAGCTGCTCTAACGTTTCGTTTTTAGCTCCGCATATTTAATCGTTCATTATAAGCCCTTAGAAGCGTGAACCGATTGGGACGAACCTGATGGGCTTCACGTAAGCTGCGCGCCAGCAGCTCCTTGCTCACCGGGAGCTCCTCAACCGATATAGGACCGCCAACTTTTCTCAGAAGCTTACCAAGCGTCTCCCCAGTAGGAATGTCCCGAATCTCCTTGCTGATTTCCTCCCAATTCACTGTGATTGGATCAGGCTTCTCCGTCTCGCTTGTCCAGGATTGATTCTTCCAACCCTCTTGGGCGATTCGATGATACAGCTTGGAAATTTCGATGCAAGCAACACCTACTTTTGCTCCATGCAGCAGCTGCCTGCGCTCAAGTTTGATATACTCCATTTCCCAGTAATGGGACAAATGATGCTCAGCACCCGAGGCCGGATGTGATTGGCCCAACAACAGCATGGCGAGACCCGATTCGATCAGCGCACTAATTAAAGTGCGAATCCCTTCCTCCCGCCTGTCAGCGATCAAATCCACATGCTTCACACATTGCTGCAATGCCGATCTGGTAATGTCGGCAGCAGCTTGCAAGTAAGGCTCCCCGGCAACTAACGACCCGAATTTCCAATCAAATAAGGATGTATATTTGCCAAGCATGTCACCAAACCCCGCAGCTACCAAAGCTTCAGGAGCTTTTACCAGCACATCAAGATCTGCAAAAATAGCGTCTGGCCCAATCGCGGGAATCGTTATCTTTTCCCCTCTTATTAGGATGGGAGCTCCTTTGGAATTAAATCCGTCTACCGAAGGCGCCGTCGGCACGGAGATAAAGGGGATTCCCAATATGTAAGCCGAGTATCTGACGATATCATGAAGGGTGCCTCCTCCCACCGCAATTACAACTTCTGCATCATTTTGTTTAATATCGGCTATCAGTTGAAGCAGGGAGGCTTCATCGGCTATGACGTCACCTTGAGGGTCCGGCTTGATGATCGTTCTATGTACCGATATGGCTGTATTTTCAATGACCTCAACCAGCTTGTTGCCTGCGACCTCATAAGTTGTTGCATCGGCTGCTATGCTAATATTCCGGTAGCATTTGCCTTGCAGATAGGGAGCTACATCCAGGATAGCTCCTGCATCGATCTTGATCAGATCCAGATCAATGGCTTGAAGTACCCTTTCATCGCAACCTGCAGCCGCTCTTTTGATTTTTGTTAAAACATCTGTCAACAGGATCGTTCCCTTCTTCCACATGCAATTCAAGCAAATGCAATCATTTATTGTTCGTTTTATTTCTCTATTGCTTGTTTATGTTTGTTTTGATTATATAAATCAAACATTTGGCGAGTATTAAACAGGTATGAATAAATTGTAAACATGGATGCTCAGGAAAAAAGAAAAGCTTTCACCTCTACAGTGCTCCATGTACATTTAGCTCCACCTCCTTTAGAGAAGAGATCACCTGTATATGACCCTAACAACCGACTAGTACTGAATCCACAGAAGTGAAGGGCAATACGGAAGTCATTGTTCCTCTATCAGCTGGAAAGGGCAAAAAACAGAGGGATAACGGAAGCGCCAGTTCCGTTATCCCTCTGTTTTTATGCATAAATGTCCAATTTGGCCAACATAACGGAATTCCCACTTCCGCTATCTCCTTAGATTTGAGCCGGCTGATGGAATAACGGAACTCTTAGTTCCGTACAAAATCCTCCAGGGCTCAATAAGATAAAAGGAGTCTGAAACTACGAAATCTGCAACCTATCCAGCGCTCCGCATAATATTTGAATCATGGCATCGATCTCTTCCTTAGACACAATTAGTGAAGGCATCAGGCGGATGGTTGTCGGCTTGGGAGAGTTAATCAGCAAGCCATCCTTTAAGCATTCGGAGACCAGCTCACTTCCTCTGGCTTCCGGGAGATCAAAGGCTAGCAGCAGCCCCTTGCCGCGCAGCTGCTTTAGCTGATATTTACGAGCAATATCGCGCAGGCTGTTATAAATATAATTCCCTTGCTCTTCTGCATGAACGGAAAGTTTCTTATCTATGATCTCCTTCACTACCGCAAGCCCCACTGCCATGGCCAATGGTTGCCCGGAATATGTGCCTCCCTGGTCCCCAGGCTCAAATATATTATAAGGCTCTTTAACCAATAAGGCTGACAGAGGGAATCCTCCGCCAATTCCTTTTCCTAAAGTCATGACATCCACTTCGATTCCATAATGTTCATAGGCAAACAACTTCCCTGTTCTTCCGAGCCCCGTTTGTATTTCATCGAAGATAAGCATAAGACCAAACTCATTACACAATTCACGCACTTTGTATAAATACTCAGCATCAACTTCATGAACCCCGCCTTCACCTTGAACAAGCTCTAGCATAATAGCGCAAGTATTGGGATTGATAGCTGCCTGGCATGCATCTATATCATTCAATGGCACATGCTTAAAGCCTGGCACCTTGGGTGCAAATAAAGGTCCCCACTGCTGCTTTCCAGTCGCAGACATCATTGCTAACGTACGTCCGTGGAAGCTGTTAATTATAGTAATAATTTCAAAAGCTCCACCGAGGTTTAACTGACCGTGTTTTCTGGCTAGTTTAATCGCACCTTCATTGGCTTCCGCCCCACTGCTTGCAAAAAACACTCTGTCAAAGCACGAATTATCCGTTAAGAGACTGGCAAATTCAAGCATCGGCTTGTTGTAAAATGAAGGGCTCGAATTAATTAACATGCCCGCTTGCCGGTTCAAAGCCTCTCGGATAACCTCGGGTGAATGCCCCAGACAAGTTACAGCCCAACCTCCGATAAAATCCAGATACCGATTGCCTTCCGTATCCCATAAGTACATGCCTTCGCCGCGTTCCATTACAAGCTCCGGGCGTGCTGCAGTAAATAAAATCGATTTCTTTGCTTCATCCAACAGCTGAGAAGTTTCTAAGGCTATTTGTAAACTCATTCCATCACCCCTAATCAATAATGCATAATTATACATTTAAATGCATATAAATACAATGATATTTATTTTATCCATGGACTTTTTTGAAAATATTCACAATAAAAAACAGCAGCTTCCGCATAATGCGGTGCTGCTGTCATCATAAGCTATATGATATAGATTTCAGTTCGAGATGTAGAGAAGGGATCGAAGCAGTATTATTCAGTCGCTTCCGCTTCTGAACCGGACTCATCGGATTCGGATTCATCAGCCTCAGCGGACTCTTCTTCGGATTCCTCGGCAGACTCTTCCTCCGAACTGTCAGCTTCTTCCTCTGCCTCTTCGGCCGATTCAGATTCTGATTCCTCACTCTCTTCCTCTGCTGCTTCTTCCTCTGCTTCGATTTCTTCTTCTTCTGCCTCTACTTCTTCAGCCTCTTCGATAGTTTCCTCATCCGACAACAATACTTCTTGTTCTACTGCTTCGATTTCCATATTTTATCCCTCCATTAGTAGCCCAGGCTCTAACCCAAGCCTACTATTATACTATTAGGAGAGTACCCATTTTAGTCCTATAATCTTTTTTATTTTCATTATTTATTGACTATCATTTTGTGGTGTTTTAAACATTTATTTTCGTTTCTAATCTTGAAGCAGTGTGATATGATAGTTTTAGTACTTTGTAACCAGTTCTTATAACCTACAAGCTACAACGATAATAGCAAACCTGTCGAAAGTCAGGGACGCAAAGCCTCAGGTCTAAGGGAAATCATTCCTATGACAGCTGGGTTGCCGAAATGCAGCTTTACTTTTTTTTCAGAAAAAGGACTGCTCCAATTCGGGGCAGTCCTTTTTTATTCATTCTAATCAGGCAGGGGGAATTCATTATGCAAGCAAGCTATATCAATCCGTTTTTATCAGCTTCCATCCTTGTAATCGAAACCTTTGTACAGACCAAACCGTCAATCGGCCAGCTTACTGTAAAGAAATTAGAGCTCATGGAGAAACACATTTGGCTAAAAGTCGGAATCGTTGGCCATTTCAAAGGTGATGTCGTGTTTGGCTTTCCTGAGCAAGTGGCCTTGAAAATCGTATCTGCCATGATGGGCGGTTATGCAGTAACCGAATTGGACGAAATGTGTCAAAGCGCTATTTCCGAATTAGGGAACATGATCAGCGGTAATGCCAGCACAATGCTGTACAACGACGGAATTCATGTGGATATTACACCTCCGAATATTTTGGGAGATCATCATATTTCCACAGAATGCAAGGTAATGGCAGTCCCATTATCAATAACTGATGTAGGAGATTTTCACATCCATATGTTAATGCCCGGTTAATATCTGAATCTGTTTCTATTATGACCGCTGCTGCGTAATACTCAAAGGTTGGATGACTGCTCCGCGGCAGTAGAAGCGGATGCTTCGCTTTTCACCGGTGCCTGCCTGTTGGAGCTGTAGACAGCAAAGCCCAGCATCGTTGCAAGAAGCATGCCGCCTCCCGTATAAAAAGCTGCGGTCAAGCCGAAAGACTGTCCAAGTAGGCCAAACATGGCAGGAGCGGTCATTTGCGATAAACGATTCGTTAAGAGGCGAAGCCCCATAACCTTCCCGCGTTCCGACTCCTTCGTTTCCTCCACCATGATCATAATGGTCACCGGCAAATTCATGCCGATTGAGCTGCCGAGCAGGAAAGTAATAATGCCAATTCCGATAATATGCAAGGAAGCTACGGGAATAAAGATCAGGCAGATTGAAGCTACACAGCCAGCAGTGAGCAGAATCGTTTCCAATGTCACCCGTTTCATGAATTGGCCCAATAAAAACCGTGAAACCAGACCAGACAAACCCATTAGCGAGATAACTGATGAAATAATAAAGGCTGAGTAGCCATGCTCATTTAAATAAAGCGGGATAAAGCTGCCATACAACGCTTGAATGAACATAATCAGAAATGTACCCACAAGCCCAAACTGAACGCCCCTGTGCCTGGTTAAGTGAATCCCACTGATATAGCTGTTCAGCATCTCCTTAGGTTTAAAAAGCTCTTTCGTTTTCGTCAGCTTGCCAGGTCCATCTTGACTCTTGATCAACGAAACAAGGATAAAACAAACCGAGCATACGATAAACGAAGCGATAAAAGCAGAGCGGTAGCTCCATATGGAAGAACCGTAATAGGAAACAACTAGTCCGCCTAATAGCGGCCCAGCCATGTTGCCTACGGAAGACCACATGGAGAAACGGTTGATGTTCTTGTTGCGTTTCGCCTTATCCTGCTCCCCATCCGTAGCAAGAACCTGAAGCGAAGACGCCATGATTATCATACTCGCTCCAAGAAGCACCTGTGAAACAGCTAGCACCAACAGTGTACTGCTCCACGACATAATAGCTAATGAAGCCATAAGCAATAAGCATCCTATCTTGGTCATCCGAAAAGGTCCCAAGGTATCGATCATTTGCCCGATAGGCATTGCAATAAACATTGGCAATAAAGACCTGAGTGTTACAATTAATCCAATCAATGCAGTAGAAGCCCCAAGTGCATCTGCATAAAGCGTAAAAAACGGCTGGGCTACCGTCATCACCCCGAAAAACACTCCTCCACCATAAATCCCAATCGCTCGCACCGCTTTTTCCGAATTCACAGCAAGTCACCTTCTTGTCTTCTAATTGTCTCTTGTATTGGTGAGCTTTAGGGGATATCCTAACTTAAGGAGCGGCATTAGCTACCCTATCCTTTTCACTTAGAGGTTGTTCAAAATGCCTCCTTTTTGAACTTGGCTTCTAGTATTTATGAAATTAATAAACTGGCCCAAGACAATGTCTTGAACAATTTGCCGCGCCCGTTATTTATCTTTATTTTATGGCGAATTCGATATCAAGTACATATCCAAAACTGAATGACCTTATTCATTTTTTGAATACCAGGTCCACAGAGACGGCTGCAAGCAACATTAATTTGGGAAGTGGCGGTGTTTCATGACCTTCGATCAAATCCTAACCTTCGTGACGGTTTACCGATTAGGGAGTATTTCCAAAGCCGCGGAGAAGCTCTACTTGCCCCAGCCTACGGTTTCACACCGGATCAAGCAGCTGGAGAGAGAGCTGGGCAAGCCCTTGCTCATCCGGGCCCATGGAATAATCAGGCTATCTGAAGAAGGCAGCGCCTTCCTCCCCTATGCACTAAACGCGCTCGCCGCGCTGGACCAAGGCCGTGAGGCAGTGGATCATCTGAAGCAAGGCTTGACGGGCAAGCTTTCATTCGGCTGCGTCAATTCATTTGCCAGTATCATCCTGCCCCCGATTTTGGACAGCTTTAGTAAAGCCTACCCCAACATTGCGCTTCAGGTGCTTTGCTGCACAACCCAAGAGCAAATCAAGATGATCAAGAACAAGCATTTTCAATTCGGGATTACGCGCTATACCGCCAATGATCCTGCAATCACCTTTCGGCTGCTGCATTCGCATCCAGTTTATGCCATCGTATCGGAGGAGCATCCTTATGCCGGTCGAGCTTCCCTTAAGCTGCAGGATGTGTTGAAAGAACAGCTTATTCTTTATGAGCCGGAGAGCATGTTCCGCAAAAAAATAGATCTTACCTTCAATGATCTGAACCTGCACTATAATGCGCAGTATGAAACCAATAATTTGCAATTGATTAAACATTGGATCAAGAGTACGCTTGGTATTTTTCTGTCGTTCCCTCTTTACATGCAGGCGGAGATTGAATCGGGAGAAATGTTCGCCATTCCCATCGAGCAGAATCCGTTTCCACTTAATCAGCTATTTCTCATGTACCGGGAAGAAGAATTAAACAGCGTGGATTATTTGTTTTTGCGCCATTTTCAAAAAGCTATGGAGCCTTACCATCCCGTCGACCAAGACGATCACGACTCCACATAACATTAGTTAAGGTGCAGGCTGAAACCAATTAAACGGTTTGGTATTGAAGAACAGGTTGGGGTTGGCCTGTATATTATGCGCCCAAAATGTAAAATGCAAATGAGGACCGGTAGAAAACCCAGTAGTTCCTACAAGGCCAATAATATCACCCTGCTTCACCCGATCCCCTGTTTTAACCTTCAGCTCAGATAGATGCGCATATTGGGAGAACAAGTTCATACCATGATCGATATAAATGGAGTTTCCTGTCAAATACAAACTATCAGCGAGAGCCACTACGCCGTCATTAGTTGCTTTGATAGGAGTCCCCTCCTTCGCGGCAAGGTCTATAGCCATATGGCTGCTGTCAAGCTTGCCGTTCACATATCTTGTGTAACCATATGGCGTCGTCAGGATACCTTCAATCGGTTGAATAAACGGAGAGGATGATAAAAATTCCGGCTCTGACTTGCTTCTGGCCAGATCAATCTTCTTCTGATCGTCTTGAATTCTTTTCGTATCCTGCTTCATGCTTTCCATTTGTTTCGTCACTTGTAAATATTGAGTTTCGAATTTCTTCTCCTTGATCGTGAGGGTCTTGTCCCCAATGGGATAACTCCCCGCCTTAGTATTCATGGGGATCGGCAAATAGGTGAAGTAACCGGAACCAAACGGCTTCATCTCATAAGATTTTCCTTGCCATTCCACATTACCGGGAGAACGGTGACGTACAAGTACAATATCTCCACGAGCTGCCGTTTCGGGCATTAACGTCCACTCCGACTGAATAGCTTTCCGCGCTGCCTCATTGTCGGCATAATATTCCGCTTCCTTCGCTATGCTTCGCAGTCGCAAACTTTCTGTTTCCATCTGCTTCACAAGCTCAGGTGTAACCTGCTGGTTCCAGCTTTTACCTCCATCTGTAGTCACCCACAAGGGCGAAGCTCCTTGCTCCTCCTTAACCAACAGCGCCCAGCCGATATGCTCGCTTAGAAACTGCGACTTTTTAACCTCAAGCTCTTTCGCTCCAACGGCAATTCGCTGAATGTTGCTAGGCAGGGTCCCTTTGATCCATTGTAAAGTTTCATTTTCGACAGGAGCTGCGGATGTCTGGTTAGATTTATCAGGCGAATCTGCTCCAGCGGTAGCGGTAGCGGTAGCGGTAGCGGTAGCGGTAGCGGTAGCGGTAGCGGTAGTGGTGGCAGTTGTAGCTGTAGTTGTAGCTGTAGCTGTGGCGGCAGCAGACCAGCTCACCCCCCCATCGTTGGTTTTCATAATCCCGTCAGAATAAGAGACCCAACCATTCATAATATCATCCATTTGAAAATCGAGCGCTATTCTTGCAGGTTTGGCTGGTACGGTTTTCTCTATAGTTTGCAGCGCCTCAGTGCTGCCCTTCGGTATAATTAAGCTGTTAGCGAAATTTGGCGCAAGAATAATAATCGACAAGCACGAAGCGGCTGCGATGCCTACTAAGGCGAGCAAATAATTCCTTTTTCGGTTGGATTGCGTTCGGTTTCCAGTAGTTTGGCGTCTCATATGTTAATGTTTCCTCTCTTTATTGGTATCGATATAATTACATACTATTAATCTCTACTATCTATAGTACGATACCCTACTAAATGAATCCATAACAAAATGTCCTGTAAAAAGTGAAAGGGACCTCGAACGGCTGTTCATTGGACATTCTCATGGAAAAGTGAAGGATGTGTACCTGTGGTGCAGTTCAAGGGGAGGCATCGATGGTTAACAGGAAATCCTCCCGTTAATTCCAGGAATCGAGGTACTTTTTTTCAAATAACTGGAAATCCTCCTGTTAATTCTAATGATTTATTGAATTTAATCCAAAAACATCTATATTAGCATGACTTTTTCCAGTTAAGTTCCTCATTAGGCATGTAACGGAAGAATTAGCTCCAGAAATTCCAGTTAACCATTCGCTACCACCGACGAACATGCATTCGGGCTTTAGCAGCACTTTTCTTGTGAGCAAAAAGTCAAAATTCGTGTTAGTGAAATTATAAATTTCTATTTGACGAAGTTGAGCAAGTCCATGTTTAAATATGGGGCAAGCTTCGTACACCCCATATGAATAAGCCAAAATAGCGGAAGTAATTATCCGCTATGGCATGAAAAGCACAACAAATAGAAAGATTGCGGAAGATCTGCTTCCGTTATCTCTCTATTTGTTGCATAATACTCATCATTCGCCGCAAATAGTGGAGTTCCGACTTCCGCTATCGTCATAAATTGGCAGCGGCAGATGGAATAACGGAAATCTCTGTTCCGTTCAGGAGCTATAGAGCAAATAGCTACTTCCCCGCTATCCAAATATAAAAAGGAACTCACCTGTTGATTGAATACGTAAAGATCTCAAGAATTCAGATAATATGTTAAAAACTTAGAAAAGGCACCCCTGTTTCATACTTTGGTGCTGACATGAACTTAAAATTTCTGGCTAATATATTAATAAAAGCTAAGCCTCAAAGTAGAAACTCTACCTGACGAAGCTTAGCTAGTATTACTACCTGCTATGTTTTTCATTAAAGCTCTATACTATTTTACCACCTTTATTCATCTCTCTAGAAGCTCTATACCAACTTTCTACCCTTATCCTTCTCACATAAAGCTCCATATCAATTTACTATCCATATCCATCCCACATAAAAGCTCAGTAACAACTTTCCATCCTTATCCATCCCACATAAAGCTCCATATCAACTTTCCACCCTTATCCATCCCACATAAAAGCTCCATACCAACTTACGATCCTTATCCATCCCACATGAAAGCTCTATACCAACTTTCCATCCTTATCCTTCTCGCATAAAGCTCTATACCAATTTACCATCCATCTCACATAAAAGCTCTATACCAATTTACCATCCTTATCTATCTCATAGAGCCTTGTTCCCACATAGCCCAGTTTCCTCGATACGGTTAATGCAGCTTCTGTAATGCTTTTCCCGAGAGTAATGATACGGTTCTCATCGGTTTGAGCATATAAAGCGGCAAAACCGAGCGCGGCCGTAGCGTTATGAGTCCAATCGTAAATGGCAGCCGATACGCTGATAACATCACAGTCATTCTCTCGGTTATCAATAGAATAACCTCTTGCCCTTGTATGATCCAATTCGACCATCAGCGCGTCAAACTTTGTAATGGAAAATTCCGTTTGGGGAAGCAACGCTCCCCCTCCAGTAATTTGCTTTATCCTTGCATCTGAATAAGCTGCCAGAAGAGCTTTACCTAAGCCTGTGCTATGCATGGGGGCTCTGGAGCCGAGCTGCGTCCTCGTTCTTACGGAAGTTAGTGGCTCTACTTGATCCAGATAAACCAAGCCGCCGTTATCCTCCATCCCGAGTAGAGCGGTTGCCCCATGCTCATCGGCCAGCTGCTGCATAATCGGACGGGCAATTCGGTGAAGATCACTTCCAGTCAAGTAGGAAACTCCAACCTGGTACAGTTTCAAACCAAGCTTATATGTCTTAAGACGCTCATCATCGACTTCCAAAAAGCCTTTACTCGTTAACGTCTGCACCAGCTCGAAAGCACTGCTCTTGGGGATGTCCAAGCCATCGCAGATTTCCGTTAACGTCAGCGGGGCATTTCGACTTTGTATCAGACAAAGCAGGTCTATGGTTCGTGCTGCAGATTTGTTTTCTTTGATCATTTATGATTTCACGGCTCCCGCAGTCAAGCTCGAAATAAAATATTTCTGCATAAATAAGAACAAAATCGTCAACGGAACGGATGCTACCAAAGAAGCGGCCATGAGATCGTTCCACACAATTTTATATTGTCCGATGAGCTGTCCGATACCAATAGGCACCGTTTTGTTCGTCTCCGTCGTAATTAACACCAAGGCGAAAATATACTCATTCCAGCCAGCAATAAACGAATAAATAGCCGTCGCTGCAAGCCCAGGCAAGGTCAAGGGCAATATAATTTGCCAGAAAATACGCAGCTTACTGCAGCCGTCAATAGCAGCAGCGTCGTCAATCTCCTTGGAAATGGTATTAAAATACCCCATCATCATCCAGGAGCAGAACGGAATCGTAAACGAGATATAGGTGAGCACCAACCCGGCCAAGGAATCCAGCAGTCCAATCATCGACATAATTTTGTAAAAAGGAATGAGCAGCATGATAGAAGGAAACATCTGAGTAACCAGTAAGAAGGTTAAAAAGGCGCCTTTTCCTCTAAAATGAAACCTCGATGCCCCAAACCCGGCTAATGTTGAGAAGAACAGCGACAGCACCGTAGCAAAAGCAACGGAAACCAGACTATTGTAGAAGTAACTGCTGAACGGATAATCCGTCCATAGCCTTGTGAAAGCCGCGAATGTCACCTTCTCAGGCAGCCATCTTGGAGGGATGGAGAAAATATCGCTTTCCGCTTTCAATGAAGTCGAAACCATCCACAGTACCGGAACAATAATAAGTAAGCAGGCAACAATCAGAATCGCATAGATGATCGCCATCAGCATCGTATTGGGTTTCCTATTTGTCATCATCTCTTAGCAGCCTCCTGTACAAGTAGCTAATCAATAAGCAAATAATGAAAACAAGAACAGCTGTTGCTGATGCACGGCCGAACTGGAACTGCTCGAAGGCCTGTTTAAAAATATCGATGCTGAGCACACTGGTCGCGTCAACCGGACCGCCTGATGTGAGCAAATAAATAATTGTAAAATGCTTGAACCACCAGATTGTCTCCAGGATGAGAGTAACCAACAGCACGGGCATAAGCCCGGGTATCATGACATTACGAATCGATTGCCAGGCATTGGCACCATCAATCTCCGCCGCTTCATACAGATCCTGTGAGATGGACTGCAGTCCCGCCATAATCATAACAAGTACAAGCGGGAAGCCCTTCCAGATCGCAGGAATAGCAACGCTGAACAATGCGAGATTAGGATTACCTAACAAATCCAAGGGCTCCTTGACCCAATGAAATTCCATCAGGTAGTAATTGATTAACCCATACAGAGGATTATATAGCCACTTCCATATTAGGGCAACGACAACCTCGGGGAACAGCCACGGCAGCACTAGAATGGCCCGAAATACAGCCCTTCCTTTGATATTCATACTTAACAGTATGGCCAGAACAAAGCCGACTATAAAATTGCCTGCAACCACAAGCACGGTAAATTTCAAGGTGATATACAGTTTTTTCAGAAACCCGGGATCCGTTAATACATCTTTATAATTGGTCAGCCATTTGAAGTCGTATTTATTGAGCAGATTGGTGTCATATAAACTGATGACCATTCCATATACGAGCGGATAAGCAATAAGAGCAAGCATGATCAGTATAGCAGGCAGCGCAAAATATAACCCCGCCCATTCGCCCCGTAAGGTATGCCGTTTCAGGGAAATCCCCCCTTGACCGTTGGTGGTTGAGGGGAAATGTCCTTGAACAGGCGGTTTTCCCCTCTGGCAAAGTTATTTGGAGCTTTTCTGGATTTCGTCACGGATGGCTTGTGCCGCTTTCTTGGCAGCAGCTTCAGGCGTCGCTTGTTCGGTAAGCAGAGCCTGATAAGCCTCGCCCAGTATATCTTGAACTTTCGGCAAATAAGGCACCTGCGGGAAGTTAACTACATATTCCAGCGCTTGAACAAACCCGGCAAACGTTGCGCTGCTTTTCACCAAATCTCCAGCTTCCGTTCTTGTCGGCATACGTCCTGTCGTTTCGTTGAATTTAACCGCATTGTCCTTGGAAACAAGAAATTTCAAATATTCTACAGCCATCTTTTGATTCTTCGAGCCGCTGGAGATGGAGAAGCCAAGTTCCCCTAATGTAGTGACATGCTTCCCTCCATTAGCCGCCTTTGGAAGCGGGACCGAGCCTAATTTCCCTTTCAAATTAGGATTCTGCGCATAAATGGCTCCCGTAGAATGCGGACCTGTCACGATCATCCCCGTTTTTTCCGTAGCCATCAAGGTTACCGCTTCTGCATAGCTTACTTGAGTAGGCCCAGGAGGAGCTACTTTATCCTTCGTGTACAGCTCGCCGAACATTTTCAGCGCTTCAATGGCCTGTGGTTTATCCATATCCGTCACCCACTTCCCATTCTCTTCACGCAGCTCTTCTACCCCATAGGAACGAAGAATGTGCATGAACCGTCCCGCACCCGATCCATTTTTCGAGCCAACCAATGCAAAACCCCAACGTTTACCGGGTTCTGTTAACGCTTTCGCAGCATCCCTGAATTCATCCCATGTAGTTGGAGGCTTCAAGCCTTTTTCCTGAAACCAGTCGGCCCGGTATAATAGAGCTGTGGGAGCTGTAAACCAAGGCATAAACTGCAGCTTATCTTTGAACGTTGCTTCTTTAAGATTAGATGGATAAAAGCCTTTCAAAAAATCATCACCCAATAATTTGGACATATCTGCTGTAATACCCATTTCTTCAGCCTTAGCTACGAAATCGGGTGTGTTTGTGAAAATGTCCGGAAGCTGCTTGCCTGTTGCCATCGTGGTCAGCTTAGCAAACAAATCATTCATCGGCACGCCGACAAACTGAATTTTCACATTCGGATGCTGCTTCATAAATTCATCAGCAATTGCTTGTTCAACGGTTGCTTCCGGTTTTTCCAGAATAGTGGTTGAGACGATAGTGAGTGTGATAGGCTCGTTTTTGGAAGCATCGTTACCAGTTGCTGTTGCCGCTGGAGTTGTTGAACTACCGCTCCCCTTATCGCTCGCGGGTACCGCACCGCCCGCTCCAGCACCCGTACCGCCTCCACTGCAAGCCGTTAGAAGCAAGCTGAGCGATAACAAGGTACTCGTAACTACTGCGTGCAGCTTTGACATTTTAATAAGCATAATCGGACCTCCCAAATTTTTATAGAGCTTCAGCACACTCACATTCCACCTATGGCTCAACCACTCGCTGCATAACTTCTAAGGCTCACCATTCTGCGTAAGAGCCGTCCTCGTGATACAATCTCGGAGTATCCCAATCACCAGGGTAAGCCCTCTCCACCAGTGATTCTTCTACAATTTCGATGCCTAAGCCTGGACCTTCCGGCAGCTTGATATAACCGTCTTCTATAACAAAAGGTTTCTTAAGATAGCCCGCGCCCAAATCCCATTTCTCATGGAGAGAAGGATGCTCCTGAATCAAGAAATTAGGCGTGCATGCATCCAGCTGTAGACAAGATGCCAATGAGATCGGCCCGAGTGGATTATGAGGAGCGATGGAGCCGTAATACACCTCTGCCATGGCCGCTATTTTCTTAGCTTCCAGAATTCCGCCCGCATGGCACAGGTCTGGCTGTACAATGGCGATCGCCTGCTTCTCCAACACTTCTCTGAAGCCCCAGCGTGTAAACAACCGCTCTCCCGATGCAATAGGAATAGACGTTGATTGTGCAACCCTCACCATAGTATCCACATTCTCAGGCAGGCATGGCTCCTCAATAAACATCGGATAATAAGGCTCAAACTCCCGTGCAAGTCGGATTGACATGGCTGGACTCACTCTACCGTGGAAATCAATGGCGATATCCATTTCTTTACCAACCGCAGCGCGAATTGCCGCCAATTTGGCTACTTGGCTTTCGACGAATGCTAAGCTATCTACGTTCAGCACCGGGGGATCAATGCCGATTTTGATAGCAGTAAAGCCTTGCTGTTGTTTCTTAACCGCATTTTTGGCAATTTCCTCAGGCGTATCTCCCGAGCAATGGCTATACATACGAATTTTATGCCGACAAGCACCCCCAAGCATTTCATACACCGGAATGTTGTAGTATTTCCCTTTGATATCCCATAACGCTTGTTCAATACCGCTTATTGCGCTTACCAGAATCGGACCTCCACGATAAAAAGTCCCACGGTACATCACCTGCCAATGATGTTCAATTCTTAAAGGATCCTGTCCGATCAAATAAGATTCCAGCTCCCGGATTGCCGCCTCAACCGTCTTGGCCCTGCCCTCAACAATCGGTTCTCCATAGCCTGTTATCCCTTCATCGGTGTGAACCTTCAAAAAGAGCCATCTTGGCTTAACATGAAATAATTCTAATTTTGTAATTCGCAACTGGCTGCGCCACCTTCCATTTTTTGTAGTTCGCATATGCGAACTTCGTTCGATAAACAAATGATATCGCTTACATTATGGTATGTCAATAATAAAATTACAAAAAAAGGAACTGCCTCATACGCTGAGACAATCCCTCTTTATTTACGCAAACCATTTCTTCGACTTCACAATCACCACTATTGCCCCAATACCCAATATCCATATTACAGCCTCAGCCACCCACAATGATAAGAAATGAGCTTGATACATGGCAGGTGCAAAGTCAACAAGGGCATGAAGCAGAATCGCATAAAGTAAATATACAACCTTACGATTGCGAACGCCATACAATACAATTAGAGAGAACGCAATTTGCATGAATATTGCCGGGATACGCTCCAGTCCTCCCAACCAAAATTCACTTTGCGCAGTTTGGATCAAACGGTTCTTGAGTTCAGCTATCTGCTCCGGCGGCAAACCTGCTCCAAGTGACTCCTCAAGCTTACCCGCATTAATCATTGTTGCAAAGATTATTCCCTGTACACCGGAAACGATGGCTATCAGGAAAGCTTCAATGCCTCCATGACCGATTCCCAAGGAGATGCCGTCCTTGCGCTGCTGCCGGTTTTTCAGAAGAAAAGTGAAGCCAAGCCACCGTCCTACCTCTTCAAATATACCTGCGGCAAGCCCCCCATAAAGAGCAAACAGCCAAGGATTTTTGAACCAAGCTGCCGTCGATTTATTAAAGGATAATACATAATAATGCATACCTTTTTCCAAAACCTGCGAAAAGATGAAAAAAACGAGTATCCCAACACCTATCGCACGATAAGAAATACCAGTAGTCCTGCGAAAATATAACACAAGCGCCACGGGAATGAGAACTCCCAGAATGACCTGCACGATCATGGCCGTGATGGAACCCTGACTCACCATTTGTTTTCACTCCTTATATAACGCTAGGCAAATGCAGACCCTCGCAATATATCATTCACTATCTGTGCTACTAGTTGTAGGGTAACCTGCAAGGACTAACAGCTCTTCTACATTTTCTACTCTTAATGCATACGCTAATGATATTACAATTTCTTTGGAGGGTTGGAATCGGCCATTCTCTATTGAATTAAGGATCGAATAACTAATGCTGGCCTTTTCTCCTAATTTCCGCAATGAAATATCCCGCTGCTGCCGCAGCTCCTTAAGCTTGCTGGAAAAATCCAATGTACAGTCTCCTTATCGTTCATCATTTCATTGCTAATCTACAGAGTAATATCAGCTAAAACAGCTTCAGAGACGGCTGCCAAATCTTTGCCATCGAGAAATATTTGAAGTCCACGGCGACCTGCGCTTATGCTGACTGGATTAACTGTAGTAACCGTTAGATCCATATAAAAGGGATATTTCTTCTTAACCCCAAGTGGCGACACTCCACCGCGAATATAACCGGTCAATGCTTGAATTTCTTTTACCTGAACCATCTCGACCTTCTTATTGCCGCTCACTTGAGCGAGTCCCTTCAAGTTCAGCTCTTTGTCCCCGGGAATACACGCCATAATAATTCCGGTTTTGTCTCCACGTAATACAAGCGTTTTATATAGATGATTCACCGGCAATCCTACTTTATCAGCAACTGTAAAAGCATCAAGCTGGTCCTCACTCCACTCATATTCATGCAATGTATACTCCGTCTGAGATGAATCTAAAATTCGGCAGGCATTCGTTTTCGTTGACATAGCTCCTCCTTGTTCCCTGCTTGATTTCTTTAATTAACTCTAGCGTTCCTAAGAACCCTGGTCATCATTTCCGCATTGGGGTAGCTCGAAGCCTCATATTGCCGGACAACCTCTTCAATATCAAAGCTTACCCGTTCAATAGCGGTTGTGATAGCCCCTTCCGTTATCTCCAAAGTAGCGTAGGAAGCCATTGCCGTACTGTCAAAGGGCAGCCCGACGCTCCCTGTATTCATGATCACTTTACCATTGATATACCTGATATATGGTTTGTGAATATGAGCATATATGTACATTTGCGCGTCCTTGGATGACATCAGCCTGGAACTAACCGTTTCATTATCAGCATCCGGAGGCACAATATCAAACAAGCTATCCGGTGTAGCATGAAAAAGATGCAGGGGCAGGCCCTCTATTGTAACGTTAATTTCTGTAGGCAGCTTGGACAAATAGTCGATATCGGTTGGATCTAGTTTAGATACAGTCCAATCCCGTTCACGATTCATCATTTCCAAAGCGGAATCTGCAACCTCGCCCTTCTGGACACCGCGAACGACCCACTCGTCTGCATTGCCCTTAATTACATCAGCATTCAAGGAACGAATCAATTCAATAGATCTTTTCGGTTCCGGGCCGCGGTAACATAAATCTCCCATCACATACATTTTATCCACATTCTTTTTATTAATATCTATTAGCACCTTTTCCAATGCATGTGCATTCCCATGGATATCGGATATAAAAGCAATCTTCATACAGCTCAGCTCCTTCTTGTTATTAATAAGTTTAAATTTACCATTAGTGACGGCCAAAGTCTAAGATTAACCGACACACTACCACGCTTCAAGCTGCTATACGACGGTCAGGATGCAGTGCTGATCCCTCGGCTGATCCCCGTTCGGTAATCGCAGTAAAAAGCCCTCCTTCTGAGCTATTACTCGGATGGAGGACTTGTGAATTTGTCGAATTCTGACTGCTTAAACACCACTTGGGCGGTTTGCCGCGGTTCATTACTATCTCATTTTAAGTTGAGGTATCCACATCGAGAATATCCAATATAAACACGAACACGGGAATGCCTACGATCAAGCCCCATGTGCCGAAATAATGCTGTGAGAAAATAAGAACTATGAACGTATAGAACATAGGGAGATTCATTTTGGAAGACATCAGCTTCGGATTTAAGAAGTACCCTTCCAGGAAATGAAGCACCGCAATCATTACAACCACATAGATGATCATCATATGACCACCTACATTATAGCCGATAATACATAAAGGAATTAAGGATATCAGGAACCCTGCCACGGGTATCAAGCTAAGCAGGAAGATCATAAGAGCTAGAGCAAACAGGTACGGGAAGCCAAGAATCCATAACCCGATCACGGTCAATATAGTGTTGAACAGAGCAATAAGAATTTGAGCTTCGATAACTTTCCCGAAGGACAGAATGAATTTATTGCCGAAATATTCAAGCTCTTCATAAAGCCAGGAAACTTTGCTTGTTTTAAGCTTGGAAGTAAATGCAGAGATTCTATTCTTCTCCAGAATAAAGAACAAGCTCAATATGGTTGCCAGAACAAAGGTTGTACCCCAGTTGCTGAACCTGAGAATATATTCGAAGGCTTGCTTCACATAAGCTTGTAAATTCAGATCCTTCAAAGTTTTATATACATATCGGGAAATCTCATCTTGAGGAGCAGGCAAATTCGTTAATCCGACTAAAATTTCTTTTAAATGTATGATCTGAACAAAGACCTTCGGTAAATAATTTACGATCGCATAAACCAATATGGAAATCATCGCAGCATACAGAAGTATGATAATGACTTTGCTGTTAATCTGGACGTATCTATTAAGCCTTCTCGTTAAAAACCTTTGAATACTGCTCATAATAAATGCTATCAGGAAGGTCAAAAGTACCAGGTTCAGCATGTCCTTAATACTAATGAGCAGCAAGCATATTAGAAAAAGGATCGAAAATCGTCTTACCGTTAAATTCAAAAAAAATTGCCTGATATTGTCCATCAATTCGTCTCCATTCGAGTAGCCTAACTATGTTTAGTCTATACACTTAGTCTACAGAAATAGAAGCCTTATGGCAATCTAATATTCGATAAAATGTTACAAAAAGTGCCTTAATGTGCACTCCTTATGAACTACAGACCTAGATTTCTATCTCGTCGCCCGGCACCATTACTTTTCCACTAATCCCCTCAGCTTCCAACTGCTTTACGAAAGCTTTGGCATCCTGATTAATAATGGGGAAAGAGTTATAGTGGACAGGAATGACCAGCTTGGCCCTATACCATTTCGCTGCTTGAAGCGCATCCTCCGGGCCCATCGTATAATGGCCTCCAATCGGTACAAAAGCAACGTCAATTTTTTCACGATTGCCTATCAGCTTCATATCCCGGGAGAGTCCGGTATCACCTGTATGCAATAGGGTCTTGCCCTCCGCACGTATGATGAACCCGGCAGCCATGCCTCCGTATAATATCGTTTTGTTCTCCTCATCAACGATGCCTGAGCTATGGAGTGCATGAATCATTTTGGCTTGAGCGAAGCCAAGATCCACCGTTCCGCCGATATTCATACCGATTGTCTCTACACCTTTCCAGGACATATAGGCAGCCAGCTCTACATTGGAAACGACAGGAATATTATTCGCTTGGGCGATTGGTGCTGCATCGAGAATGTGATCTATATGGGCATGGGTCAAAAGGACTGCATCGGTCTTGATATCTTCCGGCTTCATAACTGCCAGTTTATTGCCGCTGAGGAATGGATCGATAATTAGCGATTTTCCATTCGTCTCGATTTGTACTGCGGAATGTCCATGATAAATAATTTTCATATCCTCAACACCTTCCTATAAAATATGAGTTTAAAAGACTTATTCAGAACCGGCAGATCGATTTATTAATCTACAGTTTCATGTTTATTATACAATATGGGTTAAATCAAGGCATACTATTACTCTTTCTCATACACGTTCATTAAATATTTTTTTCGTAAACGCAATCCATTCCCTGGCCGCCAAAGAAAGGTATCCTTCCTTCCTCCAAGCCATCACCAGCTCCCACGGTATAATTGGATTGACCAAAGAAACCGCTCTTAACTTATCAGGATCAAGTACTCTGCAAATAGTGTCGGGCAGCATTGCAATGCCCAAATCCGCACCTACCATCTCACCGATAAAATCCCATTGCGAGCTTTCATAGACAATGTGTGGATCATAACCTATAGCGCGGCATTCGTTAATGATCCGGTCATGCAGGGCAAAATCGCTGCTGAACAGGATAAACCTTTCGTGCGCCAAATCCACAAGTTCAATCTGGCTCCGCTGAGCCAGCTTATGCGCTGGATGCATAATGACCTTTAACCGATCCTCTACGAGCCGGAATGTATCGAACATTTCCTCGTCAACCGGGCCCAAGACAACTCCCACATCCAATGTTCCATCCGAGAGGCTTTCCTCAATTTTTCTCGCTCCATCCTCCACCATTTTGATCGAGATTCCCGGATATTGCTCCTGAAACCGTTTGAGTACCTCAGGGAAAAACCTCGATCCGGCCATCGGAGGAAGCCCAATACGGATGCTGCCCTTATGCAAATAAGTCAAATCGTTTATTTCGGTCATCATGCCATCGAACAGCTGAAGAATCGGCCCGGCATGCTTTACTATCGCTTCACCGGCATTCGTCAGTTTAATCTGTTTTCCATCCCGGGCAAACACCTCGATGTTAAGCTCATTCTCCAGATTTTTGATCATTTTGCTAATGGTTGGCTGTGTTATATGCAGCGCTTCCGCAGCTTTTGTAAAGCTATTATGACGCATGATTTCGGTAATATACTTTAAATGGCGTATCTCCACGGATAATAAACCCTCGTTTTCATAGACAAATGGAATGAATACCATTCTATATATTCATTTTACTCATGCAACGCACCTTCGTATACTAGGAATAGGAAAGAAGGGCGGAAATAATGAGATTGCTGCTTAAAACAATTTTTCAGGTCGTATTATTTATCATCCTCGCCCGAATCTCCAACTTTATCGTTGAGTGGCTGCATATCCCAGTTCCCGGCAGTATTGTCGGCATAATCATCATGTTCACACTTCTAAAACTCAAAGTGCTCCGGCTCGATTGGATTGAATATGGCTCCAAGTGGCTGCTATCGGAAATGCTTCTGTTCTTTATTCCTTCAACTGTTGCTATTATCAACTATAAAAGCCTAGTGATTCATAGCGGAGCCCGAATAGCGCTCACTATCTTACTCAGTACAATAGCCGTCATGATATGTACGGGTCTCATGGGCCAATTATTTATGTTACGTAAAAGGAGAGAAAGCCGATGATGAACGCTATTCTCTGGTTACTCGGCACAATAATAGTTTATTGGGCATCCAAACGCTTATACCGAACTTATAAAAAAATGTATTTGACACCGTTGCTAGTTACCCCAATGGTCGTTATCGCTGTTATCGAATTGTCCGGCGTTTCTTATAATACGTATGATAAAGGAGCCGGTTGGCTTACCGACTTGGTCGAACCAGCTACTATTGCGCTCGCGGTAATTTTGTACAAAAATTGGGAGCAATTAAAGAAAAATGCGTGGACCATTATTATCTGTGTAGGATGTGGCGCAATTGCTGCCTTTGTAACCTCAGCAGGATTGTCTTACCTGCTTGGACTATCGCCGGAAATAATGGACAGTCTGGCTCCGCGCTCCGCAACGACTCCCATTGCTATTTCCATATCTTCCAACATCGGCGGCATTCCGACGATAACCGCTGTCGCCACTATCTTCACCGGACTGCTCAGCATGATTGTAGGTCCATTAATTGTTAAGTGGCTCCGCATTCAGCATCCTATTGCACGCGGCGTTCTGTTTGGCACAAGCGCACATTCAGCCGGAATCAGCAAAGCCATGGAGTATGGTGACGTCTCTGGCTCCATCGCCGCTATAGCCATGATGGCTACAGCTTTCATTACATTGGCCGCAGCCCCTTGGCTGATTCTTATGTTTCAATGATTCTACTCAATAAAATCAAATTCCAGGTACATTTTATTCAAATGATATATTTTAGCGCTGTTCCCTTCGAAGTTAATAACACAATCTTGAATCATGAAGGATAATACTCTATCGCCATTGTCCTCAACGAGGTTCAAGCTATCATAGGGGGATGTTTCAAATTCGATACGATCACAAGAATATTCGCTCACTTCCTTGCTGTGATTGTACTGGGAGACTATCAATTTATTTGAATTATGTTTAGTTTTTTGGCAAAATGTATACAAAGTTCTAAGCATCTGTGACATTAATAAAACCCCTTTAGTGAGAAAATTTCGCTTTTAACCTTGCCGCTTCAGCCTCTGCCTCTGTACATCCGTCTTTGATCAGCTTCTTTTTAATTCTTACTGCAAATAGATCCGCACCTAGCTCCAATTCTGGCGTCTGGGCTGATTTGTAGCGGTCTGCCATTATTTCGATTGCATTTTGCAACAAAAATTCTTTGTCCATTATTCCTCCTCCTATGCAAATCAAATTGGACTTTCATAGTATTGAGCATTAGCGATTAGCAGCACTATTATTAATTATTCTACCATATTCATTTCAAAGATTATTGCAAATTAAAAAAACTCAAAGAAACCTATAGGAATGACAACCAGACCCAAAAATTACCCTTGCTTCCTTTGCAAATCAATGTTGTACAATGAAGTCGAAGTGAAATATATCCAGCTTGCCCATTGCTTATAAAATAGCATGGCTACGTAAAGCTCTGAGGAGGTGCAGCTGTAACTTTCAAATGAAAGCGCTTAATCAAAAGAAAATAGTTAATCGGAGTGGAAGAACTGAAAACCAAATGACAACATGAGATCCCATACAAATAATTAGGGAGGCTATAATTATGTTGTGTTCTGATGCAAAAAAAGGTATGCGTTTCTTGCTTTGCTTGCTTTTATTGGTGGCTTTAGTCCCTATCACTCCTATTTTTGCCGCCACTTTGTTCAGTGATGATTTTGAATCATACTCCTCATTTCCTCAGGGCGGCTGGGTGAACGCAACCAGCAACGGCAGCTGGGCGATTTCACAGATCAGTACAAACTTAGCCAAACAAACCACTACATCTTCAACCGATTATATGATGACCAACGGCCAATCCTCTTGGACGAACTACACCTACCAAGCGCGCATCCAAACCGCTTCAACCAGCTCTACTACAGGTATTGTTGGACGCTATACGGATAACAACAACTATTACATACTTGCGTTGAACAACGGCAATGTAGTGCTGAAGAAAAAAGTGGGCGGCACAACCACAACCTTACAAAGTGCTGCTTATACCTTTAACACATCGACTTTCTATACTTTGAAGCTGTCGCTGAATGGCACGACAATTTCCGGATCTGTCAATGGTTCACAGCTCGTGAGCGTGACCGACAGCAGCCTCACCAGCGGTAAAATCGCCATTTACTCTTCAGGAGCCGGCTGGTGGGACGATGTTCTCGTCAGCGATATTGCCTCAAGCGATACACAAGCTCCGACAGCGCCTGCGAATCTCGCCGCAACTGCAATTTCCAGCAGCCAAATTAATTTGAGCTGGAATGCCTCTACCGACAACGTAGGTGTATCCGGGTATAACGTATACCGTGGTTCAACCCTTGTCGGATCTCCGACGACTCTTTCTTTTAGCGACACGGGCCTGAACGCCTCCACTTCCTACAGCTACACCGTTAAAGCAAAGGATGCTGCAGGCAATCTTTCAGCTGCCAGCAACACAGCCAGTGCTACAACTCAAGCCGGCGGAACTCAGGTTACAATTGCGAACCCTGGTTTTGAGAACAGCTTCACCGGCTGGACAACTAGCGGCAGCACCGCGATCTCTACGAGTGATTACCACAGCGGTGCCCGCTCAGGCAAAATTTCATCCTCAGGCTCGCAAATTTCACAAACCATCTCTGGCCTGAGCACCAACACCACCTATACTCTTAGTGCCTGGATTTTGGGTCAAGGGTTAATTGGCGCGAATACATTTGGCGGCAGCGAGGTTACCATAGGCGGCAATTCTTCAGCCTGGACCTCCATTTCGGTATCCTTCACCACAGGGTCGTCTAACACGAGCGCTATCATTTTTGCCCGTGGAACTACGTCGACTGACGTTCGTTTTGACGACTTTACAATTACTGGAGGTGGTGGTAGCAGCGGAGATACGCAATCTCCCACAGCACCAACCAACTTGACCGCAACAGCAGCATCCAGCAGCCAAATCAACTTGAGCTGGACTGCCTCTACCGATAATGTGGGTGTTACGGCCTATCAAGTATACCGTGGCTCCACCCTTGTCGGATCACCAACAGCTACCTCATTCAGCGACACGGGCCTGAGTGCATCCACCGCTTACAGCTACACAGTCAAAGCGAAGGATGCGGCCGGAAATGTATCAACGGCAAGTAATACCGCCAGCGCGACAACGCAATCCGGCAGTACACCAACATTACCGTCACAAGTGTTATATTTGAAAAACTGGAAGCTTACTCTGCCTATACCTAAATCGACCTCTAATCCATCCACACCATTGGAAATCTTCCAGCCTGATTTGGATACCTATTCCATTAACCCATGGTTCAAAGTTGTGAACGATACCGATGGCTATGCGGTTCAATTCCGGGCTAACCACGGTGCCGTTTCAACTAGCGGGTCCAAAAATCCGAGAAGCGAATTGCGTGAGATGGTCGATAACTACACAACGCAGGATTCGAGCAGTCTAAAGTCATGGGGAACCAATGATGGAAAAACACACTCCATGTTTATCAAACAAAAAGTTACTCACTTGACGTCCATAAAACCGCATACGGTAGTCGGCCAAATCCATGATGCAGATGATGACGTAACTGTTTTCCGTGTTGAAGGAAACAACCCTGGCGGTGTTTCAACAACAGCCAAAATCTATATTACAGATGGAGACAATACGCACGCGTATTTGCTTGACAGCAATTATACTTTAGGTACCGTATTTACCGTTAAAGTCACCGCTTCAGGCGGCGTCCTCAGCTATGAATACAATGGCCAAACGGTACCGTACACGCAAACAAAAAATGCTACAGGTTGTTATTTCAAGATAGGCAACTATACACAGTCAAATGACACAACGGCCCCTGGGGAAAGTCCTGATGCCTATGCTGAAAATTGGGTTTATGCTTACAATGTAACGCATCAATAATTTATGAATGCTTAAAAAAGCTGGCCTGGATTATAATTCCAAGCCAGTTTTTTTCCATGTCCCCGAGCCCTTGAAACTTTCATTGGCTTGGCAAGCTTGCTATAATGAATGGTATTATTTTCTTATCCAATGTTGGACGAATATATCCACAGCTTATCTAATGAAGTGGGGCTCTAAAAACAAATATGAAAAGCATTCTCGCAGGCATCGGTTACGCAGCAGCTATCCTGATTTTCTATATGTACAGAAATGAAATTGTGAGCTGGCTTCAAAATGGCGAAGCCCCTTTAGCTCTTATATTTCTCATAGCCGTAGGCTTCATCCTATTTCCAGTCATTCCTTTCAAAATTATTATCGGAATGCTCGGTTATTTCTACGGCTCTTTACTGGGCGCATTAATAAGCTGGCTTGCCGCCTCCGTAGGTAGTGTGATCATTTACTTGCTGGTGCAAATCTTTTTCCAAAAGCAAGGCCGAGCCTATTTAGCCAAATTTAACAAACTTGAACGACTGACACAAACCATTGAGCATCATCCGTTTTGGACAATTGTTTTTGCCCGCATGATTCCCGTTTTGCCGCAAGCCTTAGTCAATGTATATTCGGCCCTATTGTCCATCCGGCTGCTCACTTACGCGGTAGCATCAGCTGTTGGAAAAATTCCCGCCATGCTCGTATATGCCTATATCGGGGAGCATCTGTTCTCCGGTGTATATAAGCTTCTTATGGCCATTGGAATCTATGCTCTATTCTTATTAGTAACCTATCTGATTTATCGCCGCTGGGTTCATAATAAGCGCCGCAAAGCTTGATTTTTTGCAACGTGCGCGGCTCCCGTTGTGGCGTTGCATGGTGATCGGTCGAACCCCACGCGTTCCGTTTACTCTGGGCTGGGAAGCTTATTATCATCAGCGAGTAACAGACCCAGACTGTACCATTTTAAAATTTAACACCTTACCGTAATTTTAATTATCACCACGACTTTTGTACATTCACCCTATGCCTACTGGTTAAATGATAGATTCTTTACTATAATAAAATGTAAGTGACGAAGAACGTCCCGGGTCCATTCCTACGCGAAATGGACCCGGGACGTTCTTTTTTAATTTGGGAGGGATGATACCATGAATTTCGAGGCGGCGCATGCAGCATTTATTCAACATCATTTGCATAAAAGAACGGGGGAACGGAGAGGCCGCTTGGAGCGAGGACACCGGGAAGCTGAGAAGCTGTTTTGCAGCAACGTATGGTGGCCTCTGCAGGGGGATTTCAACAATTTACATCCAGAATTCGAAGTGCTCGATTGGCGGGGGTTATCCTACTTCTGCGACTTTGCCTTGATAACCTCGCATGTCAAGCTAATCCTAGAAATCAAAGGTTTCGGTCCACATGTACGGGATATGGACAGACAAAAATATTGCCACGAGCTGAACCGGGAAACCTTCTTATCTGCTATGGGCTTTCAGGTAATTTCAGTTGCATACGATGATGTTGCTCACCGTCCTGAACTGTGCAAGACCCTGCTGCAAATGGTGTTTAGCCGCTATCTCCCACAATCTTCTCCTACAAGCATGAAGAGTGTAGCGGAACTGGAAATCATCCGGCTTGCCTGCATGCTCGCTCGTCCGCTGCGCCCCATTGATGTGGAGACTCATTTGTGCATAAACCATCGCACTGCCATTCGTATCCTGCATTCACTCTGCACAAAGGGATTGTTCTCCCCTGTAGCCGGCGCGGAGGGCAAGCATGTTGTGAGGTATGAGCTCCATCCAAATGCGATGAAACGATTGTAAAAAGCCTGCAATCTTACATCTTTTCTATCTTTTTTTGTACAGAGCGAAGTTTTCCTGCAAAAATACATGTTTTTACCTTTCAAACTCAAGGCGAAACAATCCTAGGCTAACATTCCTGTATATTTGCAGGCATTTCCTCTAAACGAACGTTTTCCATTGAAAAAACCTGCACTTTCGCAGTTTTTTACATGCCGCCGAACCGCTGGAAAAAATAATGATGCTAGAATGGCTTCAACCGACCGCCAGGAGGAAGTTATGGGGAGCGATTGGCCGATGTACCGGACGCAGGAACGGTGTTCACTCTATAACAATCGGATCTTTTGCAAAGTAAACAAGAGCTACCGCCAAGATAGATATGCCCAAAGGCAGCTGACAGCTTGGCGACTTTACAATCGTGGTACTGAGTAACACCCCTCGGCAAGCTTCAGAGGTTGCCAAGTCTCGCGCTAAACTCAAGGAAGTACAATGGTCAATTGACCAGGAATATCAAATGCATTCATTGCTGAGGAGCTGTTGATCTATCATCAAATTGATTAAAACCCATTGTAAAAGAAAATATAGGCGCCCCCCTGTTTGTCCAGTCCCGTTTCCCCCCTCTAAACACAGTGAAATACCTTCGCTATAAAATAGTGCACTTTCTTCTGGGGAGAAACATAAGATATCCCATAAGTCAAAAGCCTATATTAAATGAAGGTAGGGAAAAAAGTGACCGTTTCATACATGGACTATACTTCACCGTCCACACAATTCACCTTTGATGTAAATAACAACCTCTTTTTCAAAAAGGATGATCAGAATTATATTAATATTCTTTCCATCGATCAGCTTAACACATTAGGCAACACGTCTCTGCTTGATATTTTTCTTAGTACTGGAAATGTCATTGAGCCCCACATCCATCAAAATGCCTCAGAACTAGTGTATTGTATTTCCGGCGCCGCTGTTGTCTCCATAGTCAATCCATTTACAAAACAGCTGCTCAATTTCTCAATCCATCCGGGCCAAGTCGCTAATGTGCCGCAGGGCTGGTGGCATTATGAAATTGCTACGGTAGATAACACACATCTATTGGCCATATTCGATGCGCCGACTCCTGAATTTATAGGTGGTTCCGACCTGCTGCGATTAACACCTGCTAGTGTGTTCGCCCATACTTATTGCCTTAATGAGGCACAAGTGAAGGAAACGTTGGCCCCTATAACGAAAACTGTTTTCATTGGACCGCCTAGCGATTGCAAAACAAATCAGGTCCAAAGCAATGCAGCAGCTAATTCAGCCTATTCGAATAAGCCCAACAACAATCAGGCTCCTGTTCATTCGAATCGTCAACCTTATGATTATTATCCTCAACAACAGCAGGCTGTCATCGGAAATGGATGGGGATATTGTAATCAAAACTATTAAATGTTGATCCCAATCCCATCTCCGTTCTATACCTCAAGAAGTGGTTGTCTCAAAAGGGAAAAGCCCAGTGTCTGTATCCCATAAAATGTACAAAGAACCTTCAACTCCACTACCAAAGTGGAATTGAGGGTTCTTTTGCGACTCTATATCAGGATAAAGTGGTGGATGGGCTGTCCCAAAATGACTTTCGGTGCAGCCCTTCCTTGCATACTCATCACAGCTTAATTCCACCTAAGCTAGCACCTTCTGCAAAAAATCTTTCGATGTTTTTTGCAACATCCGGATCCGGTATTAATGGCGGTGCTTGATGAGGTTTGATACGGGCATCAATAATAACATTATCACAAGCCCAATGCTTATTCTCATAATAACTGTTGACGCCATATATATCATGGGAAGGATTGCTGCGTGTAAATGTTGCCCAAAGAAAATTGTTAATCGTCGCACTCATAAACTGGCTGTCATCACACAATATGATCATCGGGCAAGACGGAATCGGACCTTTAGACTGAATATCATCACACAGCTCTTTTAATTCCTGCTGCGCTTCGCTGTAGGTAGTAAACTTGGCACCTTGAATTACCACGATACCGGGCATCGCCAAGCGAGCCTGTTCAACCTCCCGCAGTTCATTAAAAATGTTAGGAACCTCGAGGCATAAATCTCTTTTTTTATCTCCATATGCTGCGAATACAACCTTGCTGCCGCTATTTAATCCTGTACCGGAATAGTCCAGCGTATCGATTGTAGTTTGAGTATAAAAGTGAATATCCCGCTGCAGATCCATACGTTCCAAAATGTAGGCTAAAAAATCAACTTCATGATGCGCATTCAAGGGTTGATTCTCTTCAGCTGTTATAAATAAGTACTTCGCCAAGCTCAGCTGCCCTGTTCCCAAAATACGATTAGCAATCGTCAGCAGCTCGGCGGGCTGTTTGACTTGCTGGTAAGGGGTGTAGCGTTCACTGCCAATTGCAAAAAGCAACGGATGCACGCCTGCAGCATCAACAGCATGAACTTCTTTTACACCAGGGATTTCCTGCTTGATCGCATCGCCTGTTAGCTCATGGATAAGCTCACCGAATGACGTATCTTCTTGTGGCGGCCTACCGACGACGGTAAATGGCCATACGGCATTAGGCTTGGCATACACCTTATGCACTTTCATTAGAGGAAAAGGATGCGTAAGGCTGTAATAGCCCAAATGATCGCCAAAAGGTCCCTCTGGCTTAGTCTCTCCGGGATAAATTTCTCCCGTTATAACAAAATCAGCATCATTGCTAATACAGTAGCCGTCAATGTAGCTATAGCGAAATCGACGCCCAGACAGCAGTCCCGCAAAAGTAATTTCACTTAAGCCTTCGGGCAAGGGCATAACCGCTGACAGTGTATGTGCCGGAGGCCCCCCAATGAAACAACTCACTTTAAGAGGGCCTCCTTTTTTATTAGCTTTGTCCTGATGAACTCCGATACCGCGATGAATCTGGTAATGCAGACCAATTTCCTTATTCAGTTCATAATCGTTACCATTGAGTTGAATACGATACATACCCAGATTGGAATTCATAATTCCCGGCTTATCGGGATCCTCCGAGTACACTTGAGGCAAGGTGATAAATGCGCCGCCATCCTCAGGCCAATGTTGGATGAGAGGCAGGTCTGATATTTGGATTTCCTGCAACGTAACCGGATGACCCCCAGTTTTTTTAATAGGAAGAGCCTTCCATGCTGCCAAGCCCGTTCCTATATATTTAAGCGGATTTTTTATAGCTTTTATAGGGTCGTTACGCAAGGACATTACATCTTGTACCGCTTCCCAGGTATGCCGAAATATATACTTACTGCGTTCTATAGTACCGAAAAGGTTGGATACGGCCCGATACTTCGAGCCTTTTACATTTTCAAATAATAACGCCGGCCCACCGGACTCATAAACTTTTATGTGAATTGCGGCCATTTCCAAATAAGGATCAACTTCTTCATGAATACGAACCAAATGTCCATTCTTCTCTAAATCGATTATGCATTCTTCCAAATTTCGATATACCATTGAACTTCTCCAATCCTTAAGGTAAACAATCTATTAATTATAGTTAAAATGAATTTAAGGTAGTTGTCAAACCGCAGCTCTCTTTTAAAAGCAGATTTCTCTCGGGGAGCTCTCATTTATTGTGCTTAACGCAAATAACCCGACTAATGGGTACTCTTATAAAGTGAGTCCACTTTTCGGGTCAAAGCTTACTATTAGTTGAGGCGTTTCTTAAAAACCGTTATAACTGACAAATTCCCCATTCGGCTTACGGTAACCGCGTGGTCTTTGTTTGCTTGTATCTTCCTTCCCTAAGGTTATCAGCATAGCAGGAACATACCTGTCCGGAATGTTAAGCGCTTGTGTGATCCGGACGGGATCGAAACCTATCATCGGACAAGTATCCCAGCCTTTATCCTTGGCGATTAGCATGAATAGCATAGCAGATAAGCTTGCATTACGGATGGCCTCATCCCGTTTGAACCGCTCGCCTCCGCCCTCATACATAGCATGCACACTGCTTACGGTTTCGTCATATTCCCGCTGATCTATAATGCCCAGACTCAATAACCCCTCGTTAATTGGCCCGATATTACGATACGCTTCCAAATCTCCAAGTACAACAATCGCCGCTGAGCTGGTTAAGACCTTATATTGCTTGAAAGCTGCCTCATATACTTGTTCCTTCAATTCTTGATCCGTTACTGCCACATAATGTGTATGCTGCAAATTAAAAGCGGACGGAGCAAACTTAACAAGAGTAAACAGCTCGTCCAGCTCCTGCCTGCTGATCGTCACTTCTGATTTGAACTTGTTAGCTGATCTCCTGGATTTTAAAAGCTCAGTGAATGGGCTCATTGTATCTTCTCTCCTCTGGTCTAAAATATTCCAAATATAATCACAATAGTTATATTACCATAGTTACTTTTAAAAAGTAAGTATAAAATATTATGTAAGCATCAATAGATTTATTTACAGCAAAAAACCACACTTTATTCGGCGTGGCGAGATTAGCTCTTTGTATAGTCCCCGAATTACTTTAAGTCATCGAGTATTACTGTTTACGGATTTCAAAAACCTCTCCACGCCTGTGAGCCCATCCTTCTCCAGAATATTCAGCAGTTGAGTTCCAATAATGGCGATATCGCATTTCCCCTGCAGGAATGCAACATCCTCGCCGGTCTGAATACCGAATCCGACAGCGATAGGTGTCTTTGCAAAGCCGCGTACACGGGATAAAAAATCGTCAGTCTCATCACCGAATGCTGTTCTCGATCCAGTCACTCCTTTTCGTGGCGCGCAGTAGAGGAAGCCTCCGGTTTGCTCCGATAAATAGGCTAAACGCAAATCAGTTGTATAGGGAGTGGCGATAAGAATCGGTTCCACCCCATATTCACGACATGCATTCATGAAGTCACAGCTTTCCTCAGGCAAGGCATCCGGTACAATCAGCCCACGGATACCGATGTCCGCGCATTCTCTAATGAATGGCTCAATACCATATTGTATGACAATATTATAATAAGTCATGAATATAAAAGAGATGTTCGGAAAGTTTGTAACGGCTCGCCTTGCAAAATCCATACACTGCCGGGTCGTCGTCCCGTTCGCCAACGAGGTTTGATTCGCTCGCAAAAATACAGGACCGTCCGCAATAGGTTCCGAGAAAGGCAGCTGCAATTCTACAAGATCAACGCTATTCTCATGAAACAGTTGGATCATCTCGTAATTGGTATCGAAATCGGGATAACCTAGAATCTGATGTGTCATCAGTTGAATGGACTTTCCGGATGCCGCTTTATTGCCCTTAATTTGCTCAGCGAGCTTAATCGTTGTATTGCTTGTTTTTTTGTTGGATAAATGCTTTCCATTCTTCATCCCGCAATCCCTCCGCTACATTGAAGATGTCTTTGTCGCCTCGCCCGGACATGTTAATAATGAAGATATCCGACCTCGATGATTCAGCAAGATGCTGGAATGCCCCAGCAAAAGCATGTGTGGACTCCAAAGCAGGAATCAGCCCTTCTGTCTTCATTACTACCTCCAACGCATCAATTACTTCCGCGTCGGTTGCTGCTGCGAACTGAACTCTCCCCTTCTCGGATAAATCGGTCAAAATCGGTGATACACCCACGTAGTCCAAGCCGGCCGCAATGCTGTGCGTATCATGCATTTGTCCATCCTTATTTTGCAGGAACATGGTTTTATAACCTTGAGCGACACCAGGCATTCCTTCTCCATAAGCAATTCGCGCAGCGTGATTGCCGGATTCCTTGCCTTGCCCACCCGCTTCAACTCCGACTAGCTGCACCTCATCATGGGGGTAGAACGCTTGAAATATACCAAGTGCATTCGAGCCCCCTCCAACGCATGCATAGACATGGCTTGGCAGCTGACCGGCCGCTTGAATAATCTGTTGTTTGGCTTCAATGCCGATAATCGATTGAAAGAATGCCACAATAGCCGGGAAGGGATGGGCACCTGATGCCGTACCTAAAACATAATGGGTCGTTTCAAAGCTGGATACCCAGTCTCTCAGCGTCTCATTAATCGCATCCTTTAACGTCTGCGATCCATAATCGACTGCAACGACTTCTGCTCCCAGCCGTCTCATCCAGAAGACGTTGGCATATTGGCGCTCCATATCCTCGCGCCCCATATAGATAGTCGCGGACAGTCCTAGCTTCGCCGCTACCGTAGCTGTTGCTACGCCATGCTGTCCAGCCCCCGTTTCGGCAATAATCCGAGTTTTGCCCATTTTTTTGGCAAGCATCGCTTGACCGAGAGCATTATTCAGCTTATGTGCTCCTGTATGATTCAAATCCTCGCGTTTAACATAAATCTTCGCACGGCCAAAATGCTCCGTCAGACGATCCGCATAAGTTAGCGGGGTAGGCCTGCCTGAATAATCAGCCAGCAGCGCGCAATATTCCTGCCAGAAAGCTTCATCGTTTTTTATCACCTCGAATTGCTTGGAAATCTCTTCAAATGCGGGAACGAGAATTTCTGGTATAAACGAACCTCCGTAATTTCCATAGTAACCGTTCTCTGATAACAGCGTATGGGCTTCAGCGGAACCCGACTTGAATACCGACTTTATCTCAGACATGGACCAATCTCCTTCCTTCTTACTTTGCTTCATTACTTCGATGAAAATCTATAATCGCCCTCGCTGTCGCTGCGTCGGTTACGAGAATATCGATCCACTTGCCGCGCAACGCCGCAGTAATTGCTTTTACTTTCTGGGCGCCGCCAGCTATTCCAATAACGTTCGGTATGGCACGAAGCTCTCTTGCCGTCAAGCCGATAAATCTATTTTTTCCCGGAAAATCGATTTCCCGCCCGTCAAGATCGATGAAGGAAGCACATAGATTCGCCACGGCGCCCCGTGCTTCCACCTCTGTAATATCCTCGTGACTCATATTTCCCGTTTTCACCATAGTCGCCTGCTCGCTAACCTCGCCAATACTGATGATAGCTACACGGCTACGCTGTGCTAGCTGAAGCACCTTGTCAATCTCCGGTTCCTGGCGCAATAAAATACCCGTTTCTACATTGGCCACCACGGCAGGTGCATGCACCATCCAGTATTTGGATTTCAGTTTGTTTGCAAAGGCCATTGTATTAGAGCTTGCGTGCCATGCTCCCCCTTCAGATCCCCAACCGCCTACCAAAGGTACAAATTGCAGTCCTTCTCTCGCAAAATAATCCAGCTCCTCTGCTGCGCTCGCTACAGTCCGCCCGGCCATAAGCCCAACAATATCGCCGTCCATCAGTACAGACTCTATAAGCGCAGCACTCGTACGGCCGAGCTGAGCATGCAGCTTGTTCGGATCAGAATCAGAGGAATCAACGATTATCGCATCTTGAATGCCGAAGGTTTCAATGAAGCATTTCTCAAGCTCCTGCTCGCTGGAGAACGGATTATGTATCGATATTCGCACAATGCCCTCACTCTTGGCAGCTGCAAGCATTCGGCTAACATGCGGACGGGAAATCCCTAAACGCTTGGCTATATCCAATTGATTCAAGCCATCCTCATAATACAGCTGGCATATTTTTACCAGCAGCCGAAATCGTTCATGATTTATCTCTGGCATACCATCTTAAACCTCCTATCATCGCCACTTGAACATTTGTACATAATAAGATCATATGTACATCGTTTATTTGAGTATACAATTAAGCACCTCTATATGCAACATCTGAACTTGGTTAACTTTGTAAATAACAGGATTTTAATGAAAATTTATCGTCTGTACACCCCTTTTGACAAAACCTGTAACCCCTAGCACTGATTTCTTAAGTAAACCTTTTTTATAATCATTAGTTGAAGCAATAGCGGAAGCAATCATTCCGCTATTGCTTGGAAAGCACAACAAACAGAGAGATAACGGAAGACGCACTTCCGTTATCTCTCTGTTTGTTGCCTTGCCCTGGTCATTCGCGCCACATAGCGGAATTCCGACTTCCGCTATCGTCTTAAATTGGAGGCAAAAGATTAAATAACGGAATTTTCTGTTCCGTTCAAGACCTTAAGTAACAACGATCTCCCCTATCCGAATATTCAAGAAGGAAACCGTCTGATGTTTGAATACATAAAAATCTTAGAAAATGTAAAGGACTTTGTTTCTGTAAAGAATTAAAAAACACACCCTATCTGGTGTGTTAAAGTTCTTAATGGGTAGAGCTTAGGCCCCTGATTTTTATACGGCTTTAATTTAATCGGTGAACCATTTCGTATTTATTTCTGCACGGGTCCTCAAAAGATACAGCGTTATAGGTTGGGCTGGTCGATATGGCTACGCTTGTTTTTCTCTAATCGTGTCCAGCACATCTTCCCAATACAGCTTCATCTGTTCCCGTGTATTCGCATGATCCAGTTTCTCCTGATGGAAGCTAATCGTTGTTCTGTCGGGCTTAGTAGATATCAGCCTGATTTGCAGCGTGGATGGCTGCGGCCAGTCCTGTTTCTTCCATCTTAGACGAAGCTGTTGATTCGGTTTGACGACCCTGAATTCGCCTGAAATACCTTCTTGGGAGGTGAAGGATTCCCCTACACTCAATTTAAGGGACGGTACATCACCGATCCATAGTTTCACACCCTGAGCAGAAATTAGAAACGACCAAGCCTGCTCCGCTGAGATTGGAAGCGTTCTTCGTACGCCGATTTGAAAACCCACTGAAGCTGTTTGACCAACAATCTTGGGAGACTCAGAAGACCATTTATCCATTGCAGCAACTCCTAGCCTTTATTCCTTCGATAATTTACTCATATCCATATACAGCATATTCCACCTATGTCCATCCAAATCAGCAAAACCGCAGCCATACATCCAGCCTTGATGTTCTGCGGGTTTACTGAAAATAGTACCGCCAGCTCACAGGAAGATTAATCAAAATTTGCTTTGTCATTGTCATTTCTCCTCTTCGTTTACCATTTTAGAATCATTACTATATCATATCAATCCAACTTACATTTCTTCTGGTTTGCTAGCTTGGCGATAAATCTAAAAGCAGGCACTCACACAAGTATCAGCCATTCTTTGGCACGTTGCAGCGCTTGCACTCTATTATTAACATTAAGCTTTCTATATAAATTTTTAATATGCGACTTTACCGTTTCAGCCTTAATGTTCAGGTGATTGGCGATTTCTTTATTCGACAGTCCATCCGTGATCAATCGAAGAATTCTCTTTTCCTGGTCGGTCAGTATTTCAGTAGAAGACAGCTCTTCTATCTGTGTTACGGGACTTCTGGCCTCTATGAAAGGCTCAACAGCCGTAATCCGATGTCTTTTTTTTAGCTTGTCCAACGTTTTGGACATTCGCTGGGAGGATACGGGCTTCATGAGATAATCCAGTGCATTTATATCGAAAGCTTGAACTGCATAATCGTCATATCCGGTTACAAAGACCACATCTATGGAAGCATCGAGTTCCAGCAACAGGCTGGAAAGTCTCATACCGTCAATCTCCGGCATAGAAATATCCAGAAATACGACATGTACCTGATTACTCTTTACAAATTCATAAGCTTCCAGCGGGTTCAGAAACGAATCGCATATTTCGATCTCGCCGCTTTCGGATAATATCTTATTCAAACGTTTTAATGATAATTCTTCATCATCCACGATAATGGCTCGCAGCATCCTTCAACCTCCACTCTGCTTGATCGATTGATCGGGAATTTCGAATAAAACCTTCGTCCCTATTCCCTCGGCACTTTCAATACGAATATTGTTTCCATAAAGCAGCTTAATACGCTGACTGATGTTCCGCAGCCCTATGCCCTTCTTTTCCGCATCTGGTTTAAGTATTTCCTCCTGCTTTTGTTCAGTCATACCGCATCCATTGTCCTCTACAGCAAAGCTGACTACGGATCCCGCTTCCTCTTTCACGGTTATTTTGACGGCTCCTCCCCGAAAGGTGGACATCAGGCCATGTCTTATAGCATTTTCCACTATTGGCTGTAAAATGAGCGGTGGAATCCGGATATCCAGATTTACATCGATATCGTACTCAACTTGCAATCTGGCGCCAAAACGTGCCTTTTCGATGTTGATATAAGCTTTCACCAGCTCCAATTCATCTTCTATCGTCGTTAGTGAATCCAGTTGTTTGAAGTCAAAGCTGCTTCTCAAATACTGTGAAAGATCTATCGTCAATTCCTCAGCCTTACTAGGCTCATCTATACACAATGCTGCAATGGAATTGAGAGCATTATACAGGAAATGAGGCTTGATCTGGGAACGCAAGAAGGCGATTTCCGCGTCCTTGGCTTCTGATTGCAGCTGCTGATTTTTTCTGATCATTTCATTAATCGTTTCGTTTAAAGAAGTGAAGAACAACATTACCACAACAATAATATGGATATGAATTAATTGTACTTGAAAAACTTCAAGTGAAAATCCTCTTATAGTAGTCCCCACTATGAGTCCAACTAAACAATAGTAAATGGATAGTAGAATCGCAATTTGTATCCTTTTGTTCTTTTTTGCTTTTATGTAAAGCTTTTGAAAATAGATGATCACCGGCATGCCAAATAATAGTGTTAGAATGGTAGTATACAATCCAAAATCGACCCCGAGATAAAATCGGTACACAATGATAAGTGTAGATAAGGCTAAGCCTGTTCTCCAGCCCCCATATAATGTCCCTAATAATAAGGGAACGATTCTAATATCCATACGAATACTGGAGTTAACATAAGCAGGAAAAGACATGGATAATACGATAGATAGCCCCAATAATACAATTAGGATGATCTTTATATGATTATTTTTGTCAGACCTCCCCGCAAAAAATATTTGAAAGGTGAAGATTAGCGTTGCTATAAAAGCTATTTGCAGCAAAAAATCCTTTACAATGTCCATAATCGTCCTATCACCTTTATCATGTAAGAGTTCGTACTCCTCTATGTCATCTTCCTATTATATAATACAATTCGATATTTTCTTGAAAAAGATCTGTTGCTAAATCTCTAAGTAGCTATGGGGTGATTTGGCAGCTTTGTGCCAGAGGTTCGACAGAAAGCTCAATCTTCTTTATAATGAGAATGATTATCATCAAATTCCATTCATGTGACCGGAGTGTGAAAACTATGCATGCGCATGCAGCGGCTTTTCATCATAATTTCAATCATTTCTTCGATCAGTTGGAGCCACTTACAAACCACCGGGAGGACTTATCTAGAGATATCACGATTCAGCATCCGGCGGGGACAGGCCTAATTCATCGTCTTCAACCAAGGCCGGAAATGGAGCTGGTTCTATCGGATTTCAGACTAACCTCCGATAGGACAGTAGAACTGTTTTCCCTGGAGCCGATGGTGGAGTTTGGTTATTGCTTTCAGGGAACGAGAAGATCCAATTTGGCTGCCTCCGAACAAGAAATAGTACCAGGACAATGGAGTTTGCAGTTAATCAATACGGCTGAAGCAAGGTTGGAATTCGATGCCAAACAGCCATTTATGATGCTTGGGATTGGTATGTCAGTAGCTGTTTTTCATGATTACTTGACAGAGGCAGCTGGCGGAAGATCAATTGATTTCGCCGAACTGCTGGGAGCAAAACCATACAGAATATTTCAGGAAACAATCGATCCCGCAGTAGCCGTCATTCTCAAACATCTTGTAGGAGGGCTGCAAAGCCGAGATTTACACCGTATTGAACTGGAATGCCGAATTTTGGAATTGCTGCTGCTTGCTTTCCGTTCCTTCTTGGTGAATTCAAAAGAGACTAAACCGCTGCTGACGAGGGATGAGCAGTCGCGAATCGAGGCTGCGCGCGAAATTATGATGGTTCGAATGAGTGAACCTCCGTCCTTGCTTCAACTCTCGAGGCTAGTAGGACTGAATGATTATAAGCTGAAAGTGGGATTCAAAGAGATGTACGGCAATACCGTCTTTGGCTATTTACGTGAAAAACGGTTGGAACAAGCTTGGCTGCTGCTTCAAGAAGGGAACGCTAATGTGAATGAAGTGTCCTGCACCGTCGGATACTCCAATCCGAGCCATTTTGCCGAGGCCTTCCGCAAACAATATGGAGTCAACCCCGGGGCGCTGCTTCGCCGCAGTTCCAGTTACCCACCCTCTGTGAGCGGAGGGGCAGGAGGCCTGTTCCCGCAAGCCCCCTTGTCCACCATTATAGGTTAACCGGCCACCAAAAGAGCCCCCAGCCATAAATCGGTTTGGGGGCTCTTTTGGCGTTAAAGCCCGAGAGATAGTCGGATTCAATCATTCTGATTAAACGAACAATCCCTGAACCATTGTTTCCCGCAAACGACATCTTAAATCCGTCTGGGGGTAGAGGCAATGCTGTCGGCAGCAGTAACATGACAACAAGAGCTTTTTATTTATGGACAGAACGGAGATGGATAGATTGAAAGATGAACAACAAAGCTTATCGTCGGTTAATTTCTGGCCGTTTACTCTGGTTGGCATGCTGCTCGTCGTAACGACAACCGGCTTTGCACGAATGGCATATGGCCTCATTCTTCCTTACATGGAAGAAGATCTCGGCTTCTCCGTCTCCCAAGGAGGTATGCTGGGAACCATCATGTTTCTTGGGTATCTAGTCACTGTCGGGCTTTCAGGCCTGCTAGCCATTCGCTGGGGCGGAAAGTCCGTTCTGCTGATGGGCGGCAGCGCGGTTATTGTCAGTATGTTTGGCTTATCCTGGGCTTCTTCCATGGAGTCGATAGCGCCCTTCATGCTTCTCGCAGGGGCAGGGAGCTCCCTGGTCTTCACCCCGCTAATGACAATTATGCTGGGCTTTTTCCCCAATCGCAAAGGAACCGTGCTCGGCCTTCTGCTAAGCGGTGCCGGCATCGGCATGCTGTTGAGCGGCTTTCTCGTTCCATTCTTAATCGGGCAGTTTCCCGATTGGCGCTGGCGCGCGGTTTGGCTATGCTTCGGCTTTTTATCGTTAATAGTAGTTCTCGCTGCGCTTGTCATTTTAAGAAATCCGGCAGCAAGCAGCAGTAGAAAGAGCATTGAGGACAGACCTGCCTGGCTCAAGAACAAAGGCCTCATGAGAGTCGCCTCGCTATATTTCCTGATTGGGTTAGCTTATCTTATCCCTAATCTGTACCAGACCGGGTTCATGCTTGACCAGGGGTTATCTGACCAAACAGCAGGAGTTACGTATGCTGTGGCAGGAATTTTCAGTATTGTGGGCGGACCCGTATGGGGCAGCATGTCCGACCGCTTCGGAGTAAACCGGATGTTCGTTCTATCCTGGAGCTGTGCGGTCGCAGGAGACCTGATTCCAATGTTCACACCAAGTGTGACAGGCTTTATAATTTCCTCCATGCTATGGGGATCAAGCATCGGCGGTTTAATAACGCTTATTCAAATTAAAGCGGCGCAGCAGGTGCCACAAAGCATCGTTGCCGCTGCACTCGGTTTTATATCTGTCTTCTACGCCGTCGGACAGATGCTGGGGCCGGGGCTTTCCGGGTGGATTATCCACCTTAGCGGAAACTACACCGCCGCCTATGGCTTTGGTGCAATCGTGTACGCGGCAGGACTTGGAATTACACTGTATGCAAGCAAGGCAGCTCGGAGCCTGCAAAGATAAAGGCCTTGCCTTCCATCCGCCTAGTTTTGCTCAGCCTAACCATATATCATAAGTAAGAGACTTATCATTTTCGTTTAACAGAAAAAAAAGGTTATCCTTAAGCAGTCTGTTCGACTGCCTGAGGAATAACCTAATATCGATCTTACTACACCTTATACGTTACTTGCTTTTTTGCGCCTGCATGTTCAGCAGCACCTTTACAGCCTCGGCTCTCGTTGTTAAAGCCGTAGGACCGAATTCGTCGGCACCTCTGCCTTCAACAAGTTTTTGTTTCTTCATCGCCGCTACTGAGCCTTTCGCCCACTCCGGAACATCCTTGTCGTCCGCGAATCCAGTTGTAGTGTCAGCGTCAAGCGCCAGACCCAAAGCATTAGCAAGCATCACGGCCATCTCTGCGCGTGTAATTTCTGCACCCGGACGGAAGGTTCCGTCCTCATAACCCTTAATAATACCTGCCTGGAATGCTTGTGCGACTGCCTTCTGCGCCCAGGTTCCGATCTTCATGGTATCTGTAAAAGTCAGCACCGCTCCTTCTCCCTGCAGCTTCAGTGTATTCACCAGCATGACAGCAAATTCCATGCGTGTCACCGTATGATTCGGCTTAAATGTGCCGTCTGGATAACCACTAACGATTCCGCTGCTCACCGCTTGCTTGATGCTAATCTCTGCCCAATGTCCAGCAATATCGCTCAATTGCACAGCCGGGTTAGTGCCCGCAGGTTGTTCTGTTGCCGTTTTCTCCGTAACTTGGTCTACAGCGAATACCGCATATTTCGTAAAGTGATCTACCTCTACGGTAATGTGATCGCCATTTACTTTACTGCCGGTAACTTCCACCCATACTTTCTTCGCTTCATCGTAATAGAATACGGCTGCCCTTTGATTGCTCATCAAGCTTGCAGGATCGAAAGCAAAATCCAGCGTTACAGGCTTACTGAAGTTTTCCGAGAAGTTTTTCAGAATCTCATAGATGGGGCTAACTAAGATGTTTTGATTCGTTAGAAGCTTTTGGCTGTCCAACACTTTTTCTATCGTTAATTTCAATTCTTTATCACTAGCATCGGCTGGAATTGAAATTTTGACTGAATCACCCAAACTTACCTCGCCGTTTTTGCCTGTAGGAACCGTTAAATTACCGTCTGTCGATGTAACAATGGCAATGGTACCCACGTTTCCCCCGCTACTCTTGGGTTGTGTTACACGTGCAGCTTCTGGCGCTCGATTTATTATAATTGTGTAGGTTTTCAATTCACCATTCTGTGCAGTTACTACGATAGTAATGATGTTGTCGCCTACATTCAACTTAATCATATCGCTTGCTTGATCGCTTGTGACTGGATTTCCATTAACCGTCATCGTGGCATTATTATTTTCTACATTCCCCGTTACTGTAAGGCTTGAAACCCCATTAACCACACTGGAAGTGTAAGCTGTTGTACCAGATACAAATGCAGGACTCAGGGTGCCGCTCGACAGCGTCAATGAGCTCAAGTTGGCATTGCTGCTAACTGCTGGAGCACGATTCACTGTGATATGATATCGATTTATCGTTCCATCCTCAGCAGAAACAACCATCTGGATTGAGTTAGACCCGATTATCAAGTTTGTAGCCGTGTAGGAATACACATTGCCTGTAACATTGTTGTAAACTGCACCTGTAACCGTAATTGTTGCGCGTGGATCAGCCTTGATTAAGAAAAGCTTGATGCTTGAAGCAGCGTTGGGCAGCTCCACTGAATAATTCGGATTTGCTGGTGAAAATGCCGGTGTCAACGTGCCTTGATCGACAGCCATGCTGGATAGCAGCGCGTTACTATTACTGCTGATCCTCGTAACCTGGATCTTGTATATTTTTGTAGAGCCATCCGCTGCCGTTACAACCACCGTAATAGTATTCACCCCAACATTAAGCGCAATCGCTGCACTTGGCTGGCCGCTTGTAACAGTTGTTCCATTCACTGTCACACTCGCAGCTGCATCTACTACCGTCGGTGTAAGCTTCAAGCTCACAATATTATTCGCTACACTCTGCGTATAGCTTGTTGTTGCTGGAACAAACGTCTCATTCAACGAACCCGATGACAAACTAATGTCGCTCAAATCCGCGTTTGATCTTGCCGCACGTGTTACGGTAACCGTTAATGCACCAGAAACGTTGCCTGTTGCATCCGTGGCGATAATCACAATAGCATTTGTGCCCGCTGATAGTTTGGTGAGGTCAATCGGCAGCGTCGCTTTGCCACTGGCAGCCATTACACCCGTTCCAGACTGCAGTACGTTCATGCCTCCTATCTTCGCCGTCACCGTGGCTCCCGTATCCGCATTTACAATGATGTTGAAATTGGCGTTCTGCACGGTTCCTGCTTTGTTTGCCGTTCCATCCTCCGTTGGAGTTGCTGGCGTGGAAGTGTTCTTCAATACCGTAACCATCGATGCTGCCATAAATCCGCCATCCACAGTTGTCGCTTTGATCGTTACCGTTCCTACCGCAACAGCAGTGACAACACCATTCTCATCGACAGTGGCAACATTCTCATCGGAGGAGCTCCAACTAACATCCTTATTATATGCGTTTGTCGGAGACACCGTTGCTGTGAGCTGCTGGGTTGAGTCTTTCACAATGCTTAATGTCTCCTTAGATACCGTAATACCTGTTACACGCACAGCAGTGGCGGGAATTGTTGAAATTGTATACCGCTGTACCGTTTTCCCATCCTCGGCAAGTACAGTAAGGACGTTGGCATTTAACACGTTTGTTGAAATCTCTCTTGCATTATTGAACGTTGCAGTGTCCTTCACCGTGGCCGAGACAGTTGCGTTTGCAACGACTTTCCAGCCAGCTTTGCTGTTTCTGAGCAGCGTCGCTTTCAGCGCTTCCTTTGTCGTCCCTTCCGGAACATTCAATATCGTGAAGTTCGGCGCTTTGCCGCTTACGATGATGCCAGGAATATAACCGACACCGCTTGTAGCTGCTGTCACATAGGCATTGTTGCTGAGCGTCCCTGCAGCGTTATTTACATAGGCATTTAAAATGATAAAGTTCTGCGCATCGGACGGCGAATTAGTCGTTGTTCCACCGGTTCTGATGTGCATATTCCCAAGATCCGCTGGCACTTCAACATTGTCAATGGCGGTTTCTCCTGCCCCAGTCCTCGTTCTGCTCACGATACTCTCTCCCCATGTAGTGTTTTTAGGTGAAGATAGCGCATCGGTAACAACGAACTCATAAGCTGTGTCAGGCAATAAACCTGTCAGCTTCATAGTGCCGCCAACCGTTCCCGGATCGGCTGATGCTGTGGGAATTACACCCTGCGGCAAGCTTTTAACGCCTCCAGCTCCTACCAGATAATTTTGCGGCAATGAATTTGCATTGCTGCTATTTTCGACAGCCATTAAATGAATATAAAGCTCGGGTGACGAAACAATATTGTCATATGCCGTTTGGCCGCTCCCGGTTGCGATGGATTGCCCTTTATGTTCCCATGCATCTGTTGCAGGGTTGTCATTATTGGTATTGATAATGTACCGGTACGTTGTGTTAGGCAATAAGCCCGTCAGCTTGGTTGTTCCTCCCAGCGATCCAGGTAACGCGCTGGACTGCGGCGTTGCATTCACAGGCTTCACCTTAACAAGATCTGCCGTCATATAAATATTTTTTTCAGAAGAAGCGTCTTTGCTGTCTGTGGCAGAAAACCTGATATGGAGGTATTGCCCGGTTGTAACCGGAATATTGTCCTTCGTCGTTTCACCGACGGCTGTTGTGAATAATAATGCGGCATCCCAGTTATCAAGCTCTTGCGCACTCGTATTATTGATATACTCATACGCTGTTCCCGACAGTAAACTCGTCAGCTTTGTTGTGAAGTGGTTTGATCCCGGCTGAAGAGCAACGGCTGGAGCTGATGCATCTACCGTTTTGTTTATTTGGGATACGTCTATAAGGATATACATTGCACTGGATGCAGACATAGCTGCAGTTTCCGCTGCTCGAATATACAGATAGCTGCCTTGCGTAACAAACAGATTGTCTTTTTCCGTTTCATTCGCACCTGTTGTAAACTGAACGGAGGACGATGCCCAGGTAGATGCCGAAGGCGTGCCTAATGCGGTTCTGATCACATATTGATACGTTGTTCCGGCTAATAATCCTGTCAATTTTGTAGTATTATACTTTTTACCAGGCACAGCTACCGCTGTTGGTGTTGCTGCATTCGGCTTCAGCGCGATAGTGTATTTATTTAACGTGATGCCATCCTCAGCCAATACGATTAACAAATTGCCGTTTGCCACGTTTTTTGTCGTTTCGACTGCATCTGCAAAAGTAGCAGCTGTTACAACACTTCCTACAGCGCTTGTCACTACTTTCAATCTTGCTGACTGATCCGCAGTAATTCCATTCTTAAACACATCAACACTCGTGGAAGCCGTTAATCCCGCAATCGTCTTAGAGGCGTTATCTACCGTCAAGCCCCATAGATAGCCCGTTTCGGAGCTGCCCTTGGCCGTAACTGCTGCGTTGTTGCTTGGAACCTCATCCGCGCCTTTTTTCAATATAGTCAGGTTAAATATTACCGTGTCGATTACTGCCGCGCTTGCTACAGTTGCCGTTAACGTAACTTTGGCATCTCCATCCACGTAAAGCGGTCTCTTCACGACACCGGCTGCCGTCAGGTTTGTATTATTTTCAACCTTCCAGCTTATAGTTGAACCGTAGCTCGAAGTTGTCGGCAAAATAAGATTGCCCGTGATACTATCCGCAGCTGTGTTTTGACCCTTGATCCTGTCAAAAGTAAGGACGGACTTATCTGCGCTCACCACTGTAGAGTCATCCATTTTGGCATAATTAATAATGTATCTCTCAACGCCGGTTTTCGCCGGATTGATGATGAGGAGATGATCGCCATCGCGAATTTGTTCACCGGATTTTCTGATGTAGCTTTTTTTACTGTCTCTCAAACTATCATCATCCGGAGGCCAATATGTGGCGATTGAGTCTAGAAATGCCGCTACAGACTCCGTCCTTGGCGCTATATTTGAAGGAATGACAAACACCGTAGAGCCTGCCGGTTTGATATCGACATACCCCAATAGGCCGTATACAAATGAAGTATTTCTTATCGTAGCGCTTCTGCTGTAAATCACATTGTCAAAAACAGAAACACTTGTATCCACCGGAGTAACCGTGATGCCTGTATCTTGCTTGACTGTGAGCGTCGCAACATTGGAGTAGGCAGTTTGTGGACCGCCAGCATCGGAGTCGGTTACCTTGGATCTATATTTATAGCCATCCATAGCTGCCGTTATTTCGCCCGTTGTATATGTCACTGTATTCGCACCGGTGCCTGTTGCAGCATCATTCCATGTCAAGCCATCGTCCTTGGATACTTTCCATTGATAGTTGTATGGTCTTGTTCCACCCGACACGGTTACCGTATATGTTGCAGTGAAGCCTTCTCGTTTTGCCGCATTTTGAGGCTGCTTGGAAACAGTAAGCAGTCCGCCGTTGATTGCTGCTCCGACATCAATAGCCCAATATTTATTGGCGTTGCTTGTGCCCGTCCCCGTACCTGCTCTAGCACCATACATAGCTACACGCAGCAATCTTCCTGAAATATTGGCCGGGAATGTAAAGGTTTCGTAATCGGACGCTGAATCTCCGTCTGACCCAGGCATAACCTCCTTGCCCATAATATGCCCGTTACCGAGGTTATCCTGCTGCCAGTTACTCGCCATCACCTTCGTCCATGTATAACCGTCATTCGACACTAAAAAATCGAAGTAATAAGATCTTCTGATTTGGGTGTCCCTGGAATATCCAAGCGATACGCTATCAATAAATGCAGGTTTGTCGCCAAGGTAGAACTGAACCCACGGCGTGCCTGACGATGACCAGGAGGTTGATGTGATCCCGTCAATCAGGTTATTGACCGTTGATACGCCCGCGCTTGAAGTGACCGGAACAGCCTTGTTGATAATCCCATAATTAACGGTATAAACACTATCTGTCTTACCCGGTACGCTAACTGTAAATATAACCGCATTATTACCGCCTACTGAAGTTGTGACGGTTGCACCTGTATCCGCCGTGTAGGTAATGGCAGGCAGAACTGTATAGTCTAATGCTACAGGAACCGTGTATCCCAGAACTTCTTTGTTGAAGTTCGCCAGTGGTACACCATCAACGAAAATTCCTGTCAAAGTCGCAAACTGAGAGGCAAAATTACCAGACTGGTCAATAATGACAGGAATAGCGCTGCTATTTGTCTTATCAACTGCCCCCTGCCCTAATCTGTCCTTCAGCTGTTGTATAAACAAGCTTCCCGGTGTCATTTTGCTTCCGTTGCTATACTCATAGGCACGGAAATTTGGAACATTACCTGGGTCTACCGCATCCATGACAAATGGCAATCTGGTTCCAGACTGGCCGAACAAATAATTTGCAGCAAGCTGGTTTTGGCTGATGATATAGTAGCCTGTATTGTTATAGAGCGTATAATTCGCCCCTGACCAGCCATGCGCAGTCCCGTTGTTCCATCTGTCTTGAAGATAAATTCGACCGTTGAAATTGTCGTACAAGCCACCGATGGACCACCTCAAGTGGGGCTCATTCGCGTCAAACTGGTAATCCGTTCTGTTATTGTAAAATACGTTTTGCCCGACAACATTGCCCATCACAATAAATCCATGACGAGTATATCGTGAGTAGTTTCGTTGATTGAGCACTAAGGTGCCGCCAGCGTTCGAGAAATTGTATCTTCGCTCCCCGCCTGTGCCGCTGACAGGCTCAAGACAATTAACATCCTGAATAGTAATCTTGCTGACACCCGTTGCAATGGCCACGGCACTGTCGATGTGGTACGTGGTTATAGTTCTCGCCCAAGCATTTTGCACATTGCCGAAACGAACGGCTAGCTCCGCATGAAGCTCATCATTATAGGACATATAATCCACACCAAATGCGGTATTGATGGCTGTCGACGATGCATCGAACCTCGACATAATCTGCATATTCTCAATACCGACATTGTTAATTCTGCCTGTCGGGCTATACTTGGTGACGGTTGAAACGCCATACTTCATGTCCAATGCATCCGCCAATGGCTCCAGAAGTGTAATTTCATTCGTGACGGGATTAATGGACTTGATCGTACGTTCTTCATCCATGGTGGAATACCCGCTGTCGACAGCTCCATTAACCGCCCATTGATTGGCCGACAGTATGCCTGGCGCATCTGTCATAACATCCATTTTAAGATCCTGAGCCCATGCTGCGTTAACGGCTTTGCGAACATTTACCGTGTCTCCAACACTAAGTCCGCTAACATTCTCAAGTCTTATTGTATGCCCGCCTGCCGGTACGTACTGATCGACAACTTTGATTGGGCTACCACTGTTGGATGTTGCTGCACCCGCAAAGTTGAATACAGCAGTATTTTTATCGTATGAACTGGCAATCCATGTGGCAACAACCTTCGTGACGTTGGGCTGCGGTGCCTCAGAGTGCGTATAATCCTTCCAGTTCGTGGGGCTAAGAGGCGTATTATGCGTCTCAATGCCTCCGTGATCATCTCCCTCGCCCTTTAAAACAATCCCGCTACTAGAAATCTTAATGGTGCTGCTTACCCTGTATGTGCCTGCCTTCAACAATATTGAGCCTCTAAAGCCGCTAGAATCAGGATCAATACGTCCAAGCATGTTGACAGCATTTTGAATGCGCTCGGTATCGTCAGAATTGCTGTCTTCTGAGGGTTCAAGAATAATTTTCACAGGAACATTCGGAATTTCAACTCCGCCGCCCTTATATCCAACATTAGAGTAATCCATCACGCTATTGCCGCGATAATCAGGTACATAGACCAGTTTACCGGCGTTGACGGAAAATGCAGGATATGGCTTGGTATAGTTATATTTAGTAATGTCATCGTCAACGGCCGTGAAATAAACCTTATCATAGATCGTTTTGCTTCCCGAAATTGTAAATTCAAACGTATACGTTCCAAGTGCGGAAGCCGTTATATTGGGCGCGATTACACTGGTTGCCCCGCTTGCGATATTCTGACTTGGGAGCGTATAAACGGTTGCTCCGCTCGAATCCTTCATTACCCCGGAAACCGTAATGTTTTCCATCGCGGTGATATGAAACTTAGGTACCGCTTTGTCTTTTTTTACAATAGCCGGCCGTCCAACTGTAAGGCTCATGCCTTCATAATCAGGCACGATTCTTGCCAAATCCCCTGTAGGGTACACAGGTTGTGTAGGCACAATATTGCTAACTTCTTTTTGGAAAACATAGAAATTGTAAATTTCAATCCAATTGCTTGCAAGCTCGCCTGTCACCATCACATACCGGGCATTTATAGGAGAAGCAAGATTGCTCATGAACACCTTGTTGCCGTTTGCATCCGGCAATTGCGTCACATCTTGCGCATAGGCAAGATCCCAACCCGCCGGTTTGCTGTAACCAGTCGCAATGCCACTCGAACCTGCAACGGTAGCGTTTGAAATCGCAGCCCATTTAGCAGGGTCATTGGTATATTCGATGCGATAAGTCGAGTCTTTAAGACGTGTAGTTAAATCCCCTACACTCGTGCCCCATGCTACGCTAAATTGGTCAATTTTCTTCATTTGACCTAAGTCCAGGGCAAGCCAGAATGTATTTTTCCCTGCACTAATATTGGATGCCGTGCTCTGCGAGCCGTCAACCTGGTAGCCGCTGCCTGCGTTACCTGTGGACGCGCCGTTAAAGGCATTCGCGGGATCAATACCGCTTCTGAAGGAGCTGACCTTGATGTTGCTCGCATTGGGATTAAGCGCCAGGTTTTCCAACGTATAATGAATCACTTGAATGGTGTATTCCTTTTTTGAAGTTCCAACAATGACTACAAACTTGTCGCCTGCAACAAGCTCGGCTATTTCCTTTTTGGGAATGCCGTTGGCATCCAATACCCTCAAGATGGTACCGGCACCATTGGTAGTTTGCGCATCAAGCTGCTCGAGACTTGTTTTTTCGATCACCTGTATGGAACGCGCATTCTCGTCGACACTCACTATATTCGGATGGCTGGCTTTCAGAGATAATGTAATATCATCCTCCGATATAATATGCTTTGTATCACGCATGGCCTTTTTCATCGAGTCAAGGAACGCTAATGTCTCCTCATATGGCGGGGTGTTCAGTTTGCCGGGATATCCGTCGTCGTTTGCAAGCCATAACAGTTCAACCGGTATATAACCACGATATGGGCTGTTTCTGATGGTCCCGAACAATTTATTCAAGTCCATAAGCTCGGTTGTCTCAGCGCCTGCCGGCTTTTTCTTAACTTGAAAGTTGTTAGAATAAGGTAGAATCAGTGAAATATCCTTGTACCAATCATAATGTGTCGCGTCGGTATTCATAAAATCTCTGTAATATCCCGTGTCGTTTACAACGCCAACATTGGATCTATTAACCCATTTGACAAGCTGCAGCACTTGATTGGCTGTAGCCAGCATGTCGCCGTGGTTTTGAATGCCGATTTGAACCGTCGGGAAATTAGCTGCTGCAAAGTCCGCAACTTGCTGAATGGCAGGTGTAATTCGATCTCGCGTGATAGCAGCCCAGCCTGTGCGCGTAATATCAACAGGAGGAGGTCCGGCAAATATACGGATAACTGGAGCGCCCATTTCAGACGCAATCTGCGTCCAAAATTTAATACGCTCAATATCTACATCACGCCTCGCCTGATTGGGGTCCGCAAAGTTATTCTGAATGCCCGTACCGCTTATCGCGATACCCAAGCTGCCGGCAAGATCTTTAATTTGTTTGGCATAAGCATGAATAGCCACTTGCTGATCGGGGGTCGGCATGTCCGTATTGCTATACCCTGGAATGTAGTAGCACGTGACGTCGACGGCATCAAAACCATGATCATGCGCCCACTGTATCGTGTCTAGAGTTGTCATCGGGACTGGGGACGTGCGCCCTTGCAGCCATGAGTTTAAATTCATATTAAAGGTATACATATTGAGGCTTATTCCGTAATCACCGTTATAATAGGGTACCGGATGATCCTCGCGCAGATAGTTATAATCAGCGTCAACGTAGGGGGCCGCCTGCGGTATTATAGGCAAGGCATCTCCATTATCCGCCACAAAAGTCATTGCACTCCAGTCAATCTGATCGCTGTTTTCAAGTTTGAGATACTCGTTATATACAGCCAAGCTGGGTACATGCACCGTCATATGTGTCACAAAATTGAACCACAGCCCTTGTTTGCCATAGGGCACATCAAGCTTGGGCGGTAAGCTTCCTAAGTACAAATCCGTCAAATTCACACAAAAATAAAAGGCTCTTTGTTCAATAACTTGAACTTTTGGAAATTTGGCTGTCGTAAGCTTGCTGGCACTAGAGCCTTTTGTTTGTGCGAACGCTTGCGTGTTTATTCTTGTAACATTGGGGAAGTTAACTTCCGTCAAGCTTTCAAATAAATTGAAAGCCTTCGCTCCGATTGTCGTTACGTTATCGGCTTTAACTTTTTTTAAGTATTTGTTGCCTTCATAGGCATTTTTGGGAATCACCCCATCTACGAAATTAGCCGTACCGACAACGTAAAGCTCCTCCAGCTTTTTAAGACTGGTGGCAATAAAAACACAGTCAGCAGGGTCTAGTACACCTGCATTAATTGTCAGAACTCTAATATCCCCATAGTCGTTGCCCGAATAATTAGAGCTGTCGATAGCGCTTTGTAGAAATTTGCTCGTAAACGTATTGACTACAACATTTTGTGTTGCTGGCGGCCCAGAGCCGGCATCTTCCGCGGCATTGTCTCCATTGGACATAATCGTGATTCCATTGTCACCAATATTGCTCCAGTCAGCATCGGCTAGGAAGGCATTGACTGCAACCGTAGGCACATAAATAATGAGATTGTCGGTGTTGACGCCATAAAACCAGTCGCCCTGTGCTTCAGGTGGTCCAACATAATCATCTAGCCCGATTGGAAGATAGGTTTTGTTAAAGGTAATGGATTTAAGATTGGTATCGCCCTTGAAAGCCCATGGACCCAACGCGCGGGTCAAGCCGAACTCGGCTGTTTCCAGTGATATACAACCCTCAAACGCCGATGTGCCGATATAGGAAGTATCGATTCCGATTTTTACTTGCTTCAGCTTTGCAAGCCCTTTAAAGGAATTATTAGGCAGTTTGTTGCCGTTCCATGTTAAATAGCTGGGATCCTCCGGCTTTTCTATTGTGAAGGTTGTAAGATTTATATAATTGCTGAAGGATTTACCCGTAGTTGGGTTAAAGTCACTATTCGCAAACACTTTCTTTGCGCCGCCTGCTTTTATGACAATCGTCTTCAAGCTAGCTGCTTGCGTGGAATCCGTAGAGTCATATCCAGCAGCAGCCAGAAGATCAAGAAGGCTGCCTGTGGTGTTGAACGTGATGACTGCGTTCCCATCTGTAACAGGAGGTTCTCCACCGGATGTATCGCCGATCGCTTTAATACGGCTTGCTACGCTGCTCCAAACGGCGTCACCCTTGTAAGCCGCGACTTTGTCCACGGGCACATAGAAGGTCGCAATCGCTGGGAACAAATTGGGTCCGGCAGTCGCTGGTGGTGGCGTTGCGCCGAACGTAATTGACGTAAGCTTTGTACAACCCGTAAAAGCATCTGCATTCGTCACAGTTGTCACACTCGGGATGACTAATGTTGACAAACTGGCAGAACCGCTGAATGTACTTGTGCCTATTGTCGTTACATTTTTAAGCGTAACCGATTTTAACTTTGAGTTTGCGGAGCTCACAAGGTTTTTCGGCGAACTTCCCACCGTGTTGCTGTTGGAAGTTCCTTGGGTTGTGGCACTGCCTATGAGCTGCAAATCCTCAAGATTAATGAGCTGCGGCATTACGCCAGTGGCTGCGACATCATCTATGCCTATGGTGCCCGCAGAGACTTTTAAAACTTTAATATCTGAATACTGTTTGTTAAGAGGGTTAATAATAGCGTCAATTTGAGCCTTTAACGACCCTACAGCAAATGCACCTGTCAAAGTCAAAGTACCTGTCGTTGCTTCAAAGCCTTGGATATAATCTAACGCCTCGCCAATGGCCTTTATAGGATTTGCAATAGCGCCCATCACAGCGTCCGTCTTATATGCAGCAACTTTATCTGCTGGAACAAAAAATGTCGCGTTTGCAGGGAAGAATCCGGCCCCCGAAGTTGGCGGAGTTGCGCCAAGCGTAATAGACGTAAGATTGGTGACATTTTGAAAAACCTTTGCATCGGCTACAACCGTCACCATAGGAATGACTAAATTAGTCAAGCTGTCAACACCACTGAACGTAGTTGTACCTAATGTAGTTACGTTATTAAGCGTAACTGATCTCAATTTGCTGTTCGCTGTTCCGCTAGCAAGGTTTTTGGGAGTGGTGTTCTTCGTGCTGCTGTTTGAGCTGCTTTGGGTTGTCGCATTCCCCACAATTTGCAAATCCTGAAGATTAGTCAAAAGTGGTATTGTGCCAGTTGCATCGGTTGAACCTACGATTCCATTGGTGATTACCAAATCTTTAATATCTGTATAGGCTTTGGATAGAGGGTTAATAACGGCGTCAATTTCAGCCTTCAGCGTGTTCACGGCAAATGCGCCCGTCAACGTCAACGTCCCAGTCGCTGCGTCGAAGCTGCCTTGTGTATTGTCCGGAGGATCACCGATGGCCTTAATGCGGCTCGCCGCACTGCTCCATGCCGTCTTGTATGCCGACAGGCTTCCCGCTGGTACGAAGAAGGTCACATTCGCCGGGAAGAAAGCCGGACCACTTGTCGGTATACTTGGTCCAAGGGTAATAGAAGTAAGATTCGTACCTGAAAAAGCGCTTACATCTACGACATTTATTAAGCTGGGTACGATCAGTGTGGTCATACAGCTGCAATTCTGAAACGCCTGCGCATTTAGCGTCTTCGCGTTTTGCAGCGTTACCGTTGTTAGTTGGGCATTTGTCTGGGTAAAAAAGTTAGCTTGTACGGTGTAGACGCTGTTTGCTACGGTTGTGCTTTGCGTGGCAGCTGTACCCGTCATTTGAAAATCCTGAAGATTGGTTAAAAGCGGAATGATGTTAGTCGTATCATCAACTCCAACGATTCCTGCTGTGATCTTCAAAACTTTAATATCCGCATAAGTTTTTCCGGAAGGAAGAACAGCATCAATTTGAGTCTTTAACGTGCTCACCGCAAATGCACCTGTCAGTGTCAAAGTACCTGTCGCTGCGTCAAACGTGCCACTGCTGCCGCCTCCGCCAGATGGAATGGCGCTGATGCGGGTCGGAATGGTGCTCCAAGGAGCGGTTGCTTGATAAGTTGCAAGGTTGGCCGCTGGGACATAGAATATCGCGCCTGCTGCCAAATTACTTAAAAGCGCAGTTATCGTGCCGGATGTTAGGGTCGGCGGAGTTGCACCAAGCGTAATAGACGTAAGACTATTGTCGCCCGTAAAGGCGTTTGTACTAGCTATGGTTGTTACTTTAGGAATGACAAGCGTCGTAAGTGAGCTCAAATTTTGGAACGCCTGCGCATTTATCGTCGTTGCATTTTGAAGCGTCACCGATTTTAACTGGGCATTTGCAGTAGTGAAGAAATTTTTCAAAACAACATTATCCCCTGGTGCAGTCGATGAGCTTTGTACAGCAGACGTGCCAATCATTTGGAAATCTACAAGAGCTGTTAAGGACGGAATTATTCCTGTTATATCACTCCCGCCATCAGCTGTTTTTCCAACTCCAACCACCCCTGCTGTTACAATTAAAGCTTTAATATCTGAATAACCTTTACCTAAGGGATTAATAACGGCATCAATCTGGGCTTTTAACCCGCCTGCGGCAAATGAACCATTCAGCGTTAATGTCCCTGTCGTAGCGTTAAATGTATCTCCGGCAGCCTGAACCTTTGTGCCCATGGTTAATTGAAACGAGTTTAATGCTATTAGGATTGCTAATATAAGGCTCAGGACTCTATATATCTTTTTATACATGCTCTCACTCCTCATGCAGTCGTTTGGTCTGATTTCTACGTTTACTATGATCACTTATTCCTCTCAGCTTGTATTCTCATAGCAAACTTCATCCAAATTTCCCATTAACTCACCTCCAAAAATACTAAATTCATCAAATAGGTAAACGTTTACTTAAACCAATAAATGGTTTGCTGTTTTCCACTCCTTGTACGTAAACAATTGCCTTTTGTTATTTTCTTCTGCTCCTTAAAATTCACGAACCTTCTAGGAGGAGCAATAAGATTCAAGCAGATAATTGAAAAATGCTCAAGTAAACGTTTACCTACAATGATTATATAAAGAGCCTTCCAAGATATAATTCAAGTTGTTCGTGTAAACAATGATATGTAAACGTTTACATATTTAGATAAAATAAAAAACTTCCCTCGGCCTATCACCTTATCACTTTTGAGAATTGTTCTGATTAATACTGTAATAGTACCACCTTTGTTCATAAAGTCAAGAACTTCACATCTCTAGTGGGGCATTTATATTGTTTTTACGTTTTAATCTATGATCCTAATTCCGCTAGAAGTCAAGGCTTATTGGAATATTGAACGAGGTTTTTTAATTATTCGATTTTATTTTTTTACCACACTTGGAATTGAATGGGTGTTCTCACGCTATCGTTCAAAACAGCCGTATAAAAGTCATAGCTCTTCACTTCTGGCTTAGAGTATGTGTAGATCTTCGAATTTTGAAGTTGTTGACTTTATTGGAAATCATAGTATAATTCATTTTGTGAACGCTCAACTAGGCTGATTTAACCGCTTCTTAGTATTGAACTGTTTACGGGAATGATAAATACACTTTAAAATAATCATTGTATTCCGTAGAATGTTACTCTGAATGGAAAATGTTAATGACTTAGCCTCTATAAGTAAACGTTTACTTATCTTTTCCCACCATTTGGCCTCTGCTGCAATTCAGCTATCATCGTTTCATCGCACCAAGAATACCCTCAATACATGGTACCCTACACCTACAGATTCACCCTTAAGATTGGAAAAGTCATTTGATATTATTCATAAAAACAAGTACAACAAAGAGAATTATTAATTGAGCCATATAATTAATTTCATACATTCCTTTCACACCGTTGTATTATCGATAATATTCAGCAAACAAGTAAACGTTTACCTAACCGTTTTATCTGTTTTGGGGAAGAAAATTATCTCTTCATGCCTCCGCGCCCCAATATTTCCATATAGAAGCACCTAATAAACTAGTATTTAAATATGCAACCAAATACTTAATTGGAATGGAGTACAGATTATGGTTGCTGTTAAATAAATAAAAAAAGAGAGAGGTTAAAGTATGAGTAAAACTGTAAGACATGGAATTGCCTTGGTACTTGCTTCAATGTTATTTTTGGTAAGTGCTTCATTTATGGCAATTCCTGCAGAGGCAGCGAAAAAACCGACTGCTTCGACAATCCAGGGAATCGCTCACATGGCCTACAACGTGACCAGTCTTGCCAAAGCGCGCGCATTTTGGGTAGATTACCTTGGTTATGCCGAGCCGTTTGCCGTCTCAAGTCAGGTTGCGGTGATCAAAATCAATGACAACCAGTACATTGAGCTGTACGAGGGCAAACTTGATTCCACGAATGGTCAATATCAATTGAAGAACATCGGGTATTACACTACTGACGCAGCTGCTTTGCTTGCCCAACTCAAAAAAAATGGCGTAAAAGTACCGACTTCCGTTACCACAAATGCTCTTGGAAACCTGAGTTTCACAGTCACAGACCCTGACGGTCATGTCATTGAATTTGTCCAGTATATGAGCACAAGTCTGACCGGGAAGACCCAAGGGAAAGCGATGCCGAGCACTCGCATATTTACTTCCATTATTTCTAATGGAGCCACCAGTAAGAATCAACTTGTAACAAATGAATTTCTTCAGACTAAGATAGGTTTCCTTCCTAATGGCGATTCCGGACTCAATTCACATTTAATCAGGATTCCAAATAGCGATCAATTTTACGAATGCGGTGTTTTAGGTCCCAATGAGACGCTTAACGCAGCAACTGCTGGTAAAAAGAATCAGGTTGACCTTAAAACGGATCCTGGCATGACCATTCAGGAAGCCGTAGATATCCTCAAAAAACGCGATCCAAAAATAACGGTTGATCTTCATTATACTAGTGGTGACAGATGGGTAGGAAATATTTACGATCCGGACGGTTCGCGTGTTGAACTTGATGATAAATAAATCGATATTATGACAAATAGAAGCGAGTGCTAACGCCCTACAATTAGGACCCGTTCAAACTGGTCAAAAAAACGAATAATAAACAAAAATGCACCGAAGCGAAAATGGTAAATGGGGTGATTTCTGCCATCATCAACCACAACGCGAGGTGCATTTTCGTGTATTTGGAGTATCAACTATGTAATGGAGGACCGGGCAGCTGGATCAATAACCATTCGATCAACTTCCTCGACAATCGTCTTAACCCCTCTTTCAATTTTCTCTGACTGAGTCCGTGAAATGCTGATCCTCAGAAATTTCTCCCGTTCCATATAATCCGATAAATAAAATCTTTTGCCTGACACTACGCTGACGTTTCTCTCCACAAGCCGCTTCATCAGAAGCTCCAGATTGACTGTAAGGGGCAGCTTGAACTGCACATAAATACCAGAGCTAACATTCGATATTTGTATCAATCCCGCATCATTGTATCGATCCACAGCTTCGTTCAGTAAACGAATTCTGGCTGCATATTGGCTGCATATTTTGCTCTTGTGCCGCTCATACATGCCGTTTTTGATATACACTTCGAGTGCAGCTTGGGATAGCAGCGATGTATCGGAATATCCTTTGTATGCATGAAACGTCTCAAGCAAAGTTTCAGGCAATACGGCTACACCCAATCGCAAGCCCGGGAATATGATTTTTGAGAAGCTCTTCAAATAAACGACATGTGAGGTTCGGTTGTAGGCGTAAATAGGATCAAACCCTTGTTCTTCACCCAAGTCCGCCATATAATCATCCTCTACGACGTATACGTTATATTTGCTGGCCAAACCTGCGATTGCTTTCCTCTGATCTGCGCTATACGAAGTACCAAGCGGATTGTGATATCTTGACATCGTGTAAAAAAATTTAATACTGCCCGTTTTGAACCTATCCTCCAATTGGCGCAAATCGATCCCTTTTGCCGTACGGGCAATTCCGCTAACCGGTATTCCTTCTTTCTCAAGAAATCGCAAATATATATCGTAGCTGGGCTGTTCGACCAGGATGACCGAATTCCCATTCGGAAACGGCATTTTAGCCAATAGCTCCAACGGCTGCTGCGCGCCAGAAGTCACCACAATCCGTTCCATATTCGCGAATACTTGATATCCTGCCAGGTGAGAAGCAAGTGTATGGCGAAGCTTCTCCAGACCCAACGAATCGCCATACGTAAACAGTTGGTGTTTGTATATATCAATCGCCTTGTTCAAGCAATGCTGGAAATCCAAATACGGAAACACATCTACATCCGGCAGCACCGAAGCGAAATCTATCGTTTTGTCTTCCTTGTCGACAGACCTATCTTCCGTTTTTCCGACCACGTAATAGCCGCTTTGCGAGATCGAGTAAATGGCATGCCGCTTCTCCAGCTCTGCATATGCCCGTGTGATCGTACTAATGCTGCATCCGTACAGCTCCGCAGCTCCGCGAACGGAAGGCAGCTTTTGACCCGGACGGTATTGTCCGTCTGATATTTTCTGTTCGATATCGGAAAGAATAAGCAAATATTTTTTCATATCATTCCCCCTCGCTCTTCTCTAATTATTATATACGAATTGCCAACTGTATCGATACAGTTTAGTTGATTCGCTATTGTTCGGGTTATAATTTCGCCGTATCCTTTTAAGTAACGAAACCTTGAGGTTAATTTGAACGTCGAGGTCATCTATAGACTGCATGCCGGATGATTTGAAGGTGAATTTAAAGATAATGGAGGAATGATCGATGAGTGAACTTAATACTTTATTTCGAAATAGAATAAGTCTCCCGGAAAACGATACTATTACTTTTGAAGACCTGGCTGGAGTACTTGAAAAAATGGCGAAAACCGTTCCTTTTGAAAATTTATGTATTATTGAAAAAAGAACCAACATTATTTCTAAAGAACATTTGGTCAACAAACTTTTAGTTGCTAACGAAGGTGGGCTTTGCTATGAATTAAACGCGCTGCTCTATCTTTTTTTAATTGAGAATGGATTTGACGCTGTTCTAACACGTGGGGTGGTCTATAATAACGATACTCAAGCTTTTTTCACGCTAGGGAGAACACATGTAACCATCCTTCTCAATCACGAGAAACAAATCTATATACTAGATACGGGGTTTGGAGGAAATCTCCCATTAAAACCTGTTCCTTTATCCGGAGAAACCATAACCTCAAGCAATGGACAGTTTCGAATCCAAAAAAGGGCCGGTGAATTTGGAGATTATGTTCTTGAAAATGAAATTAAAACATAAGGATTCCGACTGGAGAATCGGATACACTTTTGATTCCATGAGCCCTATAGCTGACTTCTCAGAATGTAATGCCGTTCAAAAGATTGTTGTAGAACACCCCGCATCTTCTTTTAATAAGCATCCATTAATAACAAAAATTACAGATGAAGGCAGCATAACTTTAACCGACACTTCATTTACCGAGTGGAATCAAGGTATATTAACAAAGGTGAAAATTGACAGCTTGAAATTCAAGGAGCTTTTTGATGAGTATTTTGGCTTTCTCAAACGCAAACCTATTGAGTGAATCCCATAAAATGTGCAAAAGAACCTTCAAACCCACCTTTAATCAAAGTTGGATTTGAGGGTTCTTTTGTGGCCCTAAAATTCAGGATAATATGGTAAATGGAATCTTCCAAAATGACTGAACCTCCAAGCGTGAGCCCAATACTTTACTAGAGCTGGTTATCATGCTTCACCGTGATGACCACATTTCCCTTTTTATGCCCTTTTTCTACATATCGATGAGCTTCAGGAATTTGTTCCAGCGGATAACACCTATCTATGACCGATTTTATATTACCCGTCTCAATAAGTTCTTTGAGGAAAAATAAATCTTCAATACGTTCCTTTGCAATCCCTTGCCCTTCAACTGTCACATAAATCCCGTTCGGAGCCAGTGCTTTCTTGCAATTTGATTTTGTATTTTTCCCAACAGCATCAAAGATAATATCATAAAGCTCATCTCTTTTTGTAAAATCCTCTTTCGTGTAATCTATGACTTTATCGGCCCCCAAAGATTTCACCAATTCTATATTTGCAGTACTGCATACCCCAGTAACTTCTGCCCCGTAATATTTGGCAAGCTGTACCGCGGAAGTACCTACCGCTCCAGAAGCTCCATAGATAACAATTTTTTTCCCGCTCTGGATATTTCCTTTTCTAAGAAAATGCAATGCTGTATTCCCCCCAAAAAGAACAGCAGCCGCTTCCTCATAGGTCGTATTGGCTGGTTTCATGGCTACCAATCCATCTTCAGACAAACAGGTATACTCGGCATAAGCACCAAATCGCATCCCTGTAAATGCAAAAATTTGGTCGCCTTTCTTAAATTTTTTAACGTTTCTTCCCACTTCTTCTATTTCACCTGATAGCTCCACGCCGAGTATAGGTTTTCTAGGTTTTCTGAGGCCTAAAAATATTCGCATTGGGATCCAGTACGAGAGAGGACTGTTAAAGCTTCGAACCCTACAGTCACCTGAGGTTACAGTTGTCGCATAAACTTTTACCAATATTTCATTGTCCTTCGGAATAGCTTTTTCTACCTCTTTGAGCTTCAATACATCCGGTGATCCGTATTTTGTGCATACAATTGCTTTCATGGGTCTCCTCCAAGCCTCAATTTGCAATTAGTATAGCTGCAATACGGTATTGACATATAGATACTAAAGTATTGTTTTAAAAATGTTCCGATGTAAAGTGGGTAAACTCACAAGAGACCTAGCTTACGGGCACATGCTACAGCTTCGGTGCGACGTTTTACTTGCAGTTTGTCAAAAATAATCCGGTTATGCCCTTTTACTGTAGTCAGCGCGATGAAAAGCCGTTCGCTAATCTCAAGATTCGAGAGTCCTTGGGCTATGAGCTGCAGAACTTCCAACTCCCGCCCGCTCAGTGGCTCCATTAGGAACTTGGCAGGCTGCGCTAGCTGCTGACTAGATTTGGTTCCACCTTTGAGTTCTTCAGCCTTAAATTCAGCCAGCAATTTCCCTAGATAGCTCGGCATAACTTCATGGGCAGCTGCCGCTTCAAGCAATAACCTAAGCATCGGAACACCTTCGTCTAAAAAGATTCGGATGAAGCCGCCGGGCTCGGCCATTGTCAAAGCGTCTTCCAGTATTTGCACAGCCTTGAACTTTTCGCCATGCTCATGCAGAGCAACCGCTTGTAGAACCATCACCTTAAGCCGTTCATCTGCCCATCCCTTTGTCTCCACCTGCCCCCGCCACGGCTCCAGCAACACTAGAGCTGCAGACGCGTCTCCCTGTGCCAGATGTATCCGAGCCTGACTCATGTGAAGCTCATGCTTCTGAGCCAAATGAGCGGCTGCCCCCAGATTGCCCTGATGCTGATGAAGCATCAAAAGCACTTGAGCAGCGGCAATATGCGGCAGCTGGTTCGCGAAATTCTGCAAGCGAGCGACACGATCCGCCTTGGCTAAAATAGCAGCCGCGCCGCTCACCTCTCCCTTCGCAAGCTTCAAGCGGACGAGAAACACATCACCTGCAACAACTCTGTCCGATTGTTCAAACTGCTTCGCCAGTTGCACGCTCCATTGACCATGCTGCATAGCGGCATCCAGGTTGTTCCATTCATAACATATCCGAGCTAAGCCCAGATGAGCTTCACACACAGCAGGCAGCGGTGAATCACCTGTCATATTCAGAACTTGCCGGTAGGTCTCAGCCGCCTCATAAAGCTGATTTTCAGCTTCATATATGTTCCCAAGGCCCAGTGCGGCCATAATGTTGATTATGACATGTCCGATCATCTGACTGATCGATAATGCTTCGGCGTAGGCCTTGCCAGCAGCGGCCCGATCTCCTTGGAGCTGGTAAGCGTATCCCAGCGTCCAGGTGGTGGCAGTGCGGACAGGCAGATTGTCCGGATGCAAATAGTCCAGAGCACGACGCGATTCGGCAATAATGGTTTCTGCCTGATGCTTGCTAACAGCCAGAGTAGCGCGTATAGCGGCAATATGTCCGATTAGATCTCGTATCTTATTATCTTGTTCAGCACCTTGCAGTGCCTTCTCAGCAGCTTGCAGCTTCTGTTCGACTCGGGTCATTTGACCCGCCATCAGCAATGCAGAAGCATACATTACCCACAACGAGGGCCTTGCATCCAGATCCTCGTTACGCATTGAACCCAACCAATTCAGTACAGGGGCTACCGCTCCACGAAATAGCAGAGGCATCCCCTTTCCCTCCACTAGGCGAGCTGCACGCTGAATATCATTGGCAGCTGCGGCATGGTGAAAAGCTTCAATCTCCAGTCCATTGTCTTCATACCAAATGCTGGCACGTATATGTAATTCAGCCACGTCCCTCTCATTATCCACTATTTTCGAGGGTATACTTTGGTGCAGCCGTTTCTGCAGTAAATCAGCAAAAAGATGGTGATAGCGATACCAATGCCGTTCGTTGTCCAGCGGAACGATGAATAGGTTGGCACGTTCGAGATATTCCAAGGTTTCTTGCCCTGAAGCAGAAGGGGCTTGTTGTTCCCCGGCTTTCCTGTGAAGAACCGCATCACAAAGAGGGCCGCACATCCAATCGAGGATAGATGTATGCAGCAAGAAAGTCTGAATGCTTTCGGATTGCTGCTCCAGCACCTCTTCAACCAGATAGTCCAGTACGAAATGGTGACTGCCGGTGAAAGTTTGGATGAAGCTTGAGGGATCTTTATGTCCCTGCATGGAAAGTGCGGCTAATTGCAGACCGGCTATCCAGCCTTCTGTGCGCGATTCAAGCAAGGCGATATTTTCCGGGGAAAGGTTTAGCCCCATCACGCTGCCTAGAAATTCGGCTGCTTCAGTGGAGGTAAAGCGCAGGTCTGCCCCACGCACTTCAGTCAATTGATTCCTGACTCGTATCCGTGCCAAGGGTATACTTGGATCCTCGCGAGTGGAGATGACCAGATGCATCTGTGGCGGCATGTGCTCAAGCAGAAAGGCGATAGCCTTGTCAATCGCTCTGGAATCAATAACGTGGTAATCGTCAAAAACGAGTACAAAATGGTCCGGAATGGCAGTGATTTCATTGAGCAAGGAAGTTATAATCGATTCGATTGGTGGAAGCTGGGGGGATCGAAGCAAAGCAAACACGCCTTTTCCAATATTCGGCGCAATCGTCTGCACAGCAGCAAAGAGGTATGTCAGAAAGCATGCAGGGTCGTTATCCCCCTCTTCAAGTGACAGCCATGCAACTGGTTGAGAGCAGCCTGCGAGCCATTGGCTGACAAGCGTAGTTTTACCGCATCCGGCAGAAGCGGAGATGAGTATCAGCTTACGCTGCATACCTTCGTTCAAGCAATCGATCAAACGAGGGCGGATAACAACGTTAGGCCGAGGCGGAGGGATAAATAGTTTAGTGGATACAATAGGTGTGGACATAATAACCACCGTTCTACGCCGTCAATTGCAGCGCCTTGATTGAATATTATTATTTTCGACAGTTTGGCTCTATATCCCTTTTGTGTCCTTTCTCAGCATGCCTTCGATCTGCAACAATCTGTGCCAAAAGCAAACGAGTGAGTCGTTAGTATAGTAAGATCTACATTTGTGTGCTTTGGAGAGATGGGTGTGGGATTACGGCCGCTATTGAAGCCATCAGTACTGCATCCACGGAAGTGAAGGGCAATGCGGAAGTAATTGTTCCGTTATCACTTGAAAAGTCCAAAAATTAGAGGGATACGGGAACAGCTAGTTCCGTTATTGCTCTGTTTTTGTGCATAAATGCTCCAATTCGGCCAACATAACGGAATTCCCACTTCCGCTATCGCCCCAGATTGGAGGCGGCTGATGGATTAGCGGAACTATCTGTTCCGTACAAAATCCCACTTAAATTTTCTTATATGTTAACAAGAATCATCCATTCCCGTTTAGACTCCGCAAGAAAAAAGCCTCCAGTTCCACTTTAACAGTGGTTTTGGAGGTTTCTCATCGAAGTTTCGGAATAACTCGCTATTCTCTTTCGTCAGCAGGCTGGGGGCCGCGTATAGCCCGTTACTATTTAGTTTTAGCTATTCGGAGGAAAACCCTGCGGGAGAAGGCTTCACATAATGAAGCACGACGTTTCCAGATTCGAACGTCCTCGCCTCTACCGGAGTAAGCGCAAATTGCCTGACGTGCTCAAACAAAGGTTTACCTTTACCCGCCACAACAGGACTGACAATAAATATATACTCATCAAATCAAGCCTTCCTCGGCAAGCTGCTGTACGATTGAACCACTGCCCAGCACAAGAATGTCACAACTAGCGTCTCGTTTTAATTGTCGTACCACTTCGATCAGGTTATCATTATAAATTTGGGTGTTGTCCCACTCAGTCTCATTGATTGTTTTGGAGAAAACGATTTTGGTCATGTCAGTCAGTTCTTGAGCTATCTCCTTCAAATGACTGGGCGCATCCGGATTATGGAGCACTGGCACCCAATAGCTTTCAAATCCGCGGAAAGTCGTGCTTCCCAAAATAAGGATATTCATCTTGCCGCCGATAGCATGCGCCGCTTTGTCAACCTCCGGGTCATGAATAAACCAATCCATACCAAAAGTCGCTTCATTTAAGCTGGCAAAATAGCCATCAATCGATATTCGATTCAGCATTTTAATTTTGTTCATAGCCTACCACTCCTCGGTTATTGAATCATTAATTCCTATTGGAATAACTTGATCATACCCGGAACTACGATAAAATAATTGGACAAAACCGTCCTTTATTATAAATAAGAGGACCCTGCCAGGTCGCTATGAAATTCACTAACCTTCATCGCTATATGTTTCGGACTTATCCAGGAGAATAATTTCATATCGCGTATAAAATGAGACTGATCATAATAGTTCAGCGCATAAGCGACGTCGGACAATCGTTCATACTGCCCTGAATGCATCAACCTCAATGCTTCATTTATGCGTCTTACCCTGATGTACAGATGCGGCGGCATGCCTACGACACGGGCGAAGCGTTTCTGAAATTGCCGCTCAGAAATATGAAATACGGCAACCAAATCTTGCACTGTAATACTTGCGATATGTTTGCGAATATAATCGAGTGTCAACTCGATGAGCTCGTCTCGCCTATTCGTCTGCTTTAAAGCAGTCAGTAAAAAGTGATTGAGCAAATAAACCCGTTCGTCAGTCGAGTTCGCGGACAAAAGCTGCCTCTCGAGTTCCACCGCATCGAATTGATCCGCAGCCAAGAGGCATTGGTTATGAGCTGCCGCATCCCAGCCAAACAAGCTGTATAGTGCGTGGGGCTTAAAAACCAGTTGGATCGTCGTATAAGGTGTACCTCTAAAACGCATGATGCTCGGTTCCGAACCTTGTCCATGCAGAAATAAGAACGGAATATTGGATGTTTGTGCGGAACGGATTGCAATACTTTCTATCGCTGCGTTTTGATCTGCGGCAAGCTGGAAGACGATACCGGGGTAACCGCTTGGACAAACCTTAACCTCGAGCGGTTGATCTCCTAAGTGAGTTGAGATTCGCAAGCACTCGATATCCCGGCTTAAAGCTGGAGGAGGAGGCAGAACGTTAAAGTTGATCGTTGTCATAATCTTTTATTTTACACGAATCCAGAGCAACTGGAAAGTTGTCCAATCGATGCGTTAATTTCAACAGAAGAGGAAACGATGATGGCCTGATGCACAAATCGCCCTGCCTCATTGAATAAGGACAAGGCGATTATTTTATTGAAAAAACGATGTACAAGCCCATTGGCAAAAGCTCAATTTGATATCTATTGATATGCGAGCAAATTCGCAACGCTCGAAAACGAAAGCGTTACGCATTATAAAATTCCAATCATTTTACCAACGCGCTCCTCAATCGGTTCACTCCAAATTCCAAATAACCTTTTAGACAAGTCAGCATATAGACCCATCCTTCTTTATTGTCCACCAATTTGGCTATTAAATCAGGATCATTCTCGTCAAATCCATCTCCGTTCACTTCTACGATGGTATTTGCTTGATTCGTATCCTTGAGCGTTATTGTCACAAGATGCGGTTCCCCGTCTTCCGCCCCCCATTCAAATACAATCTTTCGATTTTCAATCATTTCTATTACATGAATATCTCCTTGAGCTTTGTACTCTTCGTACCTCAACGTGACTGTTTTGCCTTTTTCCCATCTCTCCGAGCTGGACGAAAACCAAAAGTTTCCAATCTTTTCGGGATCGACAAAAGCTTCAAAAACGTCAAAAGCAGGTTTTCGAATCTCCATTTTCGTCAAGTTATTTATTTGAATTCCTCCATTCATTAGGGCCTATCGAATTCCACTTCAAATTCCTTATACAATTGTTTATATCCGTACTTTACCGCGTTACTTCCCACCATAGAGGGCATGTTCGAGCCTGCTAACGTTCCTGCAAGCCCCTTGGAGGCAACTCGATTATTTAGTGATGCCCAGACTTCGTTTAAACGCGAATATCTCTTCTACAGCTCGATGATACCCGCCTGCAGCTCGGAACGAATCGCCAATTTCAACGCATTGCTTTGGAATTGACGCATCCTTTAGTACGCTTTCCGCTGCCTCTCTGAGATCTTGTGCGGTTAAGCCTTCTTGATTAAGGTGGGTGCCTGCACCGAGTTCAGCCACACGTCGCGCCACAACAGGCTGGTCGGCGCTTTGGGGAAGTACAATCAACGGCACACCATAATACATACCTTCACTGGTGCTGTTCATGCCGCCATGTGTGATAAACAATTTGGCGTGTATCAGTACTTCGATTTGCGGTACATAGTTGCGTACGATAAAATTCGCAGGAATGTCTCCCAAGTCCGCTATCTGGGTTTGTTTACCGACGGATAAAATCACGGTATACTTCGTTTCAGCGAACGCGGCAAAACAGAGCTTGTAAAAATCCACGGCTTGATTGAAAACAGTGCCGAGTGATATGTAAATCAGGTGATCCGTATCCACATTATAAAAATCAAATTGATCATGAGAGTGCGGCACGAAAGACGGTCCAACAAACTTAAACGTTTCATCGAAGCTTTCTCCATCAGGCTGAAAGCGTTTCGATGTGTAGACGATGGTCAATGGGGCGGGATTGCAAAAAACCTCGTAGGCGGAGCCAATTTGCACATTGTATTTCGCTTGCACGTTATTAACCAGCTGTTGAAACTCTTGTTGTTCACGTTCATTCACATCTGCTGGAAAATGACTGGAGAGGCGATCTTGCATACTGTCAAAACTGTTTTCTTGGATTGCAAAACTCGTGCACGAATTGATTGCAGGCAGGTCGAGTATTTGTGCAAGTAAACGCCCACAGCCGAACATCGAGTCGTGAATGATGTAATCAAAACGTTCTCCTTTTGTTTGCTCAAGAAGACTGGGAATGACAATGTCGGCGGTACGCAATAGTCCACCTACTCGACCCCAAGGATTTCTTCCTCCGGCAAGGAAAGCCTCAATAAATTTGCTGCCATCGAATGTGATCACCTCTGCGCCCGTTGGCTCGACGCGATCACGAAATTGTTCAGCTATAAAGTAAACTACCTCTTCTCCACGACGGATAAGTTCTTGAACTACACCGAGGGTTGGATTGATATGTCCTTCGGAACCTCCATTGATCAGCAAAACGCGAGCCATATTCATCACCTTTCATAATGTGCCATCCTCTGCTAATAATGATACGTTTTTTTCAACAATGCACAAACGCTAAGCTAAAAACTATATAGAATATCCCCACGAAGTGGGGTCTTGCTTCGAAGTTGATTCAGATACTTGGCGGGAAATACAAAAAAAACGACATTTCTGCCGTTTGTGTTAGATATTGGTGGAAAATAGGGGGATCGAACCCCTGACCTCATCGCTGCCAGCGATGCGCTCTCCCAGCTGAGCTAATTCCCCATAGATTCGCAATCAAGGAAACCAATTTCATTTTTCCATGTTACTTTTAGAGCAGTGTCGCCGGCCAGCATGGAATTCCAGCTGAGCTAAAGCTCTGTAGCGACAAAAATGATAATACCACAGGTGCTTAAAGGTTGTCAACAAAAAATGACAACACACACCTGCGGCCTATTTATTATCTTCGCCAACGCCATGCTTAGAGAGAATGTCATTGAGCTCACGCATAAACATATTGATATCTTTGAATTGACGATAGACAGATGCAAACCGAATATAGGCAACTTCATCTACTGGGTACAGCTGTTCCATTACAATTTCACCGATGTTGCGGCTATCTACTTCTGCATGCGCCGTATTGCGGACCTGCTTTTCCACCTCAGAGACGATTTTATCGAGCTGCTCTACCGACACTGGGCGCTTCTCACAGGCTCGTATTAGACCGCGAAGCATCTTTTCCCGGCTGAATTCCTCACGGCTGCCATCTTTCTTAATAACGATAAGGGGGGTTTCCTCCACCATTTCAAACGTCGTAAATCGCTTGGTGCATCTCTCACATTCCCTGCGGCGGCGAATGGATTTGTTCTCATTGGCTGCGCGGGAATCCAGCACTTTAGTTCCAAGGTAATCGCAGTATGGACATTTCATCTTCTAACACTCCTTTTGCCGGGAATATCCCTTGCGAACTAATCCAACGGATTGCCAACGAATCCCTGTTATGAACTTCCGATAAACGCACATAATAGGTTTACCAACTACAAGGAGGTGAACAGACATGGGTGCAGGACAATCTCGGAGCAGCAACGTACTTGTAGTTCCTCAAGCGAACGCAGCGTTGGATCAACTGAAATACGAGGTAGCACAGGAATTGGGTATCTCCATTCCTCAAGACGGTTACTACGGTAACATGGCTACTCGTGATACAGGTGCGATCGGTGGACACATTACCCGCCGCTTGGTACAAATCGCTGAACAACAATTAGCTGGACAATTTAAGTAATCATTTTAGGAAGAAGAAGTGTTGGACAATTGCTCCTCAGGGAGCTTGTCCAATGCTTCTTTGCATTTTGGGTGAAACTCCCCACTCTTCTGCATAAAGCTTATGATATTTATTATAATAATATAAAACGCGCTGAATGTAATGCCTTGTTTCACCAAATGGGATTGAATTCACCTTTTCCAGTGTACCATCCCACTCCTGATTTTGCAGCCAACGGTTTACATTTCCCTGTCCTGCGTTATATCCGGCTATGGCCGCCACTGTATTGCCTTTATACTGCTTGTGCAGCCAGCTTAAGTACCATGATCCTAATTGTATACTGACCGTAGGATTATGTAAATTTTCTTTATGAGTAGAAGAGAAACGTCCCATCTCCACAATCCAATCTGAAGTGTCGGGCATAAGCTGCATTAGCCCAAAAGCGCCCTTTTTCGATTCGATATCCACTTTGAAGTTAGATTCTACACGAATAATGGCTGCGATCAAAAACGGATCTAAACCATATTTATCACCATTAAGCAGTATTTCATCCTTGTATTGAATCGGATAAAGTAATCGGCCCACCATACTGCTGCTTAAAAACATAAATATGATAAATGCAATTAAGAAAAGTGCAAATACCCGCTTCCTTCGCCAAAAGCCAAAGCTCATAGAAGCCCTCTCTTTCTCAGGAATTGTTCTACTTGCTCTTCTGTTTGCGGTAAGGAGCCCTCATTGTTGATGAGAATATCAGCCAATGCTTTCTTCTGCTCGATATCCATTTGGGCCTGCAGTCTTTTCTCAGCCTGCTCCAATGACAAACCATCGCGTAGAACAAGCCTGTCCATCTGCACATTTCGGGGAATATAAACGACCATTACCTCTTCAAACATTGATTGCAGTCCGGATTCGTACAATAGAGGCACATCTACTACTACCAGCTTATCCGGATGCTGCTGTTCGTAATCCTTCATTCTTTGCCGCAATAAGGCCCTGATAGAAGGATGCATCATATCCTGCAAATCCTTCAAAGCTGCCTGGTTTCCAAAAACCATTTCACCCAGCTTTTTGCGATTTAATGTCCCATCCTCAAGCAGCACTTCCTGGCCAAACCGTTCTGCTATTTGTTCCAGCACAGGGCTGCCCGGTTCGACAACCTCTCTAGCTATACGGTCGGCGTCAACCAGCATCGCCCCGCGCTGCACCAGCATGTTAGAAACAGTGCTTTTGCCACAGGCGATGCCTCCGGTCAAACCGATGTTCATAGTAATTCTCCTCAGCTTGTAAGCATTATATTACAACAGTTTCATAATTCCCATAAAAATTAAAACGAATCCCGGAAAAACAGATAGCCTTCGAATCCATACCAGCTCCGAATACTTGTAACCTATCCGCAATCCTGTAGCCAGAAATGCCCCGCTCGCAAATGCTATTACAGCTGAAGTAAGCCATGGAGTAAATCCGATTAAAGCTGCCCCTATACCAGCGCCAAAGGCATCCAGGGAAAGAGCCACTCCTAACAACACAGCCTCAGATGCAGATATGTTGCCTGAACGGTCCCTGTCAGCTATAGAGGGCGTTCGTAATATTTGAATGACTAACCCAAGCCTCTTAAGCTCTATATACATAATTTCTTTGGCGCTTTGAACAGCCGCCTCGTCCTGGATATCTGCTGCCGCGAATGTATTCGGCTGATCGATATTTTCTTCTTGCTCCGCTGAATCCTTTTTCTGCGTCACAACCTGATATAAAGCCCATATTCCAATTCCAATCAGGATGATCCCACCAATTCCTTTTGCAACGTCCGGGTCTACAAACCTGCTTATAAAAACGCCAATCTGCATTGACATATAAATAATAAGCCCAGAACATACAGAAATGATGGCTACAGATAATAAGGGTATCCGAATTTTGCGTAAGCCGTACATGACTCCTACACCGAAACCATCCAGACTAACAGCCAAAGCCAAAATCAATAAAGATATAACAGGCAGCAGCATTAATTTTCCCCTCCCGATCGCTTTACCCCTACTATATGAAAAAATGGGCGGAGGGTGCACAACTGATTAAACCCTAACCTTCTTTACATGTTTCTGCTTCCATTTAAGCGGTTGGCATTTGGGGCAAAAGTGGGTTCCACGACCTGCAACAACACTCTTTTCAATTGGCTGGCCACAGGTGTAGCAGGGCTCTCCCTTGCGGCCGTACATTTTGAACTGGTGCTGGAACAATCCAATCTCACCTTGTCCGTTCACAAAGGATTTGATAGATGATCCTCCCGCCGCTACAGCTTCCTGCAGCGTTTTTACAATTGCCTCGTAAAGAGAGGCAAGCTCCCGTCGGGTCAATGTATTAGCTGCTCGCTCCGGGTGAATACCTGCCAAGAAAAGGGACTCATCCACATAAATATTCCCTATACCAACGATATATTCCTGGTTGAGGAGCAAAGGCTTGATCTTGGTTGAACGACCGGATAGCTTGCTGCTAAAAGCGGCTAAGGTGAAGTCCTCATCCAACGGCTCGAGCCCGAGCTTTTTCAGCGGATTTTCCTCTAATTCACGTCCCTTTGGGAAAAGATGCATAGTCCCGAATTGACGAACATCTTTATAACGAAGCTCGCTGCCGTCTGTAAAATGGAATACGACATGCGTATGGGGCTCCAATGGGTCCAACTGATCATATAAGCCATACCTGCCTTCCATCCGCAGATGGGATACCAGGGTGAAGTCATCCATCATAAAACAAAGAAACTTGCCTCTGCGCTCAACGTTTTGAATGGTCTGTCCGGCGAGCAGCAAGCAAAATTCCAGCGGCTCCTCCGGCAGCAGTATTATTCGGTTCAAATGAACCGTAACGTGATCAATCTTCTTTTGTAAAACTAATTCGTTCAAGGTCCTTCGTACCGTTTCAACCTCTGGTAATTCCGGCATGATGATTTCACCTCAATAAACATTTGTAGTGTGTGCAGCTGTCGCTTGAAGCTAACCATTATACTATGTTTTGGCCGACCGTGCAGCAGCGACTCGTGAATTTTCCTCACCTTGTACATCCGAATCGTTAATAGAGAGAACTACTGTAAAGCTTGTCCCGCAGGGACAACAGCGATCCCCTATCACGGTATCCAAGTATAACCGTTCTCTTACGGGTGTCCAGAGGGCGTAGCCCTTGGAGCCCTCCCGGCGGGGAGGGTTTGGGTGGGGATGCATGGTTTGGGTGGGGGACTACCTTACTTCGCTTCATACCAGTTTGATCCGGTATCGACATCTGCTTTCAATGGAACGTCTAGTGATAGCGCATTTTCCATAACATCTTTTACAGTTGCTTTCATAATTTCAATTTCTTCTTCAGGCACCTCGAATACCAATTCATCATGCACCTGAAGCAGCATGCGGCTCTGCAAGCCGTCCCGCTTCATCCGTTCATCCATTTGTACCATGGCCAGCTTGATAATGTCAGCAGCTGTGCCCTGTATGGGCGTATTCATCGCTGTTCGTTCAGCAAATGAGCGCAAGTTGAAATTGGAAGCCGTAATCTCAGGCAAATAACGTCGACGCTGGAGCAAAGTCGTTACATATCCGTCCTGACGCGCTTTTTTTACAATGTCATCCATATATTGGCGAACCCCTTGGAATACGAAAAAATACTGTTCAATAAAAGCAGACGCTTCCTTACGGGTAATGTTCAAGTTTTGCGATAAGCCGTAATCACTGATGCCATACACAATGCCGAAGTTAACGGCTTTGGCCTGCCGGCGCATATTGGAATCGACTGCTGATTCAGGCACACCAAACACGTCCATCGCCGTTTTCGTATGAATATCCATATCCTTCAGGAATGCTTCCATCAGCCTCTCATCCTGCGAAATATGGGCTAGCACACGAAGTTCAATCTGCGAATAGTCAGCGGTTAATATCGACCAGTCAGGCCTGGAAGGTACGAATACCTTGCGGATTTTACGGCCTTCCTCCAGTCGGATCGGGATATTTTGCAAATTCGGGTATTGACTGCTCAAACGACCAGTCGCGGCAATCGTCTGTTTGAAATACGTGTGTACTTTACCTGTTTCACCGCGAACCTCTTTCAATAATCCTTCCACATAAGTGGACTGAAGCTTCGCCAATGTCCGGTAATTAAGAATATGGCCGATAGCCGGGTGATAAGGCTCCAGCTTTTCAAGCACTTCAGCATCAGTGGAGTAGCCTGTTTTCGTTTTCTTCACAGCAGGCAGCTGCAGCTTTTCAAACAATATTTCTCCGAGCTGCTTAGGCGAGTTAATGTTGAACTCGGTTCCTGCCGCTTCATAAATGGATTTCATGATGGATTCCAGCTGAACCGCGAGCTCTGAACCGTACTGCTTCAGACCTTCAACATCTACCTTGATTCCCTTTTTCTCCATCGATGCAAGTACACTGGCCAAAGGAAGCTCCAACTCGTAGAACAGCTGATGCATACCATTGCTCTCCAGATCGTTTTGCATCGGCTCCATCAATTGTTGAACAGCCGTTACTTTCCGGCACAAATGCTCACAGATGACTTCGGCCGCGGGAATTTGAAATTTGGCGCCTTTGCCGAATATATCCTCGTCCGCCTTCAAGGAAGACAAGCCATATTTAGCCGTTAGGCCGTTCAATGTTAAAGACGACTCCGTTGGATCAAGCAGATAGGCAGCAAGCAGCACATCAAAGGACGATCCGCACAGACTAAGGCCTTGCCAGCCCAAAGCCACTTCAGCCCGATGCTGGTCGTAGATGGCTAAAGACTTATCCGGAGATTCCACCCATGCTCTTAGAGCCTCTGAATAAGCTCCTTCTTCGCGCAGCAGCTCAAACGGCACATAGTAGCAAGTATCCTGCGAAGCTAACGCTAAACCAAGCACATACCCGGTATGCGGATTATCTCCCACCACTTCAACATGCAGTGCTTTCACTTGAGGCAGTGCTTCAAGCAGCTCCGGCATGCGCTCCCGGTCTATAGCAACCGTCTGGATTTCTTCCTGTGGAGACTGGTTAGAGTCCAATGATGTATCCGCACCACCGAAATCCATTTTATCCAGCAGCGATTTGAACTCCAGCTTGCGGAACATTTGGGCTAGAGCTTGTCCCTCATAGCCTGTATAAGCTAATTCATCCCATGTAGAGGTAAGAGGCACCTCGCGGAATATGGTCGCCAGCCCCTTGCTCATCCGAGCGTCTTCCGCATGCTCTATAATCTTTTCCTTCATCTTGCCCTTAATTTGATCTGTATTGGCCAGAACGCCTTCCACGGATTCGAACTCGTGCAGAAGCTTGAGCGCTGTTTTCTCCCCTACTCCTGGAATCCCCGGAATATTATCGCTCGTATCTCCCATCAAGCCCTTCAAATCAATGATTTGATTCGGTGTTAGACCGTATTTCTCCTTAATATAAGGAGGATCGTACAGCTCAACCTCGCTGATGCCTTTGCGCGTCAAAGCGATTTTAACTTGATCGGATGCCAGCTGCAGCATATCCTTATCTCCACTTACAACAACTACTTCCATGCCGCCTTTTTCATCAGCCATCCTGGTCAATGTACCTATAATATCGTCAGCCTCGTACCCGTCAAGCTCAAACTGGGAAATACCGAAAGCTTTAATCAATTCCTTTAATAGTGGAAACTGCTCGGACAGCTCAGGAGGAGTCTTGGCCCGCCCACCTTTATATTCTGCATAATCCTTATGTCGAAAAGTTGCTTTCCCGGCATCGAATGCTACCAGAAAATGGGTCGGCTTCTGTTCGTCCAGCAGCCTTAACAGCATGGTTGTAAATCCGTATACTGCATTCGTGTGTAAACCGCTCGAATTACTCAGTAACGGGAGCGCAAAAAAAGCGCGGTAAGCAATACTATTGCCATCGATCACTACTAATTTAGACATGATTACACCTCATTTTCCATACTAACTCTATGATAGCATAGGATAATGCAATTAGAAAAACTATTCGATTTCCATTCATAAAGATATAAGGATGCTCGTAGCTTCTCATTGGTCGCAGCAGTAACTTTTCTTGCAATATCATACTTGTTCAGCTCCGCTGAAAACCTACAAAATCTGATATTTTAAAAAAAGCATAAGCTTCTACTCCTGTCCAAGGGGGTGACGCCTCCAGCTTCCGCATAAACATAACTATCAGGTAAAACGCAAGCACGAACGGAGGTAGTCGATCATGAGTATTCAACACCGAACACATGACAAGAAAGCCATTTGCTTCGACGTTAACCAAACCCTTATTTATCAGGGTGTTCATTTTGAGCAGGCATTCCTTACCGTATGGAACGAGTATTCCGCCCGCTGGTCACGAGACGACGAAACCCCGCGGGCTGTTGGACTATGGGAGGCTTATCAAGCTAACTGGCAGCAGCAGAAAAAACTCAGGGGTGTTAAGCTGCAGCTCGATGAATTGCAGCAGAAATGCCTGATGGACGCTCTTAAGGAATTGGAAATCCCAGTGCATCAGCACTTTCCCATCGATTTCTTCCGCATGGTCCGCAATCACCGACTAGCTGCCAAATCGCTTGCTCCGGGTGTAGTGGATACGCTTCGTGAACTCTCACCCAACTTCAAGCTGGCTATTATTAGCAACAGTCCGCGCAGTGAGGTCATTCACCTGCTGGACAGGTTTGGACTTCATCCTTTTTTCCCCAACGAGCGCATCTTTACAGCGGTTAAGCATGCAGACAAGAAGCCTGGTACTCCGCTTTTCAAAACGGCCGTACGCACTTTGGACCTATCTCCGCGGCAAGCGGTTATGGTCGGAAATTCTTGGAAGCACGATGTATGTGGAGCGGTTAAATCCGGTATGGATGCCGTTTGGATACAGCGGCATACCGATGGATCAGCAAAAAAAATTTCCCAGCAAAAGCTCGGGAAACGGAATGTATTCTGTATTCAGCAGATGGATCAGCTGTTAGAGCTGTTTTCGTAGACAATCTCATTAATCTGTTCCTCCGCAATTGAAGGCAATCCTATTCGCTCGCTTACAAATACGCTGCCCAGCTTCGACTTGGACTGCTTCTTGAGCTTAGCCGCCGCCTGCGATATTTCCTCCAGCGTAACGGCTGCTTCATTCTCGCAAACGATAAGAGATAAAGATATCGTAACACCACTCGTATCAATACGGTTGCCGCTGCGATCCTCAACATATGACCAATCGTCGCCTTCATAAAACATTCTTACCCCTTGGTCAAAGCGGCGAATTAGTTCTACACACAGCTTCTCAGGTATATCCGTGGAGGTAAGCGCGATAAAATCATCTCCTCCGATATGACCGACAAAATCAAAAGGCATGCCGCATACGACTATGGATTGCTGAATGACATCTGCCGTATACTGGATCAGCTGATCACCTTTTTGAAACCCGTATCTATCATTAAACCACTTGAAATAATCCAAATCCGCATAAATTACGGAAAATTTTCTCTTCTCCAAGAGACGTTTATTCATTTCCCTGTGAATTTGAATGTTGCCAGGGAGTCCGGTCAACGGGCTAGCTACCTTGGCTGTCTCCATACGAGCGTTTGTTATACATTCCAGAATCGATCTAATGGAAGCGGCGCCCGCCATTCTGCCTTCGCTTGTAATGATCACCAAATCATATAAATTCGTATTTCGCGAGGTCGCCAACTGGGATACGGTTTCAACCGGTGTATTCTTCTCTACGATTAGAGGGTTCGAATCCATAGCCTGATCGATGGTCCGGTTCCAGAATAGAGAGAATCCATACTGACCGGCCAACTGCTGAAATAGCCGTTCCCTCATAATCAAGCCTACTGGAATCTTATCGGATACAACAACAGCTCCAACAGCATTACCGTTTTTCTTGAAATAATTGGCCACCTCAGAAATAAGGGACTTGGAATCAAATTCCTGAATGGGTGCTGTCAGATCGCCAATAGCCCATGTACTGCCAACAGAATCATGAATTTTTCGATGCTGCACAATTTGTTTAACCATTTCGGTATCAACCGACAGCTTTTCCAAGCCTGGCCTTCCTAGCAAGAAGCCTTGTCCATAATGGACGCCCATTCGGGTCAAATGAAGCAGCTCTTCGATACACTCGATTCCCTCGGCAATAACCTCAATATGAAGTTTTTTGGCAAAGGTCACGAAGGTTTCCATTATATATTCCTTAGTTTTATGCAAATGAATGTCTTGGACCAAAGAGCGGTCGACTTTTATAAAATCCGGCTGAAGCTCCGCAATCGCTTGTAAGGAAGAATACCCCGCACCTGCATCATCAATGGCAATGCGATAGCCTTGACTGCGGTAGTGCTCCAGCACCTGCTTGGCCGTGGAGAAATCCTCAATCGAGCTGCGCTCCGTGATTTCAAACACTACATTGCCTGGGGTGAGTCCACGGGCATGCAGCAGTTCCATCGTTTTACCTGAAGCAAACTGCGGATCCTGTAAAATGGCGGCAGGAATGTTGATAAACAGCAGCTCCTGACCTTTGGAAAAAAACGAGCCTCTAATGGCCATTTCACGGGCGAGCCAGTCCAGTGGATATAGCATACCTTCTCTTTCTGCATACTCAAACAATCTTACAGGCGATTGAAAAGGACTATTCTCTGGCCCGCGGGTCAACGCCTCATAACCTGCAATTGCACCGTCTTTCAGGGAAACGATCGGCTGATAAACGGAGTGGATCAATCTATGCTGAAGAATTTGTTGGAATTGCTCCCGGTAAAAAGCACCGTCTTCGCCCATACTTATCATCGATTTGTCAGTCGCCATTTTCATCCCTACTCCAGTAAAATGCTTGATAGTGTTAACTATAGCATAGGAAATTCATCCCAGTGTTAAATGTCCCTATTGCCATTTGTTAAGTTTGTGTAAATGAAAAACAATAAAAACTGCTATTCGATGCCCTCTCAGTGAAGATACATTCGATTCTTAAAGGCAACACCACTGCAATTAATAAAGTGAAGAACAATAACGGAAGCGCTCGTTCCTTTATCACCCGAAAAGCACAAAAAACAGAGAGATACGGGAACAGCTTGTTCCTTTATCAATCTGTTTTTTGTGCTTAGTTCTTCGTTTCACCCAAATAAAGGAATTCCGACTTCCGCTAACATCTAAATCTGAAGGCGGCAGACGGAATAACGGAACTCTTAGCTCCGTCCAAACCCTTCATGGCACATAACAGCTTCGCCGCAAACCAATTATAAGCCCTTTGACGCAGCCTTTCTCCAATAGCTCCACTCCAAAAAACTTTTGCATAAAGCTATCGACTAACTAAATCCGTACAGTTTACAGGACATGCATACGTTTTACCTTTAAAATATCTCCCCTGAAATGCTCGTCTTACTTACTTCCCTTCGTGTAAGAACTGTTCTATTCGTTTTTTGATATCATCACGAACGCTTCTGAAATGTGTCATTATTTCGTCTTCTGTTCCCGTTGCTTTAGCAGGGTCGTCAAATCCCCAATGCCATTTCACCACATTATTATTCGAAATAACTGGACAATGCTCATCCGCATGACCGCACAAAGTAATTACATAATCAGCACGGTTCAAAGTCTCCTGATCAATGACATCAGAGCTATGGCTGCTAATATCGACACCTATCTCCTTCATTACTATAACTGCTCGTGGATTCAGTCCGTGTGCTTCAAGTCCTGCGCTTTTTACTTCATAACGATCTGAGCCTAATGCCCGAAAAAATCCATCCGCCATCTGGCTGCGGCAGGAGTTGCCTGTACACAAAAAATAAATCAGTGGTTTGTTCATGTAATTCCCTCTTTTCATTTCATAATGAATTTATGAGATTAACCGCAGCCACAAGTACAACCCGGTTAACGTAATAAAAAGCGTCGGCACCGTCAAGACGATCCCTATTTTAAAATAATAGCCCCATGTAATGTTCACCCCTTTGCGGGATAAGACATGAAGCCACAGTAAAGTGGCCAACGAGCCTATTGGAGTCATTTTGGGGCCCAAATCCGAGCCAATGACATTCGCGTAAATCAGTGCTTCACGAATGGCGCCATTCGTTTGTGTGCCCTTAATTGCTAAAGCATCAATCATCACGGTGGGCAAATTGTTCATAACTGAAGATAGGATCGCTGCGATGAATCCCATGCCTAGCGTTGAAGCATACAGACCGAAGCCCGCCATAATTTGTATGACCTCGCCCAGCTTATCTGTAAGACCCACGTTCTGCAAACCATATACAACCACATACATGCCTATAGAAAACACAACGATTGCCCAAGGTGTATTCTTGATGACCTGTTTCGTTTCGATAACCTCACTTTTTCTCGCCATTATAATGAAACTAAAAGCCGCTGCACCTGCAATGAGGGATACCGGTATTGAAATAAACTCGCTTAAGACATATGCGATTAATAGAATGGCTAAAATGAACCAGGACATTTTAAACAGCTTGAGGTCTTTAATTGCTTCAGCCGGCTTCTTCAACTGCTCCATATCATAGTTTTTGAGAATTTTTTTACGAAACAAAAGATACAACACCAGGATACTGGCAGCTAGCGAAAATAAACTGGGCACAATCATTCGGCTCGCGTATTCCACAAATCCAATTCCAAAATAGTCTGCCGAAACGATATTCACTAAATTACTGATAACGAACGGAAGCGAGGTTGTATCCGCTATAAAACCGCTAGCCATTATAAAAGGCAGAACCATACGCTGCTCAAATTTAAGTGCCTGAACCATCGCCAAAACAATTGGGGTTAAAATCAGAGCTGCTCCATCATTAGCGAACAAGGCCGCTACAACGGCACCGAGCAGAATGACATAAATAAACATTAACAAGCCATTCCCCTTAGCTATTCGCGCCATATGTAACGCTGCCCATTCAAACACACCAATTTCATCTAAAATAAGCGAAATGAGAATGATACCTACAAAAGTTAGAGTAGCATTCCACACGATGGAGGTAACAAGCCAAACATCACTGAAACTTACAACCCCAAATATTAATGCCAATACGGCGCCGCCCATGGCAGACCACCCAATATTCAAACCCTTAGGCTGCCAAATTACAAATACCAACGTGATGAGAAAAATAATGCAAGCTGCGTAAAGCATAAGACCTCCCGAAAATCTTGAAGTAAGCAAAAACTGGATTCGTTAACATCCACACTGTGTTTCGCATTAGCGAAACATTCAACATCAGTCCTCCGTTTAATTACAGCATTCATTATCTTTGCAAGTCAGTTTCCCTAGCGTGTCCTGCTGTGAAGGAAGATGAGCCAGCAGCTCAGCCATATAAGGTTTATCTTGAACGGATAGTGAGTAATACACCCACTGCCCCCTCTTGCTTTCCCTAACAAGTCCGCCATCCTTCAGCTTTCGCATATGCTGGCTAATATTAGGTTGGCTGGTTTGCAATACATCGACAATTTCACATACACATAGCTCCTTCTCAATTAACAAAGAGATAATAGTAAGTCTTGTCTTATCCCCCAGCAGCTTCAGCACGTTAGCCATCTGTTCAATTTCAACTACACTCATGAGGTTCTCTCCTTTCTATACCTGCTTACAAGAGCATTTCAAACGCCTTGCATTTCATATACATTATTATATAACTACTTACTTATATACTAAAGTTGAGGTTTTGTAAATATTAATTCTAATAATTTAGGCTCAAAACCGAAGTCAGCGCTCGACGAAGTCATTCGATTTCGTCACCATGTCCAGCCTAGCCCTAGACAAAACTTAAAAACGATAGTGACAGCGCACACGACTTTATTCCAATTTATTCGATTCGAAACTATTGCCTTCTCCCAAAAACCTGCATCTATACAGTCTTTGTGCCGGTAAATCCGAAGTCTTATTGAATTCATGCAAATGTGCATTTATTTTTTCATTCTTAGCTTAATCGGAGCGTTTTCCATGAAAATGGATGTACTTTTGCAGGTTTGTTCTCTCTACAGCAATTTCGGTAGGAAAATAACTGCGTTTTTGCAGGATTTTGTGAGGGCTTGTGGGTGGATGATTGTGAGGACTTGTGGCTGGATGATTGTGAGCACTTATAGCGAGCAGAGGGTCAAGTACTGATTTTAAGGTTGAGCCATATTTTATATAAAGTTTACCGCTACCGCCTCTTGACAGACCGCCAGTCGGTTTGTATACTAAAGGAAAGTAATACAGACCGCCGGTCGGTATGGAGTAAAGAAGGGATGATGAGGATTATCGATTCAAACAATACCAATCCGAGTTTACTGCTGCTGCTTGCAGCCGCAGAAGAGCTGATTCGTGAAAAAGGCTGCCGCGCTACTACTTTGCAAGATATTATTAATAAAACGGGACTCTCCAAAGGAGCCATTTATCATTACGTTTCCAGCAAGGATGAGCTGTTCGGACTCATTCTTCAATCCAAAGTCAAAGCCATGAACGATAGCTTCCAAGAAGCCATAGCGCGAGCCATGAAAAGCAACGATTCCAATGCCCCCTTTCTTGCTGTAGCCCAGGGACTACATGAATCCAGCAAAGAAAGCAGCGCATACAACAGCATTTTTATCTACCTGCTCAGTCAAAAGGAAAACCCTGCAATCGCTAAAATATTAGCGCAGCTGCAGCAGTACTCCAGAGAGACTACAATCCAATGGATTAAATCGGGTCAGCAGGAGAAGGCTATTCCCCATTCCGTCGATCCGGCTAAAATGGCAGATCTATTCCTTATATTTACCTACGGCTTACGCGTCCAAAATTTAATAGCCCCCACGTCTACAGCTATAGATTCTGCATATTTATACCATATGATCATGACTACCTTAAAACAACAATAACCGAGTTTATAACAACTCAGCTGGAGGAAACCTATGTCCCCATTGATTCGCGGATTACTGTTCACGATCCTTATTAACGGCGCCGCTCCTTTCATTGTCTACTTAATTCTTGAGCCTCATATGTCCGGCTTTGCCGCCCTATCGATAGCTACTGTCATACCTATGTGTGATAATCTGATGCATCTGATACGCCATAAGAAAATGGATGTATTCGCCGCCATTATGCTCTTCACCTTCCTGCTTGGAATCGGCTTGATAGCCATGGGCGGCGATGAAAAGCTGCTGCTGATTCGAGAATCATTCATCACCGCAGCGGTAGGTCTTCTGTTTATAATCTCCTTGTTATTCCCTAGACCCCTTATTTTTCATCTGGCCATGAGGTTTAATGTGAAAAAAGATCCCCAAGCCCAACAAGCTTTTGCAGCAAGATGGAATTTTGCTTACTTTCGCTATGTTTTGAGGCTGATGACACTCGTTTGGGGATTTATTTTGCTCGCAGAAGCAGCCGTGAGAGTAATATTGGTTTACGAGCTAACGACCGCACAATTCTTAATTGTTTCGAATTTTGTATTTTATGGGTTCATCGGCGCAGCTATATTGTGGACGGTAGCATACCGTAAACATTCCAGCAAGCGGCTTGCTGATATTATTCGATAAGAAAAGCTTCTATTCGAAGCCTCTCGATGAAGATACATTCTTGTCTTAGCGGCAAAAAGAGCCGGTTTCCCGGCTCTTTTCTTTTAAATATTCAAATCCTTGCGCTTGCCCGTTACCATATAGATGACGCCCTCACCAATATTAGTTGCATGATCCGCCACCCGCTCCAGATAATGCGCTACAAACATGAGATGAGACAGCTGTCTGTTCCGAATAAGATCTTGGCTCATTAAGCCGATGATTTCCGTCATAAGAATACTGTAAAGCTTATCTACCTCGTCATCCTTCTCAGCCAAAGCTGCTGCACGATGTATATCGCCTTCAGTAAATGCCAGCAAGCTTTCATGAAGCATGTTTTTGACAAGCAGAGCCATTCTCGGTATATCCTCAAGCGGCTTGATCAATTCTTCGCCTGACAGGCGAATCGTAATTTTTGCAATATCAACCGCATGATCTCCAATACGCTCCAAATCCGTGGCAATCTTTAATGCCATACCGATTAATCTTAGATCACTAGCCATTGGCTGCTGCAATGCAATCAAACGCAGGCAGCTCTCCTCAACGCCTAACATCAACTCATCGATAACATCATCCTTGGCCACGATCTCTCTGGCAAGCCCTTCATCCAATGAAGACAATGATTCGACAGCCTTGGATATGGACTCTTCTACAAGCCCTCCCATGCGCAGCAGCGCTTTCTTCAGTTCATCAACGGATTGATGAAAAATAATTCTGGTATCCATATATACACCCTTTCTATTGACCTGTTTATTATCCGAAACGTCCCGTAATATAATCTTCCGTTCTTTGATCTGTTGGGGCTGTGAAAATTTTATCCGTTTGGTCGGATTCAATTAATTCTCCATTCAGGAAAAAGGAAGTATAGTCCGAAATTCTGGCTGCCTGCTGCATATTGTGCGTTACAATAATAATCGTGTATTTTTCTTTTAACGTTTGTGTAAGCTCCTCGACCTTCAATGTGGAGATAGGATCCAACGCAGAGGTAGGCTCATCCATCAAGAGAACATCAGGCTCTACCGCCAACAGGCGAGCGATGCATAAACGCTGCTGCTGACCGCCGGACAGTCCCAAGGCAGATTTATTCAAACGATCCTTAACCTCATCCCATAAAGCAGCTTGCTTCAAGCTCTTTTCCACAATTTCATCCAGCATCGCTTTTTTCTTGATCCCATGAATTCGAGGACCATAAGCAATATTGTCATAAATACTCATTGGAAACGGATTAGGACGCTGAAACACCATGCCGACTTTTTTGCGGAGCGAAACGACATCCGTCTCTTGATCATAAATATTTTGACCATCCACATAAATTTTACCGTCAATCTTAACAATATCAATAAGATCATTCATACGGTTTAACGTTCTCAGAAAGGTCGATTTTCCGCAGCCCGAAGGGCCAATTAACGCCACGATAGAATGATTCCTGATCTCCAAGCCAATATTAATTAACGCTTGATTGTCACCGTAGTACAAATTAAGCTTCTCTACTTTAATCTTATGTTTTTCTATCATGATTATTTCCCCCCGGTCAGTCTTTTTTGCAGCATTCGGCTAGGAATACCAATTAACAAGTTAAAGATTAGAACGACGATCAGGAGAAGCGCGGCGCTTCCTTGAGCAATTTTTTTGGCATCAGGAACAATAGCTTCAGACTGTACGTACCACAGATGAGTAGCCAAAGTTTCTCCCATCGCCAGAGGATTCCAATCCGGAAAATACCTGGAAACGGACAAACCGGCTGTATATATCAAAATAGCGGATTCCCCTAGAGCCCGTCCTGCAACCAGTGTTATACCGGTAATTAAGGTAGGCAATGCTGCTGGCAAGAGCACCTTACGTATCGCCTGCCAGCGGGTTGAGCCAAGCGCCAGCGAGGCTTCCCAGTACGAATCCGGCACTGAGCGCAAAGATTCCTCTGTAACCCTCACCAGGACAGGCAAATTCAGCAAGGATAAGGTTGCAGCTCCGCCAATGATAGAAAATTTCAGCCCCATCAGGTTTACAAACAATAGAAAACCGAACAAACCAAATACGATGGACGGAACTGAGGATAAGGCTTCTACAGAGATACGGATGAAATCAGTAAAACGATTTTGTTTAGCATAAATAGTTAAGTATACGCCTGATCCAATTCCGATTGGAACGGAAAATAGCAAGGATAGGAATAAAATATAGAAGGAGTTAAATAGCATCGGTCCAACGCCGCCGCCTGCCACTATTTCCTGCGGCTTACCTGTAATGAAATTCCAGGATAGCTGTGGAAGCCCATCACCCAATATCCGAATCAAGAACCACGCTAACAGCAATATAATAACGATGCCGACCGCCCAAAAATATAGGGTAGCAATGCGATCCGTACTTTTACTTGTCACTTCACTTCACTCCTCTTGGAAACAATTCGAATCGCTAGAATCATAGTCAATGAAATCAACAGAAGCACTAACGCCATTAAGTACAAGGAGTTATTCCAGGCTGTTCCATAGTTTGTATTCCCCATATCCTTAACAATCGCTGTCGTAAGCACAGTGGTCGATTCCAATAACGATCCTGGCATTTGCGGAGAGTTACCAATAACCATAAACACCGCCATTGTTTCACCGATTGCTCTGCCCATCCCCAGAATGATGCCTGTTATAATTCCCGGCCGTGCGGCTGGAACAAGCACCCTCCAGATCGTTTGCCAGCGTGTCGCTCCAAGCGCTAATGAAGCTTCCTCCAAGCGGCCAGGCAAAGCACGAATCGCATCCTCTGAAATGGATAATATGGTTGGCAATATCATAATGGCCAAAATGATAGCAGCCGGCAAAATTCCATAACCGATAGTTCCTGTCATCTTAGCCAAAGCAGGTACAATGACAGTCAAACCAATTAAGCCATATACAACAGATGGAATTCCTACGAACAAATCAGTTGCAGGCCTCATGATTTCGCGCACCCAATTAGGAGCGATTTTTGCCATGAAAACAGCACCTGATAATGCCAATGGCACGGAAAGTACAATAGATAAGAGCGTGAGCAGCAGCGTGCTGTATAGAAACGCGAAGATACCAAATTCACCCTTGGTAGGTGTCCATTCTGTAGAAAAGAAAAATGTCCATGGTGATACATCACTGAATGTTTTAACGCCTTGAATCCCTACGAAAGAAATGATGGAGAAAATAATTGCCGATACCATAATCGCGCTGCTGACAAAAATCCACTTCATCACTTGATCCGTACGGTTTTGCCTTTTAGTCCATAGGCTTACCTTTTTATTAACCTTTTCTCTTTCAGTGAGTTTATCAGCAAAAGAATTCACAACCATTGCCCCCTTATTGTAATCAACTGAATCACGATAAATTACGACCGCGCTCAGCTGCGTTATAAATCGAAGTTCACTTACTTGCTTTATTCATCATAGTGGACGATTGTAAACACCATACAAATGAATTGTTAAGGGAATGTAAAATTTACTCAAAAGATGACATTTTCCATTTTTTCGCTATGTACATACAAAAAAAGACACGGTTATATAAACCATGCCTTTGCAGTGCAATGCTTCTATTACTTTTTCAATAGATTTGCAGGTAAGAATTTAAGCTCTTCTACTCTTTTACCTTGGAAATCAGCACTTGTTACATAATCAAGGAATGCTTTAACCGCATCTTTTGCCTCGCCTTTTGTATACATATGCTCAACACCGTACAATGGATATTTACCGTCTTTAATTGTATCTTTGCTGAAAGCAACGCCTTCGAATTTCAAAGCTTTAATAGTGTCGTTCAGGTAAGGTGTATCTACATAACCAACAGAACCTTTAGTTGAACCAACTGTAGTTGCAACTGCACCGCTGGACTCTTGAGTAACGCCGTCTTTAGTAAATTCTTTACCATCAAGAACGATTTGTTTAACTAATGCTTTAGAGCCTGAGCTATCAGGACGGTGAACAACAACAATTTTCTCGTCATTGCCGCCAACTTCTTTCCAGTTAGTGATTTTGCCCATGAAAATATCAGCAGCCTGAGCTTTAGTAAGGTTATCGATATTTACATCTTTATTAACAATCAATGCGAAAGGAGCGATAGCCGCAACGTGGTCAACCAAGCCTTTGTCTTTATATTCAGGACCCGCTTCAATGTCGGAGTTACCAATATCGGAAGTACCGTCAGCTACGTTTTTCAAGCCTGTGCCTGAACCGCCTGCAGTTACATTCACAGTTACTTTAGGATTTTTCTCCATAAACTCAGTAGCTGCTTGTTTAACTAATGGAAGTAGCGCGCTGGAACCAGAAGCTGTTACTGTACCGCTAATTTCTTTAGCTGGCTCAGGCTTCTTATCAGGTGTTGCTGCCGGTGCTGGTGCTGCTGGTGTTTTCGTATCAGGTGCTGCTGTGGTTCCGCAAGCTGCAAGGACCCCCATCATTAAAATCGCCATAAGTACAAAACCGAACCCTTTTTTCGAAAACTGCTTCAACATCTCTGTATGTCCTCCCTTTAACCTTCTGTTTTTTGTTTACTTGGTTATCTTATCAAGCGATTGTAAAGTATGAACCCACAAAACGTTAACGGAATGTAAAACTTTTAATCTGTCGGATTTTAACTCTTCTTTTACAAAAAACAGACTCAGGTTTAATAAACCTTCCATATAATGAGAGAAATAAAGAGAAAAAAGTAGATTCTTGTCTCATCTAAATTTATGAGAAGGATGGAGGGGTTTTAATTGAAACAAACAATGAACACACTATTAAGGAAGATGTCCAAAAGACCCAGCATGACATTGAGGATGAAGCTTTTGCTTGGTTTTTCCGGTATGCTGATCCTCTTTCTGGCTGTAGCCTTGTACAACTTACAGCAAGTGCACGATATTAAAGAGCATCTGAATCAGCAAAACGATAAGGTAGAGCTCAAGCTAATGGCTTTGGAACTCAAGGAAATGGTACAGGAGCTTAATATCATCGCCTCTGGCTTGGAGATTTCCAAAAAAATTGAATACATACCTAAATATAATGAAAAAAGAAAAATTTACGACGGGATGATCAAACGAATTGGTGAAACAGCAACGACACCCGAGCAAGCCAAGTGGCGCAGCAAGCTAATCTCACTAACCGGTGACTACACGAATACTTTCGATGTTGCAGCTAAATTGATTCAAGAAAACAACCTGCCTCCCAAAGATTTGGACACCAATATGGAGTATTTATATAACGAATCGCAAAAGCTAATGGGAGACATCTTCATTAATGTAGATCAATTTTACGTGGCCTACTCCCATGACGCAGAGCTCGCAGTGGCCAGCACACAAGACTTATTGAATAGCACGGTAACGGTCATGCTGATTGCTTCTGTATTTGTTATCTTTTTCTCAATTGCGATTGCTTTACTGTTGATCCGTTCCTTCATCTCTCCTATTAAAAGATTGCAGCAGGCGGTACAGTCAATTGCAGCTGGTGATTTGAGGTTTAAAATCAACAGCAGCTCCAAAGATGAATTAGGAGCGCTCAGCAGCAGCTTCGATCAGATGATTGATCAAGTCCGCAGCATGCTCGCTAACACGCAAGGCATTGCCTCCTACTTGTCTGAGCATTCCAACACATTCCGCAGCTTCTCAGGTTCAACTGCCGCGGCTAATGCAGACATCCTCCGTGCCATTAAAGAAATCTCGAATGGTGCTGACCAGCAGGCTTCACAATCGGAACAAAGCTCTTATATCATCGCGGAGTTGGAGCAAGAAATCATAATCATTTCCGAATTTATTCAAATCGTACAGAACCGCAGTCGTGAAGCAGCCTTCAACACTCATGCCGGTTCGACTTCTATGGAAGCATTGAAGCTAGCCTCCGGAACGTCAGAGGCCATCCTTGAGAAAGTATATCGCGCTATGGAAGGCCTTTCGTCCAGTACTACTCAAATTAATAAAATCGTAAATACAATAAGCGATATATCGCATCAGACTAACGTGCTCGCTATTAATGCAGCTATAGAAGCAGCGCGTGCTGGCGTTCATGGCCGAGGCTTCTCCGTCATTGCTGAAGAAGTAAGACATTTGTCTGCACAAACCAATGAATCATCCAAGATGATTTCTTCCATTATCAGCTCACTTTTAGCGCAAACCAAGGATTTGGAATCTTATTTTGGCGATGCAAGAAAGTCATTTGATCAACAAAACAGCAAGATGGGTGAAAGTATGGAAGCTTTCGGACAAATCCGTGGTTCGATGGACGAGCTATCCGTTCAAATCGACCATATTCAACAGCAGATCACGCAAGCAAAGTCGAAGAACGGCCAGCTTGTTGAATCTGTGCAATATGTGGCTGCTATCGCTCAGGAGACGGCTGCTGGAGTGGAAGAGGTTAGCGCAGCAGCCTCCCAGCAGGATAGCGCCATTCACCAAATCGCCGCCCAAGCCGACGATATCCTTATGTTATCGCAGAAGCTGTTCGAGGAGATTAATAAATTCCAAATTGGTGACTTGGACGAAATGAGTTCGGATCCTATAAATACGGAACATATTAATGAGGATAACAAATCGATCCTGGAAGGCATATCTTCACAAGAGGGTAAAATAGAGAGTGAAATACTGGAGCATGCAGATACCCCTCGCCTAACTGCTGAAAAAGATCCGTCCATGCTCCAGGAAGCTGAGCAGAAGCTTGAATCCTCTGTGAAAGCCCCGATTGAGCATTCGAAGGAACTTAAAACAGCGCCCGGAGACAGCTCGGACAAAAAGTCTGAAGCTGAGGCTAAAAAAGAGGATAGCGAAGAAAAGAAGCTGATCACGGTAGGGTAAAGTAAGGATGAGGAAAAGCTCAATACATACTGAGAATTTTCTGCCGCCTGAAAGGTAGTTCTTAAGGATCACACGCTGACTTCCAGCATATGAAAATAAGCACAATCAGACCGCCTTGCGGAAGCTGACTGTGCTTATTTTCATTAGTTCACTGCTTTATTTCTTCTTTTTCAATGAACCAAGGGTCATGTTTTCTGGAAAGTCGAAGCCGCGGCTCTTGGATACTCCCAGTCTTTGGGAAGTATAAATTCCGGTATGTCCCGAGAATAAGTAGCTGACGATACAGGCGAGGAACATATAGATGGCACCCTCTGAGCCGAACAGCTCAATACCAAGCACAAAACAGGCAAGTGGTGTATTCGTCGCCCCACAAAAGACCCCAATTAACCCAAGAGCAGCGAGAAACGGCATATATAGCCCCAGCATTGGCGCCAAGGCATTGCCCAATGTTGCCCCAATAACAAACAGCGGTGTGACTTCGCCCCCCTGAAACCCTGTACCTAATGTAATTGCTGTAAAAATCAGCTTCCCTAGAAAAGCGAAAGTTGTTACTGTTCCTTCAAAAGATTCCTTAAGCAGCGGCAGCCCCAAGCCAAGATAGTCTCTCGTGCCAATCGAATAGGTCAGGATGATAATGATACAACCTCCGATAAAGCTTTTGGCAACCGGATTGTGAATAACACCCGTAAACCATTGCTTTAGTTTATGAGTCAACTCGCTGAAGCATAAACTGACCAAGCCGAATACAATCGATGCTGCCGTTACCTTCAGCAGCACCCCTGCAGTTAGCTCAGGAACTGGCCCCATCACATAATGCATATGCTTGATTCCCCATGCGGTCGTAACACTGTTCGCAACAAGGCTTGCGATGAAGCAAGGCAGCAGAGCCTCGTAGCGGATAAGGCCGATGGCTAACACTTCCAGGCCGAAGACTGTACCGGCGAGCGGCGTGCCGAACACGGAGCCAAACCCGGCGCTAATGCCGCACATTAGCAGGATTTTACGATCAATGGGACCGATGCGGATGAGCTTTCCGAGCCATTCAGACAGGCTTGCCCCCATCTGTACCGCGGTCCCCTCACGACCTGCCGAGCCGCCGAATAAATGCGTCAGCACCGTGCCACCCAACACAAGCGGAGCCATACGAAACGGAATGGTCTCACTTCCGTGATGGATTTGCTCCAGAATGAGGTTATTTCCTTTTGAGCTGCTTTTGCCGTATTTCCAATATACCCAGCTCACTAAGGCACCACCTAGCGGGAGCAAATACAGCAGCCAAGGATCATTCATTCTTGCTTCCGTTGCCGCATCCAGGCAATATAGGAATAACGCCGATGCGGATCCGGCTAATAATCCGACCACACTCCCTATTAGTGCCCATTGCAGTAAATACTTCACTATATTCAAATGCAGCTTGCTATCTGCTGACAACATTTTCACCCATTTCCATATCTGCTGCATCATTCACCTATTCCGCTCCCCATTCTTTGTTCCCAATAATGATACCGTTATGGAAAAAAAGGCGCAATAGGAGCCGGTATGAAAAGCTGCTATTCGTCTGGTCATATTCCGGATACCAATGAGTCGAAGCATTAGCGGACGTGTTCGTTCCACTATAACTTGGAAAGCACAAAAAACAGAGAGATACCGGAGAACTAATTCCGTTATCTCTCTGTTTTCTGCATAGTATTCATCATTGGCCTGCATAACGGAATTTCAGTTCCGTTCAGGACATTAAGAGTACATAGCTACTTCCCCGCTAACTGAATATAAAGAGGAACCCACCTGATGTTTTAATACTTAAAAATCTCAACAATTTTAACCAGCAACGCTCGAATAGCGCCTAAGTCCCGCAGACCACAGCCAATAAGCAAGCGTCATTACTACTACTGCCGTAGCAGGCACTCCCCAAGCTGCCCACTCATACTGATGGGAACGGAGCAGGAAAGCTGCCGGGAAAAAGCTGCCGAGTGCGTAAGGAATCACATAGGTCAATAATACCCGCAGCACCGGATGAAAGATTTCTAGCGGATACCGCGTAAAATCATACAACCAGTTGATAGGATAAATGAGCGACCGAATTTCAAGAACCCAGAAGGTCAATACACTAATCGTCAGCAATATGGCGAATTGAATGACTGCGCTGCTGAACAGGGCTATAACGGCATACAGCAGCGACCATACCGTCCAGTCCATCTCCAGGTGTCCTGCCGAATAGATCATAATAGCGATTCCCGTTACCAATTGCCCTACTCCATTCAATTCCTGTGAATTGCCTATCGCTTGAAATAGTGCCCCTACAGGACGGACCATCATCACATCCATCTGCCCTCTGCGAATTAAACCTGTCAGTGAAAACGGCGCATTGAACAAAGCTTGATTCAGCGCCTTGGCTGTCGCCGCGAGACCGAATATAAACACCATCTCATAGAAGCTCCAATCCGCCAGCTTGGGGATACGTTGAAAAATAACGGTTAAAAACAATAATGTACTTCCTTGCGCGACAATCCCAGCTGCTATGGCAATCATCGTGTCGGCACGATATTCGATTAACGTTTTTACGTATACTTTTAAATATTGTCCATACAAACCAATCAAGTACATCATCTGCTGAAACATATTCCGTCTTGGCGCTAACACAAGTATCACCCCCCATTAATTGTCAAGCGTTTGGCTGCTTTCATCCAGAGAAGCCTGCTGATGATAATCATCACAATAGCCCACGCAAGCTGCTCAAATAAGGATTCAACCATATGCCAACCGGATAAGCGCCCTGTATATATGGAAAGAGGAATATAAGCCATAGCTTGAAACGGTAAATATTCCAGCACAGTTCTCATAGCAGCCGGGAAAAATTCAAATGGAATCAGGGTGCCGGCAAAAATATCAACCATAGCTCTCTTAGCTATCTGAACTCCGAACGTATTCGTCGTTAAGAACGATATCATCATCACAATGGAGTTCAAGCTAAAAGCTACCAGAAAGCCAATGACTAAACTGACCATGAAGCCAAGCGCCGCATACAGATCCGCTGGTGGCGATATGCCCAGGATAAAAATAAGCAGCAGCATGGCCGGTACATTTACCCACAGCATTTCTACGACGAAGAAACCCGCAGCTTCCACAAATCGCTGCAATTGAAAATCTACAGGTCGGATCAAATCAAGTGCTATATCTCCTGATCTAACCCTCCTCGCAACCTCATAGGTAGGCGCACGTTCTGCCGGTGACCATCTGGCAAAGTTAATGGTTTGCCCTACCATCACATAAGTGATAAGCTGCTGCCACGGCATCACGGCATCCGTTGAATACTGATAGATGGCTTTCCAAAGCATGAAGTATAGAACACTGAACATGAGCGTTGAAACCAAGGTCATAATAAAGTCGAACCTGAATTGCATCCTTTGGCGAACCGCAATCCGTGACATACCTGTTAGGCGCTGTACAGCTTGCAGCATCAGTTAACAGCCCCCTCAAGGGTCAGTTGGCGCTGCTTCTTCGGACTGCCTTCTAATCCTTCCCGGTAGATCCTGCTGATCAGTGCATCCACACTCTCATCTTGCATCGTCAAGTCACGCGGATTATATTTGTCCAGCAGCAGCTTCAATAACTCGGATGTATCGGTCAAATTCTGATCGTATGTAATTCGGAGAACCAGTTCTTCAACCTGAACACTAACTCCCAGTTTATTTGCAAATACTTTGGCGGCTGCCTCTGCCGTATACGGCTCATGGAAAACCGCTCTAATTTGCCGCTCCGTCGCAAAGTTATCCTTAATATACTGTAGGCTGCCATCATAGATAAGCTGTCCTTTATCAATTATCATGGTCCTGTGACAAAGTCTTTCAATATCGTTCATATCATGTGTTGTTAAAAGAAGGGTGACTCCTTTTTCCCGGTTGATCTTTTCAATAAAGGCTCTGATTCGTTCCTTGGCAACTACATCCAGCCCAATGGTGGGTTCGTCGAGAAATAAGATATCAGGATCATGCAGCAATGCAGCTAAAATCTCACATCGCATTCGTTGTCCCAATGACAACGTTCTCACTGGACGTTCAAGAAGATGCTCTACCTCCAAAATCTCAGTAAACTCCTGTAAATTTCTATTGTAGTTCTCCCACGAAATACTGTACATATACCGCAACAGGTCATAGGAGTCTTTGACCGGCAAATCAAATAACAGCTGGCTGCGTTGACCGAACACAACTCCGACTTGATAGCTGCTCAGCTTACGATTTTTATGCGGCGGTATGCCGGCTACAAGAATACTTCCTCCACTCGGCTCCAAAATGCCTGTGAGCATCTTGATCGTAGTCGATTTCCCCGCACCATTGGGTCCCAGATAAGCGACGCTTTCCCCTTTTTCAATAGAAAAGCTAATCCCTTCTACAGCTACAACCTCCCGCTTTTCGGGACTTATCAAACTGCTTAGCATTCCGAAACGGCCTTTTCTTCTGACAGTCGTTTCGAATACCTTCCTTACTTGGTTCACTTCAATCAACGGCATAGCTCCAAACCCCTCTCTGGTGCGAAATTCGTCTTATTATAGCAGAAAATTACCAAAGTGTGGAAAAATATTTTAATTTTTTGTAAATTATCAGAATTGATTTAGCTTTCGGTGGATACAAAAAAACCGGCTATTCCTTTACAAAGGAATACCGGCAGATTGAGGCTATGTTATAGTTTCGTTTGGCTTTCCCTATATTGACCTGGGGTCACTCCCGTAATCTTGCGGAAGGTTCGGATAAAGCCAGTCGAGCTATTATAGTTGAGGCGTTCGGCAATTTCGGAAATTTTAAGATTAGTCGTTTCCAGCAGCTTCTTGGCCATATTAACACGATAATCCGTCAAGTAATCAATAAAAGTAACGCCGATTTCTTTCTTAAATACTCTGCTTAAATAAACAGGATGAAATTTGAGCTGATCTGCACATGATTCCAATGATATGTCTTGATCATACTGCTCATGGATCAATTGAACCATTTGATGAGCTGTATTCAAGTACTGTGACTCAACGCGCTGCTTCACGAACGCAAGGGTTGGAGGCAGCAGCTCCTTTTTGAACCAAGCCGATATGCCTTGTGCTGTATTCAGCTTCATAAATTGGCTAACGATTGAATTGGTACCAATTAAGCTGTCCAACGATCCCCCTTGCTGCTGAACCAGCTGATAGATTCGGGTAATCAATTGGAGCATTAATATTTGATAATCGTTGAACTTGACGCCCCGTTCCATGATCGAGGCCACATACTTATCATAATGCTCGAAAGCTGAAACATCGTCCCCTACTTTAAGCGCATTAATAAAGTACTCCTCTATATGGTTCAGAGAAGCGATGGCGCTTCCCTTATTCCCGTTCACCGAATCAATATCATCATATTGAAGAATGATATCATTGCCCAGACTGATTCTTCGCTTCAAGGCTTCCAATGCTTCCGTATAAGCGTCCATAGCATCGGTGTATTTGTAGAAAGGACGACTGATGCCAATGCTAATATCCAACTGCAGCAGCTCATGTACCTTTGTCTTGATCAGCTCGGACGTCTCATAGAAGATTGCCTTTAGCTCTTCCGGATCAACCGTGTCACTCGCCAACAGCGATACTTGCGATTGGTCCAGCAGCAGCGTACCCAGCATCCGCTCTGCGGGGATCAACTCACCCACTATGTTATTGATAGCAAATAGCAGCAGCTCCTTGTCCCGCTCCAAATACCGCGTATCCTGCAGCGTATCGATCTGCAGAGTTAGCACTCCTAAAGCTTTCTTTTGGTTCGTGAAGCCATAGGTTTCGCATTTGAATGTAAATTCACTTTCTGTAATTTGCCCCATAAATAGCTTGAGCAGGAAAAATTCTTTCATCTGGGGCAGCTGAACATTATGAAGCTGTTGAAGCTCCTTACGTGTGCTGAATAAATTATTGAAGCGATCCTCCAAATAAGCAAATTCATCCTTCTGCCTCAGGTCTGTAGATTCGCCTTCCATCTTTTCCATAGTAACGAACAATTTGCGGATGGGTGTATACATTTTCCGGCTTCCGTAGAAAGCAGCGGCAGCGAATAAAATAATAATTACCAAGCAAGCGTTCAAAGTTATGAGAGCAATTTTCTTAGATTCCTTAGTTATCTCATCTATGGAAGCAACCGAAACGTAAGACCAATTATTGTATTGGGCAACCTTGAAATTGACGGCTAAATCATCGCCTTTAAACAAACCTGTTGTCGTGGACGCAAGCTTCAAGTTATTTATTATGTCTTGATCCAGGGGTGGCGAGCTGTAGCTAGCCAGAAACGGCTCTCGCTCAGCATTCAATACATAAATTCTTCCCAATTGAGCGTTTTGGGTCAAATAGCTTTCCAAGACACTGTATGACATGTTGATTATCAATAACGCTCTAGGTTTGGAGCTGGCAGTTACTATGGGAAGCTTAACGACCAGCCGGATTGTATCCATGGCTAGTTTATCTCCGTTAGCCGGAGGCTTCTCTTTGGCGGGGTCTGAGGCAATCCAGAATAAATTTTTGGAATACTTCCCGTATTCAACAAGTGCCTCTTGATTAGCAAAGCTTGAGGCCGGAGTAAAGCCGCTGTTGCTGATCATCCAATCCTGCTCCAAATTGATCAGATAAGTTCCTGATACTCCCGATAGGGACTGCACATGGTACAAGCCTCTGGCGAGGTCAGTTATGGGGCCAAAATCTTCACTCGTCAAATTACTATAAAGTGAATCCAATACCATAGTGGAATTCAAATATTGCACAGCCGCCAATTCCACACTTTTTAATACTTGCTCGATTCGCATTTGATTTTGCAAAAGAATTTGTTCATTTCCTTTATTAACTTTCAACTCAATATCCTGTGATGCGATATAGTATGAAACAGACCCAATAGAAGCAACAGGTATGAATACCAGCAATAAGGTGAACACAAGCAATCGATACAAGTATTTAGGCAATGTAAGACAGCTCCTACTCTAGCAGTATTAAATATACGTATGAAAACGTAATCATGATTCGTAATACCTATTATAACAGAAAGCCAAAGCTGCCGCGACGACTACTTCAATTCTCTGGATCCTGAATATGCGTTTAAGTTAGGCAAGCCTGGAAATTTTATGATGGAAGGAGTCTATGGCTTCATATACAATAGGGGAGGGCAACGTAAAATACCATCAAGAGGAATTCAGGTGACATGGATGAAGTCGGAGTATAAGGTTCTTAGGGACAACATAAGAAATAACTTGTGGAATGGTATCTTCTGGTCCATTGGCTTTAATTTTGTCACGCCTTTTATCGGTGTGCTAGCGTCACGTCTTGGAGCTACTAATAGCGATTACGCACTTTTGTCCTCGATTCCAGCATTGCTGACCTTATTGCTGACCTTGCCGGCATCTATGATTATATCCCGCTTCCGTAAGCAGAAACGTATCGTTGGCGGTTTAATTTTATTATGCCGTTTTTTTTATTTTCTCTTGATCTTCGTTCCTTATCTCAATGTTTCGCCAATCATAGCCTTAATTTTACTGGTCGGCTTATATAATGCCTTCAATTCAGTTATCGCTGTAGCTTGGCAATCGATGATGGGAGAGATACTTCCAGCCTCTTACCGCAATCGCGTATTAGCGCAGCGTAATATTTGGACCGGATTTTGCGGAATGATCATTGCATTTGTCGCGGGCTGGGGAATTGACCTGCTCCCTTTTCCTTACGGCTATCAGATTGCATTTAGCATCGGCTTTGCCGCGGCTATAGTGGAAACTTGGTATTTTATGAAGCTGCGTATTCCAAGCGAGGAAATTAAGGGGACGGATCCAGAATCAGATTTGCAATTACAGGCCAATCGCCAGGATACTTCTGTCAAATGGATGGAGCGGTACAACTTAAACCATGGAAGAGCCTATTATTTATTTTGCTTAAGTGCCATCATATTCATCTTTTCCTGGCAAGCGGTTTGGCCGATATTTACCAAAGTCAAGGTAGACACTTTGCTCGCTACCAATACTATGATGAGTATAGATACTATCATCGGTGCTGTCGGAGCTTTATTGGGCTTCCAATTGTGCGCGCGTATAGCAGATCGTAGGGGAACAGGGTGGACTTTGTTCGGATCAGCGTTACTGCTTGCCATCACACCCTACTTCTGGCTGCATGTTCCTAATATGAACTGGGTATATGTCTACGATTTTATCGGCGGCATTGCTACAGCAGGCTTTCAACAATCTATATTTAACCGTCTGCTGGAAATTGTAACGGACTCCAGACGTCAGAGAGCTATAGCCGTTTACACTACGCTAACCCAGGTATCTGCCATCTTTGCGCCCATCGTCGGTATGCAGCTGTATTCCCATGTAACCTACGAAGCCTGTATGACCCTGCTCGGCTCGGCCCGAGTCGTCGGCTCACTATGCTTCTTGGTTATACTGTCCCCTGTGCTACTGCGGTGGGCCGGCAAGGTGTCCCAAGACCGTAAGCAGGCTCTATAATAAGTCTGCTTACGGATGCAAATCCATTAATCAATCTTCGCACCAAAGGAGCGCAAAAATGCAACTGCCTGCAAGGCATCCATACGAACTCCTTTGACATCCATCGCCTTCATGTCGACACCTTCCATTATAGCCCCTCTCAGATCAGCACCTTGAAGCTTCACCTTTCCAAGCTGTGTTCTGGATAAATCCGCGTCTCTTAAATCAGCTTTCTCCATACTGCAGCCATTCAGATCAGCCTCAAAAAAACGAACCCCGCGCAAATTTTGCTTCGCCAAGTTTACATTCCTGAGATTCGTATACGACCAATCCCCCCCACGAATCGTAATCCCGTCCAGCTGCGCCGTGTTGAAATCAGAGCCTGTCATCTTACATTCCGTAAAAGCAGCCACAAACAGATTCGCACCATAGAAGCTGCAGTTCAAAAATGCGGTTTCCGCATGTGTGGAGGCATTAAGTGAAGCGCCTTTAAAATTACATTCGATAAAACGGCAGCTGCTCGTGCTCACCTCTTGCAAATTGGTATGGCTAAAGCTGCAGCGTGTAAACGTACATCTAATGAGCTCCCCATCTCTTTGATCAACGTGGCTGAAATCTTTTCCTTCATAAGTTTGATCTATATACTGGTACATGGTTATCCACCCAAGTCTTTTTTTATATAAGTATATCATGCACGAATCCCAAAGAAAGGGCGTTCAGAAACATGTCATATTTTCATAAAATGATACCCATTAGATAAGCTGTGTGACATCGATGGAATTAACTCAAAAGAAAGGAACCGAAAGCTCTATCAAGCCTCCGATTCCTCACAGTATCCCAATATTAATTATTATAAAGAACTACTACAATAGATTCAATAATACCACTTGGTGATTTTATATTAACTGTAAATCTATACATATAAGGATCCATGTATATAATTTGTCCCTGTGAATTGATAATAACTTTTCCATCTATACTACCACCAAGAGTTCGAGCATCAGAAATCGTGTAAGTGAGCTTTAAGAACGATGCATATTTTTGAATTAGCTGATCTGTCAATATGTTTCCATTGTCGTCCCTATAAGTGCCAGGTGTACGGTCAGATATAAATTCATCACCGAATTGGTCGACAGCTGTTAGCTTGGTCCCTAACAGAGTATCCCATACGTATAGCCCACTACTTATTCTCTGTAAAAGACTAGACTTATTCACACTTACATCATGTCTTTCAAGTTTCAACTTTGTAATATTTAAAGGTTCATTCTTGGAAGTTACATCTAACTGCTGTGATTTTTGCTCACCAACAACCGTTTTATAAACTATATTCATTTTACTTGTTCCTACAGTTAAGCCTGCAATGAACTTCGTATACGTTGCATCAATAACAGTTGAATTAGAGCTGGTGACAGATACTATATTGTTTGTAGGTATTGAAACAAAAGAACCGTCACTCGTTGTAGCGCTTAGTTTAATTTCTTTAGTGAATTTAGGATAATTTACTCTAACATAAGTAGCATCTGTTACTGCGTTAAGATAGTTACCTACAGCCAATAGAGTGTTGTTAACCCCATTATCAACATAAGCAGTGTAAGATAGTTGGTTCTCCGCTTTATTCGGATCGAGTACTTCCAAATTAGTGTATAAGGTATCAAGTTCTACTCTAGTCGCTACACCGCCACCGCCACCTCCTCCACTGCTACCTGATCTGACATTTCCAGCAGAGCTGGCAGAACTGAAATTACTAGGTATACTCTCATATAATTTTATTGTAAAAATGTAAGCAGAGTCAGCTAAAGCATTTTTAGTAGTGAATTTAAAGGATTTATCGAATACATCTTCCAATGTCATGGATCTATTATCCTCATAATTACCTATTGATTCCACATATCTGGTTGCAAATACTTCTTCACCTGCAACTGTAGGAACCCATTTAAACTTTTTGGATGTTCTTGCGGAAGAATTCCCATTTGGATTTGCTACATCACTGCTGCTTAACGTGAAACCGTAATTACTATTATTATTTAGAGAAGTTGCACCCTTAATCCCCATCTCAACAAAGAAATATCGGCCCAAAAATTGACTGAACTTAAATTCTTCCCCATACTGGTCATATATTTTAATCTTAAACTCATTATCGGCATTATCAACCATATATTTATTAGGTATTTTAGAGTAACGTACCTCTTGCGCTATGCGAGTTGAACCAACGAATACATTTAGTTCTGCCTGTATGCTGGGATCTTCCTTCAGACTAATCTTAATACGTTGAAGTCCTTTACGGTCTACACTTGCTATCCAAATTTGACCCAAAAAGTCACCTGAAGTTACAATCTCAGAGCCACGAATCAGGCTAATTCCGACTGTACTGCTGATCTCAAATAAACCACTATAAAATGCATTTACAATCTCCTCAGAAGTAAATGGTTTTCCGGATGCATCCTTGAATAGGATAGGAACAAACAATTTCTTATCTGTATCCATATCATCTATATATCTATCTCCTTCAGCCAATGTGTACGAATAGCTGCCAAAAGATAGTCTGGAAGTACCGATCGAGCCTGTTGTCAGAAAAAGCGGTTTCTCCAACACTGTTGTTTCACCGGCGAGCACACTAATTTTATTAGCAGTCCCTTCAGTAAAGCCACTTAGTTTTGCAGTCAAAGTGTAATTTGTACCTGCAGGGACATTCGTGATGATAAATTGCCCATCAATACCAGCTTTTGCTGTAAAAACAGTCCCTTCTACAGTAACAGTTGCCGATTGCTCTATCGGTACTCCATCTGCTCCCAACACGTACCCTTTTATTGTACCAGTGTTTACACCTGGAGTACTGGTCAACGCTTTTACTTTTATAGGGTTAAATTCTTTTTTGATACTAAGCCCCTGTTTCTCAATGAGAGCTGTCAAAGCTACTACCACATCTTCTTCCCCTGCACTAGGGCGCTTTACGACGCCGTCATTACTGACAATTGCTGCATTTGTTGAATACCAAGCAATGGTCGTGTTATACAGACCTGTCTTCTCCAGTTGAAGGTCTTTGGTTACGTTCTCTGCATCATCGCCAGCCTTGAATTGGATAGAGACACTCGATTTAGCTGCTTCCAAATCCTCTAAAACATACTTTTTCAATAAGCTGATTTTTTCCTTAGCATCCTTCAGAAACTGATAATTACTAAGACTAGCTTCTGCAGCACCTACCTTCAAAGCATTGTTAGTTGCAATATCGGCTGCTAAGATCTGCTTTTCAACAGCATTACTATATTCTGTAAATGCTTCAATGGCATCAATAGCATTGTTTGCAAACTGAATCAATCCATTCTTCAAGTCATCCGAAACGGATACTGAGCCTCCCACTCCGACTGTTATGGCAATGGTCCCGATAATGGTTGCGTCTCCTGATAAAGAGACCTTACTATTTGCTTGTATACTTCGCACATTAGTTCCAGATCCAATAGATAAGGCAGCCCCTGTCGCAGTGGCAGCAATCGTAACCTTATCTATATTAACTGGTCCATTCAACTCCAGCTTCGTATTTACAGCGGATACATTAACCTGCTCTAGACTAGCGTTGGCATCCGTAGATATTGTTGCACTTGCCTCGATATTAAGCAATTTAATAGCAGTTTTTCCGGTTGGGCTTCCTGTAGGTGCCTCCAGCTTAATTGCTGTGTTAGCCGCTGCAACAGTTACTGTCCCATTAATGCTGCCTCTTAAAACTACGGTTTGGTTTGAAGTTCCACTCCCTAATGTAATGTCGCCAAGTGAACCATCAATGGCTTCAATAATTGCTTGGGAATATACACTGGTAGTAACAACTTCAGTACCTTCTGATGACTCGACTCTGACTTTCTGAGTTTGATTCTTAGCATCTACTTTCAAGAAATTAACTTTTGACTTTTTCAATTTAATTGATTTCGAGCTTCCAGATAAGATCTCGATACTATTGGCTTGGACGTTTCGCAGCGTTATTTCTCCACCTTCACCTGGATTAAGCGTCAGTGTACCCGTAATAGTCGTTGTACCGCTTAAAGGGCCATATTCTCCAGCTGTGTTGAGAGTCAGATTTGAATATGTGCCACCCTGATTCATTAGGACTTCTGCAGTTGGTGTGGCACCTCTATTACTGCTTCCACCGCCACCTCCTCCGCCACCGATAGAAGCGAATCCCGTAAATGTAATACCTGTGTCTTTTCCTTTATAGCTAAGCTTGTACACAGTATTAGCTGATTGCGAGTTCGTCGTCAGCACAACCACTGTCTGGCTGCCGCTCTTCAACTCTGCACTTGAGACAGTCAAACTGTTATCGAACGTAAAGTCAGCCTTGTCTACATTAGAAACCGCTTGATTGAAAGTAACTTCTATTGAAGTGCTATTGATTGCTGAAACTGAACTAACAGCGCTTGTTATTATGCTGCTCTTCGTAAGCTCCGTAGCTTTTTCTAATAACTTCTCTTTGTTATTTTTGAATTCATACGCCAGACGAGCAAGCGCTTGTCTCTCCGCATTCTCTTTGGGATTGAAGTTCAATGAGCTGTCTTTACCCTCAATACCATTTACAAATCCGATCTTATAAGCCAATGATACTTGAGCCTTAGCCCAATCAGATACTTCGTTCAAATCTGCTAGCTTAGCATCAATCGGAAGCTTAGCGGCTGTTGTTTCCAAACCAAATGCACGAATAAAAAATACAACCAGTTCTTCCCGTGTAACCTTGGCGTCCGGCGAAAAAGTTCCGGCAGAAGTTCCTTGTGTAACACTTGACTCTACCAAAGCACCTACAAATCCTCGGTACCAACTGGTTGTACTAACATCATTAAATACGGATGCTTTGTCTACGTTTTCCTTTAACCCTAAGGACAGCACAATAATTTTAGCTAATTCAGCACGACTCATTGATTTGCGGGGTTGGAAAGAGCCATCCTCATAACCTGAAATAACTCCATCATCCACTAATGCTAGAATTTCCTTCTGTGCGTAAGAATCCGAAATGTCCTTCAATGGAGTTACTGCAGCCCCCCATACCAATGTTGGAGCAAGTGAGCTAAACAACAGAACTGAAGCAAGAACCGCACTGATTTTACGACGTATACCTTTGAACAGCATGAAATCTCTCCTATTCTCTTTCTATTTAGTAATAAATGACTAGCCAGGTCCAAAAAATGGAAAATTAGTTATTAAGTCATGATTATAGTAAATACTAACCAATAAATATATAAGCATAAAGTCCCTATTCTTCTATATTTTTCTTTAATCTACACATTTTTATTTTTTACGACAACAAAAAAAGAACCAGAGAATTCATTCACCGGTTCTTCATATACAACATCGTTGTACTTCGTAACTAATAATAAAAATATTGTGACCTTACGGAAGCGGCAATTTTCAACTCGCCCGGTTGAATCGGGGTTGCAGCAGCTTGAGCAAACAGTTTGGCCTGATAGGGAGAGGGAACCGCCGATGGAGACATTTCTTCAACTTTACCTGGAAATTTATTCAGAGTCACACCTAAAGTGCTAGCGATAGTTAGTGCCTTGCGTTCACCATTTTTAACAGCTAAAGCTAGAGCCTGGTTGTAGTAAGCTTCCGGGTGCGCCACAGTAAACTGTATGTTTGATACTGAATTCGCACCGTTGTTAACGGCTGTATCAATAACAATGCCGGTTTGGTCAATTTTATTAATAGTAACCTGGAGCAGATGCGTCACCTTATACCCCCGAAAGGTTTGTTTTCCTTCCTCATAGTTATATTCCATATCTATTCGGTAATCGAAGGTTTGAATGTTCTCTTGTGGAATGCTGAGTTTTAGCAGTGCATCTATTACCTTAGCCATAGCTTCGGCATTTTTCTTTTGGGCTGCAGATAGGCTCAGGTTCTCCATTATTACACCCAGTTCGACAACTGCCTTGTCAGGAGCCGCAGAAACCGTCCCTTCACCAGTGACTTCTATAGTTGGACGATTATTCATTAGGGTGTGACTATTCATCATCGGAGCCGGGGGCAAGGTTTGATTGTAATACATGGTACCAACCGCCTTTCTCATAGTCATCTACTGAATAATGTATTTGACCGTTATTTCTAAAATAACTGCTCTTGAATTTATTTCTATGAACCTTGCTGAATCAGCTTTATTAACCAAAAACAATTCCCATTATATTACATAAATAAAAAGATCCATTCCATACAATTTGTTCCAAAATAGGCTGTTTTAAGTGAAAATATTTGACGAAACTAGGATGTAGAATTAAACTATGGTTAAATATGCTTGCGCATGCGTAGGTCCTTTTGATCAATCTTCGCTTTAGCGCTTTTCCCGATTAAATAGCAGGATCATATTCCGATGTCCCTACGATAAACATGCACAAGCAAACTTACTTAACTTATCGAGAGGGGAATTATTTTTGAAAAAGAAAACTTGGGTATCGCTAGTATTGGCAGCAGTCCTATTAACCGCTGTAGGCTGTGGGCAAAAACCGGGAGCAAGTAATACAGAAGCTCCAGCAGCCAATGGTTCCGCCAAACCTGAACAAAAGACGTATAAAGTTGCCATCTCACAAATCGTCGAGCACCCGTCACTGGATGCCACCAGACAAGGCTTCCTGGCAGCATTAAAGGATGCTGGAATAACAGAGGGCAGCAATTTGAAGCTCGATTACAATAACGCTCAGGGTGATCAAACTAATAATTTATCTATCGCTCAGAAGCTAGCTTCTGCTGATAATGATCTTGTGTTCGCTATTGCAACACCTTCGGCCCAGGCTGTCGTGCAGCAAGTAAAAAAATCTCCTATCTTATTCGCAGCTGTGACCGATCCTATCGCTGCCAAAGTTGTTAGCAATGTGGACAAGCCGGGCGGCAACGTCTCCGGGGCATCCGATACAAATCCGGAAGCCATTACACGGCTGATGGATTTCATAGCAAGCAATTTTCCCAAGGTAAAAGCGGTGGGTCTAGTCATTAATGAAGGTGAATCCAATGCGGTTGTTATGGGGAATAAAGCCGAGGAAGCACTTTCCAAGCACGGTATCAAGCTGATTAAAGCTCCAGTAACTAATACCTCAGAGGTTAAGCAGGCGGCGCAATCATTAGTCGGTCGGGTTGACGCTCTCTACATCACATTAGACAACACAGTAGTAAGCGGAGTGGATACTTTACTGCAAATTGCAAAAGATAAGCATATTCCTTTCTTCTCCAGCGATCGTGATACGGTTGAAAAAGGTGCTTTTGCTACATTTGGCTTCAAATATTACGATCATGGATATCAAGTCGGACAGTTGGCTGTTGATATTCTAAAAAACGGCAAAAAAACGGCTGATATGAAAGTAACGGTTCCTGATAAGCTGGACCTTATTCTAAATTTAAAAGCAGCTAAAGATCAGGGCATTGAAGTTACTGAAGCAATGAAAGCTGTTGTTAAGGATAAAGAAAAAAACATCATCCAGTAAGTAAAACTGATTACGGGAGTGAACGTCTTGTTCGTTCACTCCTGTTTTGATTAAAGCTTATGGTAAGCTTTCTACGAAAACTCTCAGGAGGTATTCATTATGTTTGAATCGCTATACGGCGCGGTTGAATTAGGCCTGCTGTATGCCTTGATGGCGCTTGGCGTATATATCACGTTCCGCATCCTGGATTTCCCCGATTTGACTGTGGACGGCAGCTTCACAACGGGCGGGGCTATTGCGGCCATCATGATATCCAACGGCTATGCACCTGTAATCGCCTGTTTAGCTGCTTTCGTTGGCGGTCTCGCGGCTGGCGCATGTACAGGACTATTGCATACAAAAGGTAAAATCAACGGATTGCTATCCGGAATTTTAATGATGATTGCGCTTTATTCGATTAATTTGCGAATTATGGGCAAGCCGAATATTTCCTTGCTCGGCTCTGACACCCTATTCATTAATATTTCCCCCTTTACTCTCATGCTGAACATCGTAATTGTTGTCAAGCTGATGCTCGATGCATTTCTCCATACTGATTTAGGGCTGGCTCTTAGAGCTACCGGCGATAATTCCAGAATGATACGAAGCCTCGGTGCCAACACAGATACCACTACCATTCTGGGAGTTAGCCTATCCAATGGACTGGTAGCACTTTCAGGTGCACTCATTGCCCAGCAATCCGGGTTTGCAGATATCTCAATGGGAATCGGCATGATTGTAATCGGATTAGCCTCCGTTATTATCGGTGAAGCTATCTTTGGAGCGCGTACCGTCTTTTTCGCTACGCTTGCTGCGGTGCTTGGATCTATCGTCTATCGTATTGTCGTTGCACTCGCTCTCCAAGTGGAATGGTTAAAAACATCCGACCTTAAGCTCATCACCGCCATTATAGTTATTGTTGCTTTAGTGCTTCCCTCACTACGGCGCACTATCAAGCAGCGTGCTTTGGCCAAGAAACGCTCTGCCGAATTGATTGCCTTCGCCCTGGGTCAAAAAACGGGAGGTGAACGCTGATGCTTCAGCTCTCCAATGTTTCCAAGTTATTTAATCCCGGAACAGCCGACGAGAAGATCGCCTTAATCGATATCAACTTGATGCTGAATCCAGGCGACTTCATTACCGTTATAGGCAGCAACGGTGCAGGTAAATCAACATTAATGAACATCATCTCCGGCGTCATGACTCCGGATACGGGCGAGGTTCGGATTGAGGGAAATACAATCCACCAGCTTCCTGAATACAAGCGCAGCCAATGGATTGGGCGTGTCTTTCAGGATCCAATGGCTGGTACAGCGCCTCGTATGACCATTGAAGAGAATCTTGCAATGGCTTATGCTCGAGGGAAACAACGAGGGCTTGGTTTTGGAGTTACTTCGAGTAAACGCTCGTACTTCCATGAACAGTTGCAGCGACTGGGTATAGGTCTGGAGAACAGGCTTCGGGCTAAGGTTGGATTATTATCCGGTGGAGAAAGACAAGCTCTAAGCCTCTTGATGGCTACCTTCACGAGACCGCAAATATTGCTGCTTGATGAGCATACTGCTGCGCTTGACCCGGCCAGAGCGGAATTAATAACACAATTGACCAAGGATATAGTTTATGAAATGAAGCTGACTACCCTTATGGTTACTCATAATATGGAGCAAGCTATTCGTCTTGGCAACCGCCTAATCATGATGGATAAAGGCCGAATCATTCTGGATGTAAACGAGCAGCGGAAAAAAGATTTAACTATCGAGCAGTTGCTTGGCGAATTCGAGAAAATTAGCGGCAGCAAATTATCCGATGACCGCGTCGTGCTGGGTTAACGAAAATATACCAAACCAAATCAGCCATGTCCGCAGCGTTTGCGGCATGGCTGATTTGGTTTGGATCTCCATAACGTTTACTTAACGGCTCCGCCTGTCAAACCTTTGACGATTTTTTCCTGGGCGAAGAAGTAAACCAGCAAAATCGGCATGCTTGCCATTGTTAAAGCAGCCATTAAAGCAGGAACATTAACTGTCAGCTCGCCATAATATTTTTGCATGCCGAGAGGAAGCGTCATATTCTCAGGACTGGTGATCAATACAAGCGCAAATATAAATTCAGTCCAAATATGAATAAAATTATAAATAACAATGGTGGATAGCGCAGGAGTAATCATTGGCAGAATGATATTCCAAAAGATTCGCGCATGCGTACAGCCATCAATCTCAGCAGCTTCTTCAATTTCGCGCGGCAGCTCTGACATAAACTGAGTAAGGATAAAGATCGAAATCGGCAAGCTGAACGCAATGTAGGGTCCAAGCAGCGCCATCAGCGAATCATACAGCCCCATATCCTGAGTCAGCTTGAATATAGGAATTAATGTGGAATGGATAGGCAGCATCATCCCTGATACAAATAGCATAAACAGCACCTTGCTCATGCGAAATCGAATTCGGCTTAACGGATAGCTCGCCAAGGCTGCAAACAAGACGATTAGCAAAACCGATATGGCTGTAACGTAAAAGCTGTTTACAAAATAGCTGGTCAAACCTTTCTCAAATGCCATCACATAGTTGCTGAACTGAACCGGCACGAATAAAGAAAAAGGATCCATAAAAAACATTTCCTGCGTTTTAAATGAGGTCAATACCATGTACAAGAAAGGGTATCCGGTAAAGACTAGTAAAAGTAGGGACAGGATATATAAAGGAATGGTCTTGAAGGTTCTCAGCGCCATTAGACCGCCCCCTTCTTCTTCCGGTTATATTCCATATATTGAATAATTCCAGCGACGAGAAAGGCAAGCAAGAACATCATAAAGGCAACTGCGCTCGCAAATCCCATATTGAAATGGACGAAGGCTTGTTTATACATATAAATTCCTAGCAATTCCGTACTGTTGTTGGGGCCGCCACCAGTCATTATGTAGAAAATATCGAATGCTTTAAGAGAACCGACTATCGCTAATATAGAAGACGTTACAATCGTTGGAACCAGCATAGGGAAGGTTATCCGTGAAAAACGTGTCCATGGTCCAGCTCCATCAATCGACGCAGCTTCATATAATTCCTCGGAAATCCCTACTATAGCTGCTTTAAACAATATCATATAAAAAGGAGCATATTGCCATACAACTACAAGCAATATTGAAGCCATAGCTGTTTTTGCTTCACTCAACCATGCTACATTTTCAATGCCAAACAATCCTATTAATCGATTAATGGAGCCGTTCAGCGGATCGAACATAAATACCCAGAGTAGGCCGATTGCTACGGTTGACATCAAGAAGGGCATGAAGTAAACCGTTTGAAAAAAACGCATTCCCTTAATCGGAGCGAACAGCAGAAGCGCCATAAGCAGCCCTAGAGGAATTTGCAGAAATACGGAAGCCAGTACCACTTTCAGGTTATTGCCTAGAGAGCTCCAAAAAACAGAGTCAGCAAACAGCTTGGCATAGTTATTCAAGCCTACAAACGTTTTGTCAGGCCCGCCCTTCCAATCATAGAGGCTGTATTGAAGCGTTCCGATAATCGGATACACCATATAGAGCAAATAGACCAGCAAAGCAGGAGCTATAAATAAGGCCACGGTTACTCTTTTGGTCAGGACTCTTTTTCTTCTCATCTGCGTTTGTGTTACTTTGGCTAGGGTAGCAACCGTTGTATCCATGACTATCACATCCTCCATGCCATCAGGATAAAGAGAGGATATCCCCTCTCTTTATCCACCTAAGGCTGCTATTCTTATTTAAGAATTTGCTTCGCTTTCTCTTCCATCTTCTTAGCCGCTTCTTCCGGAGTCATGGACAATCCGAAAATAGCCTGCGTTGTATCCTTGTGCAGCTCAGCCAGGTCAGGAGGCAGTGTCTGGTCATACGGCCAGTGAATATCCTTGGCCTTGTCAACGTATACCCCGAGGCGTTTCGCGAATTCATCCTTGTAAGTAACACCTTTTACACCGACAGGAGATCCGGTACGATCCGAGTAGTTTTGTGCCGTTTCTTGACTTGACAGCTCTTTAATAAGCTCGATGGCCAGATCCGGGTTTTTAGTTTTAGCGGATACAGACCACACCGGTGCGGATGCTCCACCAATGTCAGATGGATCGCCCTTACCTCCGGGAACTGTTGGGAATGGGAAGAAATCAAGCTTCTTCTCAAATGTAGGAGCTTCCGTCCTTACATTGTTCACTATAGAATTAGACATAACGAGCATAGCGGCTTGCTCTGTATAAAGAATTTGTCTGCCCTGCCCCGCATCCCATGGAATTCCGTTAAAGCCTTTGTTGAAGGCATCTCTCTTAACCAAATCTTGAATCAGTTTTCCAGCTTGTACATATCCATCGTCATCAAAGGTTTTGCCGGTACGTCCAAGGGCGCTTTTGAACAATTCAGGTCCTGCGACGCGATCGGCCAAATACATGAAATAGTAAGCTCCCGGCCATTTAGGCTGGTTAGCCAAAGTGAATGGTATTAATTTATTTTGCTTCAATGTATCAATCACGGTCATAAACTCTTCCCATGTAGCAGGCTGCTTGATGCCGTATTTGGCAAATATATCTTTGTTATACCAAACCATAGTAACGGAGAGGCCCAATGGAACTCCATAATTTTTCCCGTTAAATGTAGCGTTATCCAGCACCGTCTTTACATATGAATTAGCATCGATTTTGCCGGTGATGTCCAGTACATTGCCTTGAGTAACGAACTCCTTTAACCAGCCTCCGCCCCAGGAATGGAACACATCAGGAGGATTGCCGCCCGACATGGCAACAGCGAACTTTTGTTTGTAGGTATCATTAGGGGTTTGTAATGCCTTTACTTCAACATTCGGATGTTTTTTCTTAAAGCGTTCAACGGCTTCCAAGTACACCTTTTCCTTATCGCCCGGATCAATATACCAAAATTCCAATGTCTTTTTCTCTCCGGCCTTGCTTGCATCCGCTGCTTTAGTCTCAGCCGGCTTCTTGTCATTGTTAGTAGGGGTATCCGTTTTGCCAGCTGAAGTAGTTGCCGGTGCTCCGCCGCCACAAGCTGCCAATAAAAGCATGGACGAAAGCGTCAATGATGTTACTGCTTTTTTCATGATTCAACCTCCCTATTTTTCCTGCAAACGATTTCATTTTGACTTTGCCAAATTGTCCTCGTAGTTCTTATTGTAAGAAGATCTCGGCTTTTGATAAAGGAGAGTATCCTCAGATTCAGGTTAGAGAATGTTCGGGAAATTGAACTTATGATATGCCACAGCCTGGCTCGATCTATTTGCCAAACAGCTCATCTCGATATTCCGAAGGGGTTTGCGAGTAATATCTTTTAAATTGCTGGCTAAAATATTTGACATCCTCATACCCCACCGAGCGGGCGATTTCACTGATTTTGACGGACGGATCTATAAGCATCTCTTTGGCGAGCTCCAATTTCTCTTGTATCAGATAGTCTCCAAAGGTAGTTCCAGTCACACGTTTAAACACCTCGCTGAAATGTCCGGGATGAAGGTGAACGTAGCGTGCCGCTTCATGAAGACTCAGCTTCTGGTTTCCGATGTTCTGCTGTATATAAGCGATAGCCTGCTGAACATAAACCGCTGGGCCTTTGGAGACATTTAAATGATAAGCGTTCATAATGGTTTCCAAATATTGCTGCAGCTTGTCGCGCAGAGCCACATCGCCCTTCTCGCCGAATGAGGAATAATCAGCGATGCCTTCCTTTAACGCTTCCAGCTCTGCGGCCATTCTCTCCAGCCAACGAAACCCTGACAAGGCAAGAGACTGGATATAGGAGGAGTACGATTCATACGTGACCTCGGGATGCTCAAAATGCTCGGAAACACGAGTACCGATCCATTGGTTAAGCCTGATAGAATCGTTAGCCAATAGCAGCTGCGATAATTCAGCTTCCTCCTGACGCGAGCTAACCGTTCTCCAGCCCTTCCGCTCTCCGATACGTTCGTAGCTCAATATTCGTTCTTGCATAAATATTTCCCAGTACTTTGCAGTCTGCAAAGCTTTATGGTAAGAGAGGCTAAGCTCTTCAATCGTTCCCACTGACGGTCCGGAAGCACAATACAGCGTGCATTTCAATAGCCTCTCGATTTCCGGAAACAGCTCACAGTAACACTCCTTTTCCTTTGAACCCTCGTCATATTTCATGACTGCCACCAGATACCGCTTACCTGCCAACGTCTCACAGGAAACGATCTCACGCAGCATATTCTCTACAGCGAATTGCAGCAGAAGCCCGCTGCCATCGGCATTTCCCCAGCCCTCCGCCTTAATCAATACCACTTGATAACAGCTTCGCTTACCTACATTGTCTGAGTCCTTGAACAGTGGGAAATATTCGCCCATCACTTGCTTGTCCGCTCCACCGTCTCCGGCCAATATTTTCTCAAACCAATGCTTCCTCATTTCTTTTTCCTTATGATACACTTTGCTGTTGGAGTTCCACTTGGAACGGATACGCTGGGCTGCTCGAAGCACCGCTTGTATAATGTCGCCGGGACGGCTCGTCTTGAGCAAATAATCACTTACATCGTTACGAATCGCTTGCTGCATATAGCTAAAATCGTCATAGCCCGACAGCATGATAATCTCCAGATCGGGGAACATCGCTTTAGCCTCTTTAGCTAAAGTTAGACCATCCATTTCTTCCATCCGAATGTCCGTCAACAACAGATCCGGCTTCTCTACCGGAATCCGTTCCAGTGCCTCCTCTGCAGATTCAGCAGGCTCAAGAAATTGAAAGCCCAGCTGCTTCCAATCAATTACCGTAGACAGACCTTCTCTAATAATCACTTCATCATCCACGATCATAATCTTCATCTTCATGCTCCTTTATCGGAATGATAAATGAAACCCGCGTACCTTGGCTCTCCTGGCTTTCCAGCTGCAATTGGGAGGAACGGCCGTAGTGAAGCAGCAGCCGCTCATTCACATTGCGTAATCCATAGCTTCCCGATTGATCCGCCGTGCTGCCGCTCAGCGGCTGCAGCAGCTCTACCGACAGCTTGGAGAGCTTCTCCTCCGCCATGCCTACCCCATCATCATGGACCATAAACCTCATGCCCCTCGGCTCTTGCACGGTACTAATATAAATCGTACCTCCCCGTTTACTTTTCTTCAGACCATGAATCATCGCATTTTCAACTAACGGCTGCAGCAGCAATTTCAGCATGGGAACAGCTGCTACTTTGGGATCAATGTGGAACTGAATATCGAATCTTTCTGGATACCGGATGGATTGAATCAAAGCATAGTTTTTCACATGATTGATTTCCTGTTCCACCGTGCAGTAATCCTTTCCCTTATTCAGGCTGAATCGCAGAAAATCACTAAGCGCTCCCACCATATCGGCGATCCGCTGTTCTTTACTCATCAGCGCAATCCAATGGATGGATGAAAGTGTATTATATAAAAAATGAGGGTTAATTTGCGCTTGCAGAGCACGGATATCCGCTTCTTTTTTCCGCGTTTCCAGCATAATCAGCTGCTCCTTAAGCCTCTTGATATGCTCGCCCAGCTTGTTATAGCTGCCGACCAGTTGGCCAACCTCATCCGGAGACTCGAATTGGTATAACGGCATAGGCTCGTTCGGATCGAAGCGGACCAAGTGACGCCGCAGTACCTTCAACGGTTTGGTAACATGGCGTACAACAAATAAAATTAAGCCTGACGTCAACACAGCTGCCAAAGTGACCGAAGTACCGGTAAGCAGCCATATAAATTGGTTTTCTTTACTGTACAGCTCGTAAGGCACCAAGCCTATGAGCGTCCAATCCAAGTCCGGTATCCGGTTATACAGCACCGTTTTCTTCTCATGACCTTGCCCATAATTGAAAAAACCGTCCGGCTGGGTCATCCCGGATAAGAGTGAGTCCGGAAACAAGGATTCCCACTGCTGCGAGAGCCATTCCTTTTTATTGCCTGAAATAACAGCATCTTGACGATTTAAAAGCATGATATCACCTTGCCCGACACCAAAATTAGGGCTTCCCAAATAGCGTGAAAGCACCGCTTCATTAAGGCTGATCGAGATAAAGCCAAGCTGATCATAATTCTCTCCGCTCTTGACGGCACGCAGAAAAGAAAATACATGCTCGGATCCGTGAATAGTCTGATTTTCATATAAAGAAGTCCATCTTTTCCCGCTTAAATCCCAATCCTCGATCACCTTCGATAAATTGGAAAAGTAAATGCTTTGCGTATGCAGCGGCATCGTTTTGTTTTTGGAGTAGATCGTAATGTTGGATATATACTCTTTGGATTGAATCAGGTTGCTCGTCATAGCTAATATTCGCGATCGCTCAGGAGAATCGAAGTCAAAACCGCTCATATACTGCTGCACATCTTTATCCCCTGTCAGAAATATGGACATGCCTTCCACATCTTGCGCTATAAATTGAAGCGTCGCCTGAATTCTTCGCAAGGAATCAATCCCGGTTTGCTTCGTTTTCTCCTCATTCACCCGTGCAGAAGTTGTATAAGAGAACGCCCCCAGAAAAAATAGAGGAATAACCGTCGATATAAGCATCATCACAGACAGCTTGCCTTGCAGGGAAGTGCTGAAAAAACGCCTCATTGGATCCTCCCTTTCATCCGTTCATCGAAATTTTCCGAGTACATTAGCTTGTGTGTCCTGCAGCTTCTTGGCCAATTCGTCAGGAGATCCGCCCTTCAGCAGCTCTTGAATTCCGTTGCTCAAAGCTTCGACTGCCGCTGTTGTTAATTGGGTTTCATATGCAGGCAGCAGCGTCACCTTATTGGTCAGCTGATGAAGCTCCACAAATAATGGATGAGCTTTTTTCCGGTCCACTTCAAGCTGATAGCTTACCAAGGTGTTGCTGTTCAATATGCTTCTTTGCGCTTCACGGTCGGACAAAGTGTAAATAAGCTTGAATGCCGCTTCCCTCTGCTCTCCTTGCAGCTGCCTGTTGACAGCAAACCCATTTCCCACAACACCAGATGTTGATAGAGGCAAGCCTTTACCTCCGGCTACAGTAGGAAACAACGTAATGTGCGTAGTCTCAAGCACGTCCTTGGGCGCTCCGGCAATCAGATTGCTGACAGCAGAGCCGCCATCAATAAACATCGCAGCTTGCTTCTGATAATACAGCTGCTCCATCTGAATATGATCGATATAGTTGAAGTTGCTTTGAAATGCCTGTGCCTTGGCAAGCTCCTGCATTCGAGAAAGCGCATTCACAAATATCGGATCTGTAAATCTTGCACCGTTCTGCCCCAGAACATCCATAAACCATCCAGTTCCGGTCACTCTGTTAGCCAGCGTACTGAAAATAGCAGACTGCGCAACCCAAGATGATTTGTTGCCCAGTGCAATCGGGATAATCCCTTGACGGTTGAATATGCGGATAGCGCTCAGCAGCTCGTCCCATGTTTCGGGTACTTTAACGCCGTATTGATCGAAGATTGCTTGATTGTAGAAGATGAAGGAAGATGGCGCCATCGACATGGGAACCGAGTATTTACTGCCATCGACAGTAAACGAATCGAAGGATCGCGGCATAAATCCGGCTGTCCATTCGGGCTTGGCTTTTAACAAATCATCAATGGGCTGGATTAATCCTCCTCTGACAAATTCGCGTGTCATGGAATCAGGCCAAATGAGGAACACATCCGGGAGCTCTCCGGCGGATGCCATCGTCTTTAGGCGTGATCTGTAAACATCCCGAATGATGGGCTGAGCGCGCAGCTCTACATGCGGATTGTCCTTCTGGAAGCGCTCCAGCAGCTTGCGCATCGTTTCGGAGGTCGAGTCTTGTCCCATCCAATCATGCCAAACGGTAAGCACGATCTTATTTTTACCGTCCGCCCCGCCTTTCATTGTATCCGTTTGGATCTCCGGTGTAGATACGAGCGTACAACCTGCACCTATGGAACATATGAGAAGCAGGATGAACATGCCGCTGCTCCAACTCAGCCAAGAATGTTTGACCATCAAACTTCCTCCCTGCTATTTTTTTATTACTAAAGACGAACCAATTAGCTGTTAAACCTACTTCCTGCTGTAAAAGGCATGAGGAAATCGTGACAACATAGGAGAGGAAGAATCGAATCCTGGATCTCATCGTGAAAAACGGCCGCGCAGCAATGGCAGCGGAAATGCTTGATTCATGGAAATGCGGGGATAATAGACGGCTGCATACTGCAGTTGGCAAGCTGGAGCTTTAAGCTAATGAACAGGAGGGCTCTGCAATTATAGCAGCAATTGTCCAAAAGCTATTATTGCAGCTCCCTCCTACCCTTTCAATCTAACAGAACAATACTTAAGCAGAAAAATGAGTTTTCAAGAACGCTTCCATTGTTTGGACTGACTTTTGCTGCGCAGGAGTAGCAACGCCATATCCGAAGCCATGGCCTACTCCCTCCAGAACCTCTAACTCTGAATGTACTCCGCTCTCGAGCAGAGCTTCATGAAAATACGCCACTTGTTCATACGGTGTCGTCACATCCGCATCCCCCTGAATAATCAGAAATGGCGGCTCTGTTCCCGTAATTCGGTTATACGGGGAGGCTTCACGATACAGCTCTTCATTGCCTTCCCATGGACAACCCATAAATTGAGGAATGAAATCCCCGTTCATTTCCAAGGTTGTCACAGGGCAATAAAGAATGACGGCCTGCGGATATGACTCCTTGTACGCAGCATCCAATGCTAACATAGCAGCTAAGTAGCCGCCCGCCGATGAGCCGATAACGACAATCCGTTCCGGATTGAAGCCGAATCTGAAGGACTGCTTTTTCATATATTGCATGGCGCTATGTACATCTTCCAATTGGGCGGGATACACCGCCATATCCGTTAATCGGTAGCCCGCGGAAGCAGACATATAACCCAATTGAGCGAAATACTTGGCAACATCGTGCCACTGTTCTTTACTGCCTTTTGCCCATCCTCCGCCATGAATAAACAGCAAGGCTACTTCCTCTCTAGGAGCCTCAGGAGCATAGAAGTCGATTTTCCATTTCTCATTACCTTCTGCATAGGCTTCATCCAATTTCTCATCAAACAGCATGTGATCCTTTCACTCCTAATCCGTTCTTTAATCTACACACCCGAGTAGGCCATAAAACCACCGTCAACCGGAACCGTAATGCCGGTTACGAAGCCGGACATCGTATCGTCAGCCAGCCATATTAACGTACCGAGCAAATCATCCGGCTTGCCGAATCTTCGCATTGGGGTATGAGTAATAATTTTGTGAGACCGCTCGGTTAAAGACCCGTCTTCATGGGTCAGCAGCCTACGATTTTGTTCCGTTAAGAAAAAACCGGGAGCAATCGCATTCACTCTAATTCCAGCATCCGCCATATGAACAGCCAGCCATTGTGTGAAATTATCAATTGCCGCTTTGGCTGCGCTGTACGCTGGCACCTTGGTCATCGGACTTGGTGCGCTCATTGAGGACATATTAATAACTACTGCGCCCTTCCGGTTAATCATTGCTTTGGAGAAAACCTGTGTGGGGATAAGCGTGCCTAAAAAATTCAAATTAAAAACATAGCCAATACCTTCAGCACTCAGGTCATAAAACGTAGTAATCTCTTTATTGGCTAAATCATCCAACTTCAGAGTTTCATTCGTTGTACTGCCTTTCGGATGATTGCCGCCAGCCCCATTTACTAAGATATCACAAATACCGAGCTTTTCCGCAACCATTTTTTCCGCTGCCTTAACACTCTCCACATTCAGCACGTCGCAGGCAACGGCAATGGCCTCCCCGCCAGCTTCTCTAATCTCATTAGCTACGTGTTCGCCTTTTTCAACAGTTCTATTTAAAATAGCAACCTTTACCCCATGTCTGCCAAGCTCCTTGGCCATCGCTGAACAAAGAACCCCGCTTCCACCGGTAATTACGGCTACTTTTCCTTTTAAATTCTCATTAAGGGTTATCATGAGGTTACCTCCTGTTTACTTCTTTCTAGTGAATCCCAAACGCCCCACAAATACATAATCCCGAGCGCCCGATCATAAAGCCCGTAGCCTGGTCTGCATTGCTCATTCCACAGATGTCTGCCGTGATCCGGTCTTGCGTAACCTGTAAAACCATTCTCATGATAAGCCTTCACTATACCGCAAATATCTACCGTGCCGTCAGATGCCCTATGGGAGGTCTCGATAAAATCGCCATTCTCATAAAGCCTTACGTTTCGAATATGGGCAAATGGAATCCGGTCCGCGAACTCCCTTACCATCGCTATGATGTCATTGTCCGGATTGACGCCTAGCGACCCGCTGCATAAGGTAACGCCGTTATAAGGGTTATCCACTAGCTTCAAGAGCCTGCGAATATTCGCCTGGTTCGTCATAATTCTCGGCAGGCCAAAAATGGACCAAGGCGGGTCATCCGGATGTATCGCCATTTTGATATCGTTAATTTCGGCTACAGGTATGATTTGCTCCAAAAAATACTGCAGGTTATTCCATAAATCTTCTTCCGTCACATGCTTATAGGCTTCAAAAAAACGGGAAAGATGCTTCAATCTCGCAGGCTCCCAGCCAGGCATTGTAAAGTCCGGATTGGCGGCAATTTTGCCAACAAGCTCCATTGGATCCATACTGTCAACCTTCGCCTTTTCATAGAAAAGAGCTGTAGAGCCGTCTTCCAATTCCTTAAACAGGTCAGTCCGAATCCAATCGAAAACAGGCATGAAATTATAACAAATGACCTTAACGCCAATCTTGCCTAAATGTTCAATCGTCTTTTTATAATTTGCAATATAGACATCTCTTGTCGGTAAACCGAGCTTAATGTCCTCATGAATATTAACACTTTCAACAACCTCAACATGGAAGCCGTGTTTGTCTGCAAGCTCTTTGACTTCGATAATTCGATCCAACGGCCATACTTCCCCTGCAGGCAAATCATGAAGCGCCCACACTATACCCTCCACCCCAGGTATTTGTTTGATTTGCGGCAAAGTTACCGTATCGTTACCCTCACCATACCATCTAAACACCATTCTCATCCGCTCATTCTCCCCAAAATGATAAATTTTAGAATTAAATAGTTCATTCACTTCTACTTGAAATATACTTGTATCCTTGTATACATGTCAAGATGAATCATTTTGTTTAACACCCAAATACCCCCAAAACCACTGCAGAGCGGAATGGGGGCTTCACTTTTGATCTATGTTAAGCACACTTTGGAGAGATGCGAATCATATAAATTGAATCTTTCAAGTACTTGTATAGCTTGGATAGTTAGAAGTGGACTTTTAAAAGAATAGATTGATAACCAGTACTTTCCTTTTCCTAATACATATATTAAATTATGGATTCACTATCATAATCACTGATAGGAGGTTGCTGTCTTTGAATTAATCCCCCTACTTTCATAATGTTATTACCGAGGGAAATGTTTTTTTATACTTGGAGCAAGCCATACTGAACCAAGTACTACAGCCTTCAGAGGCTGCCGCTTATTGCTCAAAAGTAACCATCTTTTTGTAACATTAATTCCTTTTGTTGCCTTAACTATTTTTGTAACCTTAGTTCTTTTTGTAACCTTAATTCTTTCTGCAACTTTAATCTTTTTGATTTTCTTCGTGGTCTTTAAAACTCTTGGCAATTTAGGCTCGATCACTTGTCTTTTTCTTTGAGGTACTGTTGGTTGGATAGCTTTACGCTTCCGTTTAATAAGCTTTGATTTACGAGAACGTATTCTTCCAGCCTTCTTAGCAGTTTGCTCAACAACAGGAAGATGAAATAATAAATCAGAATTATTAGAGACCGGGTTATGAATGAACGAACTTTCCTGGCTAGGGGCTACGACTATTTGCTCTGTGGTAACCTGACTTTGATCGTTTGCAATTACAGGCAGGGTATCCGTAAATTCATCTCCCTTAATGGAATCAGGAGCTTGAGACGGATCTATATTCACAGGATCAATGAGTTTCGACTCTTGGACGGCCGGTATCTCCATAATCATGGGTTTCGACTCTTGGACGGGCGGTATTTCCACAATCATGGGTTTCGACTCTTGGACGGGCGGTATTTCCATAATCATGGGTTTCAACTCTTGAACGGGCGGTATTTCCATAATCATGGGTTTCGACTCTTGGTCGGGCGGTATTTCCACAGTAATTGGTTTAGACTCTTGAACGAGTCGCATTTTTCTCTTTTCCGAGCGCTTCCTCCTACGGATCTGTGATTTTTGCTCCACTTCTGCCGGTTTTGTCTCTTCCACTATTGTCTGTTCTTTCAATTCTGTCTGCTGGGATAGGTCATTAGTTTTGTCATCTGCAACCACTTTCGTTTGTGAGTCCTTATTCGAATTTGAATTTGAATTCGAATTTGCATCTTGTTTACTGAGGGTATAACTTACATTCTTAATATGTGGCGTCGCTATTTTAATTACCTCGTGCCCTTGAACAAGATCAACATGGTCTTCAAACAGACGGCTTAATATCCCGTTTATGCTTTCAGGACCACCTTGGTTAATTTGGACCCTCCTAAAGATCATTTTTTCCAGAATTCCTTTAAAATTTACAGCATCCAAATAAACCAACTTTTTATTGAAAGGAGCTTCTGCTCCTAAAGGTTCAGTACTATCAAAAGTTATGCTCTTTACATGATTCGTTTGATAATATAAATACTGCTCTTCAGTTAGTAACACCAGATGATCATCTTTGACAGTAGCGAGCAATCCTTTTTTAGACTCGGGCCCATTCCTATTAATACACACAACTTTTTCAACCAACCGCTTGAGGCCATCTGAATTTTCAGGCTGCATTTAACATCCCCCTTCAAACATCATGGAATGGATAGTTTATCCCATATATATGCACCAAGCCTTACAGCTGCATAGTGAAACTGCCCTTGGCAAGATAAATATCTCTGCAAATTTGTTACAACATTTGGATTAAAAAATAGCCGCGATAAGGCGACTATTTAATAATTTGTAATAATTCAATTCTTTTTATAGTTTCCTGCAGATCCCACATGTTACTGAATCTTTTATTTTTTTGCATCTTTGTTACCGTCTTTTGCATCCTTGTTTCCATCCTGTTTATCTTTGTTATTATCTTGATCATTTTTCTTCAAACCATAGCTGATATTCCGGATATGAAAAGGTAAAATATGAACAACTTCATTGCCTACTACCATTCTTATTTGATCAGCAGTAGTTTCGACCAACACGCCTTCGGTTTTCTCGGGACCCCCGCGGTTGATCTGAACCCAACGATATTTCATGTTTTCCATGACCGAATAAAAATCTTCCGCATCGATATACTTAGGCAGCACAACTTGTTCTTCAACAGGGGTAGGTGGCACTTCTGTAAGGTCTGAAACGTCACGAGCATCCAAGGTTAGACTTTTAATATGATCCATCTTGCAGTAGAGCATCCCTTCATTTTCAATGTCTACTACGATATGGTCATCCTTGGCGGAGAACAGTTTCCCCTTCTTGGACTCAGGTCCTCCCCTGTTGATACGTACAGTTCTACCTATCATTAAACTAAGACTTTCTTTATCCATAGAACTCAATCCCTCATCTCTTTGATTAATGGGTTACACCTCATATATATTAAATTCTGTGCCTTAGTGAATGGTACATGTACCCAGTATCTTTATTTTTCCGCCAATACCCCTATTATCAAGCGACAATCAGGGCATAATTTCTATATTTTTACATTCATTAGGATGAACAATCCACTTTAGGGAAGTCGCACTTTCTTTACTCAAAAAATAAAGAGCTTTCCCTCAGTCATAATGATTGGGAAAAGCCCTAATTTATATCATTGGGATATATTAACAATCCACTATTTTCACTACCTCTTCCCCTTCGGACCCTCCTTGTCTTTAGACCCTTTGGACCCTTTTGTTCCTTCAGAGTCTTTGGCCCCTTTCGAGTCCTTCGCATCCTTCGAGCCTTTCGAGCCTTTCGAGCCTTTCGAGCCTTTCGAGCCCTTCGCATCCTTCGAGCCCTTCGAGCCTTTCGCATCCTTCGAGCCTTTCGAGCCTTTCGAGCCTTTCGAGCCTTTCGAGCCTTTCGAGCCTTTCGAGCCTTTCGAGCCTTTCGAGCCTTTCGAGCCTTTCGAGCCTTTCGCATCCTTCGAGCCCTTCGAGCCTTTCTCATCCTTCGAGCCTTTCGAGCCTCTCGAACCTTTCGAACCTTTCGAACCCTTCGGACCTTTTGGACCTCCTAGCGGACCTCCTAACGGACCTTTCGGTCCTTTTTGGCCTTTCGAGCCTTTCGAGCCTTTTGAGCCTTTCGAGCCCTTAGAGCCTTTCGAACCCTTCGAGCCTCCAGAGCCTCTCGAACCCTTAGAACCTTTCGAACCTCCAGAACCTTTCGAACCCTTCGAACTTTCAGAGTCTTTGGATCCCTTAGAGTTTTTGCGTAATTCAGGTTCCTTTGGATTTTGTTTTAAAAACTTCTCAAGCTCAGTGCCTATAGTTTCATGAACCAATTCTTGTATTTCGTGCTCTGTTAGGGCTACCAACAAAACCACCTCACTTATCGTTTTCCCTATATGACGGGAGTAAAATATTTTATGCGAGTGTACTATTGTTGATCTAGGCAAAGTCACGAAATATTGAAACTCCGCATATTCTAATTTAAAAATAAAGGTAGGTGATATAGTGGATTTGCCCAAAGAAGTTCCTATTTATCAAATTTTTATAAAAAAAAATGAATATAAAACTCTTCGAGATCATATGTGGAGCGAAGACCCCGTCCCTGCAAAACTAAAAGCTAGCCAAAAGCAATATGACATTGGTGTTGCTTACCGTGGATACCACATTCGAAAACTAAAGAAAAAATCATTACGACTCACTATTCACTCACCAAAATTATTTCTAGGTGCTAGAGAATATCATTTAAATGCCGAGTATTTAGACCCCTCGATGATACGCAGTAAACTTTCCTTTGATTTTTTTAAAGATATTGGAAATCTAGCACCTGCCGCGGAACACATTCTATTAAAGCTGAACGGTTCTACTATAGGAGTCTATTTACAATTAGAATCAGTAGATGACCTATTTCTAAAAAAAAGAGGTTTACAACCCGGACAAATTTTTTATGCAAGCAATGATGATGCTAACTTTTCTTTAATAACACCGGAAAATAAGATCAAACATTCCCTTGAAGCAGGCTACAGCCTAAAAGTCGGACTCAAAGAGGATTTTCGATATATACGGGAACTTATTTATAAAATAAATACGGTCCCTCAGTCTGAATTTAAAAATGAAATCTCCAACTTGATAGATGTGAATAAATTTTTACTATGGCTGGTTGGAATTGTCTGCACGCAAAATTATGATGGTTTCATCCAAAACTATGCCCTTTACCGAAGCGGAGAGTCTGGGCTATTTGAGATTATTCCTTGGGATTACGATGCGACCTGGGGAAGAGATATACATGGTAAAGTAATGGAGTACGATTATGTTCCTATCCAAGGATATAACACCTTAATCTCTCGACTAATTGATGTGCCTGAGTTTCGTCAAAAGTACAAATCTCTCCTTGAGAACATCTTGGAAACCAAATTTAATGCTAGTTACTTAGAACCACATATATTCTCCTTACAAAGCATGATTCGTCCCTACATTCTTTTGGATCCATTTAAAAGTAAGGATATTTCAAGTTTTGACATGGAAACCGAATATATTATTCGATTCATAAATAACCGTCGAGCTTATCTGAAGAATCATTTGGTTGATCTGAGTTGAACAGATACCCGGCATACGCTTGATGAGATTGTTCAAATACCCATAGGCGATTACCCCAGAAATTCAGTAACCATCCAAATCCCATCGAAAAGCATTTACTCACAACGACAGGCCAACCCATATATTGGTGAAAAAGAATTAGCAGTCCCGAAGTGAGCAGCAAGCTCAAAATATTAAGCACCAGAAATTTAACAATTTCCCCTCCATTTGTGTTTCCAGTGCTTTGGAAGGTCCATCTTCGATTAAGATGAAAGCTGTTAATTCCACTGAATATGGAGGACATATATTGGGAAGCCAAATACGGAATTCCAGCATAAGTAAGAAGGGCAAACAGAGCAAAGTCAATACAGGCATTCACTCCTCCTACCAAACCGGATTTCAACAGAAGGATTTTGGTATGAGTTTTACGCATCAGCTCACACCCTTCATTCTGCTTTCCTTTATCGCAACGCCGCTGGAATCACGCACCATGTATAAGGGACGACTTTTAGCCACAGCATAAATACGACCGATATACACCCCGAGGATACCCATGATCATCAAAATAAAACCTGTTGAAAACAACTGAAAAGCAGCAAGCGAATGCCACATCGGAAGTGCCGCATCTATAAAGAGTTTGAAATATACAAACGCCCCGAGATAAAGGAGGCCCACGCTTGAAAGAACTCCTCCCAAATAGCCTACAATCTTCAACGGCTTGAAGGAGTAGGAGGTAATAACATTCAGACAAAGCTTCAGCAGCTTTTTAAAAGGGAGCTGCGGCTTTTCCGCCACCTGTTCCCCTTGTTCATCTACTATAATCGTTTGACTGTAGCCCACCCAGCTGACCATACCATCAAGCAAGTGGTTTTTACCTGAGAACTGCCTCAATTCCTCATAAACCTTGCGGTCCAATAAACGGAATTCACTTGAATCCAATGCTATGATACTATCCGTTGATGTCCGCAGTATACGTGAGAATAACCCGGCTATTTGCTTCTTAAGCAACGTAGCTTCTTTTTGTGCAGCTCGTTTCATATATACAACGTCAAAGCCTTCTTTCCACTTTGCGATCATATCTGGAATTAGCTCTATTGATGAGCTTTGCATATTAGAGTCAATGATCACCACAGCTTCTCCAACCGCATAGTCCATGCCGGCTGTAATCGCAATCTGATGACCATAATGACGAGAGAAATTAATTAGCTTGACGGTTTCGTCCCATTCACTGTAGCTGTTGAGCAGAAAAGCAGTGTTGTCACGGCTTCCATCATTAACAAACAGCAGTTCATAGGCCTCGCCTATCTGCTCCATAACCTGTTTCAAACATCGATAAGTTGTATAAATGACTCCCTCTTCATTAAAGACCGGAACGATGATGGAATATTGAGTACTCATACGGCCTCTCCTCCTGTACCTTCATCATAGCCCCTCAATCTGAATCGTCCCTTAACGCTAACTGAGCATTAATTGAATAGTTGCTGAATGTGGGCTGAAAATGAATAAGTACACAATGAATCCCAAAAGATGAGTGCCAATAGCAAACAGCGACAGCTATAAGTCCCCGTAAGAATACCTGGAAATCCTCCAGTTAATATTAGGCAAGAGGGTCAAAACTGGGGATAAAACAGGAAAATATCCCGTTAATTCCATGTTATAAAAGACTTTTTCTCACTGAGCACTTGATTAGAAGGAGCAATTCCAGGCACCTAACCAGTCATGTAATCCTGGAATTAGCTCCAGAAATTCCAGGTAACCTCATATTAGAAAACTTCAGCCTTGACCTTATCCGAACGATTGGGCAGAAAAAAACCTTCAATCCTGCTTTTTCAAGTGGATTAGAAGGTTTCGTCACATTTATTTGAGATTCACTCGCCAAGGCTCGCCTTGTGCTTAGGTTAGGCTTACCATAGGTTATGTCAGGCTTACGCTTTGAAGACGCGTCTATCGGAGCTGGCTTGATTGGATTAACTCCCAAGTAGCCTACTCGGGAATCCATACCAAAAATGTACAGCCTTCCCCCTCGCGGCTTTCGACACGAATGGTGCCTCCATGAATGTCAACGATGGACTGGGTAATGGCTAAGCCTAAGCCTGCCCCTCCATATTTTCGCGTCCTTGAAGAATCGCTTCTGTAAAATCTGTCAAACACATGCGGCAAATGCTCCTCGGAAATCCCATGTCCATTATCTTTAACCGATAATAAAATTCCATGGTCCTCCCATGATAACGAAACTTCAATATGCCCCTTTTCATTGTCCGTATGCTGTACCGCATTTTGGAATAAATTCAGTATCACTTGCTTCATTTTATCCGAGTCAAATTTGCATTTCATGTTGGGTGAAATCTTGAAGCTTAGCTGTCTGTTGCCTGCCAATATACGAAGCTGCGCTTCCATATCCCGAACAACCGAATCCAACATACCATCAGACAGCTGGATGTGAGGAGATTTATCCAGCTTAGCCAGCACCAGCAAATCATGGACTAGCTTATTGAGGCGCTCCGACTCGCTGTGCATGCTTGTTAATGCTTTATGCAGCTGGTCCGGCTGGCTGGCCGCGCCGCGGAGCAATACTTCCAGAAATCCATTGATAGACGTTAATGGTGTACGAAGCTCATGAGAAGCATCGGCTATAAATCGGCGCATCTGCTCTTTAGTCTCTTTCTCCGCTTCAAAGGAGGCTTCCAAGCGCATTAACATTCCGTTAAACGATTCGGATAACCGGTCTATTTCCATCTGGCCCTGTCGAGTTGGGAAGCGTGTCTCCAAATTCCCTGCATTAATCTTCTCCACGGTTTTAACCATGTTGAATAAGGGGACTAATGTTTTTCTAAGCACCGGCAGAAAGCCTAACAATCCAAACAGCATAGCAACGACAGCAAGAAACAAGAAGGTAAGCAGCTGCCGAATGAGCAGCTCCCTGAGGGGACCTGTCATCGTGCTGACCTGAACAAGCCCCAGCGTTTGTCTTGATGCCGAGCCAACCGCTTGCAGGACCATCAGTTGTTCGTGACCACCCGAATTAATGACTCTGTAGTTTAATTTAGGTTTGCCCTGAGCCAGCACATCCAAATACTCTTGGGTTTCAAGCTCAGGAGGAGCCGTATCACTAGGCCCATTCGTCAATACGGTATGATTGCCGTTCGAATCAATGTAGGCCAGATTGGCCTCAGGAATGAAAAAGAAAGGCGACCTGTTGCCAGGCCGGTTATCTTGACGATTATTTTCGGGTTTATTGTCCGTTTTATTTTCAGGCTTGTTATCGGCTTTATTGTCGATTTTATTATCATTACGATTATCTGGCGGACGGTTATCATTTCGATTATCAAGACGATTTTCAGCACGATTCTCAGCACGATTCTCAGCACGATTTTCGCCACCGCTATTATTTCCGTTACCATTACTATTATTAGTATTATTGTTGGAATTTGCGCCAAACTGCTGCCAGGCATTCGGTGGGATCGAAAGAATCTGGCTTTGAATACTGGTAGCTTTATTTCTATAAATGTTCTCCCGCATAAAAGCATATTGAACAAGACCAATAAGGACAAGCAAACAGGCAAGAATCAATAAGGAACGGGATAATAGTTGAAACCGGAGTGAATTGGGAGAGAAAATGGTTTTAAGAGCATCCTTCATACCAGATCAACTCGGTATCCTAGCCCTCGCAGGGTTCTTATGATTTGATGGTTCTTGTCATTTAATTTATCCCTTAAAGCACGAATGTACACCTCTACAATATTTTCTTCCCCTCCAAAATCATAACCCCAAACTTTATCCAAAATTACCGTTTTACTTAGAACCAAGCCATGATTGACGACTAAAAATTTAAGCAGCTCATATTCGGTCGGTGAGAGCTCCAGCACCCGATTTTCCAGCTTGATCTCTTTACGCCGGTCATCAATATTAAATTTTCCGATAACAACCTCCCCGAACAGGTTCGGAAACTGGTTGCGGACTCTGGCATAAATTCTCGCAAGCAGCTCTTCAAAGCTGAACGGTTTTATCATATAATCATCCGCACCTAACGTTAACCCCTTCACACGGTCATCTACCTCATCCTTGGCGGTCAACATTATTACGGCTACATTTTCTGTTTTTTTGATCATCCGGCACACCTCGAAGCCATCCATTCCCGGCATCATCACATCAAGAATAGCGACATGAGGCTGAAATTGCTTCATCATGCTAATAGCGGTCATGCCATCGTTAGCTGTTTGTACTTCAAAGCCTTCATTTTGTAAGCCAAGCTCCAGGAACTGAACGATATTGGGCTCGTCATCTACGAGCAATATTTTTATTCCTTTTAATTGTTGCATATGGATCTACCGCCTTATAGTAGTCTTTGTGATCTATATTATACTGATTTATATTAAAAAACACACTTAAACCGACAAGAATTATTATCAACTTCTCATTCCTGAATGGCGAGACCTGAAATAACTGCTGCTTGAAATATTCATCCATCAGCCTCCATCGATATGTACTTCATCCACACTTTCACAATTCTTGTTTTTTATAAAACTAACCTTTTTCTTATCATCTATAAAGCGATATCCGCTCAACTCAGCGCTCCGCTATTGTTTATACCTGAATACATTCCAATCATAAGCTTCATGCCTGAATCCATGCTGAGGGAAAACTGAACGTTTCTTTAGAGGAAGCTGAAGATTTGCTGAAAATTTCCATTTTCTTACGACAAAAGGCTCTACTGCAATAGTTCTGCAATAGAGCACTTTCTTTTATGCTAACACATTGATTTTTTGAACTCGCACTAATTTTATTGTGTTAAAGTAGCAAGCAGTCGTTTCGCTGTACCTGTAGAAGTCGTGATGACCTCGTAGGCCCGGATGGTTACCGGATATTCAAGCTGCTCTGATTTTACATTGGCAAATGTAATGGTTTGTAGCCCGCTGATCAGCTTGCCCGTTCCCTGCAGCTTGTTAGTCGTGCTGCCAAGTATACGATTAGTGGCGTCAACCACTTCAAATTCCAGTGTAGAGAAGGAATCGTCTACAATGACTTGTTCTGACTTCTTAATGTCAAAGTTTCCTTTGAGCGTATAGGTATAGCTGCCGCTGCTGTACTGTGCGTTAATAGCCCAGTAGTCCAATGTTACATCGAATGGATAGAGCGATAGCTTTTTGGCCACTGCTTGCGGATCTTCTTCTCCTGTTTGAGCCACGCTCACCTTATAGTTAGCAATCGGCACTTTAATGCTCGAAGTATTGGAAGCATCCGTTATGCTAAGCTTAAATTGGCCTGTAGCAGCTGGAGGAAGCATATAGGAATAGCTGTAAACGTAAGCTGTATTCGGGATAAGCTCCTGCAAAGTAGTCGTTTGGCGGGCACCCGGATAAGTCGTACCGCTCGAATCGGTCAAGGAAGTACCGAAATTCGGAATGGTCAGCGTTTCATTGCTATTATTCATAAGCTTGAATTTGGCAACAACGGTTTGGTATCCGTTCTCTGAATCGGTATGGCCATTAAGCTCTACCAATGAAACCTTCAGATTAGGATCAATCAGCTCGCTGCTAGAATCGAACACAATGGATTGTCCCAGCTCATATTGTGGAATATTGTTCATGTTTGACCCAGCAGACAGACCTTCTGACAAGCTAGCCGCTAATATCGGAATTGAACCAGCTTCTGTACTGTTCTGGGTTCCGCCGGATGAAGCATTTGAACCTGTCGTAGTTGAATTAGCTGTAGTGTTGCTGCCAGTTGAGGCTGGTGTATTTGTATTTGTACCTGTATTGGTGTTCGTATTCGTCTTATTAGATGCGGAAACATCCGTTACCGCTTCGGATACAAGAAATTGAAGTTTCTCAGCAGCAGTGCCTTCGGGCAGCTGCGCCGCGAACCTGTAAGATCCTGATTCACCGGGAGCCAGATACGTTTCCGGCACAACCACTGCAGAAGTATTTACGGAAAGTGTTGCTTCTTTAGAAATCAATACGCCTTGAAGTGTAGGAGCTTTAATGGTGCTCTTGCTGTCATTATGCAGCACAGCGGTAAGGAGCGCGCCGTTCTTGTTGTTTATCTCCTGAGCATCAGCCTTTTGCAGCTCGATGGTAATTCCTTCGCGCCCATTAAGAACATAAGGAACTCGTTCCCCCATTTTGGCTAATTGGAACAGCGGCGCTAAGGATAGCTTGCCCAAGGATGTGATGCCGGTGCTGTCAAGCGACAGATCGAGGGTCATGGCATCTGTTGAAGGCAATGTATCCATAGTCGTAGTCAACAAAATATGCTTCGATTGACCCGCATTAATGGAAGTGCCTTGAACGGCATTGGACGATAGGGTTAAGGTTCTGCCCTGTCCATCATGCAGTAAATATTTGATGCCTGATGGTAAAGTTATCGTTTCCGTTCCTGTAGGAGTTACCATTGCATCCACAAGCAGCGTCCATTTGCCGTCCTGGGGAAGAGTAACTGCCTTGACGGCTTGATAAGATACAAAGGAATTGGTTGTGACAGCCGTATCCACATCAGATAAATTTACAAGCAGCTGGTTATTGGTTTGTCCAATGGATTGTGCGTTTGCTACCGAAAGCGAACCAATATCCCGTACGCTGGAGCCATTTCCATTGCGTTCAAATACCGTTACCTGCAGCTGTGAGGCATCTAAACCTGCTGGAATAGTAGACACATAGTAGTAGCTTACAGCAGTATGACCAGGCACTTGAGCATTCGCCTGCTTGCTCAGTTGAGCATAATAGCTGCCCCCCGAAGCCGAGGTTACTTTCACACCGTAATAGTTGTAATCCAGGATGGAATCTCCATCATTATTTAACTGGAGCTGAAATTGCATCGTTTGATTGCTGGAGCCTTTGGAAATAGACACATTCTCCAAGGTGAAATAGACGGAGCTGTTAATAAACACGCCTTCTTTTCCTGCAAATGAAATCCCCGATGTCCAAGCGGAGAAAGCGATGCAAAGTGCAGTAAATAGGATGGCCGTTATACGGACGATTCGTGAAGAAGCCGCCTCGCGTAGTCGGTTAATAATCATAGGATGTACCTCCTTGGAGTTTTGCTGTAGCAATACTTACTTCGTAAGCAGTTTGCTGGTTTTTCGAAGAAGAGCTTGGGTTTGATAATGGATTAATCAGTGCGCAAAGCATCGATAGGCCGCAGCTTGGATGCTTTGTTAGCCGGATACAATCCGAAAATAACACCAACAAGAACAGAAAACAGAAATGCGTACATACTGATATCGAAAGAAACGACCGTCATTTGCTTGGGATTGAAATATGGCCACGCCTTGGCAAGCCCTACTCCTATCAATAGCCCGATAAGCCCGCCTAATCCACTTATTACGACGGCTTCGAACAGAAATTGCAGAAGAATATTTTTCCGCTTGGCACCTATCGACTTACGGATACCAATCTCTCGGGTCCGTTCACTTACCGTAACAAGCATAATATTCATAATCCCTATACCGCCAACCAGCAACGAGATACAAGCAACGCTCACGAGTTGGCTCGTTAAAGTATTGGAAGCCTCCGTGCTCGCCGAAAGCAGTTGATCCTGGTTGGTAAAGCGAAATCCGGAAGAGCTTTTAAACTTGTATGTCAAAAAGGATGTTAAAGTGCTTTGAGCCGTGGTGATATCTTCCTTTGTTGTGGCTTCAACATACGTAGTTCTAATGGCTCCCAGACTCAACTGGCGCTGCGCAGTGGTCAAAGGAATGATGACTGAGTCATCCGCTGATGTTCCACCGATGCTGGATCCTTTAGTATTTAGCAGACCGACAACAGTGAACTGAAACCCATTGATATTAATAATTTTATCCAGTGGATCCGCTGTACCGAAAAGCTCCTTGGATACAGTAGCACCCAGCACCGCCACATTCGTTCGTAAATCCAGATCGGCTTCCGTAATAAAACGGCCTTTGTTAATCGATGCTTTCAAGATGCTCATATAACGTTCATTGGAGCCCAACACGGAATAGGATTCTTGTGTAGTATCGTATTTAACGTTCAGACTGGAAGAAACGGTAGGAGCAATTGCAGCAATTTCAGGAAACTGCTCAAAGGTCATGATATCACTATAATTAAGCTGCGTGGCTCGTCCTTGATTCAATAAATTAACCACCAGCAGATTGGTACCCATATTTTCGTACTGCTTGGCAATTTGGGCTGAAGTGCCTTTACCGATCGCAACCAGCGTCACTACTGAGCTGACGCCTATGATAACGCCCAGCATCGTCAGCAAAGTTCGCATCCAATTCGCGCTTACGGTCTTCAGCGCCATCTGCATCAGTTCCATGATTCTCATACGGTCACCTCTACCGCTTCAGCCTTCTGCGTTTGAGGTTCATTGATCAGATCACCGACAATTAATCCATCCCTTATCGTAACAATTCTTTTGGCATTTTCCGCAATATGCAGATCATGTGTGATCAATACGATGGTATTTCCGATTTCGTTCAAGTGAAGCATCAGCTCCAACACCTCTTGACCTGTCTTGGAGTCTAACGCCCCTGTCGGCTCGTCTGCCAACAGAAGGGAGGGACCAATAGCCAAAGCACGGGCAATCGCTACACGCTGCTGCTGGCCGCCTGACAATTCACTCGGTTTATGGTGGGAGCGTTGGCCCATCCCCAGCATTTCGAGCATGCTCTGCGACCGTTCTCTCCGTTCTTTCTTCGGAGTTCCGTAATAGATCATCGGCAGCTCCACATTTTCGATAGCTGTGAGGCGCGGCAGCAGATTAAATTGTTGAAATATAAATCCGATCTTGCGATTCCGAAGTCCTGCGAGCTCGTCGTCCTTCATTTTTTCCGTTGCTACCCCATCAAGTATATAAGACCCGGAGGTGGGCACATCCAGCAGCCCGATGGTATTCATCAAAGTGGATTTACCGGATCCGCTGGGGCCGACAATCGCTACGAATTCTCCTTTATCTATAGAGAGAGAAATGTCTTTGAGAATCATCAGTTCCTCGACTCCGCGGGAATAAGATTTTTTAATATTTTGTAATTCTATCATTTTCATATCTTATCACCTTCCCTTCCCTCGGAGATTTAGAAGCCTGGAGGACGTCCGCCCTGGAATCCGCCGCCACCTCCACCACCACCGGTGTTACCGTTGCGTGCGCCTTGCTGGAACTGATTTCTCATGGCATCAATTTCAGATTGGGAAAGCTTCTTCGTTGAGTTGGCTGACTGGACAACGACAGAGTCGCCTTCCTTCAGGCCATCTGTAATTTCCATCATCGTGCTGGTGTTCGAGCCAATCTTTACTTCGTGATCCGCTTCGGTAGTTCCGTCGGCATTTTTCAATGTAACGATGCGTTTGCCAGCCCGTTGTTTAACCGCATCCACCGGCAATACGAGAACGTTCTTTTTGTCTTCTATAATGATATCAGCCGTAGCTGTCATCGTGTTTTTGAGCTCGGATACATTTTTCAATGTTACTACTGCTGTATAGAAGGTAACTCCATTGGTAACCGTTCCTACGGTTGACACCTGAGTTACTTCGCCGTTAAATACTTTGCCTGTTACAGCATCCACCTTAACCTCCGCTTTCTGTCCAACTTTGATTTTGGGCAGGTCAAGCTCATCTACCTTGATCGGGAGCTGCAAAGTTTCCAGATTGGCTACAGCGCCAAGCTGTACATTGCTGGCAATGGTTGTTCCTACTGGATAAGCCGTCAGCACATTTTTCTTCTGGTCGACGAAATCAGTAGAGAATACTCCGTCAAAGGGCGCAAGAACCTTCAGCTTCTCAATCTGATCCTCTATGTCTTTAATGCTCTTGAGGGATTGATCGATCTGATTTTGTTTATTTGTAATGTCCTTTTTCAGTGTGTCGCTTATGATCGTATCGATCAAATCACCTTTATTGACCATTTGATTTTCTTTAATTACCAGTTGATCCACAGTACCCGTTACCCCTGCCAATACCGTAACCGAGGTTTTATATTGCAAAGCGGCTGAGCCTTTCGATTCAATCTTCAAGCCTTCGACCGTAATAGAGCCCTTCACAGTTTGGCCGGCATCCATCGATCCGTCATTATCAACACGTATGGCTACGTCAATCAACCGATTGCCCTTCGCATCGGACTTCACGGACTGGGATACCGAATTGACCACGCCTGATTTGGTTAGCATGTACCCATCAATAGTTAACTGGACACTATCTCCGTTGTGAATTTGTGCGGCTTCCTCTTGCAAAAAGGGAAGGGTGACCGTCAATGTATCTGTATCCGCAATCGTGGCAATTTTAGTGGATTTGGAAACCGATGCACCTTCGCTGATATTAGTTGAAAGAATTAGCTTACCGCTGGCTGGCGCAAAGGTCTTCAACGCTGCGGATTGGGTTTGTAAATCCTCCATATCGGATTGATAGCCGCTGAGTGTCAGCTTTGCTTGATCCAGCTTCTCGTCCAAGGAGGAGTCGGAAAGCTCGAGAAGCAAATCTCCCTTCTTCACCGTTTGATTTCGAGTAAGGTTGATTGTTTTGATCATGCCTTCCTTGGGGGGAACAATCGTCTGCTGCTCTTGCGCCTCAAGCTGGGCTGTACCTGAAATAACCGAGCGGATATTGCCCTTTTTAACCGTATACGTTGTTTCCTTTACTGCCGTTTGCTGCTTGCTCTGAAACAACGTTCCCTTATTTAAATAAGCGTAGGTGCCGCCACCGCATACTACTACAGCAGCTATGGCTATAATAATTCCTTTTTTCTTCATGAACGATATGCCTCCCCAACTTAAAACTTGGCTTCAACTAACGCAAGTATCTTTCTTTTACTTAATGACCTTCGCCCAAATTACGCACGCAAGCCGAATCCTGTTACCCTACACGAATCACATCGTTATCTCCTGCTATATCGTTGTGACTATGTAAGCATACAGATTGCTCATACGAATTAGTTTTGGATGTTGTAGCCGTACCGCGCCTCTTTCTTCTTTGGTTTATTAATGATTTCATTATGATGGTTGTATCTGAATTGAACTTGATGGCTAGCTGAAAGAACCCTGAAAGTGCTAAAGCCTTGCTGTGACTGCGTTTTACAAGAAAATTGAGAAAATAAACTCGGATTGGCTATCAGCTTTTATTCAGCTTTCTTTCAGCAAATTTTCAGTTTCAAATCTGGACAAATAAACCACTTTTACATCACAAAAAAAAGACCGCCTCCCTAAGTCCTTAGACTTGGAAAGCAGTCCCTGCAAGTAACGCCTATGTGCGCCAACGTTAGCTCAAATTAACTTGCCGCACCCTTGCTTAAATAGTTCTCAATTGTAGCCTCGGATTTCTTCTGGTTCAACCAAGTGCTCGACATTTCGCTTACTTTCTGACTGACCAGCTTATCATGGATTTCTGTCTTCTTATCTTCCAAGGTAGGAGTCGATGCATCCTTATGATCCGTTACTTTGATGATATGAAAGCCGCTATCCGTTGAAACCACATCACTTAAGCTGCCGACTTTCAAGGAAAACGCTGCAGTTTCGAAAGGAGCTTCCATTGTCCCGCGTCCAAAAAAGCCAAGATCCCCGCCATTTTCCTTCGAGCCCTCATCCTGAGACTTTTCTTGCGCTATCTTTGCAAAATCTGCCCCATTCTTCAAATCAGCCAAAATCGCATCTGCTTCTTCTTTAGTAGCAACTAGAATATGGGATGCCTTAACCTGCTCTGCGATTTTTAAAGTTTCCAAATTGGCATCGTAATATTGCTTAATCTCATCGTCGCTGACTGTCACTTGCGGCTCCAATATTTTTTGCATCATAACTTGAGGCATCATCTCTTCTTTCAAGCTATCCAGCGTAAGACCATTCGCAGCAAGGGCTTGATTAAACTCCGCCTCGGAAGGGAAATTAAGCTTCAAGGTTGCCAGCTCCTTATCCAGGTCAGCAGGCTGAACCTGAACGCCCGCCTTCACGGCCTCCTGCCGGATCAGTTCCTTCTCAATCATGCTGTTCACTGTTTGTGCGCCGCTGCTTGCAAGCACTGTTTTATAAAGCTGCTCCTTGTCGATCTTCACTCCATTAACTACAGCCAAAGTTTCTGCTGCCGTACTTTTCGGAGGATACACAGTAATATAAACGACTAATGCAACAAATAATAGCAGGGTAGCTACCATCCATTTACGGTTCGATAATTTGTAGTTCAATAGTATGACTCCCTTTCTAAAGTTGTAGTATCTAAGATGTGGTTTACTCCTTCAGCGTTGCTGCTGATAGACCCCATTATGGACTAGCTTTATTAATTTAACTTTAAAATTAGCTGAAGATTTAATGAGTCGTCACGTTGGCCCAGGCTCTTCTGGTTTGACTCAGACTATCGGAAAATGCTACAATTCAAGCAATTCAACTAGGATTTTCGGGGTTTGGAGGGGCTACTTTTGCATGTACGAAAACGTCATAGGATTGTATTAATTTGGATCATCATTGGTTTCTTCGTCTTTCCGTTGACTCCTCCCATTTCTCAACATCTCCCGTATGAACAGAGCGCACTAGGGCAATATAATGATACTCATACCTTCATGCACCTGGAGCCTTCATTGTCCAAACAATCCTTATATCTACATAAATCATTACTGCCGAGAAACGAAACCTCACCATTGGAATCATTTTATTTCTACTTATTGTTACTTGTCCTTTTCTTATACTTTGTGCATTCCAGAATTCGTGAATTACTCAAGAGGCATCTGCTCGCTATTCTTAAATTTTCCTCTATTACATACCGCACTCATTCAAATCCATAACGTTAAACTACAATACAAATGAATGAGATTCGGAAAAGAGGAGCCCTACATGTCATCCAGCACATATCAAAATGAACAGCCCCATTCCCAGCATCGCAAGCAATCCTGGGCCAAATTTTTGCGTCGCACCCTTTTAATGATAATTGGATCCGCCTTATTCTCAGTAGGTTTGGAAATATTCCTTGTACCTAACAACATCATTGACGGCGGGATCGTCGGTATTTCCATCATCATTTCTCATTTGACTAATATACCGCTTGGTGTGTTTCTGGTTATTCTGAACCTGCCTTTTTTATTAATCGGGTATAAGCAAATAGGCAAAACCTTTGCCTTTTCAACCCTGTTTTCCGTTATTATAATGTCTATCGGAACTACGCTTCTTCATCCTGTGAAGCCAATAACCATCGATCCTCTGCTCGCTGCCGTATTCGGGGGTATTATACTGGGAATCGGTGTTGGTCTCGTTATCCGTTCAGGAGGCTCTTTGGATGGTACAGAAATAGTCGCCATTCTCGTTAGCAAGAAGTCCGCGTTTTCAGTGGGCGAGATCGTCATGTTCTTCAACTTTTTCATTCTCGGCAGCGCCGGCTTTGTATTTGGTTGGGATCATGCCATGTATTCACTAATTGCGTATTATATTGCTTTTAAATTGATTGATATTACAATCGAAGGATTGGATCAATCCAAATCGGTTTGGCTGATCAGCGATGAGTATGAGAAAATCGGTGAAGCTATAACCTTCCGGCTTGGACGCGGCGTAACTTATCTGAATGGCTCGGGAGCTTTTACCGGCGATGATAAAAAGGTCATCTTCAGTGTCATCACCCGTCTGGAGGAAGCTAAGCTTAAATCCATTGTCGACGAGCTTGATCCTAAAGCTTTTCTTGCAATTGGCAACATCCATGACGTCAAAGGCGGACGGTTCAAGAAGAAAGACATTCATTAGTAGAAACATAAAACATAAGGAAATAGCCCCTTGGCCAGATTGGCTCACGGGGCTTTTTTTCCATTTTTTTGTAATTCATCAATCAATTCTTCCCTTATATTTCCCCGTGTATTTGATCAGCACTTTGACATCAATATTTCTGATATGAATATTATCCATGTCCGGATTCGGCCAAATAAATTCGTTCCAGTCCGAAAAATCAAAACGAAATACAGGCGTATTCAAATTTAATATGTCTGCTTTTATTTTCTTTCCAGCCTCAAACGTTTTCCTGACTTCCTGCTCCACCTTTTTCTGTAAAAGTGAATTCATCGTTGCTTGGCTCATCTCTTTGATTAGTTCATCCAAATAACCTGTCAAAAGAATTTCTATATCGTAATAAACTTGTCCATCTTGAATAGTGTGCCTGGTTATTATTTCCGGTCGATTTAATACAAAGGTTGCGGTCGCTTGCCCATTCTGCTTAATCGTTATAAGCATACGCTCCGCCTCTATGTCCAAATACCTTTTACCATTCATTTGAGAGAAAGAGACTTCCCCGCGGAATTTTTTATAGGAGTAAAAGTAAGCTCCATCAATGACAAGATGAGGCGTTGGTTTGCTGTTTTCCGTCCAATGGGATTTTTCGTATACAAGCTTGGGCAGCATTGCTGTTACTCCCCTCTCGTAATACTCGGATAAAAAACGATATAAATACATGGGTTTTATGGTGGAGAATTGACTATACGTTTTATCCGGCTTCATTAATTTGGAATCATAGGGAGAATAACCGAAGTTCGGCTGAATATCCAATAATTTATTAATCGGTACATCGGTTCCGTAGATCCAGATGTTATAGCGGATTTCACGGTATCGGTTAATGGTATCGGTCAATTGCTCGACTGTAATTTCCTTGAGCGCGGCTTCCCCTATAATCATTGTCGATACGTGTCCCCAATAAACACGCTGTTGCTCCGAGTTATACAAATCAAACATCGCTTCGGTAACCGTAGCCCCTTTTCCTGTTCCTACCAAAGAATTATGCTTGGGTGGACGCACACCTTCTCTTTGAGCAATATTGGCAAAATTCAAGGCCAGGAGGTACACCGTAAACACTTTATCCTTATAATCAATTCCAATGGCCGTTACATAGGTTATTTGATGAATTTCTTTATAATCCCAGCAGCCTGAGAGCAAAAACATCAGCAGGATGACCAGCTTTAATTTGATTATCGAAGCCATCTTTTTCAAGGTCATCTATCCTTTGTCTTTTCTTCTTAGATGTGCAGGAACGAAGCCTCCCAGCTTTCTTGGCAACATAATAAAGGCTCTTAGCATATCTTTAAAAGTAATGGGCGATACAGGAGCTAAATAAGGCACGCCGAAAGACGTTAAACCTGACAAATAGACAGTGACCAACAGCAAGGAAACCATAAAGCCATACATACCAAGAAATGAAGCCAGCAACAGAGTAAAGTATCTCAACACGCTCACAGTTCCCGATAGGGTCTGGCTGATCAAGGTCGACCCTGCCACAATTGATATTGCCGCTACGACAACCATGGAGGGCGAAGTTAATCCAGCTCTTATCGCTGCATCCCCAATAATTAATCCACCCACAACCGTCAAGGTTTGTCCGATCATCGATGGAAGCCGATAGCCCGCTTCTTTAAAGGTTTCCAGCAATAATAAGATGAGAAACATCTCCATGGGTGAAGATAAAGGGATGCCAAGCCTTGTCATAACAATGGTTGCTAATAAAGGAAACGGTATTTGGTCTTGATGAAATCCAGTCAGCGCGACAAAAAAGCTCGGTAAAAAAATCGAAAAAATGAGACTGAATATACGCAAAAGACGTCCGAAGGTCGATGATATAAAATTAAAGTGCATATCCTCCGGCGTTTTTAAAAGCAACGATAAGGAAGCAGGAGCTATAATAGCCCCCGGTACACCGTCCAATAGAATTACGAATCTTCCTTTCATCAAGCAGGAGACTATGAAATCGGCTCTGCCGGAGTAAGCCGTAAGTGGAAATATACTGTAAGGCTTATCCGAAATAATTTCCTCCAGCTGCGTAGCGCTGGACAGATCATCCAGCTTATGCTGCACCTTGGCCAGCTTTTCACGGATGGTTTCCAGAATCGTTGCATCAAGCTTATCTTTAAGAAACATCAAACCTGCCCTGGTTTGGCTATCTGCTCCAATCCTGTAGCTTTCCAGAGCCAGTGTTGATGTGGGCAATCTTTTGCGGATCAAGCCAACATTCGTATCAAAACTCTCGACTAAACCATCTTTAGCTCCACGAATGGATACGTCGATATTGGTCTCTTCCGTATTGCGGTTAGGAATTTTTTCAATATTTAAGCTAAAGACAGCTTCCAAATGACTAAACCATATCATGACATGTCCGGTAAAAATTTTGGAGCTGTATGCAGAGCCTGATGTTTCGTAGAGCATATTAATATCTTTAGCCGTGTTAATACTATCAACGTTTGCGAATGTAGTGGAGCTCCAGATGCGCATCAATGCCGGCAGAACCATATCGTTGATAAGTTTCGCATCACAAAGCGTACTGCAATATACCAAAGTCACCTCACAGTATTCAGAAAAGGGGTGGCTGTAGAAAATAACATCCGAGCAATCCTTAAATTCCACTTTAAGTGAATTAAGACTCATTAATTTTCCGCACCTCATCTCCTTTAGCAAACAGAACGAATACGAATAAAATGACTAGCAGACCGAGCAAAGTGTAAAACGTGATGGGAAAATAATAGGTTTTCATTATATAGAGAAAGGTAATATCTCCAATTTCGCTAATGAGTAATACGGCCATTACAACGGCTATTAAAGCTGAGAGAAGCTTTTTCCGCTTGGGAATCAGCTCTCCTATCATATTCAAGGCGAGACTTATCCGGATGAAAGCACCGCACACCCATTGATAAATGGACAAAAAGTCCACATGTTCGATATAATTACCAATTTTAACCAATCTCCACTCTTCAAAAGCTGGATACCTTTGGATTTGAGCTTCAACAGGCCCGAACGCGGCGATAGAGCCCATCACAGGTCCAATAGTCAATCCCGCCATTATTAAGCCTAGAATAACAACATGCCGTTTCTTAATCTTCGCTTTAATGTGCTGCTGCAAAAAAATTAAATACATAACCTCGATTAACCCCGTGCCTACAAAAAGAATGCCGTTCATGGCCTGGGATTTTCCGTATTCAAAAAGTGGAAACAGCATCAAGTAATCTTTGTGGGGATAGTTAGAAACCATGACAAATTCGCCGAATATAATAACAAGCGGCAAAAGTATAGCAGAGCTATAAGCTATAGCACGAATCCCTTGCAGCGATATGTAGTACGCCACCCCAACAAGAATAATTGCAATGACACTAGGCGGCGTTTGAGGTAAATAAGAGGAGTTCGTCCAAATTTTAAAGTCCTTTCCCGTAAACAGCGCTGACGTAAACAGTGTAAGAGTAAGTACGAGTGCGATACAGCCAGCTACCCATTTGCCGTACTTCTCGCGAAGCCACTCAATAATAGATAAATTCCGATTACCAGTCGTCTTTTGAATAATGTAGGCTATCAAAAAAAATATGGGAACGAAAACAATGGTTGCTGCGAGCACGCTTATCCAGGCATCCCGACCTGAAACCTCCATTAGAACCGGGATTACAATGACATGGTTCATCATGCCGATGGAAAGCATCAGAATGGTGCTTATTTGTAAAAAAGAAAAACGTTGAGGATTCATAAAAAATTCACCTATATTCCAGTTATTATGAATTCCATTATTGCCAACCCCTGCATATACTAAACTAAGACAACAGGCTGCCCTGTCTCCTTCATGGATGAGTTAGCTGCTTCGCAGCAATAAAGCAGACCTGCGTTAATTCAGCTTCTTGCATCCTCATCTCATTTTGGATTACAATGCATCTTAATCATACGAAAACCAGATTAATCAACTGCATTAACAAACAAGCGATGATGGAAAGAGTACGCGGAACAGGTTCATTACAGGGACGGAGTGCCACCGATTGAAAGCACCCGAACGAACAGTCCGCCGAAGTTCACTCCTGAGCTGGTCTCTGAACAGTTGCTTTTTCCCCGGCAGCTTCTAGGAGTACCCGTAATCCCGACGTTAACGGGCTCAAAGTGAGAAAAGCATTCCTTCCATTCAATTTGTCCTGAAGGGTGATTTTCTAATAAGGGTGGTACCACGGCTCCTCGTCCCTTGCGATGGAGTTTTTTTGCGTTTTCCAACATTCATTTATTTGAAGGAGCTGAATGGGTATGAGTCAATTACATGCTGTGCAATTAAGAGAACGATTAGATGAAATCAACCTGCAATTGAAGGACTTGTTATCTGAGAAAGCTCTGATTACTCAAGAAATCGGAGAAAATCATCTGCTTGTCAGCCGGAAAAGGCAAAAGGAAGACACCGTTGTTACTATCGGGGATATTGCTGTAGGAGGGGGTCGCCCGGTAATGGTCGCGGGACCTTGCTCAGTCGAAAGCTACGAGCAAGTTCGGCAAGTCGCAGCTGCTCTGAAACAAGAGGGAATTACGGTAATGCGCGGAGGTGCGTTTAAGCCGAGAACATCTCCATATGATTTTCAGGGCTTAGGAATAGACGGCTTGAAAATTTTGAAAGAGGTCTCCCAAGAGTTTGGTCTTAAAACCATCAGTGAAATCGTGGACCCCGCTCATATTGAGCTAGCCTGCGATTATATAGACGTCATTCAAATCGGAGCCAGAAATATGCAAAACTTCGAACTGCTGAAGGCGGCAGGTGAAGTACGGACACCCATTCTGCTGAAGCGAGGCATCGCTGCTACTATTGATGAATTCCTTCATGCTGCCGAGTACATTCTCTCCCGGGGGAATAAACAGGTGATGCTAATCGAACGTGGAATTCGTACGTACGAGAATGCGACGCGCAACACACTCGATATATCTGCTGTTCCGATACTGAAGCAGGAAAGCCATCTGCCGGTGCTTGTGGACGTCACGCATTCAACAGGCCGCAAAGCGATCTTCGCTCCTTGCGCGAAGGCTGCCTTGGCCGCAGGAGCGGACGGCATCATGGTCGAGGTGCATCCCAACCCTGCTGCCGCACTGTCCGATGCGGCCCAACAGCTCAACATTGAAGAGTTCAACCGCTTCTACACAGAAGTCAAGCAATCCGGATTACTAGGTTAATCCTCAGAACACAGGAATGATATGCTGATATTGGATGGAATGAGGATCTTCTCTAGAATGGTTTGACGAGACCTCATTCCATCCTCATTAAGCGAAACCTGTACATTTTCTTTTAAACTAATGAAAAAGCGTAAGGATACAGAGTCCAATTGCAGACACAATGAGTAAATAGAGGCCGTTATCCCTGATTCCGACATCTATACTCGTCCTTTTCACCAGGTTGCTAACCAATAGGTTAATCGGATTTACAGGACTCAATATGGAGGAGGCGGACCAGGCCAGCATCAATACCATTGCCAAAATTTCTTTGGATGTTCCCAGCGTAACAGGATCCATTTGAGTGGCAAGGACTGTGACTACAACCACCTGATGAATCCCCACAAAGGTAATACAAACCATCGTGATCATAATAAATAGGGCAAATAATAGAAACGAAGTTTGCGATAATTGATTCATAAACACTTGAATCCCTTGACCAAAGCTTGATCCCTTAAGCGATTGCCCAAAGAAGCCAGCACTAATATACATAATGATTTCATTGTTCATGACGGGTACAGCCTTATCCCGATATTCGATAATTTGATGCTTGAATATCCCCCATTGCTTCGAGAACATACACCAGAGCAGCGGAAATACAAGGGCCAGAAGACTAACTAATACGAGCATCGACCAATGAGTCACGTATTCAGCAGCAATGGTTATGAGCATCAGCGCAATGATTACAACAGGGAGCAGCTTCATTCTTTTACGATGGTCAAGTGTGATTGCTCCACTTTCATTATAATTTGTTTCGAGCTTATTCCTTTTTGCCCAGAGTCCAAACATCACATTACCGATAAGCAAAAATAAAACGGCTATTCCAAATCCATAAGCCATATAGCTCCCGATTGATACATGAAGATACAGCAGCACTACCCCCACCGCTGCATAATAGGGCGACCATAAAATGGTTGTGGAAAATCCTACAAGATATGCTTTGGACAAAAAGGCAGCATTTAACCGCAAGTCCTTGAGCAGCTCATGGACTATTCGAATGGAACCCAGATTAAGTATAGGACCCAGGAAGAAAAGCACCACAGTTATTCCAGCAAACATTTTTCCCGGTTTATTCTGATATCTTCTTAAATAGATCAATATGGAATCAAAAAAACCACCCATTTTAAATGGGATCGATAATAAAGGCACTAAAACCAAAAGAGTCAGCAATGGAATGTTGGATGTGATTCCTTGCGCGATAGCGTCCAGTCCTTGTCCCTTTAACCCAGTCAGTACAACGCCGGCAATAAACATAAGGATGCTAAAAACGCGGGGAACCGTCCTCGCCAATGTCAGGCTTCCCATAAAAGCAACACTCGCAAAAACCGCCAATATATAGAGTAACCACTCCGATTGAACAAAATATTGAATTAAGAACAACACGCACATCGCCAAAATAAAATAACTTCTCATCATGATCACCTTTGGGTCGTTTTCAGATAATAATAATGCAATATCGGTATATTGTATACCATAAAATATCCCAACAAAGTGGGGTCTTGCTTCGAAGTTGATTCAGATACTTTGCGGGGAGCCCCGAAACATATAAATTCTGGCGTGTAATATAATCCACTAATGAAGGGAAATCCCCAGCAACTATCGAAGATACGAAGCACCTGACAAAGAGCTTCAATCTATACCTACCCTACCACAGGAGGTTGAAGTCGCATGGGGAAATCCTCAAATATTCAAGGCTTAAAGGGA
>NZ_JANQBD010000050.1 GCF_024722015.1 Paenibacillus radicis (ex Xue et al. 2023) | reverse complement strand
GCGTCTGTGTAGATGTTGCCTTCCAGATTCCGCATACCGTCGGCCTATCTCAATGTTAGTCAATTTCGGGGCTCCGTCACTTTTCAGGCCTACTGCCTGACTGTCTACGCTTAGCACTCAACATTACTGCTGATAGCCCAAGACTCGCTATTGGCAACGCGGCTGCACGTTCTACCAAGCAGGGGTTCCACCTGCTAAATTACACGACCTTGCCCGGTCGCTCACGGAATCTCGACTTCCGCTATTGCCTTAAATTGGAGGCGAGAGATTGAATAAAGGAACTCTAAGTTCCGTTCATTTCCTCGAGAACCCCTGGCAGCTTCACCGCTCGCTAACCGTATAAAAAGCCCTCAGACATAAGACGTTAAATCATGTAAGTATAGTGGTCAGCCTTTAGGGCCGTGTATAGAACGACCATTTCTTAGTAGTTAGTAGAGCCTTATTTGCTTCTGATAGACGGTCTCGTCATCATTGCTGTCCATAACACGAACCTCGATATCCCAATAGCCAGGATACGGCAGATAGGCACCGCGCGCTTTGTACATGTGCTTTTTCATGTTATAAGATTCTTCATAAGCTTTCTCTTCTTCCGTAGTAAAGCTAAGCGGAACCTCTATGGGCGCAATTTCCGGTGTACCCTCGTTTCGCAGCTTGAGCAATACCTGCTTGGGCTTACCCAGCTTCTCCGGAAGCCACACCTTCACTGTAATGTCATTGATTCCTGGTACATTCGGTGTAATTTCTGTGGTCATGTGAATTTTCTCACCCATCACATGCCAATACAGCGGCTCGTTCGCCGGGAGCGGTGTCAGATAAGTAAATATACCGACAATACAAGCGATCAGAAGCGCTAAAACCGCATCAATCCGAAGCAGGTATGAAACCTTCTCAAGGGTGCGCTTACGGTACAGGATACGCAGAGTCAGCCCGGTTAACATGACAAGCAGCACGAGGGCGCTTTTGACCAAAAGCATTTTACCCCATTGGGTTTCTACCAAATAACCGATATCCGGCAGGAAAATCAGAACTATAAAAACACCGGATACGATCAGTAGAGCCATTGAAGCCAGAGCAGCCGATGAAAACCGCAGAAAAAATACTTTCGCATCCTCTTTACTGCGGCGCCAAAGCACAAGCAGCATTAGTAAACCACCCATCCATATAGCCGCTGCTGCCATGTGGACCACATCAAGCATTATCGTTTGTGATTGAGGCGCAAAAGCAGCCGCATGGCCATTCAAGCTTTTAAACAGCCATAAAAGAACCACCCATAACATATCCATCCATGGATTGCGATAAAGAACGATAAAACCAAGCAATGACAGTACAAGGCTGCTCAGCCATATGTACCCGATCCCCGTTGATGTAAACAGTGCGGCCATTGCTTCAGGGCCACCGTCTCCGACCATTGCGTAAATATGAGTAAACATGAACAACAGAAAAGCAATCAGGTAACCGCGCTGCAGCTGTACAGCCCAGCCTTCGAGCACAGGACGAACATTCCCGATATTTCTTAGACCAAAACGCAGCCATACCACCCAGCCAGTAAACAGCAGCATTGTCACATAATAGAGAATGCGGGACAAATAATTAACGATGTCCAAAATCCCCATTTCCTTGGATAACCCTTGAGAATGCATATGCTCCATATTGGAAGGAACCATGCCTGGCTGCTGACTTAAGCTCTGTCCTACGGCAAATATATAGGTTCCTTCAACGGGATGACCGTCCGCAGAAATCACATGATAAGTGACTACGTAATTGCCTGTTTCCAGCTTGGGCAGCTCCAATTCCAACACCATTCGGTTTGCGTTGAGCTTGGCTTTGCTAGCAGTAACCGGCTTTTGCTTGGAGTCAAAAACCTTGATGTAATAAACACCTTCCTCGAGCCTTTCATTAAAGTTTAGAACGACGCTTGGGGGGGCTTGCTGCAGCTCGGCATTGGCAGCCGGGACCGCATTCGTCAGGCTCGTATGGGCATAAGCTTGCTGCGGTGCTATTCCCCCTAAACACAACGAGAATACAAGTACAACCAGCAGAAAGACGCATAAGCTGTTCCATGAAAGCTTTCGTTGTTGTTTCGATGCTATGATTGCTATTGCGCTAGCCATTATGTCTATAAACCTCCTCCATCGTCTCCAGGCTATTCTTCAGTTAGCTTCCTTCTTCCTGCGAACCCATCATGAAGCCCGTGATAATGAGCGACACTTTCCTCGCCTTGACGCCAACAAAGCAGTACCTCCTGACCGTTTAACAAGGCCGGAAAATCTATCAGTCCTGAATCGATATCCTTTAATTGAACTCCTTTGAGCTCAAAGCTGCTAAGCAATGTATTTCCTTCCAGCTGCAGAAAATCCATTTCACATTCCAATGTAAAATAAGGATCACTGCCTTCCGGTAAGCCCCCCTGTTTCTGATGATAATCCTTCAGCTGGTGAAGCTCTTCATATTTATCACGGTATTGCTTCTTGATGCCTTGCAGTTTCTCCAGCTCCAGCTTCACCAAAGGCAGCAATGCGTTCGCTTCCGCCAAAGTAAAATAAATTTTCATACGGTTCTCCTCCGTTTTCGATCCGGTCTACTTGTCATGATTGTGACTGTGAGTGTGTGTATGATGATGTGAATGATCATGAACAGCAGCCTGCTCCTGTCCATCCACGTGCGTTACTGACAGCTCGGCATAGCTAACCCCTTTGAGCACCTGAATGCGCTGTTGAAGCTCGCGCAGTCTTCTTACAACGCCTCTTACTACAATAACCTCCAAGCATTGATGAGGATTCAGATGGATATGCATAGTGGAGTTAATCTCAGAATGATAGTCATGCTGCAGCTCCGTCAGAACAATAGGCAGATCGCTTACATGATGATCGTATACCATTACAATAGTTCCTGCCGCTAATTGCTCGGATACGATATGGGACGGTGCAAGCAGCGCTCTGCGCACCAAATCCCTGACCGCCTCGGAGCGATTGTCATATCCTTGATCAACAATTAAGGCATCGAACTGCTCAATCAGTGATTGCGGCATCGATATGCCGAACCTGACGAGTGATTCCTTCTCGGTCATTGAACTCTCCCCTTTTCCGCTAACCATTTCTTCTTGCCCTAAATGTAGCACATTAGGAAGTACCAATCCAAGTTATTCACATATATGTAAAAAAGGCGTTGGAAATATGAGAGTTTCGAAGAGTGCTGCTTTTATAAAATTAAAAAAAGAGCTCCTTCCATCACGCAATGTGATAAGAAGTGCTCATTTTGGGGGAGCCTGTTAATCAATCCTTGACTGAGCCCTGCATCAGACCGGATATAAACTGCCTGCTGAACAGAGTAAACACAATAACCAGAGGAACCGTCGCCATTAGTGTAGCAGCCATAACCATCGAATAGTCAGTGCTGTACACCCCGTTCATCGAGGCGATCAGCATTTGAATGGTGAATTTATTTTGTACCGAAATTACAACCAGCGGCCATAAGTAATCGTTCCAGGAGCCCAGAAAGGTAATGATGCCAAGCGTCGCCAGAGCAGGCCGTAAAATCGGCAGCGCAATGCGCCAGTACAGGTCGAACGTGTTGCAGCCGTCAATACGTCCGGCATTGATCAATTCGTCATGGATGACGGATTGAGAATACTGCCTCATCCAAAATATGCCGAACGCGCTTGCCGCTCCCGGTATTATCAATGCCTTCAGCTCATTAATCCAGCCCAGCTTCTGCATGATGATGAACTGCGGGATCAGTCCCAACTGCTGCGGTACCATCATCGTGAGCAGCAAAAACATAAAGAGCGGGCCCTTTGCCGGAAAAGGGAATTTCGCAAACGCAAAGCCCGCCATCGAACAAAAGAAGAGTACGATTAACGTATGCAGCCCCGCTACAGTCAATGTATTGAAAAAGGATTGAAAAAAGTCGACTTTATTCAACACTTTACCGATATTGATGAGCAACTGGTCACTCGGCACCACGCGTGGCGGAAATCGGAACATATCTGACGTTGTGGCCGTAGACATTACAAACAGCCAGTAGAACGGAAATAATGAGATCAGCGAGCCTGCGCACATGCCCGTGTATACGAAAAAGGTTCCCACCCGAAAGGAAAACCTCGAAGTTATAGAAGGAGTTCTCAAGGCTGCTGACGCTTTGGATGCTGTAGAAGCCATCAGATCCCCTCCCCTCTGGAAACAAACTTCCAATTCAAGAATGAAAATACGGCAATAATTAGGAATAACATCCACGCTATTGCCGAAGCATAGCCGAACAAATGATTTCCAAATGCCTGATTATACAAGTAAAGCACGAGGGTAAGTCCGCCCTTCGTTGCACCGCCCGAAAGACCTACCAGTATGGCCGGCTCTGTGAACAGCTGCATGCCGCCAATCGTTGACAAAATAACGGTAAACAAAATAATCGGGCGCAGCAGCGGCAACGTGATATAAAAAAATTGCTGCGGCCTGCTCGCTCCATCAATCGTTGCAGCCTCGTACAGATCGCCCGATATACTTTGCAGCCCCGCTAAATAAATAATGGCGTTGTAGCCTGTCCATCGCCAAATCACCATGAGCGATATGGCCACCTTGACCCAGAACGTATCGTTGATCCAATCGATTGTGGGCAGTCCAATTGCGGAAAATAAACCGTTAAGCAACCCAAACTGTGCACCGAAAAATGAACCGAAAATGATCGAAACCGCGACGATCGATGTAATATTCGGCAGAAAAAAGATGGCGCGGAACGTATTTTTAAACCTCATGAACGAAGCGTTTAACAAGAACGCAACTACAAGCGCCAAAAACAATTGAGGCAGCGTTGACAGAAACCAGATGATGAATGTGTTCCCTACCGAGTTCCAAAAATCCGGGTCATCCGTCAACAGGTTGCGGAAGTTGCGCAGCCCTACAAACTCCATCTGCCCCAGGCCGTCCCAGGCATGAAAGGCCAAATATAACGAAAACAAAATCGGAAACAGGCCAAATACAATAAACAACAAATAAAATGGCGATATCATCAGATAAGGAGCCGCGTATTGTTTTAAAGCCTTCATCATTCACACCTCCTTAGTGTAAGAAAAGCTTCTGATCGAAGCCCTTTCGAGGAAGATACATTCGTGACTAAGTTGTAGCTTTTCTTGCAATATCAGACTTGTTCAGCTCTGCTGAAAATTTATAAAGTCTGATATTGTAAAAAAGAAAGCAGAGTGAGCGTTGCAGGTGTTCCTGCACCTCACCCTGCCCTTAAGCAGCATTCATTTGCCGCTCAGTTACTTATTTTTCAGCTTGGCCTTGGCTTTCTCGATAAGCGCTGCAAATTCTTTATCAGGGTCCTTGCTCTTATCGACTGTAACAGCCTGCATTCCGTCGCTTAATATCGTCTCAACCGTTTGATAATCCGGTCCTTTCCGTTGTACCTTAACCTCCTTGGCAACTTCCGAGAACAGAACACCAAGCTTCTGGTTACCCCAGAACTCATATCCCTGCTCTGTAATTGCCTTGTCTCCGTAAACGGACGGAGCAGAAGGGAAGTTGCCTGACAGCTTGAACACTTCCAGTTGCTGCTGAGGTGAAATTAACCAGCTGATTGCCGTGTAAGCTTCTTTCGCATATTTGCCTTGCTTCGGAACGGTTAAGAAAGAGCCTCCCATGTTTCCTGTGCCTTCCGGTATTTTAGCGGCGCGCCATTTTCCTTTTGTATCAGGAGCCCGAGTTTCCACATGGCCACGTCCCCAGGCCGCCGATATATAAGTCCCGATTTTGCCGGAATTCAGTGCAGCAGAATATTCCTGCAGCGCATTTTTTTGGTCAAAAGAGCCGGCAATACCCATTTGATGCGCTTTTTTATAATATTCCAAAGCCTTTTTTACTTGAGCGTTTGTATCAATAATCAGCTTGTCGTCTTTGTCAAAGTAAAGCTCGTTGCCCTGGTCGCGGATTGCACCGTACAGCTCATACGGATTCGATAAAATATTAGTACCGGTCTTCTCCTTAAGCACCTTGCCGGCTGCAAGGAAATCATCCCAGTTTTTAATTTTAGCTGCCACATCATTCGGTTCAAAAGGAAGTCCTGCTTGCTGGAATAGATCCTGGCGGTAGTACAAAACCATCGGTCCGATATCCGTAGGTAAACCTAATTGCTTATCTCCAACCATGGATTGCTTCCATTTCCATTCCAAGTAATCTTTAGCAAGACCTTTGGCACCGAATTCGTTCAAATCATAAAATTTATCGGGATATTTCAAAAACTGGTCAATCTGCGAAATATCGATCATGGCGATATCCGGAGCACCCGATCCAGCCGACAACGCAGTCAGCAGCTTGCTGTGGGAATCTTCCCATTTATAAATTTGCGGAATAATCTCGATGTTCGGATGTGTTTTGTTGAATTCAGGAATAATTTTTTCAAACGAAGCCCCTTGCCAAAACCACATTTGTAATTGAACCTTTTTGCCATCATTACTTTTTGCAGTCCCATCAGCCGACTTGGCAGCATCCCCTCCACCCATTCCGCATGCGCTTAGAAGCAAAACAAGCGATAACAACACCAGAAAAAATGACTTTCCATTCAGCAGACTTTTCATCGATAGCGCTCCTTTCAATAGTCGGCCCTCTAAGAAAGCCCTTACATTTATTATAGGATGCGGTCTGTTTACGAGTATAGGTGACCATTCTTAGATTTCTTGCAGTATTGTTAGGAACTTACCGAGGCTGTCCGATAGTCGTTGGGCGACATGCCTTCCACCGTTTTAAACATGCGGCTGAAATATGCCGGATCCTTATACCCTGACAGCTCGCATATCTCGTACATTTTAAGATGTGTTTCCCGCAGCAGCCGCTTGGCTTGGGTCAGGCGATATTGTGTTAAGTATTGGGAATAAGTCAATCCTGTCTCCTGATGAAATAGATTGCTTAAATAGTTGGCATTCACTTGGTAAGTTTGAGAAAAATCAGCAAGCTGGGCCCCGCCGGCATATTCATTATGAACGTAGGCAAGCAGCGCCCGAACAATCGGGGCAATAGCCTCTCCCGTTTCCGTTCGTCTGGACAATTCAGTAAAACCTAAGCTGATCATGCTGCGGATATACATCAGGCTGAGATCTTTGATTTCCGTTGCATAACCGCCGTAGCCGCTTTTAACTGGAAGACGCAGCTTTTCACTAATCCAGACGGCCGTCTCCTTCACCTGACGATCCCAAGCTTCCTTATCAAAATTATCCGTAAATAAGACAACCGTAATAAGCCGGTCCTCAAGACAAACTACAGCCGATCCCAGCCTGCTGAAAGCCTCATACGCGCAGCTGCGGATAAAATACCGTACGCTGGCTTCACCAAGCGATTGCAGCTCCTTCGTGGAAAAGGAAACGAGCACTATTTTATCGTAAGAAGGAATTAAATTCTCATCAAAGGTTGGAAGCGGTACATCGTGAAGCAAATCATGGATACGTTTCTCCAGCAGGGCTTGATTGCGAATTACTTTTACTTGCCGATCCTCCCGGCGCTGCCGGTATTTCATGTAAGCTGCGGCGTGGATCTCCTCGAGCTTTTTCTTGGAAAGCGGCTTGAGCAAATATTCCGTCACTTGATGCTGTACAGCCAGCAGTGCATATTCAAACTCCGCATGTCCAGTTAGCACATACACGTCGGTTTCCGGATACTGCGCACGAATACGGGCTGCAAGCTGAAGCCCATCCACAGCCGGCATACGAATGTCGGTTATAACTAATTGAATCTCATGCTGCTCCAACAGCTTGATCGCTTCAAAGCCATCCTCAGCTTCGAATACCGTACTGACGCCCTCCATCATCGAAAGCACCCTGCAAACCGACATCCGCACATTCGGCTCATCATCCACGACAAGTGTACAAAACATGATTCACTCTCCTTTTGCTTGCTCATGAATTTGTTGGAGGACTGAAGTCCAAGCACGAACAGGATCCATACCTTCCCCTTCTACCCTGCGCAGTCCGTCTCTCACTATGCGGTCAATACGGCTGAAGTCCATTTCTTCATACTCGGCCTTATAACGAAGCGCTGAATATGAATACAATTGCCCTACTGGAGCATTATGGAAAAAAGGATCGCGGACATCAAGAAAGCTTGCCGACGCATACGTTTCGGGGGTTGACGGAAAATTACCGTTTGCCATAAAATTGCTCAACTGCTGTTGAGGCGCTGTCAACCATAATGCAAGCTCATACGCCTCTTTCGGATAACGGCTCGACTTGGGGACTGACAGGAAGCTGCCTTGCCAATTGGAGGACTGGCCTGGAGCACGGGCCAGATCCCATTTGCCGCTTGTTGCCGGCGCATTCTTCTTCATCGCTCCATGCACCCAAGACGGAGCCAATACAGCGGCAAATTGCCCGGATATAGCTCCCTCTGCCCATACCGGAGTTTGGGAGGGCAATCCTGCATTCAAGCCAAGCTTATGAAAGCGTACGGCCCGGTCCCAAGCTTCTTTCATGCGTGTATTCATCGCTATATGACCCGAAACCTGTGCAGAAAATGGCGAATCCTCGAACTGGTTCATATAGGTGGAATAAACATTTAATAAATTATCGAATAAAAACACACCGGTTTTCTCTTTCAACAGCAGCCCTGCCTTCTCAATATCATCCCAGCTGCCAAACGCACTGCTTACCTCTGACCGCTCATAAGGCAAGCCTGCGGCTTGAAACAAATCGTGACGATACGCCAAAGCTACAGGGCCAATGTCGGCAGGCATTCCGTATAGAAATGTACCATCCTTGCTTTCCGCTTGACGCCACTTCCATTCCAGGTAATGAATCCTCTCGTCCCCAAAGTCATACATGTTGTAAAAATACATCGGGAACCGTTTTAACTGGTTCAATTGTGAAACGTCCAACAAAACAATGTCAGGAGCATCGCTTCTGGTTGCGAATGAGGTTTTCAAGCTTGGCACCATATCATCGAATTGAGCGATAGTTACTTCGACATCGATGTTATGATGGCTCAATACGTAGGCTTTAATGGATGTTTCAAGTCCACTGCCCGGCCATAGCCAGACGCGGAGCGTTGTTGCGGGTGCCGCTGACTTCATGTTAGGAAGCGCAAGCTGCGGCGTACATCCGGTTGAAGCCATAAGAAGCGCCAGCAAGAGCATGACAGGAACAAAGCTATGGAAGCTACGCAGCACCATCCCCTCCTTTACCTTCATTTCTGACCGAATCATGTCCGCTCGCATGGAGCGGTAATGTCAATACGACACGCAGGCCTCCAACCGGACTCTGCGACAGAGTCAGACCATAGGGCAGACCGAAGAAAGCCCGGATTTGCTTATGCAAATTCGTAAGACCAATACCTCCGCCCTTTTCTTCCAGCAGATGCTCCGCATGAATCCGTGCTTCCAGAGCTCTCCATGCAGGCTCATCCATACCCTCACCATTATCCTCTACAGAGCAATACAGCATGTTGTTACTGCTGTATAAATGGACTCGGATGTACCAATGACCGCCTGCCTTCCTCTCCAGCCCATGGTGGAACGCATTCTCAACAAGTGGCTGCAGCACAAGGCGGATCACCTGCTGATCCTCTATTCCTGGCTCGATCTCCATATCCACGCTGAATTTCTCCCCATACCGCGAACGCTGGAGCAACAGATAGCGTTCCAGTTGGGCCAGGTCCTCTCGAAGTGTCACCAGCTCCGAGGACGGGTGAACGCTGTAACGAAGCAGATCGCTTAGCGCAAGAGTCATTTCCTGCGCTGCATCATAGCGCTTATCTTCGATCGTCCAATAAATCAGATTCAGTGAATTGTACAAGAAATGAGGACGGAATTGCGCCTTCAATGCTACAAGCTGCGCACGCTGCTCACTTATTTGCTGTTCGGATAAACGTTCTATAACCTCTTCTAGCTGATTCACCATCCGGTTATAGTTATCATACAGAAATGAAATTTCACGGCTGGCAAAACGCTTTTTTATAGGGAGAATACGTTCAAGGCCTATGCGGTTCATTCCGCCTGCCAAATGTCGGATAGGCTTAGTCAAGCTCCACGTAAAATAAGCTACTAGTATAAGCGCTATCACAATGCCAACCGCAATCGTCAGCAGGGCATTGATCCAGATTTGCGCAGCGTCACCGTATACAGCCTCCCGCTTGAAGTAAGCTATAGTCGTCCAGCCGCTGTAAGAGGATGTGGCATAAGTCACATACATTCGCTCACGTTCTTCCCGTGTTGTCCATTCGAAGAACGGCTGCGCATTGCCCCCAAACTTCGCAAACAACCCTTGATCGGCCGCTGTCCCAATCTCGCGGTGCTCGGTTGAATAAACGATATTGCCAGAGGAATCCATCACTTGAACTTTCCGTTCGATACGCTGTCCCGTTTCTCCGATAATCCTGTTGATTTTTTCAACCGGAAAAACAACGAATTGATCGCCTATCACTTTCAAATCACGCTGATCCTTCAATTTTCTAGCCCCGATGATCGCCGGAATTTCCCCGTCCCGCCAAGCGGGTCCGTAAACCCAGAGCATACGGCCATCCAATCGGTCAATTTTGCCAAACCAGGTAACAGACCCCAGTTCATCGTAGTTGCGCCAAAACAATTGCAGTGATTCATTCGAAGCGTAGGCAACTCCGTTAAGCCCAAACAAATGAATCAGCATATCATTTGCAATATAACGCACTTTCTCCGCCATGTACCTGTTAAGTCCGATTGTATCTGTAGCATCAGGAATGCCGGATGTCCCGGTTAATGTTTTTTGCACCCTTTCATCAAACGCCATCATTTGTGAAAATTGATCGTACTGTCGAAGCAATACATCGATTTTGGCTGAAAGCTGTTCCACCGATTCCTGGGTATACCCTGCAGACCGGTTTAATAGCATTTGAGAGGCGAGACGGTAGTTAAATATGTTAGTAAGAGCTATCACCAACACGGCTATAACGAACATACCGGCCAACAGCTGGACAAATATCGGCAGCGGACGGCGAAGCATAGATGCTCACCCCATTTCCGGTTATCTGGGTACAACAACAAACCAAGCTTTTTATTGGAATAAATGGAAATTAATAGCGTACGAAAACAATTAATTCGCTCCTGTCAGCATGTATTCCTTCTTTTGTTTCTCACCTGTCGGCAGCTGTGTATTTGTCTTCAAAAGACAAGTTAAAGGCAGTAGGTCTAATCACCTATTTTTTGTTTCTGCGTCATTTTGTCACTTTTATAGTCATCTCTCGTTTTTATTCAAAAACCCTGTATTACTTCGTGAATGCTTCATTTTTGACGTTTTGGAACCGCTTCCATAACTCTTTTCTGTCGAAAATTAATAGATTGACAGGCACCATATATTGAGGTAAATTCTTCTTACGGCTTTATCGGCAACTAGATATTGTGGAATCACACATTCCTCACGACAAATTTTGTCATTAGTAGTTTAATAGGGTGATCAACACAAGCCCCGTGCGGCCTCACAACCGATATTGAGGATATGATGTAACAAATCGCACTTTACTTCCAAGTCAGAAACTCCCTATTTACTAATAGACGCTATCTGCATATTGTGTGTTACATACGACAGGTCAGCATGTCCTTGTGTTCGCATTAATGTTTAGTTCAACCCGAGAAAACAGGTATCAAACTCCGCATGGCTGCAAACCATCATGGTTATTGGCATGTGCCTGCAAGGACAGGGGCGGCATGCTTTTTCATTTTATGCGGAACTAGATTTTGTTTATCCCATCTTTGCTCGAAAAGGAGTAGGTAGTAGGATGATTATTGTTAAAAGAGACGGTACTAAGGAAGAACTCGTATTTTCGAAAATGAAAAAGGTAATTGACTTTGCTAGTGAAGCTTATCCTGAGTGCGATCCGCTTGAGCTGGAAACCGCTCTGCTTCCGTTGTTCCGCAATGGCATTACCACAAAAGAAATTCAACGTCTATTAATCCAGGTTGCTGTTGAAAAAACCAGCGTGGAACAGCCTACTTGGCAATACGTTGCCGCTAAGCTGCTCGCCTACGATTTATATAAAGAAGCCCGTACAAACCGTAAATACGGCCACTTCGGTTATGGGGACTTGTATTCCCTCGTTACGTATTTAACCGATATGGGATTATACGGCAAGTACATTCTGGAGCATTACTCCCGTGAAGAAATACAGGAGCTTGGAGCCTATATCAAGCCCGAGCGCGATTACCTGTTGAATTATATCGGCCTCAAAACCTTATCGGATCGTTATTTAATCCGCGGCGTTGATAAAGAAGTGCTGGAGCTTCCGCAAGAGCTATTTATGGGCGTTGCTATGCATCTGGCTATGAAAGAAGCGGATAAGCTGAAATGGGCCAAGCAATTCTATGATGTCCTCAGCAAGCTTGAGATGACAGTAGCAACACCTACACTTGCCAATGCCCGCAAGCCGCTGCATCAATTGTCCAGCTGCTTCATCGATACTGTACCTGATAATCTATGGGGCATTTATAATGTAGACCAAAGCTTCGCGCAAGTATCCAAGCATGGAGGCGGCATGGGAATTTACGTTGGTAAAGTACGCAGCCGCGGCTCCAACATTCGTGGTTACAAAGGCGTAGCCGGTGGCGTTGTGCCTTGGATCAAAAACTACAATAATACCGCTATTGCGGTTGACCAATTGGGAGTCCGCTCCGGTGCAGTAGCTGTTTATCTGGATGTATGGCACAAGGATATTCTTGATTTCTTGAATCTCAAAACAAACAACGGTGACGATCGCATGAAGGCGCATGACATCTTCCCTGGCGTGTGCATCCCCGATCTGTTCATGAAGACGGCTCAAGAAAGAGGCACCTGGTACCTGTTCGATCCGCATGAGGTTCGTAAGGTCAAAGGCTATTCCATTGAGGACAGCTGGGGTGAAGAATGGGAAAGCCGTTACTGGGATTGCGTGAATGACGATAAGATTTCCAAGGATGAAATTCCGGCTATCGATATTATGAAGCGGATCATGACAAGCTCGTTCGAAACGGGCACACCGTTCCTGTTCTTCCGCGATACCGTGAACCGTGCAAACCCGAACAAACATGCCGGAATGATTTATTGCTCCAACCTGTGCACAGAAATTTGCCAGAATATGAGCGCAACCGAGCTTGTTGAATCCAACCATGAAGACGGCATTATAACGAACCAAGTGAAGAGCGGTGACTTTGTTGTCTGCAACCTGTCCTCAACGAATCTTGGGCGTGTTTATACCAAAGAAGACATTGAACGGGTTGTTACCACACAAATCCGGATGATGGATAACGTTATCGATCTCAATTATTATCCAATCCCGCAAGCCGAAATTACTAATAAAAAATACCGTGCAGTCGGACTCGGTTCCAGCGGTTATCATCAAATGCTTGCACAGCTTAAAATTTTGTGGGAAACCGACGATCACATTGCCAAAGCGGATGAAGTGTATGAATGGATGAACTATTATGCGATCAAAGCCTCCATGGAAATCGCCAAAGAAAAAGGCGCCTTCCGAGTGTTCGAAGGCAGTGAATGGCAAACAGGCGCTTATTTCGAAGCGCGCGGCTATGATAGCCCGGAATGGCTCGAGCTCAAGGAGCAGGTTGCTAAGCACGGTGTGCGTAACGGCTGGTTGTTCGCTATCGCCCCTACTGCATCCACTTCATTGATCGCTGGTTCGACTGCCGGTATCGATCCTATCTTCAACAAGTTTTTCGTAGAAGAGAAGAAAAATGCCGTGATTCCACAAACAGCTCCGAATCTTAACGCGGATACCATGTGGTACTACAAGGAAGCTCATCGTATTGATCAGCTTTGGAGCATTAAGGCTGCCGGTGCTCGCCAGCGCCATATCGACCAGGCTCAATCATTCAACTTATACATCACGCCAGAGCTGTCCGCCAAGGAATTCCTTGAGCTGTATATGGCCGCTTGGGAAAACGGCTTGAAAACCGTTTACTACGTTCGTAATAAAAGCCTTGAGATAGAAGATTGTGTAAGCTGCTCCGCTTAATGGCATACTAATTTTGTTCAAGTTTGATCCAGAAGAGGTATGGTTTAGAGGGACTGGAGTTGGTAGTTGTAGTCCTTCCGGCGGCGTTATATTAGCCGCCAAAGCAGCAGCGAAGCGAACTGCTCATGTTTAATGTTTGAGGTTTGAGGTTTGCATCTTTAGAAGAATGTTTAGAAATAGAGCGTGTACTTACCGACAATTTGCCTTGTGCAAATTGTCGGTAAGTACGTAAGCGGACCCTTCCACCCAATAAGCTCATAAACCTATGCACCAAACGTTAAGCGTGTAGGAGGAAGACTTGGCGCCAGCCATAGTCATCCTCCTACAGACGCGATCCGAACAACAAAAAGTAACTCCCAAACAACGGGGGTCCAGGGGGCAGCGCCCCATGGGGTCCCCCTTGCAGGGGGATTTAGGGGGTAGTCCCATGGACTTAAACAAGAAAAAGCTTTTTAACGAACACGGTGACCGTGACTGGGGAAAACGCCGCATGATTGGTGGAAACACAACAAACCTGATCGAGCTGAACAACGTCAAATATGACTGGGCCACAAAGATGTACCGGACGATGATGAACAACTTCTGGATTCCTGAGGAAATCCCTTTGGCTCAAGATGCTAAGGATTATAAGTTTCTTTCGCCGCATGAACGTCAAAGCTATGATAAGATTATCAGCTTTCTGATTTTTCTCGATTCTCTGCAGACCTCCAATCTGCCGAACATTAACGAATATATTACAGCTCCAGAGGTTAATCTTTGCTTAACCGTACAAACCTTCCAGGAAGCCGTCCACAGCCAAAGCTATTCTTATATTTTGGACAGTGTATGCTCTGCCGAAGTTCGTGATGAAATATATAATCAATGGCGAGAAGACAAGCACTTGCTGCGCCGCAACCGGTTTATAACCGACTTGTATGAAAGCTTTATCGAAGAGCCGACAACGCAAAATTTATTAAAAGCGATTATGGCCAATTACATATTGGAAGGCATCTACTTCTACAGCGGTTTCAGCTTCTTCTATGCGCTTGGACGCCAAGGCAAAATGCTTGGAACGGTATCGGAAATAAAATATATTCAGCGGGATGAGCTGACCCATTTAGCTTTATTCCAAAATATTTTCCGCGAAATTCGCAAAGAAAATCCGGAGCTGTTCACCGAGGAGCTCGTTGAAGATCTGCGTAATATGATGAGAACCGCTGTTGAGCATGAAGTAGAGTGGGGTCAATATATTACGGACAATCAGATCAATGGTCTTAGCAATGAGATTATCGAGCAATACATTAAATACTTGTCCAATGAGCGTATGCGTAAGCTTGGTCTTGACATCCTGTACCCAGAGATTGAAGATCACCCAATGAAATGGGTTGAAAGCTTCAGCAACATGAATAGTATGAAAACCGACTTTTTCGAACAAAAAGTAACGAACTACAGCAAATCCTCCAGCTTAAACTGGGACGATCTATAGTTCTTTAAGCCATAATATACGTAAAAAAGGGGCTGTCCCAAAAGTCATTTTGAGACAACCCCTCCACCCTTTTATCCTGAATAGATGGTTGCAAAAGAGCCCTCAATTCCACTTTAATAGTTGAAGGCTTTTTTGCATATTCTTGTGTATTCTTAGTGATGAATAAGATGAGGTCGCTTTCCAGCGCGTGCTCATCGCGGGTATCGGGTTCGTGGCTCATGGTTCGGTTACGGCATTGCATGGCAGTCTGGCGCACTCCGTGCAATTATCAGGAAAATATCAAGTTAGTTACTCCGAAAATAGCGTTCCAAGCCTTATAGCTGGAATTTCTCAGGCTAATTCTACGTATTTTGGCTGATATCCACCATTTCATCTCTATTTAGAGTTAGTTTTTCCAGTTAGATTGATTTCAGGCGATATCCACGCTGGATTAGCGTTACAATTTCCATCTATTTCTTTTCTTTCCGCAGCGGCCCGACAAATCCTGGTCTCCTCTAGACTGAAAGCAGCCTTTGAACATCGCTTCTCGCCCCATCACTTAAGCAACATCCAAAAAGCGGCCGAACTCATTTATGGATTTTCAAACCCTCACTCTGAGGGGAATTTCCCTACGAAAAAGACGCTTCCATTTCCGCTTACATGGTGGTTTTGGAGGCGCATTTGTTCATAATTTGGAACTGATTCATTCATTGATACCCTTTTGGGACAGCCTCTTTTTCTGTTCTGCGTATAAGAACAAACTCGTACATTTGTGCGTAATCCTCATTAAGCGGCAGATCACTCGCTTAGGGGAAGAGAGGTGCGCTATTTCATTGTGTAAACGTTATTTTTCAAGTCAAACGGAACTAGGATCACTTATTTGCTTAAAATACGGCATTTTCAGCTTATTAAATAGGGAATAGCGTATCGTAGTTCCGTGACTTGATGAATTTAGTTCGGATACAGGATAATAGTGAATTGACGTTCCACTAGTAAGTTAACAAAAAAAGAGACCGACTTTATCGATCCCTTGCTTCTCGTAGTACTTGGTCACTTGCTAAGCTCAAGAATTCTCTCCTCCAAGTGCTTTGGCTCCACAACATTTATGATCTCTGTGACGTTCCCTTTCTTGTCAATTAGAAAGCTGGTCGGAATCGCTCTGTACTGATACAAATCCTGGCTTCGTCCCTGATAGTCCAGGAGCACTGGAAACTTGAAATCAAACTCCTTAACCATCTTCCTCGCATCCGCCAATTCATCCTGCGACGTTACATTAACCGCATAAATGTCGAAGCGATCGCTGTATTGATCGTACAGCCGCTTTAAATCCGGAGCTTCCTCCCGGCAGGGGACGCACCACGATGCCCAGAAGTTCAAAAGCAGGGGCTTTTCGCGCTCTCCCCCTACTTTGTAGGTTTGACCGTCCAAAGCAGGCAATTCAAGCAATGGAGCCGCAAGCCCTGGCTGTGGACCCACACCTGCTGGCCTGGCGGCCCTTTCCTGGCGTATTGAAATCGTCTGAAAAACGGCCAAACCGGCGAGCACAACTAACACTCCCATGATGATCCAATTACGCTTCATAGCTAGCAGCTTCCTCCAATACCCGGCAATGCCTTCAACTGAATGCCATGCGGCTGCGCCCCAACCTTAATATGCTCGACGATCTCTTGTTTGACGGTATCGATTACAATCACCTCATCGGAACCGCTTAGCGTCACATAAGCTTTGGTCTGTTGGCGGTTATATGAAATATGCCTCGCACCGGCCAAGCCGTTAATCGTCTTGAGTGTTTTACCATTGGTTAGATCAACAAAGCTGACAGCATTGCCTTCCATGCTTGTTACAATTGCGGTTAGTCCATCTTCAGAAACGGCAACATCAGTAGCTCCCTGTGCCACATTGATTTTACTCAACAGCTTCCCGTCAGCGGTATTGTATACCTCCAACGCATTATCTCCGGCGGTCGGGACATATAATTTCTTCCCATCATCACTGAGCCTGATGGCACGCGGTATTTTTCCAGTCGGAATGGTCATTATGACTTGTTTGCTTTTTACATTCACGACATATACTTTATGATTCTCATGGTCGCTCACGTACAGCTTATCTCCAAATAATACGAGGTAATTGGTTTTGGCACCTTGACCTAAATCAATGGTTCCAGCCTCCTTGCCCTCCTTCGTATCCACAAGGTAAACAAATTGGTCGGCAACAGCAGCGACATACAGCATTTTGTTATCGGGTGACAGGACCATACCATGGGGCATCGGACCAACCGGCACTTCCTTCTCAACCTTTAGAGTTTGTGTATTGATAAAAGAAATGGTGCTGCTCATCATATTCGCAGCATAGGCTTCACGCATCGTTGTAGAAAACACGATTGTCGATGGCGCCTCGGCAAGTGGAATACTGCCAACCACCTTGCTCGATACCACATCAATCACGGAAAGCTTGTTCTCTTTTTCACTCGGCACATAGAATTGAACGCTCGTTAATTTACCGGCAGTGGATTGCGAATTATTCGTATTATCCCCGCCAGCCCCTGCTTTTGACTGCAAACGCTGAGCAGCCTCTTGCTTGGTCTCCATCGCACAGCCGCTCATAACTACAGACAGGGAAACGGCGAGAATTATTATTTTTTTGGCATCTAACATTTGCAGGCTCTCCTCACAACTTTAAAAAGTTCACAAAATAAATCATTGTAAATCAATCGGAATTAATGATATTATACAGGGTATAAAGCTTTGAAATCAAGAAAACATTTCATCTTGGGGGAAATCATATGAAAAAAACATTCATTCTCATTCCATTACTTGCATTAACGCTTGTCACCGCTGCATGCGGTCAGAAACAATCGGCCACTCCGGCATCAACACCACCGGCCTCTAACGCCGCCAAACCAGAAGCCGCTGTTGCAGCCATCAAGGCCACCGATCCATATCCTAACGCAGCACTGCTTGCTGATGTCAAGTGGACCGAAGAGCATCTGAAGGACGGGAAAGTGAAAATATTCGACACCCGTGCAAAAGGCTATGAACAAGGTCATATTCCCGGTGCATACGCTTTGAACTCCGGTCTATTAAAGGATTCGGCCAATAACACAATTGCTTCAAAAGAGAAAATCACCGAACTATTCCAAGGCCTTGGCGTTAACAGTGACACAACGGTGCTGCTATATGATGAAGGCAACTCCTTGAACGCAAGCCGCGTCTTTTATGCGCTTGAATATTATGGACTCAAGGATCATGTTAAAGTATTAAATGGCGGCTATGCAGCCTGGTCAGCCGCAGCGAAGGAAGTATCCACCGATACGCCTCCAGCCCCTGTTAAAGGAAATTTTGCAGCTGTTCCCAATGATAAGCTAGTTACGACCAAGGAGCAACTTAAAGCACTGAATTTGCAGCAATGTGTGCTGCTGGATGTTCGTTCAGCCAAGGAATACAGCGGTGAAGACCTGCGCGGAAATAAAAAAGGCGGGCATATCGATAAAGCGGTCAACAGAGAGTGGAGTGACGCAATAGATGCCAACTCTTCCGACGGTGTGCCAAGATTCAAAAACTATCAGGAATTAAGCAAAGCATTCGATCAAACTGGTGTCGATAAAAGCAAAACTATCGTTCCTTATTGCCAAACCAATATCCGTGGGGCACACACTTACTTCACCCTTCGCCTGCTAGGCTACTCCGATGTTCGTCCTTATGAGGGCGCATTTGCAGAGTGGGGCAATGCGGATGACACCACGGTTGTGAAATAGAGAGGAGAAAACTCCATGGCTCAAATTATTGAAGGCATTTCACATTTGGACTCTCATGAGCTCAAAAATATTTTAGACCAAACTGACAATCCGGTGATTGTTATTGATGTCCGGGAGCCGGAGGAATATGAGGCTGCTCATATTTCCGAGCTTCCTCTAATCCCCATGGGCGATATTATTGATGTTATTGATCGTTTGGATAAGAACAAGGAATATGTCTTTGTATGCCGCAGCGGCCGCCGCAGCTTCGAGGTTGCCAAATATTTCAGTACTAATGGCTTTGAGCGTGTCCACAACCATCTGGGCGGGATGCTTGATTGGCAGCAGCAGGGACATGACATTGCGGTCGGTCCCTCCGACCTTGTAATAGAAAGTTTAAATCCTGAACAACTAGAAAGGAAGAACAACAGATGAGCTTAAATGAACAGCAATTACTTGAATTAAAACCGGATCATATAGTCGATGCAATCGGCGAAGTTTGCCCTCATACGTTGAATCTTGCACTTGCTGGATTGAAACGCGCCAAATCAGGAGAAATCGTCGTTGAAATTACAGATCATTCCATTGCCACCAAAACAATTCCGGCTGCTGTTAAAATGAACAAATACGGGGAATTTCTCGGTGTCGCCAAAAAAGGCGGAAACTACCACATTTTCATCAAAAAGGCTTAGTTTATTTTAAAAGGTTAGGATGTTGACATCGATGGCTTATACTTGGGATGTATTTTTATTGGCCGCCATCTTCGGGTTTCTGTACGGATTTCTATTGCAAAAAGCAGACTTCTGCTTTGTCGCCTCGATTCGCGACTGGATCAGCGTAAAAGATACGCGCATCTTGAATGGTGTGCTCGTTCTGATCGCAACAGCTCTGCTGGGCTGGGGTTTGATGCTGACGCTTGGAATTAAAAGCGTATCCGATATATGGACAGTACCCTTGGGCGGTGCTAATCTGCTCGGCGGTATTTTATTCGGAATCGGCATGACAATTGCCGGCGGATGCGGCTCGGGAACACTTTATCGCTGCGGCATGGGTTATGTTCAATTTTGGATTGTTCTATTCTTTGCAATTGCCGGCAATTTATTGTTCGCTCTTCTATATGATCCATGGGGTCGAGATGCACTAAAACCTCTTACTATTGCAGAAAACGGCTACACTCTGTTTGCATGGCCGCTGCCCTATTATGTACTTCCTGCTGCAATTGTGATTCTGATGCTGGCTATCGTCATTTATCGTTTCGGTATTTCCGGTCTGCTAAGTGGAATCAAATCGGCATTGACCGATTGGGAAGGCAGCCCGCTGAAGCAGTCCCACTGGGATATCAGACTAGTTGCCTTTCTGATAGGCGTTGTTGCAACCATTCAATTCGCTCTTATGTCCAATGTAAGCATTACAGGTCCAGAGACGAGAATTGGTGCCGTTGCTCTGGCACAGCTCCTGGGCGATGACTTTGTATTTAACAATACGTATCTTAATGCTTTGTTCGCCGAATTCCCGAGAATTGGGCTTGGTCCTGAGGAAACGCTTGTTGTATTTCTCGTAATCGGATCCTTCGCAGCTTCTCTCTTAAGCGGCAGCTTTAAATTACGTATCCCGCGTGCTTCGCGGATGCCCTTTGCTATAGGCGGCGGCTTGTTGATGGGAATCTCCTCCCGCATCGCCCCTGGTTGCAACATCGCCAATGTCATTACAGGTATCGGCGGCTTATCCATAAGCAGCGTACTCGTCTTGATAGGCATGATTATTGGCATCGTCATTGTCGTTGCTTTTGTTTTCAAAATGCCGTTGATGCTCTTTCAGCGCAGCGATACTTTTCAAGATTAATAGCTCTGGCTGGTATAGCCCCTACGTTTGTGCGTAGGGGGCTTCTTTTGTTTCATGCAAACACTATTTATGATAGAATAGTCTTCTAAAGTACGCACATTTATTTGAGGGGATACCCAAAATGGCTCAAAACCGTCGACTTATAACCGATCAAGATTTTCAAGAGGCACTGGAGAGACAACGCGCTATTCGTGTTTTTCAAGACGACCATGTCGTAGACTCAGGTGGAATCATTATCCGATTTGACGATAGTCTTATTGTTACTCAATCCGGAGTGAGTGAAATCTCCTATCATCAGAGGACACTTTGCGAATTTTTTGAAATGAAAAAAAGATAGATTGAAAAAGTCCACAAACAGAGGAGTCCTGAGAATTATGAAAAGACATAAACTGTATGTAGGGGTATTATCGATAGCAATGTTGCTTGCAGGCTCCGTAGGAGTCTATGCGGGAAGCAACCTGCAAGAAATCAAAGCTTATTTAAACGGAGACATTACCTTTCAATTAAACGGCGCTGACTGGTACCCCCTGGATGAAACCGGCCAGAAAGTACTGCCCATAACTTATAACGGATCGACTTATGTCCCGCTTCGTGCCATATCACCAGCCTTCAACGCACCTATTGACTATGATGCCGACACGAATACGGTCATTTTAGGCAAAAGAGTAGACGGTGTTAATGAAACCTCACCCTTGACAGCCATTACCTTTACAGCATCACAAAAAAGCTTAATCGCGCAGCAGTTCCAAAATCTCAGCGGCTTTAAAGCATATATCCCGACAAAAATAGTTGCTGGAGACAAATACAAACAGACTGGAAGCTCCGAAGACTCCGTCCGCCATATATTTAATCATATGATTATCATGGAGAGTCCACGAGATTACTCCTCCTTATATGAAGGAACGGATGTAGCATTGTCCAACAACGTTTCTGCAAAATGGATTAAACCTAGTGATACGGATATGCTGGTGTTCAAACGTGGCGATACTTATATTTCTATTTTTTCCGAAGACCATACTTTAAGTAAAGAGCAATTACAAGACATTGCGGCCAGTATGGTTGAACTATAAATTAATCCGATTGCATAGAAAATAATACATGAAAAAAGAGCATCTCGGGACCATTAAATGGTACGAAGTGCTCTTTTTATATGTGCTGATAAATGCATGGATGCTTCTCTTCTAAAAAGCATAAGCAAAGTTATGTAAGCTCCAGCATTTGCTTCACCTTGAATTCCAGTTCAACCATTGAAAACGGCTTATGCATATAAGCATTAACACCTAGCTGCTGGCCTCTGGACATATCTTCATCACGGCTGCGACCCGAAAGCATCAGAATTTGAAGCTCTTCCGGCATTGCTTCTTCCTGCTTTAATCGATTCAACATTCCAAATCCGTCCAGCCTTGGCATTACGCCGTCTAATATACATAAATCCACGGGCTGCGCTTTAATAATGGTGTAGGCTTCTTCCCCGTCAACCGCCTCAATGAATTGAACCGGGAGATGCTGCAGCTTGGAAACTAGAATCGAACGCAGGATTCGGTCATCATCAGCTATCAGTACTGTCTTCTTGCGTGTCTCCACCCCAGCCGAAGCTTCAGTAAGCGCGGCCGACATATCATCCGCGTACAATAGAACACGATCTCTCCCGCTTTGCTTAGCGGAGTACATAGCATCATCGGCTCGTCTAATCCACTCAGCTACCGACATGCCTTCGGACCATTCGCAAACTCCGGCCGAGAAGGTAATGTGGAAGGCTTGGCCTTCATATTGGGCAACTGGACCTGCATGGGTATGCTGCAGCATAGTTTCCATTACTTTTCTCGCATCCACTCCCGTCACTCCTGGAAGCACAATAACAAACTCTTCACCGCCGAAACGCGCGAGTAAATCGGTTTCCCGCAAATGATTTTGAAGCAAATGCGCTAATCCCTGAAGCACAATATCTCCGATATGATGCCCATGCGTATCATTGATTGATTTAAACCGGTCAATATCGATAAACGCTAACGAAATGGGCGATGGATAACGTTGAATACGCTGCAGCTCAGCCAAAATTTGATGATCGAAGTAGCGTCGGTTATAGGCACCGGTCAACGGATCGCGAAATGCCATTTGCTCAAAATTTTTCGTCCGTTTTAACAGGCCATATATTCGTGCGCTTAATTCTTCATACTGGAAGGGCTTGGTTATATAATCATCCGCACCCAAATAAAAACAACGAACCTTATCATTGATATCGCTGCGTCCGGAAAGCACCACAAGCGGCACCCATTTTAAGGTAGGATCCTCTTTCACAAATTCGAACAGTTCATAGCCTGATTGTGGATGCATCATCAAATCTATAGTAATGAGATCATAAGTGAATTCTCGCAGCAGCCTTTGGGCGCCAGCTACATCTCTTGCATCATCTACAATATAACCTTCCAGAGTAAGACGACGGACAAGGTAAGAGCGAAGTACCTCATCATCATCTATTACCAGGAGACGGCTGCCATGAGCAACGGCAGAGCCTTGCAATAGTTTCTGGTCCTGTTTATCATCCAAATCCAATTCCTGGGAGTAAACATCCAATTCCATCACAAGCTGCTGCAACCATACAGCTCCTTCCGAAACAGTTGATTGAAACCCAACTATTACGGACGTATCGGTGCTGGATAGCGTCTCTTGCCCCTGCGCCCATTCCCATTGCTGAACAAGCTTTTCTGCAATATCTCCGATCCGTACAAATCCGAACATCGGCGCGCTGCCTTTTAAAGTATGTACCAGCCGGTAAATCTGGAGAGCTGTATCGAAAGTAATGTTCTCGTCTGTAGCAGCAAACAGCTCTCGAAGCCTGTCCAACTGTTTGCGAAGCTCTACCACATAACGCTTTCGTCCTTCTTTCATCAATCTTGCTTCTTTTTGTATCCGTTCTTCTTGAGTTGTGTGCCGCAAAGCTGTTCACTTCCAGTCGTTTTCGATTTCGATTTGTATGCTCTTAAACAGGCGGCTCACTGTCTGCTTTCGATTAATTGTTGGACGGTGTCAACCAATTGCAAGGGGCTGAAGGGTTTTACAATATATGTACTAACTCCCGCAGCACTCGCACGTTCACGATCCTTCTCCAGCGCTTTGGCAGTCAATAGGATGACAGGAGCCGTTTGATTCGGATTTTCATGGTTACGCAGCCACTCGCATACCTCAACACCAGTCAATTCAGGCATCATATAATCAAGAATAATCAGATCATATCTTTCCCGTTGAATGTATCCGAGCGCTTCTTTCCCATCCTCCGACTCTGTAATCTCATACCCTTCATCTGCAAGGGTTTCAGTCAATAAAAACCGCAAAGCCAACTCATCATCAGCTAATAAAATTTTGTAATTCCCCATCTTCGGATCTCCCCAAATTTCGCCTCAAATTTTTGTTTTATTATATCATTTTACTCGCAAATTTTGTTGGAATATTTCACACAAGGTTCTTATATTCAGGAAAAAATACTTATTTATAAGTAATACGAACTATGGTATTATATAAAGACAGGTTTATTTGATTAAAACTTAACCTTTATTGGATACTTTGAACTATAAAAGGAGAGAGCTTTATGGACAATATTGACCATCTTATAAAAAAAGTGTCGAAATATATCTCCTTCGGGCAACCGGTATCTTCAGGTTCTGTTTATAGTCAACGAATTTCAGACCCCCGAATTCCTATGTCGGCTTACTATATGTCCATGAAACTGCGCAATGAAGAAGAGCAGTATTATCATGAGATATGGCTAAAGAAAGAAGGACACTTCGCCATTACCGAAGCTTGGTATAAGGACTCCAACGTTTCTCGTAAAATATTTCAAGACAATGTCTCGTACGATGATATCAAAAGCACATTTAGTGAAGAAGACGCCCATGGACTAGCTATCCGTATGACAGAGATTATTAAGAAATCAGAAAAAGAAGACTGGAGTTCTACCAGAAAGAGAGCTTAAGGAGATACCCTTAGCTCTCTTTTTTGTTATAGGCTCTCCAAGAGCCCTCTTTTATTCTGTCATTGCCTCGAGGCTCTAACCAAACGTATATCCAGCCTTCCCTTTTGGTAAAAACGTCATGAACCCACACTCTTTCATAGTCGTTGTCAGCTCCAGGGCCATAATATTCCTCAAGCACATCCATAGCAGACAAGCCTTCCTCAGTAACCGTAAGCCATTCGCCACGGACTACATGTGATCCTCCGCCTATTACCACAGCCGGATAAGAACCACAGTCATAGAGTTCTCCCAGCACAGCCCCGGCCTCAACTTCAAGCAAATGAGGAGCTACAACATCATGATTAGATTCTCCTACAAGCAAAGTGCCATACACAAACACTGATATCATCGGAATAACTCCTTATTTCAGCGGATAACACCCTTATCTAAATCTTAAGCGCACGTACAGCAATACCGGCCAGCTCCAGTCTTTTGCGGATCTTTACAGCAAACTGCAATGCATGCGGTCCGTCTCCATGGATGCAAACCGTATCAGCCATCCAAAACTCACGGCTACCCTGATGATTGCCACCGTTCACCATTCCAATCACTTGATCGGCAGCAGCGTCTGCATCATGCAGCAGGGCATGCGGCTCGGTTCGCGGCGTCAAGGTTCCATCCGCACGATACGTCCGGTCAGCAAAAACCTCTCCTGCGACCCGAAGCCCTATTCTACTCCCAGCCTTAACCAGCTCACTGCCTGCCAAGCCGAAGAGTATCAGCTCCGGATCAATGCGATACACAGCTTCCGCAATAGCCTCCGACAAGGCAGCATCAACTGACGCCATATTGTAAAGGGCACCATGCGGCTTCACATGCTGAAGAACAGAGCCTTCGGCACGTACGAATCCCCATAATGCACCAATTTGGTACACAGTCATTTCGTAAGCTTCTTCTGCCGTTACTTGCATGGCACGTCTGCCAAACCCGGACAAATCAGGCAGTCCGGGATGCGCGCCAATGGCAACTCCATTGTCGAGGCATTTGCGCACGGTTCGACGCATGACAGCGGGGTCCCCTGCATGATAGCCGCAAGCAATATTCGCAGAAGTAATATGCTTCATTAACGCCTCATCCTGCCCAAGCTGATAGGCTCCGAAGCTTTCACCCATATCACAATTCAAATCGATGCTGCTCATTATTTCCCCCCTCTAAAGCTTGACCAGTCCCCTTATGCCTTGCTTGACCAAGGGAACTACATAACCAAGGATAAACGGATAAACGCGTCCTCGATGTACAATTTACGTTTTGCGGAAGAACTCGTTCCGTTATCCAAGTATAAACTTATATTATCTACTCAACGAAAAAAAGCCTTCCGGCTTTTTTCAGGTGTATGGAAATCCGGCATATTGGTCAGCTGCGTTCGTGCAGCTCCGGCTAGTGCTGATGCACAGCCATGCCGCGAGTCTTTACAATAATTTTGCGAATGCTGTCTTCGGACAAATGATATTTTTGTATCAGCTCCGGAACGGTCGAACCGTTCTCATAGAGCCGGTATATTTCGGTATTGCGCCGCTGAATCGTCTGGCGAGTGCCATTATTTTCTCCCCAGCCTGCACGAGTTTGTTCTTTTTTGGGAATATAGATAATCTCTCCCGAAATATAATCCTGCAATTGCTTAAGCAGGCTAGCGGGAAGAATATCCTTTCCGTTTTTGTACCCCATCGATGAAATCCTCCTTCCGTGCTTTAGTTGCAAGCGCCGCCGTGAAAGAGATAAGCATTTTCATCTTCACACCTCCTGAAGGTAGTTAGTAAGCTAACAAAAGCAAGTCATAATCGATCAAGCTTGGATCGTCAGCATGTAGGGTCACACATGAAAACAAAAAAACACGATCTGCCGTATCGTGCCTGGGTTCCATATTATATATTATGGTTCATGTCAATGACGTCAGGTGACGGTGATGGAGAAAATGCTTATTCAATTGTCACAAAACCCTTTATTGGTAAATGTGCCTTCATACATCGAACGCCACTCCTTTCGTCTTAGTTTCATGATTCCAAATACTTCCTTATTATACCTTATGTATATGTTTAATGTCCATGACCGAATTGTCTTTTAAGAAATAGAGGGAGGCTAGTAAAGCCTCCCCGTTTGTTATGGAGCCTCTGCTTACGCAGAGACCACCTCAAGTATTGTAATCATCGTTCACGATCACTCCTTTCCGTTAAATCGTTAGCTGGCCAGCTACACTACTATTAACACATAAATCCAGCCCCTAATTCAAGCTAAAAAATAATTATATTCGTTTTCTCCAAACAAGGGTCTTTTGAACAGCCACTCATGAACCGGCGATTTTTAAGCTGATAGCGGCGGCGAGCTCCCGCAGCTCCAGCTGCTGTTGAATATACAGTGCCTGGGCAGCAGCAAGTGATATTTCTCGGAAGCGCAGCATGCTTCCAGGCCGCATTTGAGCGAGAACTGGCAGATCAACCGCCGCTACCTGAGCCATACGGGGATACCCGCCAGTCGTTTGTGCGTCAGCCATCAGAATAATAGGCTGACCGTCCGGCGGAACCTGAACCGTGCCCATAGTCACGGATTCGGATATCATTTCGAGCGGCTCGGATAGGAGAAGACGCTCGCCGTTCAGTCGGTAGCCCATGCGATCCGACTGTGGGGTTACACGGTAGGGCGTGGACAGAAAGCTTTGCAGGCTCCCGCCTGCAAAGCTTTCTGCTTCACGCCCGCGGGTCACGCGCACCACCGGATGCTCCGCATACGGCGGGCGTGCCTTTGGCGTGATCGCCCACGCAGCCGGGGCGATCTGCGCCCCTGGCGCAGCCGCGGCCAAGCGCGCGGCTAGCGCGGCAGCGGCCGCCGCAGGCGGGCCGACCTGCAGCCGGTCACCCGGCTGCAGTGCCCGGCCTGCGAGGCCGCCAAGGCGCGAGCGCACGTGCGTGCTGCGGCTCGCCAGCACAGCGGGCACGGCGATGCCGCCCGCCACGGCGAGGCACGCGCGCGCACCGCGGCGCGTGTGGCCGAGGCGCAGCGCGGTACCGCCGCGCACGAGCACAGGCCGCCAGCCGGGCAGCAGCGGCCCTTCTTCATCGCGCGCGTCCATATCCGCGCCGCATAACGAAACGAGCGCGTCGTCGTGGAACTCGAGCGACGCGCCCGTGAGGGTCATCTCGAGCACAGCTGCACCTGGCTCGTTGCCTACCAGCAGGTTCGCTGCCTGCAAAGCGAACCTGTCCATAGCACCGCTTGTGACGACACCGATACCGCGGTAGCCAAACCTCCCCCCGTCTTGTACCGTAGTGAACAGCCCCGGCTTAATGACTTCAATGGTCACCGCATAATCCTCCATCCTTAGCCTTAAGGTTTATGTAGCCTTAAACATTCCTGCAACCTAAGCTCCCTGTTGATCACAAAGTATCTCAGGAAGCTTATTCATATCGAATCTCGCAGTCATCCTATATAAGTCCGACACTCCCGTAAGGTTTTGCATCCAAATTATCTTTGGACTGCTGCGTCAAATTCGGCTACCGATATTGGCTTGAACCTGACATAATCTCCAGCACTAAACAGCGACGGCTGAGAAAGAGCAGGGTCAAATAACGTCATGGGCGTCCGTCCAATCAACTGCCAGCCTCCAGGAGTAGCCAATGGGTAAATCCCCGTTTGCTCACCGGCTATGCCTACAGAGCCTGCAGGTATTTCTCCCCGTGGAAAGCCGCGTCGTGGCGTCTGCAGACGCTGAGGCAAGCCTCCCAGATACGGAAAGCCTGGGACGAAGCCTATCATATGTACCAAATAAGTAGTTGAGCAATACAGCTCTACAACTTCTTCCGGCCGCAAGCCTGTATGAAGCGCTACCTCGCCCAAATCCGGCCCGTGAACTCCACCGAAACAAACCGGTACGGTCTTAATACGGGCAGCAGGCTCAATTGCTCTACTTTCCAGACTATCCTCGCCGACATCCCCGGGCTGCTGCTCTCGCAAACAATAATGTATCCAGCGGCAAACCAGCTCATATGGGGTCATATTCTCATTCGGGTCATAGCCACGAGCAGATTTCAAATATAATGCAACAGGATCATAATAGACGGTCACAGTCCGATAAGCTGCAACCCATTCTATGAGTTCAGGGAACCGATGCCTCTCCAAGCTTTCTAGACAATGGTCTATAAGTCTCCGGGTTTGGTCATCAATACCGCCTTCCCAGCGAATAACAACAGCCTGTTCTCCTAAAGGATACAACTCATAGCTCGCTCCCGGGTTCCGTGTATAAGCCATCTCATCCTCCATGCTGATCATTGCGGGGATTTATTTTAAACCATAAGGTTACGAATTTACTCAGAAGACGGACTAAACCCTTGTCTCTTCAGCCAATCCGCACATAGCTCCGGCCATGCTCGTACACCAGGTTGTTCTGCTGCAAGACCGAGTCCATGCCTCCCGCTTTCAAATACATGCAGTTCATAAGGAACCTTATTACGGCTAAGAGACGAAGCAAAAATAAGACTATTCTCTACCGGAACTGAAGCATCGTCTGCAGTGTGCCATAGGAATGCAGGAGGCGTCTGCTCTGTCACTTGATATTCACTGGACATATGCTCAACAAGAGCTGCATCTGGAGAGTCGCCTAGTAGATTTTGCTTGGAGCCGGAATGTTTAAACGAAATAAAGCTTATAACCGGATAGCACAATACAAGTAAATCCGGCCTGCAGCCTTCGCGCTCTATCGGGTCTTCCGCATCAGGTTGACCATTGTCATAATGCGTACCGGCAGAGGACGCCAAATGGCCTCCAGCAGAAAAGCCCAAAATACCAACACGGTTAGAGTCAATATTCCATTCCTTCGCTCTGCTGCGGACTGTACGGATCGCCCTTTGAGCATCCAGCAGCGGATTGGGATGTTTATAGGGTGCAACGCGGTAATGTACAACAAAAGCGGAAATCCCCAAAGAATTCAACCACAGAGCAATTGGCTCTCCTTCATGGTCAGCTCTCCGAGCATAACCACCACCTGGACATACCACTACCGCAGCTGTAGGATGATCCGCCTCAACCAGGTAAGGCACTAGGGTTGGTTTGTCTTCGGCAGCATCTCCCAACGCATTCGGTGTTCCATTCGGCCACAACAATAGACTCATTAAATAATCCCTCCTGAATAATGTAAGTAATTGCTCAAATCTTATAACCTTTGATTCGATCATACTACATCAATCAGTATATTTGAATCCAACCATTGGAAAAAATAGTATACTATCATCCCAACTACCCCATAATTTCCTTCAAGCTTTCAAGCAAGCATTCATTTTCCTCCGGCAGCCCAACCGAAACGCGGATATGATGCGGGAGGCCCCAAATAGCGGCGTAGCGGACAATAATTCCTTTGGCAAGAAGCTGGTCATAAATAGATTTCGCTTCCGCTCCTAACTCCACCAGAACAAAATTACTCATACTAGTCGTGTAGTTCAAGCCAAGCTCGCTGAATCCCTTATACAGCTGCTCCCTGCCCAGATCGTTCACATGAACCGATGCTAGTACGTGTTCTTCATCCGTGATAGCTGCAGCTGCTGCTGCTTGAGCCAATGCATTCACATTAAAAGGCTCTTTTACTTTCATAATAGTACTTATAACAGCTTCAGAAGCAACTCCAAAACCTACACGTATTCCCGCAAGTCCAAATATTTTGGAAAATGTTTGCAGTACGATAACCGGATATCCAGCTCCGACATATTCCAGACCGTTTGTGTAATCATCCGCATAAGCATAGTAACTGTAAGCACTGTCCACCATCAGGAGAACATGCTTGGGCAAAGCTTCAATGAGCCGCTTTAAGTCTGCAGCCGGAATATAAGTGCCTGTAGGGTTGTTGGGAGAGCATATGTACATAATTTTGGTCCGTTCCGTTACAGCCGCAAGCAGTCCATCGACATCATATTGGTAATTTTCCGCAAGTGGAACAGGCACAGTCTTGGCTCCCATCAAATGTGCGCCAAATTCATATTCACTGAATGAAGGTGAAGGTACGACAACTTCATCACCTGCTTCCAGAAACGCTTCAGAAACTAGCGAGATCAGCTCATCTCCGCCGTTCGTTACAATAATTTCTTCCGCTTTAATATCTAGCTTAGCTGCTATAGCAGCACTCGCAAGCTTGGCCCCTGCATCAGGATATCGGTGAATTTCCGTCACAAAGCTGTTAATAGCGGCAATCGCCTTAGGCGAAGCACCCAGCGGATTTTCATTAGAAGCCAGCTTGATTACTTTGGTCAGGCCTAGCTCGTTCTGCACTTCCCAGATCGGCTTGCCTGGTGAATAAGGCTTGATTTTTTCGAGAGTTTTACGAGGGACAATGTTGATTTCCTTTAAATTTTCCATGAAGTCAGCTCCTAATCTAAATATATATTACTTCAATGCTTTAATTCGATAATACATCACCGCGTTCATTAAGTAAATATATTTCCAAAAAAATCTGCTTAAATCTATAGAAAAAAGGAAAAAAGCAACTAGCGCTGAAACAGCCTAGTTGCTTTCGGGTATCATTCATGGTCGATCGTAATTAGATAAATGCTCTCGAAACGATAACAAGAAGGATAAACAACACTAAAATTACACCTGTGCTAGTAAACAAGCCGCCTCCGATTCCACAACCAACTCCACCTTCTAATCCAAATCCCATACGTTAACCCTCCTTTTCACAATGGATTAATGTATAGTATGTGGGCAAGTCTCATATGGTTTGGACTATCCCTGCCTATCTATAACAAGTGTTCCAATTGCCTACCATATAACTTCCCAATTCGAGTTTAAAGCAGCTTCTATGGTGCCCTTTTCCATAATATAGGTGGCTAATAATTCAGCCATATCGGTTGGAATATCACGGACGACCGGTTTCCCTTGAAACATTGCATAGTTGCCTCCGCCTCCGGCACGGTAATTATTCATCACCACATCATATTCACGGTTACGGTCAATAGGCTGACCCTCATAAGTCAAATGGACAACCCGTTCCCCTTCCGGTCGCGAAATATTGAGCTTGTATTCGATGCCCTCCCACATGTCATAATTATAATGCTGTGGCTTGGGATCACTGAAGGCTGGATTAACCTGAACCGATCCGCCTGTGTACGTGGCAAAATATGATGCAGAGCGCTCGAGAGCATCCTTAATATCTTGTCCGGTTATCCGTATCACCTGCAGCGTATTCGGATATATGTAATTGGATACAATATCACGCATCGTGATGTCTGGTGGGAAACCCGGAGAAATATTATCAAATAACGCAGTATTGGAAATACTCGCACCCGAGATATCCATCTGCACCCGATTTATAAACTCAATCAAAGGATGTTCCTTCAGCCGAACCTCCATAGGATCCGTTATTAACATATTACCAAGCAGCTTGCCAATAGGTTGATCAAGCCATTGCTGGGTAAGTCTCTCATCAGCTTGCAGCAAATCAATGATCTTCTCTACCGGCTTCGCACCGCTTGCTGATAGCAGCTCGGAAGACGCGGTTACTATTTTCCACTGGTCATTTTCTTGCTCTAATTGAAGCTGAACCTTCCCTAGAAAGGCTCCTTGACTCCCTGGCTGCACTACCACAACACCATTAATACTAAGGCCGGATATTAGGCGGTGCTGGTGTCCGGTAAGGAGCACGTCAATGCCTTCGACTTGTTGGCACAAGGCATAGCCTACATTTTCACCTGTCTGCGGTTCCGTAGGTTCACCAGTCTCAAGATTACGCTCGAAGCCGCCATGATAAGAGACAACAACTACATCAGCTTTTTCCTCATCCCTCAGGTGAGCGACCCATTTCTGCGCAGTCTCCAGCACATTTTCAAACCGCAATCCTGCAATATGCTCCAGCTTTTCCCAATGAGGAATATAATTAGTAGTTAATCCGAGAATAGCAACGCGAGGGCCGTTATCAAATGCTTTCATTATGTAGGGTTTACCGAAAAAGGGTTCGCCACTCACCTCATCCACAATGTTAGCGGCTAGCCACGGAAAAGACGATTCCTTTACTGCCTTATTCAACAAGGGGAGCCCGTAATTGAACTCATGGTTGCCAAGAACAGCCGCATCGTACTGCAGTTCGTTCAGACAACGTATCATCGGATTCTCCACATTTGCATTCAAACGGGCGTGATGATAGGCTAATGGAGTTCCTTGAATTAAATCCCCATTATCAATGACGATCAAGTAGGGATTACGTGCCCGTTCTTCAGAAATCAAAGCAGCCAATTTGGCAAATCCTTGCTCAGTGGGCTCATTATTTGCATATTGAATGGGTAACATATAACCGTGAATATCACTGGTCTCCAAAATGGTTATCTTAATTTTCGCATTTTTTTCCATATCCGAATCAGCTCCAACTTTGAAATACTCTTCTTTTTACAAGCTCAACTACTTCAATATATCAAAGAAACGATTGGGAATTCAATGTCTAACTGGCCAATAAGTGGATGGGAGATTCATTTACATCAAGTTTACAAACTTTTTACTGATGAGTATTCTATTATATGCTATAGTAGTATATGGATTCGATTCCACAATTAACAGGAGGTCAAAAAAAATGTTCAAGAAATTTGCAGCGGTAAGTTTAACACTAATGTTATCAGCAGGAATCGCTGCTGGCTGTGGGAGTAAAGTAGAGAATAAACCAGCCGCACCAGCTCCTGCACCGGCACCTACAGAGAAAGCAGCGCCTGCAGGCTATGCACCTAAAGAGCTTACAGTACAGTTCGTTCCTTCCCAAAGTGCTGAAACACTCGAAGCCAAAGCAAAGCCGCTAGAAAAGCTGCTTGGCGACCGTCTCGGTATACCAGTAAAAGTATCCATCTCCACTAACTACAACACTATCATTGAAGCAATGGCTTCCAAAAAAGTGGATATCGGCTTCTTGCCTCCAACTGGATATGTATTAGCGCATGATGAGAAAAAAGCAGCAGATCTATTGCTTCAAGCACAACGTTATGGCGTTGATGATGCAACAGGTCAAGAAGATAAATCCAAGCTTGTAGATTCCTACAAGTCCATGATCATCGTAAAAAATGATTCCCCAATCAAAACGATTGAAGATCTTAAAGGTAAAAAAGTGGCTTGGCAGGATGTAACTTCTTCCGCTGGTTACATTTACCCAGGTCTTGAGTTGAAGAAGAAATCAATCGATCCGGATAAAGATGTAAAAGGTATCGTTGTTAAAGGTCATGACAAAGGCGTTCTTGCTGTATTAAATGGTGAGGTTGATGCTGCTGCCGTGTTCCAGGATGCTCGTTTGAACGTTGTTAAGGATGTTCCAGACGTGTTCTCCAAAACTCGCGTTCTGTTCTTTACAGCACCTATTCCTAACGACACTATCGCTGTTCGTACAGACATGAGTGAAGAATGGCGCAAAAAGATTTCCGATGCTTTCATCGCTATCGGTAAAGATCCAGCTGGTCAACAAATCATCTATGAAGTATATTCACACCGTGGTTATACAACATCCGATGACAAGAAATTCGATGTTGTTCGTGACGCTAACAAACAAATGGGCGGCAAATAAGCAGCCTATAACAAAACAAGACCGTACTCGGAATTTATTCCGGTACGGTCCTTTTTTTTGTAAGCTGCCTTTCTTTTACCTTATCGGCTGAGTCCAGCAGATGCGGTTAAAGCCCTAGCTGCTTGATTCCTGATATACAGGTAAACAGTCAGCGTCACTATACATTCGGATAGTGGAATCGCGAGCCAAATACCGTTTATGCCCCAAATATGAGGCAGTGTGAATAGAAAAGCAATCATCAGGAGCATTTCCCTTGCAATCGTAATCCAGATAGCCATTTTGACCTGTTCTGTCGCTTGAAAATAAGTCATCATCACAAAGTTAATTCCCATAAATAAGTAAGCGATGAAAAACAATCGAATTCCCGTAATAGCCAGTTCCCGGACATCAGCCGAAAAATCCCCGAACATTGATACAATTGCATCCGCGGCAAAAATGCCGACCAGTAATATTCCAATGCCTGTACCCAACGCTGTTTTGACAGCAATTCGGATCGTTTCTCGTTCCCTCACACGCTGCTTCGCCCCACGATAGAAGCTGATTAGCGGCTGGATAGCCGAGCCCATACCAATGAACATCATAAGCATCACACTGTGCACATAATTCAATATGGAGAACGCGGATACTCCTACCGTCCCCACCCAATGAGCCATAGCAATATTATAGCCTGCTGTAAAAACAGCTATCCCAACTTCCGCAATGAAGCTCGGGAATCCAATGATCAGAGTGTTTCGTGTTAACTCCCATGAAAAGGTTGGCTTGCTAAATTTGAGCGTGCTTTCTTTTCGTAAAAAATGAGTAAACAATACACATGAACCAATTGCAGCCGCGCCGATTAGACCCCATGCGGAGCCCGCTACGCCGAAATCCAATACGAACAAAAATATATAATTCAAAATTACATTGGAAATGGCTGTGACCACCATCGAGATCATAGCAAGATTAGGATTGCCATCGTTTCGGACGAACACGCTGAACGAATTTTGTACTGTAAAAACAAAGCCGCAGGATAAAAGCACATTCATATAATCCATAACATAGGGCATTGTTTCCTCGTTAGCACCGAGGAAAAGCGCCACCGGTTCACGCAGCATGAAGGCAATAAATCCAATAACAATCGTTATGCTAAAAATCAATGTAAGTGAATGTGTAAATATGGACTGCGCTTTGGTGTATTGCTTGGCGCCTAAAGCTTTGGAATAGAGTGCCGCTCCTCCAATACCAATCCATAATGAAATGGCCATATAAATCGAAAATACAGGAAAAGAAACGTTAATTCCAGCCAACGCTACCGATCCGAACCGGTGCCCCACAAATATCCCGTCTATAACTACATTGATGGACATCATAAACATACCGATAAGAGATGGAATCAAGTAACGGAAAAACACTTTTGCCACGGAATCGGTTTCCAGTGATTGTAAACTTCTGTTTTGATTTTGCATGGTTATACCTCTTAACTATTTTTCTTATATTGTATTCCTTCCCATAGAAGGGAGAAGGTTACCTCTGATGCGTGTACAAAGCGCTCGGGACTTTCAAATATTAATTTTGCCGTCAAGCCATCATAGATTGTGTGAACAGCCAGCGCCGCTTTTTTCGAATCAACCGAAATAGAAGAATCGACACTGAAAGCCAGCTCAAGCAATTCTAATAATTGCCTCGAATAAGCTTCATACAAGGTGAGAAATAAATCCTGTAAGCCCTCAGGAGGAATAAAAGCCATTAGAAACATAAGCTTCACATTTTGCTTATCCAAATAACGGTCTTTCATTTCAAGAATGAATATGTGAAGAGTATCCTCCATGGATTTTCCCTTATGTTTATCAAAAAAAGAAAGCAAATAGGCCATTTCCTGTTTCATCGCTTCTTCGTGGATTTCAATAACCAATTCCTTCTTATCCTTGAAATGGGCGTACATGGATTGTTTTTTGATGCCTGCCTCACTTGCTATATCAGCAAGCTTCGTACCTTCGTAGCCAAATTGTAAAAGATGGCTCACTGCAATTTTCTTAAGTTCCTCTCGTCGACTCATTTATTCCCTCCTTACGCAGCATTTCAACCTCATTACCTTACCACAGTCAGGTAAAAAATAAAAGTCATTTCCAACTATTCACTTTTGAGATATAAGCAAACCTCGCGTGGGGTTCGACCGACCGACCGCCATGCAATCCATTCCCATTGTAGTATTCTCAATGTACCTTCACAGCTAAAGCGGTGGCGTGTCTTCATCCCCCTAACACTGCCGATCACTCGCTTGGGAGGAAGTGAGGTGCGCTATTTCATTGTTTTCACGTTAGTATTCGAGTGAAACGGAACTAGGATCTCTTATTTGCTTAAAAATAAGGCATCTCAGCCTATAAAAGTTGGAATAGCGCATCGTAGTTCCTCAACTTCATGAAATAGGATCGGTTTGCAACCCATAGAGGATTCACGTTCCGTTAGTCAGCGGGATTCATGTTAGATGGATCCAAAGATATAGCATAGGATGAATTCCCTTCAATTCCAAGAAAGACTTCCCCTCTACTGTATATAGAGTTGGCTATCCGAATCGGATCGAAGGCCCGAATGCTCTTTGAAATCTATTGGCTTCCATACATTCGAGTCCATACCTTTACCTTTTACCTTACCCAAAATTGAAATAAGGGTACGCTTCGCTCACCCCAAAACATATCCAATATGACGTGTAAGAAAAACCTTCAAGAAATTTACCTTGACAGTCCTTATTGTATAAACTCTTTGTATGTGCATGTGGAGGGATGGATGTGAGATTACGGACGCTGTTGTTGAGGTGATATTCCTTGGTATGGTTGGTTTGCAGCGGTGGGGACACGAGCTTCAAATGGTCGCAATAACTACTTAAATAGGGGGCAGTCACATCCACCATTTTATCTTCGATAAATGGTTGCGAAAGAACCCTCAAATCCCTTTCCAACGCGCGCCAGGGATTCGCGCGCGCTGCGGCGTTGCATGGCGGTCGGTCTTTGATAGTTGGAGTGGATTTGAAGGTTTATGCTCATTTTATAGGATTCACTCATTAGGGTTTACCCTTTGAGACAGTCTTCTCTTCGGTATTTTCAGCAGAACACAAGGATGAGGCCATTTTCCAACGCGTGCTACTCTCGGGGATAGGGGGTCAGGGTTCGGTTATGACATTACATGAAAGCCTAGTGAACCTCACGCAAATAACAGGAATTTGTCGTGTTAATTACTCCGAAAAATAGTGTTCCTTGCCATATAGATGGAATTTCCCATGCTAATATTACGTATTTGGGCTAATATCAACCATAGCAGCTAATTTAGCATGAGTTTTTCCAGTTAGATTGATTTCAATCGATATCCAGCCTTGATTAACGTGAGGATTTCCACTAGCGTTGCATCGAAGCTAACACATAAATATTAATTGTATAATTTACTATTTTTGTAATTATATATTATATTTTCATGGACAAAACATAAAAAAATCTCCAGTGTAGAGATGTAGGGACTTTAT
>NZ_JANQBD010000049.1 GCF_024722015.1 Paenibacillus radicis (ex Xue et al. 2023) | reverse complement strand
TTGTTTCGTGTATAGTTGCCATGAGTAGGGTTCCTTTCTTGGTGACTTCACTAATCCCGAGAATACCCTACTTTTTTGTTGCCTGACTAGGCTCCAAATTGTGGTACACAAACAATTTTACACCGTCTGATATCAGCCAAAATCCTTAGAATTAGCATGAGAAATTCCAGCTATAGGGCTAGGAACGTTTTTTTCGGAGAAATTAACCCGACAATTTCCTGATATTTGTGGTGAGTTTGCCAGGCTGCCATGAAATGCCGTAACAGCTCCTCAAAAAATGACTTTTGGGATAGGATAGCCCTCTATTATAGTGTGCTTGATGCTTGGCTGAGCCATGATACCAGCTGGTTGGGGTCAAACGAATCCCCTTTACGCAGTTTCAATGTTTTTCTTTCCGGGGGGCCATCGAATATTCCCTCTGGAAGCTCCAACTTGGCAGCATTAAAGATGGTAAAGCTGACTGCTTCTTTCGATGTCGAGATGACTGCGGCATATTTCCCATTTTTCAAAAAATGGGGCTTTTGATACTGAATGCGTTCTTGCAGATCCGGGATGGCCTGATGGACAATGTCGCGAAGCCGAGCGGACAGTTCAGCCTGCCAAGGTTCCTTTATAGCTTCAATAAAATCGGTTATTTCTTGGTTCATTTTATATTCCCCCTTATCGATAGATTACGGTTTGGCAATCTTATTGAACATGTCGAGCTGGTCCTGCAAATCGGCTTCCATAGCCTGGTTTCTTGGTACACGTAAAACATCCGAGCTTTCCTCTTCGAGACGCCGTAATTCGATTTCGAACCCGCCCCGGCCTTCCGGAACCGGCACACAGAGCGCCCATTTCAGTGCCTCGCTCTCCGTATTCACATCAATCAGAGTATATTCGGATATGAGCTCTTGATGTGGAAAGGGCCCCACCAGTATTTCAGGTTCTCCACCAAGCGATGGGTACGTGATCCTTACTCCGGTTGAACTTGGCTGAAGCTTCTCTGCAGCAAGGAGCGTACCGTTCTTGGCCAGAAGCTGCTTGTACTCTTTCATTGCATCGTTGTGCTCTCGACTGCGATTTACTCCAGCCTCCGAATACCCTGTCGCCTTGATAATTAACAAAAATCGCATTATCGTTCCTCCCCTTGTGGGAATAAGACATGTGGCAGGATGAGCTGCCGTTACTCTTCCCTCACTTAATCAACGAATGGGAAACCAAGTAATCGACAAGGTGGTTATAAAAATTTACAATGGTTCAGTCTTGCATTCAGCAGCACGTTTTAGCAAAAACGCCTGTTCACGTTCGTTCCGGGTCATAGCTGCGGCACGTTTAAATTCCATACAGGCTTCATCCTGACGCCCTAGCTTTAGTAGAAAATCGCCGCGAACGCTCGGCAGCAGATGATACCCCTGTAAAGCAGGCTCAGCATTCAGCTCGTCGATAATCTGGAGTCCATAAGCCGGGCCGAATGCCATGGATATGGCAACCGCCCGGTTCAATTCCACAATTGGCGAAGGAGATACTCTTGAAAGAGCTTCATAAAGAGCGGAAATTCGGATCCAATCCGTCTCGTCTGCAGAGGGTGCCTGCGCATGGCACGCAGAAATCGCGGCCTGCAACGAGTATGGCCCAAGTGGTCTTCCGAGCTTCCGGCTGCGTTCCAGTGCCGCCAAGCCGCGGCGGATTAGCAGATGATCCCATTGCGCCCGGTTTTGATCCATTAGAAGAACTGGCTCACCCTTGGAATTCACCCGTGTTTTCAGCCTCGAGGATTGAATCTCCATGAGGGCAACCAATCCGTGAACCTCCGATTCTTGAGGTGCGATCTCGGCAAGTACACGCCCCAGTCTTAGCGCTTCCTGACACAGCAGCGGACGAATCCATTGAGCTCCGGATGTTGCTGAATAACCTTCATTGAACAAAAGGTAAATCACCTCGAGTACCGCAGACAGACGGTCCTTGAGTTCCTCCCCGGCGGGTATCTCGAAGGGAACTTTTTCGGCGTTAAGAGTTCTCTTGGCACGGACAATCCGCTGGGCAATCGTGGATTCGGCGGCGAGGAAGGAACGCGCGATTTCCTCTGTCGAGAGCCCGCATAACAGGCGAAGCGTCAAAGCGACTCTGGCATCCTGCGATAGTACGGGATGACAAGTCATAAAGATCAGACGAAGGAGATCGTCACTGATCTCCCCATCCAAAACCTGATTTATGTCGTCCTCTGTATATAAATCCATACTATGGGCGATCTCTATGTACTTCTGATCGCGCAGCTTCGCTCTGCGTATATTGTCAATCGCACGCCGCTTCGCCGTCGTCATCAGCCAGGCGCCCGGATTATCCGGTATTCCGCCCTCTGGCCAACGTTCAAGGGCGATTACCAAAGCATCTTGTGCAAGATCCTCTGCGATACCGACATCCCGCACCATTCTCGTTAATCCCGCGATAAGCTTTGCCGACTCTATTCTCCATATCGTATTAATGGTTCGATGGGTAGGGGACAAACTCACGCCTTCTTCTGCTCCTCAACTTGTTTACGAAGCTCCACTTCCTTTGCAAGTGTTTGGGGATTGACCATTATGTCTTCCATCTCGAATACTTGTCTGAGTTCGATCTCCCCTTGACCAAATCCATGAGGGTCAGGCATGCGCAGAGCCCATTCAATAGCTTCTTCCCTGGATTTGACCTCAATCAACGTATAACCGGCAATTATTTCTTTGGCCTCCGTGAACGGCCCGTCAACAAGCTTCGGTTTGCCTCCAGGTTCCGGATAAGAAATCCGAAGTCCGCTTGAGCTTGGCTGCAATCCGTCGGCGGTGAGCAAAACACCGGCCTTCACCAATTCCTCGTTATACTTCTGCATTGCATTAATAAGCTCCTGACTGGGCATAACCCCCGCCTCAGAATCTGCTGTAGCCTTCACAATCATCATAAATCTCATTTGTATTCCTCCTATTTTTTAATGAATCTTAATGGATATGAACGCGTCCACAACTCCACTTCTACGTATTCGATAAATCCATGGTATATAAATCAATCGATAGCCTAACAAAAAAGTTACTTAGGGATTGCTCATAAAAAATGCTGCAAGCTCCGCCGAAATTCGTTTTGCATCGAGTTTCTTGGTATGTCCAAGTCCCTTTTTACTCAACAGCTGCGCATTGGGCAGCACGTTTGCCAGAGCTTGAGCGCCATGTCGCAGTGCAGTTGGACTTTCGGTGCCCTCAAGCACCAGCGTGGGCACTGTAACTGTGCTCCAAAGTTTAGCTGGAAGTGGCTTTCCTTCCAAAAAGCCATCCAATAATGCCGCATCGTAAGGGAGAGTATGCGCAACGGCCATGAGGTTAGCCCACACGCCAGGCATCATGCGCATCAGGCTGACAATGATTGAGGGGGCCCCCATACCTTTAGTCATAAAATACTTGATAGCCTCGGCCCGGCGGTTAACTTCAATAAGCTCCTTAACGTGCAGCACGAAATCTTCAGGAGGCTTGCGATCCGCTGCATTGACTACAAAAGGAGGTTCATGTAGAACCAGCTTCGTAATGTTAGCCCCTTTCGCCGCTGCCTGTAGGGCAAGAACCGCGCCAGAAGACAACCCCCAAACATATGCCGATCCACCCGCTTCGTCAATCATCGCCGTAAGGTCTTCAATCTCACGCGCTGTATCATATGGTTTTGTGTCCCCACTATCGCCACGACCACGACGGTCGTAGTTGTATACCATGAAGTGCTCCGCCAACAAATTAGCCAGCTGCACTTGTCCAGGGAATTTTCGATAGCTGAAAGCACCTGCTACCAATATGATCGCTCGCCCTTTACCCACTTTGTCATAAGCGATTTTAGTGCCGTCTTTAGAAGTTACTGAATACATAGGTATGCCCCCTTTAATTGTAACACTTCGCGCCTTCTACTAAGACGACGAACCACTAACAAGGAAATCGACATGACCACAAACAAATTTCAAAATATTTTTCGCCGCTGCTCATAAACATCAAAATGGAGTCTGTAACCTACTAAAATAAAGGTATTAACATGGTTTGTCTCCCTACACTTTTACCGAATTCTGAGTGATTAAGCAACAAAATGTCCCCATACGTCCATTCCCGGCACATCATGCCACATACTCAATATTTAAGGTAAGGAATGGGTTTTGTCTTGCTATTTCTCAACATAAATATTACCATAATTTTCTGTCTTCACATGCGGCATTATTCTAGACAGAACTTTTATCCATTGAAGTCATAAAACAGGGCTACCCCTCAAGCCGTTCTTCAACGACCTGAGGAGTAACCCTAATATATAACGTATTTAGATTCAATCAGTCCGAACTAGAGCATTCTCTGCCAGCAGTGGTTTAGTTGTTCTTTGTACTAACATGTTCAGCAAAACCGTTACAGCTGGTTTGTGCCGTTCCTAAGGTCAGCGACTCGGTGATGACTTCGTTCCCTTCGCTCAAATCACCATTTTACGGGTTCTTCGAGAATAATACCATCGGTCATCACCCATTGGGTCAAGCTGTGTTCCTTGGCCTGGATGACGATAAAGCATAGATCCTCCGTCTCGGACGTATTCCGCAGGGTACGCACTCCTTGCGGGGCGATGCGCACGGAGCTTCCTTCTGTCACCTCGAGAATGTCGCTGTCAACTTGAACCTGCCCCTGACCGCGAATAAACACGTACAACTCCTCATTTTCCTTGTGCTTGTGATAGAAAGGCACCTCCCCCCCGGGAGGCAGCTGGTTCAGCGACACCTCCATACTGGTTAACCCAAGTGGTTCCTTCAAGAAAAGTTTCCCCTTAGAAGGAGCTTCCGTAACGCTTACCAGCTTCTCGAACAGACTTGCTTGCATCATCGTGTAATTCCGGTCTTGCATGTTCAACACCTCTTCCATCAGGTTATGTATCTATCAGCTACTGATACATTAATTCCATATTATCACGCCGTAAATAATGTGATTTCTTTTTAATTGCTCAGTTGAGGATGAAATCATTTGGACGTTATCTTGTTCACTACCTGTCATTAAACAACTGAGACCCGTTTTAATATTTTTATGTATTTACCTCTCATTATAAAAAGGGTCCCGATGAGATCGAAATCATCATCGGGACCCTACAATGTTTGAGAACAACACTTTAATGTAATTAATTAAAATAAAATTGTCAGGTGATAAAAAACAAACTATGGAACCGATTTTGTTGATTTTGCTGGGTTTACCACGGCACATGATAAAGACGAAAATAACAAAGTGTGGAACCACTAAATATTACCATGCAAAACTGCTTGGCTCCGTTAATTGATGAACTGAATATATTTCAGCAGCCGCATCAACATGACTGCCGCTTCCGCGCGAGATGCGTCGGCTTGAGGTGCGGCCTGTTGATCCAGTTTGCCACCGATGATTCCAGTCTCCACCGCTTGCGCAAACGCCGGTGTTGCCCATTCGCTGATTAGCTGGTTATCTGCGAATTGCCCCAGGAACGCTTGCTGCTTCTGTTCGACATTCTCCAGCTTCCCTGCCATCTTCATTGCTCTCGCTATCATAACCGCCATTTGCTCGCGTGTGATCGTATCTCTCGGCTTGAATGTGCTGACGTCGAATCCGCTTACGAGACCCGCCTTTGCCGCAGCACCTACAGCTCCCGCGAACCAGTCCTTCGCGTTTACGTCAACGAAACGGTTGCTTATATCCTCATTCAGCCCCATGGCCCGAACCAGCAGCGCTGCGAATTCCGCCCGCGTAATGCTATTGTCCGGCTCGAAACTCTTATCGGACGTTCCCTTTACGACAAGTTTGGAAGCAAGCAGCTCTACATCCGCTTTTGCCCAATGGCCTGCCAGATCGGTAAACGTTGGATTCGCTTCAACCAAGGTGTAGATGCTGTTTCCGACCCGTTTGATCGTCACTTTCGTTTTCCCATTCACTATTTCTATGACGGCAGGGACGAAGGTCATTTCTCCCGTCACCGGGTTGAAGAGTACCGCCGTCGTTTTCGACGTATCCAAGGCTTGCTCTACGATAAAGGTGCGCGATACATAGGTGGTTCCGAAGTCGTTAATCGTTTGCTCCTTGCCATTAGCCTCGGCTGTCACATTGAAATCAATGGCCGACCCAAGCAATTTGATTCCGGCTTCCTCGGCCTTCTGTTGAATCGTTTGTGCAACCGATCCTTCCACCTTTCCGATCGCGATCTTGATTTGGACATCCTTGCTATTCGCGCCTAAGCCTTTCGCCAATCCCGCGATATCCAATGATCGAATCGGAAGATTGTAGCTCGCCGTATCGGTCTGGATAGAGATGACCGCATTGGGCGTTTGCTTCAGTGCTTCCGCGATAGCATGGGCCGGGAGAGCCACTTGTACCGGGCTGTCGCCAGCCTTCACGTTAATGGTAATGGTCTGCGCGGTTCCGCCGCTAATCCCTTTGATCGCCTCGACTGCCTTGTTCAGCGTCTCTTCATCAATGGATGCTTTGGCCTTTACCTTGCCGTTTTCGGTTATTTCTTCGACTTTCGCGTCCACTTGTACACCAGTTGCTTTGTCCGTCGTCAACCCAGAGGCTGCCGGTGTCGTCGTCGAGTCGGTCATCGGGCTGCCGTTGCTTGAGCTGCTGCCCGATGAGCCGCTGTGCCTTTTGAGCAGCAGGCCGTTCACTTCGTTCGACTGCCCGCTTTCACCGCTTGCATTAACTGCAGTGACGACGTAATAGTATGTCATACCTGTGCCTACCGCGTAGTCGATGTAGGTTGTGCCCGTTAGATTCGCCGCGATTACCGAATAACCACTTCCACTGACGCTGCTGCGCTTGACGTTGTAACCGGTTGCTCCGGGTACCTCATTCCAGGTCAGCGCCATCTGGGCGTTTCCTGCTGTTGCGGTAACACCCATTGGGGCCGCAGGAGCCGTAGGCGTCTCAATCGACGCTATAGCAAAAGATGTCATTATCGGGGTGAGGCTGCCTGTGCCGCCGACGGAAACCTGGAATATACCGGTTCCGCTTCGGGATGTATAGTTAAATTGATAATGCCCCCCGGAGTCTGCAGTCGTCTGGTCAATATAATCAATTCCTCCCGATGGACTTGTTACATATACAGTAACTTGCTGATTAGCGTTTGCCGTGCCTTCGATGACAACTTGCCTGCTGATATAGTTGGCTTGAGCATTTACACTGCTCGCAGCAAAAGCGGTCGGCGCCAACTGCAAGCCTAACAGCATACTCGCTACGAACGTGATATATTTTCTTTTCATAATTTAACCTCCAGGGTGCAATATATCAGGGCGATGTACTCCGATATGGTCAGTACTCAGTTATGGGATGGTCACTTGATTCGATAAAGGTTGGTTTGAATCTGTTGCATCCGTAATCATGGCCTTGACGGTGTACCCGCTGATATCGGACGGAAGATCAAATGCCGAGTAAACGGTAATATTCTGATCGCCTTTCAGGAATTTGGCGATGATTCGATTTTCGTATGCGGCAGTGTCATTTGAATTATAAAGCCCTATTACGACGGAACCGGTGACATTCTGACTGCTCTTATTTTGAATCGTCAGGCCGACTTCCACATAACCGGAGTTTTGTAGATTCGTAACGGTCGCTTTATTTGCGTTTCTCATTGTAGGCTTGCCGATCACCAGAGGAACGACTGCCGAGGTGGCTACCGAAATAGACGCTTCGCTCTCCCCGCTTTCATTAACGCTTGTTACCGTGTAATGATAAGAACTGCCATTAACAAGCCCGATGTCGGTATATACAGTAGCCGTTACGCTCGAAGCAATTTTCGAGGTCTGGCCGTTTGCCATCCTGTATATGTTGTAGCTGCTGGCACCATCCGATGGTTCCCACGTCAATGCAATTTGGCGGTCACCTGCAGTGGCGGCAACCGATGCCGGAGCTGCCGGAATAGTAAGAGCCGCAACCTGCAGCGAAGCATGGCTTTCGCCTTTATCGTTGTAGCCCGATACAACGTAGTAATAAGTTGTTCCCGGCTCTAAACCGTTATCCGTAAAACTGGCGGAAAGAGAAGTGCCGATATTCACATACGGACCGCCGTTTTCCGTCCCCCTTTTAATGTAATATCCATCCGCCCGGTCATCCGCCGGACTCCAGCTTAAGTGAACAGACGTGGAAGATTTTCCTCCGGCAGATAGATTGATTGGAGCTCTCGGTTCTCCAGTATCCGGCCTAGTCATAATCGTAAGGCTCGGACGTTTCGTGGCATCGGCCGCTTCCTTTGAAAAAACGCTGGATCCTTTGTTGTTGGTAACACCGATGATACGGAAGCTGATCAAATTATCATATTGATTTTTCACAAAATCCGTAACATCGAAGCTATAACTTCCAGATTGGTCGATGGTGTATTGTCCGATAACAGTTCCTTTTTCCCCGGGGGCGTTGGCATATACGCCGTTTAATGTTCCCGGTTGTTGATTGTAAGTTAATGTTTGCTCGCTCCAGTTGTCTTCTTCGATTCCTTGAAGCTCAACAACATAACTAGCTGTATTACTGTCCAATGCGAAATATAAATTCAAATTCACTTTGTCCAAAATTCCTTCGTATTGCGGCATTATGAATTTCAGATAAGCATTTCGAAACTCCACCAAGCTGTTCAATTTGACTTTCATATTATTGAGTGAACCCTGTGGGGAGTTCCCTTTGCTGGACTCCACGTAAGTATCGTCTGCCGAACCGATGAGCAGCGGTTGCCCGCTTGCGGGATTTACTGTCACGTTAAGACCGGATGATTTTACGCCTTGATAAGTAGCCGTAACAAGTGTACTCCCTGCATTCAGCGCCGATGCGGAACCGTTTGGCCCGAAAGATATCACCCCTTCGGAACTGCTTGCAAAGGTGGCGCTTGCAGTCACATTCTGGGTCGTGCTGTCGCTGTAGATTGCGGTTGCTGAAAACTGTCCGACGCCTCCCACGTCCAAGACCGAAGGCCCTGTAACAGAAACTGAGTTCAAAGTCGGACCGGAATCATTCACGGTTAAGGGAAATCCAGGTGAGGTGATTCCCTTGTAAGTCGCTGTAATAACAGTCATCCCCGGCGCTTTAGCCGTTACCAAGCCGGTTGCGGAGATAGCGGCCACCGATGGGGCGCTGCTGTTAAACATCACGCCGTTTGTGACGTAATAGCTCGAGCTGTCACTGTAGACGGCTTTTACAACCGCCTGACTTGTAGCGTTGACATTCAGCGTCGTCGTCAATCCACTCAAAGCGACCGAGGCCAGCGAGGGCTCCGACGTGTCCTCCGCTTGCGGGATTGCGCTGACCTGAGAGGAAAGCAAACCATCGTCGGTCCCTTTGACTGCGCTTATCGCGTAAGCGTATGGGGTACCGTTCGTTAACCCCTTATCCACGTAGCTTGTGGACATGACATTAGCGGCAATGGTCGTATAATACCCCGCTTGTCCCGAAGCGCAGCCGCCAGTGCAGGGAACATATCTTTTTACCGTATAGCTCGTAGCCTCCGCAGAAGCAGGCCAGTTTAAGGCTACTTTACCGTCCCCTGGCGATGCCGTTACATTTGTCGGCGCCTGGATCAAATTATCGGTCGCATACACATCGTCGAAATAGGCGGTTTGATTTTCACTGGCAACGCCGGCTATGTAGAAACCGAATTTACTTCCGGGCGACGGTTGTCCAGCCGTGTCGGTGTAAACAAGCGTTGGTCCGCCTTTTATTGTTCCGATAACCGTCACATCGCTTCCGGAGGTTACAGTTGCGATAGTTAAGGTGTAATAAGTCGACGTATCGTAAGCAAATGGCGCTGATGCTACCGTCGTGGTTGACGATGAGGTTTTCTTACGGATTTCAAATAGACTGTTACTGCCTGATTTGTTAAGAGTAACCGCGTAATAGTTGTTTCCGTCCAAATATCTTGCTGTAATCCCTGTCCGGACCGCCGTATTGCTAATTTTCATCTTGGCGGTGTGAATCATGCCTGCAGACGACATGGAGCTGTTGTTAAATAATGTGAAAGTCGATCCTGCGGTTGTGTTCGTCGCCTTCATAACGTAGTTGGACGTTTCGTCTTTCGCTACGCTCCACGGATTATTAGTGCCTGTGTTGGACTGCCAACCCCTGGCGTTGCCCGGAGCTGAAGAAGGTACTGTAAACACCATCATCCCCTCGAAATCATCAGTAAACGGTGTAGTCGCTGCCGAAGCGGCGGGCAATCCTGAGAGAAGTCCGACAAGCAGGATAAAACTGAGCCACATGCACAGATGCTTTTGCCACTTTCTATTTTTCATTGTTCAACCTCCCGCTATCCGTCAGTATGGAAATGTGACCACGTTCGATAATGGCTCCAGTGTATCCGATCCATCCCACACAAACACTTTTATCATGCTTCCGTTCGGCAAAGCGTCAGGAAGCAGCATGCCGACCTGAAACGTATCGGTATCTCCGCTGTTCACCATTTTGCCGGCATTAACTGTTTTGATCAGAGTATGATCTGTTTTGTACAGTGCGATAACCAATTGCGCGGAAGCCGCTAGCAATGAACGGTTCGAAACGTCGACTTTTGCCGATACAAAGACCCCTCCAACCAAATTCGTCACAGGATTTCCTGCAAAATCCGATAATTTAACCGGAGAAAGGTCAAATACTTGAGTCGATGAGGAAACTGTATTGGAAAGCTTTGAACCGTTACCCGCCTTGTCGAACGTCTTCATGGCAAAATAATAAGTCGCACCTCCGGACAATTCTCTTACCTTCATCGATTGCTTTGTGCCTGCTGTGGCAGGAGCAGGCTCTCCGGTCACTTGCACCGCTGCCGCCCAATTTTGTTCCGTGATCGGAGACATGCTGTATCGGAAGTCGTAGTAATCTGCCGTCCCGGTATTCTCGTCATCCCCTGACGATGTCCAGGACAAGTTCACTTCATTCGAGCTGCCGGCTGTAACAGCCAGATCCACGATCGCCGCAGGCGCAGTGTTATCGGGTTCACCATCCTCCGTATAACTTACGGTTAAATCGCCGCCTCCGGTTAATCCGGCGATTTGCGTGTAGCCGTTTGCCGATGTAAGCGGGATGTCCGATGTTATCCCTGCAGCGGTAACCCAAGTTGCCTTTGAAGCCGTTTTGCCGAATGGATTTTTGATTTTTATAGCATAGTTCGAGGCATTGGTTGAAATGGTAGCCTTCGAATGATCCAATTTGCTCAAATCCATTGAGAGCGTAATACGATCCGTGGAGCTGAACAGCTCGATGCCTTTATAGCTTACCGTCGTCGCTTGGCGAGCAGCCCAATGTTGAAGAGAACCATTCTCTCTTGCGTATCCGAAATCCGCATCGGTCGTTAATTGGTCTAAAGCAACTACGCCGGTTCCTTGTTGAACAAGGAACGTGTCGAGATTTCCATCTTTCACTACAGTCCCGCCGACACGAGTGCTGTCGCTCAGTTCCGTCACCTTAGGCTCCGCCGTATTTTTGCCAAGTGGTATCAAAATTTGCATGAAGTTCGTGTTGACGGCATTTTTGCGAGCCTGCACATAGCCGAAATTCGCGTAATCGCCTTTTATATAAGTGAGTTCTCCGGATTTATCCGTTAAGGTTGCGCCATTGGAGAAAATCCAGGTCGAAAACTTAGCGGCCGCTCCATAGTTGTCGGCCTCATAGGTCCAAAGGCGATGGTTGTCGGAGCCAGTCATCGCGCCTCGTCCTCCGTGCAAATATAAGTTGTAATTTTGCGCTGCGCCGGATTTACTGCTCAATTGGTCAATGACGACAAAATAGTCTTGGCCCGGGAATGCAACAGAACGTTTAATGTAGCCCAGACTTTCGCTGTCCGGCGGAAAACTCGTCGCTACTTCGCTTTTTGTCGTATCATTTACAATATTGACGAACCTTGCTTCTTTCTGTTGAAAATCAAAATAGTCGGTGTCGATGTTATACTTGGAAACTGGGGTTACATTTTCTTCAAATTCCACCGGCCAAGTCTGCTGCGTAACGCCCCTCGAATCTTTCACATCCATCGTTACCATATTGTCGGCTTCCGCTGTACGGTACCAAGACCTGCGAATCTCGTCGCCGTAAGCAGAACGGCTATATCCAGAGGTGCTTGCCATCATTTGATTTTCTGCATGAATAGAGAAGCTGAGCGTATCAAAATGATTGTGGTTGTCGGTTTCCGCAACCGCATGGAAATTGAGGTAACGGCTGCTAGGGTCGTTATACAGCCAGTTATTGCGGAATACCGTTTCGCCCCCTTTGTCGAGAAACTGGGTACCGCTTCCCGTCGGCGCAATCGGCTCCAACTTCGGATCGTAGGTCAGGTATTTGTCTATATCCATCGTATCGTCCAAGCTAGCACCGGTGTTGTTCCCGAATTCGCCGTCCACTAGTGAGCCGTCTGCCGCTTTGAAGCTCCATGGCGACTTGTCGGTATTTTGATAACGCCATTGGAAAATATTGCCCCATTTGGCGTCGGGGTGCAGGGTGACAGGCACTTTATCATCATCGCTCATATATTGTCCCGCAATGAGTCCGAGAAAGTTGTAGTGCAGGTAAGAATCCTCGAAGTTGGGCATCCACCCTTTGTTGTTGGAAGTATACAATTCCCATTGAAATGCCGGTCGGTAGAGCGGGAAGTAGTTCATGCCGGACACGTTTTTGTAATTGTACAGGAAAGGAACGAAATTAATCAGCGAGTAAATGTAGTAGTGGGAGCCTTCACGGTATAAGCCGTCTTCGCTGAAATAATAGGACGTATTCGTATTGAAGGCGTCGATTGCTTTGTCCAGCCAGGTCGATGCGCTTGGATGGCTGGAAAGCGCTAAAGCCATAGAACCAAGTCCCCATGCCGGTTTGGAGCGATGGTTATGATTTCTTGGTCCCCATGCCAAAAGATTATCGCTTGTCACTTGCGCTTCATTGGCGAGACGTTGACGAATCCATGCATCGTCATCCGCCGAAAGCGCATTATGTACCCAGTCATAGGCAGCCGCATAATTTTGCGCCCAATTCGCGCGGTAAGTTTCGTCCACCGGGCTGCTTGATTCGAGGGGGCCGATGACGGAACAGCTGTAGATCGGACCGTCATATGCCCGTTTCAACGCATCAGTCGCACGAGTTAAATACTTTCCATTGCCTTGCATGATGTACATGAACGCGTTGTACTTGGCAAACCGCGCCATATCCCCATAGTAGCGATGGATGCTGCTTGCTGCATCGCTGGTAAGTGCTGGCGGGCAAGCCGGTACGGCTGGAAAATCGGCCGTCAAATATGAGCTAGCAGCAATGGAGTTCCACAAGGACGCCGCATAGGAGTCAGCCTCCCTCTTGGCATACACCGTTCCTAATTGATCCTGGCCAAACCAAAGCTTGGGATGTATTTCGCTGCTTGGCAGTTTCCCTTGGTCACCGACTGTAAAGCCGCTGTAATTGTCATACCTGATGGCGTAACCTGTGCTCAAAGGCATGCTGCTGTATAGCAACAATAAGCAGACCATAATATACGCAAGGCGCTTCTTGTTCATTGCTTGTCCTCCAGTTTTTAGTATAATTAAAGCGCTTTCATCAAACAGACCTATTATAGTTCACGTTGCGGAATAATGGGATTGAGAAAATTTAGTTTATATTGTGTTTTCTTTACATAACCCTATGAAATTACAGAAAAATTCCGGCAAAAAGCCGGAGTAGCAATGAAAATCGTAATAAACATAGGTGATCTTCCAATGAAAACGCTGCAAGAACCGAAATTTCGTGAATTATCCCTAACTTAGTGCGCGGGTGCTCCTATCTTGTTCTGACCATCGATGTTAAGGCTTGATCCACTCGATTGCCCATACTTCAACATATTTCAACAATTTTCCAAGTTAAGTTACATTTATTGTATGTTATTGTCATTGATCCGGAAAAAAAGAAAAAGAACAGGGGAAGCCCACCCCTGTTCTCGAAGGTATACATCGATTAATTTATAAATCCTGTGTATTTCAGCAAACGCTTCAACATGACCGCCGCTTGCGCACGGCTTGAATTTTCGTTTGGCGCAAAGGTCTGATCTGTCATCCCATTGATGATTTTGGCGTTTACGGATTGCGATACAGCATCTTTTGCCCAAGTTCCGATCATTTGGCTATCCGCAAAGGTAAAAAGTCCTTTGACATCCCCTTCCGGATGTTTGCCTGCGAGGCTCAGTGACCGGGAAATCATCACAGCCATTTGCTCGCGGGTGATGTAGGAAGCCGGTTTAAAGACGCCCCCTTCAAAACCGTCGATCAATCCGGCTTTGGCTGCCGCATTTACTGAGCCGGCAAACCAGTCGGTCGATTTGACATCCGAGAATTTGGATTCGCTATCCTCCGATAGCCCCATTGCGCGGACCAATAATGCGGCAAATTCGGCACGGGTAATCTGATTGTTCGGTGCGAAGCCAGTATCCGTGATGCCTTGAATCAACAATTTCGAGGCTAGCAGTTCCACATCATCTTTTGCCCAGTGTCCGTCAAGGTCGGTGAATGTTTTATTGGAATCCACCACCATGTAGATACTGTTGCCCGGACGTTGAATCGTAACCTGCGTATTCGTTCCGCTTCCGGAGAAGACGGCTGGTACGAAGCGCATTTCGCCGGTTACCGGATTATACATGACAGCAGTTGCTTTGCTGACATCGACGGACTTACCGATGACGATGCTTCTTGACACATAGATCGTCCCGAACTCATTGACACTTATCGTCTTATTGCCCGCTTCCGCAGTAATGTTAAATGCCAGGGCTCCGGTAAGCGGGGTCAAGCCCGCTTGCTTCGCTTTATTCTCAATGGCCGTTGCGGTCGTACCGGTAACTTTCTCAATCTGCACATTGATCTTGATGTCTTTAACCGCAGCTCCGAGTGAGTTGGCGATTGCGTCCAAGTTCAGCGCTTTGATCGGCAAGTCGTAAGTGACATTATCAAAATGCACCGAGAGAACCGCTGTCGGCAATTTAGACTGCGCGTCGGCAAGTAAAGAGGCGGTCAACTGAACTTGCGCAGAGCTTTCCGTGCCCGAAGCTTCTAATTTGATCTTCGGAGTATCGGCGGCCGAATTCGACGCATCAATCGCTTTTTGCCATTCTGACGGATTGATGGTTGTTACCTTCTGTTCGTTTTTGCCCGAGTCGGTCGGTGTGCCTCCCGAAGAGCTGCTGCTGCTTCTGTGAAGAGGAATCACTGCGACAACTACGGAAGAATTCGCGCTTTCAACGCCTGCGTTTACCGCAGATACAACATAATAGTAAGTAGTGCCGTTCGCCACGCTATTATCCGTGAAGCTGGAACCGGTCACGTTCGTTGCTACAATCGTGAACGGACCGCTTTCTGTCAAACTGCGCTTCACGTTGTACGTGTAGGTCGCTCCGGTCACCGTATTCCACGACAAGCCGACCTGCGCGTTGCCCGCTTGCGCGGTTAAGCCCGTCGGGGCCGGCGGCACGACCGGAGCTTCCGGTTTCGCACTCGCTGTGGCCGAGTTCGCGCTCTCCTGTCCTTGGTTCAGAGCGGTAACGACATAGTAGTAGGTCGTTCCGTTCGCGACCGACTTATCCGTGTAGGTCACCTGCGTCAGGCTGGACGCGATGGTAGTGAATGGCCCGGTTGCCGACAAACTGCGCTTCACGTTGTACGTGTAGGTCGCTCCGGTCACCGTATTCCACGACAAGCCGACCTGCGCGTTGCCCGCTTGCGCGGTTAAGCCCGTCGGGCCCGGAGCTTCCGGTTTCGCACTCGCTATGGCCGAGTTCGCGGTCTCCTGTCCTTGGTTCAGAGCGGTAACGACATAGTAGTAGGTCGTTCCGTTCGCGACCGACTTATCGGTGTAGGTCGCCTGTGTCACGCTGGACGCGATGGTGCTGAATGGCCCGGTTGCCGACAAGCTGCGCTTCACGTTGTACGTGTAGGTCGCTCCGGTCACCGTATTCCACGACAAGCCGACCTGTGCGTTGCCCGCTTGCGCGCTTAAGCCCGTCGGGCCCGGTGGCACTTTATTAAGCTTAACAAGATAAAACACGTCTTTCCCGCCCGTGCGACTTATCCGCACGACTGCAGTTTTTTCGACGTCGGTCGCTTGAATAATGTCAACCACTGCGCCTGCAGCTATCGAAGCCGGGCTGAGCGTCGCCGCTACTGTCGGGATTGGATAATTCGCCGCCACATTCACCGTGTAGTTCTTGGTGCTAGGATCGAACCCTGTAACCGACACGCCACCGACCGTCAGCGTCTCCAGCACCATCAGATCTGTGAGATCGTCATGCAACTCGCCAATGACGGCGAAGTCCAAAAACTGCATCGGGCCCGGTGAAGAACCGCCTACTGTCCCAGGCGCCCCGGTGACCGAAGAGAAGAAGTTAAGCTCGTTTACGACCATCACATACCGCGCGGTAATCGGCTGGCCGCCGTTGCCTGCGAGGACGTCGGTTGCCCTGCGCCCAAGCGTGTAGTTGGTTCCGAGAGTCCCGCCTTTTAACGCCGGTTGGGTTGTTGGTTTCCAGTTTGATGCGGTGGATGTACCTTGGCTATTGACGTTACTAGGCTGGCGCCCGCTGCCTTCAAAGTATTTCCATGGACCGCTGTAATTCACCAAATTCTCAACGCCAAAAGGATTCTTCGTCGGCCAGTTGTTAGCCAAATAATACTGGCGATTCGGCTCCGGTTGCCCGGCCGCGAGCGCCGGGTCTGTCGGGTCATAGAATTTGTTGTAGGATTCTATAAGTGACTCATAGGCCGCCGCGTCGTTCGTCCACCAGGCGGAGCTGTTCCTTGAGCGCCCGGGAGAGCCCATCGTGCCAAATTCTATTTCTATGCGTGAAATATCAATCTGCCGGCCCAAATCCAAGGCAACCCAATAGCGCCAAGGGGTTCTGCCTGCATCCAGCTCAAACGACGAGCCGCTTTGGAAGAACGCGTACCCTTCCGAAGTGGTCATGGCGGTGCGGTCTTCCTCAAGGACGTTCTCCTTCCGGGACTCTTCGTTATGCGAAACAATTTTGATATTCGCGCCCATAACAGCCTTACCCCAGTCATGCACCGTGGAGTTGTTGATTTCAAAGTACGGCTTGTAATAATCGGGGTAATAATTGTCAGGGGCGGCGGGTATTGTGATACCGCCCGGCGGCTGCAACTCGCCTAAAATCCTGTAGATGCCCGGGACGGTCGGGCTGTAGCCGGACGTATCCCACTTGACCGGTACTTTAACTGTAAAGCCGTTGGATAAGGTGACGTCCAGTTTGGTCTTCAGCGTTAGGTCTGTAATCTTGGTACCCAAAGGCACTTTCATCTGGTTTTGATGCTCCCAGCCCATGATGCGCAGGTTGCTGTCCCTGTCGGTCGGCTTGTAACCGTTCGGGAACACGTATGTATCACGGTCGCGCTTGATGATCGTGATGTCCGCCATATAAATCGTCGATGGCTGCCACTCTTCGCGGCCAGTGCCGGTGGCGGGGAAGGCGCCGTAAATGCCCCACTTGGAACGCCCGAAATTGACGTTGCGCCCCTGATCGTCCTTCAGGGTATTGTAGTTTCCTTCCCTGTATACAGGTCCGGGGGCAGGGGCTGGAAGGGGTGTAGGAAGCTGCAGCTCTATGTTGCGCCTTAACAGATCGGCTTCATTAAGCGTTCCCTCGCCGAGCAGGGCGCCTGTATCCGTATCTGTTACCCTTACGTAAAGATGCCCGAAATCCGCCGTTTCGGTTGTCAACTCGATATCGATCCAGCGGTCGACGAATTTGTCACTGGTAAGAGTAAGGAACGTGCCAGTGTTTATCCCCCCGGCGGATTGCATGCCGCTCGGCGTCGAATTGTTGCGACTGTGATCAAATGACAGGTTGCCGTTGTTAAGCGCAATATCTACAGTCGGGGATCCGTTCGCGTTGCCCTTGGCCTCCTTGATCTGATAGATAAAACCGTAGTTGTTGGGAGACCAGGTTCCTATGTTGTTGCTACCTACCTTCTTCTGCCGCTTCACTGTTTCCGAGGGAACCAGCAGCCGCCAGAAATGGGTCGATATCGTTCCCGGACCGTCGTTGGCGACCACGTTTTCCGGTGTGTAGTTGGTTTTCATCTCCAGCCGCTGGGTCGTGCTGCTGGCCGCGCCGCGGTCGCCGTCCTCATGCCCGGGCGCGTTGACGGGCGCGTCAAACTTGTGGATACGGATAATATCCGACTGGAGTTTGTCAAACCCGGAGATTTTGCCGCTCGCGGTCATCGTGCCGTCGTATTTTACGTCCACCCCATAGGCGTCAATCCTGCCGTCGGAATTGTCCTTGGCGATCGTCTGCACGTACATGTTATCGCCGTACCAACGGAGCGGAATCCCTCTGCCATCCTTGGGCAGATCGTTCGAAACGCCGGCGGGCTTGAATTTATTGACGTCGTTCGTCGTATGGACGTAGATATCCGACCCCCAGAACGAGTCGTACCAATTCTTCCCGCTGTATGAGGACGGCCTCATCGGCCCCTCCAAGGAGTTTAAGCCGGTATCCCCATAGCCGATATAAGTGGAGCCCCAAGTGTCCATGCCGTTCTCGTTCGCGCGGATGTTCATCGGTGCGACCAACTGGCCCGGCTTATTCACGGCCTCGGTTCCCCCGCCTTGTAAACTTCGGGTTATTTTAAAATCCGATATTGGCTGTATGGTTACGGTGATTGTGTATCTTCTTGTGTTTGGACCATTTGTAACGTCTAGGAAATAGGTTCCGCCGGTCCAGCCCGGCACTACTCTATTCCCTTGCGAATCCTTTAGCCCCAGCTCGTAATCGCCATTGTTAATGCCGGTGAGACTGACGATTTCAGTGCCGCCGCTCTTATAAACCTTGACAGTCGAGCCTGGATTGACAACTGGGTGCAGCATCTGATAGAACGTGCCGTACGGCAGTTCAATAGTAATGGTACCCGTGGCTCCCGATTTGGTTACCGTCGAGCCTCTGTACGGCTTTGTGAGTACCACATCCAAAGGATCGCTCGGGTCGAGCGTTTGGTTCGCCGAAGTCGAGTAGATATCCGGACCGGCTGCCCGGACAGTTGTACCGGGTAAAACCATACCGCCGAAAGCCTGAAAAACAAGTGTTAATGTAATCAAAAAACTAATCGGCATATTAAAAATTTTACTTTTTTGCATGTTACTAGCCCCTTCTCCATAATAATAAATAAATATCTTCTTGAATTAACTTCATAATTACAAACCCTACTGTGATTGATTCTTTTTAAAGAACATTCCTTCAATTCCAATGAATGCGTTTTCAAATTTTATTATATACTATAGATAATTTTTTTGGCTTGGAAAAATTTACGTTATTGTTGTGTTTGTTTTAGTTTTTTTTGCAAAACCTATGCACTACTCGTCGGTTATCACCGATACGCAACAATAAGGAAAAGTTCTTGTCTGCCCTTCTACTAGTGTTTGATTATCAATTTATTCTAGTAAACGTTTGTTCAGCTATTGTCAGTGTATCTCCATTCACTTGATAAGAAACGGTTGAAATTTGTCTATCTGCTATGTAATTAATATGCTCCGGATCCAATAGCAAATAGTTGCCAACAGTAACACCGCACGATACAGGACACCATCGGCGTCAGTTCCATCAACGTGCCCTTTTTGGTTTCGCTCCATTTTCCGACGACCTGTGAGACGATCGTAGAATCAACATGAATAGCGGGGGTCAGGACTAAGCCATAAAGTTCGGCGTGACCTTCCAGATCTACACGGAGATGTAAACCATACCTCACGAAGAAAGAGTTGCTCACCATCTGGTGGCGCTACTCTTTTTTATATACAAACGAATTCTTGAATATGTATTATAGTATTGAAGAATTCGTTCCATGAAGGGTGGACACCGCAATGAAAGTAACCGCACCAGAACTTCAGTTATTTGACGAGTTGAAGCCGGGGTTAGCCTCGTTCTGTTATAGGATGCTAGGGTCTATCGATGACGCAGACGATGCCGTGCAGGAAACTTTCATCCGCGTCTGGCAAAGCTGGAGCTCTTTCCGACAGGAATCCTCGTTTAAAACGTGGGTCTACCGGATCGCTTCAAATATATGCCTGGACAAGCTAAGACAAACGAAGCGCCGCATTCGCCCCGTAGACTTCTCCGGCCCAGCGGAATCCATTGTTGAACCTCGCGAGACGTTGCCTGACTCATCTTGGATTTGGCCAGCCCCTGAATTTTCGAATAATCCGGAAGATATTTTCATCCGTAAAGATACGCTGCATATTTGTTTTATTACACTTTTACAGCTCTTACCTCCCCGTCAACGTGCGGTGATGATTCTGAAGGATGTATTCGAGTGGCCTTCAAAGCAGATCGCAGAGACGTTAGGCATGTCGTCGGCAGCGGTAAACAGCGCTCTGCAGAGAGCCAGAGATACGTTGGAGCGGGAACAACTCCGTTCCGATGAATTCAATAGGAGCGAAGAGGCACCTGATCAGGAATTGCTGTCGCGTTATGTGGAAGCCTTCGAGCAATTCGATATCAATGCCCTGGTTGCCTTGTTTCATGAAGAAGGTCGGATGTCGATGCCGCCTTTCCCTATGTGGGTGCGCGGCAAGGACGATTTGTTCAAGTTCTTCACGCTTACGCGTTGGCATTGCGAGGGATCCCGGTTTGTGCCGGTTTCGGCGAATGGCGGTTTTCCTGCGTTAGCGCAGTATATGTGGAGCAGGGAAGAGGACGGCTTGGTCCCTTGGGGGATTCACCTCTTAGAAGTGAAAGACAACAAAGTATTCCACGTCCAAAATTTCATCAATCGAAAATTATTTGCCCGTTTCGGACTTCCGGATAGATTGGACCGATGAATTTCGTCGGTTGGCTTCGTCTATAGAAGTGAAAACAAAAAAAGAGAGGATGTTATTACAATGGAAACGAATCAATCGACGAAAATTACCGTGCAAGTCGTCATTCAAGCGCCAGTAGAGAAGGTATGGAGGTACTGGTCCGAGCCGGAACACATCAAGAAGTGGAATCAAGCTTCAGAGTCGTGGCACGCACCGAAGGCGGAGAATGATCTGCGGGTTGGAGGCAAATTCCTTACCCGAATGGAAGCAAAAGACGGCAGCATGGGGTTTGACTTCTTTGGAACATACGATGTCGTGAAGCTGCATGAGCAGATTTCATACACAATGGAAGATGGGAGAACGGTTGAGATCTCCTTCCTGAATCAAGGAAACGAAACCAAGGTGATTGAAATATTTGGCGCGGAAAGCACGCATTCCATTGAAATGCAGCAGGCGGGATGGCAGGCGATTTTGGATAATTTCAAGAAATATACGGAGGAATCCCGATGATCGAGACGAATATGAAAACGGGGACACCGCCAGTAAAAGAAATCTCTAATGCGAGGCTATGGACAGCGCGTGCCATGAGCGGGATTGTCATTCTGTTCATGCTGTTCGATGGGATCGGGAAATTCGCCAAGCCCGTACCAGTGGTAGAAGGCACGGTCACGCTTGGATTCGCGGAGCACCACCTTGCAACGTTGGGCGTATTAGTATTGCTCTGCACCGTCCTGTATGCCATTCCGCGAACTCGGTTCCTGGGGGCGCTACTGCTCACGGGTTACTTAGGAGGCGCGGTGGCTGCACATCTCAGGTTGGATAATCCGTTGTGGTCTCATCTGCTGTTTCCCGTCTATGTCGCCATACTGGCTTGGGGGGCGCTGTGGCTAATCGATCGAAGATTGCGCAATCTTCTCCGGGAACGCGAATAACATATATACTGCCGCCGAGGAAAAAAACGGCGGCTTTTTTGTTGCGTCGCTACGGTATTAGCATCATCAGGAGGCTGCCGCCTTTTTCGATCGGTTGGCTTTGCTGTGTTGACAGGCTTTGAATTTCACGATGAGAGTAGATACTATAGGATTGCAGCCCATTAAGCTAACAGGAAACAATAGTTCAATGATTTTAAACAACTTTATTATCAGAGAACGTGTGCGGCACCGGTTTGCAACTTCCGGTGTCTTTTTGCGTCTAAACTCGGTAGTGCGTTGCATTATTTTTGCAAATCAGGAGGAGATTGTATAATGAGGAAATATGCGATAGGATTCGTCGTTGGCGCCATTTTGGCCGGTGCGACGGCGGTTTATGCGGATAATGCCATTAATGCGGTGATATTCCCGGCGAAATATGAGGTTAACGGCGAAGCAAGGCAGCTGCCTGACGGCTACTCGACCATCAATGTGGACGGGCATGCGTATGTCCCGATCCGTTTTGTCGCTGAAAGCTTGGGCGCCGTAGTTGCCTACGATCAAGACAGCACGACGATCCAAGTCGACAACGACTTTCACGTCACGAACATGAACAGCGGTATTCGCGCCGGCCATCTGCAGGTAACCAAAACAGCCGAAGGGTCCGCGGTCGAAGGCAAGCTGTTCGTCGGGCAGGATCACTGGGAAGCGATGGCGAACTCGCGAAAAAGCGGCATTGCTCCGGGAAGCGACGTTACGGTTACGGGAGATCTTTTATTCTATGACGATCAGGGCAAGTATATAGGAAAAGTGCCGATCCAAGCGGCGTTCGTCGCCAAGGGCGATCAGATTCGCGATTTCAAGGCGACTGCCGATCGCGACGTGACGGGATATGCATTTGTTTCGCTGGCTAATGTAGGTCCGGTTCCGATGGGGCTGCCGGTTCCGCCTACCGTCGATGTCTACGATTCGTCGAACAGACTGGGCGTCGGCGATTTCCGGATGGCCGCGCAGGACGGTTTTACGAAAATACGCGGCTGGGTCAGCCTGAAACATACGGGCAATTACCGATACGATGCCACGCTGAACTTCTATGATGCGGCAGGCAAGGCGCTTGGTACGGCGGAATTGAAGCAGACGGGCAGCGGCAGCGCCGAAAGTTTCACCGCGACGACATTCGAAACCGCAGGCAAGGGCGATTTTACCGGCTACAAATCCGTATCGGTAACGGTAAATACGTTCGAGCCGACAAGCGATCCATCGAAATAACGGCATCCACTGCATCGTTAGGAGCAGGCCATGCGCTTCGCCGCATTTGGTCTGGTTACCTCCAGTTCGAATATTTTGAGGTGCTGGACATCTTAAGAAGACTTTTAAATAGACAAAGAGGCTGCCCTAGGTCATTCCAACCTTGCGGGACAGCCTCCATAACCATGCAAACACCTATTCATAACTAATCTTACAGTTTATAACTTTCTTTTTTACAATTTCTTAAGGATTCTAAAGATGATTACCGCTGTTTCCGCTCTTGTAGCATTTCCGAGAGGATTGAGGCCAGCTCCATTTCCTTCTATAATTCCTTGATGCACCATGGAAGCCACACCTTCTTCAGCGTAAGAAGCAACAGATCCTCTATCGCTATAGCTGGCAAGATCCGAGGTATTTCCTGTAAGCTTGAGCTTCTCTGATAATTGAAGCGCTCTTGCACACAGTACCATCATGTCTTGTCTGGAGATTTCTTGTTTTGGATTAAAGAGGTTATCCCCTACTCCAGTGGCAATACCAAGTTGTTTAGCAATACCTAGAGGCTGGTAATAATAGTCACTACTGCTCACATCGTTGAAATTAGAGCTAAACTCAGCTTTCATATCAAGCGCTCTAACCAACAAGGTGATAAAATCAGCTCTTGTTATTTTTTTATCCGGATCAAAGGTGGTGTCAGATGTGCCTTGAATGATCCCCTTTGAAGCCAGTAACTCAATCGCTTCTTTTGCCCATGAATAATTTATGCTCACATCGGTGAATTTTTTACCTTCAGAAGACGGCTGTGTGCTAGGATTCGTCGATGGTTTCGATGGTGCTGCTTCTGTTGGCGTCGTTTCTATCGATGGCGTTGGTTCTGTAGGCGTCGCAGGTGTTGTCGTGCCCCCCCCAGTGCTTCGACTCGACTTTCTGTGGGTCACGTTGGTCACGTCAACTACCTTAACCGCCTCTGCCCTCCATGATGTATAAATGGCGGAGTTGATATTAGCGGTGTTAAGCGAGGTAGGCGCGTTGGTGCTGCTGGCGTATGTGGTGCCGAAGCCGCCGAAATCGTTCCAGTCAACTTCCGCTTCCAGCTTTATGTTGCTCATATAGCCATAAGCCTCGCCGCCAAGCGTTACGCCGTCTTGCGCGTCATTGGCATAGACGATCGCCGTTAAAATGCCTTTGGTCGGATCATCAGGTTTTTGAATCATGCTTATCGTTATGCGCACGTCGTCAACCATACCCTCAATACCATCATAAATACTGGTCATTGCGCCTCTGGGGCCTTTAGGGTAAGTTACGCCGGTTTGCAGATCGGTAATAGTTTGATCCAGCTTAGTGCCGAAGTCTGTACCGAGTGAGCTTGCCGAGTCGGCGTATGCCTCGCCGTTATTAAATTTCATAAGGAACACGTTTGTGCCGGCGCCGGCGCCGCCCGTGTTCGAGCCTGCCAGTGCGTATTTACTAATCCCGTCTGCATTGTCCATGCGCTGTATCCGCAAACCGTACCCGTTCTTAATACCGGGTGAATAAGCCCTATTATCTTTGTTCTGCCTCATATAACTGTTGGGGTCGGGGTTGCTCAATGTATCGGCTTTGATATAAATATCCAGGAAACTTGGCGAGCTGCCGAAGCCGGAGCCGCCCTTGCTGGATACAAGGCCTACTTCCTCCATCATATCACCGAACTTGCCACTATAGGTGGGCGGCACGTAGAACAAACGAGACGTGGCTGCAGCGGGTCCAGCGTTTCCGCTTGCGCCGCCTTTCGGTTCAATGCCGGAGAAATTCCACGTGACGGTGTTGTTGCTGCCGCCTTTCGCGTCGTTCCTCCACCCGTTCACCATCATCATCGTGCCGGGAATTGCCGTATTTTGATTGTCTGTGGGAATATTGGCAAGAAGCGGCTGATCATACCATATCACTTCTTTGCCGCTTGCGGCCGTAAAGCCGTCTTTGATTGTGTCGGTCCAATAACGGGTCTTAACGTCCGCCGCCGTGATTACGCGAGTCATAGTCAAAGTAGTTTTGGCGCCGACTTCGCTGTGGTTATATTTGGGCGAAATTTCGGCCTGCAAGTAATACCCTATGTCGCCTTCGTTTACCGCATAATCCTTCACGGGGCCGCTGCCGTCACGCGAGACGACTACAGGGGTTCTAACTGCCGGGTTGGCTGCGTTGACGCGGAACCAGTCAACAACGGTTCTATCAAGTAATCCCGCTTGCGCGCCCGTGCCTGTGAAGCCGGTTATTGTGTAATTTACTTTGGCTACACCGTTCACAGGGTCAAGCAGACTTACCCCCGCAGCCAATACAGGCGTCGCTTGGTATTCGGCCTCAACAGTCAGGGGTATGCCGCGCGCGATTCCGAGGGAAGGGCTTCTCGCTATAACATACAGGTTCACATCGTCCGTAACGCCTGTTAAGTTAGCCGTGACCGTGGCTGTGTTTGTGCCGGTAGATTGGAGCGATATCACATCCGTGCCCGTGATTAATTTGCTCGTCGCCTTGTTTATGCCCGTCGCTTCGTGGGTATAGGAATACGCGGAAAATTCCCAGTCGCCGGGATTGGTTTTCCCGGTGGCCACTGCGGCTGTGAGCGTGGTCGTCGCGTTTGCGCCGCTGCCTTTACGCAGGTTTCCGCTGCCGCTGCGGGTCAGCGTAGCGTTCGTGGCGATTGTGTTATAGTTCTTGCCGCCGGTAAGCGAATCATACATAGCTTGCCTTAAGTTGCTGTTCCTCTCGACTAAAGCGGCTTCCGCGATTTTAGCGGCAATCGCCGTGTAGTTAGTAGTGCCTATGATATTTTTTACGTTGTAGTAAGCTTTACCGTTCGATTCAAGCTTATACGCCTTAAGCAGGTCGCCTGTCATATTGATTGCGACTCCCGGGGTTATTGCTTCTTGCACAAGGTAAGGCGCGCCGTCAAACGTCACATTGGATTGGTAATTGCGGCTGGCGGGGTTCATAGGTCCTTTGCCCGCCCAGTTAAACAGGGCTTTGAAACCGCCTTGCGGCGCAGGGTTCGCGGATGTTCCGTTAAGCAGCGTATTGCCGCGATGTATCCGCGTATCAACCATAACCGCGTTGTTCACGTCAGTCGCGTCGTTAAGCCCGGATATGTATGTATCCGCCGCGGCAAGGCCGTTTACGCTCACCTCAAACGGATCCACATAGATATCGCTGTTATAGAATTGGGTGCCGCTGTTGAATTGGGTCATATAAAAGTGCAGTTCGCTATTCATATAGATAGAAGGGTTGCCCGAATGGCCACCCGCGACGATATAGCAATTAATCATTACGGCTTGGCCGAGGGCCAGCATATTGTGGAGGCTCATAAACGCGCTGTTAACAGAGATGCCGCCTCTGCCCGAAGCGTTGGCGCCCATAAACAGCTGAGCCTGCGTCCTCGTTTCGCTGCGCATAGGGCGGCTGAATCCGCCGTCTTTAAGGCCGAGAATATTGGCGGCAAGTGTGGGGTTCGCGCTTGTCCACGCCTGCGCTTTGTTGTTAAGCGGGAAGTTCAAGTCTATGTTCGTGTAGTTGGCGAATGTGACGTTGTCTGTCCACACGCCGCCTGTGCCCGTAAGGTTAAACATCGTGAAGTTTCCGTTTGCGCCCGCTTGCTGCCCGCGGGCGGAGGCGTATACCACTTTGCTGTAATCGCTGCTCAATCCGAAGAAATAAAGGTAGTTCGTCGTCAGCGTCATACCGATAGGCGTGGCGTTGCCCATTGTAGTGGTATCATTAGTTTCCGGGTCATTCGCGTTACGCAGCGGGCGAATGTTATTATCGTCCGGGTTATCAACCCAGTAAACGCCGGGGGCCGTCAGAATCGTCATACGGCTGGCCTCCGTGCCGTTTACAAGGCCCTTGGGGATGACAACGTCGTCGGTTGTTTCAGGTGTTCCCATCGTAAGCGTCGTGCCCCATTTGGCATCCTGTATGGAGCGGAAAGCGTGGCCGTTGCTCGCCGCCAGCTGCGCGTCCGTCAAGCGCCAATCCAAAAAGATTGTGTTGGCCCCCAGCGTCCAGGTTTTGCCGTTCCAGCTTACCGTGGCGCCGTCAAAGGTAATTGCTTCTGCGCTATTCGGATCTAACGAGGCGTATCTGGGGAAAGCCAGCCCATCGTAGACCGATTCAGCCACAGTAACTGTCGACGGATAGACCGATTCAGCCACAGTAACTGTCGATGATGTGTCCTTATTTGCTGTCACTAAAAGCGAGTCCCCTGCTTCCGGAACGAATGCCTCCTGACTCTTAACACTTAAGTTGGCCTCCTGTTCAGCCGCTGACACCGTTATCAATCCCCCAGTCAAACTTCCGACTATCATGGCAGCACTTAATATACCAGCTAAGATTTTCTTTTTCATCTTTCGCAGTACCATAGTCAAATTCTCCTCACTCATATTTTGTAAGCGTTCTCTTTCAGTATGGCACCATGGCTGTTGTCGAATTGGCGGCACAAGAATAAAAACTCAGCCAGGTAGTGTTTCATTTGGCAGTGCACCAGCTGAGGGTGCCTGTTGGTACGTAAACACGTTCGAGAAAAAACGGCAAGCATTGTAAACACCATAAAGGTACGTTTCTTCAATGAAAGCCTACTCGTGTAAAGCCTCTCTGCAATCGTTTTTTTCAATTTTGTCAATAACAAATAACGAGCAATTGCATAGCCCCCCTCTTAGCAATAATGAAAGCACTTACAAAGATAAATGTATTGGGGTAAGGTCGTTCCAGTCAATATCCGTTTATTAACATATTAACATCAATATACTATTAACCTTGTTCCATATGAAACTGAATATAATCATTATTTGGGAAAATAATAACGATTTAATTCTTAGAGTGCTTGATAAACAAGCAAACCAGATATTAGCATAATCATTTGATGTGGAAAAATAATCATCGCGGTCAAACCGCCACTTCATGGCCATCCCGTCCGCATAATAAATGACATAGCAAATGGCTTTTTGCATGTCATCAGTTTCGTGAGAGCTTAACTCCTAGGGCACATCGATCATGGTATGGACTGAGTGATTTGAGAGAAAACTGATTATCGTTGTTTTTTTCAAAATCTTCTTCGTTCATCTCAGATTGATAATACACTTCAATTTTATTCTCATCAGGGAATAAAACGACTTTTAGAAGCATTCCATCTTGATTAACATTGTATGATGGTAGCTTGCATTCTCGCCCAACCGCTATCTTGCCACGAATAGTAAAAATTGATTTAACATGAACTTGCATCAAGACCCACCTCTATTCTAAAATATGTGAGTTGCTGTAAATTCGTTGTGTTTATTAGATTCGTGAATTGAATTAAACAATCCTGTCCGTTACCTCCTCCACGCAGCTAAAAAAGCGTTCACCCAGTAGAGTGAACGCCTAATTACTTCAAATCTTTATTGTCTACTTCATGACTTCATTGTTACTTCAAAACATATTAATAATCCAATAGTCATTTTTCCATTTTCCTCAATTCAATCTTTAGCTTAATTATCTCTAATACTTCTTTGCGATCAAATTGAGTTAAGGATTTATTTAATTTAAGCAGTAACACTTCCTCTTCTGATAATAAAGAATATCCCAAATTATTTTCAACATCGGAAACTAAATCATCAATACTACATTTAAATTTCTTTTTTATAGCCAATAAAGTATCGAGAGATGGATTTGCAATTGCCTTGCTCAATCTCACTTAGATTCCCCTGAGAAATACCTATGTAACTTGAAAACTCTACTTGATTAAGATTATTTAGTTTTCGTAACTTTCGAATATTTGACCCCATGTATTTCAAAAAACACACTCTTTTTACAGGCTAATAAGTTAGAAAAGTCCCGACATATCAGTTCTGATATCATCGGGACCTTTCTTGTTAAGGCCATTCAATTACCAAGATTAATGTCACTGGACAATAATTGCAATCACACTTTACAACTTACTCCACCGTAACGCTCTTCGCCAAGTTACGAGGCTTATCAACGTCATTGCCACGTGCAAGAGATGCGTAGTAAGCAAGCAGTTGAAGAGGAATAACGGATAATGCCGGGCTAAGCAGTGGCAGTGTATTTGGAATCGAGAATACTTGATCAACAGCCTTAACCAATTCCGTTTCACCCTCGGAGTGCAATCCGAAGACGTAAGCGCCGCGCGCTTTCACTTCCTTAATATTGCTCACTGTTTTCTCAAACAGATCATCCTGTGTAGCCAAGGCGATGACTGGAATGCCTTCTTCGATGAGGGCCAATGTGCCATGCTTCAATTCACCGGCTGGGTAAGCCTCGGAATGAATGTAAGAAATTTCCTTTAGCTTCAAGGAACCTTCCAATGCTACCGCATAGTCCAATCCGCGGCCAATAAAGAACAAGTTGTTATGCGACGCTACTTGCTCCGCCCAATCCTTGAAAGCTTCACCCTGCTCCAGGATTTGTTCCACCTTAGCCGGAAGCTCCTTCAGCTCAGTAACTACGCTGGCAATATATTCTCCATCTTGTGAACCTAACGTTTGCGCCAAATACAAACCAAACAAGTAGAATGCAATCAGCTGAGACGTATAAGCTTTAGTTGAAGCAACAGCTATTTCTGGTCCAGCCCAGGTTACGATAACATCATCCGCTTCACGCGCAACTGAGCTGCCAACAACATTAGTGATAGCAACAACATGTGCTCCACAGCGCTTCGCTTCCCGAAGAGCAGCTAACGTATCTGCTGTTTCACCCGATTGGCTGACAACGATAACCAGCGTGTTAGGCGTGATGATCGGAGAACGGTAACGGTACTCAGAGGCCACATCCGTTTCTACCGGGATACGTGCGAGCTTCTCAATAATGCTTTTGCCGACCAAACCTGCATGATACGCAGTACCGCAAGCAATAATATGCACCTGCTGAATCGATTTGACCTGCTCTGCTGTCATCTTAACTTCGTTCAATATAACCTTAGTTCCGCTTTCATCGATCCGACTGCCCATAGTGTCACGGTAAGCCTTTGGCTGCTCGTGGATTTCTTTCAGCATAAAGTGATCGAATCCGGCTTTTTCTGCGGTAATAATATCCCAATCGACATAAAATAATTCCCGGGAAATAAAATTCCCTTCCAGCGTCATCAATTCGACACCGTCTTTCGTCAATACCGCCATCTCACCGTCATTCAAAATATACACATTACGCGTATAATCCAAAATAGCCGGGATATCGGAGCCAATGAAATTTTCTCCCTCTCCAACACCGATAATCAATGGACTCGACAAACGGACAGCTACCAGCTTCTCTGGCTCATATTCCGTCAACACGCCCAAAGCAAATGCGCCGGTCATGCGAGTAACCGCTTTTTGCACGGCCTTAACGATATCTCCCTCATACAAGCTAGCAATAAGATGAGAGATTACCTCTGTATCGGTTTCAGAAACAAATACATGCCCTAATGCTGTTAATTCTTCTTTCAAAGCTACATAGTTCTCAATGATTCCGTTGTGCACGACAGAAAACTTTTGTGAATTATCCGTATGAGGATGCGAGTTAACATCCGATGGTTTACCGTGAGTTGCCCAACGTGTGTGTCCAATACCAATGAATCCGTTCAAAGGCTCTACGTCCAATTTGTTTTCCAAATTGACTAATCTGCCTTTAGCTTTTTTGATTTGCAAGCCTTCATCTGTAAATACAGCTAATCCTGCAGAGTCATAACCACGATATTCAAGCTTTTTCAAGCCTTCAATTAATATATTTTGAGAATTACGATTACCTACATATCCAACGATACCGCACATAAGGGATAGAACCTCCTGAATTTAGAAAAACAAATAACCGATCGATCATGTTGGACTCTTGTGCATCCGGTCGCCCAGATGGTTTGCTTTCCAACTTAACGGTAGTTTCGTCTACCGGAAGGTCCCCGCCGAATGTTTCGAACACCTTCACCTCGTCAACTTGCGAGCGGCTGCCACAACAAAAATCACCTGCCATCCTTTCAAAAAGGACTGGTAATCCTGGCCGACACCCCCACAAGCTCTGGCGCTGTTAAGATTACTACCTCTACCCACCTTTCCATATCCCAAAATAAAAAAAGCATACTAACATCTTATTCATTTTCATAACCAAGTGCAACAACAATTTTCAAACGGTTTTCATACTCAAAATTCATGAAAAATCCCCCTTTGACTCGCTTCAGGGGGATGTAAGAATGAAGGATATTGCAATTACCAGAGAACAACCCATTGCCTGAGAACCTTAATCAGCAGTATAACTTACCTATTAAGAAAGCTCTCTTTCAATAATGTCGGCTATATCCTGCACATACGCTTCTACCTGAGCTCTGTCAGGACCTTCAGCCATTACGCGAATCAACGATTCCGTACCTGACGGTCTAACTAGCACACGGCCATTATCTCCGAGCTCTTGCTCTACCTTACGGATCGCATTCTCAATAGTCGGGTTGTCTTTCCATTTGCTTTTATCCGCTACACGTACATTAACCAGCTTTTGCGGATATTTGCGCATAATTTGCTTCAATTCGCTTAAAGGCTTGCCCGCCTGTACCAACGTATCCATTAGCTGCAGCCCTGTAAGAATGCCATCTCCAGTTGTATTGTAATCCAGGAATATCACATGGCCTGACTGTTCTCCTCCGAGATTGTAGCCGCCCTTGCGCATTTCCTCCATCACATAGCGGTCGCCAACAGCCGTTTTGGCAGCCTTCAGCCCCACTGCTTCAATGCCTTTGAAGAAGCCGATATTGCTCATAACCGTAGTTACTATCGTACTATGTTTCAGCAAGCCTGCCTGATTCATCGCATACCCGCAGATACTCAATAGGAAATCCCCATCTACCTCCGCTCCAGTATCGTCAATAGCAATAAGTCGATCCGCATCGCCGTCAAAAGCCAGCCCCAGCACAGCCTTATGCTCTACTACGGCTTTCTGCAAAGCCTCAGGGTGCGTGGATCCGCAATGGTCATTAATGTTGCGGCCATTGGGCTCGGCACCTATTGTAATAACTTCGGCTCCCAGTTCCTCGAACACCTTCGGTGCTAGCTCGTAGGCAGCACCATGAGCACAATCGAGCACAATTTTGAAGCCTTTAAATGAGGATTTTACCGAAGCTTTGACATATTCCAAATATTTGAATTTAGCTTGATCATCATCGGTAGCTGTTCCCAGATCTCCGCCTGTTGGCCGCGGCAGCTCATCAGCTTCAGCATCCATCAGTCTCTCGATTTCCAACTCCGTGTCATCGGACAGCTTGAAGCCGTCGCCGCCAAAAAACTTGATACCATTATCCTCTACAGGGTTATGAGAAGCAGATATCATAACTCCGGCATCCGCCTTCATAAGCCGAGTTAAATAAGCAACTCCAGGAGTCGAAACGACACCCAAACGCACTACGTTAGCGCCAATGGACAGCAGCCCCGCTACCAACGCAGCCTCCAACATACTTCCCGAAATTCGGGTATCGCGGCCAATAACCACAGTAGGCTTCTCTACCTGTCCTGCTAATACATATCCGCCGCAGCGGCCAATTTTATAAGCTAATTCCGCAGTAAGCTCTTTGTTTGCTATCCCGCGTACTCCGTCTGTGCCGAAATATTTCCCCATATCTCTATCTCCCTTTTTAAATTACTTTATAAACCCCATTAATTCTTTTCTCTATAAAATACTATTGCTTTGCCGCATTAGCCGGACGAGCGCTAATCTCAACGGTAGCCTTCAAGTCCTGCTGGGGTGCTTTTTTTATAAATGTAGGCAGGTTCCAGCTTACAGGCAGCTCGTGGCGTCCCGGGGGCAGGTTGCTTACATCAAGAATCCCTTGAACATCCGCAGCCTTTACCTTTTCAACTAACGCAGAGGCTCCTTCAATGGTTAGACTTGTCTTTCCTCCCTCAGGCAGCACCACTTTCGTGTCAAAGCCGTCATTCTGCCCGACGATGGACAGCGGAATTTGCTCCAATGTCTTCGTTACAGAGGGGACAATAATAATCTTAACCTCTACCTTGCTTGGGTCCAACTGTGTAACCTTGTTCCGTAACGGAATATCCAAGTTGAACGAATACTCCTTCTCTTCCTTCAGATCGACTAGATTTATGCTAGGTCCCTCATAGAATTCCAACCGGTTTAGCACATCCTGTGGCCCATACACCGTTACTTTATCGGTATTCTGTACCAAAGAGGCGACACTGTAGCCCCGCGGCGGCTCACCCACCAGCTTCAGCTGCAGGGGCACCGTTGTAAACGGACTTGTAATCGGAACCTCTACATCCACTACGGCTGGATTTATAGCTACCATTTCCATAGCTTTACCGTTCTTGTCGTAGGCAATGAGGCGTGCTTTATTCGTAACCGGGGATTGAGCCTTCTCTACATTCACATCTGCTCTTACCGATTCAACCGCTTCGATATTTGCACTCGGTACGGTTACCGTCACCTTGTTCGGCTTCACAATGGGCTGACCCGCTTTTAACCCAACCGCAGGAATCCCTGTTACATTAACGGTTACCGGCATTTGCTTGTTAGACTTCTCATCTATAATAACCTTCGCACTAGATGGGCTGATTTTGACCGTCACATTCGTTGGAAAGCCTACAGCGGTAAGAGGAACGATGTGCTCTCCCTTACTCACATTCGTTAAATCAAGCTCTACGGAGTAATTGCTCGCATTCATCGCCTTTTTGAGCGCGGCATCTTTTCCTGTTATGGTTACAATAACTTGTGCGGGTTCGACCGTTTCCAGATAAAACTGGCTGCTATCATATTTGGGAGTTACAGAAACATTAGAAATTTGCTCCTCACGAACTCCATTGCTGCCTGTCCCTGCAAGAGTACTATCCTCCATATGAACGACAGCCCACAGCAGAATACCAATAATCAGCGCCAGCACTTTAACTACATTTGTATTACGCAGCCATTGATCCATTTATCGCTTCCTCCATTTCCAAATGGAGTTTTTCTTTTCCTTGGCTTTGGTTTTGGATTTTAATTCCTCGAACAGCTTGGAAAGTAAAGTTTCTTCTTTAATATCTCGGATTACATGCCCATTCATCGCCAGGGATACCTGTCCCGTCTCCTCAGAGACAATTACACAAATCGCGTCGGATACCTCACTCATGCCAATTGCAGCGCGGTGACGCGTACCTAATTCTTTACTTATAAAAGGATTTTCGGATAGCGGCAAATAACAGCCGGCCGCCATAAGCTGGTTGTTGCGAAGCAGAACAGCTCCATCATGCAGCGGTGTATTGGGTATGAAAATATTGATTAGCAACTCCGAGCTGATGTGGGATTCTATAGAAATACCGGACTCTATGTAATCATTCAAGCCGGTTTCCCGCTCAAACACGATCAAAGCCCCAATTTTGCGACGCGCCAAATAATTGACCGATTTGAGCACCTCGCCAACCCGGCGATTAATCTCTTGGTCATCCTCAGTAGCGCTACGGCTAAATAAAGTACCACGGCCCAACTGCTCCAGAGCCCGGCGCAGCTCAGGCTGAAAAATAATGATCACGGCCAAAACCCCAAACGTGAACATTTGATTCATCATCCATTGCAGCGTGTTAAGCTTAAACCAGGTGCTAAGCGCCCAGGTCACGACCACCACAAAAATCCCTTTTAATAATTGGATGGCCCGCGTTCCTCTAACAAGCAAAATTAGTTTATAAATAACGTAGCTTACAATTACTATATCAATAATATCTTTAATACTGATGGCTGGTATGAAATCCATCACATCTGCCCCCAAACGATACGCAGCTATCTATAATCTCTATTTTACTTCAATACATTAAATCATAACACAATATGAACAAAAAACCCTCCCTTTCGCAATGCTTTTAGGGAGGATTTTTGAAATTGGTGCATTTGGCCTATTTGGCCTCCGATATTTTAGCTGCCCAATCGTTCATTTTAAACCAGAGCCAGCCGAACGCTTCATCAATCTGTGTAACCTGGCCTGATATATGAGCGGTAGACGCCAAATTCACAGAGCCGTCAATCACCACAATATTCCCTTTAATATCCCCATCAACCTGCAATTTACCGTTCTCTACCATCAAGTTACCCGCAACCGTTTTTCCCACTGGTACCAGTACTGTATCCCCTTGTATGACTACAGATTGAAGATCCGTTCCCTTTACTAGAAGCTCCGAGTCTTCATTCCACAACGACATGAAACTTCCCATCATCACGAGAACAAACACAGCAGCCACCGAAGCCGCAGGATGCGTCCTTACCCAGCGCCACCATGGTCTTGAGCTTTTAACGGGCGGCAAAGACTGCATTACACGTTCAGTTAACCCCGGAGATACCTGCTGTTTAGGCCAAGCTTGTATCATTGCCTCAACCCTTTCAAGCTGAGACAATCGCTCGCGACAAGTCGGACATATAAGCAAATGCTCTTTCAGGCTTAAGGCTTCCGTACCACGCAAACCGCCGTCCAAATACTCGTGTATCAGAGGGAGGGCTTCCTTACATTCCATATTAGCCTCTCCTTTCTAAATCCAATTTAGCTTGTTATACCATACGTATCAGAAATAGATATGTTTCAAAAAAACTACAAAACATGCTCCAACTTTTTACGTAAATATTCCCTGCCGCGATGCAGTCTCGTTTTTATCGTTGTAACCGGCATGGACAGCACCTCACTGATTTCCTGTAGTGACAGGTCCTGTAGGTAGCGCAAAATAACAACCGATTTATATTTCTCCGGAAGGGTATCAATGGATTTGCGGATTTCAGTTTGTGTTTCTGACAAAATAACCTGATCATCCGGCGTATCATCATGACTCGGCAGCATGGAATACCAATCGGTACCTTCTCCATCGTTCATTTCTGCATCCAAAGAATAATTCGGTTTTCGTTTCCGCAAACGGTCAATACACAGATTGGTTCCTATTCTATAAATCCACGTTGAAAATTTTTGATTCTCATCGTATCTTTCTAAATTGGTGTACACTCTAAGGAATGTTTCTTGCACAATCTCCTCCGCTTCATGACGATTATGCAGCATCCGATAAGCAAGATGGAAGATTTTATCCTTATACAATTCAACCAACTCTGCAAAAGCAGCCCTGTCACCTTTTCGGGCCAATTTTGCGAGTCTGACATCTATATGATCCAACCGACATTCCCTCCAAACATACGCGCCCGTTACAACTTTACAGCATCGTAGCCGTTAAGATGGTTTCTTTTTCTCCGCAAGGATAATTCCTGCCAATATTAGAAGCATACCAAACCATTGCCCTACATGTACAGTCTCCCCCAAAATGAATAAAGAAGCAACAATCCCAACCGGTAATTCCATGGCCCCAAGCATTGCTGCCAATGTGCTCCCGATTCGCGGTATACCGATCATAAACGTTATAGTTGGAATAGCTTGCCCCAAGGCTCCGAGCAGCAATCCCCATGCAATGAGAGATCCTCCACTTGGCTGGAGAAAAAATAAAGGAGGGTATATGAGATACAACAGCGGCAAAGCCGAAGTGAGCATTACGGCGGATTTCATTAGCGGGTGCATCGTGGTCTTCAACCGCCCAGCCATAAACAAAAAAAAGCTGTAAGCGACAGATGAACCAAATCCTAGCAATAGCCCTTTAACCGTAAATCGGCTCCAGTCAGCTTGAAATATTTCAACGGAAAATAAGGTGCCCATCATAATTATTGCTACAGCAAGCCATTGATTGCGCCTTGGCCATGTGCGGTTAGCAATAGACTCCATTATAATAGTAATCCAGGTAAACTGAAACAATAGGACTATAGCTACTGTCGCATCGAGTTCAGCTAAAGCTGCATTATATAATAACGTACACATCGACAATCCCAAAATGCCAACCAATGAAAGCTGAATCCAAGGACCCTTGAACGGATTGCTCCAAGCTTTTCGTTGAAAAAGCACCAGCACCCACAGTATTACCGCTCCCATTGTCATTTGGCTTGAGGTTATGTGCATTTCCTGCCAGCCTGCGTTATAAGCTGTTTTAATGATCGGTGAAAGGAGCCCATAGCTCGATGCGCCAATAATAACTAGAAGAACGGCAAGCCATCTAGAAATCCCCATTTTTTCTCCCCCCCTCATTAGAGCGATCTCTCATACAAAAAAAGCCGGATAGCCTGGTAACAGGCCACCCGACTTCTTCACGGAAGTTTCTCCCTATAACATATCAGCCAGTATTTCTAAGACCTGCTGCAATTCCATTAATGGTAAGAAGAACTTCGCGCAGCAAAATCATATCCTCTTCTTCGCTGTGCTCTCTATGTGCTCTCAATTCTGTAAGAAGCTGTACCTGCATGTAGCTAAGCGGATCCACATACGGGTTACGAAGCCTGATCGACTCTTGAATAACAGGAACATTGTCAAGAATTTCCTGCTGTCCGCTAATCTTGAGAATAAGATCGGAGGTACGATCGTATTCCTCGCTGATTTCAGTGAAAATACGCTCGGCTATTGCTTTATCCTTGATCATACTTCCATATTCCTTGGCAATAAGCAGGTCTGCTTTGGCTAGAGCCATTTGCAAATTATCAACTAGCGAGCGGAAAAAAGACCAGTTGTTGTACATTTCCTGCAATACCGCCAGGTTTGCTTCATTCCCTTGATGGAAGCTGTACATTCCGCTGCCAGCCGCATACCATGCGGGGAGCAAATAACGGCTTTGGGTCCATGAGAATACCCAAGGAATTGCACGTAAATCTTCGAAACGATCGCTATTTTTCCGTTTAGAAGGTCTGGAGCCAATGTTAAGCTCACCAATTTCAGGCAACGGAGTAGACTCCTTGAAGAAGGTCAAGAAATCCGGATCACGGAAGATGAGATCCTGGTACTTCGTTTGCGCCTTCTCAGAAATGTCCCGCATGATATCTTCCCAGTGCTCTTCAGATACTTCACTCTGAGGGTTGCGTGCACCAAGAGCGGCTGAAATAAGCGCGGAGGTAGCTTGCTCCAAGCTGCGGTAAGCAATCCCCTTCATGGAATAACGGGAAGATAATACTTCGCCTTGCTCCGTAATTTTAATGCCCCCGCCAATCGTATCCGCTGGTTGTGCCAGAATGCTGCGATTAAGCGGCATTCCGCCACGGCCTAATGCTCCGCCGCGGCCATGGAAAAACTTAAGCTTCACGCCGTGCTCCTTAGCGGCATCAGTAATGCTGCGCAGAGCAACTCTCAGCTCCCAGTTAGCTGTAATTACGCCGCCATCCTTATTACTGTCGGAATATCCCAACATAATTTCCTGCAAATGGTTCGTACTTACCAGACTGTTGCGGTAGGCCGGAATCTGATATAGCGTACGCATAATATCAGGCGCAGCATGCAAATCATCTATAGTTTCGAATAATGGAGCGGCTTGCAGCGTACATGTTATCGAGCCATCGGCCTCAATACGGTACAACCCTGCTTCTTTCGCAAAAACGAGCACTTCAAGAAGATCGCTTGAGCCACGCGTCATACTAATCAAGTAGCTATAAATACAGTTGCGTCCAAATTCCTCTTGGGCCTTCTTAATTACATGGTACACATTCAAGCACTCAAGAGTAGCTGCTGAATAGTCCATATAAGACGAAGTAATCGGTCTAGGCTCCGTCAGCAAGCTGCTGAGCAATTCAATCTTCTCTTGCTCGCTTAATGCCGCGTAGTCAGCACTAATACTCATCTTCGCTAGAATCTCTGACATCGCATTCTCATGCTCTTGACTGTGCTGTCTTACGTCCAGTGAAGCCAAGTGAAAGCCGAATAGTTCTACTTGACGAATCAATTTGGCAATATACGAATCAGCAATAAAATCAGCAAAGTGATTCCGCAAACTGCGCTCAATAATTTTCAGATCAGCTATAAATTCCTCAGGAGAATTGTACTTGCGTTCCGAAGTGATGTTTGGATTGGCTGCGTTCAATATTTTTTCAATCATATAAGTAACCTTAATTCGATATGGCTCTTTCTCGTTACGCCATACTTCATGTGAACGCAAATCCAAATACTCGCGGTCCGATTGAATCGAATCCAACAGTTCACTTGTTACCTCAACAATATTTTTGCTGAAGCTTAAGTGCTGTACGAAATCACGCAGCAGCTCTTCGTATTTCTGAAGTGCCAATTCACGATGAAGCGTTAGTGTTTCCCAAGTTACTTTAGAAGTAACGGAAGGATTTCCGTCGCGATCTCCACCAATCCAAGAACCGAACTTCATAAATACGGGAACATGCCATGCCTCTTCCGGATAATATTTCTGCAAACACCGTTCCAGCTCTTGATACACTTCAGGCAACACATCAAACAATGTTTCATCAAAATAATACAAGCCATTACGAACTTCATCTATAACTGTTGGTTTCCGGTCTCTAAGCTCATCCGTCTGCCATAGAGTAATAACTTCACCCAATAGCTTGCCACGAAGCTGCTCACGCTCACGGAACGTTAAATTAGGATTGTCCAATTCCATAACATCGTTAGCAATCCGTTGATGGATATCCAGCACTGCGCGGCGGGTTGCCTCTGTAGGATGGGCAGTCATAACCAATTCTAACGAAATGCCCTGGATGATGTTATGTACATCCGAAGTGGAAATTTCTTTGTTCTTCAAATCACGCACAACATCCTCAATAGACCCTGGTTGTACATTTTCACCGGCAGAACGTTCATAATCGCGCTTACGGCGAATCCTGTGATTCTGCTCCGCAATATTGATCAGTTGAAAATAAATAGAAAACGCACGAATAACCTGATGCCTCTTCTCAGGGACCAGGGAAATTATTGTTTCTTTAAATTCATCGTACAGCTCGGGTGCATACTGATCGCGAAGATTTTTGCTCATCTCTCTTATTTTCTCTACGATGACCAATAACTCATTACCGCCTTGGTGAACGAGTACTTCTCCTAGAATATGCCCCAGAAAACGAACGTCTCTACGCAATAAATTGTTCGACGTGTTTTTGTTATTCAAGTTGACTGATTCCGACATCATTCTTCCTCCATCCTTACCTAAGATCATAATGAACATTTTATCACAACAACGCATTACCATGCAGTACTTTTATAAAGGAAATTATTAACCCTTATAACTATCAGCTATACTAAGCTATTGTTTAAGGATATTACTCAATAAGGATTGCTACTTACGTAAGCAAAAACAAAACAAATCGTATTCAACTAAGGATAATCACTCGGAACCCGGACGTCCCCTATACAATTCCATACTGGCGCGTCTGACCGATGATTCAACAAAAAAAGACCCTAAGGTCTCTTGGATTGTTAAATATGGAGCGGGTAAGGGGAATCGAACCCCTGCTACCAGCTTGGAAGGCTGGAGTTCTACCATTGAACTACACCCGCATAAAAATGGTCGGGATGACACGATTTGAACATGCGACCCCCTGGTCCCAAACCAGGTGCTCTACCAAGCTGAGCTACATCCCGATGGTATATGTAGTGTACTAAGAAGTTCACTGCATAAGCATACTATCTTTAAAGTAAAATGGCGCGCCCTGAGAGATTCGAACTCCCGGCCTTTTGATTCGTAGTCAAACGCTCTATCCAGCTGAGCTAAGGGCGCAAATTCAATTGTAAAGATTGGAGCGGAAGACGGGAATCGAACCCGCGACCCTCGCCTTGGCAAGGCGATGCTCTACCGCTGAGCCACTTCCGCAAAAAAGAATGCGCGTAGAGGGACTTGAACCCCCACGGTCGCCCGCTAGATCCTAAGTCTAGTGCGTCTGCCAATTCCGCCATACGCGCGCTGTAAAAATGGTGAGACATGTAGGATTCGAACCTACGACACCCTGATTAAAAGTCAGGTGCTCTACCAGCTGAGCTAATGTCTCATACAATGGCTGGGGATCTAGGATTCGAACCTAGGCATGACGGAGTCAAAGTCCGTTGCCTTACCGCTTGGCTAATCCCCATTATTCGAATATCACTGGTGCCGCCGAGAGGACTTGAACCCCCAACCTACTGATTACAAGTCAGTTGCTCTACCAGTTGAGCTACAGCGGCACGCTCGACGCTGAGAGGATGGAACCTCGTGTCATAACAATGACCCGTAGGGGACTCGAACCCCTGTTACCTCCGTGAAAGGGAGGTGTCTTAACCACTTGACCAACGGGCCTTGCAATGGAGCTTCCAACCGGAATCGAACCGGTGACCTCATCCTTACCATGGATGCACTCTACCTACTGAGCTATGGAAGCATATGGCTCCCCGAACAGGACTCGAACCTGTGACAACTCGATTAACAGTCGAGTGCTCTACCAACTGAGCTATCAGGGAATATAAGGTATGTGGTCCCCATAAAGTAAATAGTAATTAGGCTTTATGGGGCCTGTTTGCTTGGCAACGTCCTACTCTCCCAAGACCCTGCGGTCTAAGTACCATTGGCGCTGGAGGGCTTAACGGTCGTGTTCGAGATGGGAACGCGTGGTTCCCCTCCGCCATCATCACCAAACGAATGTCAAGGTT
>NZ_JANQBD010000048.1 GCF_024722015.1 Paenibacillus radicis (ex Xue et al. 2023) | reverse complement strand
TCCTCCCGCTGTAAGCCTTCCATTCAAAGGAACACGACTTCAACAGCGGCCGGAATCCCATACCCGATTCCCTCCCAACACACAAACGTAGATTGTACACCAAGGACGCCGCAAGGCGTTTTTCTTAAATGTTTTGCTTGATTGTAACAAGCCACGAAGCAGAAAACGTCGAAATCCCTGGTTGTTTTTTTGCCCAAAATGATTATTATAGCAGCAACTTTAAGTAAAGTTTATACATAGTAAAGAAGGAGGTGCCGCGGCGCCTCCTTCTTTTTGCGGAAATTTCGAATCATACAATTGGGTGCAACCCCCGATCCATTCGATTTCGTCTCCGTGCCCAGCCCTAGACAAACTTAAGAACGGCAATGGCAGCGCACACGATTTTATTCGAATTTCTTCGATTCGAAGCTAATGCCATCTCCCAAAAACCTGCATCTATACAGTTTTTGGCCCGGTATATCCGAAGTCTTATTGAATTCATGCAAATGTGCATTTATTTTTTCATTCTTAGCTGATCCGGAGCGTTTTTCATGAAAATAGATGTACTTTCGCAGGTTTGTTCCCACTACAGCAATTTCGGTAGGAAAATAACTGCATGTTTGCAGGATTTTGTGAGGACTGATGATCGATAGAGGGTCAAGCACTGCCCTTGAGGGTGAGCCCTTATTAATTGCTCTTTCCTCTGCTCGTTCCTCATCAAGGTAAAGGTTTATTAATAAAATTTCAATCTTTGATAACAAAATTTTAAAAAAGAACACATTTATTTTGAATTGATCACAATGTTTAACATTTAGAAAACAGACAAACAGCACTTTAATGGCGTAACATGACAACCAGACAGCATAACTATCAGTAACTATCGAAGGTGAATATGATGGGCAAGTGGTTCAAATACGTGTTAAAGTTCGGTCTTGTATTTGCGATTGTAGCCGGTGCGCTCTTTTATTGGCTGCGTCCTCTTTTGGTAAAGATAGAAAGCACGACGATTGCCGACGGCATACATGTGAAGTTTAGGGTTCAAGGAACGAACGTGGAGGAGTATTCGAATGAAGCGTGGAAGCCCTACTTCGCCAAAGGGGTAAATATGGGGGCAACCGTCCCCGGACATTTTCCCGGTGAATTGGTCGTTTCGGAGGATGACTATGAGAGATGGTTTGAAATGATCCAGGGCATGGGGTCGAATGTCGTCCGGATCTATACGATCATGATGCCCGAGTTTTATGAAGCGCTGGTCAAATACAATAGGACGCATCAAAAAAATCCGCTGTTTTTTATTCAGGGAATATGGAGTCCCGAGGAGCAGCTGATTGAAGGGCAGGATGCGTATGACCCCCACATCAAGCAGAAATTCGAGCAAGAAATTAAAGACGCGGTTGCGGCGGTTTATGGAAAAACGACACTAACACCCGAGCCGCATTCGGGAAAAGCAGGAGGTGCGTACAAATATAATGCAGGTCCCTATCTCATGGGTTGGATTGTCGGCACGGAATGGGATCCCAAAATGGTGAAGGGGACCAACGATCTGCACGCCGATATCGCAGATTATGAAGGGAAACACTTCCGCAATAAACCGGGAGCGTCCGCCTTTGAAAAGTGGCTGGCTTTAATGATGGATACCGCCGCGCAAACGGAAATCCAGTACGGCTGGCAGCATCCTATCGCTTTTGCCAATTGGGTGACTACCGATCCTTTGGAGCATCCGGGCGAGCCGTTATTTGAAGAGGATTTGGTTAGTGTTGATCCTGCCCATATTGAGGCGGTGGATTGGGAGACGGGATATTTCGCTTCCTATCATGTGTATCCGTATTACCCGGACTTTTTTTCATTTGACAGCTCTTTTCAGACAATGACCAACAGTAAAGGAGAAATCGATAGCTACACAACGTATTTGCATAAATTAAAAGAAGCTCACCCTGATATGCCGGTCATGATCACTGAATATGGCGTGCCGGCTTCGTTGGGGGTAGCCCACTTGGGAATGCTCGGCCGCAATCAAGGCGGTCATAACGAGAAGCAGCAGGGTGAGATCGATGCGGATTTATTGCAGGAAATTCACGGGGCCGGCTATTCGGGGGCGATTTTGTTCACGTGGCAGGATGAATGGTTTAAAAAGACGTGGAACACCCAACGCTACGATGAAGCCGACCGCCGCGCATACTGGTATAACACATTGACTAATGAGTCCTTTTTCGGGGTATTGGGGATGTTCCCTAGCAAGGATGATGATATTCACATAGACGGAGACGCTTCGGATTGGGATCGGCTGGGAAATGATAAGAAGCGACTGGATGTGCAGGTTCCCGGCTTTGAAGAGATTTGGGCCACACATGACGAAGGGTATCTTTACCTGATGGCCAAGCTATCTGAGCCCTTCGACCCGTCGCGGCAAAGCATATATTTGGGAGCAGACACGATAGCCGGAGGAAATCGTCATGCACCGCAGCTTCATGGAGTGACATTAGATGAAGGCCTGGAAACCCTTATTGAGCTGTCGGACGAAAATAAAGGCCGCATGCTGATAGCCTCTAATTATGATCTTCACGCCCGCTTGTATGAGCGTTCCGGATTGCCGGATATCGACCCGAAGGAAAAGCAGGATGATTCGGGGATTTTTAAGCCATGGAAGCTTGCTGTGAATTATCTTCTGGAATATCCGGATTCCCGATTTAATCATCCGTTCGGCGATGTGGAGGTAGGGCAATTGGAGAGAGGCTACACCGATCCGTCTCGTCCCGATTATAATTCCAAGGCGATGTGGCAGGCTCAGGGAAAGGTGCTGGAAATGCGTATTCCTTGGATGCTGCTGGGCTTCAGCGACCCCAGCTCCCTAAGCGTAATCAACTACAATCAAACGAGCCGGAGCAAATTCGAAGTGACTCAGGTGGAAGGTGTTCGCATCGTTCCGTGGATTGTGCAGGACGATAAAGTCCTGGGCCGGGAAGATTCGGCTGCGGCGGAGCCGTATCCAGTGTCACGTCTGCCGAGGTACACATGGCAGCGATGGGAGGATAAGGTCAATTATGTGGAACGGCTCAAACAAAGCTACTCGATCATGAAAGAGGCTATGCAGAAGATTGACGGTCCCGTTAACAACACATCGGGCAGCTGAAGCAGGAGCAGGGGAGGAATTCATTAGGTGTACACGAATCTTGATGTAGCCATAAAAGCGTTATATATCATTGTTGCTTTTAATCTTGTTTGTATTGTATTCATTTATGCCATCAAGCTGAGAAATATCCAAAGGAGGAAGCTGAACGACCGGTTTCAAGCGAAGTTCAAGGATTACTTGACCTATATTCACGCCAACCTTGACGGTGTGGAGCCGTTAAGAGTTCCTCCATGGACCATGAACGAGGTGGAAAGGGAGGCGATGCAGGAAAGGCTGAACGATATGATGGAATGCTTCTCCGGCTGGCAGCGCCAAAAGCTGATCACGCTTTGCGAAGATCTTGGACTCGTAAAGCATCATCTGTCACGATTCAATCATCGCTCTTACCCGGTGAAGCTGGATGCCGCTTACCATTTGGGATGTATGAGGACGAAGGAGGCGGTGCCGGCTTTACTGGAATTGTTGAAGGAGCATCGGTTGAATTCCTCGCTGTTTGTTGTGGCCCGAGCCGTTGCCAAGTGCGCCCGCAGCCAGCAGGATCTTGGAGCTATGGTTCAGGCTCTGCTCCAGCACAATAAGAAATGTTATGAGCTGATCGTCGATATTATTGCCGATTCGGAGCTGGAGACCGTTTCCTTGTACACGGAATACGTAAACCATGAGAATCCGGCATATATCCAGATCGGGTTGATAGGGATGCATGGTTACTCCGACCCTGCGGCCGCCTCTGCCGTCTACCGGCTGATGGAATCCAAGCATGAGGATATTCAAGCAAAAGCAGTGGAGGTGTATCTGAAAAGCTCACGCCTGCTTCCAAAGAATGTAGTCAGCAAGCTGCTGAGCCATCCGAATTTGGATATTCGGAGGTTGACACTAGAGGCATTGGGGAACATCAAAAACACTACATACGTGGAATTGATGAAAACCAGCCTGGCAGACGCCGATCAGCGTGTGGTCTATACGTGCGCCAAAGGCATGCTCAAAATGGGAGAAGAAGGCATGACTGCGCTTTGTCAGAGCGCAGCTGCGGCTCAGGGCACGGATCGCGGGGAATTCATGCAGCGGCTGATCGATGAGGAGCTCAAGCATTTGTCGATGCAGCTGCACAATTTGGATAAGCTCACGCAATATAACACACTGATGTACACCTATGACAAAATATTTCGCAAACATACACGAATGTATCGTGTGGTTTAGGAGGGGTACTCATACATGTGGATTTTCGATTATCAGGTGCTTGTGGATTCATTCTTGAGCGGATTAAGACAATTCTTGTTATTTTACAGCTATACTGCTCTGTTTTATGTGATTCTCGTAACACTGCTTTATTATTTCATATTCGGGTTTTCGATCCGTCATATTTTTTCAATCAAGCGGGGAATCCAGTATAACCGGATGAATAAGCTATCCAGCTCCAGTCATCTTCCGCCGGTATCTTTATTGGTCCCCGCCTATAATGAAGAGTTAACCATTATAGAGAATGTAAGGTCTTTGTTGGCTCTCAATTATGCGGAGTATGAAGTGATCGTCGTCAATGACGGCTCGCAGGATCATACCCTGAAGCGCATGATCGATGAATTTAAGCTGGAGCTCATTCATCCTGTGGCTTCAAGCAGCATTAAGACAGGAAAAATCAGAGGAGTCTACCATAATCCCGAGTATCCCAATCTCTACTTGGTGGATAAGGAAAATGGGGGGAAGGCCGACTCCCTGAATGCGGGCATTAATCTTTCCCATTACCGGCTCATCTCCACCATTGATGCGGACTCTTTGCTGGAAAAGGACGCCTTAACGAGGATTGCCCGGGTCTATATGGAGAACCCCGAAGAAACGATCGCTGTCGGCGGCAACGTCCGCATCGTCAACAGCTGCACAGTAGAAGACGGTATCGTCAAGGATGTTCAATTTCCCCGTAAGCTGCTGCCAGCGCTGCAAAACGTCGAATATACGAAAGCGTTTCTGGGCGGGAGGATAGGCTGGAGCGCAGTCAATGGTCTCATTATCATATCAGGAGCATTCGGGGTGTTTCAAAAGGATAAGGTCATTGCGGTCGGAGGATACCGTGGAGGCTATCCCGGCGAGGACATGAACATTGTCATCAAGCTTCACCGCTACTGCCTGGAGAACAAGATCCCTTACCGGGTAGCCTTCTGCCCGGATGCCGTTTGCTGGACGCAAGCCCCTGATTCGTATCGGATTTTGAGCAGCCAGCGCAAGCGCTGGGGGCGGGGAAATCTGAAAAATATGATTGAGGAAGGCATTCATATGGTGCTGCGCCCCAAATATAAAATTTTTGGGATGCTTACCCTTCCTTATAACATCGTGTTCGAAACGCTGAACCCGTATTTCCGACTCAGCGGCCTGTTGGCTATATTGGGGTACTGGATGCTGAATATGACGGATTGGAGCACTGTCGTCATCTTTTCTTTAGTGAATTTATTTTCCTGCTTTTCCTTAAGCCTGGGGGCCTTGTTCATTGAAGAGACCGCCTTCGGCCGTTATCCGAAGCTCAGCGATTTAAACAAAATGCTTTTGTATTCCTTCTTGATGTTTGTGGGCTATCGACAGATTGGCGTGTGGTGGAGGTTAAACGGACATGTCCAATTCCTGCGCAACAACAACTCATGGGGAACGATGGTCCGTACCAATTTTAATAAATAGCTTTAGTAGACTCGATCCTAATCGAAGACAAGAGGAGTGGAGAAGATGGCGGTAGTAGTTCACGATCCGATTCAAGAAGCAATATTGGAATTGGCCAGGCGAGTCCAGGCCTCATATGAAGAAGGTACCGCATGCGGGATTATTTTGGCTCCATGCTCAGCGGTTAACCAGAAGGGTTTGGAACAGTTGCAGACCTTTGTGAATGGCTTTGGGCTGGAGGTGCCCCTTCAATGCTTCTACTTGGATCCAAATGGCCTTCTCGGGGTGGTTCTAACCGAGAAAAAGCTGATCGACACCCATTATGTGTCGCTCGTTCTCAAAGAATTTGTGGAACGGCAGGGCTTGCTCCAAGGTCAAATGGTTGTCGCGAGCTTCCCGGAGAGCGGGGAACTGACAGAACAGTCACTGTCACAGCTGCTCCACACGACACTTCATGCGAAAGGAGAGAACAGAGATATCCATTTGTTTATGAATCAAGGCATTCAGCAAGGGATTTCTTCTATTCTAATCGCTGACCCGGACGAAGTGAGCAGGGAATTTGTCAAACTTCGGCTTGAAATGAACGGTTACAAGGTGGAAGAGGCTAAGGACGGAAGTGAAGCGCTCGAGAAATTTGAGAAAACCATGCCAAATTTGGTGATCACCGAATTGAACCTGCCCATTCTGGATGGCTATCAATTGATCGATAAAATCAAGAGGGACTATTCCAGTGAAGGAAAAGTGATCGTTCTCACGGATAAGCAGCTGCCGAAAAGTATGGACCGCGCCTTTGAACTGGGTGCATCCGATTATGTGACGAAGCCTTTCTCCATTTCGGAGTTGGAATGGAGAATCAAAAAATTGGGTTCTCGGTTGGGCTACTAGGCTGGAAATAAAAATGGGAAAGGTGGAAGCACGATGAGCGCATACAGTAATTTAAAATATAAATTCCAGAAAAAAACCGCCGAAATAGGGGTGATCGGTCTTGGCTATGTGGGGCTGCCCCTATGTATGGAGATGGTAAAAGGCGGGTTTACGGTATATGGCATTGATCTGGATTTCCGTAAGGTGGAGTCGCTTCGCAAAGGCGAGTCGTATATTCAGGATGTTCCGAGCGAGGAGATACAGAAAGCGATGGAATCCGGCCGATTTATTCCGACCGACGACTACCATACGGTTCAAAAGCTGGATGCGATCAGCATCTGCGTTCCGACTCCGCTCAGCGATAATCAGGACCCGGACACCTCCTATATTAGGAGTGTCGTTCTGGAAATAAAGAAAAATCTAAAGCGAGGGGCTTTGATCGTTCTTGAGAGCACGACTTATCCAGGGACCACGGAGGAATTGATTCAGTTCGAGCTGGAAGCACAAGGGCTGAAGGTGGGCAGGGACTTCTTCCTCTGCTTCTCACCCGAACGTGTCGATCCGGGCAATCCGAGCTTTAACACCTATAATACGCCGAAGGTGATCGGCGGCACGACCGAAGCCTGCATGGACCTGGGAGTTATCTTATACAGTCATGTGGTGGAAAATGTCGTACCCGTATCCTCACCGAAGGTGGCGGAGATGTCCAAGCTTCTGGAAAATACGTTCCGCAGCATTAACATTGCTTTCATTAATGAAATGGCCATGATGTGCGACAAAATGGACATCGACGTCTGGGAGGTCATTAAAGCAGCGTCCACGAAGCCGTTCGGGTTTATGCCTTTCCACCCTGGACCAGGCATCGGCGGTCACTGCATTCCGCTGGACCCGATGTATTTGTCGTGGAAGGCGAAGGAATTCCGTTTCTACAGCAAGTTTATCGAGCTGGCTCAGTCCATTAACGATAATATGCCGGAGTATGTCCGCTATAAAGCTTCGCAGGTGCTCAATATGTATGCGAAGTCCATCCGCAATTCAAAGATTCTTATTTTGGGAATGGCATATAAGCCGGATGTAGACGATCTGCGTGAATCACCGGGGCTTGAACTGTACGAGCTTCTGCAGGAGAGCGGAGCTTATGTGGATTATTATGACCCGCATGCCGGTTCGTTCCGGGACAAGCAGGGCCATACAATTCATTCTGTGGACTATGATCTGTCTGCATTAGCTAAGTATGACTGCATGGTGCTGATCACGAATCACCGCTGCTTTAATAATCGAGAGCTGGCCGACTTGGGAGTGCCGATCATCGATACGCGCAATGCGTTTGAAAACATTCAGGCCAAAAATATTTATAAACTGGGTACCGGCATCCGGAAACAAGAAGTGAAAATCGCGGTAGGGGTTTAAGCTCATCACAGCAATAGAGAGGAGAAACAACGATGTGTGGCATTGTAGGCTATATTGGAAGACGAGATGTGCAGCCGATTCTACTGAACGGATTAAGCAAGCTGGAGTACAGAGGGTACGATTCCGCTGGGATAGCGGTGCTGGAGCGGGATCAGATCAAGATAAGCAAGGTGGAAGGACGTCTCGCGAACTTATCGGGGCAGCTGGACAAGCAACCGTTGAAGGGATCGGCCGGCATCGGCCATACGCGTTGGGCAACGCATGGCAAGCCGTCGGACGCGAATTCACATCCTCATGCAGATATGTCGGGCAAATTTACCATAGTGCATAATGGCATCGTGGAAAATTATATGGAGCTAAAAAAAGAGCTTGAGCAAAAAGGAGTCACGTTTGCTTCGGAGACCGATACCGAGGTGATCGCACATTTGCTCGCCGAACAATACGAAGGCGATATCGTTGCCGCCATGCGAATGGTGATCCAGAAGCTGCATGGGGCCTTTTCACTCGGCGTCATGGCGGAGCATGAGCCGGATAAGCTTGTCGCGGTCAGACAGTCCAGTCCGCTCGTCATTGGCGCAGGTCAAGGGGAAAACTTCATTGCTTCGGACATCTCAGCCTTAATTGAGCATACCCGCAAGGTATACATTTTGGAGGACGGAGATCTCGCGGTCATTACTTCGGATCACATCTCCATCATGAAGGCCGAAACAGGGGAGGCGGTGGACCGTAAGCTGCTGCACATCGATTGGAGCGTCGACCTGGTGGAGAAGGGTCAGTTCGAGCACTTCATGCTGAAGGAAATTCATGAACAGCCGTTAACGCTCAGAAATACGATGCTGGGACGCATCAATGACCGGGATGAAGTGAGCTTTCCGGAATTGGCGCATGCAGCGGGTGTCTTCAAAGACGTGGACAAAATCTTCATCGTTGCCTGCGGCACCGCCTATCATGCCGGACTCATCGGCAGCACGATTATTGAGAAATTAACGCGAATCCCGGTTCAGTCCGATATCGCATCGGAGTTCAGGTATCGCGACCCGATTATAACGGATAGGACGCTTGTGATCGTCGTCAGCCAATCCGGTGAAACAGCGGACACGCTTGCCGCCCTGCAAGAGAGCAGGAGAAATGGTGCAAAAATACTGGCCATCACCAATGTGCCAACCAGCTCTATCGCGCGGGATGCGGACTATGTGATTGCGACGAAGGCTGGCCCGGAAATTGCAGTGGCATCGACCAAAGCTTATACCGCCCAGCTGCTTGCTTTTTATTTGTTCAGCATCTACTTGGCACAGGAAAGACAGACGCTGGATCAAGAGCTTCATTTGGAGTTGGTTAAAGGATTAAAGGCACTACCCGTTCAAGTGGAAAAGGTGCTGGAGAACGCCAATGAGGTAAAGTTGTTTGCCGAATCGATCAAAGATGCCGAAAGCCTGTTTTTTATCGGAAGGGGACTGGACTACGCGGTTGCCCTTGAGGGCTCTCTCAAATTAAAGGAAATTTCCTATATTCACTCGGAAGCTTATGCGGCCGGAGAGCTGAAGCATGGCACATTGGCTCTGATCGAGAAGGGGACGCCGGTCATTGCGCTGGCTACACATATGGATCTTTACGAAAAAACAGTCAGCAATATTAAAGAAGTAAAGGCTCGCGGGGCTCATGTCATGGGGATAACGGTCGAAGGCAATGTGGAGCTGCTTAATGCGGTGGACGAAATTTGCTTCATCCCTCCATCGCTACAGCTGCTGGCGCCCATTTTGGCGGTCGTGCCGCTGCAGTTGATCTCCTATTACGCCTCTTTGGCCCTAGGGAACGATATTGATAAACCCCGCAATCTGGCCAAAAGCGTTACGGTAGAATAAACGAACGGGAGGAATACACATGGAAGCATTCGCTATTCTGTTAGCTGCAGGTAAAGGCACACGAATGAAGTCGGAGCTGCCCAAAGTACTTCATCCCGTCGGGGGCATACCGATGGTCGGACGTTTGGTCGACAAGCTGGAAAGCATGCCTATCAGCCGGATTCTGGTTGTCGTTGGGCATAGAGGGGACCTTGTGAGGGCGTATTTGGGAACGCGGGTTGCATTCGTTGAGCAGGCCATACAGCTTGGAACGGCGCACGCCGTTCTCCAGACTGAGCCTATGCTCAGAAACCGCTGCGGATCAACCTTGGTGCTTACGGGAGATACGCCTCTCATCAGGCAATCCACCATCGAACGGCTGCTTGCTGCCCAGAGGGCAAACTCATGCTCCGGAGTGGTATTGACCGCGGTGATCCAAGATCCGACCGGCTACGGAAGAATTATTCGCGATCCTCTGAGCGGTGAAGTCATCGACATTATTGAAGAGAAGGACGCAACTCCGGAGCAGAAACGGATTAACGAAATAAACACAGGGATTTTCTGTTTTGATAATGAAAGCTTGTTTCGAGCGCTCTACGGCATTACCAACAACAATGCTCAGCATGAGTTTTACTTGACCGATATAGTGAAGGTAATGAGGCAGACGGGCATTTCCGGGGGCCATAAGAGATTTGAAGCGATCGTCCTTGAGGATCCGACGGAGGTTATGGGGATTAACACCCCTGAACAATTAGAGGAGGCGAATCGGGCCTTTTATGCACGAATGGGGATTTTTGCATAATAAGTCATGGGAAGGAGTTCCAATATGGGAGTTGTTTTTGGTACGGATGGTGTCAGAGGGGTTGCGAACCGCGAACTATCGCCGGAGCTGGCCTTTGAGCTGGGCCTCGTTGTAGGCAGCATGCTGCCACGCAGCTGCGGGAGGAGGCGTCCAAGCGTCGTTATCGGTCGTGTATTGGTGCGGCCTTCGGGTACGGAGGCTTTGGTGCGTGTGATGGCGGAGGAGCCGGATGAAAGGGAACTGCCCGGCTACGTTGAAGGCATTGTAGAGGTGGTAAAGGAAGAGCTTGAATATAGCGTTGTTTAATCCAATTCAACATATGAGAAAGACGATTGCATGTTTAGTCTTTTACCTGATTTTTTCGATCGGTTCCTTGTTGATCCCGGTGTACTCTTATATCACTGAGCTTGAGGTGGAGGTGAACGGGGAAAAGATGGACTTTGCGAATGCGCAGCCTTACATCGATGAGCGGACGGGCAGTACGATGGTTCCAGCAAGAGAGATCGCCGAAAGATTGGGGGCTGAGGTGGAGTGGGATCGTTCGCTGGAACAGGTAACCCTGCATAGCAAGCATCTCACCACAAAATTAACCATTGGTCAAAAAAATGCTTCAATCAACGGCAAGGAAGTTAAGCTGGACGCGCCGGCAGTCATTAAAAATGACCGAACCATGGTTCCGCTCAGGGCTGTTAGCGAAAGCCTTGGAGCTGATGTCGATTGGGTGCAGGAACGGAATCTGGTGCTGGTGACTTCGTCTGACAAAGCGCAAAGGTCTACTTGGATCTGGGACAGCAAGATAATTGAGAACGAGCGCGATAGCATCCTTAAGTTTGCGGTTAACCAAAGGTTGACTACGATATATCTTCGCTACGAGACGTATACCAATCAAGAAGCATACCGGACGTTTATCCGCAGTGCTAATGGTCTGGGCATCAGGGTTGAAGCGCTGGCTGGTGCGTCGGATTGGATTTATGAAAATAAACAGATTTATATCCAGCAATTTATTGGGGCGGTTACCCAATATAACACTTCGGTGGATACCCTGGAGCGATTTCAAGGCTACCATTTTGATATTGAACCGTACACTCTGGACATTTGGAAAACCCAGCAGAACTGGGTGCTCGAACGTTGGATGGATACGATCAGACTGATTGAAACGGAAGTGAGAAGAACCGATCGCAGCATGACGATGGCCTTCGATATTCCCTTCTGGATCAACAGTATTGCAGTTCCGGGAACAAACTACTCCTTTAGTGCTTGGCTGCTGGAGAAGGCGGACAGTGTCGTCATTATGGCATATCGCAATACCGCACTGGGCAGTAATGGAATTATTGCCAGGGCCAAGTCGATCATCTTGGAAGCAGTGACGCTTAAGAAACAAGCAATCGTTGCGGTGGATACATTACCCAGCAAGGAAGGCGATCATACCACCTTTCATTCGCTTGACCCTGCGCATATGGAGTCGCAATTGCAGCTGGTCAAGGAAAACCTCACCCCTTACCCGAGCTATTCCGGAATCGCTATCCATGATTACGTGAGATGGATCGAGTTATTGAAAAATAATCGCTGACAGATGAGTGCCGGACAGAGTTGGAGCGGAATTGGTGAAAAAGAAGGAGGATAAGTAAAATGAAAATTTCAGGTTTGGTTGTTTCCCTGTTGGCTGGTGCAGCTCTCGGTATTTCAGGGATGGCTCTCGCAGGCGGCAGCGATATAGCCAACACCTTTCAGGAATCGTCTTTACCGGGAGGAGGCATTCAGGTCCCCCATAATGAAAGGTTTCACCTTTCTACGGATAAGCAGTGGATTTCCACAGAAGGTCACTTATCGGATCTCATCCGGCTTCAGTGGACCAAAGATCGGGCGAAGCCAGCTATCTCGTGGCTGGATGAGAATGGTAATGATAAGACGGCTATCGTTTCTCATGCCAAAGCAAATGACCCTGAACAGCATGATCATAATCATATGTCATTTGAAACGACGATGTCGCCTGATGGCAAAAACCCGAACGAGCTGTTTACGCGTCTGGAGATTCCGTTCGATCAGGATGTAGCTGAAATTCGCACGCATTCCTCCAATTTCAATGTCATGGATGGGATTTTACGAATTGCCGGAACTGAAGGCATTAATCGTGATTTGACTTGGGCTAAATCGGCTGATGGGAATATCACGACTCCCCGCTGGGCTATGCGCGCAGATTCATCTGAGGAATCTGGAGGGAATGCCGGCTCCAATCTGCAAATTATCCGTTATTCCGATGACGGTAAAGCATTGGACAGCCCGTTAACCATCAATCGCGGCAGCGGCAACATTGGCATTGGAAATACGGACGCCAAGACCAAGCTGGACATCAGCGATGACAGCATCCGCATCAGGAAATCCATGACGCCGGTCTCGTCTTCAGCCCCCGGACAAGAGGGCGAGATCGCATGGGACAACGGGTACGTGTATGTGTGTGTTGCTCCCAACACATGGAAGAGGACGACTTTGTCTTCCTGGTAAAGCAATTCTCTCCCTAACCACCGCGTTCGAAACTTTGACACAAACACTTCGCTTCCCAAAAAATCCTAATAATCAGATTGTGACGCCCTCTATGCGATAGAGGGCGTTTTTTAGTGGGAAATTTAGTGGAAAATAAAGGTAATTTGTATAATTCTTGATCTGCCTAGACAAACGCTTATTACTGAAGCAGCTTACTGATGTAGACTCTTAGGGCAGCCCAGTTGTCTATCACTTAGTCGTATAAATGATACACCGCCGGTCGGCTACCCACTTAAAATGGAAGTGATGTCAGAATCCTATATAAGGACCATAGAAAGGTGTGAACCGCTTGTGCCCTGGAAAGTGTTGATCGCGGATGATGATCCGAATGTGAGGGAAATAATCCGACTCTATTTTCGTCAGCAGCTCATTGAATTGATAGAAGCACCTGACGGCGTCTCGGCCTTGGCCATGCTAGCGGAAGTTAAGCCTGATATAGTGATATTGGATGTAATGATGCCCGGGCTCGACGGTTTCGAAACGTGCCGGGAGATTACAAAACGATACGACGATGTACCCGTCATTATGCTGACAGCGAAGAACGATGAATTTGACCGTGTGCTTGGTCTGGAGCTCGGTGCGGACGATTATATGACCAAACCCTTCAGTCCGAGGGAGCTGGTGTCGCGCATTAAAGCGATCTTTCGCAGAATGCAGAAAGGACAAGCCGCCATCGAAGTTGATGCGCCCTCCCAATACGAGTTTGATGATTTAGCCATTCATGTGGCCCGCCGGGAGGTCATTGCGGGTAGCGTGAAAATCGACTTACGCCCCAAGGAGTTTGAGCTTCTCACGTTTTTTGCGAAATCTCCAGGCAGTGTGTTTACGAGAGAACAGCTGCTGGAGCAGGTGTGGGGATATGACTTTTTGGGCGATATGAGAACGGTGGACGTTCACATCAAAAAACTACGTGAAAAGTTAAGCCCTTGTCATAATGTGTGTATTCATACAGTATGGGGAGTGGGTTACAAGCTTGAGGTAGAAGCATGTTCTTGAATCCAAATAAAAGCATTCTCCGCAAAATGCTGACAAGCTCTATCGTTACGGTGCTCCTGGGGCTTTGTGCGGTCGGGCTTGTGATTTCATTGTTTGCCAAAGAATACATAGTCAACTCCAAAAGTAATGAGATGATCCGGCAGGCCAAGCAGGTCAATCTCGCTATACAAAATCAGACGGCTCCGAATGACGGCTTTAAGGAGCAGCTGCATTTTTTTGATCAAGCCTTTGACTCGCGCATTTGGATTTTTGATATGAATGGAAATATCGTCACAACCTCCTCCAAGGATGAGGTGAACATAGGCAAGGTCGTCAGCACCGAGGTGGTGAATCAAGTCATCAATGGTGAGCCTGCAAAATGGAATCAATTCGAAGGATTAAAGGAAGGTATGCTTTCGGTTGCGGTTCCGTGGGGAAAAGATAACGACGTATATGGTGGTATTGTTCTTCATTCACCTCTTAAAGGGATGAATGAGACCATCGCTCAGCTTAGAGAAACGATCCTTTGGGTTACTCTGCTTGGCATCTTCTTTTCGTTTGGGGTATCCTCCTATTTATCCTGGTCGATTACCCGACCCATCCAACAGATTGACAAGGCGGCGGCCAAGATCGCCGTCGGAGATTACAGTGAGAGAATTCGAATAGACTCCAGGGATGAGATCGGAGAGCTGGCGACGACGATCAACCACATGATGGAGCAGCTTGAACGCGTTGACCAGGAAAAGAGGAAGCTGAATCAGCTTCGTCATGACTTTTTGGCTAATGTTTCGCATGAGCTGCGTACTCCCCTTACGGCGATGCAGGGGTTTTTGGAGGCTCTGCAGGATGGTTTGATCGAAGAAGGAGCGAGAGACCAATATTACGAAATCATGTATAACGAAACACTTCATATGAACCGGCTGGTGGATGATATTACCGATTTGATGAAGCTGGAAAATAAAGAAATCGAGCTCCTATGGATGGCGGTCGATGTTCAGGCGATGCTGTCCAAGCTGGCCTTCAAATTCCGTCCGGAAGCCGAAGCTCGAGGGACGATCATCCACTCCAGCATGGATGAAGATTCACCGCAGGCCTTTGCCGATCCTGATCGGCTGGAACAAATTTTTAACAATTTGATCAAAAATGCGGTCAAGTTCACCGAGAACGGAACGATAGAACTGAAAGCGATGGCGGTTCCGTCGGAGGAGTGCGTCCTGATCACGGTAACCGATACTGGAATCGGGATATCGCCGGAGGATCAAGGGCTCATCTGGGAACGGTTCTTTAAAGTGGAAAGAGGCAGACCGGTAAAGCATAAAGGCTCATCCGGCTTGGGGCTTGCCATTGTCAGGGAGCTTGTCGAGCTCCACAACGGAAGCATCGGCGTTCGAAGCGAGATGGGGAAAGGAAGCACCTTCGAGGTAAGAATTCCGCTTCATGATAGCCGACAGCATGGGCAACCGTCGGTAAGCCTAGCAATCGTTCGAACACCTTAGGTACATTCCCAATCAACATGCGTCTTTAAATACTGCAGAGTAGGGCAACTCCTTTTTCTGCGAACGAAATACACCAGCAGGTTGCCGCGGCGACCTGCTTATTTCCAGTAATACACCAATAGAGTCTTAACAGGCGCCTCATGCCGCGGACAAAAAAAGTCCCTACATCACTATTCACGGTGATGTAGGGTTATGTTGGCATTAGAAATTAAGGAATTGTCCACGACTACTCTCATTGATTAAATATTTGATAATTCGTTTCACTACATAATTTGCAGCTTCTTCGATTGAAAAATTGCTTGTATCGATTTCGATTTCCGGGTTCCCAGGTGTATCCTTTGTACTCGAGCTGCCTGCAAGCGGTCCGTTTACATAAACTTCAATATATTCTTTGCCAATGATGTCTCGCGCGGTTTCTCGGTCGTTTTCCACCGGGGAATCATTCGATACCAATGCAATAAGTCCAGCATCATTCATCAATTTTGCAACTTCTGCTAATCGCTGCAACGATTCTCCCTGGCCATTATTGAGTAACATGGTATGGTGGCCTGTCGATACCAAACGTTTTTCGACTTCCTTCGCAAGGGTTGAGTTATCCCAAACCGTACCGATGAACCAGAGGGTTAATGGATTCTGACCTTTTTGCTGGGCACGAACATCTCTGGTGATTTCCGTATCTAGCCGTACCAAACTGTCGGAGCTTTGAAGGGTTTGGTTAATCACTCCACAAGCGGACGTCATGTTGGTTACACGATCGATTAGAATAAATCCGCCAATGCTTTTATTTTTTTCGAAGGAATCAAATACGATGTTGTCCGATAAAGAAAATTCACATTTGGCCAATTCATTTTTGACAATGTGATCGGCTGGAACCGTATTTCCAGAATTGATATCGATTTTATGAATAATTGCCGTCACGGTACCAGGCAGGACTTTCGTTCCTACTTTGACTAAATAATTTTTGCCAGGCATCAGTACGGAGTCATCCATCCAAAGAATCGTAGCTGAGAAACTATCCGCCTCTTGGAGTTGATTATCTTTGGTAAATACACAACCCCGCGAAACGTCAACTTCCCGATCCAATTGAATGGTTACAGGCTGTCCAGCATGTGCAGAATTCCGATCTTGGTCTGTCACTAAAATACGTTTGACCTTCGCTTTTTCACGACTAGGTAGCGTCGTCAGCTCTTCGCCAACCGCGATGGTTCCTGCCTCAATCTGACCTTGGAAGCCGCGGAATGTATGATCCGGTCGACATACACGCTGAATCGGCATCATAAACTTCTTCGTGTCATCGGTTTGGTGAACATCCACATTTTCCAAATACGGCAGCAAAGCAAGGCCATCGTACCATGGGGTATTTGGTGATTTTTTCGTAATGTTATCCCCTTCTGTCGCAGAAACAGGGATCACCTGAATACTTTCAAAGTGAAACTCAGTGGTCAATTGCGAGAACTCTTGTTTGATCGCTTCAAATTTCTTAGGATCAAAATTCACTAAATCCATTTTGTTCACAGCCAAAACAAGATGTTTAATGCCCATGAGTGCACAAATCCGAGTATGGCGCTTGGTTTGGGTAATAACCCCTTTCGTTGCGTCCGCAAGAATAATAGCCAGATCCGCAAAGGATGCTCCAACGGCCATGTTACGTGTATATTCTACGTGTCCCGGCGTGTCCGCTACGATGAAGGAACGATGATCCGTCGTAAAATACCGATAAGCCACATCAATCGTAATCCCTTGTTCGCGCTCCGCCAGTAGTCCATCTAGAAGCAAGGAATAGTCAATTTTGCCGCCGCGGCTGCCAAGTCTGCTATCCAGCTCTAACGCTCTTTCCTGGTCGGCGAATAAAAGCTTGGCCTCATAAAGCATATGTCCAATTAAGGTGGATTTTCCGTCGTCTACACTTCCGCAAGTAATAAATTTAAGCAGACTTTTCATTTTAGAAATAACCCTCCCGTTTACGTCTTTCCATACTTCCAGCCTCTTCTTGGTCAATAACCCGAGTTGTCCGTTCGGATGAAACCGCACCAAGCGTTTCTTCGATAATGGCATCTAGCGTATCTGCCTCAGACTCGGCACCGCCAGTAAGAGGATAGCAGCCTAATGTGCGAAACCGCATCTTCTTCATTTCAATTTTCTCATGAGGTTCGAGTTTCAAACGATCATCATCCACCATGACCATATGTCCATCACGATTGACGACGGGTCTTTCTTTTGCAAAATAGAGAGGCACAATATCAATGTTTTCTCTGCGAATGTATTGCCAGATGTCTTTTTCCGTCCAGTTGGATATTGGGAAGACGCGGATGCTTTCTCCCTTATTGATTCTTGTGTTGAAAAGCTTCCACATTTCCGGCCGTTGGTTTTTCGGATCCCAGGCATGATTCTTATTCCGGAACGAGAAAATCCTCTCTTTTGCACGGGATTTCTCCTCATCGCGTCTTCCGCCGCCAAACGCAGCCGTAAATCCGTATTTGTCCAATCCCTGTTTTAATGCTTGGGTTTTCATAATATCGGTGTACGCGGAACCATGATCAAATGGGTTGATCCCTTGTTGAACACCTTCCTGATTCGAATGAACAATCATATCGATCCCAAATTCTTTAGCTTTGCGATCGCGGAATTCGATCATTTCTTTAAATTTCCACGTTGTATCAATATGCATAAAAGGAAATGGCGGTTTCTCGGGATAGAAAGCTTTCAGCGCCAAATGCAGCATTACGGAACTATCCTTCCCGATCGAATACAGCATCACGGGATTTTCACATTCCGCCGCTACTTCTCGTATAATATAAATCGCTTCAGCCTCAAGTTGATCCAAATGCGTCATTTCATGTATGGAATCAGGCTTCAGTTTTTGCATGGAAAGGTGCCTCCTTTTAATTCTTACTAAATCTATCGTATTTCTTTATATTCTAACAGATTCTAGCTTTTATGCAAAGTGGAAGAAAGTAAATTTTTTTAAAATTTCTATTATTTTTGTCGAATCATGTAGTACTTTTTCGGAAATCGACCAATAAGTTGTGGTTTTGCGTGGAAAAGCTTCAGAAAAGCGTGGGAGTCGACCCCCTGTTTCATAATCGCAACATATTGCATCCCCAGTCAGTCCACATATCTTGTCATCCACTTTAGCTTCTAAACCAAAATCTTTATTTATTATTGGAACGTAGTATGGATTGTCAATTGACTTCTTTCTGATGTGGACGAAAGCTCCTTAGTTTTTCAATTGATAATAGCTCTGTATTTGCCGTGGAGGATTTTGTAAAAAAACGTAGAATATTTAGAGGGTTTTGGTTAACAGGCGGCAGATGTAACAATGATTGTATTGAATATGAAAAGATAAGGGCGATAACTTTGAGAGTTGAACACCAACTGCAAACTATTAGAGAAGAACTAATAAAAGATGAGTTTAATTTGCCTATTACCTATATAAACCTATCTTATAAGGAATTAATTAAACTCAAAAGTTTACATTTTATGGAGAGTGCTCGACAGTTAAAATTAAAACATGTTCTTTCCGATGCTGAAGTAAACATAGTTTATAAAGTATGTGATGCCGTTGAAAGTTCACTCAATAAATACTATGATGGCTTCCCATCTGAAGCATACAATTTATTAAAACCAGCTATTGATCAATTAAGCTGCTATTTCGATAGTTTTGGCTTATTTAACAGAAGTCCAGGCTTACGGTTATACAGAATAAGAAAAGATAAGTTTCCACTTACAAATAAAAAAGACTTATTTCATATTCCCTTTGAAGAAAGGACACTTGTTTCCACGCAAAGGTATAGCATTCCAGGATTTCCCTGCCTCTATTTGGGTAGTTCTGTCTACACATGCTTGGAGGAATTGAGAACAGTAAATAATACGCAGCAAGTATATATTTCTTCATTTAAAAATGATCGTGGAATGAAATTTATCGATTTGGGTTATCCCCCTAGAGTAGCGACAGTAGCTTCATACAAAAAAAGTGATGTGGATAGTTACAATGCTTTAAAGGCATTATATCTCTGTTGGCCATTAGTTGCTGCATGTTCCGTCCAGGTAAAAGATGATGTTCGCCCATTCAAACCAGAATATATCGTCCCTCAGCTTTTGCTGCAATGGGTAAGGAACTCGACCCATTTTAATGGGATTCGATATTTTACATCCAGAAGCAGTAGTTATGATCGAAGTGTACACTTGTATCAAAACTATGTTTTTCCGGTAAAAGAAAACAAGGAATCCGGTTACTGCGATAATCTCGTAGAACATTTTACATTAACCGATCCTATTAGTTTGGATCAGTTTCGATCAAACTATAATAGGGAAAGCAATGAGCCTTTATATTTAGGCAGGGGAAGAAAAGGAACAATTGACGATAGCGGTATGAAGGTAGATTATCGGTGTACTTATTATTCTTATTTGGAAGAAGAGCTGGAGAAAATTAATCATTCTTCTTTATATTATTAAATGATTCTTTAGCTATAAGTGTATAATCATCTATCTCTATTTAAAAAGCTCAAGCGTCGGGCTTCCCTAGCCGGCGCTTGAGCTTATTTTCTTCTATAGAACTTTTCCCAGTCTTTAATGACTTCTGCTTGAGTCAATAATCGATCCCGCAGCCAGCGGGACGTTTCCCATTCGTGTAGCGCTTGTTGTCTGGTTTTATAAAAACGGTAGTCGCAAATATTCCAGGAACAGAACAACTTCTGATACCATTTTCCGTTTTGAACGCCGCCTGTGAAACGGCGCACAGCCTTACTTGCCTGCCGTTTACTCCAGCGGGTACCAGGTGAATGATGGTCTGTCCATACGGGTGATTTTTTTACACTTCTGCTCATTTGGCTCTCTAACCTCCTTGCGGGAAGCTAGAGACCGTCTAATATCTTCATATTTCACCTCATCTAGAGTTTGTTGTTTTCTGTATATATAAACGCAGTCGATAAAAATATGTTTCTTTAAACTGGAAATTTCCTCCCCGCTTAAGAACACCAAGATATGGTACGATTTGTTTCTTTTTATCTGCCCGTTTTAACAAATACATCTTGACACGAAATTTAATTATGTCATAATGATAATATCAAAGTGAAGTTATGGAATGGTGATTAATGACATGTTCGAAAATGAGATGAACTATTCAGCCAATAAATACAGAACTCCTGATGGGGCCCCAACCGATATCGTCATTTTCACGATCCTGTCTAAGGAGAAGCATGCAGCCAAAAAATCTTTGCCCACACGTGAATTGTACGTGATGCTGATCCAGAGAAATATTTGGCCCTATGAAGGGAAGTGGGCTCTGCCAGGCGGATTTACTCGAGAAACAGAAACGGTTTATGCCTGTGCTGAACGTGAGTTGAAGGAAGAAACGAGTGTAGATTTTGTTCATCTCGAATATTTTAATGTCTATAGTGATCCTGGTCGCGATCCGAGGGGATGGATCATTTCTCACGCTTTTCTAGCCTTGGTGAATGAACATGTATTAGTAAATCGAAGAGCCGCAGTTGATGCATCGGAAGTTCGGTTATTTACAATAAATGAAGCTTTATCGCTGGATTTAGCTTTCGATCATCGACAAATTCTTGAGGATGCCTTGCAAAGAATCCGCCAGAAAATGCTTAGCACAACAATTGCTAAAGAGTTCCTTCCTGAAGAGTTTACGATTGGTGAGCTTTATCAAGTCATTCAAACGGTTGTTCCAGAGTTCGAGGAGAAAAATTTTATTCGAAAAATTACATCAACTCAAAGCCGCAAAGGGATCATTGAAGAGGTGAAGGACAGTAACGGGAGCTTGAAGTTATCCAATCGGTATTCACAAAGGGCAGCTCAATTGTATCGATTTACAGACCTGGAACCTCAATTATCTATCTATAGTTAAATTAAGTGGTTAAACGTAATGATCGGGCAGGATTAGGCTCAGCGCATGTCTGTCGGAAATCAGCTTTAGAGACTATGAAACGGGGAGAGTGAGTGCTGTGATTCAGCTAAATGGCGTAGTGTTGGAGTTCAAGCTTTTTCCTAATGGCGAGACTTTGGTCGATGGGGAGCAAATACTTAACCATGCTAATGAGCTCAATATAGTTACTTTTAAATATGAAAATGACAGTGACTTAATAAAGGTGATGTTTTTAAAGAACTATCTGGATGATCTTAACTTCAAAGCATCTCTAGTCGTTTACTATATGCCGTATAGTCGAATGGATCGAGTGGAGGGCGCTTCGGCCTTCACTTTAAAATATGTTTCGAATTTTATTAATTCCTTAAATTTTGACAAAGTGACATTGATCGAACCCCATTCGGACGTTTCTCTGGCATTAATTAATAAAAGTACAGCAAGGTATCCTTCTGTTGAATTGTTAGACAAAGTCATTGCAGAAGTAGGCTTTAATCTCCATGAGGATTACTTGTTCTTTCCCGACGCAGGAGCACAGAAGCGCTATGGTAAAGTTAAAGGATATCAACAGCTTGTAGGATTTAAAGTTAGGGACTTTCAAACGGGGCAAATTAGGAAGCTGGATATCGTCGGTAGTGTAGAGAGGAAAGGATTTAAAGTCATCATTGTGGATGACCTGTGCTCTTATGGAGGTACATTTATTCTGAGTGCTGAGAAGTTAAAGGAAATAGGGGCTTCTGAAATCTACTTGTTGGTAGGACACTGCGAAAAATCCATTTACAAAGGAAAGATTCTTGAAACCGATACAATTGATAAAGTCTTTACTACCAACTCAATGTTAGATCAAGCAGATCATGAAAAAATCCATGTATTCGAAATAGGAGGTATGTAAAATGACTCAAAAATTCGTATATCCGGCTACGCTTCTATGCGATTTTTATAAAGTGAGCCACAAGAATCAATATCCTAAAGGTACGGAGCTTGTATATTCGACATGGACTGCACGTACGAGCCGAATTGAAGATATCAACCAAGTTGTAGCCTTTGGTTTTCAATCCTTTATCAAGGAATATTTAATTAACTACTTTAATGATAATTTCTTTGCAAGAACCAAAGCCGAAGTAGCCAATGAATATAAAAGAGTGATTCAATATGCCCTTGGAGTCGAAGAACCCGATGCTACTCATATAGAAGCTCTGCATGATTTAGGATTTTTGCCGATTAAAATTAAAGCCATTAAAGAAGGCGCATTAGTACCGATCAAGGTTCCTATGCTGACGATTGAGAATACGAAACCTGAGTTTTTTTGGCTAACGAATTATTTGGAAACTTTAATGTCCTGCCAGCTATGGATGCCCGCAACTAGCGCAACTCTAGCATTTGAATACCGTAAAATTTTGGAGGAGTTTGCAGTTTTGACGAATGGCGACACCTCGATGGTTCCCTTTCAAGGACATGATTTCTCGATGCGCGGCATGAGCTCCCTTGAAGCTGCAAAGACGAGCGGTGCAGGCCATTTGATTTCTTTTACAGGAACGGATACAATCCCTGCAATTCTTTATCTTGAAGACTACTATCAGGCTAATATTGAAAATGAGCTGGTGGGAACCTCAATTCCTGCAACAGAGCATAGTGTGATGTGTGCGCATGGTACGGATGAAATGGCTTCTTATAAATATTTAATAAAAGAAGTGTATCCAACTGGGTTTGTTTCGATTGTATCGGATACTTGGGATTTGTGGAGTGTGCTTGACGTTGTTATTAGAGGGCTAAAAGAAGATATTCTCAGCAGAGACGGTAAAGTCGTCATTCGCCCCGATAGTGGAGATCCGGTTAAAATTATTTGCGGCGATCTTGATTCAGCCCATGAGTTTGAACGAAAAGGAGTTATTGAAATCCTCTGGGAAGTTTTTGGTGGTACGATTACCGATAAGGGATTTAAGCAACTGGACAGTCATATCGGCGCTATATACGGGGATGCGATTACTATCGGCCGCTGTCGGGAAATATGTGAAAAGCTGGCGGCAAAAGGCTTCGCCTCGACCAATATGGTGTACGGAATCGGCTCCTATACCTATCAATACAACACGAGAGATACATTTGGGTTTGCGTTAAAATCTACGTTTACTATCATTAATGGTGAAGAACGTAAAATTTTCAAGGATCCAAAAACGGACAGCGGTCACTTTAAAAAATCCCAAACTGGCTTGGTACTTGTTACTGAGAAGGAAGGGGAAATAGGTTATATCGATAATCTGAGTGTAGATGAATATGAAAAAAATAAGTCTGCGGATTTGCTTGAAGTTGTGTTTGTCGATGGCCATTTAGTTCGAGATCATTCGTTAAAAGAGATTAGAGAGACTTTACTGGAAAATCTTTAGTGCGTTCGGTAACAAATGTTTTTAATTAAACTTTCCGGCTGCAGCTCATTGACGTCAATTGGATTTAGGTAGTAAGATATTTGTAAATGAATGGAAAGGAGGCCGATGAATATGATTTGCATCCATAACAATCACCTGATAATTGCATATAGCTTCATTCCATCGGTCTCAGCGGACTTGTGACGAATAAATAGGATTTCGTATATCTATTTCTTAAGTTAACTCGTAAAGCCATAGACGATGTAGGTCTATGGCTTTTTTGCGTTCAAAAAAACTACTAAGGAAAGGGTGAGTCCCATGTCGGAAGATAGTCAATCACGGAACAGCAATAAATTTTTGGATGAACAAATGACCTATTATGAAGGAAACGCAAGAAATCTTGGGTTTCAAAGAGAGGAAAGATAATTAATAATGAACGAAAACTATTACCAGCAGGTGCAGCTCCCTTCGGGGATTGTGCATGTGTATGCAGGGGATTCCCTGTTTAAAACGTTGGATTACAAGGTGTTCGAGATGGCAAACAACAATTTGCAAATCCCGAATCAAGTATATATGAGCTATACCCCGGATGTGCATGTGGGTGTAGGGACCTGCATCGGAACCACAGCGGTGTGGAACAGCGATAATGGCTACGTATCCCCCTCGATTGTCGGAAGCGATATTGGCTGCGGCATGAGGGTTCACCTGACGAATTTGCATAGGGATGACTTGAAGGAAGTAAAGCTGCGGCGCAAGCTTGTCAAAGCTATAGATAAGTATTTGCCGGTGGAAGACCATGCGAGGGGGCATTTCTCAGATATTCGCTTGGAGCATGTGGTCAAGAATGGCCTGCATGGTTTGCCGAAAAAATATATTCCAGACGGATATACGCCACGTAAGGCGACATCTCTTACCCATGTGGAGCGAAGCAAATTTGCTATGGATGAAGATGCGTTGAACCTGTTTCCGGAGAGAGTATGGCATCGTGCGCACCGTCAGCTTGGAACACTCGGGAACGGGAATCATTTTGTTGAAGTTCAGTCTATCGAAATTGCTGAAGATCAACGGGAAATAGCGGAAACTTGGGGATTGTTCGATGGTCAAGTGGCAGTGATGATCCACTCGGGCTCGCGATCCTGGGGAGGCTCGGTCAGCCAGTATTGCGGAAGCCTTATAACGAAAATGATGCGGGCTGAAGGGCTCGGTACCGCGGATCCGAATCTGCTGTTTGCTCCGCTGTCGCATCCTCTTGCAGAATCATATGTCAATTTGATGTATTCTGCATTGAATTATGCGGTTGTGAACCGGCATCTTATCGCTTATGCGGTCCGTGAAGCGGGTAAGGATGTGTTCGGATCGAAATTCGAGATGACGACACTGTACGACCTTATGCATAACTATGCATGGGAAGAGGAGCACGAGGGGCAGTCTTATTTTGTTCACCGTAAAGGCTCGACCCGAGCGCTTCCGGCTAATCATCCTGACAACCCGGTACCGTATATGAATACAGGACATCCAGCACTTATTCCGGGCTCAATGGGAACGGCCTCCTATATCATGGTAGGCTCTCCGGGTGGAAGGGACAACTTTTATTCCATCTGTCATGGAGCGGGACGGATTCGCTCACGCAGCGCGACCAAGAGGTTGGTAACTTTGAATGAGTTTTCCACATCGCTCAAAGTAGGGACGGATGACGAGATTGTTGTGAATCAGCGATCTTTAGAATCTATTTTGGATGAATCACCGCAGGCTTATAAGGATGTGGATCAGATTATCGAAAGCGTCGTAGGAGCGGGCTTGGCTCAAGTCGTGGCTAAATGCAAGCCTCTGGCAACGGTGAAAGGTGCAAAATGATGATGAATAGAGATCTTCTTCAAAATGCGACCGCTGTCGTTACCCATATAAAAACTGAGAACCGTGTCATGACCGCTTACAACGATTATGCGTATGTGCAGGAAAGGATTCAAAAGGTGCTCCAGGAACGGTACCTTCAGCATTTTGAGCTGTATGTGAGTGCTGACGGTAAAGAGGACTACTGGGAGCTGCTTAAGCAGGATGTGAAATCCGGTGATCGGAGTGTCCAGCTTGTAGCTCCAATATTCGATTATATCGAATCGAGAGCGTTTGGCCTTACAGAAGCAAACGAGGATTCAGCTTACCAGACATTTCCCACGATCATGAATAATGTATTTGCTTATCCCGATTGGGGTGTGGCTTTAGCGAGAATACCTGTTTTTCGGCAAAACGGAATTGGCTACGAGGATTTCGTCTTTGCTATAGATGATGCCAGCTTGAAAGGATTTTTGAATCAATCCCGGCAGCGTCGAAGGGATTTGGACCGTCATCAGGTGACTGTCTTTACAGATGGGCCTCATGGAATGGATAAAGAATTGTCTCCCATCACCAGAATGGTAGATAGGGCAGAAGTTATCATGAAGAATGAAGTGAAACAGGAGATTTACCGTTCGATTGATCAGTTTTTTGCCCGTGACCGAAGCTTCTTTCATGAATACCAGATTCCTTACAAAAGAGGAATTTTGCTCTACGGCAAACCGGGAAACGGCAAAACCACTCTTGTCAAATCGATCGCCGGAAGCGTGAACGCACCGGTAGCCTATTGGCAAATTACGGAGCATACCTGCAGCGAGTCGATGCAAGAGGTTTTCCAGGCTGCAGCGAACATGGCACCCATGATCCTCGTAATTGAGGACATCGATTCCATGCCTGAGCAGGCGCGCTCTTATTTCTTGAACCTGCTGGACGGGGCGACTTCCCAGGAAGGCATGTTTTTGATCGGAACGACGAATTACCCGGAAAAAATTGATCCGGCCTTGATGAATCGGGCGGGGAGATTTGACCGTGCATATGAGATTAAACTGCCTGATGCAGAACTGAGATTAACCTATCTGGAGCAAAAAGGACTCGGCAAGCTTTTGAACAAAGAGTCGATGGGGACGGCCGCAAGGCTTACAGAAGGATTCACGTTTGCCCAATTGAATGAACTGTATGTATCTACTGCGTTGGAGTGGCACTACGAGCAAACGGCACATGTGGAGAAGCTAATAAAGACAATGAAGTCCGATCTTCATAAAGGACAGACGTTATCCTGGTTGAAAGAGGAGCCGGAAATACGAGTCGGATTTTTGGCAATGTGATTATGAAAATGACAGGTAAGTATGGAAGCTAGGAAGTGATTGATATGTTGAACGAAAGACAGCAAATGAGTTTAAGCAAGCTGATGAGCAAAATTTTACGGCATTCGCCTCAAGATTTCGGACTGTCCTTAGATGAGGGGGATGGTTCTTGTGCAATAGAAGATCTGCTCAATATCCTCCGGAAAGAAGCAAGATGGTCTGCTCTCGGCTTAGAAGATATCGAACAAATAGTCAGAAACTGTGAGAAGCAGCGTTTTGAAATTACGGGCGGGCGAATCCGCGCACGATATGGACACAGCCACGATAAGCTAAGTTATCCGATGGCGGAACCGCCAACTGTGCTGTACCATGGAACGAACAACAAGGCTGCGCCCGTTATTTTGGAAGAAGGCATCCGTCCGATGAAGCGACAATATGTGCATTTATCGGCGGGGCTTCACTTTGCCACCCTTGCGGGCAAACGGAGAGGGGAGCTTGTAATATTGGCGGTAGATACGGTCAAGGCTGTCAGCTGGGGAGTTTCTTTTTATTATGCAGGTAACGAGGTATGGCTTGCAGATGGAATTCCGTCAGAATGCTGTAGTATTTTTGACAATAGTAGTGGAGGTTAGGACTAGATATGAATAAACAGATGATCGATATCGGTGTGAATTTGATGCACCGCTCTTTTCAACAGGATCGTGACAAGGTTGTTGCACGCGCAGCGGAAGAAGGCGTTTCACCGTTGATCCTCACGGGGACCCATGAGAGGAACAGCGAAGAAGCGGCAAGGTATGCTGCTCGGTTCCCTGGGAAGCTGTATGCAACGGCAGGGATACATCCGCATGATGCGCGCAACTGTACGGCTCATACCATAGAAAAGCTGCGTCGTCTCGCTTCACTTCCCCAAGTGGTCGCAATTGGAGAATGTGGGCTTGACTACAACCGGGATTTTTCACCAAGGGACGTACAGAAAAAATGGTTCGAAGAGCAAGTTCAGCTAGCGTGTGAGCTGCAGATGCCTCTCTTTTTACATGAACGGGAGGCTCATTCTGATTTTATTGGTTTGCTGAAGCCTTATGCGGGTCGTATCCATAAAGCGGTTGTGCACTGCTTCACAGGCTCCACTCATGAGCTGCAGGTTTATTTGAGCATGGGCTTTTACATCGGAATCACCGGCTGGATTTGTGACGAGCGTAGAGGGAAGCACCTGCGGGATTTGGTCAGAAAAATCCCATTGAATCGATTGATGATCGAGACGGATGCCCCTTTTCTGACACCAAGAGACTTGAGCGTGAAGCCGAAGGATGGACGAAATGAGCCTGCTTTTCTACCCCATATTGCGCAAGCCGTAGCGGCGTGTGTGGGAAAGACGAGGGAAGAGGTTGCGGATATTACGACCGAGACAGCGAAGGATTTTTTTGAATTGAAGTAATAAGTTTAATTTGAAGATGCTGCCTCTATTCTATTAAGAAGGAGGTGGTTTTTTAAATCCTCAGAGCTGTGAAGTTATTGACTTTATGGAGAAAGGTACTATAATTTATATATTAAGACTGTCCAAATTACATAAATAGCTGCAAAGAATGATGTTGACCATGAAGCATATGTTCTTATGTAAACGTTTACATGGTGCTCGGGTTGATAATTACTATGTAGATAAAGGGAGATAGTATGATTTGTACGAGTTGATGTAAATTTTTATATTTTCATGTAAACGTTTACCTAAATATTTTTTTGAATTTATAAAGAGAAATTTTAGTTGAAATTGTAGGAGTCGTTGAAGTGCAAGAAAAGCTACCGCTAAGACACGAATGTATCTTCATCGAAAGAGCTTCGAATAGATGCTTTTCTTATTTACAACAAATATAAGTAAACGTTTACCTTGAATATTTAGTGAGAAAAAGTTTGGAGAACATTTGAATAAGCCGGTGTACAAAAGTAATTTATATTAGTCTTTTTGGGAGGTGATCGGGTGGGAATGTTTGATGTAATGTGCAAGAAAACAAGTTAATTGGTTATGCGACAAAAAAACCCAAATAAGTCTACGAGGAGTGAAGGAACGTGTATAAAAAGATACATAGAGTGATGAGCATGATATTAGTAATCCTTATAGCATTGTCATCGCTTCAATTAACTATGGGCACTAAGGTTGAGGCTGCAGACGAAACATCGTTCGTGGCAGCGACAGGAACATTGACGTTAACAGGTATATTTGCTGTGAATACGTTACAGGCTCAAATCGATGCCGCTATTACCCCAATCGGTAAAACTTATGCAGACATAAAAACTTTAATAATCACCAATGGAACTGTTGGTGCGACTGATGCAAATACAACATCTGGCATCATTTCAAAGTTAGTAAATCTTGAGGATCTTCAGCTAATAGATAATGCCACAACTCAAAGCAGTTCAAACAGCAATACGAGGAATACGACTCCGAAAAACCTTATTAGCAATAAAAACACAAAATTAAAATCCGTTACGCTTAAGAATGTAACGACGATAGATACAAAAGCATTTAGCGGTGCCAGCAGCATGACAGCATTAGTCATTCCTAGCGTGACTAGCGTAACCTATTCAGATGCATTTACGGGTATCACAAATCTAACTTCTATTACGTTGGGCGCAACACCGCCACCAGCCACAGCCGGACCCAATTCGTTCCCCTCGAATGCGGCATTGACCTTCTATGTGCCTGCGGACAAAGTCGCTACATACAAGGCAGATGCTGTTTGGAGCAGCGCAGCAAGCCGTATTAAAGCGATCGGTGATACATCTGGCGGAGTGGTAGATCCTCCCGTTTTAGACGGAAACGCTGTCATCACGTTCAACACCACAGGCAATCTTCTAGATCTCCTCGCAGCAGCTGGATATGACTCCACAGATCCAGTGAAAGCTGCTAGCTTGAAGACTGTTGTCATAAAAGCAGGTAGTGCAAAGAAGGCGTTTGCCAATGCCGACTTTAACCCATCCGGTAAGTCTTTTAGTAATTATAAAAATCTTACATCCTTCACGATTGAAAAACCGGCTGATCCTCTCTCCCTAACATGGAACGGCAACAAACTGCCTAATAACGCTTTTAAAGGGCTGACAAGCCTGAAGCAAGTAAAAATAGGAATTGATACTTCCTACATTGGAACATCGGCCTTTGAGGGTTGTACCTCATTGGAAACAGCCGAGTTTGGCTTGACTCGTACGCTAGGGCCATGGGCTTTCAAGGGCGATATTAGTCTAAAGTCCATCACCTTTAACAAAACCTATCTCCCCATTGGGCTTGATGATGTTGTTGGGCCACCGGCAGCTCCTGGCGACTGGTTTTACGGCGTTAACATTAACAATCTCATCATTTATGTGCCTACGGTTGCAGTCAATGTCTTTGTAGAAGATGAAGACTGGAGCAATATTGGTGACAATGGCATCACCATTATGTCGAATGGTGACAATGCTCCAGAGGATACCGGTTCCGGAACACCTGCAAAACAAAATGTTGTCATAAATACATTTACATCTAAAGCACTGAAGAGCGCCATTGACAACTCCAATTTTACTGGTAACGATTATGGGGATATCAAAGTTCTTACCATTAATGATGGCAATTTAGATCCTGCTGATTGTACATTTATTGCTGCTAATCTTAAAAAGCTTGAGGAGCTTTATATTATCGGCACGGCTAATTTCGTAAATGGGACCATTCCCAAAAACGCCTTTGAAGGCAATAAATACCTAAAGAAAGTCAAAGCAGATAACGTAACGGTTATCGGGGCGAAAGCGTTCAATTTATTTGAAAGCTTGACCGAAGTCAACTTTCCGAATGTTACAACAATAAGCTCGCAAGCTTTTGCGCAAACTAAGGGTTCTAGTGTGAGCAAGCTTACGACAGCAAGATTTCCGAAAGTTCAAGTTATTGAACAAAGAGCCTTCTATTTTTGTATGAATTTGAAGGATTTGTATTTAGGTAACGTACCGCCCACGCTTACAGTACCCTATGGCAAACAAGGGTTGTGGTTTAATTTTGTGACAGACATGACTGTGCATGTACCCAGCTTGGCTGTTTATAAGGAATACATCAAACTTGAAAATAGCGATCAGATTGATTGGAGCGCGATGACTTTTGTTGCGGACAACGGAGATGCGCTGCCTGTTATACCACCCGCAGAACCCTATGTTGACGCTGATTATAACTATCTGCGTGTGAATAATCCAGTGCCTTATTATGACGGTGATTACAAATTAAGCCTCAACATGTATACCTTTAATATGAATTTAAACTCATGGCTGCAAGGGCGCACGTCTCCTGTCCCAATGACAACGCTTGATACGATTAGATGGGCTCATGATAATGGTTTTGATGCCGTCGACATCACATGCTACTACATCCCGGGTTACAGCAATACAGATATGCCGACCCCCGAACAGCAAGTGGCCATTCATGCCTATGCCAAACAAATTAAAGAGCTTGCTGGCAGCTTGGGTATCGCAATAAGCGGTACGGGCATCCAGAATAATTTTGCCGATCCCAACCAGGCAAGACGTGATGTAGATATTGAGCGTATTAAGTTTTGGACTCAAATTGCTTCAGAAATGGGAGCGCCTGTTATCCGTGTGTTCGCCGGACCTCCCCCTGTTGACATTAAGCGCACGGGCTGGGCTGCTATCACGCGGGATCGAATCGTGCCCAGCATTCAGCAAATTGCGGATTTTGCAGCAGCCAGTTACCCAACGGTACAAATTGGCATTCAAAACCACGGCGATATGCTGGCGACGGCCAACCAAGTGCTGCAGCTTGTGAAATGGGTTAATAGACCCAACGTTGGAGTAGTAAACGACACAGGATATTATAGAGATTTTATGAATGTCGATGCGACGCAGTATGACTGGTATAAGGATATTTCGCTAATCCTTCCTTATTCAAATAACTTTCAAGTTAAGAAAAAACCTGCTGGTGCTGAAACAACTGAGCTTATGGACTTGAATAAGTTGTTCGGGATCATCAGAAATAGCCCATATCGTGGTTATATACCGGTTGAGCTGTTATGGCTACCCAACGACGACGGCTATCCGGGCAATTTGGACACACCGCCTTATAATGAAACATCAGCATTCCTTCAATCAATGAGAACCGCTATGCGAAACACAAAGCTATTAGCATCAGTGGGTGCCTCGGATTTGAGCGGAATTAGTTTGTCATCGGGCATGTTAAATGAAACTTTTACTTCGGCAAAGACGAGCTATACGCAAAATGTATTGAACAACGTTACGAGCTTGACGATTACGCCAATGGTAGCCTATGCATCGGCAAGTGTAACGGTAAACGGAACGCCTATTACAACCAGTCAGCCGAGCGCGGCGATTCCACTAAATTTAGGACTGAATACCATACCGGTGGTTGTAACTGCAGCGGATGGCTCCACGAAAACCTATACAATCAATGTGACACGGCAAAGCAACAACGCCGACTTAAGCTCTATGACACTGTCGAATGGTTCCCTAAGTCCTGCATTTGCATCGGGTACAATAGCCTACACTTCAATAGTGGGTAATGGGATATCAAGCCTTACCGTAACAGCAAATGTATATGATAATAAAGCTACGATGACTGTGAACGGAAATCCGGTCATAAGCGGTCAAGCGAGCGGAGCGATTAACTTGAATGTAGGTAGTAATACCATCCACGTTGTAGTGACAGCGGAGAATGGCACAACTAAGACTTATAGCGTGGTAGTGAACCGTGTATCAGGCGGTAGTAGTAGTGGTGGTTCCGCTCCAATCGATACCAAAGTGACCGGAACGGAAGGCAAGCTGACGCTTCCCGCAGGCAAGACAGGCGAAGTTAGTTTGGGTAATAAAATCGTAGTCTCTATTCCCGCGAATGCTACAGACAAAGAACTGAAATTAACAATCGAGCAACTGGCGGATACTCAAAACCTACTTGCGAATAAAGAGGTTCTGGTCAGCTCGATATTTGAGATTTTGAAAAGCTTCCCTGAGAACTTCAGCAATCCAGTCACGCTGATTTTCACTTTCGATCCGGGAAGCTTGAAGAATAACCAAACGGCAGCTGTCTTCTACTATGATGAAGGGAAGAAAGTATGGGTTGAAGTCACAGGCAGTAAGATCAATGGAAATCAGATTACCGCAGAGGTAAATCACTTTACGAAATTCGCAGTATTTGCCGTAGACCAAGTGACGAAGCAGCCAATAACTGGGCAACCTACAGACACGAAATCGACGGTTCAATTGAGCGATATCGCTGGGCATTGGTCGGAGGCTAACATCAAGCAAGCGGTGAGCAAAGGAATCGTCAACGGTTACCCGGATGGTACATTTAAACCGAATCATACGGTAACACGTGCGGAATTTGCTGTGATGCTGATGAACACATTGAAGCCGCAAGGAGATGGAGCGACGCTGTCCTTCATAGATGCAGCGAGGATTGGAACTTGGGCGCAGAAAGCAGTCTCACAAGCGTTCCAAGCAAATATTATTAAGGGCTATGAGGACGGGAGCTTCCGTCCAGAGGCAGAAATTACACGTGCTGAGATGGCAGTGATGATCGCTAACGCATTGGGACTGGTTATTGAATCCGATATCGAAACCGGCTTCGCGGATGATAAGGATGTTCCGGTGTGGTCCAAAGGTGCAGTAGCGGCAATGAAGAAACAAAAGTTAGTAGAAGGCAAAGGCGGCAACGAATTTGGTCCTGCGGCCTCAACAACGAGAGCCGAGGCTGTAACCGTACTTCTGAACATGCTGGCCCAAAAGAGGAAATAACGTATAAAGCATTTGGAGAGAGGAAATAGGGTTATTCTTCAGGTAGTCGAACCGGCTGCTTGAGGGGTAACCCTTTTTTCACGGAATAATGGCTGGGGAATTCAAAAATGACGGCTTACGCCTTCTTTAGACGGATATGGTATAATTTTACTGTGAAAAATGTTCGAGATACCATGGGCATATCGTTTTACTTTGGAATATTAAATGAAAGCTACATAAATAAGTACATGTTATTTGTTCATGAAAAAGAGGAGGAGTTTAATATCATCAGCCAAATATTAGTTAGTGTGGTAGCTTTGGAGCATTTGTACATCCTATACTTGGAAATGTTTTTGTGGACCACACCTAAAGGATTAAAAACCTTTGGAACAACGCAAGAAGCTGCCGAAGCATCAAAATCACTGGCTGCTAATCAAGGCCTATACAATGGATTTCTAGCTGCTGGATTGATTTGGAGCTTGTTATACACTAATGCAGCGGTAGCGCGCGAGCTTCAAATATTTTTTTTGGTTTGTGTTCTAATTGCAGCTATATTCGGAGGAATAACGGCTAAAAGATCGATACTCTTAGTACAAGGACTTCCTTCGCTGGTCGCTTTATTATTTGTGTTATTTTCGTAGTAGTAGTCAGATGTATTTAAAACTGTTTCTCTGGGTTAATAATTGAGGTGGTTAATTATGAAGTTTTCTTTTGAAGTTGGTGTTAAGGAGAAACACATAGTTGAATTTAAGTTTAATCAGATCATAGGAAACCTGAGTATTAGTATTGACCAGCAAAGGAGAGTAACCGATTTTAGAATGTTCTCCTTATCTTTGATTAAAACCTATGAGTTTAAAGTAGGAAAACAAGAGATGCATGACGTAAGAATTGAAAAGGAAAGAAAGCTGCTTTTGGCTGGATTCAGAAAAAGTAAGTATAAGGTATTTATTGATGAAGTTCTTAGTTATGAATATGAAGGCTGGTAAAGGATATATTTTTTGAAAAAATGAAGGGGTCAGCAAGATGTGGAACAAAGCGTAAAGGAGGTTAAGAAATTATACCAATTAAAATCTATGTTAACAGGAACAGAGGAAAATGGGAGCTAACCGATAAAATAACAAGTGAGCTCGCCTCAATCAGACACTTGGAGGAATCGATACGAAATGGGGAGAAACCGTTCCTGCACGAAGTGCGAGTAGAAGAAGGTTCTTACAAATGGAATCCAACGGAGCATCAATATGAATTGCAAATTCACAGCAGAGCAATAGAACCTACGAATGGCAAGAATATGGTAGCACAAATGATAAATTTATTAGGCTTCGTCGTAATTATATTCGGTTTTATTGCAGGGTTTCTAAGACTTCCAAATGGAATACTAGCTGTAACGTTTATATTCTCAGGTATCGTAACAGGACTGCTGATAGTAGGATTCTCAGAGGTAATCCATTTGCTTGATAAGATAAATAAAAAAATGAACAAGGATTGAGAAGAAATATTCCAACAACGATTTATTAGAGGGGGCAATTAAGATGTCCAGAACTATTGAATTTACTGAAAACACATTGATTTTACATTTAACTGGATTGACAAGTCTGGCCGCGCTAAAACGTCAGTTAGAAATTCCATATTCAGCAATCAAGGATGTAGCAATTGAAGACTTCAAAGTCTCGTTGCTTCAGTTTAGGGTGGGAACCTCTATCGCTGATATAAGAGAAGGGCGTTTCATGTTAACCGACAAATGGTCATTTATTTCGTATGAAAATCATAAAGATGTAATTGTATTGCGATTAATCGACCATGAATTTGAGAGCGTTGTTTTCCAAATTAATAATCTGGAAGAAGTAAAGAGCCGGATTTTGGAGCGTATTTCAAAGTGAATCGATGATTTTATCTACGTCTAATAGTATTCTAGTGCTATGAGGTAACTCTTAGGAATAAAGACTTTGTAAAAAAAATCTTTTCATTCCATTAATCGAGGTGCGCTATGTCTAAGAAAATGTGGTTGGTTCGGGCCGGTGAGGGAGCCTACCTATTTAATGAGTTCAAAGAGAAACAAGCCGTAGCTATCGGCTGGAGCAAGTTGAAAAATATGGAAAGTGTAACCACTCTCCAAGCTGTTAAAACATTGTTGAAGTCCAACTATCCCGAGTACAAAGACGGGAAAACCAATATTACTGCAGGGCAGATATATAGATTTGTCTGCGAATTTCAAGTAAATGATGAAGTGATCACCTATGATCCTGAAGAACGTCTATATTACATCGGAAATATTACATCGAAATATGATTATAATCCAGGATTTATTACGGATAAACCCAATGTTCGCAAAGTGTCCTGGACCGGTAGCGTATCACGTGATTCTCTATCAGCAAGTGCAAGAAATACTCTGGGGTCGATTTTGACGATTATTACTATACCTGATGAGGTGCGGTCAGAAGTATATAGTCAGATGGGAAAACAATCCAATACGCCGGAAGAAGAGTCGGAAGAAGAAACGGACGAACTGGAACTTATTAAAGCAGATATTATTCTTAAATCAAAAGAGTTCATTAAGGACAAGATCGCTAATCTTGATTGGGAACAGATGCAGGAATTGGTTGCTGGAATTCTTAGGGGAATGGGATATAAGACTCGCATCTCTCCCAAAGGGCCTGATCGTGGAAGGGATATTTTGGCTTCACCAGATGGGCTTGGTCTCGAAGAACCCAGAATAATGGTTGAAGTGAAACATCGTTCGGGCCAAATGGGCGCTAATGAGATACGCAGCTTTACCGGGGGGCTTCGTTTGGGTGACCGTGGAATATATGTTTCTACAGGCGGTTTTTCCAAAGAGGCCAAATATGAAGCGGAGCGGTCCAACAACCCACTGTCTTTAGTAGATCTGGATTTTTTAGTTGAACTGGTGACCCAATATTACGACCAATTTGATGCGGAGACTAGAACTTTGGTGCCTTTAAGAAAAATATATTGGCCGGCCTGAGGGTAAAAATAGAGACAGTCCGTCTGAAGCAATCAATATTGATAGTCATGAAAAAGTAAACAGCACTGGCAGAGGCAAGTAAAAGCTTAGTTTTTTGCAGTCAACCAGAAAATCCGACCTCAGATTAATTCAATTTCCTTTGAAGCCATTTTGGAAATATAAAAGAAGATTTGATATATTGATGAAATGTTACAAATACTCACAGGGCATTTTGATAGAATCAGTGACTTGCAGAGTAGTAAAGGTATGTCGAAAGAAAGGATTTGTATATGGACTGCTAAACATCCACTGAATCCAAACATAGCTGGGATCAAACAGGGGAATGAGAAGAGGGAAGCAAGGAGAAATCCGTGACCCTAAGCTCGTTTCCTTTTCTTATAATAACAGACTTTATAAGTTTTCAGCGGAGCTGAAGAAGTCTGATATTGCAAGAAAAGCTACCGCATAGACACGAATGTATCTTCATCGAAAGGGCTTCGAATAGAAGCTTTTCTTATAATAACAGACTTTATAAGTTTTCAGCGGAGCTGAAGAAGTCTGTTATTGCAAGAAAAGCTACCGCTTAGACACGAATGTATCTTCATACGAAAGGGCTTCGAATAGAAGCTTTTCTTATTTTCGTAGCCCCATTAAATATCGTTGTGTCAGAAAAGTAGGGTGATGAGAGTTTATTTATTGTCAAAAATGAAATAAGGTATAAGAATCTGAAATAACCTTTATAGAAAAGATGGTGGTTATGAAAATTCATTTTGAGAATGAAAGTATAGAGTTTAATGTTCAATATGCAAATAGAAAGAAGCTTTCCATTCATATAGACTCTCTTGGCCTCATAACTGTAAAAGCTCCTAATGATACGAGTAAAGAGCTAATTATAGCCGCTGTGGAGCATCATGGAAAATGGATACTGGAGAAAACCTCTGCCATTGCAAAAGCTCTAGAATCTCCTAAAAGAAGAGAATATCAAGACAAAGGAAAGTTCCTTCATCTTGGGAAAGAGTGTTTTCTGCATGAGCTAATAGAGACCGATGAGTTAAATGAGGAGGAACTTCAAAGAAATCTCAAGAAGTTCTACTTCTCAAGCTGCAAGAAGATTGTAGGAGAACGTATACAAATATTTCAACTACAACTGAGAGTAAAGCCGAAATCTATCGAAATAGTAGAGTCTAAAACCAAATGGGGAAGCTGCAGCTCGGATAAAAAGATAACCTTTAACTATCGGCTGGCTATGGCACCAATTGAAGTTATCGATTATGTGATCGTCCACGAACTATGTCATTTGCTTCATATGAATCATGATAGATCATTTTGGAGACGTGTTGGAAGTATTATGCCGGATTACAAAGAAAAGCAGGATTTTTTAGCACGGTATGGGCATTCTATGACGCTTTAAAAATGGTCCAAAACCCAAATCAGCGATTGACGAAGTCATTCGTTTTCAGCTCAGAACCGAGCTCAGCTCTAGACAAACCTTGGGTGAGGAAATGGCAGCGCATAGATATTATCCGATTCGTAGCCATTGCCTACCGTAAAAACATGCATTTATACAGCCTTTTGACCGGTTAATCGGCAGTCTTTTGGAATTCATGCAAATGTGCATCTTTTTCTCATTCTTGGCTGAAACCGGAACATATTGCGAGAAAATTGATGTATTTTCGCAGTTTTTCCTCTTAGCAGAATTTTTCAGTAGAAAAATAACTGCAGGTTTGCAGGTTTTTATTCGGGGTTGGTTGTGAGGAAGATGATTAAGGTGGAGAAATGGTCGATCCGATGCGAATGAGCATAATACCGGGAACAACTTGTCGTAAAAAGGAATTTTTTGTTAGGTTGTAGAATTAAGCATACATTATCGCTTAGGTAAGTCAGGGCTGTACCGCAAAAAACGAAATTAGTATCGCCTTAGTTTTCAACGGTGAAATGGATGGAAGCAGCAGAGGATCGAAAATATTCTGCTTTAATATGGATGGAGAAGGAGTTATTATGATACGATTTGGCGTAATAGGGACGAACCGGATTACTGAAGAATTTATTAAAGCAGCGCAAGAAATCGAGGATTTTGCATTAACGGCCGTTTACTCACGAACTGAAGAGCGAGCTGAAGAATTTGGGGCCAAATACGGGGTTTCCCATATTTTTACAGATATAGAATCAATGGCTCGAAGCGGGGACTTAGACGCTGTGTATATCGCCAGCCCCAATTCCTTTCACGCTAAGCATGCCATAATTTGTATGAATCATGGAAAGCACGTGTTGTGTGAGAAACCAATAGCCTCCAATACAAAAGAGTTACAAGAAATGATTAAGGCCGCACAAGCCAACAAAGTCGTACTGATGGAGGCTTTGAAGTCAACGCTGCTTCCTAATTTCCGGGCGATTCAAGAAAATGTATATAAGCTGGGCAAAGTGCGCCGTTATTTTGCAAATTACTGCCAATATTCCTCTCGCTATGATGCGTACAAAGAAGGAACGGTGCTTAATGCATTTAATCCGGTGTTCTCCAATGGTTCGTTGATGGATTTAGGAGTTTATTGTATTTATCCAATGGTTGTTTTATTCGGGAGACCGGATCAAATAAAAGCAACAGGGGTGAAGCTTGAATCCGGTGTGGATGGGGAAGGCAGTATACTGCTGAAATATGAAGAAATGGATGCAGTCATTATGTATTCCAAAATCACCGATTCCTCATTGCCTTCCGAAATCCAGGTGGAGAGCGGAAGCTTGGTCATCGACAAAATCAACCATCCCGGGAAAGTGGAGATTCACTATAGAGATGGAAGCATAGAGGACATAACGAAACCGCAGGATAGTAAAACGATGATTTATGAGGTAAAAGAATTTATTGAGTTAATCTATAACGGGCGCTTGGAGTCGTCTACGAACTCCCATGCCAATTCCTTAATCGCTATGGAAATCATGGACGAGGCAAGAAAGCAAATTGGGCTCGTATACCCTGCAGATATAAATGATTAAGTCGAGTGGAAAAATATAGAATACCGGCATCATCTGTGACTGTAGATGAATGCCGGTATTTTGTGTAAGCTTTACTAAGTTTATTAGCTGCTGGAGCCGCTTGAACTGCTCGAGCTGCCAATGCCGCCCTTCGAGCCCGAAGAGACTCCACTGGAGATGCCATTGGATGATTTGCTGCTTGAGCTGCCCACACTGCTGGAGCTCGAGGAGCTGGATGAGCTTGACGAGCTGCCTGTACTCTTTGGAGTTGTTGTGCTGCTTTGAGTGCTTTGAGTACCGGAATTGGCGGTGCCGAACGAACCTGAACGTGTAGAAGTTGTAGGCGCTGGTGTACTGTTCGTCGGTGCAGGAGTTGTGCTTTTCACATCCTTGCTTGCCGCTGCGGGAGGGGAGCTTGTCACCGTGCCGTTCGCTCCAGCAGCGGGTGCAGGAGTTTGCCTTCCGTTGGACGCAGCGGATCCAATGGCAGCGGCCGCAGCACCAATCGCTGCACCCGCGAGTGCTCCACCAATCAATCCTGAAGCAACGGATGAGCTTCGCCCATAATACGTATTCCCATCATGGGAATAGGAGTATTGCTTGTCGTAGCTGTCCCCCGAATCATCGCATTTGCCATCGTTGTTATCGTCCTTGCAATAGTCTTGCTGGGTTCCGCCAAATGGCGCAGCATTAGGGTCCACGGCTTGCTGAGCAGGGTTACTTGAAGTAGCAACCTGCTGTGTGGTAGTTGTTGTTTGTGGGGGCGGCGGGGTTTGCCCACATCCTACTAGTGTAGCAGTAGCCATAAATACGGAAACCATCATAGCCGATTTGTTCATCGGAACGGCCTTTTCTTTGAGGCCGTCCGCTTGTTTTTTTCGTGACATCGTATTCACCTCATTTTGTGCTTCGGGCGTAGTAAACGAACATCTTACGATCCTCATCGATCTCGAAAGACGATTTGTCCCACTTCTGCCCATTCAGCGTTATTGTCTCTGTTTGAAGCAGGAGCAGAACATCCAACAAGCTGTCGCAATGCTGTAAGTGAAGGATTGGGTAATCAGTCAGCTCCTCAGCGAACTGCCTGATTTCAACGACAAGCGCTTCTCCGTTATCAATAGAAGGCTCCATTTGCTCTGTCACTTGGTCGGACGGAGTCACATAAATCAGATGGAGGTTTTCTTGTTTCTCAGTACGTTGCTTTTCATAAATGGTTCCTCCACGAATCAACCAGTCCGAAACGTTTCGGATGAGTAACTCTTCAAGCGGAATGCTGTCATAGTGACAAATCACTTCCAACGGGTCATGATGTAACCGATACTCCAATCGAGCCATGCCACGTTCCTCCCATATGATCAATCTTATCGAAATAAATAAAACAAAACTAAGTAATATTTTACTACAAATGTATATAATAGTCTTGATTTAGATTAAAAACGACAGAAACAGCTGATTTTATCGAATACGGGCGAGACTGACAAAGCTTAGCCTATCCTTCATATGGAGAGTAAGTGGGCTTTCAAAGATGTATAAAACAACATAAGTGAGGAATAACAAAAAAGGACTTGCAATAGATATACTATCCGTGGTATATTGTCATTCTTGCTGTTGCGAGACGGCGAAAAAGATAAGTAAATAAATAAAAATAAAGTACTTGCAATTAGTAAACAACATGTGTTATATTGATTCAGCTGCTTACGAGGCAGTGAAACAAACGAGTAAATAGAACATGATTGCCCTTTGAAAACTGAACAACGAGTGAGTGTTAAAATAGAGAATGCAAATTCTCGCTAGCATTACTTTTGAGCTTAAGACAAGCTTGCGTTAAACGGTCGCTTCGGTGACCAACTTTAATGGAGAGTTTGATCCTGGCTCAGGACGAACGCTGGCGGCGTGCCTAATACATGCAAGTCGAGCGGATTGTTCCTTCGGGAACGGTTAGCGGCGGACGGGTGAGTAACACGTAGGCAACCTGCCTGTAAGACCGGGATAACTATCGGAAACGATAGCTAAGAGCGGATAGCTGGATGGAACGCATGTTCTGTTCATGAAACACGGAGCAAT
>NZ_JANQBD010000047.1 GCF_024722015.1 Paenibacillus radicis (ex Xue et al. 2023) | reverse complement strand
TTTTACAACCGTAAGAGAATTCATGGTTCTTTGGGCTATGTTTCACCGGATCAATACGAGGCCATGTATTACAAAAAGGTTGTGTGATATCTCTTATTTGAGTGTCTACTTTCTTGACAGAGATCCATTTTTCCAGTTAGATTGATTTCAAACGATATCCAGGCTGGATTAACGGGAGGATTTCCATCTATTGTCGTTGTTTCTTACGGCAGTCGCCTGAAAATCCTAGCCTCCTGTGGAATGAAAGTCGCCATAAAAGCACGCTAAAAGCACGCTAAAAGCACGCTAAAAGCACGCTAAAAGCACGCTAAAAGCACGCTAAAAGCACGCTAAAAGCACGCTAAAAGCACGCTAAAAGCACGCTAAAAGCACGCTAAAAGCACGCTAAAAGCAGCCTTCGAACAGCGGTTCTCGCGCCATCAACTAAGCAACATACAAAAGGGTCTGCCCCCTAGTAGCTAAAGCTACTTTTGAGGGGCAGACCCTTCGTACGTTGGCGCTATGAAAGCAGCCTACGGCTTCTTGGTGCCGACGCTAACGACGGGATTGCTTAGTCCGCCGACATATTGATCGTAGGCCTGATAGATTTTGGCTGCAATCGGAGAGGCGCCGTAGCGGCCGAAGCGGCCCTCGGGGACGACAACAGCTACAGCAAGCACCGGATTATCAACCGGGGCGAAGGAGACGAACACGGCGTTATCTACCCGTCCACCCGATACATCCTGCGTCGATGTACCTGTCTTGCGGGCAACAGGGAATGGGAGGGTGTCGATCCCTTCCGCTCCACTCTTCATTCCGCGAATGACGGTCTCCCAATATTCCTTTGGATAATTAACCTCATTTAGCATTTGAGGCTCATACCCGCTAACCAGCTCTCCGTTCGATTTGGTAATTTTCTCAACGAACTGAGGCATCATCCGTTTGCCCCGGCTAGCAAGTGTGGCAGAAAACTGAGCAAGCTGCAGGGTCGTATATTTCTCGTTTTGTCCCCATGAAGCGTAAACCATAGCGGACTGCATACTGCTGGTCTTGGCATTTTTTATAAATTCATTAGAGCCTTCGTATTCATTAGGTAGCTTGCTGCCTGTTTTGACACCAAGTCCGAATTCAGCCAAATGCTCTGCCCAAACATCGAGAACCTTCGATTTCTCCCCGCCATACTTGTTCCAGAGAGGAATGCCGACCATAGCGGACATGTACGTGTTGGATGAATTTTGTATCGCAGTCGTTGGATTGAGCAGCCCATATGCGTGACCATCTGAGTTGGAGATAGTAGCTCCATTGCCCCGGCCGAATGTAAATGATCCGTTGTCGCTATACGTGCTGCCGGTTGAAAGAACCCCTTCCATTAAACCGATCAGTATCGTCAGCGGTTTAATAGTCGAACCCATATAGACGATGGAGGAAGGATGCTTGGCTCTTTCCTTGTCCGTAGGAAAATCGGGATAAGAGGTCGTAATCGTCCCATTATTGACGAACGGAATAATCTGATTGTATTCTTCGTTGCTCATACCGCCGGTCCATTTGTTAGTATCGTAATCCGGCATACTGGCCATGGCAACTACTTTGCCTGTCTTGACCTCCATCGCCACGGCATAGCCTGAGCGGGCATTAGGCGCATAGCCGAACTCGCCGGCCAAGCTGCGGTTGCGAAGAAATGCCAGATGATCGACTATGGCTTGCTCTGTCGCCAGCTGCACATTTTTATCCAAAGTCAGATAAAGGTTGTGGCCTTTCTCCGGCGGGGTGATGGTAGCAGGACCGATGATTTTTTGCGCAGCGTTAAGGGGGTAGGATTTGATGCCCTTTTTACCCCGAAGCTCTTCTTGATACATCAGCTCTAGTCCATCGAAGCCGACATCCTCCACATCCAAATATTCATCGGTTTTTCCTTTATAGAAATCGAGCCCTGAGACGGGATTCCGGGCCGCGCTGAACCGTTTCATATAGCCGACCAGCTGGCTTGCAATCGTCTGTGAATCATAATAGCGGATACTGTCCTCGAATACTTCGATGCCCTTCAGCAGATCTCTATGCTCCAGCAAATAAGCGATCTCTTCTCTGGAAAGATCAGCCTTAACTCTTCGCGGGACGGAATAATAGCTCGGCTCCTTAGTCTTCATTTTATCCATATCGAAGCCGACATCCATGAGCTTCAATATATCAGCTGCGGATAGCTGCTTGGCTGTTGGCTTGCCGTAACGGGCAAAAATATCCTCAAGCGTTCTGGCCATTTGGATAATTTGATCTCGATTGGTCGTACCACCCTCAACACGGTAATAGAGAGATTGCATAGCTCGCGATTGGGCAATAGCATAACCTGTGCGGTCATAAATAGAGCCGCGGATCGGAGCGATGGGGCTGTCGCTGATAGAGCCCTTGGATGCTTCGAGACTCAGTCTGGGGCCTTCTACGAACTGCAGGATAGCCAGACGAACAATAAGTACCGTAAACATTAAAAAAGTAGCAAAAAAGAACACATTTAACCGGATTGAGAAATGTCTGCGTTTTCGGATTTCTTTTTTCTCCGATTGATCCTCTGTGAACTGAAAAAAACGGTTTCTCATTGTTTGCCACCCCAGCTATCCGGTTTTTAAAGACGACCATAGAACAAAAATCCAGAATAAAATACCCGTAAGAAGGCCGCAAAGAATGAACACCGTAATTCGGCGCCAATCCCTCCGCTTACGCGTAGAGCCATTTTTAAATTGAACGGCCATGATGAGTTCTCACTCCTTATGTAATAAATCCTTATGTAGATGATTTTAGGCTTATGTGAGCTCGTATATGTTTAGTTTACCATGGGAACGGCCTAAGTGGTGAAAGGTTTATGACACAAATGATTATCGGAGTAAATAAATTTTGCAGACTTGAGATGGTTGACACTAAAGTGACGATTGAGCAGGATCGAAGGTTGCAGATTTTTCCTGCATTTCGCAAAAAAAGTGGGTATTTAGGGAACCTTTTCCTGGCACTGTCGTCCAATTGGTTAAGAGGTGAGTGAAGGGTGGCTTTTGAATACTTGAAATCAATCTCCGAGGGGATGGACAAAAATGCTGTCTTGGAGGAGCTGATGCTCGCATACGGCGAGGATGTGTGGAACTACGCGTTTTTTCTAACCCGGCGCTCGGAATTGGCAGACGATATAACGCAGGATGTATTTATAAAAGTATATGAACGGCTGTACTCCTTTCGAGGAGAAGCTTCTGTGAAAACGTGGCTGCTAACCATTACGCGCAATCTGGTTAGAGATCACTGGCGTTCTGCCTGGTTTCGCAGAGTTATCCCTTTCGGTCAACCGGTACGCGAGGAAAGCACGCCTTCAGCGGAGACGGAGGTCATGAGCCAACTGGTCAGCGAGGAGGTATGGCTGGTAGTTCTCGCACTGCCGCGTAAGCTGCGCGAGGTGCTGCTGCTGCATGCCCATCATCAGCTGTCGTATATCGAAATTGCGCGGCTGCTCTCGCTCTCTGAGGGTACGATCAAATCGAGACTGCACCGGGCTAGAGTAAAGGTGTCCAAATTATTGGACAAGGAGGGGAGGACGCTATGAAGCGAATGGAACCTGAGCAATGGGAGAAGCAGCTTGCCGGCACCCCGATCCGACCGGGCGAGGGAGGCTTTTCCAAACAGTTAATGCGAAAAATTAAGGAGCGTGTTGAAGTGAGGGAACGTCCGAGAAATCGAACCTGGCTGCGGGTAGGTCCAGCATTGGCCTTTTGCATGCTGCTGCTTGTGTTTGGCCTTAGTGAAAAGGAGCAGTTGAGCGTATGGTTGGGTCAACTTTCAAAGCCTGTGACCCCAATAGCCTTGGAGCCTATTGATAAAGTGAAAGAAACGACGCTCAAAGTAGCTTATTTCCATGAGAATACATTTATGACGCGATACGGCAAAGCCTATACCATCCGCTACCCGAATATTGAGATTAAGGTTATTCCGGTAGGTGACAATGGGTGGAATGACCGAACCAACAAGGCAATGGTGCTTGAGATGATGGAAAAGGAAAAACCGGATGTACTGTATTTGCCAACGTTTTTGTATGGCGAGTTAGCCAAGGAAGGTCGGCTGTACCCGCTTGACGCGGTCATGAAGCAGGATAACTATGATCTTCAGAATCAAAATCCTGGCGTAACGGATATGCTGCGCAAGCTCGGAGACGGCAAGCTGTACGGATTGACCCCGGAGTACGACATGAACGCAATCTATTACAATAAGGATTTGTTCGACAAGTACGGGGTTCCTTATCCGGTGAACGGCATGAGCTGGGAGTCTCTGCTTCAACTGGCGGCGCGTTTCCCTACCGGCGGTACAGGCAGCGATCGTGTGTATGGGCTTATGCCTTACTATTATAGCGAGGCTTCGGGACTGGCCGAGCTGATTGCCAAGACCAATGGCCTTAGCATGATTAACGCCAAGGGTGATCAAGCGACATTAAATACCGATGCCTGGAAAAAGGCGTGGAGCCTCGCAATCGATGGCTATGCAAAGGGATATATGTATCAGCCTCAACCGAGACCTCAAGGAAACATGATGATGGATGAGGTGTATAAAAGAAATCCGTTTATATCCGGCACAGCCGCGATAGCTCTGGGTGGATATTCATTAAGCAAAGATTTGGAAATGGCAAAAACACAGTATAAAATGCCATCCTTCAACTGGGACATAGTGAGTGAGCCTGTAAATCCGGCGCGCCCGGATGAATCGGCTTCCATTACTCCTGGGCCCGTATATGCGGTAAATGCGCAGTCCGATCAGCAGCGTGCAGCTTGGGAGATGGTTAAGCTGATCAACAGTGAGGAAATGGCCCGGAAGCTCAGTCGGACGCTGGGAGGAGGAGGCTTGTCGACACGGTTTCAGTCGATAAAACCGAATGATGGGCACAATTATGCACCGTTTTACAGTATGAAGCCGCCGGAGACAAATGCGGAGTCATCTATCCATCCGCGGATTCTGGGCAAGTTCAAGGAGGCTTACTCGCCAGTAGCGGCTCAGCAGGCTAAAGCTGTCATAGAAGGCCGTATGAAGCTGGATGAAATGCTGAAGCAGCTGCAGGATGAGGCTCAGCAGGCTCTGTACAGTGCCTTGCTGAGCAGCAGCAACTGACTACTGGCTTGAGGTCAGGCAGGCAAGAGGAGAGCAAGGGAGAAAAGAGCAAGGGAGAAAAGAGCAAGGGAGATCTGAGCTATGGAGCATAGAGAAAATGAAAGAGGGGGAACAGGCCTGACCCTCACAAGATGGAAATACGTCAGTGCAGCCGTGTTGACGGCAGCTGTAATGCTCAGCAGCGGCTGCGATCAGAAGCCGCAGCAGGCATCCTCGCCCAAAGGAGTGCTGAAGATAGCCTTCGGCAGCGAGGACTCATTCCAGCATATGTACGCTGATTATTTTATAGCTAAATTCCCAGAGCTTGAGGTGCAGATTATACCTACTCAGGATATATATGGACAAGGGAAGGATCCGTTGAAGGAGTACATGAAGCTGGTTGATGAGCAGAGGCCTGACTTGCTGTTCACCAACAGCTTCGATTACGATAAGCTCGCTTCAACGGGAAGATTATACGATTTATCTCCATTGGTAGCGAAGGATCATTTTGACATCGAAAATTTACTTCCTGCTGCGGTCGATTATTTGAAGATCAAAGGTCAGGGCAAGCTTTACGGGTTGGCCCCGTCCTTTTCGAGCTCGGTCATGTTTTATAATAAGGATTTGTTCGACCGCTATCAAATTCCTTATCCTACGGATCGAATGACCTGGGAGGACATGTTCCGTTTGGCGGCGCGATTCCCTGCGGATGGCAGTAAAGCGGAGCGAATCTACGGTTTTCATATGGGCTATATGAAGTCTCCTCAAGATTTTGCCGACTATATCGGGCAAACCCAAGGGCTTAGCCTGGTGGATGCGGAAGGCAAGAAGCTATTGATTAACACAGAGGCATGGAAACGCATTTATACGATGGTCATTGAGGGGTACAAAAGCGGAATGCTGCAATGGACCTATTCCCCTGAGGATAAAACCCGCTATGACAAGGAAGATGTAGAAGCAGAGGACTTATTCAGTGCAGGACGCTCGGCCATGACGATTTCCAACATCGGGCAAATATCCGGCTTGAAGCAGCGGGGGGCCACCTTTGCATGGTCTATGACAAGTACACCTTCGGCAGATCCAAACCACAAGCGCAGTCCCAACTTTTACCTGTATCCCATATTCAGTATTAATGCGCAAGCGGAAAATGTAACGAATGCTTGGGAAGTTGTCAAATTTTTTAATAGTGCGGAGGCTGCCAGGATTGAAGCCAAAACATCAGTCGAGCTGCCGGTTCGCAAGGCGTTCGCCAAGGAAATGGACGGGCATAGCCTGGAGCCTTTTTACCAAATATCATATGACGAAACTACTCAAGCCAGCTACAATGAAAGCATTCCTCGCAGTTTCGGCGAAGCTTACAGAAAGGTTTCCTTGCAGCAAGTGTCGGCTATGATGAAAGGCGAGGTCAGCGTCGATAAAGGCTTGCAGCAGCTGCAGGAGCAGGGCCAGCTGGCGTTGGATGAGGCTTGGGCGATAGCGGCGGCAGGAAAGTGAACGAACCTGGGGAAGGACCCGGAGAAACCATGCTGCGGCGAGGAGCTCCGGGTTGATGTTTGTTTTGGGTGACAAAAAGGAGCGTTGAAACAACGATTCCTGATTAGTTCTGGACCCTTTGTCAAGGACACTAAAAGATTCAGGCAGCTGTCATAAGATTATTCCTGTATTGAACTAGGGCACTGAAAAAGGCTGCTTTTTTTCAAATATATTAAAAAGCCAACCTCAAACCAGAGCTGTGCCCTCCCCCGATCATTACTCCGCATCAAATTCCTGCAAACCTGCAGTTATTTTTTTAGAGATGTATGAATTTCAGAGAAAAAACTGTAGAAAGTACAGTAATTTTCATCGAATACGGTCAGATTCAGCTAAGCATGAAAAAAGGCTGCACATTTGCGGGAATTTAAGAATATTACGATAAACCGGCCAAAAGGATGTATGGATGCAGGTTTTTGGGGGAGGCAATGGTTTCGAATCGAATGGGTCGAGTTGCAAATTCAGACCATGTATCTATTCGTTTCGTTGATAAATGCATTCGGTCTGTTTCAGTATAGATTCTCTTTTGACACGATGAAATTCCCACGGCTGTTACATATAAAAAAGTACCCACAGGGCTGTCCCAAAAGGCAGCCAGTAAATGAGTCGGCCCCAAACTATGTACAAAGACGCCCCCATAATCACTATGTAAGTGGGGATGGGAGCGTCTTTTTGTCGAGGATACTGTCAATTAGTTCGGTTGTCCCAGTGGAAGCAAGTAGGGAAATTCCTATCAGAGAGAGGGTTCAAAAATCCAGAAATGACTTTTGGGTCAGCCTCTATAGGTACCAGTGTAGACTAGATGGTTTCTTTTCTTGTTGTCTTTGGCAGGCGCGTCAAACGATTATCCCATTTTGAGGCTTTGGCTAGTACAAACAGCAATACCGATACCTCTGCTGCTGCACCAAGCGACTGGGCCAGCGCCCCGATCTTGCCGTTCCAATCCGGGAAAAAAGCAACGGATATAATGAGAGTCAACAATACTGTACAAACATTGGTTGCTTGCGAATATACGAAAACCTTGGTTTGGTTTCGCAGCATTAGCATTCCGTTGCAGAAATCCAGCCAAGGGTACACAAGCGTAATAATCATAAATACACGCAATGTTGACAGAACTTCAGGCATCAAGCGGTCATTCAATCCCATGATATGCTGCATAAACCAAGGACCGACGGGGCTGTAGGCTAATATAGCCATACATATACTTGGAAATAATGAGAGCACAGCAACGAACCGTTTGACCGCGTCCTTGTCTTTTTGGTAAAAGTTGAGGACAATTTGATGAATGTAGGAGAAAAAGCTATGAACGAGCTCCGTCAAGCTGGCTGCGACCGCAAATGCGGCTACGGAGAGCTGGATTCCCGATGTTTTGCCAAGGTACACATTAATGGAAGGCTCTATAATTACAGCAATAAAAGCTGAGTAGAGCAGCGGTCTGTAAAATTTGAAAATATGCTTGGGACGCTCTACCGGATGGTTCGGGACTTTTTTCGGAATGACGTTTTTCAGAAGAATGCGCCCTTCGATGAAGCTGACAATAGACTCAATGATCATACCGGTCAAAAAAATAATAGCACCCACGACACCGCTTGTAACACCTTCGGTCTTAATGAAATAAAGCGACAGCAAATACATCCCGGCCAGACGGAAAATCATACCGAACGTCAGCCATTTGGTCCGTAAATTTGAAATAATAATACCGTGAAAGACGCAGCGGATGCCGGAAAAAATAGTTACTAGCATGGCTACCCTGTAAACTTGCTTCATGGAATCGGTCATCTCTGCACTGGCGCCGAACAAATGGGTGAACACGAATGTGCCCAAAGGGGAATAGCCGATCAGCAAATCCAGTAGAAAGATGGAACCAAGCACATATAAGGTAACGAGAACCATGGATTTGAATGATTGATGGTCCCTGACAAGAACCGAGCAGGTTTGCCTGAGCAAAAGAGCCGGTCTTTCGGTTATGTACATAATGCTCATTGGAAGTGCATAGCTCGCAATGACCAACTCGGGATTCGGGGCACGGGCTAACGTGCTGTTGATTATGACATGGGAAAGGGCCGTAAGGCTTGCCGAAAAACCAAGTGGAATAAAAAAGGAAAGCAGCTGTCTAAAAGGGATTCGGATTTGATCGTTGTCGGACATGTTCTAAAGATCCTTCCCGCTAACAATATAAGGTTACATTCATTGTAAGGTTAATCCTGAGGAAAAACCACCTTAATTGTAAAAATGAATGAAATGGTTTTTGCAAATGATTGGAATCAACTTCAGTTGCTCGATGACAGTTATCAACCACTTTTTCTCAGACGCTCGGAAACAAAGCTCTTGGTTCACACGTCTATATAGGCAACCATACTGTAGAGATTGAGGTGAACGTTATATGTTTAACACCGGACCGTCCATGGGCGGAGGCTTTGAAGTGATGTTTACTATTGTTCCAATATTGATTGTAATTGGGTTTGTGATCGTCATTGTCGGCATCATCACCAACGGCGCACGTTATTTCAAAAATGCGAAGGCGCCGCGACAATCTGTGTTTGCGAGGGTAGTCGCCAAGCGGATGGAGGTTCGCAACCATACAAGCCATCACAGCAATAGTAACGGTGGGATGCATCCTGTGAACTCCTCCAGGACGTATTACTATATTACACTGGAATTCGATAATGGAGAGCGGAAGGAATACCTCGATGTGAAAAGCTTATTCGGTCTAGTTGTTGAAGGGGACGAGGGATATGCCGCTGTTCAGGGCGATTGGATCGTCGCTTTTGAGCGGGAACGGGTGTAACTGACCGCCATGCAACACCAAATCATGAGCTCAGGACATTTCCAACGCGCGCAAATCCGGGCGCGAGCTGCGGCATTGCATGGCAGTCGGTCGACCCCAAGCGGCGGGCAATAATAAGGAGTTGCGGCATTGTATGTCAGTCGGTCGAACTCCAAGCGGCGGACAATAATAAGGAGCGTTGCTTGGGTTTGCTTTGGTCGATCGTCTTCATCCAACGCGGCACCGACGCGCTGGGTGTCGCGGGGTTTTGCTGCTCGTTTCGAAAGGAAGGGTACTGAAAATGGGAGAGATTTATTTTGAAGTACATTGAAATTGGATTGGGAAATAAATGGTTTATAAGAACAGAAACGGAATTTGCAGATGGTACTGAAATAGAGGGAAAAGGCATTGTACGCCCGGTAAAGCTGCATTCGATGTACTTCAGAATTTGGGTGCGTAAAAGCGTATTTATTCTGGATTTAAGAGAGGGGCTGAAAAGGCAAAGGAAAGGTCGTAATGCTTATAAATTAATATTTGGCATAACAAGCTACTAAACTATTCATACACAACTAATATCGGTCGATATAACCTATAACTACTAAGTCCGAAAGGCGTGTATACATAATGATCAGGTGTCCTAAATGCTCTAAGCTTATTGAGCTGCAACTCAAAGATTGTTCTTGTGGCGAGACCATCAAATACACTATCGCAGAGAGATTTGATATTCTTGCTGAATCTGTTGAAAATGCGCTCAAGAAGGAATTAGAGGCAAGGAAAAGAAGACATTAGTACAATGTTTTCTTTGTAAGCTCAACTATTTAAGTTCAAACCAATTTGGAGGAGGAGAGTCGAGTAATGAATACGAATACCGCGAAGGAAGAAATCCAAGAACAACTAGGTGAGCTCGATGCGCTGTTCGTATTCTTCTACGAATGGCTGGCAGGGCAATATGATCCTGCAACGGGTGGGTTCTATTACGCACGAAGCTCCTATGACATGGTCAATTTCATACCGGATATTGAATCGACCGCGCAAGCTGTGAATATTATTGAGAGATCGGGGCTTCTGAACGAGCTGCCTGAGCGCGTGCGACAAGGACTGATCGCTTTTTTTCAAAATAAGCAGGATGCGGATTCGGGGTACTTTTACGATGCCGATGACAATATGCGCAAGGATGAAGTGATGGTGGGGCGTGCGCTTGGTTACAGCACACGTTCTTTACAGAAGCTCGGCGGACAGCCGCTCTATACATTGCCTCATAAAAAGCAGGAGCCACCTGCGTTCATGCAATCACCCGATGCCTACGTGGAATGGCTGAAAAGCGTCGATCTGCGCAACAGTTGGAGAGGCTGCGACCTCATGTGCGCGCCGAATCACCATGTAGCGTCGCTGAATGAACAAGATCGGCACAGTTACGTGGAAGCGGCTGCCGCTTATTTCGCATCCATGCAGGACCCGGAAACAGGGCTGTGGGGCGGGGGCAATCTGTATATCCGCATCTCAGGGACCTTTAAACTTAATATGTTCTATAAGCGTTTCGGGGTGCCGGTACCTCATCTTGACCGCATCTTTCGTACGATTCAGTTGTGCTTGAGGACGGAGGAAGCGATTGATATGTGTTGGATTCGCAATCCCCTCGATTTGCTGGAAGCATTCCGCGAGGAGTTGAAGGTGCCTGCGGACGAATATGCCGAAATTATGCGCATCTCCGTCGCCAACATGAAGAAGCTTCTTCGTTCCGACGGCGGCTTCTCACGGGAGCTGAAGCATTCTCCGCCGGCTCCCAATGTGGCTCAGGTCAAGGAAGGCGAGTTCTATCCGTACATGCCGGTAGCGGTGCCGATTGGTCTCGGCCGTGTAGAGGGCGATATGAATGCGGGGACGCAGGCGTTATGGATTCGCCAGATCGGCTATGAGCTCGGCGGCTTCGATCACGAGCCTCTGGAGTATGCTCATAAATTCCGTAGTGCAATAGAGGCACGATTGGTTTAATTGAATAAAGCACAGTGGATCCAGTTCTCGAATCATGCTTTCAGCGGAGGAACAGATGAAATTTTATGTTGCATCGAGCTTTAAGAATATAGACTCGGTTAAGTATGTTAGTGAGAGACTTATAAGTAAAGGGTTTATCCATACCTATGATTGGACACAACTTGGAAAAGCATCAACCATCGAGCAGTTAAGAGAAATAGGCCACAAGGAGAAAAATGCTGTAATTGAAGCTGACTTTATTGTAGTTCTGCTGCCGGCAGGAAAAGGGAGCCATATCGAATTAGGTATTGCACTGGGGCAAGGCAAACCAATCTATCTGCATTCTCCGAATGAGGAAGTAACTAATTTGGAAACAACCAGCACGTTTTATCATTTGCCTGAAGTTGAACCCTGCTTTGGAACCATAGAGGAGTTAGTTGATCTTATAGCGTCAAGAGGTCAAATTGAAGCAAACTAAGCTGGTGGTGGGGGCATTAAACCTCAACGTGTTGCGCCAGTGAGGCAGTACAAAAGCCGATCCCTATTAGGCAGGCATCACTAGCTGGAAAACATCCCGCTAATTCTGTCTTCAGGATCATAATGAAGCATTTTGCTGGAAAAAGTACCTCTATTTTAGTCCAAAATACCCTCAAGTGGGGAAAAGTGTTAAATTAGCGCCGGGAATTCCAGTTACTTCGACCCGACGCGAAGAAATGGGCAGATTAGCGGGAGCTTTTCCAGTTAGATGTTGAGAGGACCATAAACAAAAACCAGTCTAACACATTGTTTCCGTGTTTTGACTGGTTTTTCTTGTTTTGACTGGTTTTTGTTGTTTTAAATGGTTTTTCTGGTTTGTTGTGGTTTTTCTGGTTTACTCGGGGCAGGTTTGAATCGTAGGCAGCTTATTTTTCAAAGGCATGCACTTTCATCGGCCACTATTGTCCCATCCGAGTGAGTACGCCTTCGAATGAAGTGTCCACTTTGTCGTCACCGCATAAATAACGCCAGAACTTGGCTGTTTGGATCTGATTAACGCGTGCCTCATCCCCGCACCATGGATGGTACGCTTTTTTGAATACATCGCGTACTTCCGGACTGTTGTAGTCATCGGTGTTAAACAAGCTGCGCTGCTCTTGGCCGGGGCGAAGACGCAGCTTGAACACATAGCGTGTATCATCTGTGTGATTCGGCTGCGCGCAATGCCAAATGCCATGATGAAGGAAGCCAATGGAACCGGCTTTGGATACCATCCGCTTTTGGCCGACGATATTTTTGTAGCGGGCTATGCTGCCGTTGCTCACCTTGCGCAGATGCGAGCCCGGAAGGACCAGGGTAGGGCCCATTTCATCCGGTGCATCATGGGAGAAATAGAACGCTTGAATATCAAAGCCAAACGGCCGGGTGTCAATAACGGAATCAGCGTGGTAAAATTGACCCTTCAAGTGCTTGGCCCGCACAATATGCATAAATGAGTGGTCGTAGATCGGGTATTGACCGACAAAGCTTTGGATTGCGCCTTTAACCTGCGGCAGCTCAAAAATTTCGCGGATAATGCTTGATTCATTCCAATAGGTGGAGCCGTTGCCTTGAAATTCACGCTGCTCTTTATAAGCCGCTTCATTCAGCTCTTGCGGTACGATCTCATCAAGCTTCAGAAACCCGTTTACGGCAAATTCAGCCATCTGCTTGGACGTTAATAGATGCTTCTTATCAACGCTACTCATGGATAGTCACCTTCTTTTCCAAAACATATTCATAAGGCAAATGTCCTTGTTCATGCTCGTATCCGCTTAAAAAAATCGGCATAGACGGAAGCTGAATGACATTCCAGCCATCACGCATCGCATCCAGCACAGAAGCGTACAGCGGCTCGTTGGAATCACCGGTGTTCATTTGAAGCTGCCCCTTCGGAATGGTGCTGTCGTACAGCGCCCAAGCAACGGTGCGGGATTCGAGGTCTGGATCTGCCAGGTGCAGAACTAAAATTTTTTGACGGGTTACGCTCATGGTTCTGTTTTCCTCCTAAGGGTTTCGCTTTAGCGAAACCAGTATCGTAAGCATTGTCTTTATTGACTTTAGCGAAATTGGCTTGGTTTTTGTGAGAAAACCAATGCCTTATGTACATATTGTAGTATGCAAATGCGACTGTGAGGATGTATGATAATAGCAAACATTTGCACAATGCTAAGGTGTTATCGGCTGATAAGTACTTATGTCGGTTGGAACACTAGAATAAATAGGGTTCTGTGATTTTAAAGCCCAAAGGGATGGATAACATGGATCAGGATAGGCTGCAGCTTCAGCTGATTCGCAGCTATTTAGAAAATACACAAATAACGCTGCAAACAGCACATTATACGAAAACTGCGCAAAATTGGCGTGCTACGAACATGATGACGGATGTGAACCGGTTTTATTTTATCCGTGAGGGTGAAGGGTGGATTCATATTCGAGGTAAAGACTACAGCCCGCGCAAGGGTCAGCTTTATTTGCTGCCAGCGGGAATGAAGCTTTCGTACTCGCCTGTAAACGAGGATAATACATTGGGGAAATTTTGGTGTCATTTCTCGGCTACGATGGGGGATATCAACCTGTTTCAGATGCTGGAGCTGCCGCATTGGATTGAAGTAAGCGACGAGCAGAAGCTGGAGCGTCAATTTCAAGAATTGATCGAGCTGCATAACAGCAATGCGGTGTCCGCTCCTCTACGCATTAAATCGATTCTCTTTGAGATGATTTCCGAATATATCGAGCATTCCTCCAAAGAAGAGCTCCATTTGACTGCAACGACAACTAATTCCAAAATCAATAGCGTGCTCTCTTACATCGAGAGCCATTTGGCTGAAGCGATGTCTATCGATGAGCTGGCGAAGCTGGTGCATTTTCACCCGAATTATTTCATGAACTACTTTAAATCGATGATGGGCTTGTCCCCGATCATGTACGTAAACAAGAAGCGGCTGGAGAAAGCCCGCCGCCTGCTTGCCACCACTGAATTGTCGATCTCCAATATTGCTGAAGGCATTGGGATGGAGCTGTATTATTTCTCGCGGTTATTCCGAAAGCAGACCGGGATGTCCCCGTCCGAATACCGCAAGGCGTCTGGGAAAACAACGATGGCAGAAGATGACGATGAGCCTTCAGGGTCGATAGTTTAGAGTCTTAGAACTATGCGCCTTTAAGCTTTAGCACTCATCAGCTACAGCTACACAATTGCGCCCGCTTGCTTTGGCCTTATACAGCGCATTGTCCGCGTATTTCAGCAGCTTCTCCAGCGTTTCGGCTTGCTCATTCCGATAGGCGATACCAAGGCTCGCGGTCACCTGCAAATCTCCGTGGCTTGTAGGGAAGCTCAAGTCGCTTATCCCTCTGCGAATTTGTTCTGCCAACGCTTGAACCGATTCGTTAGAGGTGTTGTTGATCAAGAGAACGAACTCTTCACCGCCGTAACGGCAGAAGGTTTGTGATTCGTCATGCAGCAGGTAGGTGCTGACGCGTCCGGCAACAGACGCCAGCACCAGGTCGCCGACAGGATGCCCGTACTGGTCATTGACCCCTTTGAAGTGGTCAACATCGAACATGATAACGCCAAGATGACTGAACGTATCGACAGACTGCTGAAAAATGCGGACGGCTTGCTCGAAGAAATGCCGCCGATTATGAATCCCGGTCAATACGTCCGTTGCAGCTAGCCGCTGCATTTGACGATATAGCTGAGCGTTCTGAATATAGCTGCCTACTTGGCTGGTGTAGGTGAAGGCCAGCCCCACCTCGCTTTGAATATAGGGGCTGTGGTTCTGTGCAATGATCATTCCTCGAACCTTGCTTTCAATCAAGATAGGCAAGTGAAGGAAGCTGACCCGGTTCATTTCCTTCACAATCGGCTGCTCTTCCTGCTGAAGCAGGTTGAACATTTCGTTAGCTTGGCTTTCCGCGTATTCAATGTCTTTGTAACCGCTGGAAGATTCATCATACCGCGTTATCATGGCTGTCAGCGTATCGTAATGCTGAATCCATAATGCAGCACTGGTGTAAGGAACCAGCTCCCTTAAGGAAGCGAGAATTCGCTCGTTAACCTCCCCCTCATCCAATGTCGAGCTGACTGAAGAAAGCGCATGCCGCAGCTTCTCCCCGTCTTGCCTTTGTTTAAACTCCGCGTTGTATCGGCCTTCCAGCTCGACGGTTTGTGCTGTTTGCATCAGCAGCCCGGAGATTTGCTTCAACATCCGATTAAAGACACGGCCTAACTGGCCTATCTCATCCCGTGCAGTTGTATTCGCATAGCTGCGTAAATTCCCGGCGGCGGCTTCATTCATATGCTGAACCATACTTTTGAGAGGGTTTGTGACCCAACTGGACAAGGCTAGCATGATAAGGAAGAAGGACAGGACAAAAAACAGCAAGGAGAGAAGCGTTGGGTATTTATAAAGGGAAGACAGCTTGTGATTGATTTTGTTGCTTTCCACGACAACCACAACGGAGCCCTCGTAGGAGGTTTCATTATTGTCAAGGAACGGGATGACTGCGCCTAAGTAGGGATTGTCTTGGTAAGTATAGGAAACGATGCCTTCCCTGCTCGATTTAACAGCGTCCAACAGCTCAGGGACATCCAAGACAGCGCTGCTGGTTTCTTGATTTTTACTCTTGAAAAGCACCCGGCCATCGGTGTTCACTACATAGATTATGGATATCTCTTTGTATTTCCAAAGTATTTCTTTGGACTGCTCATCGAATCCAACCAGATCCCTATCTGTGATTCCGAGCGAATGAATGCGGTCCAATTGACTTTTCAGACTTTGCCCTATGACTAGAATTTGCTCCTCAAGCACTTCGAAATATTTTTTTTGAAACAGATAGGTGCCAATGACATTGTTTAATCCAATGGAGACAGTCAAAATAATCACAAGCATAATCGTTATTTTTGTCTGAAGTTTGGTGTATGTCATCATCATAGTTTCTCCCATTCAAACTGCATATGTCCCACTTTTATACATTTTCGATGCCGTAAAAAACAAAAAAATCTACCAAAGGTAGATTTTAAGAACCTTCGTTGGGAACTCGGCTGCCGTAGTATATAACCTTAGGCCCGTGGCTTTGCGTCCCTCCCTTTCGAGCAGGTTTGCCTTTGACATCGGAAGATGTATATTTTGTAATGGATAGTATTTGACAGGGGAGTTGAATATCCTTTTTACATTAAGATAAATTTAGGACTTTAGACTTAAATCTGTAGTTCAATTGACTCCGGGCCTTCAGCAGGCTTCAAATGTGCTGTTAGCTCCTTAACAAAAAACAAAGAAGTGAAGGGCAAGGTGCCGTCAGGCAAGGTGACAACCCCTATAGAACGGGATGGTATCGGTTCGATCACTTTAATCTCAAAGAGCGTGCCTGCCTCGAGATCTTCTTTCACAAAATCCCTTGGAAGCATGGAGACGCCCATCCCTTTACGGACGAATTCAATAAGCAGATCCACCGATCCGAGCTCAATGTCGGGCATTACATCGATGCCGTAGGTGTGAAGGAAGGCGTGGAAAAAGGTGCGTGAACGGCTGTGAGCCGAAAGCATGACGAACGGGTTTCTGACCAATTCTTTGAGAGTTAAGGGGGAATCAGCTAAACGGGCATACTCTGGACCTGCAACAAAGCAGTCCTGTATCGTTTTGGTTGCTTGCACCTGAATCCGGTCATCTACAGGTAGGTGGACGATGCCGCAATCGATAGCTCCGTCGCCTAACCGTTTTAGAATATCCTCGGTTTTTCCATGAGACAGACAGATGCGTACTTCCGGTGCCTTCTTGTGAAACTCGGCGAGAAAAGGGAGGAGATAATACTTGCACAACGAGTCGCTGGCTCCTAGACGGATCGTCCCGCTTAAAACAGACTTCATCTCGCTGATCTTACGCTCTCCGGCTAGAATCAATCCATAGGCCTGCTCTACAAAATGGTACAGCACCTTGCCTTCCTCCGTCATTTCCACTCCCTTGGGCTTGCGCACTAGCAGACGAACTCCCAGCTGCTCCTCCAATTGCTTAATAGCATAGCTGGCGCTCGGCTGCGTTATATAGAGCTCCTGCGCGGCTCTAGTAATACTCCCGCATTTCACCGTGTAATAAAACACTTTGTACTGATCCATTGCACTCATGACATAGATCCTCTCTATGGATTATATAAAATAGTTCAATTATTTATATGTCTAACTATTCCCTATAATAAAGCTAACAGCTCGAAGCATGCAAGTCAGGACAGCGGGCTCAACTATTGGGAAGCTCTGTGAACAAGCAGTAGGCAGCTTGACAGAGGCTTTTGGAAGAGGTGTTCAAAAAATGGGAAGGGTAGAACCGGAACGAAATTCTCGCTCGCCATGGGCGGCGCTTTACGACAGGGAGGAGGTAGAAATTCACCCGCCAACGAAGCCACCTGACGGAGCAATTGCAGTACCTGGAAGTAAGAGCTACACGAACCGTGCCATTCTTATTTCTGCTTTGGCAGAGGGCTCTTCGATTCTTGGGGATATTTTGCGCAGCGATGACTCCTATTGGTGTCTGAATGCTCTGCAACAGCTTGGCGTTAGCTTGCAAGTAGAGGGGAATACGGTATCGATAGAAGGAACCGGTGGGGAATGGCCTAATCCGGCAGGCAGCTTGTATATCGGAGCGGCGGGCACTATCGCGCGGTTTCTGCCAGGTGCGCTGGCAGCCGGCAGCAGGGGCAGTTGGCTGCTGGAAGGAAATAGGCGCTTGAGTGAGCGGCCTGTCCGGCCTCTGATCAAGGCATTAAATACAATGGGTGCGGATATTCGGTATACAGCAGACATTGGGCAATTGCCGATTCGCATTGAGGCGAGGGGGCTTGCCGGAGGAAAAGTGACGGTATCGGGGGCGGTTTCGAGCCAGTTTCTAAGCGGTCTGCTTATTGCGAGCCCTTATGCCAAGCAAAGGACCGAAATAAGGGTAGCCGATAAAATGGTGCAGCATGCTTATGTAGGAATGACTATAGAGCTCATGAAGCGTTACGGTGTTGTAGTGGAGCATAACGAGGCTTATGATCATTTTATCATCGAGCCCGAGAGGTATCAGGGCCAGAATGTTCAACTGGAGGCGGATGCTTCCACCAGCTGCTATTTTCTGGCCTATGCGGCTCTGACCGGCGGCCATATACGGATTACAAATCTGACCGCAGCCACACTCCAGCCTGACTTCGGCATGCTCAAGGTGTTTGAGCGGATGGGATGCAAGGTGAACAGCGATGCTGAAGGGATTGAGCTCTGGGGGCCAGAAATGCTGCAAGGTGGCTTCACCATCAGCATGAGGGAAATGTCGGACCAGACGCTAACCCTTGCGGCACTTGCCCCATTCGCCGACGCGCCAATTACGATAACGGATGTGGAGCATATCCGCACTCATGAGTGTGACCGGATCAGCGCTATGTGCGACTCCTTGACGCGTCTTGGCATTCAAGTGGAGGAACGCCGCGACGGCCTGACCGTTCATCCGGGGATGCCTGCTGCTGGCGAGGCGCTGGATACTTACGATGATCACCGGATGGCGATGTCACTCGCATTGATCGGCTCTCGGGTAGGGGGCTTACGTCTGCGAGATCCAGGCTGTGTGTCCAAAACCTGCCCGTCTTATTTCGAGGATATGCGGAAGCTGGGGCTGCAGGTCATAATTTGAGAGGCTTATTTTAAATTATAGCGCCATCTTGGGCGGGCAGGCCAGGCAGGGAGTAGGAGATTTAGTCCTATTCCCTTTTTCTATAATATCAGCCTTTATAAGTTTTCAGCGGAGCTGAAGAAGTCTGATATTGCAAGAAAAGCTACAACTAAGACACGAATGTCTCTTCCTCGAAAGGGCATCGATCAGAAGCTTTTCTTATAATTTGTGGTAAATCAAACATCTCATAGTAATTGTATTTCCTGCTGCTCTCCTATAAGCTTAATAAGAAGGGATAGGATACGGACGGCTGGACCCGGCAGGGACGCTGCTGAGGATTCGGATTCCTCTGTAAATTGCCAAGAGAGGAGATTATGCCTCCATGCTGCATAAGCATAAGTTTATTAAAACCAAACTACTTATTAGCTTGGCAATAGCTACGCTGCCGGGCTGCCAGAGCGAGCCGGTTCCACAAGCGGTTTCGGTCGAATCGAAAGCTCAGAAAGCCGTTAAATTTAATCCGCCGGTTGTTATTACAACAGCAAAAGCATTGCGGGATTACGATAAGCTGAAATATAACGATACAACGGAGAATAACCCGATAACGCGATGGGCTAAGGACAGGTTAGGTATTATTCAAAAGAACAAATGGATTGTAACCGACCAGAACGCGGCGCTTGCTACCAAGATCAAACTCGCCCTGTCAGGTGGAGACGAGCTGCCTGATGTGTTGTTTCTTACTAATCACGATATTCCCGAGCTGTTGGGCGATCTGGTCGATTCGGGTCAAATTATGAATGTCGAAGAAGCCTTTGAGGCCTATGCTCCCAAGCGGGTCAAAGAGGCTTATGAAAAAAACAAGGATGTGTGGAAAACCGTCTCTTTACAAGGTAAAGCTTGGGGGCTGCCGCAAATATCCGATGGCAAGGTAGGAGATCCGATTCTGTGGATACGTCAAGATTGGTTGGATAAGCTGCATTTGCTGCCGCCCACTACCCTGGATGAACTGGAAACGGTTATGGATGCATTCATCAACGGAGACCCTGACGGAAATGGCAAAAAGGATACGATTGGATTGGCTCTTGCAGGGAAAAATTCGTTGAACAATTGGATGGGAAATGTCAGCTTCTTATTTGGGGCCTATGGGGATCAGCCCGATCAGTGGAACCGGATGAAGGACGGCAAGCTTGCTTACGGTTCTATTCAGCCGGGAGTAAAGCCGGCGCTTGCCCGACTAGCCGATTGGTATGAAAAAGGTTATTTGGATCCGGACTTCGGTACCCACGATGAGCAGCAAGCCGCCGCCGTATTCACATCAGGAGCCGCGGGAATTATTTCAGGTCCCGGCTGGATGGGGGGATGGCCTCTAAGTGAAAGCCCGCTCGGTCCGGGTGTGTTTAAGCCAATTCCTTACCCTGCGGGACCGGATGGTAAAATCGGCAGACTCGGCTCGCGGCTGTCATACGGGAGTTATTTTTTCCGTAAGGACTTTTCCCACATGGACGCTGTATTTGCTTATTGGGATCAGGTGTACGGCTCATTGATCGAGGATCCCGAGTCGGATTTTGTTAATGGTTACGCTGAAGGATACGACTATATTATTAAAGATGGCCAAGCCATCTATGATTTTCCCGGGTCAGGCAGTACGATATCCAATTTTTTGCTGTTTGGACCGGGCAGCGCACCTCCCATGGTTATTAGCGGGGATAGTATAGAACAACGCGTATTCCAGGGGCGCATTCATTCTCCGTATGAAAAGAAATTGGCTGCTACTACATCCCGCTTATTTCTGGAAGGACGAATCGTCGGCGATATTCAGGCGGCTTATTCACAGAAGAACGAGTTTGTAGGTCCAAACACACCATCCATGGCTTCAAGATGGCCGCTGCTGAAGAAATTGGAGAAGGAAACCTTCTTAAAGATCGTGTACGGCAAGGCGTCTATCGATTCATTTGACGTATTTTTGGGGCAGTGGTCTGAACAAGGCGGAAACCAAATAACAGATGAGGTTAATCAATGGGACCTGACCACCCGTTAATTCACATGAAAGATGAAAGCTCGTAACAGCAGGCGCTGAGCGGGCTTTTTTTTGTTTGGCGGCAGAAATATAAATTTTATTGTCTTTCTTGAAACGGCTTGCAAAAGTATTTATTAATATGGAAGATTGTGGTTAAATTGAATAGGACTTGAGCCATTGCAGCCAAGGGTTTAGCTATTTTATGATGAAGGGGACTTCGTACAATGATGCGTACACATTTATTCAAGCTGCTGATACTGGCTCTGATGGTCACTCTGCTAATCCAGCCGGGTTCGGCTTGGGCGGACACGAACACACTGATTCCCGACACTGAGATGGAGAGAGCACTTCGGGATCAATTGAAGAAGCAGCAAGGGGAGCTTACGATAGACGATTTGGCTCCTATTAATTCGTTGAATGCGTCCAAGGGCTATAGCATCAAAAATTTGGCGGGTCTTCAATTCGCTAAGAAGCTCAATCGGCTGGTGCTTTCCAATAACCAGATCTCCGATGTATATCCGCTCAGCAGTCTGAATCAGTTAATTATGCTGGATTTATCCAAAAATGAAATTAAGGATGTTCGGGCTTTAAAAAGCTTGAACCGGTTAAGAACTTTATTTATAAGCAGAAACCCTGTATCCGATGCTGCTCCTTTATGGAGCTTAACTTCGCTGCAGGATCTTTTTCTGAACCAAACCGAAGTCAAAAGTATTGCGGGTATTTCCGCGCTTCAGCAATTGGTTTTTCTGGATTTATCGTATAACGCTATAGCGGATATGCAGGAAATTAGTAAAATCACCGGTCTTAGAAATTTGTATCTATCAAATACAGGCTTAAGCGACCTATCTGTGCTATCGAATCTTAAGGAGCTTCGCAAGCTTGGACTAAACGGCAATAAGATTCAGGATATTAAGCCGCTATCCGCTCTGACACATTTGCAGGAGGTGAATTTAAAAGGAAACCCGCTGCAGCAAGAGGCGAAGGAAGTTATACGAGGGCTGCTTGAACGTGGTGTGAAGGTCGAGTTTGATAAAGAATTATTTCCCGACATATCAGTTGTGATCCCTGTATTTATTGATGATGAGAAGCTGAGCTTTGAAGAGCCGCCCGTCAATGTGAATGGCTCGGTATTGGTTCCTTTTCGAAAGATTTTTGAAAAGCTCGGGCTTACAGTTAATTGGAATGAAGCTACACAAGAGGTATCGGGCCGAAGTAAACAGGCGGATATTAAGTTAACCATCGGGCAAAAAGCGGCGCTCGTCAATGGCGAGAGTACGGTGCTGTCGGAAGAACCCCGGATAATTAACGGTGTCACCTTTGTTCCATTGCGCTTTATTGGGGAGGCATCCGGTAAAGAAGTACATTGGAATGAGGCCAACGCTTCAGTGCAAATCGCAACCAAAACAGCGAACGGCCAAGGGAAGCTGTACGATGATAAGGCCCATTTTTTGGCTTATAGCGGTGGTTTAGCGGAAGGCAAGCAGCAGGGACAAGGGACTAGCTACTATCCAAACGGGGATGTTTTTTACGAGGGCCAATGGGATCAAGGACAAATTGACGGCTATGGGAAGCAATACGAGGCAAACGGCAAGCTCCAGATGGAAGGCGAGTTCAAGAACGGCTTGCTGGACGGTCAAGGAAAGCTTGTATACGTCTCAGGCGAACGTTTGGAAGGCTTCTTTGTCAAAGGAAAGCTGAACGGCCCGGGGAAATTGTATAATGCCAAAGGAAGGCTCGTATATGTCGGCGATTTCGTGGACGACAGCCTTCATGGAAAAGGGACCATCTATTATGACGACGGGAGCTCGTACTCCGGTGACTTTGTTAGAAACATTAAGAGAGGTTACGGAACGCTTCACTATACGGATGGAGTCCGATTCGAGGGCAAGATCAATGATCAGGAGATCATTGAAGGCAAGTATTACATTGGGGAATCCTATTTATGGTACGAGGGGAAATTTAGCAAAAACAGCTTTCATGAAGGGATCATGTACTACTCCAACGGGGCCAAATATGTGGGGAACTTCCAGGATGAGAGCTTTCATGAAGGAAAGTTTACGGATTCCTCCGGGAAAGAGCTAGTCAACATGAATAATGGAACGGGAGTACATTTTTATACAAATGGGGATTGGTATGAAGGGGAGCTTGTCAATGGCGATCTTCATGGTAAGGGCTCCTATTACTCGCCGCGCGAAGGGAAAACAACAGGAACCTTTGAACATAACGAATTGAACGGACACACGCAAATGTATACGCTCAAAGGTGAGCTTGAGTTTGACGGGGAGTACCGGAATGACAAGCGTAACGGTCCAGGCAAAGAATATGGCAAGGACGGCAAATTAAGATATGAAGGAAGCTATAAGGATGGCAAGCGAAGCGGAAGTGGCAAAGAGTATGATTGGAAAGGCAAGCTGACATACGAAGGCGAATATGCCGACGGCACCTGGGAGGGCAAAGGAACTCAATATCGTGAGGGGGTTCCCTTCTATACAGGAGGTTTTCAGAATCGCAAGCATCACGGCAAGGGCAAGCTCGTTTATTACAACGGTGACAGTTACGAAGGCGAGTTTAAAGAGAATGAATTCGGGATCATCGGCGCTTTCCAAAGTGCATCAGGCGGGAAGCTTGAGAACGGTCAGGGACAGGGCGAGGGGATGTACCGCAAAGCGGACGGTTCGATTTATAAGGGTGAGTTTGATAAAGGCACTATGCAAGGAAAGGGAGAATTGTATCGGGCGAGCGGCAGTCTCTCTTATCGGGGTCAATTTGAACAAGGAAAACCTCACGGTCAAGGGATGTCTTATGATTCGGAAGGTGTCAAATATTACGAGGGCACTTATAAAGACGGATATATTCAGCAAGGCAAGGAATTGAATAAGGAAGGCCAAGTTATTTATGAGGGTTCTTTTGATTACGGGGAATGGTCTGGGCAGGGGCGCCAATATACAAACAAAGGGCGTTTGCTTTATGAAGGAGAGTTTGAAGAGAGCAGCTTCCATGGCAAAGGCACTTTATATTATAGCGACGGCATCGTGTATGCGGGGATATTCGATTATGGTGATTTTGGGGAAAAGGGAGCTTTCACCGATGCTAGCGGCAGTGTAGTGCAGGTAAACCGGATCTTGAAGGGGACAGGGAAGTTCTATCAAGCCGATGGTGGTATTTATGAAGGAGAGCTGAAGGAAGGTAAGCCTGAAGGACAAGGCAAGCTGTTCGATGGCGATGGCAAGCTGGAATACACAGGCCTGTTCAAAAATGGTTATCGCGCCAATTGGGACGACTAAGAAGCGTGGATAATCGGGGCAAGGCAGGATTGGTTCTAGTCATATAATCATGCTAATTGGGCAATCTATCCAATGGGGTGATTGTATTGAAGATGCGTGTTATAGCAGCAGAGGCATTGCTAGCCTTAACGATGATAGGACATCAAGCTACAGTTTATGGGGAGCCTCAACGTGAAAAAGCTATTGAAGAGGCATTGCTGCAAGAATTGCACACTGAAATTGAATCTTCACTGAATAGTATTTATAGCGAAAAGTACTCACAATTTCAATGTGCTCGTATTGTGTCTATCAACGAAAGACTTACCGTCTCCAAGCAGGGCACTAAGTCCAAGCCGGTAGATGCGATTCATGGGGCCAAGTATTTTGAAATCAATGTCGGATTGCTTAGGAAGAACGATGAGTATGTAGAGTTAAGGTTAAAAAATGATACGGCCTCAGCGCAATATTACCTTGTAAATTACAGTAAGCGTGATCGTCCTATGGGGTTCAGTTGTTTGTAGAGGAATCTCTAGTTCAATCTTTAAATGACTAAAAGCCGAACCCTTTCCTAGTGGAAGTGGAGTACGGCTTTTTATTTGGCTTTTAAAGCTTATGATTGAGAGGATCTTTTAAACCGATAGGGGCTAAGACCGACATTCTTTTTGAACAGTTGGCAAAAATAAGAAAAATTGCTCAGACCGATTGAGAGACCGATCTCTTGAACCGTCATATCACTAGTTTTCAGAAGCCAGCAAGCTTGGCGGATGCGCCGTGCCGTTAAGTATTCAGTAATGTTCGTCCCAATCGATTGCCGGAAAACCGCCGATACATGATTGGGGGATAGATGAACGGCTTTGGCTAACTGATCCAGCTGGAATTCCTCCATGTAATGCTCCTCGATCCATTCCATGACAAGCTCAGCGGCGGTAGACTTAGATTGAATAGGAGAAGCGGTTGGAAGTATGGAGCCTCCGCGGCTTTTTAACAGCTGCAATAGCGCAACCAAGAATAGCATCTGTTCTTCAAGCAGTGCTTCAGGGACTGCGGCGGAAAGCTGCTTCCGGTAATCACTCAGCAGCCGTTCAACGGACTCTTGCGGCAATCCGGTAAAAATTTGCGGACTTGCAGAGCCTTTCCACAGCTGGCGGAAAAATGACTGCAGCGTGACGAACGGCGCTAGAAAGCTATCCAGAACAGCAGGCTCAAAAACAAATAATGAACGAATATAAGGCGATCCCGGACTAAGATTCAATTGGATACGATGGAGCTGAAAGGGCCGGAAAAAGACAAGACAGCCTGGCGACAGCTCGACTATTTGTTGATTGACAACGACACTTCCTTGCCCTTTGTGGACATAGAGAAGTTCCATTCCCTGATGGGCGTGAAAGATATCCGTAAATTCATCCGTCCGGTCTTTGCTAAAAGAAAGCTGAACCGGATGCTGATTCAGATTCATATAGTTCATAATTTTCATGATCGCTCACCTCGGCAGAATCAACCGTAATACAACAACATTTTATCATAAACGCACCAAACAATGCTCCGTCAATTTTTGCTAAGCTAACGGTATAGGTGTTTTAAGTAAATGAAGCTGTGCTGTTCGGTGCATACACAATAGCAGAAACTGATAAGGGAGCGTGACTGATTGTGATTAAGCAAAGGTTGATTCAAGGCTGGGAGCATCACCGTGGAAGCTTGGGCGGGCCTTGGGAGGTATGGCGTCAGGATAAGCTGCAAAATCACTATAATGTGCCATGGCATGGAGTGGAGCTGCCGCATACGTACAATGGATTGGATGTACTGGACCCGGACGGAAAATATTATCAAGGCCAGGGCTGGTACCGGACGAAGCTAGAGGTGAATAATCCTTACCCGCAAGGCCGTACGCTGCTTCATTTTGAAGGAGCGGGGCAAAGTTCGGATGTGTATGTGTACACAAATAAGGTAGGCTCGCATCTGGGCGGCTACGATGAGTTTACGGTAGATATTACCGATGCGGTTGAAGAAGCAAGAGGTATTGAGCGGTACAGCGGACTTGTTCCCATTGCTATTGCATGCGACAACAGCCGGGAGCTGGAGACGATTCCATCGGATGCGAGTGATTTTAACCTGTATGGCGGGATTTACCGGTATTTGAACCTGGTGTACGTTCCAGCGGTTTCTGTAGAGCGTGTGCATGTACAGACTGAGTTGGCTGATGGACATGGCAGCTGCCGAGTTGCGGTCCAAGGCGTGCTGTACAATCCTTTGAATCTTCAGGACGAGCTGGAGCTGACGGTACATCTGCAGGATAGCGAGGGCAAGGAAATTGCGAAGTTTACGCAGATTTCGAAGCCTTGGAGCGGGATGAAGCAGCTGGCTGAATATGAGCTGACCAATCCGACGTTGTGGTCAACGGAGCAGCCTTACTTGTACAGCTGTACGGTAGAGGTGGTAGGGAATAGCGGTGCTGCTGGAGCATCGGCAGCTGAAGCTAAAGGCAGCACAGCCGGAACAACGGAAGTTGAAGGCAGCTCGAAGTTGGTTGAGCGGTTTGGTGTACGCAGCTTTGAGTTCGTGAAGCGCGGTCCGTTTAAGCTCAACGGCGAACGCCTGCTGCTGCGCGGAACACACCGCCATGAGGATCATGCGGGTGTAGGGCCTGCCATGACTGAGGACATGATGCGTACGGAGATGCATCTGATCAAAGACATGGGCGTGAACTTTATTCGCCTCGGCCACTACCAGCAATCGCGAATTATACTTGAGCTGTGCGATGAGCTCGGCATCCTCGTATGGGAAGAAATTCCTTGGTGCCGCGGCGGCTTGGGCGGCGAGCAGTACAAGCAGCAGTGCCGCGACATGCTGACTGCGATGATAGAGCAGCATTATAATCATCCTTCGGTAATCCTGTGGGGATTAGGCAACGAAAACGATTGGGAATGCGACTTTGATTATTTTGATCAAGAGGCCATCCGTATTTTCATGAAGGAACTGCATGATTTATCCCATGAGTTAGATCCGAGCCGGTTGACGGCGATCCGCCGCTGCGAGTTTTGCAAGGACATAATCGATGTGTACTCACCTTCTATTTGGGCAGGCTGGTACCGCGGCATTTATACGGATTACGAGGAAAGCAGCCGTCAGGCATTCGAAAATGTCGATTCCTTCTTCCATATGGAGTGGGGAGCGGACAATTTGGCGACACGTCACGTAGAGAAGACGTTCACCGGCTTTGAGTTCATTAAGCAAGGCGACGGAGATACGGATGAGCGGGATGGAGACTACCTGCTTACAGGTGGCGAGCCTCGTGTATCCCGTGACGGGGACTGGTCGGAAACTTACTTCTGCGAGATGATCGATTGGTATTTGAAATCTCAGGAAACGATGGAATGGCTGACTGGGGCTGCTCAGTGGGCATTTAAGGATTTTGCTACACCGGTGCGTCCGGACTCGCCGATTCCATATTTGAATATGAAGGGCATCATTGAGCGCGATTTTACGAAAAAAGATGCTTACTACGTCTATCAATCGTATTGGACCGATAAGCCGATGGCACGCATTTATGGACATACGATGCCGGTTCGTTGGGGACAAGCGGGAGAATTGAAAAGCATCAAGGTTTATTCCAATTGCACGGAAGCAGAGCTGTTCTTGAATGGCTCCAGTCTCGGCGTGAAGCAGCGCGACTCGCAAAACTTCCCGGCAGCGGGCTTGCGTTGGGATACTGTGCTGCAGCCTGGAACGAACCATGTTAAGGTAGTAGCAACGAAGGCTGGCGTAACCGTAAGCGATGAGCTGACGTTTGAGTATCAAACGGAGAGCTGGGGCGAGCCTGCCGAGCTGCGGTTGAACTCGCAGTCACAGACGGATGGAACCATTCTGGTGGAGGCTTTGGCCTACGATGCAAGCGGCGTGTTATGTCTGGACGCAGCCAATTTTGTTCGATTCGGATTGACAGGCGACGGTAAGCTGATTGACTTCCAAGGTACGGTGCGAGGCTCAAGCCTGATCCAGCTGACCAATGGGCGGGCGCGCATTTTGATCGACCCAGCTGGAGGAGTGGTGGCGGGCGTGTCTGTGACCGGTTTCGTATCCGCGAGCGGCCCGGCTTCGGGAGCAGGCGCTGCGAGTGCGGGCGCAACAAATGCCGAAGCAGCTCCAAGTACGGCAAGCCTGAGCTCAGGAGCGAACGTTAGCGGGGATGTAGCTTCTGGCCGTAAGCCTGTGTCCATAGTTAGTGTGGCCAGCTCGGGTCTATCTACAGCGTTCATCACGATTTAAAGCATACAGCGTTAAGCTTGTATTAGTCGTAACAATTGTACAGATGCAGCAGGGTTCACTTATAGATTTACGGCAAGTCGGTTTTAGCATTTATCCATTTGAAGGAGGATCATGAACATGACTGTATTGGATACGAACAAATTGAAGCAAGCCGCTACATTGCAGGAGGTACTGCCCGAGGTATGGGAAGCATTGCAGCATAAAGTGAGCCGGATGATCGAGCAGATTGGTGACAAGTCGCCCCATGTGGCTCCTGCGGATACAGGAATTTATGACGATCTGCGCCACGACTGGTGGACATCAGGCTTTTGGCCGGGAATTTTGTGGATTATGCATGAAATGACAGGCAAGGATCATTACAAGGAGGCGGCTTGGAATTGGGACGAGAAGTTCGACCAGAAGTCGATCCAGCCTAGCAACTTTCATCACGATGTAGGCTTTCAATATTTGCCGACAGCGGTAATCAAGTACAAGCTGACCGGCGATGAGGATGGCAAACGCAGAGGGCTGCTGGCAGCCAACTTCCTGGCGGGACGATTCAACATCGCAGGTAACTTCTTGCGCGCATGGAATCAGGATAAAACCGGCTGGGCCATCGTAGACTCCTCGATGAACCTGTCGATTCTATTCTGGGCGGCGGAGGAAATCGCCGACCCAAGGTTCAGCATGATCGGCAAAGCTCATGCGGATACAGTCGTGAACCATTTCATCCGTGAGGATGGTTCCGTTAATCACATCGTCAGCTTCAATCCGCTGACGGGTGAGGTTATCGAGTCGTTAGGCGGCCAAGGCGCCGGTCCCGACTCGGCCTGGAGCCGCGGCGCCGCATGGGCGCTGCACGGCATGGCCAATACGTATCGCTATACCGGCGATACGAAATATTTGCGCGCAGCACAGCGCGTCGCGCATTATTTCCTCTCCATGCTGCCGGACGACCACGTGGCGCATTGGGACTTCCGCGCAGCGGAATCGCTCGCTGATGAGCCGCGCGACACCTCGGCGGCGGCTTGCGCCGCCTCGGGGCTGCTCGAGCTGGCCGCTGCGCTGCCTGCGGTACAGGGTCGCCCGTACCGCGAAGCCGCTGAGCGCATCCTGCTCTCGCTGACGCAGAACTACGCCACGTGGGATCGTCCCGATCATGAGGCGATTCTAGTGGAAGGTACCGGCCACAAGCCGGCCGGCCAGAACATCAACGTCTCGCTGATCTACGGAGACTACTTCTATGTCGAAGCGCTTGCCAAGCTGCTAGGCTGGAAATCGCGCATTTTCTAATCCGGGCTGGGCTGAACCGGATATAATAAGAGCACCCTTCAAATCACTGAACAAGTGGTTTGGGGTGCTCTTTTTTTGTGGGCTGAAGACATAATGTACGAATTAATCGATCTAGAATGAAGCGAATATTGGGTATATTAGGTTAGGTATGCACAGCTTCACTCCTATTCACATCCCAATCATCCGGTGAGAGGAACTACGATTCGCTATTTGGACGTGCACACGTGATCATTCAATTGAAACGGAACTACGATGCCTTATTTGCCTGAAATGATGGATTATAAGCCTAGCTGAGACGCGATAGCGCATCGTAGTTCCGTGAAATCATGAATTGGAGGGAATATGCGAAAAATAAAGGAATGACGTTCCGTTAGTAAGCGGGTAGCGGGTAGTGGGCAGTGGGCAGTAAGTGGATCAGCTTATTCCTAGGCCTTCATCCGCTGCTTGAACTCCTTAGGAGAGCACTGGTTATGACGCTTGAACAGCTTGTAAAACTGAGCCATGTTCGGGATACCGACCGCCTCGCCTATTTCCATAATGCTTACGTCCTGCGTGAGCAGCATGCGCTCGGCTTTTTTAATGCGCTTGTAGTTGACATAATCAACGAAGGATAAGCCCATCACCTTTTTAAAATACTTAATAAAGTAGTGGTAGCTCAGATTCAGGACGGCGCAAGCTTGCTCGATGGCGATCTTTTCGGTCAGATGCTGCTCCACATAATCGAGTGCCGGCTGCAGACGTATAAGCTCATCATTCTCTGTACCATGCAGAACGCCCTGCGTATCGCTGCGCAGCAGCAGCAGCATTAACCGGCGAATTGAGGCGCTGATGGCGAGCTCGTAGCCTTTTTGCATGGTTTGCGTTTCCTGGTAAATGTCCATAATAAGCGCATGGGCTTGCTGCTGAAGGAGAGGGTTGTCCCGGAAAATATAATTCAACTGGCTTAGAGGCCGCCGCACCTCACTGAAATAATGCAGGTAGGGCATGGTGCTCTCATCAAAATGCTGCGCCAAATCAAACTGACATACAATATAGCTAAGCGCCTCGGGCAGTTCCTTTCGGGTACGATGCAGCTGGGATGAGCCGAGCACATGAACGTCACCAGATCGCAGCTCCCGTGTGTCATGCTTAGTCTGGATACCAAGGCCGCCCTCAAGCACGGCCAGAAATTCAACTTCCTTATGATAATGCCAGCGAAAAACCTTAGGGATGGAGGGGCTGACGATAGATTCGGGACTCGTTATTTGCCAAACCTTTAGACGCAGAAGAGGGTTTTGATAAATAACATGCTCTTTGTGTACATCAGGTTCATTATATAGAAGGTTGTTCATACCGGTACCTTGGACCTCCAATGTAAAAATATCTACTAAACCATTATCGCATAGTTTGCATTTGGATTTACTAAATAGTATAGCATGTTTTTGGGGAAGCGATGGCAGTTTTGCATACAGATGCGGCAGTATTGAGAATTTCTTTTTTTCGGCGTTATCTTATAATTTAAGGTAGCTACTATGTTACTAATTGTTGGAGGTTGGATAAATTTATGAGTCAAAAGCTGAGAGTTACCGTATGGAATGAGTTCCGTCATGAGAAAGAAAATGAGAAGGTCCGCGCCGCTTATCCGGATGGCATTCATCAGGCGATTGGCGAAGGCATAAGTGGAGATGTGGAAGTTTCCTATGCTACTTTGGATGAGCCGGAGCACGGTCTGACGGAAGAAAGACTGCAAAATACCGACGTTCTTATCTGGTGGGGGCATAAAGCGCATGGCGAGGTTCAGGATGAAATCGTCAAACGTGTCCAAAGCCGTGTTCTAAAAGGTATGGGTCTGATTGTTCTGCATTCCGGTCATTTCTCGAAAGTGTTCAAAACGTTGATGGGAACCTCCTGCGATCTGAAATGGAGAGAAGCTGACGAGAAGGAACGCATCTGGGTTGTGTCCCCGGGCCACCCTATCGTAGAGGGTGTTGGAGAATATATTGATCTGGAAGCCGAAGAAATGTACGGCGAGCACTTCGATATCCCGCAGCCGGACGAGCTGATCATGGTCAGCTGGTTTGAAGGCGGCGAAGTATTCCGCAGCGGCTGCACATTCAGTCGGGGTCAAGGCAAAATTTTCTACTTCCGCCCAGGACACGAAACGTACCGGACCTACTACAACGAGCAAATTCGCCGTGTCATTAGCAACGCTGTTCATTGGGCCGCTCCGAGCACACGAGAGTACCCGAAATATGGCAACCATAAGCCGCTTGAGGTTATTAAAGCCAAAGGTTAATTGCATACAAGGCAGCACACAGTTAAATAAAAGCAAGCCCGTCCGAGCATTCGTGTTCTGGTCGGGCTTTTTTTCTTTGTTACGTGGACAATGCTGCCCTGCATTCTGATACAGTTCGACATGAAAATAAGCAACCAGTCGGATTGATGTTCTCATAGAGAAGTAAGATAATGGGCTTGAAACCATTCTTTCAACGCAGCCGCGGTGAGTTTAGGAGTTGATTGTCGTGATACGATACGTAGCATTTTTCCTTGCAGCATGGTTAGCTATAGGTGTGTTTCCAGCGGGTACCGCATGGTCGGAGTCAGGCCTGCAAAGTATAAAAGATAGTATAGTAGTACCGGATATTACCAGAATCAAGGACATCAAGGACTTTAAGGACATTAAGGACGTTCAGGATCTCAATAAAATAGAAGACATCATCAAGCAGCTCAGCCCCATTCAATTAAATCCAAAGAAAGGAACATACAGATGGGATAAGCTGTTGGACAATAGGGATGGCAGCCACTACAGCTACACTCCTCCAGCAATCGGCGCGGACGGCACACTTTATATCGGCACAGAGGGCAGCAGCTTATCCGCTATTTCTCCGGACGGAATAACGAAGTGGAATTTTGCGGCAGGCGGTATTGTCGTAGCTCAAGCGGTCGGCACCGATGGAACGATCTATGCGGCAGCGGGACAAAAGCTATATGGAGTTAATCCAGACGGATCGAAAAAATGGGAGCTCGATATGAAATGCCAGCTTGGCGGATCACTTACGGTCGACACGGACGGCTCTATGTATACAGGCTGCCTTACAGGCAAATTTTTCGCCATTAAACCGGATCTATCTATTAAATGGTCTATTGACTGGGACGTTAAAGAGTCCCCTTGGTCCCCATCCTCCGCTAAAACAGTAGAAGACGGTACCGTATACGTGGGATCCGGCCATAATTTGCTGGCAATGAAGCCTAATGGAATGAAAAAGTGGGAGACTGCCACAGGGGGCAAAATACATCGTGCTCCGGTCGTTGGTGCGGACGGTACGATTTATACGGGATCGGAAGATAAAAACCTGTATGCCCTCAATCCGGACGGTACTGTGAAATGGACGTTTGCTACCGGAGGGGAAATTAAGTCTTCTCCCGCTATTGGAAAAGACGGTACCCTCTATGTGGCATCCAATGATAAAAACTTGTACGCGATTCATCCGAACGGGACTAAGAAGTGGGTGTTCACTACCAAAGTCGAACATCCCGGTATAAACACGGTAATTTTCGCACCTGTGATCGGCGTGGACGGTTCGGTTTATATTGTAACATTGGAGGGTGTTGTATATGCAGTAAATGCGAATGGCTCGGGCAGATGGAGCTATAATACCGACTATTTGATCGGAACCGACCCTGCAATTGGACCAGACGGCACGGTTTATGTAAAAACTTACAGTGAAGTATTGTACGCGCTTGGCACGGTCCCGGTAAGCAGCGTTACATTGAATAAGAGAGAGCTTGCTTTGGAAATAGGGCAAAAGCAAGCTCTTACGGCGGCTGTGATACCGAATGGCGCTGCCAACAAACGGGTAAGCTGGGAGAGCAGCGATCCTTTAAAGGCTGAAGTGGACAACGAGGGCAATGTGACAGGTAAATCGGTCGGCGCAGCCGTCATTACCGTCAAGACGCAAGACGGCGAGTTTGTGGCTAAATGTAACGTGACAGTTACAGGTTCTATAGCCGTACCGACCCCTGAGCCGAATCCGGTGACAGCACCGCAGCAGGGGGCTGGGCAAGATCCCTTCTCGGATATTAATGGAAACTGGGCAAATGCGGCCATCCGGGAAGCGGTAAAAAGGGATATCGCACACGGTTATCCGGATGGGACCTTCCTGCCCGAGGGCAACATCACCCGCGCTGAGTTTACCGTCATGCTGATGAACAGCATGAACCCGGGTAAAGAAGAAGCCGAGCTGTGGTTTCACGATACGGACAGCATCGGGCAGTGGGCTGTACAATCGGTTTCATCAGCCGTGAAGGCGGGCATCATCAGCGGATACCCGGATAATACGTTCCGTCCGGGTGCCAACATTACCCATGCTGAAATGGCGGCGATGGTTGTGAAAGCTTCCGGCCTGCCTGTCGAAGCGAGTCCAGTCTCTGGCTACGAAGATTACAGCAGCATCCCGGAGTGGGCGAAAGGTGCTGCATCAACAGCCGAGAAGGTGGGCATTATCATTGTAGGAGGTTTGAACGCCCGGAAGTTCGCTCCGGATGTATTTGCAACCCGTGCCGAAGCGGCGAGTGCGATTGTCAGCCTGCAAAATGTGATGAAGAAATAAGGTTGAAACTACCTGTGAGTCAGGGTTGCACTTGTCCGGTAAGAGATTAGAAATTTTTGAATAAAGACCCATCTAACAAGTGCATACATATAAATAACAGAAGAGCCGCTACGGTGATCCGTGAGCAGCTCTTTTTTCGTGGAATGGCGAAGTGTCGATCAGCAGTGGCTTCAGCTCCCTTACTTTCGCTGCCAGAGTGCAGAATGCAAATCGTTAATAGTTAACGTCCGGAGGAGCGTTTGCGTTTTCTTTTGCCTGCTGCGGAGGGGCCGCCTTTGCGCTTGCGGCGTTTGCGCCGTGGGGCGTCAGATTCGGCTGCTTTCTTTTTACCGAAGGAGGCCATTAGTACTTTCAACATGGGTGCCATTTGCTGCACATTTTGCACTATTTTCTGTACTTTGCTCATGGTTTGCATGATGCCCTCGATGCCGCCCAAACGGTCGACTATTTGTTTAATCTGCGCGATGTTGAAGGAGCCTCCTGTGGATGATCCACCTCCACCTCCGCCTCCGCCCAAAAGTCCTCCCAGAAGGCCGCCTCCACCGTTTGTTGCCGGCACCGGCGGTGTGTACGTCTGCGGTTGGCTAAAGCTGCTTACCTGGAGTCCCGGGTACGAGCTGGACGGATACTGTCCCCCTCCCTGGAAGGAAGAGGGCGCTTCCTGGAAGCTGCGAATTTGTGTGCCTTGATTCCCTATCGTTGGTCTTTGAATACTCACGGGTTTCACGATCCTTTTATTGGATTTAAGCAAAGTACGGACTCGGCCGGCTGCTTTGCAGGACGAAATAGACGTTTTACCTAGTGTAGTTTATGTGATAGGCGAATGGATGGATTGGACTCCTGTCACGGTTTCGCAACGATTTACAATGTTTTAGCACATTGCCGCATAAAAATAGTAAAGTTTTGCTAATCTAAAGGGAGGATTTTATAAGCCTCTGTCGAATAGTACTCTGTAAGAATTGAAGTAGACCAGCAAGGGGTTGAACGAGACATGCAATTGAAAAAATTAAATGACAAAGCGATCGATCAGCTTTTTGAAGCGGTTTTAACGCTTAAAGATATCGAAGAGTGTTATGTGTTTTTTGACGACTTGTGTACGGTTAACGAGATCCAGTCCTTATCCCAACGTCTGGAGGTAGCCAGAATGCTGCGCAAAGGCAACACCTACAACCAGATCGAAGCGGAGACAGGCGCGAGCACAGCTACGATTTCCCGTGTGAAACGCTGCCTGAACTATGGCAATGACGGTTATAAGTTGACTTTGGAGCGACTCGGACGCTAATTTAGTTGGTCGGATCATTGAGAATCGCGGGAAATGCCTGCTGTTGAGGGGCATAAGACTTTCCCAAGCTCTCCATGGCTCGATTAGAGTGAAGATGGTTTTGATGAAGGCGCCTCCTCCTATTGATCTTCCTTTGTGGGATGATGGGATAAGGGGCCTTTTTTCAGTTGAATGCGGGCATAGATTTGCAAAATCTGGCTTTGTTTAACCTGACAAATGACCACGTTTCCAGAGGACGATCCAAGCTGCTCATTCTTGTAGGGCAAAAGTGTGACAACCAACGTAGGGTTCGTTTTTATGCTATAATTAGGAAAATGGCTAGAAAACGAGTCTGAGGCGTTCAAACGCCTTCTTTTTTTCGCGAAAAGGAAGGGGATAGTTGGTGGTAAAATACGGCATATTAGTCATAAGCCATGGTTCGCGCAGTGCGGAATGGGTTCGTTTGGTGGATGAAGCCGTAGAGGCAATGGAAGCGCCGGAAGGGATTGCAGTTTACTCCTCATTTCTGGAAATTGTCGAGGGGCGGCTTATCCAAGACGGGATTACGCATCTGGAATCACTCGGGATAACCGATATTATTGTTGTGCCGTTCTTTGTTTCTTCGGGCAGCACGCATATAGATGAAATTAGCTATGCACTTGGCGTCAAGGCAGAGCCGGCGCTACCTACGGATATGAGACCTTTTGTTATAAAGGCAAGGATCCATTTCACTTCTCCGATTGATGATGATCCTGTCATTGCCGAAATTTTATATGAAAAAATGAAGCAGCTCTCCGTCGACCCGAAGAGTGAAATTGTGCTTCTTGTGGGGCATGGCAGTGTGGAGGAAGGCTTTCATGAGCAGTGGAGGACAGGCTTGGAGAAGCTGGCAGGTAGGCTGAAGGAGCTGGGCGGCTTTGATGAGTCGGATACAGCGATGCTGCTGCCTGATCAAATCGGCTCCAAAATGAACGGATGGCATAAGCATAAGCCGCAGCATACGGTGCTGGTCGTACCGCTGTTTTTAAGCGATGGCTATTTTACGAACGATGTGATACCTTCTCGGTTGACAGAGGGTACATATAAATACAATGGGAGAGCGCTGCTGCCTCATCCTCTGCTATCGAGATGGATGGAACGGCAGACGGCTCCTTATTGGAGCGGAAATGATACTGGAATTCGGAGTGAACGGGTGATTGAGGAATGAGTAAACGCGCAAGATTGATTTATAATCCAACCTCTGGCAGAGAGGAAATGAGAAAGCGGCTGCCGGAAATTTTGCAACGGCTGGAGCGGGGCGGACTGGAAACCTCGACTCACGCAACTATCGGTGAAGGGGATGCTACATTAGCCGCGGCGGATGCTATCGAAAGAGGTTTCGATATTATCATCGCTGCCGGTGGCGACGGCACGCTCCATGAAGTCATCAATGGGGTGGCCGAGAAGAGCTACCGTCCGCCACTCGGTATCATACCGCTTGGGACGACCAATGATTTTGCGAGAGCGCTTAATATTCCGCGCAGCTGGGAAGGCGCAGTTGATGTTATTTTGCAGCAGCATGCTCCATTCATCGATGTCGGCAAAATGAACCAGCGCTACTTCATCAACATCGCCGGTGGAGGCTCCATGACGGAGCTGACCTATGAGGTGCCAAGTAAGCTTAAGACTATGATTGGCCAAATGGCCTATTATATGAAAGGAATCGAGAAGCTGCCGCGGCTGCGGCCAATCGAGCTGTACATCCGTACGGATGCAGGAGATCTGCATGAGGAAGTGATGCTGTTCCTGATCTCTAACAGCAATTCTGTAGGCGGTTTCGAGCGTTTGGCGCCGGACGCTTCACTCAACGATGGGCTGTTCGATGTGCTGATCCTCAAAAAATGCAATCTCGCAGAGTTCATCCGTGTCGTTTCCTTAGCGCTGCGAGGCGAGCATCTGGGCGACCCGAATATCATTTATTTGCAGACGCGAACCATTCAGGTGACCTCGCCTGACTATGTACAGATCAACCTGGACGGCGAGTTCGGTGGCACGCTTCCTTGCGTATTCACGAACCTGCCTTCACATATACAAATTTTCATTGATGAAAGCGGTCAATCCGTATACAAAACCAATCCTTTGCAGCAAATCAAGCTGCCTTGGAAAATGAAACCCGGAGTGGAAGATCATGAGCAAGATGAATAGAAGAAGAGGCGGCAGTGGAAGCAGCCGTAACGATAGGGGACAAGAGCGCAAGCAAGGGCAGGACGCGGGTGCTGGTGCTGGGAGAAGAGAGTCGGCAGCTTCCGTTGCGATTGAAGGGCTGCCAGTCGAAAAAAATAGCGAATACGAAGCCGAGATTGTCGGCATCGGTCATGAGGGAGAAGGGGTAGGCCGCGTCGGTGGCTTTACCCTTTTTGTTCAAGGCGCCCTCCCCGGCGAGCGCGTGCTCGTCAAGGTAATGAAGCTCAAGAAGCAATACGGCTATGCGAAGCTGCTGAAGATTCTTGAGCCTAGCCCGGATCGGGTGGCTGCACCCTGTCCGATCTATAAGCAGTGCGGCGGCTGTCAGCTGCAGCACTTGAGCTACGAAGGCCAGCTGCGCTTTAAGCGGCAGCTAGTGGTGGACAATCTGGAGCGGATTGGGAAGCTGAAGGTAAGCGGGGGCTCTTCGAGATTGGCAGGATCGGACACTGGAGCGGAAGCCGAAGGTAAGTTAATCAGTAGATCTGCTGCTAGTGAAGGTATCGTCGTGCTTCCGACGCTTGGCATGAGTGAGCCATGGCGCTACCGCAACAAAGCTCAGGTACCGATTGGCTTCGAGGCTGCCTCGGCAGACAGGGAGGGCGGCTTGGTCGGTGGCTTCTACGCCCAAGGCAGCCACCGTATCATCGACATGGATGAGTGCCTCATCCAGCAAGAAAACAATGACCGCGTCGTAGCAGAGGTCAAACGCATCGCCCGTGAGCTCGGCATCCGAGCTTATAACGAAGAAACGCACAAAGGGCTGCTGCGTCATGTCGTAGCTCGTTATGGCTTCAACACCGGCGATATTATGGTCGTTCTGATTACAAACGGATTGGATATACCGCATAAGGATGAGCTGGTAGGCCTGCTTCGCGCGGCTATACCGGATGTGAAGAGCATCTGCCAGAACGTGAACACGGGCAGAACGAACGTCATCTTCGGCGATCAGACGAAGGTGCTGTGGGGCGACGATGTTATCTACGATACCATCGGGGACGTCCGATTCGCGATCTCGGCGCGATCGTTCTATCAAGTGAACCCCGTACAGACGGAGGTCTTGTACGGGAAGGCTCTTGAGTTCGCCGGCTTGAGCGGCGAAGAGACCGTGATCGATGCCTATTGCGGCATCGGCACGATTTCGCTGTTCTTGGCGCAGCGCGCGCGCCAAGTGTACGGCGTCGAGATCGTCAGCGAAGCGATTGACGATGCTCGACGCAATGCTGTGCTGAACGGCGTACGCAACGTTCAGTTCGAGGTTGGCGCGGCGGAGGAAGTCATCCCCGCGTGGAAGCGTCAGGGCATCGCGCCTGACGTCATCGTCGTTGACCCGCCGCGCAAGGGCTGCGACGCGGCGCTGCTCGAGACCATCCTCGAGATGCGCCCGGATCGCGTAGTCTATGTGTCGTGTAATCCGTCGACACTGGCTCGCGATCTCCGCGTCCTCGAGGACGGGGGGTATTCCACCGTCACGGTCCAGCCGGTGGACATGTTTCCGCATACCGTTCACGTAGAATCGGTGGCTTTGCTTGTGAAGGATGGTACAGTGGGCTGAGATTGCAATGGTGGAGCGGGTTTGGTGTGAAACAGAAGCACGAAAATAATAGAGTTGTCTGATTGTTGACGAAATTAATAGATTAATTGGGAGATGCCTGATTCTTGAATCGGGCGTTTTCAATTATTGGGACAGGAGTTCGACTTCCCTCGCCTCCATATGGTAAATCCACAAAATCGAAAAGGAACCTTGCCACTGGAGTTACGGCGGCAGGCTCCTATTCGCGTTGCACGGCGTCGTTGCAAATCAGGGGTGGCTCCTCCGTTTGAGGGTGGGCTCATTATCTTCGGATACCAACTCGCATATGAATCGAACGGTTGCTCGCTCTATTTTAGTAAAAATATTTTGTGACAAATCCAAGGGAGTTAGCTTGATAAAACAAAGTTTGACAAACTGGCGACTGTTGCCAGGGAGGGCGTTGCCGTAACATTAAAAGGGCTTATGATAGGCCCACAGCAAAGTTACGCAATCAAGATAAAGTTACTCTATTTTCAACATTCTCTTCATCTCCTCCTGAGATGATTGTAGTAGTTTTCTTTTAAATACCTCGATATATGCTACTGGGTTATCCAAAAGAAGAGACACTTCGTCAAAACTTATAGTAAGCTTCAGTCTTGTACCGTCTTCAGAAAATATAATATTAAAGATCCACACTAAATCCTCTAATTTCACAAAACAGTTATTACCATTTATAATATTTGAAAGTTGAATTATTGACAGTATTGCGAGTTGAACAACTGTTAACCGCTCATTATACTCACTTTCAATATCAATCTCGAAATATGATTCATTTTCCTGACTATACAACTTATCTTCAATCATAATTGATTCTTTTAATTCAATTGCTTTAATTCTGGTTTTAAATTGCTCATAATAAGTATTAAGATCAGTTACAACGCTCTCCGGAACAAACATCATTACCTTTTTATACTTTGGTAATCGGATTTGTAATATCTCAAGTGTTAGATTTGTAACTAGTTTTACAAAAAGTCTCAAACCATAAATTTCTGATATAACCTCATCTAGTTCACTCAATGTTATTACTTTATTTTTATTGTTACTATATGTACATTCAATTGTTTCATTTATACATTCGTAAGAAGAATGTGCAGCAATGTTTCTCCATTGGTTTATTGAAATATTTTTAAGTTTGTTTCGGTCAATACTCTTGAAGTACTCAAATGGTAGTTTAAGCAGAGTCTCAATTATTTCATTTAATTTTACATCGTTTACTATACTTTTTTCATTTTCTACATTAAATGAAACATATAATAGATATGATTCGCGTTTCAGCATGTGTTCTATAATTTGGTGAATCATGCTAAATCTATAAGCGGCTTTTTTCCTAAACGATAACTTTTTATCTTTTAACAGTTGTGTCGTACAAATATATTCCCAAAAAAAGTGTAGTGCTTCATCACGCTTTTTAAAGGAATCTGTTACTATATCATCCATAAGTTCTAATTTCGAATTATGTGTATTGATAATAAACTCAACTGCATCTACTAGTGATTCACCTAGTATACTGCTTTTATTTGGATTCAACATAATCAGAAGTCTTATCAATTTATAATTATGAAATGAATGGCTCATGTCAACTTTATAATTAGCTTGGAAATATTCTAAAGTTAACTTTGTTACAGCTTGTGAAATATCAGTGATGCGTCTTGGGAAAAGTTCTTCTTCATTTTCAAAATCTGCCTTCATATATTTAACTCCTCACTATATTGTATACGGTTCCGACTATTTCTGAATATTTACGAATTTGCCTACCATGATATAATTTAGAGTCTGCGTTCAGTTCCCCGTGATAATCAATTGGTAAACTAGCGAATTTCAACTGATCTGCTTTATCATGAATTTTTTTTTGATAAATCCACCCCAGAAATGGTTTCCATGGTATCTCCTTGGATTTTGAGTCAGTAGGCTCGGTGGATCAGGCGATTCAGAACTACATCCGTCAAAGTCGAATCTGTAAAATACTGATGCCATAGATCAACCGATAGAATCTTGCTCTCTAAATTAATGCAAAATTGGGGATTAAGTGGTGTTATACTGTGTCCCCAACCACCCAAATCACCCCAATAGAACGAAATGCGAATAGTGTAAAAATCCAATACAATCAAGGCTTTAGCCGACAATAACAGATTCTGTCAGAGCCGCGGCGCAATCCGATACCGTGCACGTAGAATCGGTGGCTCTACTAGTGAGGAATGGTACAGATCACTAAGAATATAGTAGTGGAGCGGGTTTGGGGAGTAGTACAGATGGGATGGAAAGATGAAACAGAGGCGCAAAAATAATAGAGTTGACCGAAGTAGAATGTATGCTTCTCGACGGAGTAGAATGTATGTTTCTGCATGGAGTAAAACCATATATAAACTGATACACTCAACACGAGTTGACCTTCCAGAACGTTATTTAAGATAAATGCGACAGTCAGGATCTTTTCCCTGTATATACGATATGGACGATTTTTGCCTTTGGGAGCATAGGTTACATTGCATTCGATTTTATTCTGATGCTGGCTTCAAAGCTCAAAAGACAAAATGAGTATGCCGATGATGACAAGTATCCAATGTTGTGCATGTTAACGAGCTTTTTACGTTTGAGTTGGGGATTGGAACGAAATATTAGCAAGGACTTCAAAAAAACGTTATGACTAATGGGATTAAGTAATAAGGTGATCCAGATAACCTCTGTAGTCGATAGGCTCGGGAGTTTTTGTTTGTAAAAGCAAAAACTCCCGAGCCTATTATCGACTCGTCTTCACTTCACTCATAAATTTGCTCTCTTTCATTTTCAAGTATTCTTCACGTAATTTATCTGCATTATCGTAACGCTCGCTTGGCTCCTGGCGAGTGGCTTTTTTGATGAGATGATAAAATTGAGTATTGCTATTGAGTACGTCAGGATCACGTCCAGTCAAGATAAAGGTTAATAACCTGCCAAGTGAGAAGATGTCGCTTTTAGCTGTGGCATCTCTTAATCGGATGCGTTGTTCTGGGGCTACATAGAGAATGTGTCCATAATCGCCTATTGCAGACTTCGTATGTTGTTTCAGTTCCTTCTCACTTTTACCGAGACCAAAATCCGCTACTTTGACAAGCTGGAAGAAATTATAGTTCCAACTCAGTATGTTTTTCGGACATAGATCCCGATGAATTATTCCCCTCCGATGAGCGGCACATATTGCGTCGAGAATTTGCTCAAATATCAGCAGTCGAACGTGTAAAGGTAAATGTCCATTGTATTTGCGTATAAAATACAGCAGATTCCCGTCGGCAAGTTCAGTATCATACCAATAATTTTTGTGTTCAAGGTTGTAACCCAGCAGGTTTACGACATGTCGATGCCCTTGAAGTTCCTTCAAATACTCGATCTCTCGTTTAAATCGGTTGATATGATCCTCATTTCCCCAATGTTCTTTTAAGAGTTTCTTCCGAGCGAACTTGAGGTTCGTCTGTTCGTCCCGATATGAACTCCCTCAGTACGATTCTGTTTTCTCACGAATGCTCGCTTATTCGCAGGATTTCACCCTTGTCAGATTTTCGGAAAGATTGTAAGAGCAACCGAGTTGAGGACCGGGACAATATGAAGGCGCG
>NZ_JANQBD010000046.1 GCF_024722015.1 Paenibacillus radicis (ex Xue et al. 2023) | reverse complement strand
TTGTTTCGTGTATAGTTGCCATGAGTAGGGTTCCTTTCTTGGTGACTTCACTAATCCCGAGAATACCCTACTTTTTTGTTGCCTGACTAGGCTCCAAATTGTGGTACACAAACAATTTTACACCGTCTTCCTCGCAAAAATAAATGCCAAATTAACGCCAGAAAATCAAGTTATATTTAAGCGTGCCGCCAAATTAAGGGAATTAGATGGAGCTTTTCCATCTATTCTAATCTATTGAATCAGCGTGGGCTCGACCGACCACCATGCAACGGTACCAAGCTCGCACGGGATTCGCGCGCGTTGGGTTCTTTTTCTGGTAATATCTAGTATTAACTTTCATCTAAAGCAAAAAAGTTTGGAGTTTCGTAAGCATTTAAATACAATATAATTAAGAATAAAAAACATTCATACATGAACCTATAGAAAGAGACGGACAAAAAACAGAGGGGCGTAGACTCGGGTGAAATCTTTTTTCAGTGTTGCGGTTATTGTGGTGTTGGGTCTTGCCGTTGCTATAGTTATCGGCTTTTATCCAAGCTTTATGCAGGCTCCTGTCGTTTATGATGATGAACAGATCGGATTTGACGAGCAGACTGTGATAAAGTTCAGTCATGTTGTCGCTGAAAACACCCCAAAGGGGTTAGCGGCACAGGAGTTTGCCCGGCTTGTTCAGGAAAAAACAAAGGGACGCGTTAAAGTAGAGGTGTATCCCAACAGCATTTTATATGCCGAGCCGGATGAAATAGAGGCCTTGCAAAAGGGAAATGTGCAAATGATCGCCCCCTCATTTCCCAATTTGTCCGAAGTGCTGCCGTCATGGATGGTGCTGGATTTACCTTACGCCTTTCTCACACAAGAAGCAGTCCAGGAAGCATTTGAGGGCAAAATCGGTAAGCTGCTGTTCGAACAGTTAAATCAGGTTAATATGGTAGGACTCGCTTATTGGAACAGCGGCTTCAAGCAGCTTACGAGCAATAAAGGACCGATTCTCCAACCAGATGATCTGAAGGGACAGCATCTTAGGACGATGCGAAGCACCCTGCTTGATGCCGAATTCCAGCTGTTAGGCGCAAAAACAACGCAGATGCCATTTAATCTTGTATATCGCGGCTTGGAAAGTGGAGCTGTAGATGGAGAGGAAAATTCCATCACCAACATTTATTCTAAAAAGTTTTTTAAAGTTCAGAAATATATGACGCTCACTAACCATGGTTATCTCGGCTATGCAGTGCTGATGAACCGCTCCTTTTGGCAGAAGCTTTCACCAGAAATTCAACAGCAAATTCAACAAGCGATGAAGGAAACGACTGCATGGGCTTACCACAATGCTATCCAGATGAATGATGAACAGTTCGAGAAAATAAAGCAGGAGTCGCAATTACAAATCAATTCATTGACAACCGAACAACTATCAGAGTGGATGCGGGCATGGGAGCCTATCTATCCGCAGTACGAAACGGTCATCGGGAAAGAGCTGATGGACGAAATTCGCCGATTGCGGAAAAAGTACATGCAATAATCAGCCGCCATGCAGGGGGATCTAACAGAAGCTCAAGCTGCCAAGCCTGCCTTTCGTTGTACATTGAGCTTTTGGAAAATACAAAAAAGCTTTCAAAACCACTGGTGTGGAGATGAAAGCTTTTTTGGGGGTAATGCGCTATTCATGCTTCTCAAGGTGCACCAGGCACTGAGCCAAATCATCAGGCAGCGGCGCTTCGAACTGCATCCATTGCTTCGTGCCAGGATGTGTAAAAGCCAGCAAACAAGCATGCAGTGCATGCCGTTTCAAGCCAAATGGAGCAGAAGCTGCGGCGAGAATAGCTTTACAGGCTTCATGGGTTTCTTGAGCTTCATGCGCTTCATGGGCCTCATGCGCTTCATGCGCTTCACAAGCTTCACAAGCTTCATGAGCTTCATGAGCTTCATGAGCTTCATGAGCTTCATGAGCTTCATGAGCTTCATGAGCTTCATGAGCTTCATGAGCTTCATGAGCTTCATGAGCTTCATGAGCTTCATGAGCTTCATGAGCTTCATGAGCTTCACAAGCTTCATGAGCTTCACGAGCTGCACTCGTACCATAGTCGCCTGCAGCATCGGGAGCTGTTCCTCCCGCCTCCAAGCCGCCTTGTACGCCCGCTATGCTTTGCTCATATTTGTCCAGCTTGTACAGTTTATCGCCCAACAGCGGATGTCCCAAATGCTTCATGTGCACACGGATTTGATGCGTCCGTCCAGTTTCCAGCCAAAGCCTCACCATTGTCGCTTCCCGAAACCGCCGCTCCACCTTGTAATGCGTGACCGCTGAGTATCCGTTCTCCGTCACGATCCTGATGTGCGGCTCCTCGGGGTCACGATCTATCGGCTCATTTACGGTGCCCTCATCGGCCTCCATTACACCATGCACCAGAGCTATGTACTCCTTTTTCACCTGATGCGCCTGCATTTGCTCGGACACCTGCTGGTGGATAAAAGGATTTTTGGCCACAGCAAGCGCCCCTGATGTTTCTTGATCGAGCCTATGAATCGGACGGAATCGATAGCTCTTCCCCTGCTGCTGCCAATAATGAACGACGCCGTTCGCCAACGTATTCACATAATGTCCATGGGTCGGATGAACAATCATTCCGGCTGCCTTATTAAGCATCATCAGCTGCTCATCCTCATACAAAATATCCAGAGGGAGCTCCTGCGGCAAAATATCATCGGATTCCTCCTGAAGCATTCTGACCTCAATTACATCCCCCGCATGAACCCGAATACTTATATATTGGCGATCACCATTAACCGTGATTCCCCGCTCCGTGAGCTTCAATCGCGATAGCAGCTTGCGGGAGAGCATCATCCGATTTTGCAAAATCGTTTTCAGATAGAAGCCTTCTTCCTCTTGAGAAACGATGTATACTAATGGTTCATAATAGGTACTCATTTGCGGCGAAACACATCCGCACTACGAGCATATTCAACATCTCCCACACCGCTTCTAACGTTTGCAAGGCGTGCAACAGTGAAGAACAAATCGGACAACCGGTTCAAATAGCGGCGTACTTCTTCATTGATCGGCTGCGTCCGGGCCAGTGTAACAACCCGGCGCTCCGCGCGGCGGCATATCGTCCGGCAAACGTGAAGCGCAGAGGACGCCTGCGAGCCGCCAGGCAATATAAACTTTTTAATATCCGGCGTCTCAGCATCGTACTTGTCTATCCATGCTTCCAGTTGGTCTACCATCTCCGACTTCACTTTATAAGGGCGAAGCTCTTGCTTAAGCAATGCCAAGTCGGAACCACAGTCGAACAATTCATTTTGTATATCCAATAAGTCCGCCAGCAAATCGCCAAATTTCTCCGCATCCAGAAACCCCATCGCTTGCCCTACAAAACAATTGAGCTCATCCACGGTTCCGTATGCTTCAACGCGCACATCGTCCTTGTCGACACGTCCCCCAATTACTCCGGTTTGACCGGCATCGCCAGTTCTTGTATAAATTCTCATCGTTTCGCCTCCCTACTCTTATAACCTATCATCTCATATAAACGATTCGTATCCAAATGACTTCTGACATGATCGGCTAGCCGGTCAAAAGCCGCCTCTCTGCGCTCCTGAAAGCGAAGCTCCGCTTGTAAAGGTTCCCAACCGCGACTTTCGCGAATTCCATTCAGCCAACCCCGGCGAAAATCATCGTTATGCAAAATTCCATGCACATAGGTGCCCCATTGTCTTCCGTTCGTCGAAACAGCACCATCCGGATGAGCCTCCTGACCGCTGCCCTCCTCCGCGATGAAGAATGGATGAGTTACCGGCTGTAAAAAGCGCGTTCGCCCCATATGAATTTCATATCCACTTACTTGCAGCAACGGATTTCGACCAGCAGCATCACTATATAAAAGAGACGTTCCAACAGCACGCACCGTCTTCTTATCAGCTGTGAACTCAGTCTCTGTCGGGAATAATCCGAGTCCAGCCGTTTCCGGATGTTCCGACTCCAGAAGATGCGGGTCCAGCAGCCGCTCTCCCATCATTTGATAGCCTGCGCAAATACCAGTGATCCAGCCGCCTCTTTGCGCGTGCTCCAGCAGCGCCTGATCAAGACCCGTTTCCCTTAAAAACAACATGTCGTCGACTGTGTTTTTGCTCCCCGGTATTATAACCGTATCCGGCCGCCCCAGCTCTTCGAGTGAGCTGACATAACGAAGGCGGACATCTTTTTCGTAGAACAGCGGATCAACATCGGTAAAGTTAGAGAGCCTCGGCAAACGAATCACTGCTATATCGAGCAGCTGCAAGCCCTGTCCTTCAGACGTACCTTGGGAAGCACCTGCATAATTATTACCATCGCTGCTTCCAAAAGCACCCGTTGCCAGCTTGCGATCCAACGAAGCCGAATCCTCATCCTCTAGCTCCAGATTGGGCAGATACGGAATGACTCCCAGCACCGGCTTGCCGGTTCTCTGTTCGAGCCAATCAAGGCCTGGCTTGAGCAAGGTTACGTCTCCTCGAAACTTGTTAATGATGAATCCCTTCACACGATCTCTTTCCTCAGGTGTAAATATTTCCATCGTACCGAGCAATGACGCAAACACGCCTCCCCGATCAATATCAGCCACCAATACTACAGGAGCATCCGCCCAACCAGCTAATCGCATATTGACGATATCGCGATCTTTCAGATTAACTTCTGCCGGACTCCCGGCCCCTTCGAGCACAACCACCTGATAATCGGAACGCAATCGGACAAGTGCATCCTTAACGATCGTCTCCGCCTCGGACAAATATTTTTCACGATATGTTCTGGCGTCAAAATCACGATATGGCTTACCATGCACAACTACCTGCGAAACCATATCCTTTTTCGGCTTAAGCAAAATAGGATTCATATCGGTTGTAGCCGCAATACGGCACGCATCCGCCTGCATCCCTTGCGCCCTTCCAATTTCTTTGCCATCGGCAGTAACGTAAGAGTTTAGCGACATGTTTTGTGATTTAAACGGGGCAACACGCAGACCATCCTGTAATAAAATTCTGCACAGTGCAGTTACCAGCAAGCTTTTTCCTGCATCCGAGGATGTCCCCTGCACCATTAAGGTTGGAGCGAGAGATGAGCCGACAGCTTCTTGAAGCACATCAACCTGCTGCTGTTGCTGCCCATGCCCGGTCGACAGAGTCACTTGTGCAGCATGGTCAACTGCTACTTGCTCAAGCTGCCGCACGTCACCCAACACCTCAATTGATGCTCGAAGCTCCTTGATCATCCGTTCGTTATGCTCTCTTAGTCGTATCGCTACACGAACATATGAGTTATCCAAACCTGGAAATAGGGATGCGTCACGGATCAAAATCCCCCTTTTCCCCATTTCTGCCTGCAAATCCTGCACAGTAATTTTTAACCGCTTAGTCGAAAATAATAAATAATTCGTATCGCTCGGCGTTACGATAAGCCCCAGTTCACTTAAACTGTTGGTCAGCCACGGACGTTCGGCAGCTAACCAATCATGCGTTCGGCGCTCGTAATCATGATCATCCAATACCGCCGCCCCTATCAGCTGGGCCATTGTATTAACACTCCACTGCACCTGCTGATGCTGCATTTCCCTAATCCTGTCTGGATGTGCCACTATAAAACCAAGCCGCAGCCCGGGTATCGAATAAAACTTCGTCATAGAACGAATAACCATCAGCTGCCGAGATTCAGCCGCTTTTCGAATCATTGTCAGGCGATTCTCTTCAGGATGAAAATCGATAAAGGCTTCGTCCAGAATAACCGGCTTTTTCGCTGCAGCCAGACGTTCAAGCACTGAAGCTTGCAACAGACGGCCAGTCGGATTATTAGGTGATCCTAGAAACAATAGATCCGCCATTGCCAGTGCCTGCTCAACATCTGCCTCCTGAAGCAGAAAATCATGACTAGCCTGCAATGGAATCTCGTAGATAGCTCCATTCGTTTTTTGCACCGCTTCCTCATACTCCGAGAAAGAAGGTCGCGCCAGAGCCGTAACTCCCGGCCGCAGGACACGCACCGCCAAATCTATCAGCTCCGCAGCACCGTTACCGACCAGAATGGCTTCCATAGGCACCCTATATTTTGCTGCCAGCTTGCTGCGCAGCTCCCTCACAGCAGGATCCGGATATGCGACTATATCTCGCCACCGTTCCCGCAATATGGTTTCTGCGGCAGCCGGCGGTCCAAGAGGATTCATGTTCGAGCTGAAATCAAGAAACGCGTCCTTACTTATGCCAAATGTTTCGGCAGCGGTCCACAAATCACCGCCATGCCCGTACCGTTCCAGCATGAAGTTTTCCCCTCCTAAAAGCCTTCCAAAGGAAAGCTTTTCTTCGTAAGCATAATCAGAGCTTTCATCAGGAAAGCTTTCTTCATTATTTTTGCTTGTAACAAATATTATTAAAATCTGCTATCCCTAACCTACTCGTTCCTTATCGAACCGTTATGTACAAAATTAGCAACAGCGCCGCTTCCAACAATTCATTCATGGCCCCATATGTATCGCCTGTTAATCCACCCAGCTTGCGGCTCAAGTAAATGCTTATGAGTACACCGGACAATACAGTACCAATCGCAGCAGCACTAACAATCAGCAGCCCGTCCAAGGACAAAATCCCCCCACCCGACAGCCAGACCAGTGCAAAAGACAGCAGCAACGCAAGCAAGGTATGAAAAATCAAATGCTTAACACTTAGTCCACGAAAAAAGGAACCGATCCCCCGGCTCGTTTGCCCTTGTCTAGCATAGGGCCAGTTAGCGATCGCCACGACCATGTACCAACGGCTCCACAATAATACAAGCGGAAGCATGAACATAAATGTATGATGCGGCAGGGTCAGCCATTGCTGCAGCAATGTCCATTTAACCAGCAGGAGCAATAGGCAAGCAATAACACCCATCGCACCCACCCTGCTGTCCTTCATAATCTCCAGCATCTGTTCTCTAGGTCGGTGGCTTAGGATGCCATCAGCGGTATCCATCAAACCATCGAGATGCAGCGCGCCTGTCAAACTAACCCACAGGAGGAGCAGTAGTGCAGCATTAACACTGGAACCAAGCCCGAGCCCTGCGGCTAACAGTAAATCCCCTTGTAGCAGCCCCCCTGCAAAACTTATCAGTAGTCCAAGCACCGTTCCTACCAGTGGATAAAAGATGACACTGCGCCGAAATAAAGAATCCGTATAGTCCAGCTTTACGGGTATGGGCAGCCGAGTTAGAAATTGAAAGGCGGCTGCGCAGCCCGCTAATCCTTTTACAACCAAGTCCAGCATAATGCGCACATCAGCCCCCCTGCAATTAAAAAGCTTACACCGTACAGCATATGGACCGTAACAATAATATCCTCCTTGCACCTTTCCCGAAGCGGCCATCCCATTCTCGCACGCTCACTTGTCCGCCCGTGATAGACATTGATGCCTCCAAGCTCAATGCCTAAGGCCCCCGCAACTGCCGATTCAGGTATGCCGCTGTTGGGACTCGGATGCAGCCGGGCAAACTTGCGAATCGCGCGGGCAGCCCGCGCAGCAGAGCAACCTTGCCGCAGAGCAGCCGTACATACAAGCAAGCAGCCTGTCAGTCTTGCCGGAAACCAATTCATCACATCATCCCAACGTGCTGAGGCCCATCCGAAATATAAATATTTTTCATTTTTATAGCCGACCATAGAATCCAACGTATTGGCCGCTCGGTACAGCATAGCAAGCGGCGCTGCACCTAATAAAGCATAAAACAATGGAGATACAACGGCGTCCACCGTATTTTCAGCTACCGTCTCTACTGTTGCGCGGGTAATTTCCGGCTCATCAAGCTTTGAGGTATCCCTTCCGACGATATAGCCTACATACTTCCGCGCTTCATCCATTCGCCCTTCGCGAAGAGGACGATACACCTTCATAGCTGCGTCTTTCAGCCCTTTGATAGCAATTGTCGTGGCAATGAACCACGTATTTATGGCATAACCGATCCATGGATGGATCTGGTGAGCGAGCCACAGCAGCAGCCACATTACAGAAAAAACAATCAGCAATGTCAATACAGTTAATACCACACCACGGCGTCGTAATGAACCAGGCGAAGCCGCGTTTATGTCAGATGGGAGCAGCCTGGACTCAGCCCAGCTTATCCATTGCCCTATTCGGATAACCGGATGCGTTGGCCAGCGCGGGTCCCCTATAATTATATCTATTATAATTGCGGCCAGCAGCATAACTGCGCTCTCCTGCCAAGAATAAAACAACAACTTACTCCCCACCCGCCTGCTTACTTGTGCTTCTTGTCGGCTTAGCGTTTAGCTAACATCAAATCGATCGCTGCCAATCTGCCAGTGCAACTCACTACCTAATTTAATTCGTTCTAGGTTCTAGGTTCTTTGTTCTTTGTTCTTTGTTCTTTGTTCTTTGTTCTTTGTTCTTTGTTCTTTGTTCTTTGTTCTTTGTTCTTTGTTCTTTGTTCTTTGTTCTTTGTTCTTTGTTCTTTGTTCTTTGTTCTTTGGTCTTTGGTCTTTCGTCTTTGGTCTTTCGTCTTTGTTCTTTGTTCTATGCTCTTTGTTCTATGCTCTTTGCTCTTTGTTCTATGCTCTTTGCTCTTTGTTCTTTGTTCTTTGCTCTTTGTTCTTTGCTCTTTGTTCTTTGTTCTTTGCTCTATGCTCTTTGTTCTTTGCTCTTTGCTCTATGCTCTTTGTTCTTTGCTCTTTGTTCTATGCTCTTTGTTCTATGCTCTTTGTTCTTTGCTCTTTGTTCTTTGCTCTTTGTTCTTTGCTCTTTGTTCTTTGCTCTTTGTTCTTTGCTCTTTGCTCTTTGTTCTTTGCTCTTTGTTCTTTGCTCTTTGCTCTTTGTTCTATGCTCTTTGTTCTATGCTCTTTGTTCTATGCTCTTTGTTCTATGCTCTTTGTTCTATGCTCTTTGTTCTATGCTCTTTGTTCTATGCTCTTTGTTCTATGCTCTAGCTTCAGCCTTCGTCTGAACTTACTTTCAACTTTTAATCAAGTTCGAGCAGAGCCCTATTATAAACTAATATTATTCAATATCTAAGCTTTAATCCCCTCTGGTCTCCTACCTCAGAACTCATAGCGGATGCTTTTCAACTCTACCGGAATTCCTGCTGTAACAAGAAACACCTTATCCGCTTCCCGGGCCAAAAGTTGGTTCATCCTGCCAGACAAATCGCGGAACTGGCGCCCCAGCTTATACTCGGGAACCAGCCCATAACCTACCTCATTGGTAACCAATACCAAATGCCTCACTTCATCCGCTGCATACTGACGGCATACACTATTCAGTTCGTCTAGCAGCGCATGCAGCCGCTCTTCCATATCTGTATTCTGCTCATACTGCAGCAGCCAATTTGACAACCATAGAGTCAGACAATCTACGAGGATGACTGGTTCTTGGTCTAATTTTCGATTGCATTCATCTCCAAGACCTATATCAGCAACACTAGTATCGTCGATGTGCAGTTCTTGAAGTATTTTGGCTAATGCATATGGCTCCTCTATCGTTGTCCAGCTAAAGCCTCCGCTGTCTCGCTGAAGCTTGTGCAATCCGATTCTCGCTCTCATCTCTTCATCATAGGCTTGCGCTGTTGCTATGTATTTGCCCTGCTGCCCCAACCTGGAGCTATACAGCTCAGCGAAAGAGCTTTTGCCGCTGCGGGCACCACCTGTTACCAGTATGAGCATGGTGTAACCTCCCTAAGAGCTTTGCCACAAGGCAAAGCTTTCTTCGTTAGCTTCAGCTTCGCTTTAACTCTTCGTTAGCTCAGCTCCGCTTTGCTGTAGGCAAAGCTTTCTTTGTTTGCTAAGCTTCAATTTGCCATAGGCAAGCTTTTTTTGGTTAGCTCGGCTCCGCTTTACCATAGGCAAGCTTTTTTCGTTTGCTCGGCTCCGCTTTGCCATAGGCAAGCTTTCTTCGTTTGCTCGGCTCCGTTTTGCTATAGGCAAGCTTTCTTCGTTTGCTCGGCTCCGCTTTGCCATAGGCAAAGCTTTCTTCGTTTGCTCAGCTCCAATTTGCCATAGGCAAAGCTTTCTTCGTTTGCTCGGCTCCACATAGCCTAAGCTAAGCTTTTTTCCTTTTGCTACACTTTCCTAGGCTAGACTTTTCTTATTAGCATGGGCTATTGCTCGGATGGGGCTTGAGATACCCCTGCACTTGCGAATGTTGCCATTTCTTTCATTACTCTGACTGAAGCCTCGATCAGCGAAAATGCCAGGACGGCTCCGGTGCCCTCGCCAAGTCGCATATCCATCCGCAGCATAGGCGACAATCCAATTGCTTCGAGTAATCGAGCATGTCCCTGCTCGTGGGAAAGATGCGAAGCAATTATGTAGGATGTGCTTTGCGGTGAAATTCGGCTTGCCACCAGTGCGGCCGCTGACGAAATGAACCCGTCGATCACTACAGGTCTGCGATAAATTGCCGCACCAAGGATCACACCGGTTAGCCCTGCAATTTCCAAGCCGCCCAATTTGGCAAGCACATCCAAAGGATTGTTAACATCAGGATTATTGATCTCAATTGCCCGTTCAATAACTTCTTGCTTGTGTCTCAGCATATCATTGTCGATACCCGTACCTCGACCTACGGCACCTGCCACATCCGTGCCCGTTAGCACAGCGAGCAAAGCAGAGCTTGCTGTCGTATTCCCGATGCCCATTTCTCCGGTAGCGAACAAGGTGTAGCCGTCATCAACCAGTTCTTTCACGAGGTTGATTCCGATGTGGATAGCTTCTAGAGCCTCTTGCTCCGTCATTGCCGGTCCACGCATCATATTGCGCGTTCCTTTACGCACCTTGCGCGAATACAGTTGTGGATGCTCCAAATCGGAATTAACGCCGATATCTACACAAACCACATCTGCACCGGCCTGACGCGCCAGCACATTAACCGCTGCGCCTCCACTCAAGAAATTAAGCACCATTTGCGGTGTTACTTCCGCTGGGAATGCGCTAATACCCTCCTCGCAAACTCCGTGGTCACCCGCCATGACGATGACTGCCTTCTTACCAAGCTCCGTAATCGTCTCTCCAGTAATTCCAGCGAGCTGTTGTGCTGTATCCTCCAGTTTGCCCAGACTTCCAGGAGGCTTGGTCAATTGGTCTAAATGGCGCCCTGCTGCCGCTATCGCCTCTTGATCTAACGGTTTTATTTCCTTCAATAAATGATTTAATGATTGAAGCATCTACCTTTTCCCCTCTCATGAACTATCTATCAATCTTTCATATTTTATCTATCATGTTCTATCCTTCTTCGTGATTATTCAGCCAAAGATTAAAAATCACGCTTTAGAAAATTTGATTGCGCAAAGCTATAAATTTAAGGGATATCAAACAATTACATGGAAAACCTCTGAAAACCTCCTGTTAATATCACTTCAAAATCATTTTTTAGAACATTAACAGGAAATCCTCACGCTAATCTTAGGTATTTATTGTGAAATGATTGAAATTCGAATTATTAGCACCCGTTTTTCCAGTTAAATGCTCAAAAAATGCTTAATACAGATAAAATACCTCCAGATATTCCAGCTAATTCTTTTCTATGTAATTCCAACTAATTTCCTGTGTAGTTCCTGCTAATTTTCTGCGTAGTACCTACTAATTTTTCTCTACCTATTTTTCATGCGTCCTGCTAGGTTTCCTTCTAGGTTGCCTATCACTTATCATAGTTCGATCACAAAAAAATTAGTCGCTCCTTCTTCCACCAGCTAGTAATACTGTAACTAAACAAAGCTTGAGGCTAACCTTTCAAGAAGGGGCAATTTCTTAAACGCTAAACAGGCTCACTATATTCCAAATACTTATCATCTTTCATCTTTCATCTTTCATCTTTTATCTTTCATCTTTCATCTTTCATCTTTCTCATCTTCTATCCGCCTGAAGCAAAATTTGCGGCACGTCGAGTATCGGATGACGCATTACGATCGGCTGTGTACCGTATACCTGTTCCAAAAGATCAGGTTGGATTACATCGTCAGGCTGACCGATTGCCACAGTTCGACCCTCTTGCAAAATCATCATCCGCCCGCAATACTGTGCAGCCAGATTCAAGTCGTGCAGCACTGAAATAACGGTCAGTCCTGTCTCCTTCTGCCAGCTGCTGATCCAATCCATCATCTGCATTTGATAGCCGATGTCCAAGAATGTCGTCGGCTCATCGAGCAGCAGCAGGCGCGGCTGCTGCGCCATCACCTTGCCCAAGGCAACGCGCTGCCTCTCGCCGCCGCTTAGTCCATCCACCGCGCGGTGCTGCAGCTTTCCAAGCTGCAGACGCTCGATGATGGAGTCCACCAAGCTCTCCGCATCGGTCAGCTCGGTGCCGAACCAATTCTGGAATGGGTAGCGGCCCATTCCAATGATCTCGCGCACGGTGAAGCCGAGCGGCGGCAGCGCATCCTGCGGCAGCACTGCCATCCACTGCGCCAGCTCCTTGCGCGGGTGATCGTGTGCAGCGCGGCCCTCCAGCTGCACATGCCCTGATGTCGGCGCCTCGATGCCCGACAACAGCTTCAGCAGCGTAGATTTCCCGCTGCCGTTAGGACCAAGGATGCCGAAGCATTCCCCGGCTTCTATATCAAAGCTTACGTGCTCAAGCACGCGCTGCTCCTGGTATATTTTGCACACATTACTCACCTGTACGAGTGCCACTGCATCACACCTCCCCAGTTGCAGCCCCAAGCAACTTGCACTCAGACTGACCGTTTATTTTTCCTGAGTAAATAAGCAAAGAAAGGAGCTCCCATAAAAGCGGTAACAACCCCAAGAGGGATTTCCGTAGGGCTCAAGAGCATTCTTGCCAAGGTGTCAGCCCACAGCACATAGATCGCCCCGCCTAACAGAGATAAAGGCAGCAGAAGCCGATAATCCGGTCCTATTATCAAACGCAGCAAATGAGGAATAATCAAACCAACAAACGCTACAACCCCTGATACCGATACAGCAGCCGCAGTAACTAGAGTAGCTGCGGTTAGCACGATCAGCTTGGTCCGCTCAACACGAACCCCCAGATGCGCTGCCTGCGCCTCACCCAACGCAAACAAGTTCATAGCCCTTCCAAATGACAGAAGGATGATGGCACCAACAGCCAAATAAGGAAGCAGCACAAGTGAATACGACCAGCCTCTCAGCGACAGGCTCCCCATCATCCAGAATACAATTTCATTAATAACCTGCTTTGACATAGCAACCATTAAAGACACAAAGGAGCCCAGAAACGAATGCAGCACCACCCCAGCCAAAAGCACAGTCTCCATCTTCAGCTTTCCATCCGTTCTCGCCAGCAGCAGCACCGTTAGCAGTGAAACTGCTCCTGTGGCAAAAGCAACAATAGGAACCGTCCATGAGCCAAAAAAAGCAAACTGCAAGCCATACAAGATTAGAAACGATGCCCCTAGAGCAGCACCTGAGGAAACTCCCAGCGTATATGGATCTGCCAGCGGGTTGCGCAGCACTCCTTGAAATGCGGCTCCAGCTACACCTAACGCTGCGCCTACTAATATTCCCAGCAGCACTCTGGGCAAGCGTACCCGCCATATAATTTGCTCCGCAGCTGGCTGCCAATCGACTGGAACATTTACACCTATCCACGGCAAATGGTGGGCTAATATCCCCCATACCTGTACAAGCGGCAGCCGGACTGTTCCAATCGACAAGCTGACCGTAACGGAAAGAAGAAGGAGAAGCATCCCTACTCCTCCCCACAACATCAGCTTACGTTTCATCTACTTCACCAGCTCCGGATAAATTCCTTTGGCAATATCGACTAAGCTGTCAGCCATACGAGGACCGGGACGACTCATAAGATTTTTATCCAAGCCGACAAAGCGGTTGGTCTTAACAGCCTCAATCCCTCCCCATCCGCTGCGTTCCTTAATTACCTGATCCAATGTCTTTTTTGATTTTTCATCAATTAAATTGTCTGGGTACAAAATAACCTGAGGGTTATCTGCAATTACTTTTTCCCCATTAATCTCCATATATCCTTGTTTGTCCGAAACCACATTAATGCCTCCGGCCAACGTAATCAACTCATCAATAAATTCACCTTTTCCAACCGTCCAGCCTGGTGAAAACTCTATAAATACCTTTTTCTTCTGCTCAGGCTTCAAATCCTTTACAGCATCGGTGACCTTCAAGCGCTTTTCCTTCATGGATGCAACAAGCGCCTCCGCCTGCCCCTGCTTGTCAAACAACTGACCAAACATCAGCAGGTTGTTCATCACATCATCCATCGTTTTTGGCTCGACCTTAAACACATTAACCTTCAAGCCTCGCAGCTGTTCAACAACCGGGACTTTAAGGGAAACTCCAGAAAGCACGATATCCGCATTCGCTGCGATCAACGACTCTTCATTCGGCTTCACAATACCGCCCATCTTCGGCTTCGACGCTGCTTCGGCAGGATAGTCACAGAAATCCGAAACTCCAACTACTCGATCCCCTAAACCGAGTGCAAACAGAGCTTCAGTCTCACTCGGCGATACAGAAACAATTCGAACAGGAGCCTTATCAAAGGTAAATTCCTTTCCTGTCGCATCCTTAACTTTATAGGGATAAACGGTTGCCTTGCTTGCATTAGCTGGCGGAGCTGCTGGTTGACCTTGTCCGGCTTGGGCTTGCCCCTCCTGCTTGGTATCCCCTGCCTTGGTCGAACCTCCAGGTGCTGGTGTGCCACCACAGCCAGCAGCGCTTCCTATCAAAGCAAGCCCCAGCAAGCCAATAATCCATTTGCTTCCTCTAAAAATATTCATGTCTTCCCCCTTACTTAATACTCAGCCTACACCGTTATGTATAGAACCTGACTCCCTCTTTTACACGAAAAAACCCTTCAGCTCCTTAACAAAAAGGATCCAAAGGGCGTAAACGCCTCAAACAACAAGAAAGGCTCAGGTTGAGCCCTTAATCATTTGTGCGTGACGCTCCTTTTTCCTCGAAAGAGACAGTCTCTATCTGAACAGGCAGGTCTCCTGACTCATGAGGGTATGAAGCTTCCTCGCCTTCCCGTTCCTTATACAGAACAGTGGCTTTCTTGAGGAACTCCTCATTCACAGTGGCGGGACCGTGCCGGATTCACACCGGCTTCCCTTTTAACCTATGGGCATCTGCTCACAGGCACCTGTTCAAAGCTTATAAAATTATTTAGAAGCTCTCTAAGCTCGCAACTCAAAACTTACTTCTGAGCAATTACTTTTATAACCTGCATGACTTTGTCTTGATTTTTAGCGTTAGCCGGCACAAAAGCAACTAAATCCTTACCGTTCACTTTAAGATCCGTAAACCACTTGGTATGTTCCAAAGGAATGCCGTATAAGTGCTTCTCTTTTTTGCCTTCCTTACTATCCTTACTATCTACAGGCAGTTCAAGCACACCCTCAGGGAAATCCTCCACCTTGGCAACAGCATCCAGACTTACATAACCACCTTGCTGTCCAATTGCTTTAAACTGCTCCATCGGTACGATAAGAATTCCATTATCCCCGGCAGCAATTTCGACAATCAGCTTCTCCATCGAAAAAATAGGCGTTGTCAGCACACTTACCGTTGGAGCTTCCCCTACCTTAGTCTTCAAATCTGCCTGCAATTTGTCCGCTATTTCATTAGGAACCCCGTTCTGAGCCATCATAAAAATAGGAACATCCGCTTTCGGACCTCCACCACAGCCTGCCAATGCAAATAATGATAACAACATAATAATTAACGTGAAATTCCTTTTCATCTGTTCTCCTCCTGCAAGTATTCCCTTTAGGAACACTGCTTTTATGCATAGGTAGTAACTGTTCGATACATAGTCCGATCCTGTAAATCACAACTCACATCTTACCATAAAAAAGTAGTTTCTACAAAAATTGCGCTCTAAGCAGGTCTTTAAATAAAATAAAAAAACATTCCAAAAAGCGGACACTTACGCTTCTCCACCCCACAGCAATTCCCTCTCTTGTTCTACGCTGTGGAGTGGGGTCTTGCTTCGAAGTTGATTCAGATACTTTGCGGGGAGCCCCGAAACATATAAGTTCTTTTAAGATTAAAAAAAGAACCGAGTTATCGGTTCCTCTTAGTTCGAGTCATGTATTCATTTATTTTGGTATCGAGCATCATGCTGATTTCCACTACCTTCGGAGAGGTTAAACTCTTCTCATGATGGACCAGCTGCTCTAAGTCACGACGTAAATGGTAAATTTCTTCTTCTAAAGATAAGACGGTAGATGATTGCTTCTTTGTTCCAAAAAACCACTTGGCCTGCTGATCCTTTTCACGAATCCAACCAACATTTAGAGAATGCCGAAGCTGATATTCCGGAAAAGCCACTATTCATCCCTCCTTGATGCATATCTTTAGATATAAAGTCTCATATATGACCAAATCTATGAAACTCTTATTATATAAAGATACCAGTTTTTCACGAGGTTGGAAATGGCTATTTTTGTCGTTTGATGCCGAAATTACAATTTTCTCAAGAAATTCCCAATCCTGTCTATCGCTTCAATTAATTGATTCACTGAAGATGCGTAAGAACACCGGAGAAACCCTTCTCCACCAAGGCCAAATACTCCTCCGGGCACTGCAGCGACCTTGCCTTCATGCAGCAAACGCTGGGCGAATTCTTCCGAACCTAGGCCTGTAGAAGCAATCGAAGGGAAAGCATAGAATGCTCCTTGAGGCTCATGACATTTTAGTCCGATTTCCCTAAAGCCCTGCACCACCAAACGACGGCGTTGGTTGTAAGACTCAATCATGCGGTCCTTTTCATCCATACCGTTTCTTAACGCCTCAAGAGCAGCAACCTGCCCCATAGCTGGAGCGCACATTACTGAATATTGATGTATTTTAAGCATGGCCGAGATCAAATCACGGTGACCACAAGCATAGCCCATACGCCATCCTGTCATGGCAAAAGCTTTGGAGAACCCGCTGACCAATATGGTCCGATCCCGCATACCCGGCATAGCGGCAAAGCTCACATGCTTTTGTTCATAAGTAAGCTCCGCATATATTTCATCAGATATGACCAAGAGGTCATGCTCTTCTACAATTTTGGCAATTGGCAGCCAGTCCTCATAGCTCATAATACCGCCTGTCGGATTGCTTGGGTAGCATAAGATCAGTACCTTTGACTTTGGAGTGATACTTGCTTTTAACGCTTCAGGCGTTAATTTAAACTCATCCTTCGCAAAAGTTTCGATACCGACAGGAATACCTCCGCCAATTCTGGTGATCGGGGAGTATGAAACATAGCATGGCTCTGTAATAAGAATTTCATCGCCCGGAACGATCAACGCTCTCAATGCCAAATCAATCGCTTCACTGCCGCCTACCGTAACAAGAACTTCATCAGAAGGCTCATAGGGTACCTGAAACGAATCGTACAAGTATTCGGCAATAGCTTCACGCAGCTCGTAAAGTCCGGCATTGGAGGTATATTTGGTATTACCCCGTTCCAGCGAATACACACATGCTTCACGTACATGCCATGGCGTACAGAAATCCGGTTCTCCTACGCCTAGAGAAATGATATCTTCCTTACTAGCACTAACCAGATCAAAAAACTTGCGAATACCTGAGGGGGGTATTTCTCTCACCAAAGGAGCTAAATAACCGCTCATAGTTTTATTAGATGATCCTTGTATTTGGTTCTGCTTTATCATAGCTCATCGTCCTTCACGGGGAGATTAGCAGGCGGGGATCCTCTTCTCTATCCTCAAAGATTATGCCGTCCTGCTTATATTTTTTTAATACAAAATGGGTTTTGGTTGATAGTACGCGTTCGATAGGAGAAAGCTTGTTGGATACAAAGGAGGCGACCTCCTTCAATGTTTTACCTTCAATCTCAACGAGCAGATCATAGGCGCCTGACATTAAAAATACAGACTTCACTTCCGGATATAAGTAAATCCGTTCCGCAATCGCATCAAACCCGCGGCCGCGTTCCGGCGTTATTTGCACTTCAATTAGCGCTGTAACCTTCTCATCATCGACCTTCGCCCAATTGACAACTGTCGCATATTTGACGATTACGTGCGCCGCCTCTAATTCCCGGATCGCTTCCGCCACTTCCGCTTCCGAGGCTCCCAGCAAGGTTGCGATCAGTCCAGGTGTTCTTCTCGCGTCTTCCTTTAATAATTCGATAATGCGCATTTTAAATTGTTCCATTGGTTGATAGTCCTCCTATTTACAGCAGCATTAAATCCTTGGATTCAAAGATTATTACTACATATTACACCCAATCAGCCGCTTATTGCAAAATAAAATTGGCAAAGCTCGGCATAGGACCAATTATGTGCTTCACTGTGTGGGCACAGCCCTCAAAGATCAGCTCTTTTGGCATGATCTGAACGCTGCTCTTATACTTGCCGCTCAACCGAAAAAAGCCCTCTGGCTTCCGTCTGCCCTGGGCTTTATTAGATGCTATTAGACATCGAATGGGGTCTATTGTGCATGAGTGAGTCAACCTATGCGGTTGGCAAATAGCAGCTTGCGCATATACGTATCAACATCACGAACCCGGTAGTTCTGCAGCATTGTAATATGGCATGTTTGATTGACCTCATTCTCATCGGCAACCCTGCCTATTCCAACAAGCCGACCTTGATCATAAGCTGCAAGTACATAACGACTGTTGCAATACTGTTCATACTGCTGTCCTGCATCCATCGAGTTGTCCTCCATAGAGGAAAGTAATTGCTTATATTCATTTAAGCCGGGAAGCTCGTTATCTAATGCTATTTTCATGATGATGACTCCACCTTCCAATAATTTTTTATTAGTTATTATATTCATAATTATACATAATGATGAATATTTATTCAATTAATTTTGTGTAAACTTAAAAAAAAGTCCCAGGAAGCATTCTCCTGGAACTAAACTTATTGAAATGTTATAGCTTCGATACAAGTTTAATAACCTATTATCTGGCAGCGGGTCTCAAAAGATATCCATGCTCAAATATCGCTCGCCTGTATCCGGAGCTATACAAAGCACCCGCTTACCCTTACCCAGCTTACGGGCTACCTGCAGCGCCGTCCACACGGATGCGCCTGCGGATGGTCCAACCAATATCCCTTCCTTGCTCGCCAAGTCGCGGGTTGTGCTAATCGCATCTTCATCGGCAACCTGAACGATTTCATCATATACGTTCGTATTCAATATCGCCGGAACAAACCCCGGGCTTGTTCCTACCAGCTTATGCGGCCCAGGCTGTCCGCCTGACAACACAGGTGAGCCAGCCGGCTCCACGACATAGATCCGGATCCCCGGCAGCTTCTCGCGCAGCACCTCACCGGTCCCTGTTATCGTTCCTCCCGTACCGGATGTCGCGACAAATGCATCGAGCTTGCCTTCCATCTGCTCGATAATTTCAACTGCGGTTGTAACCCGATGAATATCAGGGTTTGCCTTGTTTTCAAACTGCTGCGGTATAAAACTGTCAGGGATCTGATCCCGCAGCTCCAGAGCCTTACGGATCGCTCCTGGCATCCGTTCTGCGGCCGGCGTCAGTACAACCTGTGCGCCATAAGCCTTCAATATATTAATGCGTTCCTTGGTCATATTATCCGGCATGATCAATATAGCCTTATAGCCCTTCGCAGCCGCGTTCATCGCCAACCCAATGCCCGTATTTCCACTGGTCGGTTCAATGATCGTTGCCCCTGGCTTGAGAAGCCCATCCTTTTCCGCCTGAACAATCAGATTATAAGCCGCTCGATCCTTAACGCTGCCGCTCGGATTGAAATATTCCAGTTTTACATACACCTCTGCATCATTTTCACTTACCAGTCTGCGAATCCGTACAGCCGGTGTATCTCCAATGAGCTCGGTAATGCTGTTTACCATTCTACTGTTTTTATTCATGCTGCTTCCTCCCCATCATTTGCTCAAATCCTAGATTCCGGATAAGTCTACCGACCTTATTGTATCGAGACACATTTTTTTGTCAAGAATTAATAATAACTTATGAATAGATTTGGGGTCAAAAGACAGGAATTAGCATTCAATTGTCGAATATTTCCATAGCTTCAGCCTTATCTGCTCAATAGTTGTCACACCCAAAATCAATATGCCTTAGGAGGCCTGATCAATGTTTACTTCAATCGCCGCTTTTGAGCAAACCTGGGGGCATGAAAGTGCTTCTACTCTAAAAATTTTCGAGGCACTTACAGATGCATCCCTGCAGCAGGAAGTAACTCCGCAAGACCGAACGTTAGGCAGGATCGCTTGGCATATTACTACCACATTGCATGAGATGTTATCCCGCACCGGTCTGGATTTTGCACCGACTGAACATGAAGATCAAGTACCTGAAACCGCAAAGGAAATCTTGGATGCTTACCGTACCGGAAGCGAAGCCTTAATAAGCGCTATCAAAACCCAATGGACAGATGCCAATCTGTTAGAAAAAGTAGATATGTACGGCGAGCAATGGCCCAACGGAGTCACGCTGCAAATTTTAATCAGCCATCAAACCCATCATCGTGGACAAATGACCATCCTTATGAGGCAAGCCGGTCTCAATGTTCCAGGAGTATACGGCCCTTCGAGAGATGAATGGTCGCTAATGGGAATGGAACCGCCTGCTGTTTAACCCGTTCATATAATCAACTCTACATACAGCCGCTCACCTCTTGCAGAATGTCAGAGCCGTCACTCATTAATGAACGCTGACTTTTCTGCTTAAGGTGAGCGGTGTTTATTTACAGTTACATTTTACCCAGTATCGGCTTTCGCTGCATTCTCTTGGCCGCCCTGGACATGAACTTTACGCATAAAAAACCAGGCCGCTAGCGGCGAGCTCCCAATTCCCAGCAGCAACAAATTCAACGCCAGCGGTTCTTTCGTCATTGATACAACGATAATAAACACAGCAGAGCCCAGTATACGGCCAACATTCAACGCAAGCTCCCTCAGTACAATAAATTCTTCTCTACGTTTTACACTGTCTGAATTGCCCCCTATCAAATCAAACACGGAGGATGTAATCGGAATCGAGTATAAGGGGAAAAATAGCCCGACACCAACACCAAATATCAACAAAGTCGTAAAATTCACCTTCCAGAAAAATGGAACAACCACCAGTACAATCATTATTGCCCCGATGAGCATGGCCCCTTTACGTTGCTTGCGTTTTATTAATCTCCCTACAAACATAAAGCTGAACAAGGCTACGGTCGATGTAACTAACGAGAAATTGCCCAGCTTCATTTCGTTTCCGGTATGAACATATACGAGCAGCGCGATCATAAACCCGAAAACCCCTTCTCGAACCCCTTGAGCAATCAAGGCCGCGGTAACGGTCCGCCAAGCCGTTCCTTTTTCCCGTAAGCAGCGCGCCGCCAATAGCCACTCGTAATTACCTTCGGCTTTGCGCTTTTTCAGAAAAAAGCTGACTATTACCCCAAGCACAAATACAATTAAGGATATGGTAAAAATAAGCCGGTAGCCGCTGGTTTGCTTCATATGCACGATTAAGTAGCCAGAAATCCAAGGGGCCACCATGCCCGCCCCAGAACCTAATAAACCAGCCCAGCCATTAAATCGGTCGCGGTTCCCTGGATCGGTTACTTCAAAATAAACGACATTGAACGCCAGCCAGAAAAATCCCGCCGACATCCCCTGAATAACGCCTAACAACAAATAATAGTCAACGGCACGTCCGCCAAACCACAGCACCAGCATATAAAATATCGCCGATACCGCAACACCTGCCCGCAGGCAGTTCATTTTATTATGCTCCTTTACCCATTTGCCCGCGAGCCAGAAGGTCAGCGCCATTGCGACGTGATTCACCAGTGTAAACCAGCCAAGCACGAGAAAGTCTTGCCGGGCTTTCCATAAGAACACATTCACGAAGGTACCGGACAATGCATTAGCAACCGCACACAAGCCATGAACCGTTAACAGCAGACGCGATTGAGAGGTCAATGGTTCCTTTTTCTGAGAGGGAGAAGTGGAGTTGGTATGCTTGCCCCGGTAATTCCATGAAGGCCGTTTTTCCGAACTCCGCACCCATTTTTGTGGAAAATCCTTAGTTCCAGAATGCATATGTATCCACCTGTAATTGAGAGATATGACGTCCTAAGTTAACCTTCCCCATTCCCCCATAAAACATGACCGAATGACAAAAAGAGGGAATTCCTCGACACCGAAGCGCCCTGAATTCCCTTTTATAGATTGATGATTTTCAGTTAACTTTTGCCATGCTCTTTCAATAGTTGTATCATAGCATTTCTGTCATCATCCGCTAAAATATAATCTATTTTAAAACAGGACGGACATACGTATACTTTCGATGTATGGGATGGTTTCAACAAAGGCTGTTTAAGCTTGGAGGGGACAACCGGCGTATAACCAGGCGCCATTGTTTGAGTACCGGCAAACAGCATCAGACTATGGCAGGACGAGCATTCGGGAGCCTCTTCCTGTGTATCCATAACCCGCTGAACACCTTCTTCGTAATCATCGAAGGTATCCGCCTCCATGTCCTCCAAATCATCGTCATCTATATCTTCTTCATCCAATTCCTCTTCATCTTCGTCATATAAGAGCTGCTCCCCGTCCGACTTCACTTTCAGAGATACGCTGCGGTATTCACCAAGCTCATTATAGCAATGAGGACACGTGTCCTCCGGCCCGATCTCAGGGTCCCACACGATCTCGGTTTGGCACCAAGGGCACAGATGGTCAAGCTGCGTCATCATCATTCCTCCGGTTTCTTCATACTAATACTACTAATACTTACTATGCGTGATTAATAAAATAATAGATCCCTGCGCCTAAAAAAACAAGCGCCAAAGCAAATAAGGTTCCCCACAAATATTTCATGCTATGCCTCCCGGGCTGTCTGCAAACCAATTACGAAACACTGGCGCCAATGACATAAGAAATCGAAATCGAAATAATCATTGAAAGAAAACCGACGGCTTTATTATCCTTTTGGATCTCATCATCAATTTTAAAATACGGAGTCAGAAATTCAAAAATAAAATACGCAACCATCAATAAAATAAAGCCGTATCCAGCCCATAGTAAAGAATGAAGAATAGAATCGTTATTTAAGATTGCAAAACGAAAGAGGTTGCATATCCCAAATATTTTACCCCCGGTTGCCATTGCCACGGATAAATTACCCTTTTTAATTTCTTCCCAGTCTTTGTACTTTGTAACCAGCTCGAATATAGCCAAAAATACAACCAAGGCTACAACAGCCACTGAAAAGAATGCCAATGTCTCGATATACGGATTGCTTAACAACACATCCACCTCTTCATTCATCGTATAAACCTCACCCTCATAGACAAGTAGTCTGGCGATTGGATTCTCTTCCCATTATAACGGATGAAGAGACTGTGGCAAAAGCCCCAGCCTCCTTAAGCAACTCCATATTAAATTTAAAGTTCTTTCTTTGCTTGCAATTTGGCTCTGAGAGCGGCCATCTCATCATCAAGACCGTCACTCTTATTTAATTGATTCAGTTCGTCATCCAGGCTGCGATCCTTGGAACGAAGCTCATTGCTGGCTTCCGCTTCTGCTTCCATTTGCAGAACCTTTTCCGACATGCGGTCAAAGCCTCTGGATGCATTATCGACACCAAATCCGGACATTGCTTGATTGATTTGCTTTTGAGCTTTTGCTGCTTCTGCACGTGCTACCAACAAATCCTTTTTGTTCTTCATTTTGGTAAGCTCGTCTTTCATTTCACTCAGCTGATTGCGAAGACGGTCCGCATTACCTTTGGCAATATCGTATTGCTTCTTCATTTCATCAAAACGAATTTGATGTTCTTTCTTATCCTGCAACGCTCTGCGGGCCAAATCCTCATTGCCTTGCTCCAAAGCCTTCAACGCTTGCTCTTCACGCTTCGTTACCATTTCACTTGATTCTTCAAACTGTTGTTTGAATTTCTTCTCAACGGCGATTTGCTTAGCTACCGCAACCTCGGCCTCGTTGATGTCCTCTTCCATATCACGTAAAAACTGGTTAAGCATCTTAACTGGATCTTCAGCTTTGTCCAGCAAATCATTGATCGAAGCCGCTGTTAAATCACGCAATCTTTTAAAAATTCCCATTGTTTATTTCCTCCCATGATTTATTAATTTTATAATAACATCAGAATTAAACCTTTTCGAGAAGCTTGTATTATTTCTGATGTTTCAAGAAAAAACTTTCATATAAATTGAGGGAACTGCATTAACAATGATGTGGATGTTTTTCATACTATACATACGTATAAAAAGAAAAGGAGTTTCAGAGCGTCTCAAAAATTTTTTGTCATTTTAGCTCAGCTACTGTTACCCCCATACCGCCTTCGTGGTAACTGCCGATTCGGTAGCTCTTGACATGCTTATGCTTACGCAGAAATTCCTGGATACCCGTTCGTAATACGCCCGTTCCTTTTCCATGAATAATGTACACATTGCCGAAATTCGCCAAATACGATTCATCAAGGAAACGGTCGACTTCTATCATGGCTTCCTCCAGATTAGCACCGCGCAGATCAAGCTCCATTCGCGCGTTCTCATCTCGCGTCCGCTTCAAGCTGGCAGCTACCTGCTGCGGCTTCTTGGGCGCTGGGGCTGCTTTGATCAGCTCAAGATCGGCCAATTGCACCTTCATCTTCATAATGCCAAGCTGTACGGTTGCTTCAAGGTCACCTACTAATTCTACAATATGGCCTTTTTGGCGCAAGTTTGTCACCAATACCTCATCGCCTGCTTGCAGCTTATCAGGCTTGCTGGAGCCGCTCTTCACCGTAGCTTTTTTCTTTCTCAGCTCCGGTGCTGCTTGATCCAATCTTCGTTTCGCATCACTTAAGTGGTGATCCTTAACGCCAAGAACCGCTTCGCGCTGCATACGCCTCAGCTCAGCGATGATCTCATCGGCCTCGCGGCGCGCCTTGGCCACCGCCTCCTGCGCTTCGCGCTCAGCCTTCTCGAACAGCTTGTCGCGCTGTTCCTCGAAGCGCTGCTGCTGCGCCTCCAATTGAGCGCGCAAGGTCGCTACCTCGCGGCGCTGCTGCTCGGCGGTGTTCCTCTCGGCTTCTGCGATAAGCCGATTCTCCTCAAGCGTGGCGATCATCGATTCCACGCGCTGATCCTCTTCGCCGACCTGCCCGCGGGCATGGTCGATGATGGACTTCGCGAGCCCGAGGCGCTCGGCGATGGCAAATGCGTTGCTTCGCCCAGGAACGCCTACAAGCAGGCGGTAAGTAGGGCTCAACGTTTGCACATCGAACTCCATACTCGCGTTGATGATGCCTTGACGATCGAAGGCATAAGCTTTCAGCTCGCTGTAATGCGTGGTTGCAACAATTCTGCAGCCCATTCTGTGTATGTACTCCAACAGGGCGATAGCAAGCGCGGAGCCTTCAGCCGGATCGGTTCCTGCTCCGAGCTCATCCATCAGCACCAAACTTTTCGGAGTCATATCTCTAAGAATGCTAATAATGTTGGTCATATGGCTTGAGAATGTACTTAAGCTTTGCTCAATACTTTGCTCGTCTCCAATATCCGCATATATGGCATCAAAAACACAAAGCTGGCTGCCTTCCTCCGCGGATACAAACAGTCCTGACATAGCCATTAGAGAAAGTAAACCAATCGTTTTGAGGGATACGGTCTTCCCCCCTGTATTAGGACCGGTAACAATTATAGTTGTATAGTTATTTCCCAGCTCAATATCTAGAGGCACTACCTTATCTGCAGCGATAAGCGGATGACGGCCGCGCTTTATCTTAATGAATCCACGGTCATTCAGCATAGGCAGCGTTGCTTTCATTTCGTGAGCAAGCCCGGCCTTGGCAAATGTGAAATCCAGCTCAGCCAAAACGTCCAGACTCCCGAGCAGCTCGTCAGCAACCTCAGCGACCAAAGCAGTCAGTATTTGCAGGATCTTCTCGATCTCCCGCTCCTCCTTAAGCTTCAGCTCGCGTACTCTGTTATTCAATTGGACAACCTGCTCGGGTTCAATGAACAGCGTTGCTCCTGAAGCGGACTGATCGTGAATCATCCCGCCGAAATGGCCGCGGTATTCCTGTTTTACGGGTATGACATAACGATCATTCCGAATCGTAACCAAATTATCCTGCAGCATCTTTTGAATCGATGGAGTGCGGACCATTTGCTCCAACCGTTCACGTGCACGAGTTTCACTACCGCGAAGCTCTTGACGAATCCGCGCAAGCTCAGCGCTCGCTGAGTCGACTACTTGAGCGTTATCGTCGATGCACAGCTTAATTTTATCCTCAGTAGTCTTTAGATCAGCTATCGACTCCGTAAGTGCGACCAGCAGCGGAATCGAGTACTCCTCATGAACGGTTTCTAAAAACCGTTTTAAGCGGCGGCCACCCGAGATCGTATTGGCTATATCAAACAGCTCAGCCGGATTCAGCATGCCCCCGATTCTGGCGCGGTGTACAGCTGCTGTAATATCTCGAATACCGCCAAAAGGCGCACTGCCTTTGAGCCTGTTTACATTTACGGCTTCATCCGTAGCCTTCAGGCGTTCCTTAACCTCTACAAAATCCCCGCTGGGCAATAGTTTTTCCAGGCGAGCCTTGCCTAAGCTTGTCGCCGCATGATGGGCGCATTTATGTAAAATGGCGGAGAAATCCAATGTCTTTAATATTTTGCTGTTCAATTCCGCTTCCTGCCTTTCTTTCCTATACACAGGATATTCGCATAGCAGCTAAAGCTTAATGCCAATATACCTGATATTGTAAAAACTTCTCTCTATTATATTATATCCAAGACAAGAGGGATTAGCTAATTTTCAAATAAAGTCATTTTCGCCCTGCAGCGACCAAATAATGGTCTACATAAGCAGTTTTCACAAGGAACATAATATGATGTGCACCGATTAAACGATGTCGAACACATTGACGAACAAAAGCCAATATAACGTGCTGCGGATCACGATCCGCTATTCCCAAAAGGAGGTATCAGCGATGCATTTGATTGGACATTTAATCCGGTTTATCGTATCTGCTTTGGTGCTAATGTTTGTGAGCTTTATCGTTCCGGCTTTTGAAGTTGGCGGTTTCTGGAGTGCCTTTTTCTTGGCATTGGTCATTGCTGTTGCCGCTTGGGTCATTGAGGGTATATTCGGCAAACGAATTACACCATTCGGCCGCGGAATTGTAGGTTTCATTACAAGCGCGGTCATCATCTGGCTTGCACAATTTATAGTCAGCGGTGTTACGACAAGTATTATTGGTGCGCTGCTGGCGGCCCTAGTCATCGGGATAATTGATTTGTTCATCCCAGTCAAAACTCCCTTTGAACAAGGTCTCTCCGGGCACGAGAAACGCAATTAATCATGTGCTTGTGGAGGGACAGCGAAAAAATCAGCCTGCGGATCATCTCGCAAGGCTGATTTTTTTGTATAGGAAGCGTTGTACATACAATCCGACAAATGTCCATGATTAATCGCATAGTGCTGGTTTTTGTTCGTAAATACATCATTTTTTTGTCACCTTATTGTCACTGCAAACCCTGCGCAGATCATGTAAGATTGCGTTATAAAATAAATTTATTTTTATAACGGAGGGTTATTTGATGAAAAAATTAATCGTATTAGCCATGGCTGTATGTTTGGTGTTCGCGATTTCCGCTTGCGGTAAAAAAGAAGAGACAAAAGCGCCAGCCGCTCCTGCTGGAGCAGCAGGCGGTGCAAGCTCCGCGGCTTCGCAAGATTTAAAGCTCGTTGCATCGAACTTTAAATTTGACCAAGCTGAATACAAAGTAAAAAAAGGCCAGGATATTAAAGTTACCCTGGAGAACAAAGAAGGAATGCATGGCGTTGAAATTAAAGGCTTGAGCGTTAAACTTGACGGCAACACAAAGACAGCAACCTTCAAAGCCGACAAAGAAGGCACTTATGACATCATTTGCTCCGTCCCTTGCGGTCAAGGACACATGACTATGAAATCCAAGCTGATTGTTGAAAGCTAAGCTTAACCAATCCATGTAATTACATAAGCCGACTATCCCTCAAGCTTGCAGCAGGGAAGTCGGCTTTTTTGTGTGCGAAAAAGAGAGTTCAACACCATTATTTCTTAAGAAAGTTCCCAAACAATTTCCTCTAATTGCATCCCTCGGGAGCCCTTTACCAAAAGTATATCTTGTGACCGGATAATCTTACGGATCTCTTGGATTGCTTCTTTTTTATGTTGAAAAGCTTTGACACGATCAGTATTTTTGAATTTTTTGGTTGCTTCTATAGCCATTTCTTTGGCCAGCTCACCTAATGTAAATAGATAGTCGACTTTATCTGGGTTGATGCTCTCCCCTATTTCCCTATGAAATTGTTTTTCAAGCTCACCTAACTCCAGCATATCACCCAATACTAAAAATTTGCGATTATATCCTTGCAGCTCCTCGAAAGTTTCAATGGCTGCCCTCACGGATACAGGGCTTGCATTCCAGGCATCATTTATAATCGTAAATCCAGCTTCAGACTCCACCTTTTCCATTCTCATTCCGGTCATTTGTAATTGCGCCAATCCCATCCTTATGCGGTTTGTTGGAATGCCCAGAATTGAGCCAACAGCTATGGAAGCAAGGGCATTCTGAACATTATGTTTACCAAGGATTGGAATCTTGCAAGGTTCATTAAATGTATTTACTCTAAATGAAGTAGCTTCATCCTGCTGTTGAATAGCAGTCGCATAATAATCATTTGATTCATCTACTCCAAAATGAACTATCCGAATGGAGCTGGAAAGTTGTAGTTCATTTATTCCATTTTTTCAACAACGGCTCATCACCATTGAACACAAGAACACCATTACTCTGCAACCCTTTTGCTATTTCCAGCTTAGCCGCCGCTATTTCCTCTATGGATCCTAAAGATGATAAATGAGAAAGTCCAATCATTGTAATTACAGCTATATCAGGGTTGGCTATCTTTGACAGCCGTTCAATCTGTCCGCGTTCGCTCATCCCTAACTCAAGAACGACTACCTCCACATTTTCCTTTATCTCAAGAAGAGTTAAAGGCAGCCCGATCTGGCTGTTAAGGTTTCCTTTAGTTTTATGGACTTTGTAAGTAGTCTCTGCGATTGAGCTTACCATATCCTTGGTTGTAGTTTTCCCATTACTTCCTGTAATAGCGATTACTTTTATTGACAGCTGTTTTCGATAAGAACTCGCCAAATGCTGAAGAGCTGCTACACAATCATCTACGAAGATTAATGGAATGCCTTGAGGCGGATCAGGTTGATCCTTTTGCCAAAGTGACGCCGCAGCACCTTTTAGAATGGCCTCTTTAACGAAATCATGCCCGTTTTTCAACCTAACAATGGGCACAAACAAAGACCCAGCTTCAATAGTTCTTGAATCTATAGAAACGCCTTGAACCACTGTTTCTAAAAATGAGTCCTCCAAGCCTTCTCCGAAACACATTTCTTCTACTTGCCGAAGAGTACGTTGTATCACATTACTTCCCTCCTTAAATTCAAATGAATGTATTCATATATATATGATAGCTAAAATAAAATTCGATTAGTTAACGATAAGTGCAGTGGCTTCATTTTGCAGAAAAAGCTCAAAATAAAAAAACGGTTTTGTTCGCGAATCATTTCGCATAAAACCGTTTTCCCATTAACAATGGTTACTATGTGGATGATATGAACTGTATAATGCCCTCAACCTCACTACTACACATTTTTCTTGTTCCACAGCTCATGAAGCTTATCCGTGACAGAAGGCAATGCGTTCAGAATATACGGGGCTGTTGTGGATCCCTTCAGCAAGCGTTGTGCCGTATCATTCGGTATAACTGTCATTACTTGTACAGCAATAATTACAAGCAGCACTGCTTCAGCGAAGCCTAACAAGCCGCCGCTCCATTTGTTAAACATTTTGATTCCCGGTGTCAATGCTATCCAGTTCAGTACCCGCCCGACTATGCTTAGAGCCAGTTTTACTCCGAAAAGCAGCAGAGCAAACGCAATGGCATTGTACATATAAGCATCCAGGTTAAGTCCTTTGACAAGAAACTCATATTTCTTGTAAGTCTCATATGAAGGCAAAGACAGCACCTCGGCAATCCAAGGTGCTGCATCGCGATAAAAGGCAAATGCCACAACATAAGCGATAAATAAACCTGCGACGGATACTAGCTGACTGACTAACCCACGGTAATACCCTAACATGGTGCCAGCTACCGTTAAAACAACGGCCGCCCAATCCAATCCGTTCATGCTGCTTCCTCACTTATGCCTTTATTCTATTCCTTTTCTACAAGCTCAATCCATTCGTTGTATTCGGTTTGCAGCTTTTCATATTCGGATTTCAGTTCCCCGAGCTCCGTGAAAATCCGTTCAGCACGCTCTTGATGGCTCATGTATTCATTTTGCAGTGAATGATGCTGTTGAGTCTGTTCATCATATTTGTCCTGCAGCTCATTATATAGCTCTATTTGCAGCAGCAATTCTTCTTGCTGGCTTGTAAACTGACGGCGGATCTTCTCGGCCTCTCCAGATAATTCGTCCGTACGGGTCTGCCATTGTCTGGACTGCTGCTCCAAAAGTTCAATTCGCCCCTGTTGTTCCTCCTGAAGCTTATCCAATGCTTGGTTATGCTCCAATTGTTCGAGATATTCACGCTCAAGCGCTGCATATTGACCAGTACCTTGCTGAAGTTGAGCTTCAAGCGCTGCTGCTGCTTCCCCTTGCCCTTGAAGCTGCTCTTGCAGCGAATGGCAACGTTCTTCCAGCTTCATTATCGCTTCGCGGCTCTGACCCTCCTGCTGCTTTAAACTGGCTTGCAGCTCGGTAAACTGGCCTTCAAGCTCGCTGTAGAGCTCCTCTTGAAGTTCCAACTCTTCGCGTTGTCCATTCAATTGACTGCGCTGCTCCTCGATCTGCTTGGTCAGTTCATCGCTGCGGCGTTGCCATTGACCGACAGTATCCTGCAGCTGCTGCTGATAAGCTTGCTGCTCACGGAATTGCGACAATAATCCGCGATGTTCCTCTTGCATAGTCGTAAGCTGCTGCTGCTGCTCTACAAGCCGTTCTCCACGCTGACGCAGCTCCTGCTCTAGAAGAGCATAGCGCTCATCTCGCTCGCGAAGTGCTTGTGCGCTTTGAGCATACTGCTCCTGAAGCTGCTTTTCTAGACTTTCATGCTGCGACTGCAGCTCATCTTGCAGCTCCTGTAGCAGCTGAGCCTCCTCCAACGCGCTATCCAGCTGACGCTGCTGCTCAGCGAATTGCTCCCGCTGTGCTTCTAGCTGAGCCTGCAATTGAGCTGCAACTGCTTCATTTTGCTTGCGCTGCTTCTCCTGAAGCTCCTGCTGCTCCATTAGCGCTAGCTCGCTCGCTTCACGCTCTTCCGCCAGCTGTCGCTCCAGACGTGCCTGCTGCTCGCGCTGCTCTTGCACGCTTTGCTCGCGCAATTGCGCCAGCTGCTGCTCCAAGCTCTCTTGCTTCTCTTGCAGCGCTAGCTCACTCGCTTCGCGCTCATTCGCCAGCTGTCGCTCCAGACGCTCTTGCAACTCGCGCTGCTCTTGCGCGCTTTGCTCGCGCATCTGTGCCAGCTGCTGCTCCAAGCTCTCTTGCTTCTCCTGCAGCGCTAGCTCGCTCGCTTCGCGCTCTTCCGCCAGCTGTCGCTCCAAATGTGCTTGCAGCTCGCGCTGCTCTTGCTCGCTTTGTTCGCGCACCTGCGTCAGCTGCTGCTCCAAGCTCTCTTGCTTCTCCTGCAGCGCTAGCTCGCTCGCTTCACGCTCCTCCACCAACTGTCGCTCCAGACGTTCCTGCAGCTCACGCTGTTCTTGCGCGCTTTGCTCGCGCACCTGTGCCAGCTGCTGCTCCAAGCTCTCTTGCTCCTCCTGCAGCGCTAGCTCGCTCGCTTCGCGCTCTTCCGCCAGCTGTCGCTCCAGACGTTCCTGCAGCTCACGCTGCTCTTGCGCGCTTTGCTCGCGCACCTGTGCCAGCTGCTGCTCCAAGCTCTCTTGCTTCTCCTGCAGCGCTAGCTCGCTCGACTCTCGCTCTTCCGCCAGCTGTCGCTCCAGTCGCTCTTGCTGTTCACGCTGCTCTTGCGCGCTTTGTTCGCGCACCTGCGCCAGCTGCTGCTCCAGACGCTCTTGCTGTTCCATTAACGCTAGCTCGCTCGACTCTCGCTCCTCCGCCAGCTGTCGCTCCAGACGTTCCTGCAGCTCACGCTGCTCTTGCGCGCTTTGCTCACGCACCTGTGCCAGCTGCTGCTCCAAGCTCTCTTGCTTCTCCTGCAGCGCTAGCTCGCTCGACTCGCGCTCTTCCGCCAGCTGTCGCTCCAGACGCTCTTGCTGCTCACGCTGCTCTTGCGCGCTTTGTTCGCGCACTTGCGCCAGTTGCTGCTCAAGGCGCTCCTGCTGCTCCATTAGCGCTAGCTCGCTCGCTTCGCGCTCCTCCGCCAGCTGTCGCTCCAGACGCTCTTGCTGCTCACGCTGCTCTTGCACGCTTTGCTCTCGCACTTGCGCCAGCTGCTGCTCCAGACGCTCCTGCTGCTCCATTTGCGCTAGCTCACTCGCTTCGCGCTCTTCCGCCAGCTGTCGCTCCAGACGCTCTTGCTGTTCCATTAGCGCTAACTCGCTCGACTCGCGCTCTTCCGCCAGCTGCCGCTCCAGACGCTCTTGCTGCTCACGCTGCTCTTGCACGCTTTGCTCGCGCACCTGCGCCAGCTGCTGCTCCAGACGCTCCTGCTGCTCCATTAGCGCTAACTCGCTCGCTTCGCGCTCTTCCGCCAACTGTCGCTCCAGACGTTCTTGCTGCTCACGCTGCTCTTGCACGCTTTGCTCTCGCACTTGCGCCAGCTGCTGCTCCAGACGCTCCTGCTGCTCCATTTGCGCTAACTCGCTCGCTTCGCGCTCTTCCGCCAACTGTCGCTCCAGACGTTCTTGCTGCTCACGCTGCTCTTGCACGCTTTGCTCGCGCATCTGCGCCAGCTGCTGCTCCAGACGCTCCTGCTGTTCCATTAGCGCTAGCTCGCTCGCTTCGCGCTCTTCCGCCAGCTGTCGCTCCAGACGTTCTTGCTGCTCACGCTGCTCTTGCACGCTTTGCTCACGCATCTGCGCCAACTGCTGCTCCAAGCTCTCTTGCTTCTCTTGCAGCGCTAGCTCGCTCGCTTCGCGCTCTTCCGCCAGCTGTCGCTCCAGACGTTCTTGCAGCTCACGCTGCTCTTGCACGCTTTGCTCGCGCAGCTGTGCCAGTTGCTGCTCCAGACGCTCCTGCTGCTCCATTAGCACTAACTCGCTCACTTCGCGCTCCTCCGCAAGCTGTCGCTCCAGACGCTCTTGCAGCTCACGCTGCTCTTCCACGCTTTGCTCGCGCACCTGCGCCAACTGCTGCTCCAAACTCTCTTGCTTCTCTAGTAGCGCTAACTCGCTCGACTCGCGCTCTTCCGCCAGCTGTCGCTCTAGACGCTCTTGCAACTCACGCTGCTCCTGCAGCGCTAGCTCGTTTTTCGCTCTTTCCTGCTCCAGACGCTCTTGCAGAAGACGTCCTTCCTCAGCTTGATGGCCGAGCTGTACCTGCAGCTGCCTCTTCTGTTCATGCTGCTCTTGCAACTGCTCCTCACTTACACGACCACGATCCTGCTCTTGTTTAAGCTCAACCTGGAGCTCATTGTATAGTTCAAGCTGCAATTCATACTCTTGCAGATGTTCGCGTACTTGCTCCTGCAGTTGATCGTTCTGCAGACTCAGCTCCTCCAGCTGCTGCTGTCGGCTGTTGCAAAGAGCTTCCAGTTCCTGCACCTCGCCTTGCTGTTCCTCCAACTGGGACCGTAAGGTTTGCAGCTGTCCTTGCTCCTGCTGCAGCTGCTGTTCTAACTTCCGTTGTGCCTCCCCTTGTTTATTCAGTTGGCTTTGCTTCTCTTCCAATTGGCCGCGCAGGCTGCGCTGCTCCTTCAACTGCTGCTCAATCCGCTGATCCTGCTGTTTCTTCTCCTCGGACTGCTTCACCAATCGCTGTTCCAATGCAGCTGATCGCTCTGTTCCCGCCGCAAGCTCCGCTTCCTGTAACTTGTTCAGCTCCTGAAGCTCAGCGGCTTCCTTCTGTACAGCCTGCAGCTGTTCTACAGCTTGACTGCGGTTCTCTCGCTCGGTTCGATAATTCGCTTCCAACCGCTCCTGCTGCTGCTTCGATTGAATCGCAGCCTCGCGAAGCTTTTCCACCTCAGCTTTCACTTGCTTCTTCTCAGCTTCCAGACCTTGGCTGACCGATTCCAATTGCTGTATTCGTCCCTGCTCGCCTACCAACTGCTGCTGAAGCAGCGTATGCTGTTCTTGGAGCTTGCTGAGATCCTCTCGGGATTGCTCCAGCTGCCGCTGTTTATCAAGAGATTGCTCCAGCTCCTCCTGCATTTTAAAATAATCACTAGCCATATGTACCGCCGCTAACACAGCAATCTTCGGCGTATCCAATCGCGGGGATCCCGCGGCAATTTTATGCATTTGTTCATTGACTTGCGCAGCTACCCGCTTCATATATGTAACGTTCGTCTGGGCAACCAGCTTATATTGGCTGCCAAATATATCTACCGTCATCCGGATTTTATCTTCACTCACCTGTAAGCTCTCCTTTCGGACTTAACTTAATTCCCCTAAAGAGGTATAAACATCCTTACCAGCCTTTCGGCAATCTTCCCTGTTTCTAAAAAAAAACGATCTTTCTAAATTCATTTTAAGTAAAGTAAAGACGGCATAGTCCTATTGCTTTTCAGAAAATCCTTATCCAAGGATATACATCTGCTATGTCCTTGGAACAAGCACGTTTGTGTCAAGGTAAAGCGAAGGAAAGTGTTTAAAACTTATACTTTCCAGCCAACCAAAAAAGCGGTCCCTCGTATCTCATGTTAATTCGATACGTTGAACCGCTTTTCCTGCTATTAAAGGCGTACTTTTGTTCAAATTCCAGAGACATTCTTCCTATAAACTATTTACGCAACTCCGCAGCAAAAGTCTTCTCTAATGCATCAACGACCTTGGCATGCAATTCGCTTACCTCTTCATCCGTCAACGTACGTTCAGGAGTCCGGTAAACCAAAGAAAGAGCTACGCTTTTTTTATCAGCGCCCAAACGATCTCCTGTGTAAATATCGAATACCTGGATGGATTCAAGCAGTTCAGCGGCAACTTCGCTTACTTTGGCAGTCAAATCACCGACCTGCACTTCGCGATTAACAACAACGGCAATATCACGTCCTATAGATGGGTAACGAGGCAATTGCTTGTAAGTAATTTGTTCATCCGCATGTTCTGCCAGCACGGTGAATTCAACCTCTAATACGTACGTATCAGCCAAATCCTTCTGCTGTTGAAGTGTAGGATGAAGCTGCCCAAGCGTTCCAATTACTTTGGTGCCCTCAGCCGTTGTCAAAGTGATATGTGCTGTACGTCCCGGATGGAAGCCTTCCGGCTGAGCTACTGTATATCCAACAGTGCCTGACAGCCCAAGATAGCTGATCAAGCTCTCAAATGCACCTTTTAAATCATAGAAATCGACATCTCTTGATTTACCGGCCCAATGAGTTTCCTGACGTTTACCGGTCAAAAGTATCGCCAACATCAAGCGCTCATCTGGCAAATGGGAAAGCGATGCTTCCTCCGTTACGAATACTTTGCCAATTTCAAATACTGCAACATCGTTTGTATTACGATTACGGTTATACGAAGCCGCATCCAGCAAATGAGGGATAAGACTCGTACGCAATGTGCTCCGATCCTCACTCATAGGCATAGCAAGCGCCACCGGTTTAGCTTCTTTATAAGCGCCGGGGAAATCAACAATCTGCTGAGGATGTGTAAATGAATACGTAATTGCCTCATACAGCCCGCTGCCGGTAAGCAGATTGCGAGCCAGACGGCGAATCGTCTGCTCTTTATTAAGCGCCCCCGGTGTCGTTACACCTGACATAAGTGTTGTAGGAATATTATCGTAGCCATATAGACGCGCTACTTCCTCGATTAAATCAACTGTTCTTGTGATATCGCCACGACGGCTCGGTACATGAACCGTGAATAGCTCGCCGTTAGCATCAGAAGTAAAACTTAAACGGTCAAAAATACTTTTCACCTGTTCAGCAGTCAGTTCTGTACCCAAGTAATCATTGATACGTCCAACGGACAAGTCAATCTTTACCGGTTGATGCTTCTGAGTCGTTGCCTCAACCGTTCCCACCGCTACCTGTCCGCCAGCGTACTCGCTAATAAGCGAAGCCGCACGATTCAATGCCGGCAGTACAGCCTCAGGATTAACTTCCTTCTCGAAACGCAAGGAAGCTTCCGAACGAAGCCCAAGCTGACGTGATGTTTTGCGCACTGTGCCGCCGTCAAATTTAGCTGATTCCAGTAAAATACGAGTTGTACTTTCCGTAACCTCGGAGTTTTCCCCGCCCATCACGCCTGCTATTGCTACCGGTTTAGTTCCGTCAGTAATCAGAAGCATGTGGGATTCTAATGTACGCTCAACACCATCTAACGTTATAAGCTTCTCACCCTGCTTCGCCATACGAACGTCGATATGACCATTGGAGAGCTTATCTGCGTCAAACGCGTGTAGCGGCTGACCATATTCAAGCATCACATAGTTTGTGATATCGACAATATTGTTGATCGGGCGAATGCCTGCCGCCATCAGACGGTTCTGCATCCATAGTGGAGATGTCCCAATGCTCACGCCTTCAATCAATCGTGCAGCATAGTGAGAGCATTGCTCCTCCGCTGTAATTTCGACAGAGATGCGGCTGGCTGCTTGAACAGCAGAAGCGCTGCCGGCAATACCCTGCTCTGAATCAGGAAGCTTCACTGGACGTCCAAGAATAGCACCGATTTCGTAAGCGGCACCCAGCATGCTTAAGCAATCGGATCGGTTCGGCGTCAAATCCAGATCCATTACATGATCACTTATGGCAAGCACATCCAGGATAGGCTCCCCAACCTTGGTATCCGCCGGCAGTACCAGTATACCTTCTTGAATTTCCTTCGGCAGCAGCTTATCATTCAAGCCGAGCTCCTTGGCTGAGCAGATCATTCCCTGCGATTCCACACCACGCAGCTTCGCCCGCTTAATGTTCAAGCCGTCCGGCAGCTTCGCTCCAACGATAGCTACAGGCACTTTTTGCCCTGCATCCACATTTTTTGCCCCGCATACGATTTGCAAATCTTCTGCTTGACCCACATCCACCGTACACACGCTCAGCTTATCCGCATCCGGATGCTTTTCACGCGTTTTCACGTAGCCGACGTACACGCCCTCCACGCCCTTGTTACGGTCCTCCACAAAATCCACTTCAATACCGCTGCGCGTTAGCTTTTCCGCCAGCTCTGCGGCTGTATATCCACTCACGTCCACATATTGGGACAACCATTGATATGATACTTTCATGTCCGCTCACGCTCCTCTCTTTTACAGATGTACAAATTGCTTCAAGAATCGAAGGTCGTTCGTATAAAAATGTCTAATGTCTTCAACGTCATACTTCAGCATCGCAATCCGTTCGACTCCCATTCCAAAAGCAAAGCCGCTATATTCTTCCGGATCATAGCCGGCCATTTCCAATACACGTGGATGCACCATTCCGGAACCTAGAATTTCCAGCCATCCGGTTTGCTTGCAGACTCTGCATCCCGCACCGCCGCACATGGCACAGGTCACATCAACCTCAGCGCTTGGCTCCGTAAAAGGGAAAAAGCTCGGGCGCATCCGAATTTGTGTCTGTTTGCCGAACAGCTCTTGTACGAACTGTAGCAAAGTTCCCTTCAAATCGCTCATACGAATATTCCGGTCGATTACAAGACCTTCAATCTGTGTAAACATATGGCTGTGAGTCGCATCATCATCATCGCGGCGGTATACGCGTCCCGGACAAATGATTTTAACCGGCACCTCGCCCTTCATTTTCTCCATCGTCCGCACTTGTACGGGTGAAGTATGCGTACGCAGCAAAATATCTTCCGTCACATAAAAGGAATCCTGCATATCTCGCGCCGGATGATTTTTCGGCAAATTCAAAGCCTCAAAGTTATAATAGTCCTGCTCAACCTCGGGACCCTCTGCCACGGTATAGCCCATACCTACAAAAATATCTTCAATCTGTTGAATTACCTTGCTGATAGGATGCACGGCACCAAGACCCGCCGGTCTGCCTGGAAGGGTTACGTCGATCGTTTCCGCACGAAGCCGGGCCTCGGTTTCCGCTTGCAGGTACTCGGCTTGCTTGCTCTCAATAACCGCTTCGATAGCTCCACGCACATCATTCGCCACTTGGCCGATAACTGGGCGCTCCTCGGCGCTTAATGCTCCCATACCTCGCAGAACCTCGGTTAACGGTCCTTTCTTGCCTAAATATTTGACCCTCATGTCGTTTAATTGCTGTTGGTTCGTTACTTGCGCCAGCTCCTGCAGCGCTTCTGCTTTTAAAGCCTCTAAACGCTCTTTCATGATTCTTCTCCTCCTTCGAGTTTTGCCTTGGCAAAACTTTCTTCGTAAGCCTTATCGAACTTTACTTTAACCAAGCTTTTTTCGTAAGCGGTACTTGTGTGCAACACAACGAACGCAAAAAAGACTTCTCCCATCCCGGATCAGGGACGAAAAAGTCGTGGTACCACCCTAGTTTCGAAAAGCCCGCGTTTCCTTGCAGACCGGTAATTCCCGGAATACAAGCAACAGTCGATGCCTCTCGCTTCATTAAACATAACGGTTCACGCATGTGATGCGGCCGGTTCCTTCTACTTGCCGCGGATTTCACCGTACGGGTTCAAAGGTCTGCTCAGGAGCGAACTTCGGCAGCCTGTTTCTGTAGAACCGCTCTCAATCTCCGGCGGCTCCTCCCTGTATAGAGGCACTGCTTACTCTTCTCCGTCAACGCATTTCATTGTATGTAAGTATTAGCATATTATATGCAAATTCGATTAAAGATGCAAGCCAGGCAGTCCAGATCCGGAAAGTACGCCTTTGAGAAATGGGTATTTGAAGCAGGGACAATCGAACAGACCAATTGGTCGAATGTAACGTATAGTGTCTTATACCCAATCAAAGGAGCTGAAGAAAATGGCTTTTTGTCCAGATTGCCCTACCAAAACTATTTTTGATCCACCGGTGACTATGTATGAGAATCACTTTCATCCTCAACTTGTTGAAGTCATTCATCCTATTGAGATCATTAACCAGCATCATTGCGTGCCTCATTACGAGCATATCTACACCGCTACCTCCAAAGACGTAATGTGCAGCGTATCCTCCGTCAAACAGAAAAAAAATCGTGCCGGCAAAAAAGTTGGCATATCGCAGCGTAAAACCAGAAGAGGCTAATAAACTCTAAAAGCCATACTAAAAACCTCCGTCAAAAAATACTTTTGACGGAGGCGGCTTTCAAATATCAGCTTACTTGGGATCCAACACACCGATATCGGCAATTGGATAATAGCGAAACATCACTTTACCTACCAGCTTGTCCTTGCTCACAAATGGGGTTGGCCATAAGTGCGAGTCAAGACTGTCATTGCGATTATCGCCCAAGAAAAAATATTGATCCTCCGGCACTTGAACCGGACCAAAGCTGTATTTGATCGGTTCCTTTACATAAGCTTCCTCTATGATCTGTCCGTTACGGATTAGCTTACCCTGCTTGATTTCAATTGTATCTCCCGGCAGCCCTATCAACCGTTTAACAAATCGCTCCTCTTCATGGCCAGGAAGCGGAGGATAGAAAACAACAACATCACCGAATTGAAAATTGGTAAGCCCTACCATTTTTTCGACCAAAATCTTGTCTTCGAGCTGAATAGTCGGCAGCATGGAACCGGTCGGCACGGTCATCCCTTGTGCTATATACGTATTGAAAGTGAAGCTTATCGCTATAGTTATCGCCAGAGTCGGCACCCATTCCTTGATCCATCGTTTCACTCGCTGCACAATACTCCCATCCCTTCGCCTGATCCTTATGTATACCTTACAAGATTCAGACAAAGGAAATATTAATAAAACATAAATTTTGTATATAAGGTTTATTTGGGGGCTCCAGCTGCCGATTTATTTTCCACCGTTACATATTCCTTTATTCTTGTTTCACCGATTTTCCATTCGACTGCAACCTGTTCCGTATCCTTCCAATTTTTAACGGCCCCTTTATCAACAAAGGTCAGCGGTTGGCCTGATCTGAACAAAGACGGTTCAGTAACAGGCAGTGCTTTAGGTTCCTGGTCTTTATGATAGATGGTTGCCGTAACTTCTTCCATAGTTTGTTCAGTTATTGTTGTTTGCATGGACAGGATCTCGTCAAGCGCATCTCCATTAGCCGCATATTGGATTTTTACTCTCCAATGCTCGGACTGACCCTCCAGCACTGCAGGACTTGCTCCTGTCTTGTCTATTTTCTTGGTACAAGCCGTTAACCCAGTGACAGCAGTGGTTAGTGCCAGCATCAAAATAATGATTTGTTTTCGCATTGTTGAATTACCTCCTAAGCCTTCGAAAAGCTGATTTCATCTTTTCTACTTCATAATTTGCATATTTAATCAGCATTTTATCCCAAAACTAATAGGCAATCAAGAAATTGGCTTTTTTGACTTCATGGAAATAATATCGTTAAAATATAGGAGAACACATATGATCATGGGAGGGATTCGATTTGAAATACCGGCGGTTAGGAACAACGAATTTGAAAGTATCCATCATTGGTGTTGGCACCTGGCAATTCGGAGGAGAATGGGGCAAGCAATTTCTTCAGCAAGAGGCCGATGCTATTTTGGATCAAGCCCAAGCTTCAGGCATTAATCTGATTGATACGGCGGAATGCTATGGGGACCATGTTTCAGAAGCGCTGATCGGTAATTATATTTCTCGAAAACGCCGTGAGGATTGGGTTATTGCAACCAAGTTCGGACATCACTTCAATGAAAATTTCAGCCGTAACCAGCTATGGTCCGCCTCTGATGTGCTTAAGCAGCTTGAGGATTCGTTAAAGGCTCTGCGAACCGACTATATAGATGTGTATCAATTTCATTCCGGCTCGGATGAAGCTTTCGATAACGATGAGTTATGGACGGTGCTGGATAAGCAGGTTCAAGCGGGAAAAATCAGGCACTTGGGCACTTCAATCGGCAGCAACGATAACCTGCACCAAACCGCGGCCTCAACCAAAGTTAACTCACAGGTCATTCAAGTCGTTTATAATCGACTGGACCGAAAGCCGGAGGAACGCGTATTCCCGTCCTGCCAGGAGCAGGATCTGGGTGTGCTGGCACGCGTGCCTTTGGCCAGCGGTTATTTGAGCGGCAAGTACAAGCCGGGAGCTGTATTCGCGGAAAATGACGTGCGCAATAACCATGACCGTGAACAGACGCTGCGCAAGCTTGAGGAAGTGTCGCATATCCGCGAGAACGAGGTGCCGGAAGGTGTCGATATGGCGACCTGGGCATTAGCGTGGTGCCTCAAGCACCCGGCAGTGACGGCCGTTATTCCAGGCTGCAAAAGCCCGGAGCAAGTGATCAGCAATGCAGCAGCGGCAGCCTATATTTCCGATTTACATCCTCAAAGCTGGAAAGAATGATGTATTATTCTCTAATATTTCCAAAGCATGATAATCCATGTTTTTCAATAGCACCGTCCATGTAATTCGTCAACTTATCGAGGTATGCTAGTCGGAGAAGTCACTAACGGAGCTTATGCTCGACTCCGCAGCCAAGATAAGAAAGGTATTGAGAACCGATGAAGCTTTCAACTCGCATCTACCTGGACGCCGCATTGCAAAACATGAAAAGCGTATTCTTCTTCACCTTTTTGCAGGTATTAATCGCACGTTTAGGTGCAACCAATTTCCAAATAGCTTTGTCTAACTCACTTCCGCCTCTGTTCTGTGCATTGTCGTTAGCGTTTCTAACGCGACAGCTGCCGGTCACCAGAGGTGTTTTTCTTACAGGCGGCTATATCCGTCAGTTTGCATTTTTGTGCATGGCCTTTTCCGTACTGCTTCCCAATCCAATTCCTTACTTATTGTTTTTCTGGTCCGTCAATGCGGTATCGGTCATGGTGTCGGATGCCCAGAAGCCTGCTCTTATGCGGAGATGGGTGTCTCCCAATGATTTTTCCAAAATATTCAGTAACAATAAAATTATCGGGATCGTAATCGTCACCATCGGAAGCTTTACAATCGGGCATTTTCTTGATGCCTATAATTGGATGTTTCCAAAAAACTATGTATTTTCGATGCTAATCGGATGCTTATCCACATTTGCCGGAATGTCCCTTATGGCTGAGCTGGCTCCTAAAGAAAAACAACCGATCAAGCTTACCTGGGTACGTCCCTTTCAAGAATGTGACCGTAAAACGTGGTGGCTCGGGCTTAACAATGCGGGAATCGCCATGGTAGCTCCACTGCTCGTCATTTATCATGTCAACGTATTGAAATTAAGCAACTCGCAGATCGCTTATTTTGTAGTCATAGCAGGTGTTGTATCGACACTGCTGCTGCCAGTTGCCCGCATGCTCATGGATCGCTTCGGCATGATGAAGGTATATGGAATAGCCATTATCGGCATGGCGCTTGCTTTACTGCCCTATGGATTTATCCATTCGTTCTGGCTGCTGCTCGTTATCCAAGGCTGGGTTGGAGTTTGCCTTGCCGTCAATGAGGTCGCTTCTCAAACCATTATGATGAGGGAAGCTGCTAAACACCGGAAAGAGATGGTCTACTTCTCTGACTTTCAGCTCGTTATGAATGCTGGTAACGGGATCGGTGCGCTCCTGTCCGGAGCACTGCTTGCCTTTTTGCCAATATGGGGCTGCTTTGTCCTCATTGCCATTACACGAGTTTTATTCTTCTTCAGCTACCGCTCGGCTGAAACCCCGGAGGCAGAAGATGTCGCGGCACTCCAAAGCGTACAGCAAGGAAGCCCGGCACAATCAGCCAAAAGCTAATAAGAAAAACCATCCGGATAATCTGAATCCATACGTTGGTGCATGGGAGGAAATCAGTTGTCCTGACAACTAGCTGTGCTGCATCCACGTAAGTGGAAGCCCGTAGCGGAAGGACTTCTTCCTTTAATCACCTGAAAAGCACAAAAACAGAGAGGTAACGGAACAGCCCATTCCGTTATCTCTCTGTTTTGTGCCTAATACTGATCATTCGCCCCAAATAGTCGAGTAGGCGGGGCCTCTCCTTCTCTTGGATTGCGCCCCTTACCCCTCACAGATCCGTACGTGCGCTATTAACGCATACGGCTCTTCACTTCACCATTACAGGTCGACTGACGAACAGGTTC
>NZ_JANQBD010000045.1 GCF_024722015.1 Paenibacillus radicis (ex Xue et al. 2023) | reverse complement strand
CAGCTCCCGCGCCTTCGCTTGGGCTACACCCTCATCCTTTGTAAAGTCTGAATATTCAATTAACTAATTTTTCTTATCGATCGTCCCGATGGATAAACCTGCCTTACACAAACTTCTTGACGCTACCGATATCAGCCAAAATACGTAGAATTAGCATGAGGAATTCCAGCTATAAGACTTGGAACGCTATGTTCGGAGTAACTAACTTGACATTTTCCTGATAATTGCACGGAGTGCGCCAGACTGCCATGCAATGCCGTAACCGAGCCCCGAGCCACGAACCCGATACCCGCGATGAGTACGCGCTGGAAAGCGACCTCATCTTATTCATCACTAAGAATATACAAGAATATGCAAAAAAGCCTTCAACTATTAAAGTGGAATTAAGGGCTCTTTTGCAACCATCTATTCAGGATAAAATGATGGAGGGGTTGTCTCAAAATGACTTTTGGGACAGCCCCTTTTTGTAATAAAGCAGGCATATATGAAATTAGGACAAGGACCCAAGACATAGCCTCAAGGCAGGTCCTTGTCCTTGAACTTCGCTCTGCTGGCGGCTGACTTAAGGTGTCGCGGTGGTTGCGGACGCCAGCCAATCCTGCAGCGTTGCTACAAGCTCAGGATGCTTGCGGCTTCTCGCCAAGAAGCCTGCCCCATGCTGCGGCATTGGATCTTGATCCGTAGGCTGATAGCGCAGATCGACACTCCAGCGCACCTCATTGGAGTTATTAGGCGTAGACATGTGAATACACCGGTCGTTAAACAAAATAGCGGAACCGGCTTTCACTGGCAGCGCAACAGTTGCTGTTGGCCCGAGCTGACTTTCCTGCAGTGCCGTATAACCGGTTCCTGTCGTAGTCTCCCGGTGCCATTCGAGCACTCGCTGCTTATGTGTCCTTGGCTTAATGTGTAAGCATCCGTTCTCGTGAGTGGAATCTACTAATGGAATCCAAACCGTGATTACAGGATTCGCATTGGCGTCAGGCCAATAGGATTTATCTTGATGCCATGGTACTGCGCCTGCGGCTACTCCTGGTACTTTGGGGCGAACGTTGTATACAGGATTGGAGAAGATTTCACCGCCGATTAAGGATTCTACCGCATCCAGAAGCTTGGAATTGCTCATCAGCTCAAAATAACCCGGAATACGGTCTCTCCAGCTGCGTCCATATTTCAAGAAATGCTCTTCAGTCAGTCCATTAAAAAGCTCGGCCAAACGATATTTAAAGGGGCGCTCCTCCAGCTTATCCTTGATTAACCCAGCCTCGTACAGGTTATCGGCAATTTGCGCCACTTTGGTACTCATCGCCTGCTTGGGACCTTCCAGCTCCTCCGCTGATAAATATTGGTCCAATACAAGATATCCTTCCTCATTATAAAATGCCATTTGTTCCGGTGTTAAGCTTCCTTGAGATCGTGTCATCCTTCGAATCACTCCTTAATAATAATGGTAATCGTTCATGATTTCATTATAAGAGGATTGGATGAGGAAGTATTTTGACAGTTGATCAATCATTTGTCATTTTTTCCGGTCATTGTGGCCGAGTCTGAAAGCTGTGGGGGAGATGCCATAGTAACTGGTAAAACGTTTGGAAAAATAATGGATTGAAGAAAATCCTAACAAGTCCGATATATCAGAAACGGAACGAGAGCTTTCCAACAGCTCGGCAGCGGCTTGCTTCATGATCGCTTTTTGAATAAAGCTTTTGGGAGACATCCCGCTCATTTTCTTGAACGATTCATGAAGCTGCGTTTTACGTATGCCCGATTGGCGCAAAATGTCGGTATAATTAATTGCAGGATTTTGCTCAATCAAGTCCATTAAACGTTGAATACGCGGGTTGAATGCATCCTGGCTCAGACAGTCTGAATAGAGCTTAAGCAACCACCCATGCAGCAGGCTTCGTGTAATTTGTTGTTTATAGGGATTAGCTGCTTGATTGTGGGAGGATACGATACAGGCGAACATTTCTTGCATAACAGGATACTGCTGGAGCTGCATGACACTAGGAATAACATCAAGCTCACTGCATGAATGAACAGGGGTCAACAAGGAAGAGTCGAAGTCAGCAGGATTCCAGGCCAAATGTTTGTTTGTTGCCAGCGCCGGTTCCTGCCATAGCTCGCAATAAATATTGTAGGAACGAAACGGCTGGACGGGATCGGGATAAAAAGAATGTACCTGCTCCGGACGAATAAAAAATAAGGAGCCTTTGTTAACTGAATACAGCTTGCCGTCTACCCGTACTTTACCACGTCCCCCGTCAAATAAATGAAAGGCGTAGCAATAGCCAATACGATTCTCCGAGAAGTGTTCGCCACTAAAAAACTTGTAATGATGAGCAACTCTAATGGAAGGCGTTATGTCCGACAGCTTGTTCAAACTATCACTTCTCCTAACGGGAGCTCCCTATTCTATTGATATTTGTTTGCGGTGCCATTTGAAATGAGGCTAGTTTACTACAATCAAGGTTAATTTTAAAGGATTTATGTAGAAAAGTCCCAATAAAACATTCAGCAAACATTCAGCTAGCGCTCAACTGGTATTAATGTCCTTTTAAGGAAAAGAGTCTATACTTCTAATTGTAGGTAAAATCCATATAAAGGTGGACATGACAATGAAACCATTCGAAAAGAAAATTTTAACAGGTGCTATTGCAGCTAGTTTATTATTGGGTGGAGCCGGATTGCTGAGCCAAGCGAATGCAGAGAATGCAACGACTGGCAGCACGGATAGCAAGATCGGAACGAAAGCAGCGGCTAAGGGTGAGCGTGGAGTTCATCAAGCACCAGGCTTCCGCGGAGGCAATATTTTAGATGAAACGGCAACGTTGTTGAGCTTGGATAAAAATGCGGTCTTCGATGCTCTGAAGGAAGGTAAATCCTTGCTGCAGCTTGCTGAAGCCAACGGCTTGACTAAGGAAGTTTACTTGCAAAAGCTGACTGATGCCGAAAAAACAGCGATAGCAGCGGCCGTTACTGCAGGCAAAATTACACAAGCACAAGCTGATAAAGAAACGGCTGCTTTGGCAGAACGTTTGCAAAAGGACATAGAACGCGCAGGCTTCGGCAAACCGGGAGAGGGACCAAAAGGAGGATTTCCTGGAGGGCCAGGAGGACCAGGAAGACCGGGCGGACCGGGTAAAGATGGTGGTTTCCACGGAAGCAATATTTTGAAGGAAACCGCAACCTTGCTGGGGGTTGAGCAAAGTGTCGTCAATGATGCATTGAAAGCCGGCAAAACTTTATCTCAATTTGCTCAGGAAAAAGGGGTAAGCGAGCCCGACTATCTGCAAAAGCTGACGGATGCTCAAAATAAAGCGATTGCTGATGCGGTTACCGCAGGCAAGCTTACACAAGAGCAAGCAGACAAAGTGAAAACAGGGATGGCAGATCGTTTGAAAAAAGAGGTTACTAGCACGAAACCTATGGGCGATGGTAAAGCAGGCTTTGGCGGCAAACCAGGCTTCGGAATGGGCGGTTTCGGCAATGCAGAAGCATTGGCCAAATCTCTAGGCCTCACAGAGCAAGAGCTGCAAACCGGCTTGAAAGCCGGCAAATCCTTAGTGGAAATCGCTCAGGAGAAGGGCATTACCGAGGATCAATTGATTACTAAAATTAAGGATGGCTTGACTGAACATATTAAGCAATTTGTTGAACAGAAGAGACAGCCGCGTAACGAAACAACTAAATAAATAGTAGGAGAAGCCGGTTGCTATAAGCAGCCGGCTTTTTTTGTAGTTGCTCTTGGAAGCGCGGAAATAGTAAAATACTGATGTTTGGGTGATTTAGTTTAATGCTCATAAATGTATATAATATGAGGTGAAGGGATTTGAGTTTGGTGAATCAGGGAATAAGCATGAACTTACTAGAATTCCCCTATTTATCGTTACGATTAGTAGTTTTATATAATAAAGTGGAGGTGTTAGTTAAATTTATCAAGGGAGGTAGTTAAAGTGAAGAAAATTTCTACTATTCTATCGGATAAAACTATACTAATCGTTCCTATTGATATGGGAAGTCTTTCGGGTGGAATCCTACAAGTTAATTATACTTATGAGGTTGAATGAAATCTCCCCGCAGCAAGCTGCGGGGAATTAGACACGTTGAGATTATGAAGTTAGGTGGATGTGAATACCTTGAAAAATAAACCTAAAAAAATTATACTATTCTCTATTTTATTTGTTATGATAATAATTTCATTTTATGCTATTGGAACTATAAGTAAGGTTAACACTCCTAAAGTCGAAGCATTAATGCTTGAGGAATTACCAAATGGACAAAGTAAAATAATAAATTCTTTAACTACAGAAAAGGGAACGCTTGAGTGGCTTAATAAAAAACAGTCTGAATTAGTATTATTAATAGCAAAACAAACGAAACTAGAAAGTAATGATGTTCTTATTGTTTTAGGCCCTATGTCAAATTTAAAAGATACTGGCAGTTATAATATAGCGTGTTCAGTCGTTCTGAAAACGGAGTCAACATTTGAAGACAAAATAATTAATAAAGTATTAGAAGATATAATTAGTACTATTACACAAGATTCGGTCGATGCGAAGATTAGCGAAGAGAATATTAGTATAGTAAATAGCAATGGTGTTAAGCTTCATTAATTAATTATTTTAATGCTCTTGATTTGATATTCAACTAACTACGTGCTTAAGTTAAGCAAGTAAAGATCGCCTATTGATGATCTTTTTTTGTTGCCTCTCACATAAAATGCTGGTGATTTTCTCACCGACAATGACGTGAGCGTTTGTGTGCCAACCGTGCCGTTCTGGTGAGCGGGCAAAAAGTTGGACCACCTAAGTGATGAGTCCAACTTTTGTCCTCATCCCCGATTGTAACGAGGAGAATCGGGATGGAATGAAGTCTCGATGGTTGTACCCCAAACACATAATAAAAGGTAAAGTTAAAAGATTTGATGAAGTAAACTTCTGGATTAAAATAGGGGAATTAGAAGTGCTCGAAGAACAAGTACAGTAATCTTATTAATAGAGCATTCGAATAAAGCATTTTTAATTTTTTGTTTTTGCAATTATTTTGATCAATGTATTCTGTGAATGGCTTGTGAAGGATTAATTCAATTCAAAATCACAATGCGACTAACTCTCGTGTTGTGGGTTCTTTTTGTTTTAGTCCTACACATTTCCGTGAATCAATCACGTTCAAAGTGCGATTCATGTAAAGTTGTATTATCTGCTAAAACGAAAACCAGCTGCAAAAGCTACGAATTCCGATACTCCGTAGGTGTCATTCCCTCCAGCTTTTTAAAGATCCGAGTGAAGAAGCCGGCATCGTCAAAACCAACATAGCCTGCAATCCACGCGATTGAAGCATGATTTTTACTTAGCAGAAGCTTAGCTTCCTTGATCCGCTGCCGTTGCTGAAACTCCGTCAAAGTCATGCCTGTTTCTTTTTTAAACTGTCTCGATAAATGGGCTGGGTGTACGTGGCAGGTTCGGGACAGATTTTTCAGGTTCAGGGGCTTGTTGAAATGTAAGGTTATGTATTCGGCAGCTTTATGAACAACCTGGGAGTAGCCAGATGTGGTATGACTGCTTACCAAATCGCAGTAATCATCGGACATGACAGCCATAAGGCTGTTAAGGGAATGGATCGTTTCGCAGCGCTCGATTTTTTTGGCGAACCGTTCGGAGATTTGATGAAGGAAGTAGGGTTGGACCTTTCCTTTTTCAGCTGCGACCCGAAAAAGTGTGTTCAAAATGACCAGGGCATTTTTCATGGCTCGTACAGGCTGATTCGGAAATCGCTCATGAAAATCAAATAAATTTTTAACCTTGGTATGGATGCTTCTTAACATCGCTTTATCGCCTTGCGCAACGGCTTGCATCATTTCTTTTTCTATTTGATAGCGGACGTCAATAATATCGATGAAGGTTTCATCCGGCTGCGCCTGAATTAGTTCCAATCCGTTTTTTGTAGAGGCACTATTCGACTCCTGCTGTGGATTGTCAACTACCTGGACGGTGGCCTGTTGAATGAAACCGGCTTGATCCAAAATATTGGCAATGCTTTGAATTTTAGAGCCGCTGATCAGCTTTAACCCCCGGTAAAAATCCTCTAATTGTATATGCTCCTTTTGATCGATCTTTAAATTGGAGTTATCAGGAAATTGCATTAAAAAAGGGCCGATAATCATTAGCTGAGCTTCATCTTTCCTCATTAAACGTGATAGATAGGTAAGTCCCCAAGGGTTGGTATATAAGTAACACAGCTTGGATTCAGGCTCAGACTTCTGGCTCAAGGCTGCAAAGTCTTGCTGCTGTACATCCGATAAAAACTCGGGCAAAGGATCATGTACATGAGCAATTAACACAGAAGGCTTCTTATCCAAAATATATGTATTTATATCGGTCAATTGAAAAATCGTCAAGCTGATGATGGTTAACTCTAGAGATATTGTTGTCAATTCAATCATTCCTTAATCAAGTTAAAATCATTATATAAATGCAAATATCATCCTATAATATATCTCGCTTTCCTTAGTATAATTCATCTTACAAACGCTTACAAATATGATTTATATAAAGGAGCAGACGAATATGTTATATCCCATTGTTACGGAAACAAGAGGAATTATTGATCTAAACGGAATTTGGAATTTTAAATTGGATGAGGGCAAAGGCTTTCAAGAAAAATGGTTCGAATCTTATCTTACCGATACAATAACTATGCCGGTACCTGCCTCCTATAATGATGTTGGAGTTAGCTCAGCTATTCGAAATCATATTGGGTGGGTATGGTACGAGAGAGATATTACAGTACCGAGCCTAATGCTCTCGGAACGTATAGTGCTGCGCTTTGGTTCGGCTACACATACAGCCAAGGTCTATATGAACGGAACGCTTATTCTTGAACATCAAGGAGGCTTTACTCCGTTTGAAGCGGAAATCAATGCCTACCTGCAAACTGGCAAAAACCGCTTGACCGTCACTGTGAACAATATCGTAGATGAGACCACTCTTCCTATCGGAAATTATAGCGAAAAGGAAGTTACGGGATTAGGCAAAATAGTCCGAAACAACCCCAACTTTGACTTCTTTAACTATGCCGGTATTCATAGACCTGTTAAGATCTACACGACACCGCATACTTACATTAAGGACGTCAGTATCGTTACGGAGCTTAATGAAACAACAGGAGCGGTTAACTATGCAGTGGACACGGTTGGTGAGGCTCAGATTAGAGTTGCCGTGATTGATGAATCTCATACGATTATAGAACAAGCAAGCGGCCAGTCAGGAACCATTTTCATAAAAGATGCTAAGCTTTGGGAGCCTCTACAGGCTTATCTGTATACGCTTAAGGTGGAACTAGTTAAGGACGGACAGGTAATCGACAGCTATGAGCAGCCTTTTGGAGTTCGAAGCATTGAAGTGAAGGATGGCAAGTTTCTGATTAATAACAAGCCCTTTTATTTCAAAGGATTCGGCAAACACGAAGATTCCCCGATACATGGTAGAGGTTTTGATGAAGCGGCTAATTCGATCGATTTCCGCTTAATGAAATGGATTGGCGCCAACTCATTTCGGACAGCTCATTATCCGTATTCGGAGGAATTGATGCGCTTGGCTGATAAGGAAGGGCTTGTTGTAATTGACGAAGTTCCGGCAGTAGGCTTGCATCTGAATTTCATGGCGACGTTGTTTGGAGGGGCGCCGCGGCGCAAAACATGGGAAGAGCTCCAAACTCAGGAGCAGCATCAACAAGTGATTCGGGAGCTGATTGCTCGGGATAAAAATCATCCTTGCGTAGTCATGTGGTCGATAGCGAATGAACCTGCATCCGAAGAAGAGGGCGCTGCTGAGTATTTCAAACCATTGGTGGATTTGGCCAAAGAGCTGGACCCGCAGAAAAGGCCTGTTACAATCGTCACTCATTTGTGGTCAACACCGGATAAATGCAAGGTGGCGGAGCTTGTCGATGTGCTTGCATTAAACCGTTATTACGGCTGGTATACCGAAGGTGGGGATTGGGAGGTTGCCAAGCACAAGCTTCGTGAAGAATTCAAAGGCTGGAATGAGCGATGCCCAGGCAAACCGATCATGATGACGGAGTACGGAGCCGATACGGTTGCGGGCTTGCATGATGTCGATCCTGTTATGTTTACCGAGGAGTTCCAAGTCGAGTATTTGAAGGCTAATCATGAGATATTCGATGAGTTCGATAACTTTGTTGGCGAGCAGGTGTGGAATTTTGCTGATTTCAGCACAAGCCAAGGTGTGCTTCGCGTTCAAGGAAACAAGAAAGGGATTTTTACAAGAGACCGGAAGCCGAAATATGCAGCACATGAATTACGGAAAAGATGGCTTGCGATTCCAGAATTCGGGTACAAACAGTAACTTATTTTGCAGAAAGAGGTTTGCTTTAAGGAAAGACTTAGGGACGATATGATGTCGTCCTTAAGCTCTCTGTATATTGAAAAGGGTTACAATGTTTCAAACGATAATTTTCATTAGTGACAATTCAATAGCGGCAACAGGAGGATGCACATGAGTCATATAGCCAATCTAAAAACTGCTGAAACAGTAGCTACAGCTATGCAAATTAGAAAATTCGGTATGAGAGACAAGCTTGGATATATGTTTGGTGATTTTGGAAACGATTTCTTTTTTATTCTGGTAAGTTCATTTCTAATGGTCTATTACACAGATATATTTCATATTAGTGCTGCCACTGTAGGTATACTTTTTCTAATCGCCCGATTATGGGATGCTTTTGCAGATGTGACTTGGGGTCGCTTCATAGATACGAGAAAACCCGGCAAGCACGGGAAGTTTAAACCTTGGATTTATAGAATGTCCTTCCCGCTTGTTGTTTCAGGTGTACTTATGTTCGTGAAAATTCCGGGTATGTCCGACGGTTTCTATTTGGCGTATGCGTTTGTCACTTATCTTGTTTGGGGAACTTTGTATAGTACTGTAAATATTCCTTATGGCTCTATGGCCTCAGTGATTACAAGCGATCCTGTTGAGCGTACAGCATTATCTACTTTCCGAACGATGGGGGCTATGTTAGCTAGTCTAGTCATTAATGTGGCAGGTCCGCTGCTTGTATTTAAAGACAATAAGGCTGATGCTAACGGCTTTCTAACGGCTTCGATTCTGTTTGGAATTCTTTCCATCTCTTGTTATATAGCTTGTTATAAATTATCTACGGAACGTATTACTGCTAATGTAGAAGAAGACAAGAAGTTTAGTATGACGACAACGTTGCGCGCATTTTTGAAAAATAAGCCTTTACTCTCGATCCTCTCGGCTTCTCTGATTTTTATGATGTGTACGATGCTAATTGGTGCTGTTAACGTGTATTTGTTCAAAGATTTTTTTGGCAGTGCAGCTGCGCTAAGCTTAGTAGGCATTGTTCAAGTGGCTGCTGCATTTATTGCAATTCCATTAGCCAAACCTTTGGTCGCCAAATTTGGGAAAAAAGAAACGGCTGCAGTAGGAATGTCGCTCGCCGCGGTTGTGTATATACTGTTGTATTTCTTCCCGCATTTGTCAGCTGCTCAATTTATTGCGGTTTCAGCAGTCGGCATGTTTGGATATGCTTTCTTCAATATTGTGGTTTGGGCATTCGTAACCGATGTTATCGACTACCATGAATATTTAACAGGATTGAGGGAAGACGGAACGGTTTATTCTATCTATGCATTTTCACGTAAAGTGGGACAAGCCATCGCGGGAGGAGTTGGTGGTGTTGCATTGGCGGCGGTTGGCTATGATGCGGCTCGTCATGTTCAGACACAAGGAGCGCTTGACGGCATCTATGCTTTAGGCACCTTGGTACCGGGGATTATTTATGGAGTTATTTTTTTAATTCTAGTGTTTCTGTATCCATTAACTAAACAACGTACGAATGAACTTGCTGATCAGTTGGCCGATAAAAGAATAGTTTAGAATTGTACCCATAAAAGTGCCTTCAAATCAGAGGGTGCTTTTTATTTGTGTGCCTGAAGACCTGGAGCCTACGTTGTTTACACAATCTAAGGGAGGCAAACGGCTGTGAGTGTATGATGTATTTTTGCGAAAAAGCATCCGCATTTAGTTAACTTTTCATTAAAAAAACGAATTATTGAAGAAAAAGTAGAATAATGACGAAAATGTTTAGTATTTGTTGAGAGGTAAACTTTAAAATAGGAAACATAATGGTTGTAAAGAACTAATATCAGTTGTGAGAGGGGTTAATGATGGTTCTTAAGGACTATAAGCTTGTAGAAATTTAGAAGGAGGTTGTATGGATGTTTAAAGGCAAGTTCATCAACAAGTGGATCGCAATAGCTCTTACGCTCAGTCTGCTTTTTTCGCTGCAGCCTAATTGGTTTGCGGGCGAGGCGAAGGCGGCAACAGTAGGTGAGGATAAGGAAGTACGCTTCGGTGCCGGTACAAGACTTGGAAATTTGTCGTATGATGCAGACAATGCATTTCTAAATTTTAATATCGGGACGGCTGGATTTACGAAAATAAGCTCTTCCGGAACTATCGATTGGGCTGATGGTGGCGTATATCCTAATGGTGACGACGGAGCTGGAGTCGATCTTACAATCAGAGTCCAAGACAATCCAACCCTGCTGGCCCTAGCCCAGAGTGAACATGCGGAAGCAGTTGTAGGTTGGAATAGGCTACTTTACAACGAATTTGATTGTGTTCTCTTTTGGTGTAAGACACGAGTTACATCAGCAACTATAGAGATTGATGGTGTGAAATTATCTGATAGCTCGCATCAAGGGACCACATCCGCGAAAAGCATGAAACGTATAATAACACCTACATCTGTTATTAAGGTAGGAGCTAGTGTTGAAGGACAAGGTGCTGGAGCAGTTGGAATGTATATCAAGTTTCAGGATAAAACCCGTCCGAGGCTGACTGGCTACACGTTTACGGGTAACGGGGCCGAGAGAGACAATACGAAAATCAATCAGAAAGAATTGTATGTGAAACAAAATGAGAACATTACCTTTGCCTATGAGTTCAGCGAGCCGGTCAAACCAACGACATTGGTTGCAGGCAATGCTGATTATTTTCTGCGTCATCCGTTGTTTGTCAATCCAGACGGGACAGGCTTGCCTACTGCTGGCGAGCAGCAATATTTGAAGAATGAAACCTATACGACAGCAAATTTAGGAACGCTTCATCCAAGCATTGTTTACCGCTACACAGGATCAAAGTATCACCATAGCGGGAATCTTCCCCTTGAGCCAAAAATGACAGGAACTACCTCTGGTGTAGCTCCTATCGATATGACCCTGGAGGAGAAATTGAGATCGGCGGATTTAACGGATGAAGCTGGTAATGCAGCTGTCATTGAATTAATCAACAAAGCAAATAGCTCTAGCAATAGTTATTTGAGAAGTAAAACAGTTGATCCTTTTGACTTCAATCATGAGGGGTATCGTGTCATTATAGATGCGGTTGCACCTAAGTATACGAAGGTCGGCAACGGGATTCAGCCGGAAATTCTCACTGGGGTGACGTTGAACAAGGATGATACCTTTGATTTCACGCTCCAACTAACCGAAGAGGCTGTGGTGAAAACTGGCTGGAAGGTTGAGGAAACGTTCCTTTATCTCAACAATGGCGAGAAAGCCTATTATGTATCTGGACAAGGAACAGCTAATTGGACGTTCAGAACCAAGATTCCCACAGGACTTAAGGTTGAGACCCCGCTGTTGAAGGTCATCGCTTTATCGCATAATGACAAGCCAGATTTAACTGACACGAACGTCATTCAAGACTACGCGGGCAATATGCTGATTCAACCAGCCAATTATTATGGCATCCATGAGGATGGAGACCGATCTAATGTCAATTCCAAAATTGATGAGGCCAAGCTTTCCATAGACAATACGAAACCGGACATTTCCTTCCATTATGAATCATGGAACGGACAGGGCGAGCAGAAATTCTTAAAGTTCGAAAAGGTCACTATAGACGCCAATGATCCGCCCTTACTTATACCTTTCTTAGATCCGAATGTTAGCGAACGCGGCAAGGAAAAGCCGAGCAATGGCATCTATCGTCCTTCCAATATGACGGGGCCTGCTTCTCCATCTGTAGGTCTAGTCTACTACTTCTGGAGTCAAAGCCCAGCAGATCCCTTTGCTTCGAAAAGCGGCGATAATTTTGCAGCGGTAAAAAGGTACACTCTCGCGGGGAAACAGCCAAGAGAGGAACTATACCCTGGTGATGAATTTGCAAAATTTAATTTTAGTGTTGTGAATAACAAAACCAACATGATTGCCCCTCCGGCTGAGGCTTTAACGGAAGAGAACAGCGGTTTATGGTATTTACACAGCTGGACAGCTGATATGACTTGGGATTCGGCAAGAGAACTGATGCAATATGATAAGAAGAAGAGCTATGTACAGAGCCACCCGAATGAATATGAGGCTTGGAAAGCCGAGGCAGCAGGCTCTGAAGCGGAGAAAGTGTTTTATGCGGACAATAAAGCACTTGCAAAAGTCGGGCAATATGGCGAATTAGATGTTTGGCCGCTTACTGATTACAAAAAAGAAGATTCAAACTGGTCCTATAATGTGGCAATGATCAAGCTGGACAATAAAGCTCCAAAGATTACCATAGATCCGGCTGTTGGTGACAACACGGCTGATGTTAAGGTGCAGGTAACCATCTCAGACGATCAAAGCGGAGTTAAGAGAAGCTTTTATCAATGGATTAAGGAAGGTCAGGAACCGACTGAGCAATGGAATTCCATAGCGTCGGCAGCAGGACAGGTACTTTCTACCTTGAATGAGGTAATTGAAGATGGAAAGTACTCGTTATATATCAAATCCGAGGACTTAGCAGGCAATGAACGGGTTACCAAATCCGCTAATGCTGTAACCATCAACTCTAATGTTCGTATCCCTGTAAGTTTTTCACCTGAAGCTAATCCAAACTATGTTAAAAGTCATGATATTGAATTCCACATCAGCGGTCTCGGATCCACACAGAGTGTTACAGGAGCAAGCTACGGAAATTCCGTTTCTAATTCGACCTATGGGTCGCAGTCAAATTCCGTTAGTTCAGTAACTTACTCCACTTATTCCAGCCTCATGGCTGGTGTGCCGACTGTTAGTTATGCTTTCAACGACAGCACATTACGCCCAGCTAAGAGTACGGACTTTACTACATATTCTGAGGCTAATGGAAACCGGACCTACGTTGTCCCGGCAGATGTGAAAATGGAAGGTGAGCAGTACATTCATATTAAGGTGAGGGAAGCCGATGGTCGTGAAAATTACTTCTATAAGAAGTATTACTTCGATAATACTCCACCCAAGGTTACTTTCAGCACGAATGGAGTTGCTTATCCACTCTCTTCTCATAAGGTAATCGTAAGTGTTGAAGATGCCGTCAGCAAAAACGTGACTCTTAAGAAATACAAGTGGGTTAAGAATGGAGAAGCACCTCCTTCAGAGGACCCAGACAAATGGACGGATTTGCCCGCTACAGGTGAAACCGAAATTACTAATTCAACTTTGGCAGTCGGGGAAACTAAAGATTTCCAATTATATGTTTGGGCTAGAGACATTGCTGGAAACAGCATAATAACAGGCACATCCGGGTTCTTCAAGGTTTCCAAGAACGGAGGAGTGGAAGTGCCGCCAGCTGAAGGGAAGTCTGATTTGATCTATGTGTATGGAGACAATGAAGATGGATATACCGCTATTGTGAAGCTGAGTCTCGACACATTGGATAAAAGCGGCTATGAATATTCCGTATCTCCGGATGGTGGTCAAAGATGGTTGAAATGGCGCCCTTATACGAACTTTGTCTCAATTAAGGTACCTACGAATAAGGTAACGGATCTCCATATTAAGGTGAAGTATAAAACACCTGGCGGAGCAATTGGAAAGGAAATAGATTTAACGAGCGGTTCGGTTCAAGCCGCAGAGCCTATATATGCCTTGGCAACTCAAAGCACTTTAACACCGGTAAACCCGACCAAAGGGGTAGATATTGACATCGCGGCTCCACTCGGGATTAAAGTAGTGGCCTCGGCTGTGAATCCATCCGTTCCGGTTCGTACAAGCAATAAATTCAACGTTAAGACTAATGGCTACTATTCCTTTGACCTTACAGATACATCTGACGCCAGCAGAAAAGATACGCTATATGTTGTAGTCAGCAATGTGGATGGGGAAGCGCCTGTTGGCAGCATTACCAAATTAATCACAGCCAAGACTAACGGCAACGTTTCGGTAAAGCTCGATGCTTCAGAGCCTATCCTGATTACGAATAATGATGGTAAAGCTGTTCACACCTTCACAGAAAACGGGTCGTTTGAGTTTGAGTTTATGGATGAAGCGGGCAATACGGCCAAAGCACCAGTCACAGTTGACAATATTTACAAGGAAGGACCGCAGGTCAAGGTTGTACGCTCCTATGCATATGGAGAAAATGGAAGCCAGACTTTTAAAACGATCAAGGATGGAAACGGGAATGTCCTTCTAGCCTCAGGTGTGACTCTTGAAGTGCAGAACGTAAATTCTAGTTCCCCAGCCTTTAGAGTGCCGGATGGAAAAAGAGTAGTTTCGTTGCAGCAAAATGGTGTGGCCTCCTTTACGGTGTACGATGATTACGGCAATATGACGACGATCAAAGAAGAAGTAAACAATATCGTCTCAGCCGTTCCGAAAGTGGATCAAATCATCTATACGTTCGTGGACGATGCGGGTAACGAACTGCCGGCAGACAAGCTGGTGAATATCAACGGTCAGCCTTATGCGAAGGGCAATGTGAAAGTGACACTGAGCGGGCATATGGATGCACCGAATAAATTGTTTATGGGTGTTGTTCCGGATTTGGACAATTATACGAATCAGATAAGTGGTCAGGATGGGAAGTTTACTGTGTCCAAAATTTATTCGGCACAAGGCTCAACGCTTATCGGGTTAGTGGACGCATTAGGGAATGTCAATAAAGTTCCTGTCACCATCAAGGGACTTGATAACAAAGCACCTGAACTCCAGCTGAAAATGGCTACCGTGGCTGTTGCACAAAACAAATCCAACTTTGATTTCCGGGTAGATTTGGGCGGGTTCACAGTAAGTGATAATATCTCCCAACCGGATCAGATTAATGTTGCGATCAGCGGATTGGATCTAACGAAGCTTGGACGCCAACGGGTCACTTATACAGCGAAGGATCAGGTTGGCAATACAACAGTCGCCTACCAGGATGTAGTCGTTGTCGGTTCGGATGGCATGCTGATCTTTGCTAATGACATCCTCATTTCCAGCTCCAGCGGAGAGACGGCACTATTTAACACCAATAAGCTGACCTTTGGCATTTCAAGATACAATTTGATGGAGGTTAACGGTCAGGAGCGGGTCAATGAATGGGGAACCTTCGATCTGCTGTACCAGCCTGGCTTATATCGCGAAGGACAAATGAAATATTTGGCAAGCAAAGTTTCCTACAAGGAACTGCTGAACGGCCATTATGAAGTCACTTTCCCACAGGTTGGCTGGTATACGCTGATTGTAAGAAACCAGGAACGTGAACGTGAGTATGCAACCTTCTTTATTGGAAAAACGGAATAAAAAGAATGGCGGCAAGAAGATGAAGGATGGGACATGGGAGTGTCCCTTCTTCACTTGCAGTTATTGTTTTCAGAATGAAAGGATTAGGAGGCGCTCAAGTGAAGTTATTAAAAAGAACGCTTGTGCTTGTATTGGCTTTTATACTATTTTTCAGTTCTTTGTCCGGGGTTACAACCGTTCTTGCAGCAGAGCTCACTACACCAAAAGTAACGGTTCTACAAAATGATTTTATAAAAATTACGGTTGACAACAATACAGGACGCTTTGGCATCAGAACGGTAGAGGGTCAGCCGATCAGGAAAAATGATCAGAATGTTAACATGCTTTTCCGGGGGGATGATCCGGAAACATCGTTTACGACCTTTCGAATCGATGGTACCGATTATATTTTTGGTAATCCTTACAAATTTGCGGTGGATTTCTTCTCAGAGGTCACGAAGCCCCAAATTGTAGTAAACAATAACGGCACCAAACAGATTGAGACTATCTGGAGCATTAAAGGTGTTGAGATCAAACAAATTTTAATGCTATATGCAAGTGCAGCAGATAAGAAAAATGCGGGGAATGTAAATATCCGTTATGAAGTCGTTAACCGAAGCGGCGCTGTGGTACAGATGGGAACGCGCCTATTGCTGGATACAATGGTTGCCGGCAAGGACGGACCTGAGTTTCAGATTGGTACGGCTTATAAAGCGCCTCTAATGGTAGAAAGAAAGCTGGTACATAACCCGGAGAACGATCCGACGATTTCCGAAGAGGACAGAGCTTTGTACAAGCTGCCTCCTTATTGGGTGATGAGGGATAAGCTGGATTTGACTAATCCCTTGGCTACTAATGTTATAGCCTATGGATTTAACAATTTTGCTGAAAAAAATATTAATATCGTCGATGAAATGATCGTTGGACATTGGAATGGGTTAGCGAACACCAAGTGGGATTACACACCTAACCCTAATCTTGATTTTACAAGAGATACCAATGATTATGGAACGGCTGACTCAGCAGTTGCCTTCTATTGGCAGCCGAAGGCGCTTGCCGACAAGGCTGCGCAATCGTTTGAAACGGTATATGGATTAGGGGAAATCATTGAACCGGATAAAATCTTTTCCATCCGTTACATGGATACGCCTCAGCAGTTGGCCACATTGAGCGATAACAGCAATTATGTGGGTGAAGGTATATTCGATATTATCGCGGAAGTAGAAAATTTGGCGATGTTCGGTATGGAGCATTCCAATATTACCGTCAATATGGAATTGGAAAGCGGACTTAATTTCGTCAAGCTCGATGAAGTGGGCAATATAGTTCGGGATGCTAATGGCAAACCGGTCACAGAGACTTTCCGCAGCAAGGAGCTCGAATTCAAGAAGACAGCAACGCCGGAAGAGGCGGCACAAGGGATCAAGCCTAAGTATAAGCCGGGCGATTCGATTACCGCTTCTTATAAAGTACAGGCCAAAGGCAAGGCATGGCCTACAACCAAACAGTATATGCTTACTGCGAGAAGCCCTGAAACGCGTGCCAAGATTGAAGGGGTTGAGGATGAGGGAATTAAAGCGCAATATGAGTCCAATAAGGCGAACTTTATGCTGCTGCCTGCAATCGGACAAGCTGCAGCGACCTATGCTTACGGGCTTTCTCCTAAAGAGCTGTACAGCAGTGACGTGAAATATCTTACGGTTAACCTGACGAACATTGAGGCGTACAATGCAGGCAATGACGTTGCGCCGCCGAATTTCGACTTGTTTTTGAAAGAAAAGGTGACGGGGAAGCGGTACAAGGTTCCTGTCAAGCAATCGGTTATACTCCAAGCAGCAGATGACGGCTTTTCAGGGGATATGCGGATAACCTACAGAGGCGGGGATCTTGTTGACCGTGTAGGGAATGTAATCCAAGCAGGTCTTGGACCCGAACTGCCTCTCGGAGACTATCAGGTCCAAATCGATTTTAAGGGTGATGCCGGAGGTGACGAGGAGCTTGCTGCACTGTTCGATATTACGACTGGACAAACCTTTTCGGTAACGGATAATCAGCAATCACGGGTCAGAGAGGCGAATATTCTCGCCGTTTATAAGAAAACGGTTGATTTAAGCCATGTTAGTCTTCCATTAAGTGACCGGCAGCTGGCAGAGATTAATGAGGCCTTTCCCGGCAAGCCGTTCAAAAAGGGAGACGATTTATTCTCGGCGGTGACCAACTTCAAGAAAGCCAAAATGTTTGTAGGTGCAGCCAATAAAGCTTTGGATCCAAAATTTGATCTTGCCGAATATACGGGCAACGAATCATTGGCCGAAGTACCTGCCTACAACTATCAAATGTTTGGGTCGGATGAAGAAATGGCGGAATTTTTCGAGGATGAGGGGAAAGAATCGCTAGTCACTATCCGCGGGATGATTAAAGAGGTAGGAACCGGCAATGACAAGCAGGTCATTGTTGATACGAAAACTGAGCCTGCCATTATTAATGATTCCGTTGCTTACAAAGGGAAAGATATGGTGTTTGTAAGAGGGAAGCTCGATGTTTTCGGAATCAAGAACAATGTTAACGGTTATGACAGCATGCCTTTCTTTGATACGCTGTTTGTTAAAGGGGATGGAAGGCTTAGCGTTGCTAACAGCGGCTTCGTGTTCCATCAAGGGGAATGGACCCTGGATTTCTTTAATGGCTTCGATAAATCTTTAGGTGAAGAGCTTGTTATCGATAATGCGACTTTTCCCGATAGCGGAGACAATGAGGAAGATGACAGTCTGAATGGCGCGCTGAGCTGGGCGTCCGGAGCGTTGGGTGACCGGCTGAATCCGTTCAAGCAGCTGATGATAAGCCAAATCTATTTTAACAAACATACTTTGTTTACAGGACCAAGCTTTTATATTTCGGGCTTCAGTTTTTCTTTTAATGACTTTATTTTAAGACATGGCGGCATTTCCTTTGGCGGCAAGCTTTCCATGAAGGTTATAGACGCAGAGGTTCGCAACGTTATTTTTAATGACAAAGGCTTTGTAGGGGTCGAGGCTGATCTTAAATTCGATCTTAATAAAGAATTGGGTTTGTTCGAGCCTAGTGATAAGAAGCCGAAAAAATCCGAAGAGGCCAAGGAACCAAAGAAGCCAAGTGGTGAAATCAATATCGTTCACTACGTACAGGATATGTCGGAGCATGATATTGCTAACCGCTACGGGATTAAGTTCGATGCTCAGCTGAAAAGCATGCTGGAAATCAAGGCGGAGCTTGCTTTTAAAAAGGTTGCGGATGGGCGGATTTTGCCGGATGTCGTTGCATTTGGTACAACGCTTGGCAAGCCGGGCGTGCTTATAACTGGAGCGACCTATTTAACGGCTGTACGTGGAGCCGTAAGAGAGCTTGCTGATACGATCGCTGGCGGCTCCAAAAACGACCCGTTCCCGCTTGTCGTGCAAGCAGGAGTAAGCGTGAGATTCGGTATAGCACCGGCTTATCACTTCGGCGACATTGATCTTACAGTTAAGCGGACTGGACTAGCCTTGCTAGGGAAACTGGATTTCTCCACAGTACCTGAACCTGAAGGCGATCAGCTTCTGCCAATGCTAACCAAAGCACTTCTTGAGGCCCAATGGGTAACTCCATGGTTTGTAAGACTCGAGGCCGAGGTGGATATTGGCGGATTTGATATCATTATCGGCAAAGCCGGGATTTTCGTAGGGCAAAATCTGGAGAAGCACAGAACCGACTTTGAAGGGTATATCGGAGCCAGGGTACAGATACCTAGCAGTGTGCCGGTGGTAGGCGGAATGCCTCTGTCGAGCGTATTCTTCGGAGTTAATAACGAAAAGATATGGGGCAGTGTGGGGATTCTCTTTATTTCACTAGGCCTTACTTATTACTGGGGAGGCGGGGTTGAATTCGGCACCTCCGGAGAGGGCTTGCCTGAAGGCTTTATCCATCTGCTCGTTCAAGATCCGGAACGAGGGCCAAGGCTGCTTGTCATCGGGCAAGGTGTAGAGACCTTGGCGACATCCAGGATAGATACAGAATCAGAGAAGCATGAGATTGTCTACCGCAAAATAACAGAAGACATCAGCCATCTGGATACAGATAGCATGAATGCGGGAATCGGCGGCATAACCGTAAAAAATAGCGGACGTGTGCACGAAATCCCTATGAATAGCGTCAGCGGAAATGCCATTATCGAAATGGAATATGTTGATGAGAAAATGCCTAACTTTACCTTGAAAGATGCAGAAGGAAAAGTGTATCCGATTGTATTTGACAACACGAACACCAATCCTGCAGCTAATGCTTTCACTCAATTTATTGCAGCGAGCAATTCCAAAGATAAAGTGGATGTAAGAAAAGCTTATATCATTCTGCCTCAGGATAAGTTGAAAAATGGCGGAACCTGGACTTTGACGGCCGAATCGGGTGTTGATACCAGACTGCTTAACGTACCGGTCGCTCCTGGACTTAAAGATATTAAGTTGAACAAAAATGGTGCAGATCCTAACAAATTTACTGCTGCCTGGAGCGTGGAAAATGCAAAGCAGGGTGATACGATCAACCTGTATTTGACGAAGGATGCTGAGTCTAACCAAACGACTAAAGTAACGAGTGAAAAAGGAACAGTACTGGAGGTATTGCAGCCTGGCGAGCCTGGCCTTCTGATTGCCAAGGATTTGCCGGTTAATAAAAATGGCGGCATTACCGGCTCAACGACTAATGGAAGTGAAGTCATTGATGTTACACAAGTAGGGCTACTGGGTGACAAGGAAGATATCCGCGGCTTGCTGCAGCAAGGGGAATACTATTTGCGTGCTGAGCTGAAGTCTAGCGTTGCCTTCGGCACCAAGACATCAGCTGAGAAGTTCGAAATTATTGATCCTCTGGCACCAGCGGAAGTAAGCGAGGTTGCAATAGAGCCTGCAGGTAATGGATACTTTAGTCTGTCCTTCAAGCCTGCTCCTACCAAAGCGGGGCACCAAGACTATGAGCAAAGCTATAGAATTGAAGCACTGCAGGAAAGCAGCGGGAAGCTGAACAAGTATCCAAGCTTTGCGGAAATGCTGCTTACGAAGGATGAACTGGCCAAATATCTGAATAAAGCAACAGGTAAATATGAAGGGATTCCTGTTGGTGGGTGGACTGCATTGTCTACTTCCGACAAAATTGATGATACGAAATTAAACGGAGCCGTTCTTGATTTAAAGGATGTTCATTATACGGGTCTCGAGGTTGGACAAAAGTATGTAGTCGGAGTATCGGCAGCCAACAAACCAACCAAAGCCGTAGATAAAAATGAAAATTATCATTTCGCAGGAAGAATCAATAGTACAAATGAGCTTCTGCCGATTCCTGTCAAACCTGTTTTGAAAGCACAAACAACAAGCAGTCAGCTGAAAGCGTCCGAGCACTTCATTGAGCTTGTGACCAATCAGACAACGCAAAGCTTCAATTTTGTGTCGGATCAGCAGGATCTCGAGGTAGAAGCGTTCTACTCCGAGAAATCAATCGGCAAAACTACAGCTGTAAACAACAGCCAAGGAAGCCAAGGTACGATTAGCTTTGATCAGTTCAAGACAGATGGAACCTATGCGATCGAGCTAATTGCAAAGAACAAGAAAACCAAAGACGTTTCGGCGACGATGCTTTACTTAACCTTAGATACCAGCCCGCCAGTCTTGTATTTGGATGAGCCGGTTAACGGAGCCAGAGCCAAGAATGGGCAAGTAACGGTATCGGGTACAACGTCCAAGGACACGATTCTTACCGTCAATGGTACCCAACTGGTTGTACAAACGAATGGAAAGTTTAGTGGAAAGGTGAATGTAACACCTGGAGTGCCTAACGAGGAGCTAGTTATTATAGCTAAGGATGCTGCGGGGAATGAGAACAAAGCTTCCGTTGTCATCACTAATGATGGATTTAAAGTGCCGGTGGCTCTTGTGTTGAAAACATTGCCTACTTTAAAACCAGGGGGAAGCCAGGAGATTGCAGCCTTCGTGAGAGTTCCTGACGGTAAAGATGCATCGGGTAAGCCTAAATTCAGAGAAGTGGAAGTAACGGGCGAAGACAAGAAACGGTTAAGCTATGCTGTAGCGATGGGCGAAGCTGTTAATGTCGGAGAGAATGGGACTGTATCCGGTGTTGCAGTCGGCGCTAGTCTTATTGAAGGAACGTATACCATTTCTGAAGGTGTGTCTCTTCAATCTATGGTAGTTGCCTCCGTGGCAATGCCTGCGGCAGACGGTCTGGAAACTATTAGTGCGTATACAAGCAGCATTGAAGGAAATAACATTGCCACAAAGGTAATTGTTAACTCTGCCGGTGACATGGCTGGGCAGCAGCTTGTGTATAAGGTTTATCCTAAATCGATGACAGTTACAGAGACCGTGAAATATAAGCAAAACTTGAGCAGCTGGAGCATTCTGCCTGACAATGGACAGATTCTTGCAAGCTCAGGCGATTCCATAGTGGTAGCTAAACGTACCATTGGTGAGAATTTGGCAACGGCGGCATCTGGCAAGCTGTCTGCAAATGTGTGGTCTTCCGCAAGTTCTGGCGGTGGTGGAGGCGGAGGCGGTGGTGGCGGAGTCTTCGTTGGATCATCAAGCAGTCCGATGACCATCAATAATCTCTCCATTAACGCAGATCGCAAAGACGATAAAGTAGAAGCTTATATTAAAGCCAGAGATGTTGAATCGGCCAAAGAAATTAAGATTGCTTCCCAGGATAAAACGGTTCAAGGCTTTACGTTCCATTTTGATAAGGGAGCTGTGGAGCAAGCTATCAGCAAGCAGCAAACGATCAGCATTGAAGTGCCGATGGGCAAGCTGATGTTGACTCCAAATATGCTGGCCGGTATGGATCAGGAGCTGGTGATCAAGATTAATTCAAATGGTGAAGCTGCAATAAGAGGTCTAGCCGGTATTGCTGCAGATGTTAACGGCAGCTTGCTCGCATCAGGACAAGGCGCTTCTATCGAGATGAATATCCCGGAAGCCGGTTGGAGCTCCTATGTGAAAACTCGGGTAGCCGTACCTGAAGGGATGCAAGCCGGGGATATTACGGCAGTTATACTGCAAGGACCAGATGGAAATTGGACAACGGTGCCTTGGAAGCTGGCTAATGAAGGCGGCGCGGCCTATGTCGATGTTAGCCTGACCGGTAACGGTAATCTGGCCTTTATCCGTAATAACAGAACCTTTAAGGACGTCAGTGATAGCCATTGGGGTAAAGGAAGCATTTCCGAAGCAGCATCCAGACTGTTTGCTTTAGGGAAAGATGCTGACCGGTTCGAGCCGGACAGCCGAATTTCCAGAGCCGAGTATCCTACTCTGCTGCTTCGCGTAGCTGGGCTGATGAATAAAAATGCGAACAATAGCTTCAAGGATGTCGCTAATGATGATTGGTATAATCGCAGCGTATCCATTGCAGCACAGCTCGGAATTGTGAACGGCTTGCAGGATGGCTCCTTCGCTCCTCAAGCAACATTGTCTAGAGTAGAGGCGATGACGATGGCAGGACGGACGCTGAACGCGCTCGGACTTGGCCAGGATTTGAAGGATGAGGAAGTAAACAGCATATTAAGCGCGTATAAAGACCGGGATTTAATTCCGGACTGGGCTAAAAAGCCGGTAGCGTTGAGTATCAAGAATGGCATTATTCAAGGTGAAGACGACCGTGTCAATCCTCAGGATGCACTGACTCGGGCACAAGCGGCAGCAATTGCAGTAAGACTTGACCGATGGATAAGCGGTAAATAATCATCGAGGAGGTACCCACACAATTCGTATGATTTGTGTGGGTAGATCCCGTTTAAGCGATCTAAATCAATTGAGGCGGTGCAAAGATGGCTCCAAAGCAAAAAGCAATCTTCGGTTCTGCATTTATTGCATTATTAATTGCAGTACTTACATTTTCACTAGTATTCATGGCGAATGCCAGCAGCGATAAATGGACCGATCATGCGGATACATTATGGTATGATCCCGTGTATAATACATTCAAAATCGATACATCAGCAAAGCTGGCTGGGGTTGCCAAGCTGGTCAATGACGGTCGTACTGCAGATGGGGCGCCGATATATGGTTTCAGCGGCAAGGTGCTGGAAATTGACCGTGACCTGGATTTGGCGGCTTACCAGTGGGTGCCTATTGGATCGAAGGCCGCTCCTTTTAAAGGAACGTTAATTGCCAAGGGTGGACAAACCTATAAAATTTCCGGAATGAAAGTGTCGGGGGATTTGAATTATGCGGGACTTGTAGGATATATGGATGGTGCCACCGTAGGCGGCTTTGAGTTTACAGCTACCGGAAGTATTGATGTTGTTACCGTTAGCAACAGCGTGTACAACAATGTCTACGGGGACAATGGCGTTTATGTTGGCTCTGCTGTCGGTAAAATGATTAACAACAGTACAGTCTATAATATTACTAATCAATTGAATGTAAAGGTCAGCACAACTATTACTAACGTTTTTGCCGGTGGTATTGTCGGGTCGGGTGAAGGAAGCATTTCCAACTCCAACAATAATAAACCGGTTACGGCCTCAGGTATGGATACCCATGCGGGGGGAATTGTCGGTTACGGGGATGATGATGGGCTTAAAATCAAGAAGGTCATGAATAATGGTCCCATAGATGCAACTGGTAGCGGTAAGCTGCATGCCGGAGGTATCGCGGGCTTCGCTTACGGGTTCATTAAGATGGATGAAGATGCAACACCGATAAGCAATTCGGCTTCGATTAAGGTAACAGGCGGAAGCGGCGGTTACGCCGGTGGAATAGTGGGGAGGGCAGGAGCAGACATTACTTTCTCCAACAACACAACCAACACCGGTGCAGTAAGTATAGATTCTCCGCAGGCTAGTGGCACTTATGCCGGCGGATTGGCAGGCGCTATTACAGCTGAGCAGACTCAGCCTACATTCTCCATAGTGTTTACGAATTCAGCGGCCATCACTAACAAGGGCGGGACGAATGTACATACCGGGGGGATTGCGGGATTTGTTGGCAGCACCTTCAAGTGGGATAAAAGCTTTACTAACAACGTAAGTATTACAGCGGCAGGAACACAGCAATTATATAGCGGCGGATTAATCGGCAAGGTTTCCGGCGACATCTATTTTAACAGCGCAGCCAAAAATACTGGAGTTATTTCAGTTTCCGGCAGAACAGTATCACAAAAACCGGATGAAGCTTTCACAGGCGGAATCATCGGTTTTGCAAACAAACGTGTACTATTTGAAAGCTCAACAAACCGGGCGTATGAAAATAGCGCAGAAATCACCGTAAATGGAGGCACCGGCCTATATACGGGAGGCATTGTATCCAATCGAGCCTATGCCAGAGCATCTGGGGCTGTCAGCAATAATGTATACAGCATTGCAAAAATTGCGGTCAATGGACAATCGAAGCTATATACAGGCGGTTTTATCGGATTAGTTCCTGATGAAGGCGTCGATAAAGTAATATCAGGTGCCGAGTTTGCGAGTGAGATCGCAGTAACGGGTGCAGCCTCAGACCCAAGCAACACGATTAGCACCGGGGGAATCGTCGGTTATTATGTCAACCGAAGCGGCGCGGGCAGCATAGATAAAACCAAGTTTCAAGGTGTGATTTCCGCTGTAGGCGGAGCTGAAACCTATACCGGAGGGATTGCCGGCTATATGGATGGCGGTACGCTTTCGCAAGCTACAGTTGGAAATACCGGAACTACGGAAATCCCATTCGCTGCAATTACAGCGGAAGGAACGATTGGCGGAGTTGCCGGATATTCAAAAGGAACTATTAGTGGTTCAACGGTTAAGTTCATAGCTTTAACCAATAAGCTGAGCGGTGGATTCACAGGTGGAGTAGCAGGTAAGGCACAAGGGACAATATCCAACGCAGCTGTTGGGGTCGAGAGCTATGCGGATGGTTATAGTGTAAAGCTGGAGTCGACAGCCGACACCGTTACAGCCGGGGGCATTGCAGGACATAACGACAATGCTTTGAACGTTACAGGCAGTGCGGTAACTAACATTGGCCTTATCAATGAATTAGGAAGAAACGGATATACGTTGGGCGGTGTAGCGGGCTTCCTTTCAGCAGATGCGATTATAGGTGAACCAGGAACCCCTATAAAAGTGAGCAAGCTGGCAATCGATATTAAGTCTGCGAATAGTCAGATCGGTGGAGCTATCGGGATCAATCATTCGCCAAAGGTTTATGTACAGTCGGAAAACCTGACCATCAACATAGCGGCTGTTCAAGCTAAGGTCGGTGGTATTTCAGGAATTCAAGAAGTAACTAAAGGCAGCATACCAAGCGATGTTAGCACTAATGCCGCGCATCCGCTTAAAGCGAAGGGAATTACTATAACGGCCCAAGGGAATAATGCCCGAATCGGAGGCTTGTTCGGTGAAAATCTTGGAGATACGCCAAGAGGCTTCGCACATAATGTGAGCATCACCACGGAAGGTGCTTCGAACCAAATCGGAGGTATCGCGGGAAGAAATACGGGTTCCATTACGAGCAATGAAGCTAGAAACATTATTATAGCATCCAAAGGTACAGGCGCCGAGGCAGGAGGGATTGCTGGTCGATCTGAAGCTGCAGATAGTACGGTAGCTCCAGCATTGATCGTTAATTCATCGGTATATGCCGAAGAAGAGCCACTTATCACTGCAACAGGAGCTAGTGCATTTATCGGCGGTATTGTCGGTATGGCTAAGAGCACAGAGATTACAAATCCTGTCTTACGCGCTGAAGCTCCGGATTATGCGATGCTGGTTGTAAAAGCGGAGCATGTGATAGCTGGAGGAATTGCCGGTCAAATCGAGCAAGGTAAAATTGTTGGCGACGCAACAATGACGAATGTGGAGAATCTGATGGTTTCCACCTCGACCGATGCTCCTAATGCTTATGTGGGCGGAATAAGCGGATATAATCTCAAATCGAGAATGGAAAGAATCGTCGCTATTAATGTCAATCTGATCATCAATGGCGAACAAGCTATTGTAGGTGGTATGGCCGGTTACAATCAAAGCACAGCAACAGCCATTCTTGTGAACAATTATATAGCTCAGCTTAATCTTAAAGTGAATGCATCGGCAGCAGCCTCAACCATCGGCGGCATTATCGGTGTCAACGATAAGCAGAGCGGCGATCCGAGCACAGCTCCGGGCATAGCGGTCAGTACGATTCAGAACAGCCGTTATGTAGGATCGATTCAAGCATTCTCACCTTCAACAGTAACAGGGGGAATGGTTGGCGAGAACAGAAGCTTGATTGCCAACAACAGCATCACCGATAAGATTCCGGTCTCCTCCAAAGGAAATGACAGCACACTCGGCGGTCTGGTCGGTCTGAACACGGAAACAGGTACACTTTATTACACTTACAGCAACGCAAACCTTACGATTGAAGGGGAGAACACATTAGCAGGCGGGCTTGTAGGCTACAATAAAGGCCAGGTCATTACATCCTATGTGGATATCGATATTGCAAGCCGCGCTTATGGTACAGACGGAAACTCCGTGTTCCTCGGCGGTTTGATTGGAAGAAACAGTGGAACTATTGAGAAGTCTTATTCAGCTTCCAAAGTAACAGCCGCTGGTGTATATACGAATGTAGGCGGTTTGATTGGTGATCATGTAGAAGGCTCCATCACCGATTCTTATGCAGCCAAAGAAGTTATCGCAAGTGCAAATGGCTCTTATGCCGGAGGACTTCTCGGCAGAATTGCCAATGGTAAAGTGACTACCAGTTATTCAGCCGGTCAGGTTACGGCGGGGAATGGTGCATATGCCGGTGGCTTTGCCGGACGTTATGATAATCCGAGCAAGGAATTGCTTTACAAGAACTACTATGTAAAAGATGAAAACGAGCAAATCAATAATGATTTGCCGGATTTCGCAGAAGGAGACCATCGCTGGCTGCTTGTGCACGTGCGATTGAGTACGATTTTATCGTCCACGCTTAAAGAAAGAGACATATTCCCGGGCTTGTCAGGATGGGATTTTACTCAAGCCTGGAAGTACGGTTCGCTGAATGCCGACTATAAATATCCGGAGCTGCACCGCAGTGCCAACACAGGCGGAGACGGTGGCAGCGGCAACGATGTGAATGCCAACATCAACTGGTACATGCGGGATAAAGGCGCTATTAATTTTGATATTAAAACAGAAGCAGAGCTTGCAGGACTTGCTGCGATTGTTAACGGAGCGGTCACAGGTGTTGAGAAATTTGCATTCGAAGGCAGAACGATTCGAGTGTTGAATCCTATCCACATTCAATCCAATCAGTGGGTGCCTATCGGTAATAATGAAGCGAATGCTTTCTTAGGAACATTTGAAGGCAATAATTATTTGATTGATGGGCTCAAGCTGCTGCCGGATCAATCGTATTCAGGCTTGTTCGGAGTTATTGGGCAAGGGGCAAAGGTTCAGCATATGCGTTTGGAGCCTTTATCCGTAGCGGGTAATCAATACACCGGTGTCCTGGCGGGACTCAATAAAGGGACTGTCTCTCAAATTGAGGTCAAGCTGTTAAATGCCGGGACTATTAGCGGAAATATCGTTGGTGGAATTATCGGTAAAAACGCAGGTGCTCTGGAAAAGCTGTCTATGACACTAGATGGCAACAGCCGAATTGAGGCAGTAGGCAATAATGCTGTTGCGGGCGGCATCATTGGCGATAACACGTTTGCTTTGAATCCTCAGGTTATTGATCTGAAAACGCCGAGCGGCAGCATCGGCAGCTCAGCTGCCAACGCTACTATCGGCGGAATCATCGGAAAGCAAACCGGAGATTTTAAAGGATTCCGTACTGCAATAACAGCTGCGTATCCGATTTCATCTACAGGAGCCAACAGTACAGTCGGTGGCTTAATTGGTAATCATGTGTCAGGTAAAGCTGATGATTTGATCGTTACCTTTACAGATGGAACATTGCAAGCGCTTGGCTTGGGATCAACTTTGGGCGGTGCGACCGGTCTGTCCGATGCGGGGAATCTGATCAGCAATGTCAACATAACAGCCAGTCAAGCGGGTCAGCATATGACCGGGAATGGCATCGTTGGAGGCGTTGTAGGGGTTAAAACAGGCAAGGGTACGAATGCTTTTGATATGGAAAATGTAAAAACGGATAAGGTTGTTCTATCTTCACTTGATGGCAGCACCAATTCGGTCATTGGCGGTATTGCAGGCAAGCTGTCTCAGACAGCGGTCCATCAGGCAGTTTTCTCAGCATTTATTAGAGGGAAAGGCGACAGAGTCACGGCTGGCGGTATTATCGGCTATGGTATGGATTCGATTCTTTATCAAGTAGATGTGCTGTCGGACATTACTTCGGTTTCGAGGGCAGGCGAAAGCGCCGTTGGCGGCGTTGCTGGTATTATGCAGTCAAGCAACGTAGATGCCGGTCTTGATTTCGGTAAGCTGATTCCTTTTTACAGAGGTATCTATGATGCAGTCGTTCACTCTAAGGCAATGGAAGTTAAAGGTGCAGATAACGGACCTGATCTTTACGTAGGTGGTGTTGTCGGCAAAAACATGGCGGCCTCAATCTATAATTCAAGATCAACTTCCGATCTTGCGGTCAATGGGGCGAAAATTGCTTCTGTCGGCGGCGTAGCGGGCTATAGCGATGGAATCATCGTCAGCTCTTCGGCGAGCAGTAATATCAACGCGGATGCAAGCACGATTTATGATGTGGGCGGCGTTGTAGGCTGGACAGCAGGCGGTGCGATTCACTATTCGAATATGAACGCATCAGGCGGGCAAAAGATCACTGTAGGCAGCGCCATTACGAAGCCAGGCGTCATGCCGGCTACTCGTGTCGGAGGGTTTGCAGGCAATGGAGATAATACGAATATTACTCACTCCTTTGCCAACATCCCGGTAATTGTCGTGTGCACGAATCAGGAAAATACGATTTATGCCGGCGGTTTTGCCGGACTGCTCGGTGATCTTAGCTCAGGCAGCGGACTTATCCAACAGGTCTATGCCAAGGGGATCGTTGATGTCAAAGGAATAACCGGCTCTTATGCAGGAGGTTTTGCCGGGTCTATAGATCATTACAGCATTACAGATGCATACGCTACAGGCAGCATAACCAATACAGGCTTTGATACAAGCAGCGGCGGCTTCGCGGGAGCGGTGGAAAGACGCGGAATCGTCAAAAATACTTATGCAATCCAGGATAAAGTTGCGACCATTGGAATTAATCATGCAACACGTTCTTATGGCGGCGGATTTGTCGGATATAACGACGGAACTTTAGATGGTGTGTTTGCCAAGGTTGCTGAGCTATCCATGAGTGTTAGCGGTGCTAATGCTTATAAAGGCTCGTTGGTCGGTTATAACTTCAGGGACGGCAAGATCGTTCAGTCCTCCTATGTAGGAGCTTTGAATGCGGTTGGATACAATCTGGGCAGCACGCCAGGAGTTGTCCAAGCGGATAGTACAAATTCCTACGCTTTCGGGAATTGGAATTTTGAGACCGATCCATCCTTTTTAAGCGGCAATGGTGCTTCAGATATAGTCATTAATAATGCCAAGCAGCTGACTGGCGCAATTACGCTTTATAATAATACAGGTCTTGATTATTATCGCTTGTTTAACAGAACTGCGACGCAAAAGCCGGCCATGGACAAGTTTACGCTTGGCGCGGATTTAGACCTGACTGGCATCTCGTGGACTTCGTTTGCAAGCTTCCAAGGGGAATTCGATGGTAAGGGCAAGAAAGTAAAGGGCCTCAAGCTTGTGGCCTCAGGCTCGGATTTGAATGGATTCGTGTCTGAAAACTACGGAAAAATTTCGAATTTGGTATTCGATGAGGCTGATATTACAGCAGGCTCCAAAACGGGCGTCGCAGCAGGGATCAACCATGCCGGAGCGACTATAAGCGACATCGTTATCCGTGGAAAAGTTAAGGGGAACGACTATGTCGGGGGAGCAGTCGGAGATAACAAAGGAACTGTTTCTAATGTAACTGTGGAAGTGTCAGGCATAGACGGTGTTAATTATGTAGGCGGCATAACTGGTGCCAATAGCGGTTCTATTTCAGGAGCTGCGGTTAAAGGAGCAATCACTGGTTCAGGCAGCATTGTGGGCGGGATTTCCGGCTCTAACGAAGGGCAACTGAGCAAGGCTTACTCCAGAGGAACTGTTCGTGCAACAACACCGGGTCTTACCGTTGCTGCAGGAGGAATAGCAGGTGAGAACAAGGGCAGCGGCTCTATTGCCCAGTCCTTCTCTTATTCCGATATCGATGCGGCTTCAAGCCTTGCACAAGCGGGCGGTATTACAGGTACAAATGAAGGGACTGTCAGCAATACCTACGCATCCGGCCGCGTTAAGGCGGAAGGTACGGTTCAGGCCAAAGCTGGAGGTATTGCAGGTTATGCAGTCAGCGGAACCATCAATTATTCTTTGAATTACGGAGAAGTTATTGCCGGAATTGAGGGGAAAATTATTCAAGGTAAAGTTTATTTCGGTGGAATTGCAGGTCACAAGGAAGATGCGGCAGTTGTTTCCCATACAGCGTTTAACAAACAAATGTTAAAGAGCAATTCCGCTTATTACAACACATCCGGCAATCGGGTTGCCGGCGATGATAAAGAAGCGTCAGGTATGCTCGCCACTGAGCTGACGAAGGGTACTCTGCCGGCAGGCTTCGAGCCTTCCCTATGGAAAGCGGATCAAGGCTTCTATCCTCAGCTATCTGCATTCAATGGAACCGCAGCTTCCAAGCTAAGTGCAGCGGCAGTTGTTTTAAGCAAAACGGATTTGATTAATCTCATTCGTACTGGTTTTGATTTAACGAAAGATGGAGCTGTAGTTTGGTCGGCTAATCCTAATGAAGCATCGATCAGCGATGAAGCTGGAAACGTGAAAGGCTCATTGAAGACAGCGGGTAGCGCAATTCTGACCGTCTCTTCCAATGGTGAGAGCAGAACTATTACCGTTAATGCCCCATCTATGAAATACAATGTTGCGGCATTAAAGCCTAAGTTCTCACCTAGTGAGCTTAACTTCACGGATCAGGTTACGGTTACTTTAAGTACAGATGAGCCTGGCGGAAAAATATATTATACTTTGGATGGCAGTCAGCCGGATGCTTATTCAACGTTGTATACAGGTCCAATCATAATAAGGATTACGACCAATTTCAAAGCTGTTACCGTTATTGATGAGAAGGAAAATAGCGAGATATTGTCCGGCATCTGGGTAAGAAGAGAAAGCAACGGCAGCGGTGGTGGAGGAGGCGGAGGCGGGGGCCTTATCACGCCAGCAGCCCCACAACCGACAGTAACTGCTCAAGTCGGCCAGACCACTGTGAAGGGTAACACTGACAGCAGCACCTCCGCAACCGTAGCAATGAACAGTAAATTAAAGCTGACAGCACCGGAAGGTCAAATTATTTATTATACAACCGATGGAAGCACTCCTACTACGAGCAGCGCTCAGTACATTGGAGAAATCATTATTACAGGCAATATGACGATCAAGCTAATTACCGATAAGGATGATCGGGTAATAACGATGAATTATCAGGCAGAAAATGCCAAATACGATCTGAAAAGCGATGCCGGTCAAATTAAATATATTTCCGGCTATGAAGACGGCCAATTTAAGCCGGATGCAGCGCTGACCCGATACGATCTTATCCACGTTCTTGCTCCTTTGCTAAACATGGAGGAAGTGAGCGTACAAAATCGATTTAAAGATGTGAAATCGGGAATTGAAGATTTAGTAGCATTCTTTACATCAGCCGGCATCGTAGACGGATATCCGGATGGAACCTTCGGCGGGGAGAAAGGCTTGTCGAGAGCTGAGTTTGTTGTACTGATGTCCAGAGTGCTTAAGCTGGACATTACAAGCAATGGGGAAACAAGTCTGTCTGATGTTAGAGGCCACTGGTCCGAGAAGTATGTGAATGCCTTTACGAAAGCTGGATATGTACAGGGCTTCCCTGACGGTACCTTTGAGCCGGATAGTCAAATTTCAAGAGCTCAAGCAATCGTGGTCATCAACAGAATCACGGGTGCGCAAAAACAAACTCTACCGTCTAAATTCAGCGATCTAACTCCTGATCATTGGGCATTCGATGATATCATGCCAGTTGTGAAGTAAGATTCGAAGATGTGGAAAGGCGGTTTGGTGCTTGAAGAGAAAACTAATTAATTTAAGTGCAATTGTACTGATTTCGTTATTGACCGGCATACTCTTTTTTGTGAATGTCAGTCTCAATGCCAAAGCGGATGCACCGGTTTTGCATAATGCGGAGGAGATCTATGAGCTCTCTGATGACGCTGTATTCTACATCCGGTCCATGAAAAGCGATGGTACTCTAATAGCCACCGGCACAGGCGTGCTGCTGTCCCCTAGCGGGACAGCAGCTTCTGCTTATCATGTGATAAAAGAGGCAGAGCGGATTGAGGCGACGTTTAATGATGGACGGGCAGTTGGTTCCATAGAGGTGCTTATTTTTGACGAGCTGACGGATATAGCAATTCTAAAGCTTCCTGATCCACAAGCTGTAATGGCGAGTGGAGAGTCATACCATTTTCTTCCAATGAGAGAAGCGGCTGTGAAACACGGGGAGAAAATATTTGCCGTAGGCTATCCTTTAAAAAACACTCCAATTATTACCGAGGGAATTATTAATACCCCCAAGGCGGAGATCAACGGCAGGAATCGAATTCTGACATCGGCCCAGATTGTTAGCGGGATGTCGGGGGGGCCAGTTATAGATCCATCTGGTCAATTGGTCGGGATTATATCGGGTTCCATGAGGACTATGAATAACATACATCTCGTGATTGATACCGGAGATATTCGAAGTGCACTGCAAACAATTCCAGTAAAGTGAGTTTAATGCGGATGCTTTCTAAATTATTAATTATTTGGATGAGAACATTTTAATGCTGCAAAGTTCAGCGGGGGTGTTGTACTAATGCATAAAAAAAGTGAATGAGCGCCCAGTCAAGATCTGCTATGATAAAGGAAGCAAATAGAAACCTTTCAATTGAGGCAGAGAAGATGAGAAAACCTGTTGCAACGATGTTTTGTATGATTGGCGTGTTTTCAATAATGGTGGCCATTATTATATATCATTGGCTTAATCCATCAGTAACCTATCCGGTAGCCCATAATGGAATATTGGATGCAAGGGAGTGGAATTTTTCTAATGATTCAGTCATTCCACTAAAAGGTGAGTGGGAGTTTTATGCAGGGAAGCTGCTGACTCCCACTGATTTTAAGAATCACCCCGAGCTTGTAGCACAACGACAGACTCTGAAGGTACCCGCTGGCTGGAAGGGGGTACTTGAAACTGACGGAAGAGATGGCTACGGTGTTGGGACATACCGATTGCTCGTTCAAGTAGACAAGACGGATATATATAGCTTGCGAGCCAAAAAAGTTCGGATGTCCAGCCACATTTATATGAACGGCACTGATCTTAAAGGCAATGGGAATCCATCGCTAAACGGAAATGATTTTGTAGCCAGCAATCTGCCCTTTTTTGGTACAGAGAAGGCTGAAGCAGGCTTCATTGAAATTATCATCCAGGTTGCTAGCTTCAAATATCTTGTTGGCGGGCTGGTGCAAGCTCCTGAGTTCGGCTCCTATCGGGCGGTTACGGATCGAATAGATAATTCCCAGCTGGCAGATATGGTTCAGATATCGACAATGCTGTTGTTCGGCTTATACTATGGCGGCATGTTCCGCCAATGGCGCAAAGAACGGCATCTTATGTATTTCAGTTTATTTTGCCTGGCAACCGGCGTTTTTTTTACCATCGACAACGAAATATTGTTATCGAGGTTAATTCCCTCGATCACCTTCGTAGTGATTCAAAAAATCATTTTTATTTGCACCTATTTTTCCTTTTTATTTTTTGCACTGTACATTTTTACCTACTTAGGTGAGCAAAACAATTTGTTGTTTCGCTGGATACTTCGGTTCATTTATGTTTATCTCGTAGTCATTGTGTTCATTCCCAATGAATATTTGGTGAATACCATGACACTGAATTTCCTGTTACAAGGAACCACATTTATATTTATTTTTTATATGCTGATCCGCAATAGCTATAAAGGAGTCTCGGGGACCGGCTTTCTTGCGGTAGGGGTGTTCTTCCTAATCGTCAACTCGATTATTGCCCAGCTTCGTTATGAGCTGGCACTCGACAATCCGTATTATATGATCGTTTCACCATTGCTTCTCGTGTTTTCCCAAGCTTTTCTAATGTCTAACCGTATTCAGCAGGCTTTTAATAAGAATGAACGACTATCCAAGCAGCTGCTTGCTTACGATCGGCAGAAGGATGAATTTCTGGCCAAAACCTCGCATGAGCTTCGCACACCGTTGCATGGTCTTATTAATTTATCACAGTCGCTGCTGGATGATCGCAAAACCGAGCTTAGTCCCCAGCACAAGGAAAATATCAGGCTTATGAACCTAGTTGGCCGACGGCTGGCTGGACTTATTCACGATATTCTCGATATGTCACGAATTAAGCATGGGCATATGCTTATTCATACAACCGCTGTGGATTTACGAATGAGCGTTAGCTTTGTGCTCGAGACGCTTTCCATCACGCCTATTAATAAGCAGGTTATCCTCATTAATGAACTTGATGCTGGGCTGCCTCTAATTTACGCGGATGAAAACCGGTTGAAGCAAATTTTATATAACTTATTGGAAAATGGGATGAAATTTACCGAGCATGGCTCGATTCGCATAAGCGCTGAAATAAGAGGGAAGGAACTCGCTGTTTCTATTACCGATACGGGCAGGGGAATTCCAGCAGGGCAGATCAAGCGTATCTTTCAGCCCTTCCAGCAGTATAACGAAATGGGCGTACAGTCGCCGAGTGGGATTGGTCTTGGACTCAGCATAACCAAGCAGCTTGTGGAGCTGCAGAATGGCAAGCTGGAGGTGGAATCAGAGGTTGGCAGAGGAACACGCTTTACCTTCACGCTGCCGATAGCCCCTGGTGAAGTGTCAGTAGACAAGACGACCTATGATACGGATTTTGTCGAGAGTTATGCTTTCGCAAACCAATTCCGGTCCGAAGAGCCGGCGGAATTTTCTATCCTCTTGGTGGATGATGAGCCTTCCAATGTAAAAATATTAATTGACGCAATCTCATCCTTGAATTATGACTACACGGCCGTATATAGCGGCAAGGAAGCTATTGAGCTGCTGCAACGCTCACCAAAGCCGGATTTGGTTCTGCTTGATTTGATGATGCCCGGTGTTTCAGGGGTAGATGTCTGTAAAGAAATTCGCAAATTGCATGGTTTGGCCGAGCTGCCGGTATTGATGCTGACAGCATCCGGTCAAACCGGTGATATGATTGCTGCGTTCGCAGCAGGAACTAACGATATTTTGCAAAAGCCGTTTGAGTTGACCGAACTTAAGGCCAGGGTACAATCACTGCTTTCCATGAAACGATCTTCAGAGTATGCGGTCCGTAGGGAGATCGATTTTTTGCAAGCGCAAATCACCCCTCATTTCCTGTACAACAGCTTGAATGCCCTTGTTGGGCTCAGCTACAAGAACACCGATAAGCTAAGAGAGACCATTCATCATTTGACGACCTATCTGAGAGCCAAGTTTACTTTCACCTTTCAAAGCCAGCTTGTATCGTTTGAAAGAGAGCTGGAGCTGGTGAAAGCCTATATGGCTATTGAACAGCTGCGGTTTGGCAGCAGGCTTCAGGTTCGTTATTTGATTGAAGAGGGCTTTCATTGTATGCTGCCGCCGCTGATGGTTCAGCCTCTCGTAGAAAATGCGGTGCGTCACGGGATTGGGCCGAAGCCTTCAGGAGGCACGGTGGTGATTCGTGCTTGCCGTGTGCACAAAGGGGTGGAAATTACTGTGGAGGATGACGGAATCGGGATGGATGAAGACATGCTCAATAAGCTGGATAAAGATGAGGGAAGCGGGGTCGGTACCGGGAATGTAAACCGGCGACTAAAAATGCTTTACGCCCAAACATTGGAGATACGCAGTGAGCCCAACCAAGGGACTTATGTAAAGTTTCACATACCGGAGGAACGTGATGCTTAAAGCTGTATTGATTGATGATGAAGAAATTGCTTTGGATGTACTGGAAATTGTGCTGCATGAAGTGGGCGGCGTATTTGTTGAACGCAAATTTCTTCAAGTGGATGAAGCGTTCGCTTATTTGGAGGATACGGAAGTGGACCTGATATTCCTGGATATTGAGATGCCGGGAATGAACGGGTTGATCGCTGCGGAGCGATTGTCTCTGAGTTGTCCGGGCAGTCAGATCATATTCGTTACCGCTTATCAGGAATATGCCGTGGAAGCCTTTGAGGTCAACGCTTTCGGATATTTGCTGAAGCCTGTTTCCAAAGAGCGGCTCGCTAAGACGCTGGAGCGATATCAGTTTCGATTCCGCCAACGGGAGCAAGTGCAGAGCAAGCCTATTCGATCTTCTGCCGAGGAGGAGTTGGAGCCTATCGGGGAAACGGAGGAAACCTCTCTACATTTGAATGTTCTTGGGAGTATGGAACTGTACGATTCAGATCATTCCTTGGTAACGTGGAGGACGAAGAAAGCGAAGGAAATGTTCGCTTATCTTTGGCATTATGATGGCAACCCTGTGCAGCGCAATCGCATTTTGGAGGATATGTGGCCCGAGCACACGCTCGATCGGGCGCAGGCTTTGTTTCACACGACGTTATACCATCTTCGCAATACGCTAAAAAACGCAGGGTTTCAGGACGCGGTTATGTTTGGCGATGAGAGATATTGGATGCGGTTAGAGGGAATTGTGAGTGATAAGTCACAGCTGGGCGCATTAATGCACTATAAAGATGGGGATCTGTCCGTGGTAGGGGAATTGGTTAAGCTTTATCGCGGCGACTATTTAGAGTCAGAGAATTATGCATGGGCAGCAGCTAGACGATACGAAATTCGTGCTGCCTATCTGCAATCCTTGCAACAGCTGCTTCCTCTAGCAGGCCGATTGGAAAGAGAATCTATTTTGCGAAAGCTTATTATGCTAGAGCCTTATACGGAAGTTCATTACAGACTCCTGCTGAAAGATTTGAAGGAAGCGGGAGAAGGCGCTGCGGCGCGGAATCTGCACAATCTAATGGTGGATAGATTTAGAAATGAGCTTGGGATTGAGATTTCGCTGGAATAACTTCTAATTCAAGCTGAATAAAGGAAATCGAAATTTCTTTATTTGTGCATATAACTGTACTAATGCGCAAAAAGAGAGAGAGAACGGAAGCATCTGCTTCCGCTGTCTCTCTCTTTTCTATAATTGCTATTTACTTGCACAAGGTCTCTCAGATCTAACTAAATTTCAAGGCGCAACCTCACTCATTAAACCTCCAATTCCTCGTATGTGGTAATATGTGGTAAAATGGATGAAAAGAATATAGAGGGGAGTGTGCTATAAGGTGGATTCCAAATGGGAACAAGCAACAGCTTTACTGGCACAGCATGGACAAGAGCAGCTGCTTCAGTTTTATCCTCAATTATCTGCAGCTTCACAGGCAAAACTGGTCGATACTATTCTTAACTTGGATTTTAACAAAATTAACAATATGCTGAATAACCGACCTACCGCTGCGGATCATATGGAAGCATTGGATTCCATACATGCTTGGGATTGGGACGAGTTTGACGTCCTAGAGCAGGAGCAATTTACGCAAAAGGGCTGGGAGCTGCTGCGGAAGGGGAAAGTTGGAGCATTGGTTGTTGCAGGCGGGCAAGGAAGCAGGCTGGGACATGAAGGTCCCAAAGGTACCTATGATATCGGATTGCCTTCGCATAAATCATTGTTTCAGCTGCAAGCGGAACGTCTGATCAACCTATCCAAACGGGCTGGTACTGCGATTCCATGGTATGTTATGACAAGCCCGGATAATCATAGAGAAACGGTCCACTTCTTTAATAATCATGATTTCTTTGGCTATGCTCAAGAAGACTGCTTCTTTTTTGAACAGGGAGTTATGCCTGCTTTAGATGAAAGCGGGAAAATACTGATGGCTGCCGAAGATGAGATTAGCCTGGCACCTAGCGGCAATGGGGATTGCTTCGCTGCACTTAAGCGCTCTGGCGCTTTGGATGATTTGAAGCGCCGCGGCGTGGAGTGGCTGTTCTATTACAATGTCGATAATGCGCTGATAAAGGTGGCTGATCCGGTATTTATTGGAGTGGCTTCGCATTTCAACAATCCTGTAGCGACTAAAGTGATTGAGAAGGTCGAACCAGAGGAAAAGGTTGGAGTAGTCTGCTTGAAGAATGGTCATCCAGCTGTAGTAGAATATAATGAATTGCCGGAATCTATTATGTATGATCGGGATGATCAGGGAAAGCTGAAATACCGTCTGGCAAATCTGTCCATTCAATTGTTTCGTACCGACTTTATTGAGAAGCATGCGCAAACCGAAATCCCCTACCATGTGGCCCACAAAAAGATTCCATATGTTAACAGCGAGGGTGCTTTAACGGCTCCGGACAAACCGAATGCTTATAAGTTTGAAAGGCATCATTTTGACTTTTTCCCGTTGGCTGATAACCTGACCGTACTATTAATGAAGCGAGATGCTGAGTTTGCCCCAGTGAAAAATAAAGAAGGTGTAGACAGTCCATTTACGGCAAGGAAGATGCTATTCGAATTGCATCGCAGCTGGCTTCTTGCGGCAGGTGTTCCTCCAGAAAGGCTAGCTACTCGGGAGATCGAAGTATCTCCATTGGTTTCATATGCCGGGGAAGGATTGGATCCGCTGGGGGTTAACTTCTAACATCATTCGAATTCAGCAATAAAATTTTTTTGCAGGCCTTATAGAAAAATCGATGGCAAATATGGTTTGCTTTTAATGGAAAACGCAATATTGGTTCTTTTAAGCTTAAAAAATTATGCTAGAATAGGTGGAGAACTTCAACTAACTCTAATACGAATATAAAGAGGGCCGCCATCTATGTTAAACCGACTGAATAAATTTTTGGAAAAAGTGATGCCGCTGCTGACTCCGCTAGGTGTTATTGTAGGCTTGTTGTGTGCGTCGTGGTTATCCTCCTACAGCTTTCTCGCGCCATGGATTTTTGCAGCGATGACCTTTGCTGGAAGTCTTGGATCTAATTTCAAGGATTTGGGCAAAGTAATCATGCATCCGTTTCCGCTTATTGTCATTTTCATTATTTTACATGTAGTGATGCCATTGATTGGGTGGGGAGCAGGTCAATTATTTTTCCCAGGCGACGATCTGACTCAGACGGGATTCATCCTGCTGTTCGTAATTCCAACCGGGGTCATAAGCTTGGTGTGGGTTACGATATACCGTGGCAATCTGGCGCTAACGTTAGCATTAATATTGCTCGATACGATGCTTTCCCCATTTATTGTGCCTTACAGCTTAACGTTGTTTGTAGGCGCCAAGGTAGAAATGAACACTTGGGACATCATGCAAGGACTGCTCTGGATGGTAGTTCTTCCATCATTGATAGGCATGGCGCTGAACCAGCTTACCAAAGGCAAAATCAAGTCACAGTGGGGCCCGAATTTAGCTCCATTTTCCAAAATCGGATTATTTATTGTTGTATCTCTTAATAGCTCTGTAATAGCTCCTTATCTTAAACAAATGAATTCTCAGCTGGCCGTCATTATATTGGTTGCATTTGTATGCGCTACATTAGGCTATGTGCTTGGATGGTTCGTAGCGAAAGCGATGGGTTGGGATCGTGAATTAACCATTGCTTTAACGTTCAACTCCGGTATGCGGAATTTAAGCGCGGGTGCGGTACTGGCTATCGCCTTTTTCCCGGCGCCGGTCGCGCTGCCTGTTATCGCGGGAATGCTGTTCCAGCAAATTCTCGCTGCATTGTTCGGTTACAGATTAGGCAAAAGCTTGGGCATGAATGGACAAACCGCAACCAAAGCAGCTTAAACAAGAGAAAGTATTCATGGGCTCAGTATAATGCCGTGGATACTTTTTTGTTGACCGCAGTGGTCTTTCTGTCTATTATTAAGTCTGTTTGGTCATTCTAGTAGAATAGATGATCAGGGATTAAATTACAGAGTATTTTGCAGAGGGGACAACCATGATGAAGGGGAAATCCAAATATACGGCGACGGTGTCGCTCGGAATAATGGCGGCGGGGTTTGTGGGAACATTGTTTGTAGATGGGCCTTGGGTGCGTTTTTTACAAAGTGGCTTTGAAGCAGGGCTCGTAGGAGGGTTGGCGGATTGGTTTGCTGTTACTGCGCTGTTCCGGCATCCACTTGGTATTCCGATACCACATACGGCTCTTTTGCCGAAAAATCGGGCTAAGGTTTCGCAAGCTTTTATTACTACGATCCAGGAGGATCTCCTGAGTAAGAAGAGCATTATGGATAAGCTGGCTCAGGTGCCCATTATTATAAGGCTTTTGCGTGGGGCTGAGCAGCAATTGGCGACAGACGGCGCTAAAGCGGGAATAGCGAAAATAAGCGAGTTTGCGATTCAACAAATTCCATTGGAGAAGCTCGCTGCCTACGGGGAAAAAGAAATCATTCGTCTTTTAGGAACGTTGGATTTGCGCAGCTTGATTGATAAAACACTTGGACAAGCTTATGCAAGAGGTTATGATGAGAAAGCTTTCGATTTTGTGCTGGATATGGCAGAAAAGCTGGTCAGAAAGAATGAAATTCGGGATCGCATGGGTGTGATGGCTGTACAAGCTTTGGCCCATCTGAAAACAAACGGACTCATGCAGTTTGCATTGAATGCGTTCGTTGGATTTTTTAATGAAGAAAAGCTTGGCAGCTTGATTCAGCAGTTTATGCTTACAGGTATAGAGGGCTTGAGGTCTAAAGAAAATGCAAATCGCCAAGCTGTGATGGAAGCATTGAGAGATTGGTTGAATAAGCCTGAGCATCAGGAGAATATTGCGTTGGAGCTGGAGAAATGGAAAGAGCAGCTGGCAACCGAATGGAAGCTTGGCGATAAGCTACTCGTGCTGCTGCAGCGGCTGCAAACACAGGCGCTCGAATGGGTGCGTGAGGAGCAGTTTGCCGAGAATCATGTGATTCCATTCCTTTCACGTATGATCAAGCAGATTGAAGAAAATGAAGATCTACTAAATCGGATGGAGCTTGGGCTGAGGGAGCAAATTGCTCGTTTAATTGAAGCTAACCATCATAAGATTGGGGCGTTGATCAAGGAAAATATCGACCGCTTTGACGATGCTACGCTTATTGAACTTATGGAAGATAAAATTGGCGGGGATTTGCAATGGATTCGTGTGAACGGTGCGATTTGCGGGTTTTTGATCGGGCTTGTGTTGGCTGGGGTACATGCGATTGTACAATAATGCCATTTGCCTGTTAGTTTAATAAAAAATTATGGACAAGCCCCAATTTTGTAGACATAGAAAAAAGCCCTAGGCAAAAAGCTGGCGACGGTACTCAACCGGAGTCAGCTTGTTTAGTTTCTTCTGGATTCGTTCTTCATTATAAAAACGGATATAATCTTCAATACTTCGGCTATATCTCGTATGTCATAAAAAGCGAGCGTACCATACTTATCCCGCAGGACAAGCTGCCTTTAAGCTTGAGATATATCCTCAATGAAAGTGTTTCGATTAGAAAGCTTTTCGAAGGAATGAAGAAATGAGCGAGTAACCTGCCTAACTTGCTTAGTTTAGAGCTGCATTTGAGCTTAAGATCTTTAATGCACTCCATGATCAAGGGGGATTTTTATAGAAATAGTGGGGGGTGAGCCCTGGAGGATTTTGTACGGAACGGAGAGTTCCGTTATTCCATCAGCCGCCTCCAATCTGGGGCAATAGCGGAAGTGGTAATTCCGTTATGTTGGCTGAATGGAGCATTTATGCACAAAAACAGAGCGATAACGGAACTAGTTGTTCCCTTATCACTCTGATTTTTGGAGTTTTCAGGTGATAACGGAACAATTACTTCCGCATTGCCCTTCACTTCCGTGAATGCAGTACTGGCGTGTTGTTTAAGGCTATGTGCGGGTGGATCTCTTCGCTAAAAGTATAGTGAAGCTAACTGTATGTACTTGGAACATTGCAGAGGAGTTCATGGCTATTAATAACAGTTCGAACACCGGCTTAGAGGAGTAAGGAAGGGCGCAAAGCACGAAGTAGAACAAAAGAGGGAACGAATGTAGGGTGTAGAAGCGTAAGCGCCGCCCTGGTCGTCACCTCCGGTGACTGCTCGAGTAAGCAGCTTACCTTTGAAGCTACTGTTCCGACCGCTGCAAGCCTACCAATCAAGGAACACGAGTTCAACAGCTGCCGTAATCCCACACCCATCCCTCCAAAGCGCACAAATGTAGATCGTACACGAAGGACGCCGTAAGGCTTTTTTTGTAGAATTTATATGTTTTGGAGAGAACGAAGCTTACTCTGATTTTTGGTCTCTCTCTTGCGGGGGTGGGAATCCATCCTATTATGCTATGTCTTTACCATGAGTCCAGCTGACTAACGGATCGTCGATCCTCTATGGGTTGAAAACCTATCCCATTTCATGAAGTAGAGGAACTACTAGATCTAGAATAAAAAGTGGACACCTCATAAGAGAATGCAGATAATTAAATTACAAAGAGGAAGAGGTGTCCGGTGTGGGTGAGATGAGACAGAGGTTCAGTGATGAGTTTAAAGAAAAGACAGTAAAGTACATTCAAGAACAGACAAAGAGCGTTCCGCAGATTGCAGAAGAGTTAAACATCCCAGCAGGAACGTTAC